>CAVYGK010000001.1:0-361359 GCA_963768015.1 uncultured Solirubrobacterales bacterium
CCGCGGTAACTTTCCCCCTTTTTTACGGCTCTACGCCTATTCCCGGCCGATCTCCCGCGCCGACCCGAACATGCCTCGAGCGTCGATGGGCACTTCACCCCCTAGTTTCGCGCACGCTGTGATGTATTTTAGGCGCGCCCGCACGCTTAACGGGAGGAGATTAAGACGGTGCCCGCAGAAGAGCCCAATCCTAACAAGATCGTTGCCGAGTTGTTCGCCACCTTGGTCAAGGATGCCGCAAAGCCCGTCGCAGCTAGTGTACGAGATGTCCTTACGCGAACAGTCGATTTCTTTCGCCTGAATATCGATCAGTACATTACATCGTCTATATCTCGTTGCTCCCACGTGAAGACGCTTCTGATCAATCGGGAAAGGCCGGTTTCACTGTTTGATTTATACGTGCGTACCCGCCTGACGTGCCAGGATCTTGAAGTAGTGGACGACGAGCTGATCGGCAATCTTCAAAGCATAAAAAGCGTCGTCATCGAAGGCACCGGCGGCGCTGGCAAATCAATGTTTATGCGATACCTGTACCTGTGCTTGTGCGAAAAGCCCGGCGGAAAAATTCCGATATTTGTCGAACTCCGTCAGCTGAATAACATTCAAAAGAAAGACCTATTCACATTCATTTTGTATACGATCGTCAATCCAGGCTCGATAATCACCGCTGAACAACTGGAACGAGGAACTCAAAACTGATGCTTTTACTGTCATCCTTGACGGTTTCGACGAAATTGATTTCGACCAGAGAGAGCAGATCGCCGCGCAGATTTTAGATTTTCGGATTCGATATCCCGAACTTATCATTGTGATATCCAGCAGACCCGACCCCGACGCTCGATTTAAATCGTGGTCTCAATTTCACGTGTATCGCATAAAGCCAATGAATGAGGACCAGGTACGGGAGCTAATCAACAATCTAGACTACGACAAGGAAGCCAAACAACGGTTCTTAGCTAGACTGAGGGACCTGTATGTAAGACACGAAAGCTTCCTGTCGATTCCACTTCTGTGCATTATAATGCTGATTACGTTTGATCAGTCCGCGGATATCCCAGACAAGAAGCACATATTTTTTTGAGCATGGTTTTGACGCATTGTTTTTTAGGCACGACGCCTCTAAACAAGGCGCCTTTAAACGAAAGATATATTCAAATCTACCAATCGACGAGTTTCGAAATTGCCTATCGGCGTTTTGCATAACGACTTACGCAAAGGAGAAATTTTCATTCACGTTGCAAGAGTTGAGTGATTTTATGAGACGGGCGTTTGATTTTGAAGACAAGGACGTTAGCCTCGCCGACAGCTTTCTCAGGGACCTCTTAGAATCTGTGTGCGTGATGCAGATTGAAGGTGTCGAGTACACGTTTACGCATCGCTCTTTCCAAGAGTACTTCGCCCCCTATTTTATATCGCGCAGCCCTGACGTTGATTTTCCACAATTACTCGATCAGTTCTGCCGCCGCCGCGAAGATACGGTCGTTGAAATGGCTTTCGACATGAACCGACCTTTGCTAGCAGGCTGTTGAAAAAGTCCGTTTGACCATGAACGCATCCGAATCCAGAAGTGAACGAAACCAAATCGAACCGGGAACCTTGTTCACTTTTTCAACAGCCTGCTAGAGCGCCAGTGGATTTTGCCGAAACTCAGACAAATATGCGAGGTCGCCAATACCTTTGATCTTGATGAAGATTTGATTGGATACACTCGCGAAGTATTCGGAGGTCTCGGAATTCACGTTAAGGGACCAACACGCGCGCAATTTTATTTTAGCTCCGAGATGAAGCCGCTCGGCTCTGTTTGGCTTGCCATCAGACGATTGTATAGTTCGCACTTCCAAGACGTGTTCGCTGCGGCCGCGCGCAGGTCAAAGACAGAGAAGGCGGCTATCTCGCGCAAGCTTACTGAAATGAAAAAGGCGGGAGACACTCGATTCCAAGGTAAAAACTCTAGAACGAGCTTTCTACTACTGGATTCCAGCGACAATGAATGGTTGAAGACAACTCGTATTCAAAGCTACCTGAAAGGCGAAAGAGAAGCGATGCGTCAACTATTGTTCCAGGTGAACGCTGCGGTCGCAGGAAAGGCGCAGGGCGGAGGTCTCTTTAGACCGTTATAGTGGCTGTAGTGGGGATTTTGTTCTCGTTTGACGCTGTTGTCATGCGGCTTTGAGACCGACGGCCTGGACGAGAGCATCGATGTCATCGACGACGCGCTGATAGAGGCGATTTTGTTCTCGTTTGACGCTGTTGTCATGCGGCTTTGAGACCAACGGCCTGGACGAGAGCATCGATGTCATCGACGACGCGCTGATAGAGGCGATCGAGTTGCGATCGCTTTTGCTGCTCGACTTGGCGATCTGAGCGGACCGGGCTGAGCAGGCCGGCGGTCAGCGGCGCATAGACGCGTTCGAACAGCTTCAGGAAGATCAGACAGATTGAGTAACCGCGCGGCAGCAGTTGGTAGCGGCGGGAGCGGGGAAGCTTGGCAACGAGCCCTTTGGCCCTGAGCTTTGCCAGGTCGTAGCGAAGCGAGGCGAGGGTGTAGCGTTCGGCCGGGCAGCTGAGCGCGGCGAGGATGCGCGGATAAAGCTCCGCGGTGGTAAAGGCGTTGCCGCCGACGATGTGGGCGAAGCGCACGAGCGCATGCATCAAGGCGAGTTGCCGCGGGTGGTCAAGCTTGAGGCCGGGGATGCGCTTTCCCGTTGGCGTGATGGTCGGTTCTGCGAGCTGTCGCAGTTGGCCACGATCAATGAAGGTCTCCAGAATATCTTGTTGTATGTTCAGGTAGTTGTCGTTGATCGCCGAAAGGGCATTGCGGAGACTCAGCAGATTCTCCACCGATTTGTTCACGCCGTAATCGTTGACGTTGTTGCTGGCTGTCTCGGTGCGCAGCATGAGGTGATCGCGAACATACTGCTTGACGAAGCCATTGCCGTAGTGGCTGCGGATCACCGGGTTGGGCAGGTCCATGTCTTCGATCTCGGTTTGCAGCTTGCCGCGATAATGCTTGCTGATCCGGCGGCCGAAGATCGTCGTGATCTTATTAGGTTGTCCGATCGTGCGATTGGCGTCGAGCAGGCGCTCGCCGAGTTTGTCCAGCGCGGCGCGGCGCCGGAAGATGAGGTTGTCGCAGAACTCAACTTGCGAGAAGAACAGCCGATGTCGGCAGCCGAACTCCTGCCGTTCCCTGGCAGTAAAGAACGGCGTGAGGCGTGCCAGCCATTTTTGGCCGCAACTCACTAAATCCGAAGGGGTGAGCGAGTTGGCGAGTTGCTGGAGACGCTCGGGTTCGGCGCATCTGACGAAGGCATTGGCGCATTGCTTGAACTCCATGCCCTCCTCGCGCATGCGGTTTGCCAGCCAATGATGCTGATTGAGGCAGACGCGGGCGGAGAACGGCAGATAGGGACAGATGCGGACGAACATCCGCCCCCACTGCCGGTCGTTGATATAGAAATTATATTGGACGACCCAGCGGTTGGCGATCTGCAGATGCCAGCGGTTCGTTTTACTGTCGCCTATTGCCGTCATGATGCGCGCTGGTTCGCGCGCCTTGAGGACAACCACGACAGCATCAGGGTCTGCCCCTTTGAAATAGGGATCGACAAAGTCATCGCGACGACCTTGCGGAGCCTCTATCACTGGGATGTCGCGCTTTTCCGACCACTCCTTCAGCCAGCGTTGAAACTGCTCGGCAATGTCCCGGAGCACATGCCGGCTCACCGGATAAAGTTGCCGGTAGGTATTGAAGAAGCCGACGACGCGTTCGGGCTGCTGGAACGGCTGAATCAAACCGTTCAGCAGGATGCGATCGAAGCAACGGTACTGCCATCGAATGCTGCCCTTGTGGTGTCCGCAAAAGGAGTTCATGAGCAGCCCCCAGCTGATCCTCGTCAGCCGGATAGTGCTGCTCATTCTCCGCCCATTCGCAAGCTGAGCGGCAAAGGGATATCAAGGGCAGAGCCCTTGGCTAGTTAGGTTCCCGCAGGCGAGGTAGTCTAACTCGTTAGGTTCCCGCAGGCGAGGTAGTCTAACTCGCAAGGTGCTCAGACTTCGCTCCGTCTGTGGCGCTTCGGTCCCAACTAACCGCGCCGCCGCTGCGCGAAAACAAGGAGCTGACCTGGCCGAACTGGCCGCTGAAGCTGCGCACCTCATCGAGCCACGAAGAAGGCGCCGAGCGCGACTTCGCGGTGATGACCACGCGCTTCTCCGGCGCCAACGGCTACGTGAAGAAGCTTCATTGCGTGCATGTCGACGACAAGATGAAGCCGGTTCCCGGCAGCGAGTTCGAGGTCGATGCCGACCTTGTTCTGCTTGCCATGGGGTTCGTGCATCCGGTGCACGAGGGCATGATCAAAGGTCTGAACCTCACGCTCGACCAGCGCGGCAACATCGCCGCCTCGACCGACGATTATCGCACCTCGATCGACAAGGTGTTCGCCGCCGGCGACATGCGCCGCGGCCAGTCGCTCGTGGTCTGGGCGATCCGCGAAGGCCGCCAAGCCGCGCACGCGGTCGACGCCTATCTGATGGGATCGAGCGCGCTGCCGCGGTAATTTCTTTCCCCTCCCCCTTGTGGAGAGGAGAAAGGGTTGGGGTCGAGAAGATTTGCGAAAGCGACAACGGACGTGGGAGCTTTCGTCAATTCTTGCGCGTCAAGAAGGAACTGGCTCGATACTCGCACTGTCCGCTCGTTATTTTCGACGCCGTGTGCGAAGCGGCATTTCTTCATGTCGTTTTTCTAGACTCGGCTGATGGCTTCGCGGCCACGATAAAAGTGGCCGCGGACGTGGTTGCACCCCCCGCACGCGGCCCAACTTAGGCCCAGGAGGCGAAGCCCATGACACCTGGGCCACCGATCCTGTCAGCTCTATCGACACGTCTTCAATTGCCCCGCACCAACTCACGCGATTTTAAGCGCCCGCGTCAGCTCCACAGATACATCCAAGTTTTTTCGTCAACCACGCCATTGCTTGGGAGGCCGGCGAATGTTTGGTAGTTCTTGACCGCCATTTCAGTGCTAGGGCCGAAAATGCCGTCCACAGGCCCGGGATCGAAATTTGGGTCTCCAAAGTCTTTGAGGATGCTTTGCAAAAGCCTGACTTCGATGCCCAAATCGCCCTTCTTGATCGTATCGGGGTCCAGTCGAGACCAAGTCTGCGGACCTACAATCCCATCGATGTCCAAGGGCAATGAAAGTGCCCAGAACTCACCGGAAGAGCGGTCGGTCTGGTACCTTATTACCGCGTGGTAGGTGTGATTGCCAAATATGCCATCGACTCCCGTTGGGCCGACATCATAGCCTCGATCAACGAGATTTTGCTGCGCGTCTTTTACCGCCTGACCTGTCGAACCTCGCATGATTGTCGGATAAGTCATGTTCGCCTCCCTTTGGATAGGTGCATAGGTGTTGGATAGGTGCATAGGTGAGTGAACTAACAAATCAAACTTTTAACACGGCAATGACCGCGCTGGCGCAATAAGAGCGAATAAGCTTGTTCAACGGCTAACTCAAACAATCAAAGGATCAAACAATCAAGCAAAAGGTGCGCGCTTTGCGATATCGCTGCTCGACAATGTCAGCAGCATTGCCGCTGTTCTGCCTATCCCTGAGAGCGTCTCGCGATCAACATCGAGTGGCAGTCCGACAATGACAGCGCCCCGCCAAGGACACATTTGATACCGCGACTTCCGTCCGATTAAACGGGGAGAGCACACCAAATCGATCTGCATGAATTGAACAAACACACAAAAGCACGCGCTCAGCGCCGCCCGAGAACGGCGACAATGTCGCCGCGTCCAAATCCCGGCCGCTTTTTGTTTGAAGCGTTTCGCGAAAACAATTAGCTGCGTGTTCGCAGAAAAGCCGCCTTGTTGACGGCACGTTTAGACCTTAGGCGGCCTGCCGGTAAGCCTTTCGGATTCGGTCAGTGAGAGGCCGATGTCCGGAAGGATAGAAACGTTCTCATTTCAGAAAGCTGGTACGCAGCTCGGCCAACGCTTCCTGGCTCCGCCTGCCGTAGCTTGAGATAAAAGAAATGGGCCGCGCAAATTGCGCCCGATAACCCCTGGCATGATCCCAGATTATGCCCCACAGCGCGACGGTTCCGATAACAACACCATCACATTCAGACATTTGACTTCGAACCACCAGACGTTCGGGGTCGCCACGAACGGACCACATCAAGTCATCCATGGTCTTATAGCCGTGGATGCCCTGCTCGCCCACATCCGGCGATGTCCCCTCTACGAATTGACCCGGATGCCAACGCTTGCTGGAAACCCAGGACAGGAGGCGAAGAGGGGCCTCGTACGGCGGGAAAACATAGCGCCAAAAGCGAAATGCCAGCTGTGTGCCGACCTCGATCTCGTCGCCGGCTCTGATGTCGAGGAAATTCATGCCGGCTCGTTCTCCGGAACTTTAACCGGTGCTTTGCGCTCAGGAACTACTACCGGCGACGGCGCTGGTTGCTCGTCAGGCACAAGCACGCGACGCTTCTCCGGGTTGCCAATCTCTGCCATCGATCATTCCTTCCGCACATCGACGTCAAGTTTCATAATGGTAGGGCAGTGCCCTAATTCGTGTCAAATTCTTCGCAAAACCTGCCCCGGCACTCAAGCTTGCCATCTGATAAATGCGGTCCGATTTAGGTTCTTGGAGATTCCGAAGCCTGCGGCCACTCCGTCATTAAGTTCAACAACTACAGACCGATAACGCATTTCAGAATTTTGCGTTCCAAACTCCAGGCCTCCTCGTTCCAAACTGAGAAAAGTTAATATAATTGGTTAATAGCCGCGCGGCCATGACCCGGCGGCAACCGCGCTAAATCGCGCTCGGGCATGTTCTCACAGAATTGCGAATGGGACGGCGACCTATTCAACGTCCGCTTTGATGCATTTGCGGAGTCCAAGGCGGACATTTCCGGGAAGCGCCACTACTGAAAGTCTACGCCGCGAACGCTCAGAGGGCAGCAGCCGAGGTTGCGCGAGCAGCAAATCTCTTCGGCGCGCCTATCGCGAATTTCAACACGGTGACTGCCGCCCACGCGCCGCGAGCGGCCACATTGCTGCACTAGCAGCACCGCGCAATAAATTCGCGCACGCAAGCGTCGAACGGGTGGGCGCGCCGAGGCCCGACGCAGCGCCGTGTTTAACCCAACGAGCGGACCATCAATGGGGGATCGTGCAGCCCCGAAGGATTCGATGATTTTTGATTTATCGACAGGACCGACAACCTGCACCGTCCAGATCTCGGTCGAGACTGACATACCCACTGAAAATCGCAGAAAAAATCGACGTCTGGGGAATGCCCAGGCAGAAATGTCTTGCTCCCCAGCCGCCGGTCAATCGTCGAGAAGGCTAAGAGCCGAGCGCCAATCCTGGAAGCAACGGAAGGGCGTTCCCACGACGTTCACGCTGCCGCGCGCGGGCTACTTGTTTGCGTCGTCGTCTGTGCCGGAACCAGCTGGTTTCCAGCATTGTCTCGAGGGTTTACGATTGGCGTAACTTGGGTCTGGGTCACGAACGCCAAGATCGCGGCCGTGGCAGCAGTAAGTGACCCGATTTGACCACTGGTAAGCCCGAGACCGAATGAAACTGCAAGCGCTATGATCGCCTGGATCACGCCTTGACAATACACAGGTTGTTGACGAACCAGCGTCCAAAGCCATGACATGTGCGCCTCCCTATTGACTGCCTAGTCATTGCGCCAGCCCCACAAAATCAGCCTTAGCGTTGTCCGCGATGTTTTTATTTTATACAACCGATGAGCGTCGGCTTTACATCGAAAAGGAGGGATTGTTTCGGGCGCCGATCGAATGGTTTTATTGGCCGCTTCTGAAGTGCGTCGAATTACTTCTAAGTCCGCAATGGGTTCAAACTCGGTCATCGCGGCGGTGTCGGCTAATTGTCTGATTGCCCGAATGCGGACATTTGCAGGGCGTCCACAGATGAGTACGCGTCGTGGCAAATGTCTTCCGGTTCGCGCACCGAAAGTGGAGCTTCCATGAGCGCAGCATCATCAACTCGATCCTCTGCCAAGCAATCGCCGAAGCTGTCAGCGGCCCGGACGATCGACCGGGTTGCTCCCCCGAGGGCTCAGAGAGGGAGGAACCAAATGCTTAGCGTCGCCGCAAAATGGCTCGCCGTCTTTGTTGCGGCCGCCGCCTTTGCCGGCCTCGCGCAGGCGCAGGATTCGCCGAACCGCAAGGAGATGAAGCGCGCCGACCTCACCGGCACCAAGATGGAGGTCATTCTCTCGACCGCCGAATACAAGCCCGGCGAAATGATCCCGCGCCATATCCATCACGGCGAGGAAGCCTTCTACGTGCTCGAAGGCGCGACCGTCGAGGCGCCGGACGGCAAGCAGATCGAGCTCAAGACCGGCGCAGGCTCGATCAATCTGCGCGACGTGCCGCATGCCGGCTTCAAGGTCGTCGGCGACAAGCCGCTCAAGATCGTCACCGTGCACATCGTCGACAAAGGTGCGCCGCTCTACGACGCCCCGCCGAAGTAGCCGAAGCTGGTAGGGGCGTACTCATCGAATCGCGAACGGTGACGCCGACCTGATCAAGATCTGCTGTGGCGCAATTTGCGAACTCAAGTCAGATATCTCCCGAGGTCCGGGAAGAGCCACATCCGGAATCGCTTACCGCACAATATCCTCGGCAGGGTGGAAGCTGACTTTGACTTCCGTCCGACCTCCTGGCAGCCCTCAAGGAAGTGTTTATTGACCGCGGGGCGTATAATAGAAAGCATCCGACCGTTTCCACTCGTTTGTTGCGTCTGGATTCGCCTCTGGCAGAGCCCCGGGGGCACATTTGAACCGGAGCAGATATGAGAAATCAATTCACGACGGCACAATCCACCGTGGCGATTCGCCGATGGGGGGCTCCCTCCATCGTGACCCTCGCGGCCGCGCTGGCGGCGCTGACCGCCGCGCCGCCCACCTTTGCCGCGCCGAATCAGGCGCGTCCCGCGGCCCCTACCGAGGCGACGGCCCCGCGCGAGGCGGGCGAGCCGATCATGGCCATCGTGTCGATCAAGAGCCAGCAGGTGACCATCTACGACGCCGACGGCTGGATCCTGCGCGCGCCGGTGTCGACACGCTCGAGCCGGTCTCGCTCTTCATCAGCCGCTCGACGCAGCGGCTCTATGTGCGGCGTGGCTTCGAGGCAAGACCGCCTACCCAACTCGACAACGTTCTCTTGCAACGCACGGCCGGACCATACATCGGGTCATCGCCGCCAATCGTGAGCAACACAAGGGCCGTTCGCGAGGCGGACGGACCGGCAAAATTCACGCGGTTGTGGATACCATTGGTCTGCCGGTGCGCCTCGGGCTCACGCCCGGAGAGGCGCATGACAATCGTCTCTGTTCGGTTCTCTTGGCCGGATTGGAACCGGGATCAACGCTGCTGGCAGATCGCGGATATGACGCCGACTGGATCAGGGCACTCACCAGCGAGCACGGCGCGTGGGCAAACATCCCGCCCAAACGAAATCGCAAGGAGCCGATATGCTTCAGCCCTTATTTTTATTGGGCCCGCAATCTGGTCGAGCGGTTCTTCAACAAGATCAAGCAGTGCCGGCGCATCGTTGAAAGTTAGTGTTTTTATCCGTGTGCCTGCATGCTAACGGTAAACTGGAAGGCAGGTATATTTGATTTCTGGCCATCTCCGCACGGAAGCGGCGCGCACGTGTTCGCACTGCTGTACGCTACGGTAATACGCAATGTCGCGCGGGGGTACGTTAACTCCCGGTACCGGATTTAATACTATTAGTGCCCAAAGGGTAAGCATGGCCGATACTCCTTGCGGGGTTACTTGTTACAGAGGTTAGACCGAACCGGGACACCGGGTCGGAGCTTTTTGTTTCAAGCTCGGCAGGGTGCTTAGAAAGTGAGTCTCGCCGTGGCCACAAAGGCGTTCTGGACCACAGGGTTGTTTGTTACAGCAAACTGATAGCCAGCCCCAATGATGAGGTTGTTTCGAGGGGCGAGCGCGAAGCGGCCCAAAATTAGCTCCGGGGTCAGCAAAACTTGGTTCAAGCCCGCGTGCTGTCCGTTCGGATAATACGTGTAACTGACCTCGACTGCCGGCCAAAAATCCGTAACCACTTGGAACGGACATCTGGAAGAAGGCCGTAACAATGTAGTTTCCGTGTTCTTCGTTTGCCGACATCAACCGGTATTTCGCAAGGAAGACTGGCCAATCTCCCGGGGAGGTTTGGGTGCCCCTCGGCCCGGACGCCGATATTACTGGCGGTGCCGCAAGAGTTATTTGGGTATTGTATTGCGGGATGAATTCTACTCTTGGGCCACCGGGACCGCCGTCGTTCAGCAGGCGCTGGCCATTGCCTTGCGGGGGCTTGCCATTTTGCTGGTCATAAAAGTCCCAGCGAAGTTCTTGCTCGAGCCGAGGCGTGGTTGTGATGATGGGCGTCATCCAATGCGGCTGCGCCTCTTGGCTTGCATTCACCGTGTCTATCCACGAGTGAACAACGCCAGGGTCAAGCATGCCGTCGGCGTGCGCCGCTAACGGCGTCAGCGTTACCGCCAAACCGACAGCAATGCCGAGCCCCCAAATCCGCCGAACTCTGCAACCAATATTGAAGCCGCTCATAAGCCCCCCGCAATCTTTTGACCGACGCCCGTTATATTGCGTCGGATATTGCGGAACCTTCGATGGTTAAAGAATGGTTGTCAATACATTCGGCTGCCCGGATGGAAGTGAGCGTGGGCGTGTGACATCACTGCAACAGACGTGGTCATCACTTGCCAGTCGTCAAACGACAGGCTTTTTGGTCTTGCCGACGGCGCTTCGTGCGGCGTCAAGTTCGCGCGATACTGTGCTGACTATTTGAAGTTCATGGGACAGAAGCACTTTGCGCTTGCAACCAACGCGCTGTGCGCGCTTCAGTAGGATTCCGGCTTTGAAGGAATAAGCGGAGAATTCCGCTACCGCGCTGCGGCCGGGCCGACCGGCAGAGGTGGCCGCGGCGGCGGACCGCCGTCGAGCGTTTGCCGCGGTCGTGCCGGCGCGGCGTTCGGCGAAGGGCTCGGCGCGCCTGTTGCCGCACCATTGGGAGCGGCGTTGGACGCGCCGTTCGGCGCGGCCGGCTTCTTCGGCTCGGCCTTATTCGCGTCGCCCTTTGCGTCACCTTTGGCGTCGCTCTTGTTTGTTTCGTTGTTGCCGGCGCCGCCTTGCGATGGCGGGGCGGCTGGCGGCGACGCCGTGTCAGGGGCAGGCTCGCTGCTGATGTCGGCGCGCGGCCACGAGAAATCGTCGGCGCGTCCATGCGGCGCCGCGAGCGCCTCGCCACGGCTCAATACGCGGGTCGCCAGCGCGTCGGGCTCTTTCTTCGACGCCACAGGCTTGGCGGAGCCGAGAAGCTCGCCGCCTTCGCCGCCACCGACAGTGCTGAGCGGCACGACCGGCCCGACGGCGGGCTTCGCGTCGCCGACGCCTTTGGCCGGCGTCTGCTCTTCCGGCCCCGGCAAGGCGACCGGCACGACGTGGCTGTTCAACACCCGGCGCAATTCGTGCTCGACATAGTGCGCGAGCTTCTCGGCGCCGGACTTGGTGAAATTCACGCCGTCATAGGTGCGCAGCCGCCGCGTCTGTCCTTCGAAGTCCGGCCCCTGCTGCGCATAGCGGCCCTGATCGTCGACAAAGCCGTCCCAGATATCGACATAGACGATGCCGGCCTTTTCGGCGCGCGCGCGATAAAGCTCGTCGAGATAGCTCATGTCGCTCGTCGACTTGGCGCCGCGGATCGAGGGCAGGCCGACCCACAGCACCGGCACGCCTTTGGTCTTGAGCGCGGCGATCATCTCGTCGATGCGCTTGGAATAAAGCTCGGCCCATTTGTCGGTGTGAAACTCGTAACTCGGACCGAGCACCGGCTGTGGCGGCGGCGGTGCTTGTTTGCGCGCCGCCTCGGCGCCGCCCGCCGCCTGCTGATCGTGTTCCGGCGCGGCTGCGGCGCCATCGCCGGATGCGCCTTGCGTCGAAGCCGCACCGCCCTGCCCGGGCGTCTGCGTACCGGTCGGCGCCGGACGCGGCACGATGCGCTCACGCAGCGGCATCCGGTCGTTGGTTCCGAGCATCACGACAATCGCGCTCGGCTTCTCTGCGGCCAGCACCTCTTTCACGGCCTGCGACCAGTCCGGTGAATCTGCGCGCTGCTCATAGCGGACCAGGCCCGCATAGGGCTTGATCCGGCGCACGATGCCGATTTGCGGCGTGTCGGTCAGCGCCTCCTCGAGCCCATAGCCGAGCCAGTCGGCAAGCTGATCGCCGATCACCAGCACGGTCTCGGACGGCGGCGTGTCGACTTTTTTCGGCGCCGGCGGCTTGATCGGCTCATATGACTGCTGCCGCTGCTGCGTGAACGGATTGTATGGATCGTAGCCCCGGTTGCGATAATAGGGCTCGCGGCCCCAGAACGGCTGGAAGAAATCGTTGAACTGCACGAGTTCGGCCCGCTCGCGCTGATCGAACGCGGCACGGCCGCCGGCGAATTGCGCGCCGGCCGGAGCGGCCAACACCGTGCCCGCCGCCAGGATCGAAAGCGCTACTGCTAGCCGCCGGTTCGTTCTCGTCATCAACCTAAAGCCCGGTGATGGCGGCCGCGCTCTGCGCGGCCCTCTTGCTCAACGCCATATGGCACGCACCGCTTGCAGCACGAAGCCATCCGTCCAGTTGAACATAAAAGCCGCAAAATAACGTCAATTTGAGGGTCTGCCGCCGGCAGGACGCCGACCGCGGCCGCCAAACTGGCGCCGGCGCGGTTCCCGGAACTAGACAGTCCGCCGCAAAAATCGGGCCGGTCGCCGACCGGAACCGGGAAGCCCCGGAAGCGAAGCGCATGACCAGACCGCGCAATCCAAGCGCCCAAACATGGCCACTGGTGAAGCGCGCCCAGCTCGCCTGCGCGCTCCTCGCCGCCAGGGACGAACGCGCCAAGATCCGCGAGAACTGGGTCGCGGCCTGCCGGCAAGCGGCGGCCGCCGAGCCTGCGAACCTGCGGCTCGAGCACCTGCTCGCCCGCGCGCTGTCGTCGACCGGCCGGCGCGATGAAGCGATCGTCCTCTGGCGCGAGCTCGGCGAGCAGAACGACGCCGACACCGCCTTCGAGATTTACGACATCTACAAATCCTACTTTCGCAGCGACGTGAATGCGCCGCAGCTCGTCACGCGCGCGGAGGCCGAGCGGCAATTCCGCGACAGGGAAGGCGGCTGCGCGCTCGCCGCCAAGGACGGCAGCCAGGACGGCGATCCGGCCGCCGGGCGTTGGCGCGCGGAATGCGAAGCAAATTAGGGCGTTCACTCATAAATCCGGCGATCCAATGTGGGCCGTTGGTGGCAAAGCACCGTGCGTTGCAAGAGAACTTTGTCGAGCTGGCGTGAGCGGTCTTGCATCAATGTATCCGGCCTCTGATTGGAGCGTTGGTGCTCCTGGCCATCATGGATATCAGCGCGCGTGCGATCTCATTAGCGGAAAGGCCTTCAACGGGCCGTTCGGGTCACCAGTGTTCACACGTGCCGGGAAGACCGAACCTCCATCTCGCCTCATCCTCTCGCAGACCTCGGCAGGTAAGCGTTGCAGACTAAGCGGCTGACGCCATGGCCGGCCTCGCCTCGAAGCTTCGGCCACGAGCCAGAACGCTCCAAGCAATCCGGGCCAGTTTGTTGGCGAGCGCAATCGCAAGAACATTGCGGTGCAGCCGCTTCTTGGCCGCCTCGATCCAGGGCCTCAGCCCATGCCGCTCCCAGCTCTGTGGCTTGATCAGCACGACCCACGCCGCTTGCACGAACAGAACGCGCAGGTACCTGTTACCTCGCTTTGATATCTTGCCGAGGATGGTGCGGTCGCCAGTCGAGATCTGCTTCGGCACGAGGCCCAGCCAAGCGGCGAAGTCGCGGCCTTTGGAGAACGCCTCGCCGGTGCCGATTGCGGCCACCACGGCGCTGGAGATGACCGGCCCAATGCCGGGAACGCTTACCAGCCGCTCGCAGCCGGCGTCCTGGTGCGCCAGGGCTGTGATCTCGTCGGATAAGTGCTCGACCCGCTCATCGAGCCGGCGCCAATCCTCGGCTAGGCCCTCAATGACGCCTACCATGCGGGGCGACAGCACATCGGGCGGCGTGGCCAGCAGGCGCGGCAACTCAACGCGTAAGAACCGTAGGCCCTGCCGCACAGCAATGCCTCGCTCCAGGAGGAAGGCACGGATTTGATTGATGATGCCGGTGCGCTGGCTGACTAAGCGTTCGCGCACCCGATGGAGCGCCTGCAGGTCGAGCTGCTCGGCGCTCTTGGTCGTCACAAATTTCATCGTAGGGCGCTGGACCGCCTCAGCGATTGCCTCCGCGTCGCGGAAGTCGTTCTTCTGTCCCTTCGAGTAGGGGCGCACGTACTTCGCCGGCATCAGCCGTGCGTCATGACCAAGCGTCCTGAGCTTGCGACTGAGGTGATGCGCACCGACGCAGGCCTCCATGCCGATCAGGCACGGCGGCATATTGGCAAGCCGTGCTTCAACTTGGCCCCGCGACCACTTCTGACGCAGTACGATTGCACCGCGTTCATCCAGACCGACGACGTGGAACGAGTTCTTGCCGATATCAATGCCGATTGCGGCAATCGTTCTGCTGAGATTCTGAGACATGGCGTGCTCCTTGTCTTTGGTGCCCCTTGCCAGCTTCGATCGCTGGCGGGGCAGGAGCACGGCCGGACCATTCCATTAGCGGTCATGATCCCGGAGTCGACGACGGCCGCGAGCAAGAACGCCGTCGTAGGCAACGGCACGCTGGGCAAGCAACGACTTCACGTGCGCTCGACCGCGTTGCTGATGCGGCCAATATCCTTGAGCTTCTTTTGCAACGCGAGTTGGTCGAATGCGCGCAGGGGCAGTGACGTGAAAATGCCGATCCGCCGTTCGAGCATGCGGTAGGCATCTCTGAAGGCCAGCGCTATTTCGGCTGGCGTTCCTTTGGCCTCAGCCGGATCGGGTACGCCCCAATGCGCGATCATCGGTTGACCGGGCCAAATCGGGCAAGCCTCGCCCGCCGCCTTGTCGCAAACCGTGAACACGAAATCGAGTAATGGCGCATGCGGATTGGCAAATTCGCTCCACGACTTTGAACGAAAGCCCGACAAATCATAACCGAGACTTTGTAATAGGCGGATGGTCTCGGGACGCACTTCGTCCTTGGGATGACTCCCGGCGCTATAGGCACGGAACTTTCCCGCAGCTGTCTTGTTCAGGATCGCCTCTGCCATAATTGAGCGCGCCGAATTTCCGCTGCATAGAAACAGTACGTTGCGCTGATTGGGTGCGATGATAGCCATAAGGCGTTACTCACGCCGTCGAACACCGCATCCGGTGGCAGGCTCTAGGACCTTCGGCGCGCGGGCGCGCAGCAAGACTTCGCACGTGCAAACGGTTGTCCTCAGCGAGAGCAGCCGAAGCCGCGACGGCTTGGTTGTCAAGACAAATTTCGGCGATCACTCAATTAATGCTGACGGCAGCTAATGGCCCAAAACAGCCGATCCGGAATGTCCGCTCTTGCTTCGCTAACGGAGGGAAAGCGGACGTGACGCCGACATCGCAATTTTGGTAGCGATTGACCCAAAGCAAACCGTTTCAATAAACGAAAAGGAGCCTGGAATTGGCCCTACTATGCTAGAATTCAGCTACCGAGACATCGCGGCAAGGGCGATAGTCATGGCGAGAAACGGTTTTGAAGTGCGGCGTCTGTCGGGTTCGATCGGCGCTGAAATCTTAGGCATCGATCTTGCCTCCGAGCCGGACGACAATGCCATCGGCGAAATCCGCCAGGTCTGGCTTGAGCACAACGTGATTTTCTTCCGCGATCAGGACCTGCCGCCCGCCAAGTTTCTAGCGTTTGCTAAGCGCTTTGGCGAGGTAGTCGAGTATCCCTTCATCAAGGGCATCGAAGGCTTTCCGGAGATCATCCCGGTCATTAAGCTCGAGCACGAAACGAAGAATTTCGGCGGAATCTGGCATACCGACACTGCCTATCTCGAGACACCGCCGATGGGGACAATGCTAATCGCGCGAGACGTGCCGCTCTACGGCGGCGATACGCTATTCGCCAACACTTATCTCGCTTACGAGACGCTGTCCGAGGGCATGAAGCGCATGCTCGATGAGCTAATCGCGGTCAATCATTCGGCCAAGGCGGACGTGACTCGTACGCGCGAGGACCGCCTGCGCGATAGCGGCAAGGCTGAGGAGGAAGGAATATATCAGCGAGCATCCGGTAGTGCGCACGCATCCGGAAACCGGACGCAAGGCGCTTTACATCAATATTGGCCACACGGTGCGTTTCAAGGACATGACCGAGGAGGAGAGTGCGCCGCTGCTCAATTTCCTGTTTGAGCACCAGACCAAGCCGGAATTCACCTGTCGCTTCAATTGGCGCGTTGGCTCGCTGGCGTTCTGGGACAATCGCTGCGCGCTGCACAATCCGGTCAACGACTATCACGGTTTCCGCCGCGTGATGCACCGCGTGACGTTGGCCGGAGATAGGCCGCGCTAGGATCGACGCTGCCCAAAAGTCCAATACATGCAGCCGACGCCCTTCGATTGAATAAAGGTGTTGTGACGCTGTCGCCAATTGCTGTGGTGCAAGAGTCTGCTTCTGCAAAAGTCTGCTTCTGCAAAAGTCTGCTTCTGCAAGAGTCTGCTTCTGCAAAAGTCTGCTTCTGCAAGAGTCTGCTTCTGGCATTACCCACAGCGCCTTGCATGCGATGTCCTTGTTGGCCCAACTCGGACCTGTGGGGCATGTCTGGTGCATGGTCGCTTCGGGGGAAAGCGGCCATTGGGCAGGAGCGCATCATCCTAATTTAATTTATGAGAACACGGCCTAACACTACTTTGGCAGATTTTTTGGCATGACCGGGGTGGATAGGATTCCCAAATCAGATTTTCTGTGACTCATGGGTGGTCGGCTTTTGGAGGGCCGACCATGGTGGGCGCGAGGTCGAATTGGGAAGACGAGCTTGGGGGCTGGCTCAAGCCGTTCTTGGATCGCCTGGGCCATAAGGCGCGTCGTCGAATGTGTCCGCTATATGTGGCAGGGCTGATTGGGCCTGGCGACCGCAAGAGCGTTCAGCCGATGGCGGAGCGGCTTGCGCCGGGTGATTATGATCAGCTGCATCATTTTGTTGCGGCCGGCGTTTGGGATGCGGCGCCGTTGGAGGCGGAGCTGCTCGTTCAAGCGGACCGGCTCGTCGGTGGCAGCGATGCGGTGTTAGTGATCGACGATACCGCGATACCGAAGAAGGGCACGCACTCGGTCGGTGTCGCCGCGCAATATGCCTCGGCACTGGGCAAGACCGCGAACTGCCAGACACTGGTGTCACTGACGCTCGCCCGTGGCGAAGTGCCGGTGATGGTGGCTTTGCGGCTATTCCTTCCCGACAGTTGGATAAACGATCGGGGGCGGTTGGAGCGAGCTGGTGTCCCGGCCGAATATCGAATTGCACGGACCAAGCCGGAGATTGCGCTGGCGGAAATCGATCGCATGATATCGGTCGGCGTGCGCTTCCGCTGTGTGCTGGCGGATGCCGGTTACGGGCTCAGTGCGCCGTTCCGTCAAGGTCTCACGGCGCGCAAGCTTGCCTGGGCGGTTGGCATTCCTCGTCACTTGAAGGTGTACCCCGTTGATGTGCAGCTCATTTGGCCGGTTACCAAAGTTCGGGGCCGGCCACGTAAGCGGCACGTGCCAGATATTCTATCGATAGCAGCTGAAGACATGCTGGCCGGTGCCAAGTGGAAAACTGTGAGTTGGCGCAGCGGGACGAAAGGTCGGCTGAAAGCCCGATTTGCTGCTGTCCGCGTGCGTACCGCCGACGGACCTCCTCAGCGGATATGGGATAAGGGTCAGCAGCACCTTCCAGGCGACGAAGCTTGGCTCATCGGCGAGCACCGCACATCCGGGGAGAAGAAATACTATCTTGCCAACTTGCCCGCCGGGATGGATCTGCGCGGCTTGGCAGCGACGATCAAGGCACGATGGATCTGCGAGCAGGCTCATCAACAGCTGAAGGAGGAACTCGGTCTCGATCACTTCGAGGGAAGATCTTGGCACGGCCTTCATCGTCATGCGCTGATGACGATGATTGCTTACGCATTCCTCCAACATCGCCGCCTCATAAAAGTGAGGCGGGAAAAAAAGAATCAACGGCCCGCCGCCTCAACCGACGTTACCAGCCATCCGGCACGCCATCGTCGATCTCATCATTCGATCAAGCCCTCGGCGGTGTCCGTGCTGCCGAACCTGGATCGGCACGGAAAAGCAGCGTGAGTAAATCTGCCAAAGTAGTGCTAATTCGCCAAAGCGCTCACGCCGCCACCACGGCCATGATCTCGACCTCGATCAGAAAGCCGGGATTGGCGAGCGCGGCGACGCCGATCAGCGTACTCGGCGACGGCCGGTTCACGTCCCATGGCACCGGCAGCGTGCGGTCATTGAGCACTTTCAGAAACGCCGGCACGTCGAGCGCATACATGCGGCGGAATACCACGTCGTCCCAGGTCGCGCCGGCCGCCTTCAGCTGCAGCGAAAGCCCATCGAGCACGGCGGCATATTGCGCGCGCAAGTCGCCCGGATGCAGCGGCTGATAGTTATCGTCGGCCGGCGTCTGCCCGGCGATGTAGATCAGCTTCGACGGCTTCTCCACCGTAAGCACGCGCGTGTAGTTCGGGTGATGGAACAGCCCGGGCGGGTTCAAATATTCGTGCGGCATGGTGATCCTTGTTAAGTGTGTCAGCGGCGCAGGCGCTTGACCGTAACACGCTCGCCCTCGTGATCCTTGTTGATGATCTCGGTCGCGTCCTTGCAGATCAAGACGTCGTCAAGCGCGAGCCACATCGAGGCATCGAGCTGATCCGAGGACATGACGTGGAAGGTGGCGCCCGACCGCATCTTGATCACCGAGCCGTCGATGGCGACGAATTCGATTTCGTCGTCGTCACAGGCCAGCGCCGAACCGCCAGCCAACACGGCAAGCATGATGGCGCCTATCAGCGCCCGCATCTCAAGGCTGCGAAACAAATAAGTCATGCCAAAAATATTCGCGCCAAAAGCTGACGTGACAAGAGCACACATGACAAAAGCAAAGGTGACAAAACCAGCCGCGGCCAGCGCTATTCATGCCACGGATTGACAAACAATCCCACCATGCCGGTCGAGCCCTTGGTGTGCGGCGACGGCGAGCCGAATTTGGCGATCACTTCGTCGCGCGTCAGCCCGGGCGGCAACTCGTTGGGCTCAAGGTCGGTGGCGGTGAGAATGAACGTATAGTGATGCGGCGTCGTATTCGGCGGCGTGCAGGGCCCGGAATAGAAGCCGACGCCCATCGTGCTCTTGCCGCCGACATAGCTGTTGGTTGGCTTGCTGGTCTCCGCTTCGGGAAATCCGGTCACCGATGCCGGAATGCCGTAGGCGACCCAGTGACTGACACCAGACGGCGCGCGGCCTTCCGGATCGAACATCATCAGCACAAAGCTCTTGGTGCCGTCCGGCGGATTGCTCCAGGAAAACTGCGGCGACACATTATCGCCGACGCAATTCGGATTGTTCGGCTGGTTGGCCTTGCTGTTGGCGACCTTCTTGGGCATCAGCTTGCCGTCTTCGAAGGTCGTCGATGTCAGGCTGAAGATGTCGGCCGCGTTGGAGCCGGTTGCCGTAAAAGCCAAGCCCAACGCCGCGAATGCGGGCGTCAACAGACGAAGTTTTGTACACATTGTCGTCTTCCTTGTGCGATCCAGCCCTAACAGTCACGTAACGAACAGCCGTAACGAGCTATCACTTATGATCGTCTTTCTTGCGCTCGTCTTTTTGCGCGGCGTCGCGCTGGCCCGTATAGGCGATCCGCCAGATCGTGCCGCCGGTATCGTCGGCAACGAGCAGCGCGCCGTCGCGGGTCACCGCAAGCGCCGCCGGCCATCCCCAGACTTCCGCGCGCCGCTCGCCGGAAACCCAGAACCCGGTGACGAAATTCTCGTAATAGCCTTCCGGCCGGCCATCCTTGAACGGCACCCGCACCACCTTGTAGCCCGTGGGCTCTGCGCGATTCCACGAGCCCTTCAGCGCGACGAAGGCATTGCCCTTGTATTCGGCCGGGAATTGCGCGCCATCATAAAACACGAAGTCGAGCACCGACGAGTGCGCCTCGAACAACAAGTCGGGCACGAGGGTCGCCTCCACTTTGCCCGGCGCAAGATTGGCGAAGCCCGCCTGCGGGTGCTTGCCGATATAGGCGTAGGGCCAGCCGTAGAACCCGCCTTGCTGCACGCGCGTCAGATAGTCGGAGGGCAGACGATCGCCGAGGCCGTCGCGCTCCTGCACCGCCGCATAGAGGTCGCCGGTCTGCGGCTGGAATGCGAGCGCGGTCGGATTGCGCATGCCTGATGCGTAAGTGGTCTGATGCGAGCCGTCTGCATCGAAACGCTGGATCGTCGCCTTCGGTTCGGGCTCGACGCCGACATTGCCCGAGGAGCCGACACCGACAAAGAGCGCGCCGGATTTTGGATCGACGGCCAGCGGACGATTCTGATGGCCCTGCGCGATGCCGAACACGCCCTTCTGCGTGATTATCTTGGCGCCATACGCCCCGGCAATCGGCTTCCGCTCCTCCGGCGGCACTTGATCGACGCGTTGATACTCGCTGCGGCCCGCGCGCAGCGCGCCGAGAATGTGCGGCACGCTCCAAATGCCGTCCTGGTCGGCAACCAGCACGTGATCGCCCTGCCAGGCGAGGCCATAAGGCCTGTTGAGATCCTCGACATGCCGGTCGATCCACACCGCATGGCCGCTGCCGTCGTCGCGCAACAGCGTCAGGTAGCCGGCGCTCTGCTCGGCGACCAGAACGTCGCCGTTCGGCAGCACCAGCAAACGCCGCGGGTTGACAAGGCCGGTCGCGAACGGCGTCGCCGTGAAGCCCGCCGGCACCTGCGGCGCTTGCCCGGCATACGGCACAATCAGCACCCGGTTGCTGACGATCGGTCCGGTCTTCGGCGCCGGCAGATCGGCCGGGTCGACGCGGAAGCGCCGGCCCAGTTCGTGTTCTTTCAGAAAATTCTGCTTCAGGTCGTCCTGCTTCGCGTCATCCTGGACGCTGGTCTCCGCGCGCGCGACGCTGTGCTGCGGATCGAACGATGCAGGCGCAAGCGCGCCAACAGTCAGCGCAGCGCAGGTAATAGGTACGGATCGGATAAAAGCGGATCGGAAATGTCGCATCGTGTCGGAAGCCTTTTGCAGCATCGCCCGCGCGATTGATCGCAAGCAGTAATCGATCGCAATATCAGTGCAGGATCGACACTACACCATGATGTCAGGCGGCGGCACGTTACATCGCGCAGACGTGATGCACGCCTGCCATTCCGTTTCGGCAATCGCAATGAAGGCGCAGAAAGCCTCGCGGCACTATCGGCAATCGCTTACACGCGCACCCGCAACGCAAGCCCCACGCCGAGCAGTGCGGAAAGCCCCAGCAATACGACCACGCTAGGGAAGCCGGCGAACGCAAACACTAAACCACCGCAGGTGACGCCGACCGTTCCGCCGAGAAAGCTGCATGTGTTCACCAGGCCGGAGCCCTTGCCGGATTGGGTCTCCGGCAACGCCGCCAGCGCGATGCGCGGGGCCGACGCATAGGGCAGCGCAATCCCAGCGCCAATCGCGAACAGGCCGACATACCGTAACGCCGGCTGTGCCTCGGCCAGTGAAGCCCACAGAACCAAACTGCCGATAGCGAACAACAACCATCCACCCGCCAGCATCCTTCGCAAGCCGACGGAAGTGGAAAGCCGAGGCGCTGCCCGGGCAAAGCCAAACAGCGCTACCGAAAGCGGCAAAAGCGAAAGACCGGCGGCGATGGCGGACATGCCGAGCCCTTCGGGTGCCTGTGCGTACAGATTGTAGTAAAGAAGCAAAGTCATGATGCCGAACATGAGGACGAACGCCATTGCGCACGCGGCGATCAGGTTCGGGCTCGAAAGCAAGTTGAAGTCGAGCAGCGGCCGCCGATGCCGTCTCTCCGCCCAGATCAACGCAGCGAAAGCAATGATCGCCACTACCGCCGGAACAATCGTTGCCTGCGGCAGGGAGCGAATGCTGGGGAGCGAGCGCAGCCCCAAAATGAGCGACACCATGAACACGGCGAGCAAACAGACACCGAGCCAATCAAGCGTATCTGCTTTGCGGCCTAGGGATCCCGGCCGCATTGCGAGCATGATCCCCGCCGGCACGATCGCAAGGACATTCAGCCAAAAATTGAAGCGCCATCCCGCATAGTGGGTCACGGCGTCGAGCGCGCGCTGGAGTTCAATCGCGAGCGCGGTGCGACCACGTGGGTAGCGCACACGCTGTATGCCTATGGACGTTCGCTGCAGACGCGCGGCAAGCGCGACGATGCCGCGCGAGCGTCGGCGCTGCTGACCGAAGCAGCGACATTGGCCGAGCAAATCGGCATGTCCGCGCTACTCGCGCGCGCCAAGGCCGCGGGAGCCGAAGTGCGGCGCGGCGCGTCGGCGCCAGATGGCCTCTCCGAGCGGGAGCTCGAGATCCTGCGTCTCGTGGCAGCCGGCCAGAGCAACCGCGAGATCGGCACGCAGCTGTTCATCAGCGAGCACACGGTCGCCAACCACATGCGCAACATCCTGCGCAAGACTGGTGCGGCGAATCGCACCGAGGCGGCCGGTTACGCCTATCGCAATGCCCTACTCGAGGACCCAGAAAGGTAGGATCGGACCATGCCGATGTACGTGATCGAGCGGACGTTCGCCGAGAAGCTCGACCCGAGCGCCGAGGACGTGACGCTGATCGAGGAGATCAACGCCGACGAGGGCGTCAACTGGGTGTTCTCGTTTTTGAGCGCCGACCGCCACAGGACCTACTGCCTGTACGAGGCGCCGAACGCGGACGCGATCATCGGCGCCGCGAAACGCGCGGGGCTTCCGGCTGACGTGGTCACCGAGGTCACCCGGATCACCGCCGACACTTTCCGCTGACGTGAATCGGGACGAGCTGCGCGCGCTCCAGGCGCCACTGAAAGAGCAATACACGGCTGACCCGCAGTCGGCGCTCGTCACCCTGTCGGCGACCGGCGCGCTCGACGAGGGCATCTCCTGCTCTGTCGCGACCGGACGCGCGCTCGCGAAGGCCGGGTTGCACCCGGCGAGCGGCGGCGACGGCTCGCTGCTGTGCTCTGGCGACATGCTGCTCGAGTCGCTGGTCGCGTGCGCGGGCGTCACGCTGCGAGCCGTGGCCACGTCGCTCGGGATCGAACTCGACGGCGGCCGCGTGTTGGCCGAGGGCGACCTCGACTTCCGGGGCACGCTCGGTGTCGACCGCGAGGCGCCGGTCGGCTTCTCGGCGATCCGGCTGGCATTCGAGCTCGATACCGACGCGGACGACGAGCAGCTCGCGACGCTGCTCAAGCTCACCGAGCGCTACTGCGTCGTCTACCAGACCCTCGCCTCGGGTCCGGCGCTGTCGGCGACGCTAACGAGCGCGCAGGCAACCGCTTAGCCCGGGGCCCGCCCCGGCGATCATCCGGAGCGAGCCCGATAAAGATCGTTACTCGGGGTCGTACTTGAACGAGATCCCAAGGCGGATGCGGTAGTTGAGCACCGCTGCCGTCCTCGATCGTCAGATCCTGGCGCACGACCTCCGCGATCCGCAGCTCGCGCACGCTCTTGGCGGCGGTCTCGACAGCCGTTCGCGCCGCTGCCTCCCAGGATTCACTGCTGACACCGACGACCTCGGTAACGCGATAGACGCTGTCGGCCATGGGACCTCCTGTCAGTCGGGAATAACAGTCTGAGCGCCAGTCTTACAGCCAGCGTTTGTCAGATGGCAATACTTTCCGGCCTGGTCAGCCGGGGAGCCAACCCTCACGGTAGGCAACGTCGCGGTCCGGCGGCAGCTTCGCGTAGGCCTCCCTCGGGTCGCGCGTCTCGCGCTCGACGCCGGCGCCGTGGCGCTTAGCCAGTTCGGACTCGGGATAGATCGCGTCGTCGCGCAAACGAGTCCCGACCGCCAGCACGGCGCAGGGCCCGTCACCGGCACCGACGAACACGTGCTCGGTCCAGGCGGGGCAGTGGACGAAGTCCCATGCCTTCAGCCGGCGCTCCTCGCCTTCGATCAGCAGCAGGCACTCGCCCGACAGGACGAGGAAGTCCTCCTGCTCGTCCTCGCCGTGGTAGTAGCAGGCGGGCTGGCCCGGAGCGAGCACGCCGATGTTGAACCCGAGCTGCGGGAACCTCGCGTCGCCCTCGAACCGCGTGTAGGCGCCGAAGTCGCCCTCGAGCCAGCGGGCCTCCCGTGCATTGAGCACGAACCAGCCTTCGCCGATGGGCGCCTTGCCCTCCCCCGCGGGCTCCAGCTTCGCCTCACCCATCGCGATCGACTATCCGCAAGGCCGCGTTGAGCGTGTCGCTGGGTCGCATCGCGGCGCGCGGCGAGCTCGGGGTCCGGCCGGTAGTAGCCGCCGATCTCCACCGGCGACCCCTGCACGTCGGCGAGCTCGCGGACGATCGCCTCCTCGCTAGCTCCCAGGCTGTCAGCCAAGGGCTCCAGTCGCTGCGCCAGCTCCGGGTCCTCGGACTGCTGCGCGAGCTCGCCCGCCCAGTAGAGCGCGAGGTAAAAGTGGCTACCGCGGTTGTCGAGCTCGCCCGTCTTGCGCGACGGTGAGCGGCCTTCCTCGAGCACTGCCCCGGTCGCGCGGTCAAGCGCCTGCGCCAGCAGCTTCGCGCGCGCGTTGCCGTCCTTGTCTGCCAGCAACTCCAGCGACACCGCAAGCGCGAGAAATTCCCCCAGCGAGTCCCACCGCAGGTGGTTCTCGCGCAGGAACTGCTGCACGTGTTTCGGCGCCGAGCCGCCGGCGCCGGTCTCGAACAACCCGCCGCCATTCATCAGCGGCACGATCGAGAGCATCTTCGCGCTGGTACCGAGCTCGAGGATCGGAAACAGGTCAGTGAGGTAGTCGCGCAGGACGTTGCCGGTGACCGAGATGGTGTCCTGTCCGGCGCGCGCTCGCGCGAGCGTGAACCGGGTGGCGGCGGCGACGTCGAGGATCTCGATCTGCAGGCCGCTGGTATCCAGCTCGTCGAGCGCACGGAGGACCTTGCGCAGCATCTCCGCGTCGTGTGGTCGAGTCTCGTCAAGCCAGAACACGGCGGGGCTGCCGGTCGCGCGCGCGCGTGACACAGCGAGCCTGATCCAGTCCTGGATGGCGGCGTCCTTGGTCTGGCACATGCGCCAGATGTCGCCCTCCTCGACGTCGTGCTCGACCAGCTTCTCGCCCGTATGCGTCGACGACTCGCACGAGTCCATCGGCGGCGATCTCGAACGTCTTATCGTGCGATCCGTATTCCTCGGCTTTCTGCGCCATCAGCCCGACATTGGCCGTGCTCCCCATCGTCGCCGGGTCAAATGCACCGTGCTCGCGGCAGTCGTCGACGGTCTCCGCGTACAGAGCCGCGTACGAGTGGTCCGGGATCACGAACTTCGTGTCCTGCTGCTCACCGCGGGCGTTCCACATCTGGCCGGAGGCGCGAATCGCGGCGGGCATCGAGGCGTCGATGATCACGTCGCTCGGGACGTGCAGGTTGGTGATCCCCCGATCGGAGTCGACCATCGCGAGCGCTGGGCCATCGGCGTAAGCAACCTCGATCGCGTCGCGGATCCCGATCTGGTCGTCATCGGGGAGCTTCTCGATCGCCGCCAGCAGCGCCGCGAGGCCGTCGTTCGCGTTGACTCCGGCTGCCTTCAGCGCCTGGGCATGCTCGGCGAACACGAGCGGGAAGAACGCGCGGACCGCGTGACCGAAGATGATCGGGTCGGAGACCTTCATCATCGTCGCCTTCAGGTGGACCGAGAACAGGACCCCGTCGCGCCGCGCTTCGGCAACCTGCTCGGCCAGGAACCGCTGAAGTTGCGCGCGGCGCATGACGGCCGCATCGAGTACGTCGCCGACCTGCATCGCGGTCGCCTCCTTGAGCACCGTCACCGTCCCGTCCGCTGCGACGTGCTCAATCTTGAATTCGCCCTCACGCTCGACGGTCACCGATTTCTCAGTCGAGCGGAAGTCACCGTCGCTCATCGTCGCCACGTGCGAGCGAGAGTCGCTCGACCATTCGCCCATCGAGTGCGGGTGCCGGCGCGCGTACTCCTTGACCGATGCTGGCGCCCGACGGTCGGAGTTTCCCTCGCGCAAGACGGGGTTGACGGCGCTGCCCTTGACCCTGTCGTAGCGCGCGCGCACCTCGCGCTGCTCGTCGTCGGCCGGCTCGTCCGGATAGTCCGGCAGCTGGAACCCGTCCTTCTGGAGCTCCGCGATCGTCGCTTTTAGCTGCGGCACCGAGGCGCTGATGTTGGGCAGCTTGATGATGTTGGCGTCGGGCGTCCCGGCGAGCTCGCCCAGTTCCGCGAGTGCGTCGGCGACCCGCTGGTCGTCGGGCAGCCGATCGCCAAATTGGGCGAGGATGCGGCCCGCGAGCGAGATATCGCGCAGCTCGATCTCGACCCCGGCGACCGACGCGAATGCCCGCACGATCGGCAACAGGGACCTCGTGGCGAGCGCGGGAGCCTCGTCGGTGTCTGTGTAGATGATCTTCACGTGCGCGCCGCACCCTAGTTCGACTTGGTGTCCGAAAGTCGTGAAGTGGTGACGAGTTTTATCGGGCTGGGGCGAGCCTGGCGTTTTGGGCGTATTCGTTGACGGCGTTCTCGAGGGTTTTGAGGGCGCGGCGGATCTCGATCTTGGCGGGCGGTTTGTCGGCGTCGAGCAGTGGTCGGAGCAGCCGGTTCTGGAGCTTGGTGTAGAACACCGCGACGCGGATGCCCTCGGGAGTGAGCGCGTAGGTGTTGCTGCGGGGCAGGCGGCTGATGAGTCCGTGCAGGCGCAGGCGCCTGAGGTCGTAGCTCATCTGGCTTTGGCTGTAGTCCTGGCCGAGGAGTCCGGCGACGAGCCCGCGAAGGCTTTTGTTGGTGAAGCCGGTGACGGCGTGCAGGACGCAGCAGAGGGCGCCGGCCAGGGCTATCGCTCGTGTGTCCCCGAAGCGCAGGGCTCCGGTTCTTTGGCCCTCTCGGTTGTAGGGCTGGTGGATGCGCTCAAAGAGCGCAGAGCCGATGGCACAGCTCTGGCCGGCTTGCTCGATCATAAGCAGGCGGTGGTTGACGCCGCGGGCCTTGTCGATCAGTTCTGGGAGGTTTCGTAGTCGGGCCTGGACGCCGAGGTCCGAGGGCTTGTTGATGACCGCCTCGACGCGGAGCGCGCGGCCGCCCTTGAGGTACTGCTTGACGCGCGAGTGCTTGTAGCGAAACTCGATCCGCACGTCGCTGCCGGCCGAAAGGATCCGGGTTCTGAACGGCTCGCGGGTGGCTTTGGTGACCCGGCGGGCGAACACGAGCGAGACCTGCTCGGGCCGGCCGATCCCGACGTTGTCGGCCACGAGCGCCTCGAAGAACGACCGGGCGCGGCGCGGATCGTCGAGCACGAGCGTGCGCGATACCTCGACCTGGCGCATCGACAGCTCCCACCAGTAGCCAGCGGCGCGATCCTGATCGGTGAGCGGCGTCGGGATCCGGGTGATCCAGCGGTCGAAGAACGCCTGCACGTGCTCGGGCGAGAAGCTGTCGCAGATCGCCTGCAGCCGCCCGGGGTCAGAACACGACGCGAACCCGTTCTCAAGCTCGCTGTAGCCGATCCCGTCGCGCAGCGCCTGGCGCTTGGCCCACTCGTGCCCGTTGACCCACACCTTCGCCGAGTACGGGGCGTAGGTGCAGATCCTGATGAACCCCAGCCCGAACTCCGGATCGAGGATATAGAAGTAATACGCGCCGACCCGCCGGCGCTCGCGAAAGAAGTCAAAAGACGCGATCCCCGGCTTGCGAGCGCGATTGCGGGCGCTCCAGACGTACTGGAACTCCTCGCCGACAACGACTGCGACAACCCCGAAACGGCCCTCGCGCTCGGCCCGCTGAAGATGCGGACGCACGTGATCGACCTTGCGGTCATCCCACCGGGAGCGATCCGGCGCAGCCAGCCGCAGCACCGGAATCTCGCGCTCATCAGCGAACCTGCGGGTCTGCGCCCGAAACCGATTACCGATCCGCCCAAGCAGCGCAGGTGACGGAATCGGGTGACCAAGATGCCCGCAAAGGAACCGCACCACCTGACCGGGCACCTGCAACGCGGGCACGTACGCGTTCAGCAGCAGCCGATCGACACACTCGACCTCGAGCGCCACGTGGCCCTCGAGCACGTCGTTGATGTTCGCCACGCTCACCATCCACCAAGCATGGACCAGACAGGGCCGGCTTTGCCGGCCCGACGTCACGCACCCCGCGGGGGGAGGCCGGGAGGGGGGCCTGACCCCCTCCCGCTAATGGGTCGACCGGAAACGCGGCACTCGCGAGCCGAGCGCGCGCCGAGTCGATGTCTAGATTGGCGGTGATCGCTGCCCCGGATTTAGAAGTCTCGTCGCGGGTAGGAATCCCAGATGGAGCGGAAGATCATCTACGTCTCCAGGCTGACGCGGCTGCCACTGCTGGGTGCCGACGGGGCTGGGATTGGACGAATCGCCGACGGCGTCGTCGACCTGGGGTCCAAACCGCCTCGCGTCCACGGCGTCGTGGTCGCGGTCCAGCGCCGGCGGGTGTTTGTGGGAATCGGACGGATCGGCGAGATCGGGACCGACGGCGCCCGGCTGCGTCGCGGCTCAGTCAACCTGCGCCAGTTCGAGTTGCGCGACGGGGAGCGGCTGCTCAAGGGCCAGCTGATCGGCATGCGTCTGAAGGGCGGCCGCGTCGTCGACGTCGGCCTGATCCCGACCCCGGCTCGTCCGGGATGGGAGGTCGCGACGGTCGCTCTCGCCGGCCGCCACGTTCCGGGCCTGCGCCGAGCGCCCGACGTGATCGACTGGAGCGAGGCCGGCGAGCTGTTCGCATCCGATCGCACGCTCGACCGCGAGGCGGCTGAGCTCGGGGGGTTGCACCCCGCTGAAATGGCGGCCGCGATCCGCCGCCTGCCGCTCAGCCGCCGGCTGGTGCTCGCCGCCGAGCTCGATGACGACCGGTTCGCCGACCTGCTCGAGGAGCTGTCGGAGCAAGAACAGGTCAGGCTGGTAGAGGGCCTCGACGAGCAGCGGCTCGCCCGCGTGCTCGACGAGATGGAGGCCGACGACGCCGCCGACCTGCTGGGCGAGTTCTCCGCCACCCGTCAGGCAGAACTGCTCGACGTGATGGACCCCGACGAAGCGGAGCCGGTGCGGCGCCTGCTCACGTACGAGCCCGACACGGCGGGCGGCCTGATGACGCCCGAACCGGTGATCCTCGCGCCGAACACGACCGTCGCCGAGGCGCTCGCGCGGGTCCGCGATCCGGGGCTGCCGGTGCCGCTGGCGGCGGCGGTATTCGTCGCGCGGTCGCCGCTCGAGACGCCCACGGGCCGCTACCTGGGCAACGTCGGCATGCAGCGGCTGCTGCGCGAGGTACCGAGCAAGCCTGTCGGCCGTTGCCTGGACGAGGACGTCGAGCCGGTCAACGTCGGCATGTCTGACCGCGAGGTCGCGGGCCAGTTGGCCGCCTACGACGTCGTGTCGCTCGCGGTGATCGACGACGCCGGCAGCTTGGTCGGCGCCGTCACGATCGACGACGTGCTCGATCGCGTCCTTCCCCCCAACTGGCGAGTCAGCCTGTCGCGAAACTGATGGCACGGCGCGACGATCTCAGCACTCCACGGGGGAGCCCGGCCGGCCGCACCTACGACCCGGACGCGTTTGGCCGCTTGGCCGAGCGGCTGGCCCGGTTTCTCGGAACCGGGCGCTACCTGGTCGGCCAGACAGCGATCGTGTTGCTGTGGATCGCACTCAACGTGGTCGGGATCACGAACCACTGGGATCCCTACCCATTCATCCTGCTCAACCTGTGCTTCTCGACCCAGGCGGCGTACGCGGCGCCGCTGATCCTGCTGGCGCAGAATCGCGAGGCCGACCGGGACCGTGAGGAAGTCGAACGCGACCGCCAGGCCAACGCCCGCATGCTGGCCGAGAGCGAGTTCCTAGCCCGCGAGATCGCCGCGGTCAGACTCGCGGTCGAGCGCAAGCCCGACCGGGATGAGATCGTCGACCCGCTCGAGCGCCTCGAACAGATGGTCGAGCGGATCGCGCTCGTCGAGCACGACTGACCGTTCGCGCCTACTTGCGAGGCTTGACCGCCCAGTCCAGGGTGGTCGTCCCTAGGGCGGCGTGGACCACGACCTGCACCTTCAACGGGACGCCGACAGAGCTCGGTGGAAATGTGACCTTGTCGTGGAGCCGACCGTTCTTGAGCTTGTGAGTCGGTGGGGTTTCGTGTCCGACGACCGTGCCTCCGAACACGAACTCGGTGTCGACCGTCCCCGACAGCGGTCGGCCGTGGGCGTCGGTCGCGACAACCGTGTACGTCCACAGCTTGCCCGCTTTCGGGCTGTGGTTCTGACCGGTCATGGTCGCGCGCATCGGTCGCACGTACGCCGGTGGTTTGGGTCGAGCCTTCGGCTTGGTCGAATTCGTGGTCTTCGCGGTGCTGGTCGTCGTGGTTGTCGCGGCGCTGGTCGTGCTGGTGCTGGTGGTCGCGTGGTTCGACCGCCGGCGGCGGTGCGTCGCGTGGCTGGCGGAGGTGGTGGTATGGCCGGCGGTCGTCTTGTGACTTGCCGACTGATGCTTGGTGGTCGAGGAGGCACTCGTCGCGGTGCTGCTCGTCGACGTCGCCGTGGCGGGCGCGGCTGCCTGAGCCTTGGTCGTGCTGGACTTGCCGCTGCCGCCGCACGCCGCGACACCGAGCACCGACAAGACAGCAACGTAGATCGCGGCGGCCCTGACGAGCCGCTTGCGATGACCCGGCCGTGACGACGTATGCGGCATGCGTATCTCCGTCATACGTCCGGCCCTCGTATTGTCCTCGACCCGAGCACGGAATGAGTAACCAGCAGTCGGGTGAGCGCTCGACCTGCGCGGCGAGTAGGGTTTGCGCAGGGCGCCGGCGACTTGGAAGAGGCGTTGTCCGCAGAGCCACCAGAAGTGAAGCTCGCCGCAGGGTCCGCGACTGGCGACGATGCGGGGCTCGTGCGCGCGCTGCCGGGCAGGCGACCAAGATGCCTGGCGGGCGATGGTCGAACGTCATGCCCCGCTGGTCCACGGCATTCTGCGTGGGGCTTTCAGGCTCGCGCCTCACGACGCCGAGGACGCCTTTCAGGAGGTGTTCACGCGCCTCTACATGCGGTTGGCGAGCATCCGCGAGGACCAGGCACTGCGCGGTTGGATCGCGCAGGTGACGCGCAACGTGGCGCTCGACTATCTGCGGCGGGCGGGTCGCGAGGTTGCAAGCGGTGACGCGATCGATGAACGCGCGTTCGACGAGCCGCTGCGGGCTGTGGACGAGGCGATGGGGGTTCGTGATGCGCTCGCTCGTCTCCCCGCCCATCAGCGCGAGATCCTCGACCGGTTCTTCGGGCGAGATGAGAGCTACCAGACGATCGGCGCGGCGCTGGGTATCCCAGCCGGAACGATCGCAAGCCGGATCTCGCGGGCGTTGGCCGCGCTTCGAACCGAGTACGAGCGCACTTAACGGAAGATCGATCGCGTCCGGTACGTCTACTCAGTTACATGCCAGATCCACTCGCGAACGAGACTGAGCTCGTCGCAGCGCTGAAGCTGACCGCCGGTCCTCCCGATGCCTGGATCGAGGCAGCAGCGCTGCTTCCATCGACGCTCGGCGATCTCGAGCAGATCGAGCGCGCGGTCGATAACGCCGAGTTCCGCGAGTGGTTTGCGCGCGATCCCCGTGGAGCCGTCGCCCAGGCGGGGCTCGACCCGTCCGACCAGCTGATCGGCGCCCTCCGGGCTCGGCTGGCCTGATCGACGCGCTCCGGGCTCGGCTGGCCTAGCGCCCCGAGTCAAAGGCTCGAGAAGCTACCCTCGCCCGTTTGCTGCCGAGCGCGCCGGCGCTCGGAGTCGGCCGCCGCGACGATCGACCGCGCCCGCTGGCGGCGTTCGTCGGCGGGCAGCAGCGCGAGGTTGACCTCGACCAGCGCCGCGGCGGCATGCGCGGCGGCCGCGGCCAGCTCGGCAGCGCTCGCGGCGTCGGCCCGCTCGGCCGGTTCGCAGCGGCCGGCGATCTCGGCCGCCAGCGCCGTGCAGTCGGCCGCGGTGTCGGCGATCGCGAGCAGCGTGTCGGCGGCACCGACCAGCGCCGCGCGCAGGTTCGCGTCGCGGCCGGTGGCCCCGGGGTGGGCAAGCTCGCGCAGCGCCTGACGGGCGGCCTCGTAAGCGAGGGCGTTGCCGGCACCCGCGTCGACCGCCCGGGCCCGCAGCGTCGCCGCCTGGATCGCCGCCCCACGCGACTCGCTCCAGGACTCCAACGCCCCGCGCGCCAGCGACTCACAAAGTCCCGCCGCGAGGCTCGCGACGCCCGCCGCGACCACGCCGGCCCCCTCGGCGGGAGACGCGAGGGCGAGATCCCGCGCGAGCGTGGCAAGCCGGGTCGACGTGTCGGCCGCGGCAGGTGCAGCCGCCGCATCGCTCACCCTAAGCCGCCATGTTCAGGGCTTCGGCGGCTTTCTCCGCGTCGGCGAGCTGGCCGTCGATCAGGTCCAAGCCGGTGTCCCAGAAGCTTTGGTCGGTCAGATCGACGCCGACGATCTGTGCCAGCTTCTCCGGCGACCGCGAGCCACCGGCCTTGAGCAAGTCGAGGTAACTAGCGACGAACGGCTCACCCTGGCTGAGGTACTGGGCGTACACCGACAGCGCCAGCAGTTGCCCGAAGGCATATCCGTATACGTAACCAGGAGTGGAAAACACATGGGTCACATATGACCACCACGAGCGGTAACCGTCGGTGAACTCCATCGAATCACCGTACAGCTCTTCGTGAACCGCGATCCAGTGCTCGTCGAAGCGCTGGATCGAAAGCTCGCCGCGTTCACGGCGCTCGCGGTGAATCGCGTCTTCGAACCGGTGGATCGCTATCTGCCGGAAGACCGTCGCGACCGCCTCGTCGAGCTGGTGGGCAAGCAACCCGAATTTCGTTGCGGGGTCGTCTGTGTTCGCCATCAGGTGCGCGAACGTCAGCGTCTCACCGAACACCGAGGCGGTCTCGGCGACCGTCACCGGCGTATGCATCTGCACGAGGCCCCGCGGAGCCGCGAGCAGATAATGCAGCCCGTGACCGAGCTCGTGCGCGAGCGTCAGCACGTCGTCGAGGCGCCCCGCGAAGCTGAGCAGCACATAGGGGTGCACCTCCGGCACGGTCGTCGCGCAATAGGCGCCCGGAACCTTTCCGGGGCGAATCTCCGCATCGATCCAGCGCTCGTCGAAGAATCTCTTCGCCGCGCGGCCGAGCTCAGGCGAAAAGCCCGAGTAGACGCTGATCACCAGCTCCGCCGCTTGCGCCCACTCGAACTCATCCGGCATCCGGCCGACCGGCGCCAGACGGTCGTAGTCGCGCAGCCGCTCGAGCCCGAGCGCGCGTGCCTTGATCCGAGACCAGCGCTGTGGAATGTCATAGCGCGAGACCACGGCCGCCACCAACGCGCGGACCGACTCGTCGGAGGCCTCGTTGTCCATGTTGAGCTCGGCGAGCCAGTGCGGGTAATGGCGCAGGCGGTCGTCGAGCGCGTGATCGGCGAGCAGCACGTTGAAGATCTGAGCGCGCGTGCGGATCGCGACCGTCAGCGCCGAGCCGACAGCCTCCGCGGCACTCCGGCGCTGGTCGCGATCGCCGCTGGATAGCCGCGCGAGCGCCCGCTCGAGATCGAGCTGGTCACCGTCGAGCCCGACCTCGATCCCGGACAGCTGCTCGTCGAGCAATCGGCCCCAGGCGTCGACGCCGGTGACCGACTTCTCGGTCAGCATCCGCTCCTCGGGCTCGGTCAGCCGATGCGGCTTTGTCAGCCTCAGCAGCCGCAGCGGATGCTCGTAGCGGGCGAGCTCCGGAGCTTCGAGCAGCTGATCGGCGCGCGCGTCATCGATCGCGATCCACTCGAGATCGAAGAACGTCGTCAGCGTCTCGACCTGCGCTGCAACCTCCTCGAGCTCGGCCATCAGGGCGCCGTGCTCGGGTGGCTCGGTGTCGGCCTCAAACCGCAGCGTGGCAAACGAGAGCACAGCGGTGATCGTCTCGTTGACGCGCTCAAGTTCGTCAAGCGCGGCGCGGAGCTGCGGGGCGTCGTAGCCGCTGATGCGAGAGCGATGAGTCCTAGAGAATGCCGCGGCGAGGGACAGCGCCCCCTGTCCCTCCGCCGCTGCAGCATCGGCCCCACCCGGCATGAGTGGAGCTAGGTTCCACGCGATGCCGGTCGCGCTTGTGGTCACGAGCGCACATGACGGAGGCGACAGCCGGGCGAGGGCCGTCGCCTTCGCGTGTGATCCAGCAGAGCTCTAGAACCTATCGGTGCTCTTCTTCATGCTCTTCTTGCGCGCAGGGCTCATGCTGCGCTTGTGGCCCTCGACGTCCGGCGTGTCGTCGTCGTCCTCGGTGCGGCCGTGCATCCCGTGCATCTGGCCACCTTCTTCGTCAACGAGCCCGTGCATATGCCCCTCGACGTCGATCTGCTCCTCCTGCTCGCGCTGCTCGTCCTTATCGCTCATCTGAGAGCTCCTTTGAACTTGGTTGCCGCTCGCCCCGTTGGCGCGTATGCCTCAAAGACGAGGCTCAGTCCGGAAATCTTCCCTCAGTGACGAACCCCACACAAGGGGCGAGAATATGATCTCGCGCGATGGCCGAGAGCATCGAGGACGAGGAGCTCCCGGCCTGGTCCCTTGACCGCGACGCTGTCCGCGCCGACAAGCAGCGCTCGGACTGGCCGATCAGCGATCCGCGCGGCTGGGCCTGGGGCGGGTCGTCGGGCGCCGGCGTGCGGGTCGGCATCGTCGATAGCGGGATCGAGGCCGGCCACCCACTGGTCGGGCCGGTTCAGGGCGCCGTCGCGGTCGCCGAGACGGCCGACGGCGAGCTGACCGTGGTCGAGGACTCCGAAGGGGATCTTTACGGCCACGGGACGGCGTGCGCCGCGGTCGTGCGCAAGCTCGCGCCGGAGTGCGAAATCCATTCGGTGCGAGTGCTCGGCGGCGAGCTGAGCGGGACGGGACCGATCCTGCTGCACGGGCTCCGGTGGGCGATCGAGCAGCGCTTCGAGGTGATCAACCTCAGCCTGTCGACGACCAAGAGCAAGTTCGCCGCCGAACTGCGAGAGCTCGCCGATCGGGCCTATTACCGCGGCTCCGTGCTGGTCGCGTCGGCGCACAACATGCCAGTCGAGTCATATCCGTGGCGGTTCTCGTCAGTGCTCTCGGTCGGCAGCCACGCCGGCAACGACCCGTTCGAGTTCTACGTGAACCCCGAGCCGCCGGTCGAGTTCGCCGCCCCAGGCGTCGACCTCGAACTCGCGTGGCTCGACGGTGGGACGATCCGGGCGACCGGCAACTCGTTCGCGACCCCTTACATGGCCGGGCTCGCGGCGCTGGTGCTCTCCAAGCATCCGAGCATGACGCCCTTCGAACTCAAGACGGCGCTGCGCGCCGCGTCCAACAACGTCAGGAGCGTGACATGAGTGCAGACGATTCGTTGAGCGCCGACGGGCTGGCGACCGAGGGCGAACGTCAGGCGCTGCTCCAGGCGCTGGTCGAGATGACCCGGTCAGTGTTCGCCTCGAGGGCGTGCTCGATCATGAGCCACGACGAGGCCGCGCGCGAGCTCGTGTTCGAAGCGGTCGCGGGCGAGGGCGCCGGCACGCTGGTCGGACAGCGAATCGCGGCCAACACAGGCGTCGCCGGCTGGGCGCTCGCCTCCGAGGAACCGCTGGCGATCGCTGACGTCAGACAGGACCCGCGGTTCGCCCGCGACGTCGCGGAATCGACGGGCTTCGTGCCGACCAGCCTGGCGGTGTACCCGCTGCTGCACGGCGAGCGCTCGCTGGGCGTGCTGAGCGTCCTCGATCAGGGGATCAGCGAGCGGGTGGGCCTGGCCGACATGAACGTGCTCGCCGGGATCGCCAATCACGCGGCGACGGTGCTATCGCTCGTGCTCGCGTCGCGTCAGGCCGAGGCGACCGGGGCGGGGACGGGCGCGCTGGCGGGCGTCGAGCGCGCGCTCGCGGCTGCGCCGGCGACGCAGCGCGAGGCGGCGCTGACGCTGTTGCGGGCGCTGCAGGTGATGCTCGAGGAACGCTGAGGCCTGGCGGGCGCGACGTGGTCCGGCGCCGAGCGCCCGCGGACACGACAAATCTGGAAAATCCGCGCCCCGCCGCTGAATTTTCCACGAATCGCGGCGCTGACGCGACGAACGTGGAAAATCCGCGCGCGCCCCACGGATTTTCCACGTTCATGCAGGTCTCAGAGACCGGTCGAGGCGCTCGAACCGACCGGCGACTGGCCGCGCCGACCGTCGCTGGCGCCGGCGCCGTTCGAGTCGTCGTGTCCCTGGATGCCCGCGGCGACCCGGGCACCGAGCTCGGAGTCGACGTTGGTCCAGTACTCGACGACGCGCGTTTGAACCTCGGGCGTGACGGCGTTGGTCGCGTGACCGACGATGTTCGCGACCAGGTGGTCGCGATCCGTGTCGCTCATCACCTCGCGCACCATCGTGCCCGGCTGGCCGAAGTCGTCGTCCTCTGAGTGCAGCGTTGCAGCCGCACGGACCATCTCGGCGCCCTCGACGCCCCAGACGGTGTCCATGTAGTCGGGATCGGCCTGCGGTCCGCCGTAGCTGTTGGGCGCGTAGACGGGCTGGTCGCCACTGTGGCGGTAACGCATCCCGCCGTCCTTGTTGTAGCTGTTGACAGGCGCCTTGGGCTGGTTGATCGGCAGCTGCAGGTAGTTGGTGCCGATCCGGTGCCGATGCGTGTCGGGGTAGCTGAACAGCCGCCCCAGCAACATCTTGTCGGGGCTCGGCCCGATGCCGCGGACCAAGTTGGCCGGCTCGAACGCCGCCTGCTCGACCTCGGCGAAGTAGTTGTCCGGGTTGCGGTCGAGCACCATCCGCCCGATCGTGATCGGCGGGTAGTCACCGTGCGGCCACACCTTGGTCAGGTCGAACGGGTTGAAGCGGTAGTCCGGCGCGTCGGCGAACGGCATGATCTGCATCTCGAGCCGCCACTCGGGGAAATCGCCGTTGGCGATCGCGTCGTACAGGTCGCGGATGTGGAAATCGGGCTCCTCGGCGACCATCGTCTTGGCTTCGTCGTCGGTGAAGTTCTCGATCCCCTGGACGGTCTTGAAGTGGTACTGGACCCAGAACTTTTCGCCAGCCTCGTTCTCCCACAGGAACGTATGGCTGCTGTAGCCGTTCTGGTTGCGCCAGGTGCGCGGCGTGCCGCGGTCGCTCATCAGGATCGTGACCTGGTGCGCGGACTCGGGCGACAGGGTCCAGAAATCCCACTGCATGTCATTGCTGCGCAGATTCGTGTCGGGCAGCCGCTTCTGGGAGTGGATGAAGTCCTGGAACTTCGACGGGTCGCGGACGAAGAAGACCGGCGTGTTGTTGCCGACCATGTCGTAGTTGCCCTCGTCGGTATAGAACTTGATCGCGAAACCGCGCGGGTCGCGGACGGTGTCGGCGCTGCCGAGCTCGCCGGCAACGGTCGAGAAGCGGATGAACAGCGGCGTCCGCTTGCCGGGCTTGAGGAAATCCGCCTTGCAATATTGGGTCACGTCCTCGGTGACCTCGAAGAAGCCGTGCGCCCCTCCCCCCTTCGCGTGCACCACTCGCTCGGGCACGCGCTCGCGGTTGAACTGGGCCATCTTCTGGATCAGGTAGTGGTCCTGGAGCAGGATCGGACCGTCGGGGCCGACGGTCAGCGAGTGCTCGTCGCTGCCGGCCGGGATGCCGGCGTCAGTCGTCGTGCGGGGTGGCTGCCTGTCGCTCACGCGGACGCTCCTTTGGTCGGTCGTTGACGCGGGGCGGACCGCCTTGTCGGTCCCCTAAAGCGCTGGGTTACCCCAGGGTCCTGGCGGGCAATCGAAGAGTTACCCCAGGGTCCTTGGGGCTATCGGGCCCTGCCCGATCAACGAACCCCCGGATCCGGCGCGGAAAGCGGTTCCTCTGCCGGAATGCCGAAAGTGAGCTTGCGCGCCGGATGGGTCACGGCCAGCCGCCCACTCGCGTTCTCCATCAACGCCGAGGACGGCGGCGAGGCGGTCAGTGCGTCGAGCAGCGTGTCGCCATCGATCCGCTCGCAGCGGCAGGGTGTCAGCGCGGTGACAGTCGCCGTGCGAGGGATCCCCTCGAGCACGCCGATCTCGCCGAAGTACGTCGGTCCGGTCATCACCCTGATCAGCTGCTCCGGGCCGCCACGCTCGCCGCGCGCGCTGACCTGGACCTCGCCCTCGACGAGCACGTAGAGCGCGTCCGCCGGGTCGCCCTCGGCGACGATCACCGCGCCCGCATCGAAGCTGACCTCCGATTCCGCGGCCGCGAGTCGCTCGAGAATCGGGCGGCTGGCGGTAGCGAAGATCTCGAGTCGCTCGAGCAGCGCCACCTTCGGCTCGAGCTCGCGCGCCCGGCTGGCCGTCTCGCGGTCGATCGCTCGCAATGCGGGGAAGCCGGCGATCGCCAACGCCGCCGGAGCGGCCGCCATCACCCACAACCCGCCATCGAGTCCGAGGGCGCTGACGACGGCTGGTGTGATCACCGTGCCGAGCGCGATCGCGCTGAGGAAGAACGCAAAGAAGGCGCCAAACACACGCGCGAGCTGATCCGAGGGGACCGCGCGCTGCAGGGCGGTCACCGCGAGGACGTCGACGATCAGCGTCGAAGCGCCGCGGAACACCTGCACGGCGAACGCGAGCGCGGGCGAGTGGATCACGATCAGCAGGGCGGTCGGCAGGCAGTAGCCGACCGCGCCCGCGAGGATGATCGCGCCCAGGCGCCGCGAGCCAGCGAGCCGGTTGACGGCGCCGGCGGCGAGCACGCCCCCAAGGCCGAGACCGGCGAGCAGGTAGCCGAAGCCCTGCGAGCCGGTCCCGAGCTTGTGCTCGGAGACACCGACAAACAGCACCGTGTCGGTCCCGTAGACGAAGCTGACCAGCACGCTGTAGGCGACCAGCGTCCGGGCCGCGGCGAGACCGAGGATCGTCCGCACGCCGACCGCCATCTGCGCGAGCGGTCCGGTGCTGCCGCCCTCCGTCACGTCGACCGGCCGGCTGCGCGTGCTGATCCGCGAGACGATCGCCGCTGAGATCACAAAGCTCGCCGCGTTCAGGGAGAACACGAGCGACGGCGAGCCGAGCACCAGTAGCACGGCGCCGACCGCGGGTCCGGCGATCACGACCAGCTCGTCGATCGTGCCGCTGAGCGCGTTGGCGGCCGCGAGGTGATCCTCGTCGACCAGCGAGGGGATCGTCGCCTGGGTCGCCGGTTGGTAGGCGACGGCCGACGCCGACGTCAAGGCCGTGAACACGAGCGCCAGCGCGGCTGGGCCGTCGGTGGCGGCGACGACCGCGATCCCCGCCTGCCACACGGCGCACACCAGATCGGAGCTGACCATCAGCCTGATCCGCTCGTGGCGCTCGGCGAGCACGCCGCCGTAGATGCTGAGCAGCAGCAGCGGCGTCACGCGGACCAGCCCGGCCGCGCCGACCCAACCGAGCGAATGGGTGCGGTCGAAGATGAACGCAAGCAGCGCGACGTTGTAGGCCCAGCTGCCGGTGGCCGAGATCACCAGACCGCTGAACAGCAGCTTGACGTCTCGCTTCGCGAGCACGGACCGGTAGCCCGCCAGCCATGACGCAATCCGTGCGCTCCCCATCGCGCGCCAGTTTATGGCGCGCGCGCGGATAGAATGCGCGCGTCGTGGTGAGCTGTGGGGCGTGCGGAACGGAGAACCGACCCGGGAGGCGGTTCTGCGCGCAGTGCGGGGCGCCACTGTCGATCAACTGCCCCAGCTGCGGGGCCGCCAACGAGCCCGGCGATCGCTTCTGCGGCGAGTGCGGCGCGGCGCTCGCGGCGCTCGCGGCGGCTGTGACCAACGGGCCGACGCAAACGTCGCCGCTGGTCGTGTCGGAGCGGCGGCTGGTGACGGTGCTGTTCGCCGACCTGGTCGGGTTCACGACGCTGTCAGAGCACCGCGACCCCGAGGAGGTCCGTGACCTCCTGTCGCAGTACTTCGATCGCTGCCGGGCCCTGATCGGGCGCTACGGCGGCACGGTCGAGAAGTTCATCGGCGACGCGGTGATGGCCGTCTGGGGTACGCCGGTCGCGCGCGAGGATGACGCCGAACGGGCGGTCCGCGCGGCGCTGGCCCTGACCAGCGCCGTGGCGCTGCTGGGTGAGGAGCTCGGCATGCCCGAGCTCCGGGTCCGTGCCGGCGTGCTGACCGGGAATGCCGCGGTCGAGCTGGGTGCCGAGGGCGAGGGGATGGTGCTGGGCGACACGGTCAACACGGCGTCACGGCTGCAATCGATCGCAGCGCCGGGCACGGTGCTGGTCGACGACGTCACCCGTCGCGCCTCAGAGGCCGCGATCGCCTACGAGGACGCCGGCGAGCACCAGGTCAAGGGCCGCGAGCAGGCCGTCCGGGCGTGGACCGCGTTGCGGGTCGTGGCGGGCGCCGGCGGCGCCGGGCGCAGCGCCGGGCTCGAGGCGCCGTTCGTCGGCCGTGAGCGCGAGTTGACGCGCGTGACGGATTCGTTCGAGGACAGCGCCGAGCAGGGCCGCGCACGGCTCGTGACGGTGGTCGGCGAGGCCGGCACCGGCAAGTCCCGGCTTCTGTGGGAGTTCTTCAAGTACATGGACGGCGTCGAGCGCGTCGTTCGCTGGCATCAGGGCCGCTGCCTCTCATACGGCGACGGGGTCGCCTACTGGGCACTGGCGGAGATGGTTCGCGCCCGGGCCGGGATCGCCGAGGAGGAGGGTCCCGACTCGGCGCGCGCAAAGCTGACCGAGGCCGTGGCGCTATACGTCGCCGACGAACGCGAGCGCCGTCTCGTCGAGCCACGGCTCGCGCACCTGCTGGGCCTGGAACAGCGGACCGCGTCTGACCGCGCCGATCTGTTCAGCGGCTGGCGACTGTTCTTTGAGCGGATGTCGGAGGACGCCCCGGTCGTTTTGGTGTTCGAGGATCTGCAGTGGGCCGACTCCGGGCTGCTGGAGTTCATCGACTACCTGCTCGAGTGGTCAGTCGACCGGCCGCTGTTCGTACTCGCGCTAGGGCGCGGCGAGCTGCTGAACTCGCGGCCGGCGTGGGCAGCGGACGCGATCTCGCTGGCGCCGCTTCCCGACGCGGCGATGCGCGAGCTGTTCGACGGGCTGGTGCCGGGTCTGCCTGAGGAGCTCGCGACGACGGGTTCTGTCGCGCGCCGAAGGGGTGCCGCTGTACGCGGTCGAGACGGTGCGGATGCTGCTCGACCGCGGGCTGCTGGAGCAGGAAGGAAGCCGTTATCGGGTTACAGGCGACGTCGGCGAGCTCGACGTTCCGGAAACGCTGCATGCGCTCGCGGCCGCACGGCTGGACGGGCTGTCGCCCGACGAGCGCGCGGTGCTCCAGGACGGCTCCGTGTTCGGGCAGTCGTTCACGCCGGCCGGCGTCGCGGCGCTGTCGGAGCGCTCAGTCGAGAGCGTGACGGCGATCCTCGACGGTCTGGTCGCCAAGCAGATCCTGGGCTTCAACGACGACCGCCTGTCCTCCGAGCGCGGCCAGTACCACTTCCTCGGCGGCCTGCTGCGGACGACCGCGTACGGGACGCTGTCGCGCAAGGACCGCAAGAACCGCCACCTCGCCGCCGCCCGCCACCTACAGGAGGTGTGGGGCGAGGAGGCGCCGGAGCTCGCCGAGGTGCTGGCGGCACACTTCCTCGAGGCGGCCGCAGCCGACCCCGAGGCGTCGGACGCGCCGCGGATCCGCGCCGCCGCCTGTGAGACGCTCGCAGAAGCCGGCGAGCGGGCACTCTCACTGGCGCTCGGGTCCGAGGCGATGCGGGCATTCGACCGTGCCGCCGAGCTTGCCGAGGATGACGCGATGCGGGCGCGCCTGCTCGACCAGGCGGGCCGTGCGGCGCAGCTCAACGGCGACTACCAGAATGCCCGCGAGCGGCTCGAGGAGGCCGTCAAGATCTTCGAGTCGTTCGACGACCTCCTGTCGGCAGCGCGAGCACTGGTCGCACTCGGTGACATCCTGTTCCGAGAGGACCGGCTGGATGAGGCGATCGCGACCGACCGGCGCGCGCTGGAGGGTCTCGGAGAAGGCAGCGCCGAGCAGGCCGTGTGCCTCGCCGTTCTGTCGCATCACCTTGCGTTCGAGTCCCATTTCGACGAGGCGCTCGCCGCCGCCGATGCCGCGTTGACGATCGCGGAGCCGATCCAGGACTGGTCGACCGTCGTGCGCGCGTTCAACACGATCGGCAGGGTGCGTGAGCGCTCGGGTCGGGTGGAAGAGTCGATGGCGTTCCGGGAGCGGACGCTCAAGCTGGCGCTCGAGCACGACCTCGGTGGAGAGGCGCTGCGCGCCTACAACAACCTCGCGGACGCGCCGCTCCAACATGATCGCTACGCCGAGGCGCTGGCGATCGCCGGGCCAGGGATCGCGCTGGCCAAGGCCCGTGGCGATCGCGGTTGGGGTGAAATCCTCGCGTTGATGGCCGCGGCCTGCAACCTTGGACTCGGGCGGTGGGACGAGGTACTCGAGCTGGCGGCGGTGCGGCACGGCGGCAGCGAACTGCCGCGGCTTGCGTATCTGCCGAACGTCGCGCGGATCCAAGCTGGACGTGGCGAGACCGAATCACTGCGAGCCACCTACGAGCTAGCCATTGGGGCGGGAACGAGCAGCAACCTCGAGTACGCGTGGGGACCAGCGGTCGCGCGTGCGATCGCGCTGAACGCGTTCGGCCGCCACCAGGAGGCGCTCGAGGAGGCGTTGCCGATCGCCATGTCGGGCGCCGAGATCGCCAACGAGGACCGCCGCGAAGCCTACGTCGAAGTCGGGTTGGCGGCGCTCGCGGTCGATGACCAGGCGACCGTCGAAAAGCTGATCCAGTACGTCGCTGAGATTCCGCCCGCGATGCGCTCGCCCCTGCTGCGCGCTGGCGCGGCGCGGTTCGAGGGCCTGCTCGCTCAGCGTCGCGGTGAGATGCCGCCAACGCCGAGGAGCGATTAAGGACAGCTACACGAGAGCTGCGAGCGATCGAGGCACCGTTCGTGTTGGGTCAGGTGCTGCTCGAGCACTCCGAGCTGCTGCACGCCTGCGGACGCGACACCGACGCCGCCCCGTTGAAGGCGGAAGCGATCGTCATCTTTGAGCGCCTGCGCGCAGCTCCGTGGCTCGAGCGCGCCCGCCAGGTTGGAACCGGGGTGACCGCTTGAGAGGAGCCCACTGAGCAGTTGCCAATCGTGCGGGGCTCAGGTGGCGGCCGGTGACCGGTTCTGTGCGAGCTGCGGCGCGGCCCAAGTCGTCGCGTGCCCGCAGTGTGGCGCTGAGAACGACCCTCAAAATCGTTTTTGCCCGGCGTGCGGGACCGAGCTCGAAGCGGCCAGCAGGGCAGCCAGCCGGCGGCCGGGTCGTCGGTTTCGGAGCGACGACTGGTGTCTGTTCTGTTCGCGGACCTGGTCGGCTTCACGACGCTCTCCGAGCACCGCGATCCCGAGGACGTCCGCCAGCTGCTGAGCAGCTACTTCGACCGCTGCCGCACGGTGATCCGAGCGCTACGGCGGCACGGTCGAGAAATTCATCGGCGACGCGGTGATGGCCGTCTGGGGCACGCCGGTCGCGCGCGAGGACGACCCCGAGCGGGCGGTCCGCGCCGCGCTGGACCTGGTCGCCGCGGTCACCGCGCTCGGCGACGAGGTCGGCGTGCCTGGGCTCCGAGTTCGCGCCGGAGTGCTGACCGGGCCGGCGGCGGTCGAGGTGGGCGCCGAAGGCGAAGGGATGGTGCTCGGCGACACCGTCAACACCGCGTCCCGGCTGCAGTCGATCGCGGCGCCCGGGACTGTGCTCGTCGACGCGGTCACGCGGCGTGCAACCGAAGCTTCGATCACCTACGAAGACGCGGGCGAGCACGCGGTCAAAGGACGCGAGCAGCCGATCGAGGCATGGACCGCGCTGCGAGTCGTGGCGAGGGTTGGCGGCGCGCGGCGACGGGCGGCGCCCGAGGCGCCGCTGATCGGCCGCGATCGAGCCCGCCAGGACCTGATCGAGAGCTTCGAGGCGATGGTCACCGGCGACGGCGCGCGGCTGGTGACCGTCGTCGGCCAGGCGGGGATCGGCAAGAGCCGGCTGGCGTGGGAGCTCGAGAAGCACGCCGACGGAGTCAGCGTCGAGGTGCTCTGGCATCGAGGTCGATCGCTGTCGTACGGCGACGGGGTCGCGTTCTGGGCGCTGGCCGAGATGGTTCGGATGCGCGCCGGGATCGGCGAGGAGGAGGACGCGGCGAGTACCGCCGCAAAGCTGCACGAGACAGTCGAGCGCTACGTCGCAGACGACTCCGAGCGCCGGCTGGTCGAGCCACGCCTCGCGGCGCTACTGGGTCTGGGCAGGCGAGCGGCCGCCGACCAGGCCGACCTGTTCTCCGGCTGGAGGTTGTTCATCGAGCGGTTATCGGACCACGCGCCCGTCGTGTTGGTGTTCGAGGACATGCAGTGGGCCGACTCATCGCTGCTGGAGTTCATCGCCTACCTGCGCGAATGGTCGGCCGAGCGGCCGATCCTGACGCTCGTCCTCGCCCGACCTGAGCTGTTCGAGCGTCACGAGGGGGCGATCGACGATGCCGTTGCGATCGATCTCGAGCCGCTCCGCGGACCCGACATGGACCGCCTGCTGACGGCGTTGATCCCCGGAGCGCCGGCGCAGCTGCGAGCGGCGATCTCGGGGCCGGCGGAGGGAATCCCGCTGTACGCGACCGAGATCGTGCGAATGCTCGTCGACCGCGGCGCGCTCGAGCAGCGTGACGAGCGCTATGAGCTCGTCGCACCTGTCGACGAGCTCGAGGTACCGGAAACGCTCCAGGCGCTGATCGCGGCGCGGATCGACGGCCTGCCGGCGCGCGAGCGAAGGCTGTTGCGCGACGCGGCCGTGCTCGGCCTGCGGTTCACCGAGTCCGGGCTCGTGACCGTGTCAGACCTCCCGGTGAGCGAGGTCAGGTCGGGGCTCGCCGGCCTGACCGAGCGGCACTTGATCGCGCTCGGTAACGACCGGCCGTCCCCGGAGCGAGATCAGTACGGATTCGTGCAAGCGCTGGTGCGCCGCGTGGCCTACGAGACGCTCGCCAGGCGTGACCGCAAGCAGCGTCACCTGCGTGCCGCCGAGCACCTGCAGCTGACGTGGGGCGCCGAGGCGACCGAGGTCGCCGATGTGCGCGCCGCGCACCTGCTCGACGCCGTCAGAGCCGAGCCCGACGCCCCCGACGCCGCCGCGATCGCAGACCAGGCGCGTGAGACGCTGATCATCGCGGGCGAGCGTGCCGCCGGCCTGGCGGCGGCGGGCCGGGCGAGCGGACTGTTCGCTCAGGCCGCCGCGCTGACCGACGATCACGATCAGCGGGCGCGGCTGCTCGATCGCGCCATGCAGGCCGCGATCCGCGACGGCGATGCGCCGCACGCGACCGACTACGGCGAGCAGGCGATCGCGCTGCTCGAGCGGGCGGGCGAGCCGAGGCGAGCGGCGGTCTGCTCGGCCCGGCTGGGGCGTTTTCTGACCAATGTCTCGGGTCGCTACAGCGCAGAGCTCGAGCGGATGCAGAGCGCGTATGCGGTGGTGCTCGAGTCCGGCGACCCCGACGCCGACCTGGCCGAGATCGGGCTGATGCTGGCCTCGCACATGTGCGAGGCTGGCGACCACGCGGCGGCGTGGCCGTACGTCGATCAGGCGCTTGCGCTAGCCGAGGAGTTACGGCTGCCCGAGATGATCAGCATGGGGCTGAATCTGAAGTACCTGATTCGTTACACGGAAGGTCGCATCGAAGAGGCCCGCGCGCTGCTCCTGCACTCGTTGCTGCTGGCTCAAGAGCATGACATCCCTGGCCGGGAGATCAGGGCGCACAACAACCTCGCCGCGATGCTGATCAACCGGTATCAGAACGCCGAGGCGCTGACCCACATCGACGAGGCGGCCGCGATCGCGCTGCGGCTCGGCTCCCAGGCTGACGCGTGGCTGGTCCAGGGGGTCAAACCGCTGGTCCTGTTCGGGCTCGGGCGCTGGGACGAGGCGCTCGCGGTCGCGCAAGAGATGACGGCCGACGACGTCGGCGATCGCTACTCGGCCGTCGAGGCGGCCGCCGGCCGCTGCCTCGTGCTGATGGCACGCGGCGAGCTCGAACAGGCCGCCGCCGACCTCGAGCGCGTCGACTCAGAGCCGATCGAACATGCTGAATACGCGGCGATGAGAGCCGCCCTCGGCGCAGCCTCGATGCGGCTCCGCGGCGATCCCGAGCGCGCGCTCGAGCTCGCGCAGTCGGCGATCGCGAGCGAGACGCGGCCGGTTCTCGACCGTTGGGTCCAGGAGCTCCGCGTGCAGGTGCTCGAGGGGATGCTCGCGCTCGGCCGACTCGACGAGGCCGCCGCGCTGGTGAGCGAGTTGCGCTTGGTCGTTGCGCGCGCCGACGTGCCGTACCTCGGCATGCACACCGACCGTTTCGCGGCACGGATCTCCGCCCGCCGGGCCGGTGCAGACGCCGCCGAGGGCATGTTCCGCCGGGCACGTTCGGCGTTCGCCGAGCACGAGGACCCGTTCAACGTCGCGGTCGTCGCGCTGGAGCACGTTGAGGCCGGTCCAAGCGAGCCCGAGTTGGAGGCGCTGCTGACGCAAGCGCACGATAACTTTCAGCGCTTGGGGGCCATGCCTTGGCTACGACGTGTTCGCGCCGTACAGAGCGCGGGAGCGGTCGCGTGAGCGCGACCGCGACGATCGGCTGCGGCTCCTGCGGCCAGCAGACGCCGGCCGGCAAGAAGTTCTGCATTCACTGTGGCTCGCCGGTGACGCTGTCGTGCCCGAGCTGCGGCGAGCCGGCGCTGGCGGGCGCGAAGTTCTGCGCCGAGTGCGGGACCCCGCTCGGCGGCTTGATGACAACCGTGGCGGCCGCATCGCCCGCCGCAGCGCCTGTCGTTTCCGAGCGCCGTCTGGTGTCAGTGCTGTTCGTCGACCTGGTCGGCTTCACGACGCTTTCAGAGCACCGCGACCCCGAGGAGGTCCGTGATCTACTGAGCCGCTACTTCGACCGCTGCCGGTCTTTGATCGAGCGCTACGGCGGCACGGTCGAGAAGTTCATCGGCGATGCCGTCATGGCGGTGTGGGGTACGCCGGTCGCGCGCGAAGACGACGCCGAACGCGCGGTCCGCGCGGCGCTGGCCCTGACCAGCGCGGTGACGCTTGCTCGGTGAGGAAGTTGCAATGCCCGAGCTTCGGGCGCGCGCGGGCGTGCTGACCGGTAACGCGGCGGTCGAGCTGGGGGCCGAGGGCGAGGGGATGGTGCTGGGCGACACGGTCAACACCGCGTCACGGCTGCAATCGATCGCAGCCGCCGGAACGGTGTTGGTCGACGACGTCACCCGACGCGCGTCGGAGGCGGCAATCGCATACGAGGATGCCGGCGAGCATCAGGTCAAGGGCCGCGAGCAGCCGGTGAGGGCCTGGACCGCGTTGCGAGTCGTGGCGGGCGCCGGCGGGGCGCGACGCTCGGTCGGTCTGGAAGCGCCCTTCGTCGGCCGCGAGCGCGAGCTGCAAACGATCATCGATGCTTTCGATACCAGCTCGGAGCATCGGCGCGCGCGGCTGGTCGCCGTCGTCGGCGAGGCGGGCAGCGGCAAGTCGCGGCTGCTGTGGGAGTTCTACAAGTACATGGACGGCGTCAAGGAGTTCGTCCGCTGGCATCAGGGGCGCTGCCTGTCCTACGGCGAGGGTGTCGCGTATTGGGCGCTGGCCGAGATGATCCGGGCGCGTGCGGGAATCCTCGAGGAGGAGGACCCGACCACGGCGCGCGAGAAGCTGCGAGCGTCGGTCGAGGAGTTCGTCTCAGATGAGCGCGAACGCCGCCTCGTCGAGCCCCGCCTGGCTCATCTGCTGCGCCTCGAGGAGCGTCCCGACGCTGACCGCGCCGACCTGTTCAGCGGCTGGCGGCTGTTCTTTGAGCGGATCGCCGAGACCGAGCCGGTGGTGCTTGCGTTCGAGGACCTGCAGTGGGCTGACAGCGGACTGCTGGACTTCATCGACTACGTGCTCGAGTGGTCGGCCGACTATCCGATCTTCGTCCTGGCGCTCGGCCGGACCGAACTGCGCGATCGCCGCCCGGGCTGGGACCCGCTCGTACTTGCACCGCTGCCCGCAAGCGGCGTCGAGCTGATCCTCGAAGGGCTCGCTCCCGGACTTCCCGATGACCTGCGCAGCGAGATCGGCCAGCGCGCGGAGGGCATCCCGCTGTACGCCGTCGAGACGATCCGGATGCTCCAGGACCGCGGCCTACTGATCCAGGAGGGAGCACGCTACGTCGTGACCGGCGACGTGACGGACCTCGAGGTGCCCGAGACCCTCCAGGCGCTGGTCGCATCCCGACTGGACAACCTCGACCACGCCGAACGGTCGCTCGTCCAAGACATGTCAGTGCTCGGCCAGTCGTTCACGGCCGCGGCCGCCGCCGCTCTCAGCGAGCGCCCGGAGGCCGAGGTCGCGGGCACCCTCGACCGTCTGGTCGCGAAGCAGGTTCTGGCCCGCGACGACGACCAGCGCTCCCCCGAGCGCGGCCAGTACGTGTTCCTCCAGGCCCTGCTGCGGACGGTCGCATATGGAACGCTCTCGCGCCGCGCGCGCAAGGCGCGCCATCTTGCGGCCGCCGAGCACTTGCGCGACAGCTGGCCGGGGGAGGCCCGGGACATCGCCGAGGTACTCGCGTCCCACTATCTGGAGGCAATCCGTGCCGAGCCGGAGGCCGAGGACACCGCTGACCTACGCGCCAAGGCGTGTGAAACGCTGGCGGCCGCCGGCCGAGCGGCGGCCTCGCTGGCGCTCGGGCCCGAGGCGCAGCGCTACCTCCAGCACGCGGCCGAGCTCGCCGACAGCGACCTGCAGCGGGCTGGGCTCTTGGAGCAGGCCGGGCGGGCGCTGCGGGCAAGCGGCGACCAGCAGGCCGCCGAGGAGCGGCTGCGTGAGGCGATCGCGCTGCACGAGCGCAGCGGCACCTCGCTCGGCGGCCCGGGCGCGGTTGCCCTTGCGAATATGCTCCGGCATCAGGGACGCGCCGACGAGGTCCGGGAGTTACTTGCTCGCTTCCGCCCACGCGAAGCGGCCGGGACCGATCCGGTTACTCGCGCCGAAGCCCTGGCCGAGCTCGGCGTCACCCAGGTCTTCCTGGGCGAGATCCAAGACGCCGGACCCTTGATCGAGGAGGCGCTGAGCGTGTTGGAGGACGAGCAGGCGTGGGCGCCGCTGGCCTCGGTGCTGATCACCCGCGCGGTCTACCTGGTCGTGACACACCGCAACGAAGAGGGTTACGGTGTGCTACGCCACGCGCTGTCGCTGGCCGAGCGCCACGACCTTCCCAATACCGCGCTGCGGGCCCGGTTCAACATCGCGGCGATTTCAATCGAGCAGGGACGGCTGGTGGACGCAGTCGATGAGGTCACGGCCGGGCTGCAGCTGGCGCGCGAACGAGGCGACCGACAGTGGGAACGCGCGCTGCTCGGGCAGCAGATCGCTCCGCTGGTGGTGCTCGGGCGGTGGACCGAGGCGGCGGCCTTGAGCAATGCACTTCTCCAGGGCGAGCTCGACATCGACGCGATGTCCGGCGCCGCGTTTCTGTCCGAGCTCGCGGTCGCCCGCGGCGACGATGAAATGCTCACGCGGTGCCTGGCGATGGCAGAGGAACGTCGCGACGCAGAGGTCCACGATCACCGGGCGTGTGCCGGGATCGCGATCGCCCAGGCGGCGCTCGAACGAGGAGACAGCGCGGCTGTGCAAGCGATCGCCGACGAGTTGGTCGTCCTGCCGACGCTCGCCGCCGAGTACGTCGACAAGCTGTTCGAGCTCAGCATCGACGCGGGGATCGCTGACGGCGACGATCAGCTGATGGAGGAGCGCCGGATCTACCTGAATGCGCTCAAGCCGGCGCGGACCACCCCCCTGCGCCGGGCCGGCGCAGCGCGGCTGGCCGCCGCGCTCGCCCACCGACGCGGCGACGAGGAGGACGCGCTGCAAGCCGAAGTTGAAGCCGAGACGCTGCTGCGCAAGGTCGGCGCCAGACCGCAACTCGCTCGCGCGCTGCTGGAGCGCGCGCGTCGGCGCGACGATCGCGGCGCGCTCAGCGAGGCGCGGGCGATCTACGAGCACCTGGGCGCGAGCCGCTGGCTCGAGCAGGTCGACAAGGAATTTGAGGCGGTCGCGTGAGCGCCACGGCCGAGATGCGCTGCACCGCTTGCGGCGAGATGACCCCCGCCGCCGGGAGGTTCTGCATCAATTGCGGGGTTTCGACGATCCAGTCCTGTCCGAGCTGCGGCGAGGCGATCATCCTCGGCGCGAGATTCTGCATGCAGTGCGGCGCCTCGCTCACGGGCGCCCCGGCGCCGACGAACGTGGTCGTCGCGGCGGCGGTCTCCGAGCGGCGCCTGGTGTCAGTCCTGTTCGCCGACCTGGTCGGCTTCACGACGCTCAGCGAACACCGGGATCCGGAAGAGGTTCGCGATCTGCTCAGCCGCTACTTCGACCGCTGCCGCTCGCTGATCGAGCGCTACGGCGGCACCGTCGAGAAATTCATCGGCGACGCCGTGATGGCGGTCTGGGGCACGCCGGTCGCGCGCGAGGATGACGCCGAGCGCGCGGTCCGCGCCGCGCTCGCGCTGACCAGCGCCGTCGCGCTGCTCGGCGAGGAGGCCGGAATGGCGGAACTCCAGGTCCGGGCCGGCGTGCTGACCGGGAACGCAGCGGTCGAACTGGGCGCCGAAGGCGAGGGGATGGTGCTGGGCGACACGGTCAACACGGCGTCGCGACTGCAATCGATCGCTGCACCGGGGACCGTGCTGGTCGACGACGTCACGCGCCGGGCAAGCGAGGCATCGATCGCCTACGAGGACGCCGGCGAGCACCAGGTCAAGGGACGCGAGCAGCCGGTGCGCGCGTGGACGGCGCTCCGTGTCGTCGCCGGCGCCGGCGGCGCGCGCCGCAGCGCAGGACTCGAGGCGCCATTCGTCGGCCGCGAGCGAGAGCTGACCGGCGTGATCGAATCGTGGTCGAGGAGAGCGCGTCGCAACGCCGTGCGCGGCTCGTGACCGTGATCGGCGACGCCGGCTTTGGCAAGTCGCGGCTGCTGTGGGAGTTCTTCAAGTACGCGGACGGCGTCCAGAAGATCATCCGCTGGCACCAGGGGCGTTGCCTGGCGTACGGCGAAGGCGTGGCCTACTGGGCGCTGGCCGAGATGGTCCGCTCGCGTGCCGGCATCGTCGAGGAGGAGGATCCCGCGGCCGCGCGCGAGAAGCTGCGCGCCGCAGTCGAGGAATACGTCCCCGACGAACGGGAGCGGCGGCTGGTCGAGCCGCGGCTCGCTCACCTGCTCGGGCTCGAGCAGCGGACCGCAACCGAGCGGGCCGACCTGTTCTCCGGCTGGCGCTTGTTCTTCGAGCGGATGGCCACCGACGAGCCGGTCATGATGGCGTTCGAGGATCTCCAATGGGCCGACTCGGGACTGCTGGATTTCATCGACTATCTGCTCGAGTGGTCGGCGGAGCACCCGATCTTCATCCTCGCGCTCGGTCGGCCCGAGCTGCGACGGCGCGGCCAGAGTGGAGCGCGAGCGTCGCGCTGGAGCCCCTGGAGCGTGACGCGATGACCGGTTTGCTCGGCGGCTTGGTCCCCGGGCTGCGGACGCGACTCGCGCAACAGATCCTCGACCGCGCCGAAGGGCGTGCCCCTGTACGCGGTCGAAACTGTGCGGATGCTGCTCGACCGGGAGCTGCTGACGCAGGAGGGCAACCGCTACGTGCTGACCGGCGAGGTCGCCGACCTCGAGGTCCCCGAGACGCTGCAGGCGCTCGTCGCCGCGCGGCTGGACAACCTCGACCCATCCGAGCGGGCGCTGCTTGCAGGACGCCGCCGTGATCGGGCAGTCGTTCACACCGGCGGCGCTGGCCGCCGTCTGCGGGCGGCACGAAGCAGACGTCAAGCAGATGCTCGACGGGCTGGTCGCAAAGCAGCTGCTCGGCTACACCGACGATGCCCGCTCGGCGGAGCTGGGCCAGTACTCATTCCTGCAGGGCCTGCTTCGGACAGTCGCCCTGAGCACGCTTTCGAGGCGCGACCGCAAGGCGAGGCACCTGGCGGCCGCAGAGCACCTAAGAAGACGTGGGGCGAGGAGGCGAGCGATATCGCGGAGGTGCTCGCCAGCCACTATCTGGATGCGGTCGAGGCAGAGCCCGAGGCGCCCGACGCGGGTCGAGATCCGTGGCCTGCGCGCGAGACGCTCGGATAGGCGGGCAATCGCGCGGTCTCGCTCGCGCTCGGAGCCGAGGCGCGGCATATTTCGAGCGCGCCGCGAGCTCGCTCGCGACGAACCCGAGCGCGCAGGATTGCTCGCCGAGGCAGGCTCAGCTGCCGCCCGTACCGCCGACCGGGAGGGCGCGCGGAAACTGCTCACGGAGGCGATCACCGCGCTCGATGCGGCCGCACGCGACGAGGAGGCGGCGCACACGCGCACGAAGCTCGCGGCTGTGCTGATCAGCGAGAACCGCCTCGAGCAGGCACGTGAGCTGCTCGAACAGGCGCAGCGTACGCTCAACGACCCACCGGCGCTCGCCAACCTCGCGGCCAGACGCGCCCAGCTTGCATTCCTGACGGATGACTTCCATCGCGCCCGCGAGCAGGCCGAATTGGCACTGAGCATCGCCGACCCGCGCGAGCTCCACTCGGTGGTCGCCGAGGCATCGTTGACGAAGGCGATCGCTCTCTACTACGACGGCCGCCTGACCGAGGCGGGCGCGCTGATGAAGCTCGGGCTCGAGGTCGCGGTCGAGCACGATCTGACCGAGCAGACGCTGCGCGGCTATTACAACCTGGCGGACTTCACCATGCTCAACGGCGATCCGGCTGAGTCCGCGCGGCTGCTCTCGCTCGGCGTGGCGCTCGCGCGCGAACGCGGCGACCGCGCATGGGAGCGCGACCTGCTCGCCCAGACGACACAGCGCCAAGCGTTCGGTGGCGAATGGGACGAGGCGCTGGCGGTCGGCCGGACGCTTCAGGACGCATTGCATGACGACGCTTCGCGCGTCGCTCTCACTGTCACCCCATTGGTGAACGCCGCGCGCGGCGAGCTGTCCGAACTCGCCGAATGGACTGAGCCGCACGCGGCCCAGTCAGAGTGGCCCGAACTCGCACTGATGGAGACGCTCGGGCGCGCAATCGCTCTGCGGGCGCTCGGTCGGCACGAAGATGCAAAGCCGCTCGTGGTCGGGATCGTCGCTGAGATGGCTCGGATCAACAACTCGACCAAGGCGCTGTACGTCTCAGACGTCGTCGACGTGCTGTTCGAATACGACCGCATCGATCTGGTGCAAACGCTGACGCCGGCGCCAGATGTCCGCGCCCCGATCGGGATCGGAGGACAGCTCGAGCGCGCGAGGGCGCTTCTGCAGCTGCGTAACGGGGAGCCACACGGAGAGCAGACCCTGGTCGAGGCGATCAAGCGCATGCGCGCCGCCGGTTCGCCGTTCCCGCTTGCCCGCGGCCTGCTCGATCTCGGCGAGCTGATGCACAAGCGTGACAGCCCAGAGGAGGGGGCGCCGATGCTGCACGAGGCGCGCGGGATCTTCGTCACGCTGCGCGCCACCCCGTGGGCGGAGCGGACCGAGCGGTTGCTCACCCCGGCAGCCGCGGCATGACCTGGGCCGCGGTGTTCGCGGCGTTCGTGGCCTGCCACGTCGCCGGAGACTTCCTGCTCCAGACCGAGTGGCAGGCGATCACCAAGGTCAAAGGGCTAGGCGACCCCGATGGGCGACGGGCGCTGTTGTCGCACGCGACCACGTACACGCTGGCGTTCGTACCGGTGCTGATCTGGATCGCCAACGACCGCAGCGTCGGGCGGGCAGTCCTCGTCGCGGTGCTGATCGCGCTTCCGCACATCGCGGTCGACGACGGCCACGCGCTGCGTGGCTGGATGAAGAACGTCAAGCACGCACCGAACCCCGCCCCGAGCCTGTCGCTGATGGTCGACCAGAGCTTTCACCTTCTGTGCCTACTGGGGGCGGCGTTCGTCGCGGCTGCCTGAGGTCGACAGCCTCGTTCCTCCGCGGCGTACCCGTGCTCGCCGATCTGCCGGAAGATCTGCTGAAGCGGCTCGCCGGCGAGGTAGCCGAGACAACCGTGCGGGCGGGCGATTGGATCATGCGCCGGGGCGATCCCGCCGACAGCATGTTCATCATCCACGGCGGCCGCGCCGAGGTGCTCGACGAAGGACCGCCGGAGCTCGTGGTCCGCATGCTGCGCCGCGGCGATGCGATCGGCGAACTGGCGCTGCTGCGCGAGGGACTGCGATCGGCATCCGTGCGCGCGCGTCGCGATACGGGGCTATTCGAGCTTGGCCGCCGGGAGTTCGAACAGCTGATCCTCGACGCGTCGAGCTTTGCGCTCGGGCTGACCCGGGTGATGGGGGCACAGCTCGCGGCCAGCCGCACCCCGATCGCGGTCGCAACTCCGCCAACCACGATCGCGGTCGTCGGCTTGAATGCCGGTGCACCCGTCGACGACGTGACCGACGGCCTCGCCGCCACGGTGGACCGGTACGGAACGGTCGCGGACCTTCGCTCCGGCGACCTGAGCACGATCGAGCAGGCCGAACGCGATGCAGACCGCGTCGTGCTCAGTACCGGTTGCGACCCTCACGATCCGTGGACTGAGCTGTCCGTGCGCGAAGCCGACCTCGTCGGTGGCAGTCGGCGACGGGACGCCGGATGCGGCCAGGACCCGCGAGGCGCGAGCCTTGAAGAGCTGCGAGCTGTTCGTCTTCGGGCACCGGATCGAACGGTCACCGGCGACCCTGTTTGGCTAGGTTTAGCGCGTGCTCGGCTTACCCGACGGCATCACGGCATGTCTGTTCGACCTCGACGGCGTGCTCACGCAGACGGTCAAGGTCCACGACGCGGCCTGGAAGCAGACGTTCGATGAATTCCTGCGCGAACGGGCTCTCCAGACCGGGGAGCCGTTCGTCGAATTCGACCCGGTGCGCGACTACGACGAGTACGTCGACGGCAAGCCGCGCTACGACGGCGTCCGGTCGTTCCTGGCTTCTCGGGGGATCGAGCTACCCGACGGAGGCCCCGATGACCCGCCATCGAAAGACACGATTTACGGGATCGCCAATCGCAAGAATGACCTGGTGCTGAAGATGATCAAGGAGCAAGGTGTCGAGCCCTACGAGGGGTCAGTCCGTTATGTCGAGGCCGCGCGTGACGCCGGGCTGCGCCGCGCGGTCGTCTCGTCGAGCGCCAACACTGCAGACGTGTTGGTGGCGGCCGGGATCGAGGATCTGTTCGAAGCGCGGATCGACGGCGTGATCGCCGAGCAGCAGCACCTGAAGGGCAAGCCCGCGCCGGACACGTTTCTCGCCGGTGCCCGCGCGCTCGGGATCGCACCGGCGCAGGCCGCCGTCTACGAGGACGCACTCGCGGGCGTGCAGGCCGGGCGCGACGGGCACTTCGGGTTCGTGGTGGGTGTCGACCGCGCCGGTCAGGCCGACGCCCTGTGCGAGCACGGCGCGACTGTCGTCGTCCAGGATCTCAGCGAACTGCTCGACCAATCGTGATCGCCCAACCCGCCTTCCCGGTCGAGCCGTGGGCGATCCGCGAGACCGAGCTTGACTTCGACCGGCTCGCGGCGACCGAGTCCGTGTTCGCGCTCTCCAACGGTCACATCGGGCTGCGCGGCAACCTCGACGAAGGCGAGCCATATGGGACGCCCGGCACATACCTGGGAGGCTTTTACGAAGTTCGCCCGCTCCCCTATGCCGAGGCCGGTTTCGGCTATCCCGAGGCCGGCCAGACGGTCGTCAACGTCACCAACGGCAAGATCATCAGGCTGCTCGTCGAGGACGAGCCGTTCGACCTCCGCTACGGCACGCTGATCAGCCACGAGCGGGTGCTCGACTTCCGCGACGGCGTCCTGCGCCGCGCCGTCGAGTGGGTCTCCCCCACGGGGCGGCGCGTCAAGGTGTCCTCGACCCGCATGGTGTCATTCAACCACCGGGCTGTGGCGGCGATCGAGTACATCGTCGAGGCCGTCGACGACGGCTTTCCGGTCGTCGTGCTGTCGGTGCTGATGGCCAACGAGTCGGCGCCGAGCGCCAGTGCCGACCCGCGCGCGGCGGCCGCGCTGGCGGCGCCGTTGGAGTCCGAGACCTTTGGGGTCTCCGAAAACCGCGAGGTCCTCGTGCACCGGACCAAGGCCTCGGGTCTGAGGGTCGCGGTCGCGGTCGATCATCTGGTGGAGGGGCCGGACGGGACGGAGACGGCGAACGAGGCGTTCCCGGATGTCGCGCGCTTCGACGTGACCGCCGATCTGGAGCCGGGCAAGCCGCTTCGGGTCGTGAAGCTCCTCACGTATGGCTGGTCGGCCGAGCGCTCGGTGGCGGCGCTTCGCGACCAGGTTGCCGCCGCCGCGTCCGGCGCCAAGCACGCGGGCTGGAAGGGCCTGCTCTCCCAGCAACGCCGATACCTGGATCGCTTCTGGGAACGCGGCGACGTCGAACTGGAGGGCGACGCCGAGCTTCAGCAGGCGCTCCGGTTCGGACTGTTTCACACGCTGCAGGCCGGCGCGCGGGGCGAGCAGCGCGCGATCGCCGCAAAGGGACTGACCGGTCCCGGATACGACGGGCACACGTTCTGGGACACCGAGATGTTCGTGCTTCCGGTGCTCACCTACACCGCGCCGCGCGCGGCCGCGGATGCGCTGCGCTGGCGGGGCAAGACGCTCGACCTCGCCCGCGAGCGTGCGCGAACGCTCGGCCTTCGGGGCGCGTCGTTTCCGTGGCGCACGATCGGCGGGCAAGAATGCTCGAGCTACTGGCCCGCGGGCACGGCGGCGTTTCACATCAACTCCGCCGTCGCCGAGGCGGTCCGGCGCTACGTGGCGGCGACCGGAGACGAGGAGTTCGAGCGCGGCACCGGCCTCGAGCTGCTGGTCGAGACGGCGCGGCTGTGGCGCTCGCTGGGTCACCACGATCAGTCCGGTCACTTCCGGATCGACGGCGTCACCGGCCCCGACGAGTACAGCGCGATCGCGGACAACAACGTCTACACCAACCTGATGGCGCAGCGGAACATGCGCGCGGCCGCTGATGCCGCGAACCGTCATCCCCGCCACGCCAAGCAGCTAGGGGTCGACGAGGAGGAGATCGCCAGCTGGCGCGACGCCGCCGCTGCGGTCGTGCTCCCGTACGACGAAATGCAGGGCGTCCACTCCCAGTCCGAGGGTTTCACCTCCCACCAGCTCTGGGACTTCGCCGGCACTGCGGCGGACCAGTATCCGCTGCTGCTGCACTTCCCCTACTTCGACCTGTACCGCAAGCAGGTCGTCAAACAGGCCGATCTCGTGCTCGCTTTGTACGTGTGCGGAGACTCGTTCACCGACGCGCAGAAGGCGCGCGCGTTTGACTACTACGAGCCGCTGACGGTGCGGGACTCTTCACTATCGGCCGGTACGCAAGCCGTGATTGCGGCCGAGGTAGGTCACCTCGATCTCGCCTACGACTACCTCGCCGAAGCCGCGCTGATCGACCTCGACGACCTCCAGCACAACACATCCGACGGGATCCACATCGCATCGGTGGCCGGCACCTGGATCGCGGCCGTCGCCGGCTTCGGCGGGATGCGAGATCACGGTGGCCAGCTCAGCTTCAGCCCGCGGCTCGCCGGTGCCCTGACCAAGCTGAGGTTCCGGCTCGTCTGGCGGGGATTGAGGCTGCGGGTCGACGTCAACCACCAGCAAGCGACGTATTCGATGCCGCGCGGTGGGCCGATCGAGCTGACCCACCATGGCGATCCGTTCACGCTCTCGAGCGACAGTCCAGTGACGCTTCCAATCCCCGCGCGCCAAGACCGGCCGGCGCCGCCGCAGCCGCCCGGAAGAGAGCCGCTGCAGCGGCGGCCGACGCCTTAGCGGGCTAGAACCTGTCTGGCGTATCGAGCTGGCGCCAGAAAACGGGCGTCGGACGCTCGGTCATCCCCGCCTCGGTCATGAGCGGCACGATCTCGTCCGACGTGCCCTCGAAGAAGCCCATGAACGACTCGGTGTCGGGCCACTCGTCGACGACCAGCAGCTCGCCGCCCGCCGCGTTGGCGTAAAACGCGTGCGACATGCAGCCGGCGTCCCGGGCCCGCTGTGAGATCCGCTCCAGCCGCGCTGGGTCCTTGGCGATGACTTCCTCGAAGCGATCGGGGTCAATCGCCATCCGAAGCGCCATGATCACTGACATTCGCTGCTCCCCCGGTAGGTGGTTTCCGTACGGCAGCGATTCGATCAGCTCGGGTTGGCGGGGTCAAGTAAGCAGGTGCACGATCGCGGCGATCCCAACCACGACGACCACGGCGCGCAGCACCGGCGGCGGCAGCTTACGCCCGACCCGCGCGCCGATCACCCCACCCAGCAGTGAGCCGCCCGCGATCAGGCCCGCGGGCCCCCACGCGACGTTGGCCGCGAACACGAACACGATCCCTGACACGAGGTTGACGACCCCGGTGAGGATCACCTTGACCGCGTTCAGCCGCTGTAGGTCGTCGTCGACGCTGAGGCTGAGGATCGCCAGCACCATGATCCCCTGGGCGGCGCCGAAATAGCCGCCGTAGATGCCGCCGGCGAACACGCCCGCGGTCGCCAGCGGCCCGACGGTGGTTCGCGCGTGTGGACGGCGATCGGCCAGCGCCGCCGAAATCCGCGGCTGAAAGACGATCAGCACGAGCGCGATCGCGATGAACACCGGCACGATCGCCTCGAATGCCGACGCTGGCAGGCTGAGCAGCAGCACCGCGCCGATCACGCCGCCGCTGACCGACGCGCACGCGAGACGCAGAACGCGCCGTCGCTGCCCGGCGAGCTCGCGCCGGTAGCCGACCGCTCCCGACACGGATCCCGGCACGAGGCCGACCGTGTTGGACACGTTGGCGACCACCGGCGGATAGCCGAACGCCAGCAGCACCGGGAACGTGATCAGAGTGCCGCTACCGACGACCGTGTTGATCGTCCCGGCCGCCATCCCGGCGGCGAAGATCGCGATTGCTTCCGGGACGCTCATGCCGGATCTCGCTGCACGGGCGCCCATCGTAGCCACGGACAGCGATGAGTTCGCGCGGCTTGCGCGGTCTCTGTCTGCGTAAGCGCAACTTGGAGGCCACTCAGATGAGACACCGTTACACAACCGACTCCCGCTGGATCGCGCTGCTCGTGCTGTGTGCGGGCGCGCTGATGATCGTGCTCGATACGACGGTGGTCAATGTCGCGCTGCCGTCGATTCAGCGCCAGCTGCACTTCGCCCCGTCGGGCCTGGCGTGGGTGATGAACGCCTACCTGATCGCGTTCGGCGGCCTGATGCTGCTCGCCGGGCGGCTGGGCGATCTGCACTCGCGCCGGGCCGTGTTTCTGATCGGCCTGGTGATCTTCACCTCGGCGTCGGTCGTCTGCGGTCTGGCCGACAGCGAGGTCGTGCTCGTCGGCGCCCGCTTCGTACAGGGAGTCGGCGGCGCGATGACCGCCGCGGTGATCCTCGGGATGATCGTGACGATGTTTCCGGAGCCCCGGGAGCAGGCGAAGGCGATCGGCGTGTACGGGTTCGTGGCCGCCGGCGGTGGGACGATCGGTCTGCTGGTCGGAGGCGCGCTGACACAGGCGATCAACTGGCACTGGATCTTTTTCGTCAACGTCCCGATCGGCGTCGTGACGGCGGGGCTCGCGTCGCGACTGCTCGAGCGCGACACCGGCGCGGGCTTCGAGGGCGGCGCGGACGTGGCGGGCGCCGTCCTGGTCACGAGCGCGCTCATGCTGGCCGTGTACACGATCGTCGGCCCGGCGGCCTCGCACGGCTGGGGCTCGACCGAAACGCTGCTGCTCGGCGCCGGGTCCGTCCTGCTGCTGGTCGCGTTCGTGGTGCGCGAGTCGCTGGCGAGCAACCCGCTGATCCCGTTTCGCATCTTCCGGTCGCGGGTCGTGGCGGGCGCCAACCTCGTCCAGGCGCTGGTGGTCGCCGGCATGTTCTCGATGTTCTTTCTCGGCTCGCTGTATCTGCAGCGGGTGCTGGGTTTCGATGCGCTGCAGATCGGGCTTGCCTTCCTGCCGACGACGGTCGTTATGGGCACGCTGTCGCTGCGCTACTCCGAGCGTCTGATGACGCGCTTCGGGCCGCGCCGCCCGCTGCTGAGCGGTCTGGCGCTGATCGCGGCCGGCCTGACGCTGCTGTCGCGGGTCTCTGTACACGGCTCCTACGTTGCCGACGTGCTCCCGACGCTGCTGTTGTTGGGAACCGGGATCGGCGTCTCGTTCCCTGCGCTGATGATGCTCGCGATGTCCGGCGCGACGCCGGAGGACGCGGGTCTTGCCTCGGGGCTCGTGAACACCACGGTCCAGGTCGGCGGCGCGCTCGGGCTCGCGGTCCTGGCGACGGTGTCCGCGTCTCGTACGGCCCACCTGAGCGCGGGCGGCGAGCACCTTCGGGCTGCGCTGACCGGCGGTTACCGGGTAGCGTTCGTCGTCGGGGCGGCGCTGGTCGTGGTCGCGCTGGTGATCGCGATCGCGGCGTTGACACCCGAGCGCCGTCAGCGTCTCGAGCGCCGGGCACTCGCGGCCGAGGCGTGACGGATATCGTCGGCGGCGTGAGCCAGCAGTCGCCGACCGCCGCTGATCTGCGCGGACGCTTCGTGGGGCGCCTGGCGATCGTCGAGCCACTGGCACGCGAACACGAGCCGGGCCTGATCGAGGCGGCGAGCGAGGCGGAGCTGTTCACGTGGATGCCCGTCGACATGGCCTCCTCGCGCGACGCGCTACGCGACTGGCTCGCGACCACACTGGCCGCCGCGGAGGCCAGGCGCGAGGTCCCGTACGCGATCATCGACGCCCGCAGCGGCAAGGTCGTCGGCTCGACGCGGTTTCTCGAGTTGCGCTTTGAGCATCTGCGGGCCGAGATCGGCTGGACCTGGCTCGCTCGGCCGGCGTGGTCGACCGGTATCAATGTCGAGACGAAGCTGATGCTGCTCGGGCAGGCGTTCGAGGAGGCGGGCCTCCGACGGGTCGAGTTCAAAACCGATGCGCGCAACGAGCGTTCGCGCGGCGCGCTGCTGGCGCTGGGCACGACGTTCGAAGGCATTCTGCGCAAGCACATGGTCGTCCGCGAGGGGGGCGCGCGGGACTCGGCGTACTACTCGGTGATCGACGACGAGTGGCCGGCGCTGCGCGGACAGCTCGCGCAGCGGGTCGACGAGCACGCGCTCAGCCGCGGTTAGTCGACGCGCCTGCCGTCTAGATGTGAGCGCTCGGGCGCGGCTAGTCGACGCTCCTGTGCGCCAGACACAGGCGCGTCAGCATCGGCATCTCCAGCGTGCCGCCGTCTACTTCGATCGCCTCGTGCACCCCGGCAAGCAGCTCCTCTCGCTGCGGCGCGCTCAACAGCCGGATCTCCGAGAGCGTCGCCAGCAACCGGACGTACTCGTCTGATGAGTAGACCTGGCTGAAGCCGGTACGCGCGCTGCTCGGGGCAGTCGAAGCTCCCGGCCTGCCGGATCTCGGCGATCCAATCCTCATCCCCGTCGGGATTCATGTTGGCCGGGTGTAGTGGTCCGGTCGGGACCAGATCTGGCACGACCCGCTGATAGACGCGCGCCAGCTCGGCGCGCAGCTGCGTTCTACCCCACGCGGGGCGGTTCCAGAAGACGGCCAGCCGCCCGCCTTCGGATAGCGCCGACGCGGCGTGCTGGTAGCGGACCGCGGGATCGATCCAGTGCCAGGCCTGCGCGCAGTAGAGCAGTGGAAAGGCCTCCCCGGCCGGCTGCCAGTGCTCGAAGTCCGATTGCACGATCTCGACGTCGTGCAAGCGCGCGCAGTTGCGCCGCAGGACCTCCGCCATCCCCGCGCTGGGCTCGATCGCCAACACGGGCACGCCGCGCGCCGCAACCATCGTCGTCGCCTTGCCGGTCCCGGCCCCGACCTCGAGCACGCGTGCGCCCGCCGCCAGACCGGCGATCAGATCGTCGATCAGCGCCGACGGGTACGCCGGGCGGCTCTCGTCATACAGCTCGGCGACTTCGCCAAACAGCAGGCGTCGCGGGGTCGTCACGTATCGCAGTCAACCAACTCTCGCCCGCCTAAGAGTGCATCGAGGGGATGTAGGAGATCCCTCGCCAGGGTGCGCGTGCGCAGCGCCCGTTGGCGGGCGGGCCAACCACCAGCTCGCGCGAGCGCGACGTGCACTAGCCTGCGCAGCGCGATGTTCTTCGGAACGCGATCAGGGGCGTGGCTCGCGTGCATCCTGGCACCCGTTGTCGCGCTGATCAGCGTCAGCGGCGCCCAGGCCGCGACGACGCGGGTCGGACGACAACCCGCCGATCTGGCCAAGGCGACCGTGATCGGCCAGCTGGCACAAGACAAGGTCCTACACGTGACCGTCGCGCTCAAGCCTCGCAACCAGGCCGCGCTGAGCGCGTACGCAGAAGCCGTCTCGACCCCCGGCTCAGGCGTCTACCGCGAGTACCTGTCGCCACAGCAGTTCGCGCGCCGCTTCGGCGCCAGCGCGGCAGAGGTTCGTGCGGTTGGACGCGAGCTCGCCTCACGCGGGCTGCGGCCCGGGCCACTGAGCGCCGGCGGGCTTTCAATCTCGGTCACCGCGACCGCCGCCCAGCTCGACCGCGGCTTCTCGGTCTCGCTGCGGAGGGTCGCGCTGCGCGATGGCCATACCGCCGTCGCTGCCAGCGCGGCCCCGGCATTCGGCGCGGGCGCGGCCGCGGACGTCCAGGCGGTGATCGGGCTTGACGCGATCGCGTCCCCGCAGCCGTTGCTCGTTCGTGCTCCGGCTCACTCCCAGCGCCGCGAGCCGCGCGCCGAGCACCACGTCGTGACCGGTGGACCGCAGCCGTGCTCTGCGGCCCAGTCGGCAGCGGGCGCCGCCGGCGCCCACACGGCCGACCAGATCGCATCCGCGTATGGATATTCGGGGCTGTACGGCGCCGGCGATCTCGGCGCGGGTACGACGATCGCCGTGTACGAGCTGGAACCGGTGGCTTCAAGCGATCTCGCCGCGTACCAGTCTTGCTACGGCATCCACACCCAGATCAGCTACGTGAAGGTCGACGGCGGCGCCGGCAGCGGCAGCGGCAGCGGCGAAGCAGCGCTCGACATCGAGCAGTTGATTGGGCTCGCACCCGCGGCGAAGCTGATCGTGTACGAGGGACAGAACTCGAACTCCGGATCCCCGGGGGCCGGTCCGTACGACACCTTCGCCTCGATCATCGATCAGGATCGTGCCCAGGTGGTGACCGTTTCGTGGGGCGAGTGCGAGCAGGCGCTCGGAGCCGCAAACGCCGCCGCCGAGAACACCCTGTTCGAGCAGGCAGCAGTGCAGGGACAGACGGTCGTGTCGGCCGCCGGTGACAGCGGCTCGGAGGACTGTGACGGCCAAGCCAGCTTTCCGCAGACGCAGCTCGCGGTCGACGATCCAGCCAGCCAACCGTACGTAATGGGGGTCGGCGGCACGACGCTCAGCGCGGTCGGCCCGCGCCCGACCGAGAGCGTCTGGAACGACGGTGGCAGCCCGGCAAATGGGATACTGCAACCAGGAGCCGGCGGCGGCGGGATCTCGAACTTCTGGCAGATGCCACCGGCGCAACGCGACGCGGCCCCGTCGCTCAACGTGCTCGGCCTGGGCGTCACCGGCTCCGCCTGCGGCGCGCCTAGCGGCTACTGCCGAGAGGTCCCTGACGTCGCGGCCGACGCCGACCCCACGACCGGCTATGCGATCTACTGGAATGGCAACGGCAGGCGTGCCAAACAACCCGACCGGCTGGCAGGCGATCGGTGGGACGAGCGGCGCGGCGCCGATCTGGGCCGCGTTCATCGCGCTCGCCGACGCCTCGCGTGCATGCGCCGGGGGCGGGCCGCTCGGGTACGTGCTGCCAGCCCTCTACCGCGCCGCCTCGAACGCCTACGCGTCCGACTTCAACGATGTGCGGACCGGAAACAACGACTTCACCCAGACCAACGGCGGCCGGTACGCGGCGGGCCCGGGCTACGACGAAGCCTCTGGGCTCGGCTCCCCCAACGGAGCCGCGCTGGCGGGCAACCTCTGTCCCGAGACGTTGCGGCTCACCAATCCGGGTTCGCAACGATCGGCCGCGCAGGCGACAGTGTCACTGCGCCTGCGCGCTAAGGACGTGCCCGGCGCGATGATCCGGTTCAGGTCGCTCGGTTTGCCGGCGGGTCTGACGTTGAACCAGACGTCGGGACGGATCAGCGGCCGGATCAAGCACGCCGGGACCTATCAAGTGATCCTCGCCGCCGTTGACGAGCACGCCTCGATCGCGTCCGCGAAGCTCACCTGGAAGGTGGGTGGCGCCGCGAGGATCATCGACCCGTCTCTGACCGGCACCGGCAATCGCCAGCCGACGCTCTCGTTCACTGTCGCGGTGGGCCGCGGATCGCCGGACCTGCAGGACTTGAGCGTGACGGTGCCAAGGGGACTGACGCTCGGATCCGTCCGCGGCGTGAGCCTGACGAGCGGCTCAGGACACCCGCGGTTCAGCGCCCACATGGCCGGCGGCTCGCTGGCGATCGCGCTGCCCAAGGCGCTCGGCCGCGTCCGGATCACGCTCTCCTACCCGGCGTTGCGGGTCTCCGGCCGGCACCCGAACGCCTCGCCGGGCCAGACACGGGAGCTCACCGTGCAGGTCACCGACGCGTCCCGAGGCTCGAGCCGCGTCCGCGCCCACGTGTAGCAAGATGCCGCTGCTGTCCGGCTCGCCCACGTGTAGCTAGATGCCCCTGTTGTCCGGCTCGTCCGCCGGCGAGGTGCCGTTCGCGATCGAGCACTGCTGGGCGCTGATCGCCGATGTCGAGCGCGCACCCGCCTGGCAGCGGACGCTCGAGTCGCTGAGCGTCGTCGAACGGGACTCCCAGGGGCGGCCGTCGATCTGCGACACGGTCAGCGACGCCAAGCTGTTCAGGGTCCACTGCCGTGCGCGGATGACATACGAGGAGCTACACGCGCTGCGCTGGACCCTGGTCGAGTCCGAAGATCTCGACGCGCTGGAGGGTTCGTGGGAATTGGAGGTGCTGGGCCCGGCAACGACCCGCGCCGAGTACTCGCTCGCGGTCGATCCGGGACCGATCGGCTTCCTGGCGCGGCCGCTGGAGCGGGTGATTGCACCGCTGGTGATGGGTCACCAGGTCGACGAGCTGACGCGCGCGCTGAAGTCGGGCTCCGCCGTGTAGCGACGGGAGACCTCGCGCAGGACCGCGATCATCGAGTCGGCCGCCGGGGCGACCCCCGGCTCGGAGGTCGTCGCCACCGTCACCTTGCGCGCCGGGCTCTGTGGCGCGAGCTCGCGGACGACGATGTCCGAGTGGACGCGCGTGAGTGCCAAGCGGGGGATCAGGGCGACGCCGACGCCTGCCGCGACGAGCCCCTGGACGGTCTCGTAGTCGTCGCTCTCGAACGCGACATCAGGCTCGAATCCGGCTGCCACGCAGGAGCGGACAACGTGGCGGGCGCACGGACTCGCTGCCGACGTCTGCACCCACTGCTGCTCGGCGAGGTCAGCGAGCGACAGCGCGGGCTTTGAGACCAGTGGGTGCTCGGCCGGAAGTGCCACGTGCATCGGGTCGTCGAGCAGCTTCACGGGCCGCAGTCCGACACCGGGCCGCTCGCGCGTGCCCGGGAACTCGAACAGCAGCGCGAGATCGAACTCGCCAGCGCGCAGCCGCGGAGCGATCTCCTCGGGCTCACCCTCGGCGAGCGTCAGCGCCACGTCGGGATGGGCATGGCGAAAGCGCGCCACCGCGAGCGGCATCAGGGTCGCGCCCGCGGACGGAAACGAGGCGACTCGAAGCCGCCCGGCTCGGACCCCGAGCACCGCCTCGATGTCGGCCTCGGCGGCCTCGACCTGGGCGAAGATCGCCTCGGCGTGCTCGACGAGCGTCGCGCCGGCCGCGGTGGGGCGGATTCCGCGGCGGTCGCGGACGACCAGCGTCGCCCCCGTCTCGGCCTCGAGCCGCGCGATCGACTGCGAGACGGCCGACTGCGTGTAGGACAGCGCTTCCGCCGCGGCGGAGAACGAACCGCGCGAGACGACCTCGCAGAGGACCTGGAGCCGGGCCAGGTTGATCATTAGCAAAGCTTATCGTGATGATGAACAACGTCATTAGCGCTGATAGAAGGCGGATGCGATTGTCGTGGCGAACTTCGGCCAAATAGCGGTCTTTCGAGCCGACACCAGGAGCGGAGAGTTGGCACCCAAGGCGATCATCTCCTACGACGGGACGCCGGGCGATCACGACGCACTGATGCTCGGGCAGCTGCTCAGGGACGCCGGCGCAGAGCTGACGCTCGCGTACGTTCGCCACGCGACCCAGGCCAAGCGCGATCAGGAAGAGTTGGCCGAGCAGGCCGCCCTGGAGCTGCTCGATCGCGGCGCCAGGTGGCTCGAGGATCTGTGCGTCGAGCGCCGCGTCGTGTTCAGCGCCTCGACTGGCGAGGGCCTGGCGTGGCTCGCCGACGCCGAGCACGCCGACGTGATCGTGTTCGGATCCGAATACCGGACACCCGCCGGACGGGTTGCGCCGTGTCGCTCGGCCCAGACGCTGCTCGAGCGTGGGCCGGTCGCGGTGGCGATCGCGCCCGCCGCCTATCACACCGCTTGCGCGCGGCCGATCGAGCGGATCGGGATCTTGGCCGGCTCGGCCGACGAGGCGGCGATCGAGACCGCGTTCTCGCTCGCCGAGCGGCTCGACGCAAGGGTCGTCGACACCGACCGTGGCGTCGACCTCCTGCTCGTGGGTTCGCGCAGCGAGGCGCCCGAGGGTCGGGTGACGATCAGCTCTCGCTCGCAGCACGCGATCGAAGAGGCGACCTCACCGGTGCTCGTCGTAGCTCGCGGCGCCGCACTCGAGTTCGAGACGCTGATCACCGCGTACTGAACGTCCGCCCCAGCGGCGGACGCTATCGTGCGGCCGCTTGCGAACGCTGGTCATCTCCGATCTGCACCTCGGCGGCCGGGCGCAGTACGACGTCCTGCGCCGACCGGCGCCGATGGCCACGCTGCTGGACGCGCTGGATGGCGTCGAGCGGCTCGTGCTGTTGGGCGATCTGATCGAGTTGATCACGAGCCACCCGCGCCGCTCGCTGTTCGAGGCCGAGCCGGTGCTGCGCGCGATCGGGCGACGGATGGCCGGCGCGCAGGTGGTCGTCGTGCCGGGTAATCACGACGGACCGCTGCTCCGAGCCTGGGCCCGCGCGGAGGGCGAACGACTCGCGATCGACACGTCCGTCGACGTCGGCACAACTAAGGCCCTGACCCGTGTCGTCTCGTGGCTCGGCGCCGGCGCCCGTGCACGTCCACTACCCCGGCGTCTGGCTCGCCGACAACGTGTACGCCACGCACGGCCACTATCTCGACCACCACCTGATCCCCGAGTCGCCGATCGGTCTCCCGCGGGGCCCGCTTCGCCCACAGCCCCACCGGCCAGCGACCCCGCACGATTACGAGCACGGCCGGATTCGCTCGCACCACGGCCGCGACTCGCTCCCGGGGCGGGCGCTGCAGAGCTCACTGAACGCGGCCGCGGAGGCGGCGCGCACGGCCGCTCCTTCCGCACGTGCCGCGGCTCCTGCACCGCGCCCGGCTGACGCCCGTGTCGGCCGCGATCGTCGACCTTCAAATGCGCCGCGCGGCGCTGCCGGCGATGCGACGCGTGCTTGACCTGCCTGGGAGTGCAGGCCGAGTGGGTGATATTCGGCCACGTCCACCGGCTCGGGCCGCTGGAGTCCGACCGCCGCGACCAGTGGATCGTCGATGGCGGCCCGAAGCTGCTCAACAGCGGCTCGTGGCTGTATGAGCCAGCGTTGGTCGAGCGCGCCCGGCCACCGCACCCGTACTGGCCCGGAGGCGCCGTGCTGATCGAGTCCGGGTCCGATCCGCGCGTGGTCAGGCTGCTCGACGGGCTCGATCGAAGCCAGCTGCGGGCGAGCTGAGAATCAGGTGGCTGTCGCCGAACTCGTGCCACAGGTAGCCGTGCTCGAGCGCCCGTGTGTATGAGCGCTCGAGTAGTTCGTCACCGGCAATCGCAGCCAGCAGTTCGAGGTGCGATGCCTGCGGCTCGTGCCAGCCGGTGATCAGGCCGTCAACGACGCGCACGCCACGCTCCGGACCGATCACGAGCCCGGTCCACCCCGAGCCCGCGACGACCACCCCGCCGGGTCGCGCGACCGTCTCGAGCGCGCGTACGACCGTCGTGCCGACCGCGATCACGCGCCCCCCGGCGGCGCGGGTCGAGTTCACGAGCCGAGCGGTGGCGGGCCCGACCCGGTACTGCTCGGCGAACGGCGCCTCGTGGCGCTCGGGCGACGAAACACCGGTGTGCAGCGTAAGCGGCGCAACGGCCACACCGCGGGCGACCAGCTGCGTGATCAACCGCGCCGTGAACGGGCGCCCGGCGCTCGGCATCTCGGCGCTCCCGGGGGTCGTCGCGTACACGTTCTGGTAGTCGCTCAGTGGCCAGCGACGCGCGATATATCCGTATCGGATCGGCTCGCCGTGGCGCTCGAGGAACTCCTCGAGCGTCGTCGGCGCGTCGAAGCGCGCCAACAGCAACCGCGAGCCGGACGCATACGGCGCCACCAGCTCGAGCGCGCCCTGGGCGGCGAGCTGGATCGTCTCGCCGGCGCGTCCGCGCTCCGGGCGCGATCCGTCTTCGGTTCGTAGCTCGATCACCCGCCAACTCTCGTCGAGCTCGGGTGCACGGGTCGAGAAGTGGACCTTGAGCGGCGAGCCGTCACTGCGCTTGGCGGCAACGGCGGCCGGCAGCGTCGCCGAGACGTTGATCACGACCAGATCGCCGGCCCGCACAATCTCGGGCAGGCGGTCGAATCGCGAGTGTGAGATCGAGCCGTCGCTGCGGTCGGCGATCATCAGCTTGACGGCGTCGCGCTCGATCCCGCGCGTCTCCGGCGGTGCGATCGCCTCCAGTGCGTCGGGAAGCTCGAACGCGAGCGCGCTCATCGTGTCGCCGCCTCGGCGATCAGCTCGGCGGCGCGGTAGCGGCCGCTCGGCAGGTCGCCCTCGATCAGCTCCAGCAGCCCGGGGACGCTCTCCTCGGGCAACGGACGGTCCGAAATGTCCTCGCCCGGGGAACGCCTCCTGGTGCATCTGCGTGCGCATGTCGCCCGGATCGACCGCGTAGATCCGGAGCTCTCGCTGCTCGGCGGCGAAGATCGCGGTGAGTTGATCGAGCGCCGCCTTTGAGGATCCGTAGCCGCCCCAGCCTGCGTATGCCTCGAGCGCGGCGTCCGAGGTGATGTTGATGATCCGCCCCCCGGCCGGGATCAAGGGCAGCGCCAGTTGGGTGAGCGCGAGCGGCGCGTATACGTTGACTCGATAGACGCGCTCGAGCTCGGAGCACGGGTAGTCGACGAGATCAGGCTGTGGACTCGGCCCAAGCGTGCTGGCGTTGTTGACGAGCAGATCGATGCGCTTGCCGGCCGCATCGACCAGCACGCTCCGGTGCCACTCGTCGCTGACGTCGCCGGCGATCGCCTCGACCTGGGTGTAGCGGCGCAGCTCGTCGGCTGCTTCGTCGAGCGCCTCGGGATCCCGAGCGTCGATCACAAGCCGCCACTCGCGTTGTGCGAGCGCTCGCGCGAGCGCCAGGCCAAGGCCGCGCGAGGCTCCGGTGATGATTGCTGTTCTCATGACTGCCACGCTAGAAGCGCGACAGTCCCGGTTTCCAGCGGTAATTGGTCCTAGGACCTCGGTGCTACGAGGCCGTTCTGGACCGCCAATAGTGCCGCCTGGGTGCGATCGGTCACGCCGAGCTTGGCCAGCAGGTGACCGACGTGCGTCTTGACCGTCTTCTCTGAGATGCCGAGCTCAAACGCGATCCGTTTGTTCGAGCGTCCCGCAGCGATCAGCTCGAGCACTTCTTGCTCGCGCCGGGTCAGCGCAGCGGCGTCCGCGGGTCGCGCGAGCGCGCGGCTGCGACAGCGCCCGCAGCAGCCGCCCGGCGACCGTCGGCGCGATCATCGCCTCGCCGGTCTGGGCGGTACGAATCGCGCGCGCCAGCTCAGACGGCTCGACGTCCTTGAGCAGGTACCCGTCGGCGCCCGCCTCGATCGCCGGCATCAGCCGCTCGTCGTCGAGGAAGCTCGTCAGCACGATCACCCGGCTGCGGGGCGAGCGCTCGCGCAGCGCCCGCATCGCGCCGACGCCGTCGAGCTTCGGCATCACCAAGTCCATCAGGATCACGTCGGGCTGGAGCTGTGCGGCCAGCTCCACCGCCTCCAGACCGTCGGCCGCTTCGCCCGCGATGGCGATTCCCTCCTGCAGCTCGAGGAACGTGCGAAGCCCCTCTCGGACGACCGCGTGGTCGTCGACGATCAGCACCCGGATCGGGTCGGCGCTCATCGCCGCGGAACCTCGAGTGTGACCGTCGTGCCGTTCCCCGGAGTCGAGTTCAGGCGCAGTGCGCCGCCGAGCTGGCGCGCCCGCTCCTCCATCGAGGTCAGGCCCAGATGGCGCGAGCGCAATTCCGGATCGTCGGGATCGAAACCGACGCCGTCGTCGGCGACCTCGACCATCAAGTTGTCGCCGCGGGCGTCGAGCCGGACGACGACGTGCCGGGCGACCGCGTGGCGGACGGCATTGTGGAGCGCCTCGTCGGCGATCCGCAGGACCTCCAGCTCCCGCTCGCCGTCGGCGTCGCCATCGCCGGTCGGGCGCCCGGGGCAGTCCGCCTGCAGGTCGACCTCGATCCCGTGCACGCGCGACAGCATCTCAATCTCCTTGCGCAGCGCCGCCTCGAGCCCGTCCTGGTCGAGATCGGCGGGTCGCAGCCCGAGAATCAACGACCGCAGCTCCCCCAGCGCCTCGCGGGCGAGCTCACGAACGCGCTCGAGCTGGGCGCGAGCGGCGGTCTCGTCGCGGTCGAGCAGGGTGGCCGCGGCATCCGCGCTCAGGTTGAGGCTGAACAGCTTCTGGCTGACGACATCGTGCAGCTCGAGCGCGAGCCGGTTGCGCTCGGACAGGATCGACAGCTCGCGGCTGCGCTCGTACAGCTGCGCGTTGGTGATCGCGATCGCGGCGTGCGCGGCGAGCAGCTCGATCAGCTCCTGGTCGTACTCGTCAAACGATGCCGCCCCCTCCTTCTCGGTCAGGTAGAAGGCCCCGATCACCCCGTCGCGGGTGCGGATCGGGACGCCGAGGAACGAGCGCATGTCCGGGTGCTGGCGCGGCCACCAGCCCCGGAACCGCGGGTCGTCGTGGATGTCGTTTGTCCGGTAGGCGTCGGTCGCCTCGAGCATCGCGCCGAGCATTCCGTGCGTTCGCGGCAGCGGACCCATCGCCCCGATCAGCTCGTCGCTCATGCCCGCGACCAAGAAGCGCCGGAAGCCGCCGGCGCCGTCGGGGATCCCGAGCGCGGCATAGCGCGCGCTCGCGAGCTCGCGGGCGGAATCGACCAACCGCTGCAGGACCTCATCGACGGACAGCTGCGATGCGACCGCCAGCACCGCGTCGCTGACCGCCTTCAGGGCGGGACTCAGAGGCTCCGGCATTCGGAGGACGATAGCTTTGGTGATCGATGCCGCGCCTGTTCTTCTGGACCCAGATAGCGATCATCGTTTTCGTGCTCGCCGGCATGGTGATCGCGATCACGAAGCTCGCCTAGTTGTTGGGCCGATGCTGGGCCGGTTGGCGGTTGGCCCGGACTGAGCTCCCGGGCGCTAGGTGGCGGGCTGAGCTCCCGGGCGCTAGGTGGCGGGTGGAGCCCCCGGCGGCGCGGGCAGCGTCGCCGCGCCCGCGTTGACCAGGCCGTAACCAAACTCCGGGTTGGGCTTCGTGGGGCCGAGCTGGACGGCCGTCTGCTCGAGGTGAGCGAGGATCTGGTCGGGCGTCGGACGCGGGCCGATCACGCCACTCGCGATCACAAGCGCGGCCGTTGCGGCGACCTCGGGCGCGGCCATCGAGGTCCCGATGTAGTAGTTCGGATAGCCGAACATCCCCCAGTGCGGCGGGTCGACGAGCGTCAGCTGGTAGATCGAGGGGAGGTTGCGATCAGGGTGGCAGAAGGGGTCCGAGGGCATGCTCGCGTCGTCGCCGCCACCCGGCGCGACGAGATCGAGGCCGTTGCCCCCGTTGGAGTAGTCGGCCAGACACAGGTCCTTGGTCGTCGCCCCCACCGAGATCACGTTGTGCGCGCGCGCTGGGTAGGCGACGACGTTGCTTTGGTCGTTGCCCGATGCGCCGACGACCGTCACCCCGTGCGCGTGTGCGTAGTTGATCGCGCTGACGAGCTCGGGAATGTCGGATGGGGAGGTCACCTCCTCGGGCAGGAACTCGAGGCTAAGGTTGATCACCTGGGCGCCGTGCTTGACCGCGTAGCGGATCCCCCGGGCGATCGTCGACTCGTCGCCGAGCCCGCCCGAATCCAGCACCCGGATCGGCATGATCGAGGCCCCATAGGCGAGCCCGGTGAGCCGAAGCCGTTGTTGGTCGCTTCGGCGACGGTGCCGGCGACGAACGTGCCGTGCCCGTTGCGGTCGAGCGGGTACTGGTTGTTGGAGATGAAGTCGTACGGGTCGACGAAGTGCGTACCGGTGAAGTCCGGGGATTTGCGGAACTTGTGCCAGTTGCGATACGCAACGCCAGTGTCGAGGATCGCCACGACCACGCCGCTGCCGCCCGGGCGGCGAACGGCGCGCAGGTTCGCCCACGCCTCGGGCGCGTCGACACCGACGAGCGGCAGGAAGTTCCACTGCATCTGCTCCCAGCCCTCGGGGCGGTTCGCGCGGCCGGGGTCGTTCGGGTACCAGTCGCCGGTCGCGTGCGCGACGAAGTTGGGTTCCGCGTACGCCACCCCCGGCTCGCGGCGGAGTTTGGCGATCGCCGCCGTGACGCTCGCGTCTGCCGGCAGGCGAAGGAGTGCCGAACGCGGAGCGGGAGGCGGGCCGCTCTGACGGGCGCCCATTCGCAGCTCGAAGTCGGAGGTCACGCGGGCGATCGGGCCGGCGCGGTAGCCGACCAGCACCTCGTGTGGCACATAGTCGGTGGGGTGTGCTGCGCGTTGCTCGTCGCGTCGGATACGCGCGGGTCGTTTCGGCTCGGCTCGCCTGGCCGCGGCCGCGGCCGGCGCGGCGGCGCCGCCCAATCCGGTCGCGCTGACAAACATCAGCAGCGAAGCCGCCAGGACGACCCCCGCCAGTCGTTGAAGAGAAAGCTGATTGCGCATACGTCGTTGCGCCTCGGCCGCAAACAGCCGCGGCAGAGGCTTAAGACATCATCGAGGAGCAAAAGTTGCCCCGACCTACAAAGTTAGCCGACAGTTAGTGCCGGTCCCGCACTTCTTCCCCCGCGACGAGTACTACATGCGCCTCGCGCTGCGCGAGGCCTCGCGCGCGCCTGAGCACGACGACATCCCGGTGGGGGCGGTCGTCGTCCGCGACGGTGAGGTGATCGGCGCCGGCCACAATGAGCGCGAACTGCGCGAGGACCCGACCGCGCACGCGGAGACGATCGCGGTGCGCGAGGCGGCGCGCGCGCTCGGCAGCTGGCGGGTGCTCGATTCGGTCCTCTACGTGACGCTCGAGCCGTGCGCGATGTGCGCCGGCGCGATCGTCCTTGCCCGGGTCCCGCGGGTCGTGTTCGGGACGGTCGACCCGAAGGCAGGGGCGGCCGGGAGCGTGCTGAACGTGCTCGACGAGCCGCGGCTCAACCACCGGCCGCAGGTGCAGTCCGGTCTGCTGGCCGAAGAGTGCGCCGACCTGCTGCGCGCGTTCTTCGCCTCACGCCGCTGAGCGCTTTGTGTCCGCGCCGCCGTGAGCCCGCCGCCGCGAGCGCGCCGCGGATTGACCATACGTTTCCCTCGTATACGGTGGGTTTTGGCTGGTGGTTGAGCGCCGCGCGTTTGCTCTAACGTTGGCGCCGACCGGAGAGGTGGCAGAGCGGTTGAATGCGCCGGTCTCGAAAACCGGTATGGGCGGCTTCGTCCATCGAGGGTTCGAATCCCTCCCTCTCCGCTGGCTGCCAGAGAAGCCCGCTGATTAGCAGGGTATTTCTTCGGCGTGCGGCCATGGCCGCTGATGTGCGAGCCGTCCGGGGACCGGTTGTGTGCGCGTTCCCCCCAAGGGGAAGGATGGCTTGGCCAAACCGGTACGCTCGTGACGCTGCGCGTCCCGAACTGCGGTTGGCTGGTTGCGCTGAGGAGCACCGCCCTGCCCGCCGCGCAAATCGGGTGCCCGCGCCGGGGGTCGATGCTGGTGCTGAGAGTCAAGCAGGACGCAGGAGCGCTCTATCTGATTTATCTGATAGTCTCGGCTTGTGACCCGCATGACTGCAACCGACGCGGCTCGAAGCTTCTCCGAGCTACTGAACCGAGTCGCAAACGGAGAGGAGATCGAGGTCATCCGCAGCGGCGCAGCGGTAGCCGTGATCTCCCCACCGAAATCGCGAATGATCTCGGCCGACCGATTCCGAGAGTTGATCGCGACCGCCCCAGCCCCCGACGCCGAGTTCGCCCGCGACATCCGGGCGGCTCGCGAATCGGTTGGACCGCCCGAGGACGTGTGGCAGTCCTAATCGACACCGACATGCTCGTTGACCTCGAGCGCGGTGTTGTCAGTCCTGAGGTCGAGAACGCGATCGGAGACGAGGACCGAGCGATCAGCGTCATCACTGTCAGCGAACTGCTGCACGGCGTGCACCGAGCTAGCGGGGCACAGCGCGCGCGACGGCGAGCGTTCGTCGAGCACCTCCTCAGCGGAATGCGGGCGATTGAGATCACCGAGCAGGTCGCAAGGGTCCATGCAGACGTCTGGTCCCAGCTGGCGGCCAAAGGCCAGCTCATTGGCGCGCACGGCCTCTGGATCGCGGCCACCGCGGTCGCACATGGGATGGGTATCGCGACCGGAAACGCGGACGAGTTCCAACGTGTCGCAGGGCTGCGCGTGATCGCCGCGCCCAGCTGACGGGCCCTCAAATCCGCGCAAGGCGGGCATCCGGTCGGTTAGCAGACGAGTACCGTGGCAAGAGAAAAGCCGGGCCACGCCGACCGGTTAGCGGAGATGCGCAGACGCGGATGGTTCATCGAGGCCCAAGGAGAACGTGACATCCGTGGCCACGACACGCTTCGCTCCTCGTCGGCAGCGTTGTCGATTCTCGCGGCCCACCTACCTTCGGCATGCGGGTGACAGCGGTTTTGTAGGGCGTGAGTTGGTCTTCATCTACCGTCCTTGCCACTGCGGGCTTCGGTCTTCGATCATCGCCTGAACGGCCTCCTTGAAGTCCTCGGAGTCGAGGCAGCGCAGCTGCTGTTCGAGGGCGACCCTGAGGCTCTCTTCGGGACCGCGGTGCCAGGCCGTGTCGAGCGCCCGCCTGGCACCCCGCACCGCGATCGGCGGTTGAGCAGCCAGGCGCTCAGCGAGCTCGGCGGCGGCCGCATCGAGATCACGGTCGGCCACTACCCGGTTGGCCAGCCCGATTTGCAGCGCCTCGTCGGCGTCGATGACCTCGCCGAGCAGGATCAGCTCCCGTGCACGGCTCTCACCGATGATTCGTGGCAGGCGGACCGTGGCGCCCATGTCGGGCATGATCCCGAAGCGCATTTCCAGCAGGCCGACCTTGGCGCCTTCCGCGAAGATGCGGAAATCACAGGCCAGGGCCAGCTGCAGTCCGGCGCCGTAGGCGTGGCCGCGCACGGCGGCGACGCTGGCGCAGCAGAGCTCGGGGATCCAGCTGAACGTCCCCGCCACGGCCAGCCCCGCGGCGAGGGTGTCCTCGTCGTCAGTCAGCTCGGCCCTGTCGGCCAGCATCCCGGCCATGCCCTCGGCCAGGTCGATGCCGGCCGAGAACGTCGGCCCCTCGCCGGTGACCACCAGGCATCGCAGGGTGTTGTCAGGCAGCAGCTCGGCCCCCAGCTGCGCTAGTTCCTCCCACATCAGGGGGTTCTGAGCGTTGCGCTTACCGGGTCGAGCCAGCACCAGGGTGCCGATGTTCCCGTCGCGCTGGTAGCGGATGGTCTCATAGGGCTCCGGCATGGCAGCTCACCCCGGGTCCGTCGCGCTGACCGATTCCTTGTCCACACGCGAGCCGACGTTCGTGGACGCCCCTTTCCTGGCCGATGGGGGCGGGACGCTCATGCGAGAGCTTCCTGGCCCGGCGCGCCGAGAAGCAGCTCGGCCTGCTCTCGCCGGCGCTCGGCGAGCACCTGTTCGGCCAGGCCGCGGCCTTTTTCGCCGACGACCTGCTCGTAGATATCGGGGAGCCTGATGACCCTTCCGAGTCCGCCCCACGTGCCGTCCTTGACTTCGTGCGTGAAGACCCACACTCGACCCTCAGGGTCGGGCCAGGAACCGTCCTCCGCGTCGACCACGGCTTGGGTCATCGCCGCGGTCACCGCGGCGCGGCGCTCGTCGTTGTACTGGCCCTCGGGGACCTGGCAGACGAACCGGTAGTGCGGGGCCCGGGCCGGCTGGCCGCCGACGTACATCTCGTGGCGGTGGACGAAGACCCACGCGAGCGCTCGGGCCCTCGCGTTGCTCGGGTGGACCCCTTCGTGCTCGAGCAGCAGGTCGGTGATCCTGTTCAGCAGCTCGCGCTCGGCGCCGTCTGACAGGGCCCCTTCGGGGATGTAGGCGTCACACATCGGCATCGTTTGGTGACCTCCTTCCGGACCTCGCGGCCGGATCGTGGTGTTGGATGGCTTGGCATTTCGGATCAGGCGGCCCAGATCTCGTCGAACGCGCGCTGGTCGAGCGCGAGCAGCCAGCACGCTGCGATCTGTCCATCGATGACGTCGTAGAGGCCAACGGTGGACCAGCGGTGGTCGGCGCCACGGATCGTGGCGATGCCGTCGACGAGCGCGGCGAGCCGGTTTCCGTCGCCAACGAGAACGTCGCGCTGCTGCATCTGAAACGTGCCAGCGGCGAGGTCTCGCCGCCGTCGGAAGTAGCCGAGCACCTGCTCGAGCCCGTGGTAGGTCCCGGCGATTCGATTCTGGCCAGGTACCGTCCAGGTGACGTTCGCGGCGAGCAGCTGCTCGAGCACGGCGCCGGAACCACCCGCGTAGAACTCGTTCTGTGCCTCGTGCAACCGGCCGAGAACGCGGATGGCAGCGTTTCGGTTCATGGACTGCACCGGCGGCTGGCTTGCTCGAGTACACGGCGGACGACTGGCACGTGCACGGGCTCGACCCCCGCCCACAGCAGGCGCGCAGCTTGGTTGTCGTGTTGTACGAGGGTGGCAAACAGCAGTGCATGCTGCTCGCGCTTGAACAGCAGCTCGGCCGGCATCCCGACCCGCGAATCGGCGCCGAGCAGCACGAACTCGGGCAGGTTGCGTCGGATCTCCCAGCCGAGCACGAATCGGTCAGACGGCTTCCCGCCGAGCTTCAGGCCGATGCCCGTCCAGCCCGACTGGAGCGTGCGGCGCACGGTGATCGGAGCCCCCTCCATGAATGCTCGGGCCCACTGCTCGGCCGGGCGCTCCCGAGTCGGGCCCACGTCGACGAGGAAGGCGTCCTCGTAATCGACATGAGAGAGCATGCTGAGCGCGCGCACGGCCGGCGGCAGCACGACCTGGCGCACCCTGCCGGGCGTTTGCGCCTCCGCGTTGATTAGACTCTTCGTCACTGTCGTTCAAAATCATATACCATTGAGTTCAGAAAGAGAACTACTGCCGGAAGATGCCAGAACACCGCTATCAGCAGTACTGCGGCGCGGCGCGCGCCCTCGACGTGGTCGGCGATCGGTGGACGCTGCTGATCGTTCGCGAGCTGACCCTGGGGCCGCGGCGGTTCACCGACCTGATCGATGGCCTGCCCGGCATCAGCCGCAATCTCCTCACCGAGCGGCTGCGAGCCCTCCAGCGTGACGGGATCGTCGCGCGGGAAGAGCTGCCGCCTCCGGCCGCCCGTCAGGTCTACGAGCTGACCGACGAGGGCCGCGATCTGGCCGACGCGATCGTCCCGCTCGTCGCGTGGGGTACCAGACGCCTCGGCGCTCGCAAACCCGGCGAGAGTTTTCGCGCGCACTGGGGCGCGTTGGCGATGGCGACCTTCGCCGACCGAGAAGCCGCCCAGGAAGTCAGCGAGACCTACCAGTATCTCGTCGGGCGCACGGCCTTTCATTTCATCGTCGAGGCCGGCTCGATCCAACTTCACTATGGCCGCGCTCACGACCCCGCCGTCACGATAAGAACAGACGAGGAGACATGGGCGGACCTCGCCTCAGGCAAGACGACCGGCTCCGCGGCGGCCGCCGCGGGTTCTATGCAACTCACAGGCGATCCCGAGGCTGTCACGCGTCTGGCGAAGATCTTCGGCCGCAGCCGGGTGCTAGCCCAGGCAGAGGCCATCGTCGAAGCCGCGAGGCAGCGCGCATGAACGACCCTCAGGAGAGCGCTTCGGCGCTGTAGGAGCCCGCCGACCGGGTCATCGCCTCCGAGCGCGCGCGGATCGTCCCAGCATTCGGACGACTCGGCTACTGCCCGAGGTCGGCACGTCGTGGGCGCTCACACGCCGGCTTGGCTACCAGGGCGCGTTCGCCTACTACGCTGGCGGCGAGCACCTCGACGCCCAGCGATCTCGAGAGCTCGGACTGGTACACGAGGTAGTCGCACACGACGAGCTTCTAAGCAGGGCCGATTCCTGGTGCACGCGAATCGCCTCCCTGCCACCGCACTCAATCGCGATGACCAAGCCGCTACTGCGCGCGGCTGCCGACGTCTCTTGGGAGCAGGCAATCATGATCGAGGAGTTCGCCGAGCCACAGTGCTTACCACAGGCGCATTCCAAGAACCTGTCCGGCAATTGCTCGGCGTTGACCAATCGGATCACGCCTAGAGCGTTGCGAGACGCGATCGACAATTCGTTGTCGATGCGGCCGTTGCCTTGGTCGCGATGCCGAGATTGGTGAGCAGGTCTTCATGTCGCGGCGGACGGTTTCGTAGTCCGGTCGATGGTGGTCCAGTTCTTGGGTGGCATGCCTCGTCGTGGTGTGCGGATCCCGGCGGCGAGGGCGCGATGACCTTGTCGCGGAGGGTGAGTAGTGCGGCGATCGTCCGCGCGGCGAGCTCGGGACGTGGTAGCGGCGCGTTCGGCCGGGTTTGATGACTAGCGGTTTGCCGCGTAGCTTGCGCAGGTCGTAGGCGCCCTGGCGGACGCCGTAGTCCTCGGGGGTCTGTCCGGTCATCGCGCGTGCTTTGGCGGTGAACTCGGCGTCGGTGAACCCGGTCGGGGCGACCGCCAGCGCGAGCGCTGCGGCGAGCGCGGCACGAACCCGGGGACGGTTCATGTCCAGGCCGCCGGTTCGGGTTGCGCCGAGCGTGGAGCGTGCGGGCAGCTGGTCAAGGATCCCGTCGGGCAGGAACCCGAGCTCGACGCAGTCGAGCATGGCGGTGAAGCGGTCGACCATGCCGGTCAGCCGGGTGATGATCTGCGGGAACTTGTCCAGTCTGCGGCCGCAGCCGAGCTGTTTGGTGTGATGCGCGATCGCCTCGAAGCGCAGCACGCGTTCGCCTTTGGTGTACGCCTTCAGCGTCAGGTGCCCGAAGTGGACTTTGAAGATCGTCAGGTTCCACCGAGGTTTCTCGATCACGACTGCCTGTCGTTCGGAATAGCTCTTGGCCGGGTTTGCGGTGCGGGCGGCCTTTGCTGCCGAACAGCGTGCGCACCTTCGGGACGTCGAGCCGGGAGCGGGTGCGGTCGAGCATTGTGTTGAACAGCCGGTCCATCCGGGCGCCAGAGGCGAACAAGAGGTTGCGGCTGTACTCGACCTGGTAGACCGAGTAGTTGTAGCGAAAGCCGCTCTGCTCTTGTTCGTCGATGTCGAGCCCGTAGCAGAAGCACGCGGTGTAGATCCAACGGTCGATGACCTGGCTCAGACGCCCATCGTCCCGGGTTGGGACAAGGTGTCTGCGATCTGCGCCAGCCGCTCAGGGACGCCGGTCGGGGTGAAGCAGTTGCCCTCCTTCGTGTAGCCGATCCCCGCCGCGCGCGCCGCGGCGGCGACGTACTCGTGGCCGTTGAGATCACCTGCGCGCCGAACGGCGGGTGGCCGCTGATCTTGATCGTCACGTGGCCCCACGTCGGGTCGAGGATGTGAAACGAGTAGTGGTTGACGAACTGTCGGGTCTTCTCCAGGTGGCGGATCACGCCCTTCGCGGACCGGTCGACCTTCCACACCGTCGCCGGCGACCGGTTCACGAGGATCAGGAACACGCCCAGCGCCGACCTCCGGGTGCTCGGCGAGGTACTCCTCGGCGATCCGATGCTTGCGCTCCCCGGCCTTGCAGTCGATCACCGGGATCCCGTGCGCCTGTGCCGAGGCACGGACCCGACGCGCGAACCGGCCGGCGAGCCGCATCAGGTGCGCGTTGTCGAGCCGCTCGTCGCCGTCGGCGTGCCAGCGCCGCCACCACACCCGAAAGCCGCCCGGCGCATGCCCCATCGGGTAGTACGCGTTCAGGACGATCCGGTCTGGGCAGTCATAGCTGCCCGTCAGCAGATCGCCGCACCGCTCGCTGAACAGGTCGGTCATCCGCCGACTCTAGGCTCACCCCGCGCTGGGGCTCAACCGGGCGCAGGCCCGACCGGGCGCCACGCTTCAACCGGGCGTGTCGGCCGGACTGCCCCGAAGGGGCCACCGGTTCCGGGCGAAGTCCCGGACACCGGAGTAGCTGTCTCGTCGTTGAGATGGTGGTGTGCTTCGTCGATGACTGCGTTGCCGATGGCCGGGTCGAGGTCGATGTCGATGGTGGTCATGATGCGGGCGAGCATTTGGTAGCTGCCGATGACGAGGAGGAGCTCGATTATCTGGCGGGCTGGGAACTGGTCGGTGAGGGCCGTGAAGGTCTCGTCGTCGACGCGAGGTCGTTCGAGCACTTCAGCGGTGAAGCGAAGCATGACTCGGGCGTCGGTGCTGAGGCACGTGGCGTCAAGGTCGCCGCGCTCCACGGCGGAGATCTGCTCGTCGTCGATGCCGAGTGCCTTGGCGATGCTGGCGTGTTGGACCCATTCGTACTCTGCGCCGGTGCGCGCGGCGACGAGCGGGGGTGGGACTCAGCAGTTTAAGGTTGAGCTCGAGTCCTCCGAGCAAGGACGCCGCCGAAACGGAGGTAGGGGACGAATGCCGAGTCGGCGTGGGCGAGCATGCGGAAGATGTTGAGCGGCGGGAGCGCGGTGAGCGCCTCGCGCACGGCTGGCGATGCGGCCTGGCGGTGGGCGGACGAAGTCGAGCCATGGCTTTTAGCGCAGCGCGACGAGGCCGCCATCGACGACGAGCGATTGACCGGTGATGTAGCTGGCCTCGTTGGAGAGCAGGAACGCGGCGGCGTAGGCGACTTCCCACCCGGTGCCTTGGCGTCCGAGCGGGATCGCGCGGTCTTCGCGACTTGGGTCGGCTTTGCTCGCGAGGCGTCCAAGTGAGGTGTCAATCAGGCCAGGGACGACGATGTTGACGCGGATGTTGCGAGGGGCGGCGTGCTTGGCGAGCCACATGCACAGGCCCTCGAGGGCCGACTTTTGAGGAGTGGTAGGCGACCACCTCGTTGGCCGGCATCATCGCGGCGATCGATGAGGTCAGGACGATCGCGGCGCCGTCGGACATTACGGCAAGCGCGTGCTTGCAGGCTAAGTAGTGCGCGCGGACGTTGATCGCGAACACGCGGTCCCAGTCATCCGAGCTCGTGTGCTCAAGGCCCCACCCACCGACGATCCCAACGTTCGCGACAAGGCCGTCGAGCCCATCAACCCCGGCGGCCGCTTCGCTGACCATGCGCTCGATCTCGGCGGGGTCGGCGACGTCGGCGACGATCGTCAACGCGTCGACGCCCTCGTGCTGGACGCGGCGTGCGGTTTCCTGCACGCCGGCGAGGTCGATGTCGGCGACCGCCACCCGGGCTCCCTCCCGAGCTAGCAACTGGCTGATCGCGCGGCCGTTGCCGACCGGGGGATCCTCGATGTCGTAGTTCTGCTGCCCGGCGCCGACGACGAGGATCTTTCGATCCGTCAAGCGCATGCAACCAGGGGCGGCGCCGCGGGCCTCGAGCGGGAGTGAAGTGGGAATGCTGAGCATTCGAAAAGCCTTCTAGATATTCGATACCGGTTGGTATTGAGTACCGTGAGTTATGCCGGTGACCACGGCGAAGCAGTCGACGAGGCGCTCAAGACCGACGCGGGCGCAGACGCGCGCGCGGGTGTTGCGAGCAGCCGGTCAGGTGTTCGCCGAGCGGGGCTATGAGCGCTCCTCGCTCGATGACGTCGCCGCTGCCGCGGGGCTCACCAAGGGGGCTATCTACTCCAGCTTTTCTGGTAAGGAGGAACTGTTCTACGCGCTCATGGAGGAGCGCATCAACGAGCGCCTGGCCCTCGTGGCGGACGTGATCGATCGGCAAGGCGCGATCGGCGACACCATGCGCGACATCGGTGCGGCCTGGCCGAGCTGATTCGCGGCCAAGCCGATTGGCATCTGCTGTTCATCGAGTTCTGGGCCCGAGCGGTACGCGACCCCGCCCTGCGGGAGGAATTCGCCCGGCACCGACGCGCCGCACGCCAGCTGATCGCCGACGCCCTCGAGCACCAAGCCAAACTCGCCGGCAGCGACCTACCCGCCCCCGCCGACCAACTCGCGATCGCCGTACTCGCGCTTTCCAACGGCATCGCCATCGAGCAACTCGCCGACCCCGACACCGTCGACCCCGCGACCTTCGGCGCAATCCTCAGCATCCTGCTCGCCGGGGACCTGCCCGCGACCGCTGAACAAGAACTCACCGGACCGCGGCTAGATCGATGCTACGCCCGCTCGAGTGTGAAGCCCTCGTCCTTCCAGCCCTCGATCCCGCCGATCATCTTCCTAACCGATCGCCGAGCCGTGCCAGCTTGAGCGCAGCTCGGTCAGCGCCGTTGCAGCGCGGGCCATTGCAGTAGACGACAAACAGCGTGTCCGGGTCGAACTCAGCAAGGTTGCGGTCATTGATTCTGCCGTGCGGTAGATGCCGTGCCCCGGGTACATGCCCAGCCGCGAATCCAGCCGGCCCGCGCACGTCAAGTAGGACGAACGTCGGCTCGCCAGATTATGGGACCCTGGCGCGCCAAAACGCGGTGGACGGTCGTCGAGTTCGATCCGCCTCGCCGACAGGTCCAGCGCTCCTCAGACATCCCGTTCGCGAGCGAGTTTCTCGTGATCATCGAGATGGCGCCATCGGGCGATGGCAGCGAAGTCACTTTCACGCTGCGAGCAAAACCCTCGCTCGGTGTGTTGGGGGCGAGCATCCTTGGAGCCCTCAAGAGCCGGACGCGTAAAGACAACGAACGGGTTGAAGCACGCCACCCAACCCGGTATATCCCTGACTTCCGCTGTCGCGTAGGCCTCGCGTACGAACTCTTCGTTTGTCATGTGTCGCCGTTCGTCGTGCTCGTGTTGTGCCCGAGCAATCTCGCACCGCATCAGGTGAGTCGTCGTCGCCGGATCTTGGCGATCCCGTCGAGTCGGTAGAAGCGCTCGATTGACAGACTTTCAAGCATTTGCTTGACTAGACGTGGATGCAGCCGGCGAGAGTCGATCAGCGTCGAGAGGCCGGTTTGCGGACCCAGACGCGGCTCTTGGATGCCGCGCTGGATCAACTCGCTGAGCGCGGCGAGGATGCGGTGACTCTGCGCGAGCTCACGGATGCCGCTGACGCCAACGTCGCGGCGGTGAGCTACCACTTCGGCTCGCTGAAAGCGCTCTGCGAGGCGGCGATCGAGCAGGCGCTCGAACGCTACTTGGATGCTCAGCAGAAGGCGGTGAGCACGCTCGGCCCTGAGTCGACGCTCGAGGAACTGGCGGCAGCCTTCGCCCAACCGATGATCCATGCGCTGGCGTCGGGTGGCCGCGATCTGGCAGTGATGCGCCTCGTGGCCCGGGCGGGAATCGATCCCCCACGGGGGTGGGAGCGGTTCGACGCCAGGTTCGCGCGGATTCGTGCCGACGTCCTTCAGGTGCTGAAAGCACGGGTCCCCGGCGTCAAGGAACGAGAGTTGACCGAGCGAACGCGCATCATGGCCGGAATGTTGAACTGGCTCGCCCTCGCGCCGGTCGGCTCTCAGCTTCGGAACATGTCTCAGAAGCAGCTCGAGCGACTGCTGGTCCCGGTAATCGCCGGAGCCTTCCACGGGACGAGCACCGCGTAACGCGCCAATAGCGGAACCACCCCCACTTTTCCCACTGGGGGTCATTCGGACGACGGCGGTCGTCCGGCGGCTCCCTAAGTCCGCGAATCGCCAGGATCGTGTGATTGACCGCTCACCTGTCTAACGGCGAGCCTCGGCCCCTGATCGGTTCTTCCAGTGACGAGGCGGAAATGAAATGACATCAGGCAGGCGCTGTCGTTCGCACGGGATATCAAGCGCTTGTTTCGTCGAAGGATCGCGACTCGATGCTGTCCGACGGCGCACCCGCGACCGCCGACACCGCGCCCGCGACCACGTAGCTCATACTCGCCGTCCCCGTGTGGCCGTCGCTCGACGTCGCCGTCACCGTATAGGTGTGGACGCCCGGCCTGGCCGTGTCGAGGGCCCCGGACGGTGCCGACACGCCGTTGGAATCCGTGCATGAAGCAATCCCGGCGCCGCTGATCCCCTCCGCGCAGCTGAAGGTCGCCGGGGCGGTCGAGGTGGCTCATCCGCCCGCGCATCTCGCCGCCCCGACGCGCTCCGGCGGCGGGACGTTGGCCGGGATCGTCGCCTCGGCGTGGGCGCGCTCGCGCGCCGGTCGCGGCGCCCGCGTGTGGTTCGTCGGGGTCGCGACCGTGTGGTCCGGAGAGCCGCAGGTGCTGCTGGCCCTAGGGTCCCGCGAGTATCGCGGTCGTCAGTGGCTGCGAGTGCTGTTGCCGATTCGACCCAACGACACCAGCGGTTGGATCCCACGCAACAACGCCGTGCTGATCCACACCGCCTACTGGGTGACGGTCAATAAGACGGGCCGCACGGTGGCCGTCTACCGGGACGGAAAGCTGGTGCACTTGTTCGATGCGGTGATCGGTAAACCAGTCACCCCCCACTCCGGACGGGCTCGCCGCGATCTACGAGATCGATCGCCAACCAGACCCCAACGGGTTTCTTGGCCCGTGGGCGCTGCCCCTCGCGGCGTTCTCCAATGTCCTGTTCGACTTCGGCGGCGGACCGGGCGGCGTTGCGATCCATGGACGCGGAGGCGCGAGCCTGATCGACCCGCTCGGCTCCGCGGCATCGCACGGCTGCGTCCGGATCGACAACGGCTCGATCGCCTCGATGGCCAGGCATCTTCCCCAAGGCACGCCGGTGCAGATCACCGGATAGCATCGCCGCGGCGCGGGGATCTGCCTCGCTGTTACAGCGTTGCGCCGATCGATCGAGGATCGCCGAGTCGCCTTCGAAGGTCACCCCGCTGCTCCTGGCGTCGGCGAGTTCGAGTAGGCCGAACAGGAGCCCGAGGATCGGCCTGGGCGGGCCCGTGAGCGTCACGTCGGCGTCGTCGGCTTGGCCGAGCCGCGAGTGGACCGCGCCGTCCTGGGCTTCGATCACGATCGGCTGATCGCCGGTGAGGGCGACCGTAACGGCAGGCGCGTCGGGCCGGCGGTCGGCCAGCAGCTGCCCGATCGCATGCGCGAGCCAGTGGCTGCGGACGGCGTCGTCGGGACGCTGCTCGGTCATCAGCGGGAGGCCCCAGCGGGTCAGGCTGTCGAGCACCGGCCGAAGCTGCTCGCCGCGCGGGGTGAGCGCGGAACAGCGTCGTGGCGATCGGCGGCGGCGCGTCCTCGCGCGCGATCACGCCGGCGTGCTCGAGCTCGCGCAGCCGATCGGCAAGCAGATTGGTGGCGATTCCGGGGAGCCCGTTGCGCAGATCGGTGTAGCGGCAGGCCCGCGCATCGCCAGCTCGCGCACGATCAGCAGCGTCCACCGGTCGCCGACCACGTCCAGCGATTTCGCGAGCGAGCAGTACTCGTCGTAGGACCTCATTGCGAGACTAATTCTAGCACGATATAGAATTTAATGACTAGTTACTTGATTTTCTTGTCTAGATGGTTTAGAACTCCTTCCAACCTCGGCGGAACGAGCCACCATGAGACGTAACACCTTGATCCTGATCTCGCTGCTGCTGGCGGCGTTTGCCATCAATCTCGACACGACGATCGTCAACGTCGCGCTGCCGTCGCTCGTGCGCGAGCTGCACGCGTCCAACTCACAGCTGCAGTGGGTCGTGGACGCGTACAACCTGTTGTTCGCGGCCTCGGTGCTGGCCGCGGGCAGCCTGTCGGACCGGTTCGGCCGCAAGGGGATGCTGCTCGCCGGCCTGTCCGTGTTCGGGCTCGCGAGCCTCGCCGGCGGACTGACCGACAGCCCGGGGCAGTTGATCGCCGCGCGCGCGGTGATGGGAGTGGGCTCCGCGATGGTGTTCCCCTCGACGCTGTCGCTGCTCTCGAACGTGTTCACCGAGCGCGGCGAGCGCGCGCGGGCGATCGGGCTGTGGGGCGCGATCACCGGTGCGGCGATCGCGCTCGGGCCGATCGTCGGCGGGTGGTTGCTCGAGCTGTTCGACTGGCGCAGCATCTTCTTCGCGATGGCTCCGATCGCGGCGCTCGCGGGCGTCCTGGTCGCCGCGCTACGTCCCGACCTCGCGTGACCCCCACGCGCCGCGGATCGACCTCGCCGGGTTCGCGCTGTCGACCGCGACGGTCGGACTGCTCGTCTACACGATCATCGAGGCGCCGAACCACGGCTGGGGAAGCGCTCGGACGATCGGCAGCTTCGCGTTCACGGCGCTGCTGGCCGCGGCGTTCGTCGCGCGGGAGCGGCGGACGGAGGAGCCGATGCTCGACCTCAGCCTGTTTCGGAACCTCCGCTTCACCGCCGCGAGCGTCTCGGTCGCGATCTCGTTCTTCGCGCTGTCCGGGTTCATCTTCCTGGTCACCCAGTACTTCCAGTTCCTGAAGGGCTACGGCCCGCTGTCGACCGGGATCCGCCTGCTGCCGGTGGCGTCGTTTGTCGCGATCTCGTCGATCGTCGGCGCGAAGCTCGCGGTGCGGTTCGGCACCAAGCTCGTCGTCGCATCCGGACTCTTGTCGATGGCGGCCTTCTACCTGTGGGTCACGACCACGTCGGCGACGACCGGCTACGGGACGATCGCCGCTCAGATGGTGGTGGCTCGGAACCGGAATGGGTCTGACCAGCGCGCCCGCGACCGAGGCGATCATGGGCGTCGTGCCGAAGGCCAAGGCCGGCGTCGGGTCGGCGATCAACGACGCCACCCGCCTGCTCGGCGGCACGCTCGGCGTCGCGGTGATCGGCAGCGTGTACGCCTCGCTCTACGCCAGCCGGCTCACGACAGCGCTCCCGGCGAGGTTGCCGGCCGCCGCTGGCCGGACCGCGCACGCATCCGTCGGCGCGGCGCTGACCCTCGCGGGCAAGGTGGCCAGGCCGGCCAACCGGCGCTCGCGGTAGCCATCCACAACGCGGCCAGCTCGGCGTTCTTCGACGGTTTCCGCGCCGCCAACTTACGTCGCCGCCGGGGTCGCCGGCTGCAGGCGCGGTGATGGCATTGGCGCTGCTGCCCTCCCGGCCGGCGTCACACAGCGACGACACTCCGGAGTTGTCGGCCGCCGGCTCGCCCGCTGCAACTGCGGCGCGCGGCTGACCGACTCTCAGGCTGATCCCACTCTCAATCACAGGAGCAAGAACACGATGAGCACCCAAGAAGACGGCCCGGTGTCGGTCGGGCCACCGGATTCGAGCTGACCGGCCCCGGGGAGCCGGCGACGCGACAACATCGATCTCGCGCTCGAGCGCAACCGCGCGTTCGCCGCCGTCGGCGGCCACGAAGGCGCGGTCGTCTTCCCCACCCTGCGCCTATTCGTGATCACGTGCCTTGACCCGCGCGTCGATCCGGCGCACTTCCTCGGTCTCGGCCTGGGCGACGCGATGGTCGTCCGCAACGTCGGCGGGCGGGTCACCCCCGAGGTGATCGACGATGTCGCGTTCATCGGCCAGCTCGCCGAGAACGTGCTGCCGGACGGGCCCGCTATTCGAGGTCGCGGTGATCCATCACACCCAGTGCGGAACCGGCGCCCTCGCCGACGACGGCTTCCGTCGCCGCTACGCCGAGCGGATCGGCGCTGACGAGTCCAGCCTGCGGGACCGCGCCGTCCTCGATCCCGCCGCGACCGTCATGCACGACGTTGAGCTGCTGCGCGCCGTGCCCTCCATCTCCTCGCGCGTGACCGTGTCCGGGCACGTCTACGACGTGGTCACTGGCCTTGTCGAGACGGTTGCGCCGGCCTCGGGTTCGGCTCGACCGACGAGATGAGGACACGGGCTCGTGGCTGGGGACGGTGACGGCTGGGAGGTCGCGGCTCGGTCGGGCATGGACATTTCAGAGCGCGCGGTAGCAGGTAGACGGCGGGTGCGCTCTCCCGTGTCCGGCGGGTGGACCTGATACGACACGCTTGGTCAAAGTCCCGGGTGCGCGCTCGGAACTTTCCCGGTCCGCCAGCGATCGGACCGCAACACCGCTCGGCACGGCGCGAGAGACCAGCAGCCGCGCCGCGCGCCCTACGTCGCGTTCGGCGCGTCGATGTTCTGCAAACGCACCTGACCCCGAGCGACGAGCTTGTCGTCCTCCGGGCGGCTCACTTCGACCTGCCAGAGCTGCTGCGTGCGTCCCTGGTAGATCGCGGTCGCGATCACGTGGAGGCGGCCATCGCGGTGAGGGCGCAGGAAATCAGTGGTGTTCGTGACCCCGACCGCCTGGTTGCCCTTGTCCTTCACGGCCTCGTAGGCCCCGGTGGTGGCGAACGATTCGATCGCGGTGGTGTAGAGACCCCCGTGCACCAGCCCCCACGGCTGGTGGTGGCGCTCATCTGCGGCGACTGAGCCGCTCACGAGCGTTGGCCCGATCTCGTCGAACTCGACCTCGAGCAGCTGCATCCACTCGCTCAGGCCGGTCAGGGTCTCATCTGCCATTCGTGCTCCTTGTCTGATCTGGGTTATAAGCCGAACCTGCGCGTCTGAGCGGAACATACGTCCGCTTAGGCGCGCAGGTCCACGAAAGCACACGCCCGCGACCCGATCTACGCCCGCATGGTGAACTGGGGAACAGGGACTCGGACCCCAACTACGCGCTGTCGCCGGCGACCGCGGGGGCGGCCGGGGCGGGCGCCGGACTCGGCGCCGGTGCGGCGCTCCGCCGTGACGCAAACAACACGAGCCCGATCGCGCCCGCGGCCAGCGCCAGGCCCGCGATGATGTAAGACGCGCGCTGATACGTGTGCAGCGTGGCGAGGGGCGTGTGGGGCGATCCCAGCACCGCGATCAGGATCGCTACCCCGATCGCGAGCCCGATCTGGCGCAGCATGTTGATCACCGCCGATCCGGTGGCGAACGAGTGCGCGGGCAGCGACGCCGCGCCTGCCGCGGTGAACGTCGGCATCGTGAGGCCGACGCCGACACCGGTCAGCAACATCCCGCCCAGCATGTCTCCGACGTAGTCCGGCGTCAGGCCCATGGCGAGTGCCCACCAGACGGCGCCGCCGGCGAAGATCGCGCAGCCCGCCGCGATCACCGGTCCCGAGCCGAACCGGGCGATCAGGCGACCGGCGACCAGGAACGCGAACAGCGGCACCATGATCGGCCCCGGGGCGATCGCGAGGCCGGTGCTGAGCGCCGACCAATGCCAGACGTCCTGGGCCCACACGACGCGGGACAGCAGCATGCCGCCGAATGCCGCCATGAAGAACAAGGCGACCCCGGAGGCCCCGACAAGTGGCCTCAGGCGAAACAGCTCCCGAGCGATGAGTGGGTTCCGGCTGACGCGCGCAGTTGACCGCGAACAGTACGAGCGAGGCCACCGCGACGGTCAGTGCGGCGATCGTCCTGGCGTCGCCCCACCCCCAACTCCCATCCTGGACCAGCCCGAGCACGAGCGCGCCGACCCCGAGCGTGACGAACGCGGCACCGGAGACGTCCGGGGCCGGGACCGGATGACCGGGGACGTGAGGCAGTCGGCGCCAGCCCACGGCCAGCGCGAGCACTCCGACCGGCACGTTGACCAGGAATACCCAGCGCCAGCTCGCGGCCACCAGCAAGCCGCCGACGACCGGCCCTGCGGCCGCGGCGAGGCCGCCGACCGCGGTCCACGTGCGGACGGCTCCGTACCGACGCTCGGGAGAGAACGTCGCCAGGATCAGGCCCAGCGACGTGGGCGTGAGCAGTGCCGCCCCGGCCGCTTGGACGACGCGGAAGGCGACGAGCATCGGAAGGCTGGTCGCGGCTCCGCAAGCCGCCGACGCCGCCACGAACACCGCGACTCCCAGCAGGAACGCGCGGTCGCGGCGATAGCGCTGCACGATCGCCAAGGCACTCGACGTCGTCAGCACTCGGTCGGCATTTCTGATCCTGCGCGAGGCCTTCTACGGGACCACGCGCTTTGATGACTTCGCCAAGCGCGTCGGGATCAGCGAACCAGTTGCGGCCAACCGGCTGCGTGAGCTGGTCGAGCAGGGGCTGCTCGAGCGCGAGGACTACCGCGAACCCGGTCAGCGCACGCGCCAGCGCTACCGGCTGACCGAAAAGGGCGCGGATCTGTTTCCCGCGCTGGTCGCACTGATGGAGTGGGGCAACCGGTGGCTGGACGAGGACGGCGGGCCCGTCGAGCTGCTGCACAGAGCGTGCGGCCAGCCGGTGAGCGTCGAGTTGCGGTGTGCCGCCAATCACCGGGTCGACGTCGACGAGCTCGAGCTGGCGTCGCGCAGAAGGCGCCGGTAACTCACAGCCACCCGCACAGAGTGCGCCGGTGACTCACAGCCACCCGCACAGAGTGCGCCGGTAGCTCACAGCAGCCCGCACAGAGTGCGCCGGTGCTCACAGCAGCCCGCACAGAGTGCGCCGGTAGCTCACAGCAGCCCGCACAGAGTGCGCCGGTGCTCACAGCAGCGCGCACAGAGGCGCCGGTGCTCACAGCAGCCGGCGCAGAATGCGCCGGTAAGTCAAAGCAGGCCGCGCAGAACGCGCCGGTAAGTCAGAGCCGGGCCGGCAGGAGGCGAGCTACGCTGGCGAACGTGGACCGTCGATTCCGCCAGGTGGACGTGTTTACGAGCGTCCCGTATCGCGGCAACCCGGTCGCGGTCGTGCTGGACGGCGACGGGCTCGACGATCAGACGATGCAGACGTTCGCGCGCTGGATGAATCTGTCCGAGACGACGTTCGTGCTGCGCCCGATGGACGACCGCGCTGACTACCGCGTCCGGATCTTCACCCCTTCCCGGGAGCTTCCGTTCGCGGGACACCCGACGCTCGGGACCTGCCACGCGTGGCTGGAGGGTGGCGGCGTGCCCCGGGACGACGACGTGATCGTTCAGGAGTGCGACGCGGGTCTGATTCGGATCCGGCAGAGCCCCAGGGGCTGGCGTTCGAAGCGCCGCCACTGGTCCGGTCGGGCCCAGTCGACGAGCAGCTCGTCGGCCAGCTCGCGCGGATGCTCGAGATCGGCCGCGACGAGATCGTCGACAGCCAGTGGGTCGACAACGGTCCGGGCTGGGTCGGCGTGCTCCTGCGAAACGCCGACGCGGTTTTGGCGCTCCAGGCGCCGCAAGTGGATCTGGACGTCGGCGTTGTCGGCGCCTACCCGGAGGGCCACGACCCGGCATTCGAGGTCCGGGCGTTCTTTACGGTCGACGGCGCGACGGTCGAGGACCCGGTCACCGGGAGCCTGAACGCGTCGCTGGCTGGGTGGCTGCTCGCCACCGGCCGGGCGAGCTCGCCGTACGTCGCCGCCCAGGGGACCGCCGTCGGCCGTCAGGGCAGGGTTCATATCTCCGCGGATGCCGACGGGACGATCTGGGTAGCCGGCAACACGATCACCTGCATCAGCTCCGAGGTCGAGCTCTAAACTCGACCCCCTGCGGGCGCGGCCTGTTGAGCTCCGGCGAGCGAGCCCTCATCCCAAGCGGGTGATGACGAGCGTGGCGGACGCGGTGTAGTTCGCCTGTGGCCATTACGCGTCCGGTGACCGGCTGATGGGGTCGAGTTCGCCGATCCGTGTGATCCGAGCGCTGGCTGGACCGGCGCCTGGGACGCAAGGGTCTGCGACCGCGCGACGCGGCTTACCTGATCGCGGCCTTCTGGGCCGTCGCGGTGGTCGTGTTCGCGATCCTCGAGACGCTCGTCGACCGGAAGACGTTTCACAGCGTCTGGGAGGGGATGTGGTGGGCGATCCAGACGGTGACCACGGTCGGCTACGGCGACATCGTTCCGGTTCAGACGGCCGGGAAGATCATGGCGGCGTTTCTGATGCTCGGTGGGCTGTCGCTGCTATCGGTGATCACGGCCGCGATCACGAGCGGCTTCGTGGCTCGCGCGCAGGCCCAGCAGCGCGCGGCGGGTCAGGACCCAGTGCTGCAGAAGCTCGACCAGCTCAGCGGGCAGCTGGAGAAGGTGACGGCGGAACTCGAGCAACTCCGCAAGCAGGCCGGGGCCGAAGACCCGTCCTGAACCCGCGTACAGTTCCTACATCTTCCTTATGAGCTGTTGACGGCGTTGCGACAGCTGCAAGACAGGATCACATGGCGATGCGGGTTCTGGTGATCGAGGACGATGATGCGGTGCGGTCGGCGATCCGGCGGGCGCTGCTGCTGGGCGGCTACGAGATCCTGCTGTCGCCCAATGGGCAGGATGGCCTGTTCCAGGCGCAGACGGCCGTGCCAGACGCGATCATCCTCGACCTCGGGCTGCCCGACATCGACGGAATGGAGGTCTGCCGTCGGCTCCGCAGCGCCGGCGACCGGACCCCGATCCTGATGCTCACGGCGCGAGATGCCGTCGAAGATCGCGTTGACGGACTCGAGGCCGGCGCCGACGATTACCTCGTCAAGCCCTATGACGTGCGCGAGCTCCAGGCGCGGCTGCACGCGATCACGCGGCGTCACGTCGACGGGGCGGATGGTCGCTCGCTGCGGTTTGCCGAGCTCGAGCTCGACGCCGACGCACACGGGGCGAGGATCGGCGACCGAACGGTCGAGCTGACGCGGACCGAGTACCAGCTGCTCGAGCTGTTGATGCTCAACTCCCGCCGGGTGCTCACCTCGGAGCTGATCTACGACCGGATCTGGGGCTATGACTTCAACCTTGCCGGTAACGCGTTGCGTGTCTACATCGGCTACCTGCGCCGCAAGCTGGAGGCGGGCGGCGAGCGGCGTCTGATCCAGACGGTGCACGGCGTCGGCTACGTGCTGCGCGAGCCGTGAGCCTGCGCCGGCGGATCGCTGCGGCGGCCGCGCTGGCGGTGGCGGCGGTCGCGGTCACGCTGGCCGTGGTCGGGTATCTGAGCGCGCGGTCGCATCTCGTCGGGCAGGTTCAGCAGGAGCTCCGGGGCCGAGCGACCGGTTTCGTACGTCCTCACGGTCCCGGGATCCACGAGCCCGGCGGCGGCCCTCAGGGCAGCCAGCCGTCACACGCCGGCAACGAGGCCGGCAACGGGTCGCATGCCGACAACGGCCTGCCGCCGAACCCCCCGCTGGGCGGCGCCCCGGGTTACTTCCAGTTTGTGTACCCCGACGGCCGCGTCGTCGCCGGCGACGGCGGGACACCGAAGCTGCCGGTCGACGCACAGGCGCATCGAATCGCCGAGCAGGGACACGGCAGCTTCTTCAGCAGCGCGACGGTCGATGGCACCCACGTCGAGGTGCTGACAGTCGCGGATCCCGACGACCACAAGGCCGTGCAGATCGCGCTCCCGCTGACGTCGGTCGACTCCGTGTTGCACGGCCTGCTGGTCACCTACCTGCTGCTGGTCGCCGCCGGGATTCTGCTGGCGGCGTTGTTCGGGGCGCTGATCGCGCGGACTGCGCTGGCGCCGATCAGGCGGTTCACCACGGAGACCGAGCAGGTAACAACCGCGCTGGACCGCCCGCGCCGCCTCGAGGAGACCGGCGGCGAGGAGCTGGAGCGACTGGCGGCGAGCTTCAACCAAACACTCGACGCGCTCGAGCGCTCCGTCGAGGCGCAGCGCCACCTGATCGCCGACGCCTCGCACGAGCTGCGGACGCCGATGGCGGCACTGCGAAGCAACATTCAGATCTTCCTCGACGCCGACCGGCTCGAGGAGCAGGAGCGCCGCGAGCTGCAGGAGTCGATCGTCGCCGAACTCGACGAGCTGACGCAGCTCGTGTCGGACGTGCTGGAGCTCGCCCGTGGCTCGGCGCCGAGTGAGCACACTGAGCCGATCGAGCTCGACGTCGTCGTTCGCGACGCCATCGGTCGCGCGCAACGGCGGGCACCCGAGATCACGTTCGACGTGGACGCCGGCGCGACCGTGATCGTCAACTCGCCCGACCGCGTCGCACGCGCGGTCACGAACGTGATCGAGAACGCGCGCAAGTGGAGCCCGCCCGATCAGACGATCGAGGTGAAGCTGCGCGACGGGGTCCTGACGGTACGCGACCACGGCCCAGGCTTCGACGCGGAGGATCTCGCCCACGTGTTTGACCGCTTCTACCGGGCGGAGCACGCGCGCCGGATGCCGGGATCGGGGCTCGGGCTGGCGATCGTCAAGCAGGCAGCGGAGGCGCACGGCGGTTCCGCGCGGGCGGCCAACGCCCCCGACGGGGGTGCGGTCCTGACCGTCAGCTTCGGGCCGTCGATCAGCACCGAACGCGACGCACCCGGGAGCGCCGCGGCGGCCCACGCACCGCGCTAGCCAGAACTACAATCGTCGCCGAGCGACGGAGGGACAGATGGCCGACACCGAGGCGGCGCTAGACGGCATATCCGAGTTGCGCGGGTACTTCCGCACCAATCAGACGCCGATCTACTTCATCTCGCCGATCGCCTTCAACCTGCTCGGGATTGACCGCTGGGTCCGGCGCTTTCACTACGTCAACTACTTCGACTCGTTCGATGGAGGGCACCCATGCGTGTTCGTCCCGGCGAGGACAACGCATCCGCAGTTCGGCACGATCGAGGACGTCTGCAACTACCTGCTCGCCAACCCCCAGGTGAGCGAGTTCATCGGCGCCGAGGGCGCCGAAGCCAAACGAGCGCCAAACGGTAAGGCCGTGTTCGTGTTCTTTGACAAGGAGACTGAGCGCCGCGCGGCGGGGCTTGGGCTCGACGTCGCACTGCCCACTGCGGAGCTGCGCCACCGGCTGGACTCCAAGATCGTGACGACTCAGCTCGGAGAGGAGGCGGGCGTGCCGAGCGTCCCGAACGTGCTCGGTCGCGCGACGAGCTACGCGGAGCTGCTGGCGCTGTCAGCCGAAGCCGGGCTCGGCGAGGACCTGGTCGTGCAGACCCCGTACGGGGACTCGGGTAAGACCACGTTCTTCGTTCGCGGCGAACGCGACTGGAACGCCGACGCCGGTGAGATGTTCGACCAGGAGCTCAAGGTGATGCGGCGTATCGATCCTCGAGCGGTCGCGGTCGAGGCTTGCATCACGCGGCACGGAAGCGTGATCGGCCCACTGATGACCGACCTAACGGGCCACCCCGAGCTGACGCCGTACCGCGGCGGGTGGTGCGGGAATGACATCTTCCCAGGGGCACTGTCGCCGGCGAATCGCGAGCGGGCGCTCGACTTCACCCGACGGCTCGGCGACCGGATCGCCCAGGAGGGATACCGCGGCCAGCTCGAGGTCGACTACCTGGTCGATGCGGCCAGCGACGAGCTCTACCTGGGCGAAGTGAACCCACGGCTGAGCGGGATCAGCTCGATGACCAACGTCAGCGCCACCGCATACGCCGACATGCCGCTGTTCCTGTTTCACCTCGCGGAGTACCTCGACCTCGATTACGAGTTGGACGTCGAAGACCTCCGGCGACGATGGGGCCGTGACCACCTGACTGACATCTGGGGTCAGATCATCCTCAAGGAGCCAGATGACGGCGTCGAACTGCTCACGGGAGCGCCGCCGACCGGTATCTGGCGGCTCGACGACCACTCCGGCGAGATCAGCTTCAGCCGTTCGGCGGCCGACTGGCACGGCCTCGGTGACGAGGCCGAAGGCTTCTATCTGCGGATCCTCGGTCCCGGCGACTATCGATACCGGGGCGCAGATCTCGGGATCCTGATCACCCGGGCGCGCCTGCAGGGCGAAGATGGTCGACTGACGGAGCGCTGCAAGGCTTGGATCAGGGCAATTCGCGCCCGATTCACCGGCGCGCCGGTCGCAGATAGCGCGGCGCCGCCGCTTCCGGACGCGCTCGCATTCAAGACGGGCTGAGGGCGGCGGCGTGGGGCGCTACTCGGCGGATGCCGGCGAGACCGTGACGGATGCCGAGGAGATCATGGGCGCGGTCGCGGCGCAGGAGAGCGACATGCAGCGACTGCTGGAGGCACTCGTTTCCGAGCCGACGCTGCTAGGTGAGGAAACCGCCGGGCAGCGGATCATGCGAACCGCGTTCGACGATCTTGGGCTCGGCGCGCGCGAGCTTGCGCTGGACGCCGACGCACTCAGGGCGCACCCGGGCAGCTCGCCTTTCAGCTGGGACGTCAGCGACAAGTTCAACGTGGTCGCGAGTTGGGGACCCCCCACTCGCGTCGGCGGCCGCTCGCTGATCCTCAACGGTCACATCGACGTCGTCAGCCCGGGACCGACCGACATGTGGCAATCGCCGCCGTTCACCCCACGACGGGACGGGGACTGGCTGTACGGTCGGGGCGCCGGTGACATGAAAGCCGGTCTGGCTGCGATCGTCGGCGCCGTGGCGGGGCTTGCGCAGCTAGGGCTCGAGCCGCTCGCGCCCGTCGAGTTGCAGTCCGTGGTCGAGGAGGAGTGCACCGGAAACGGCGCACTCCAGTGCGTGCTGGCGGGGCGCCCCGCCGACGCGGTGATCGTCACCGAGCCGACCAACCTCACTATCCAGACCTCGCAGGTGGGGGTGCTCTGGTTCCAGGTCGTCGTCAGGGGGCGACCAGCCCACGCAGGAGACGCACCCGTCGGGCGCAACGCGATCGAGGCCGCATTTGCCGTGATCTCGGCGCTGCGCGCGCTGGAAGTAGAGCTCAACGCGGCGCCGCCCCCGCCGTACGACATCTACGAACATCCGATCAACCTCAACGTCGGCGTGATTCGCGGCGGCGACTGGCCGTCGACGGTCGCCGCGGACGCTGTCGTGCACTGCCGCCTCGCGCTGTACCCCGGCGAGCGGGTCAGCGACCTGCGGGTCAAGGTGCAGGACACGGTCGCTGAGGCCGTTGCGGCACTGCCCGGCTTCGAGGCCCACGTCGCCTACGACGGCTTCGCCTGCGAGGGCTACACGGTTGCCCCGGACTCGCCCGTGATCACCGCACTTGGGTCGTCGGCGGAGCCGGTTACCGGACAGCAGCCGGCGCTGATCGCCTCGACGGCTACGACCGACGCACGCTCGTTCGCTCTGCACGCGGACAGCCCAGCGGTTTGCTACGGCCCGCGGGCCGAGGGGATTCACAGTGTCGACGAACGCGTCTGGCTGCCATCGGTGCTGGAGACTGCCCAGGCGTTGGCGCTGTTCATCAAAGACTGGTGCGGGCTCGCCCGCCGGGCCAAACGCGCCTGATCCGGTCTTGGAGCGTGGGCCGCCTTGACCCGTCGCTAGCGTAGGAGCGATGTTCGAACAGGCGGATCACGAACTCTTGCTGCTTCCTGTACTGGAGCAACAGGACGCCAACGGCGGGTCGCCGGATCTCGCGCCGAGCCTCACATTTCGCGCGATCGAGGAGCTCGAGCCGGGGGCACAGTGGAGCGAAACGTTCGCCTCAATTTGGCTGGCATACCGTGCCTGGTATCTGCAGGAAGGTGACGCGGCGCGTCCCGATCTGCCCACGTGCAGATCGATGCTGGACGCCTGGATGCCGGAGCTCGTGCCGACATTCGAGCGCCTGACGTCGCTGACCGGAGACGACCCGCTCGCGGCGCGCTTTCTCTCGATGTACCGGCCCCCTGGGTTTGTCGTCGGCTGTTCGCAAGCAGCGTTCACCGGCGACGGCGAGCCGGCGCTCGTTCGCAACTACGACTACCCGGCCTCGCGGGCCGAGGGGATCGTGTACCGCTCGTCGTGGACCGGCCGCCGCGTGATCGGGATGAGCGACTGCCTGTGGGGGTTACTCGACGGCGTCAACGACGCGGGCCTCGCGGCATCGTTGACGTTCGGGGGACGGCCAGCGGTCGGGGACGGCTTCGGCATCCCGCTCGTACTCCGCTACGTGCTCGAGGTCTGCACAAATGTCGCTGATGCATGCCGGGTGCTCGCGAGGGTGCCGGTCCACGCGGCTCAGAACGTCACCCTGGTCGATGGCCAAGGAGACTTCGCGACCGTGCGCCTGGGTCCCGACCGCGAGCCCGAGGTCCTGACGGTCCCGGTTGCGACCAATCACCAGCGTCGCGACGACTGGCCGGCTTACGCCGCGGCGGTCGAGACCTTCGAGCGCGAGCGGCGATTGTTGGACGTGCTGAGGACACCGGGAATGAGCACCGGCCGTCTGGTCGACGCATTCCTTGCGCCGCCGCTTTACCGCACGGGGTTCGCCACCGGGCTCGGAACGCTCTACACGGCGATCTACCGCCCGGCGTCCGGCCGTGCCGAATATCGATGGCCCGACCATGTGATGCGTCAATCGCTGGAGGACTTTGTGCCCGAGACGCACGCTCAGGCGTACGCGCAGGCGGCGCACTGAGCCTTGCCGCGGGCGCACGCCACGACATTTTTCTTACAGGGTTCGTAGCGCCTTCAAATAGACGAGGCCTAGAACTGCTGGCGTGAGTTCATCGCCATCAGTCAGGTTCGCGAGGGATCGCGCGCCGCAGATCGACGTCGACATCGTGATCCCCGTCTTCAACGAAGAGCGCGCGCTCCCCCATTCAGTGATGCGCCTGCATCGTTTCCTGTCGGACGAGCTCCCGTTCTCGTGGCGGATCGTGATCGCCGACAACGCGAGCACCGACGCGACACCCCAGATCGGCCGCGCGCTCGCGCACGGCCTGCACGGCGTTAGGTATCTGCGGCTCGAGCAAAAGGGCCGCGGCCACGCGCTGTGCAAGGCCTGGTCTGCCAGCGACGCACGGGTCGTCTGCTACATGGACGTCGACCTGTCGACCGGCCTCAACGGTCTGTTGCCGCTACTGGCGCCGCTGATCTCGGGACACAGCGACGTGGCGATCGGCACCCGGCTCGCGCGCGGCGCGCGGGTGACTCGCGGCGCCAAGCGCGAGTTCATCTCGCGCTCCTACAACCGGCTGTTGAGGCTCGTGCTACGGGCGCGGTTCAGCGACGCCCAATGCGGGTTCAAGGCCGTGCGGGCCGATGCGCTGGGCGGGCTTCTGGCCGGCGTTGCAGACCAGTCGTGGTTCTTCGACACCGAGCTGCTGGTGCTCGCCCAGCGCCGCGGCCTGCGGATCCATGAGGTGCCGGTCGACTGGGTTGAAGACCGCGACTCGCGCGTCGACATCATCAGCACCGCGCTGGCCGACCTGCGCGGTGTGGCTCGGCTCGCGGCTGCGACCCCGGCGGCTCGCTTTGTGGCCGTCGGCGCGCTCAGCACGCTCGCATACGCGCTTCTGTTCCTGACCCTCCTCGGGCTGCTCGGCTCGGCCGCCGCGAGTGCGGTGGCGCTCGCGATCACGGCGGTCGGCAACACGGCCGCCAACCGAGCATTCACGTTCGGGGTACGCGGCCGCGAGGGGCTGCTGCGCCAGCACGCCGCCGGGGCGGTCGTGTTCGCGCTCGCGCTGGCGCTGACGAGCGGGGCGCTTGCGGTCCTGCACGGACTCGATCGGCGGCCGTCTCACCCGCTCGAGCTCGTGGTGCTGATCGCCGCGACGCTGGTGGCGACGGCGACCCGGTATGCCGCGCTGCGCAGCTGGGTGTTCCGCCGCCGGCATCGCCCGTCCACCCCACTGCGATCGCTCCGATCGACATGAGCACGTCGGCACTGGACCGGCCCATCGCGGCACGGACACGACTTCGCGGGCACGCGCACGACCAAGCCTGGGTTCGCCCGGCGCTGATCGGCCTGCTGGCGCTGACGGCGGGCGCCTACGTGTGGAATCTGACCGCGTCGGGCGACGCGAACAGCTTCTACGCCGCCGCCGTGCAGGCGGGCACCAAGAGCTGGAAGGCGTTCCTGTTCGGCTCACTGGACTCGTCGAACTTCATCACCGTCGACAAGCCGCCGGCATCGCTATGGGTGATGGCGCTGTCGGGTCGGATCTTCGGCTTCAGCAGCTTCAGCATGCTCGCGCCGCAGGTGCTCGAGGGAGTCGCCGCCGTCGCACTGCTGTACGCCGCCGTCAAGCGCTGGTTCGGCGCCGGCGCCGGGCTGCTCGCCGGCGCACTGCTGGCAAGTACCCCGGTCGCGGCGTTGATGTTCCGCTTCAACAACCCCGACGCGTTGCTCGTGTGCCTGCTCGTCGCGGCCGCATACTGCCTCGTCCGCGCGGTCGAGCGGGCGTCGACTCGCTGGCTGGTCGCGGTCGGCACGCTGATCGGGTTCGCGTTCCTCGCGAAGATGATGCAGGCATTCCTGGTCCTGCCGGCGTTTGCGCTCGTCTACCTCGTCGCGGCACCGACCGGGCTGCGACGCCGGGTGACGCAGTTGCTTGCCGGCGGTCTCGCGATCGTCGTCAGCGCCGGCTGGTGGGTGGCGCTCGTCGCTCTATGGCCCGTCGGCTCGCGGCCGATGATCGATGGGTCACCGGACAACAACATCTTCAATCTGATCCTGGGCTACAACGGCCTCGGACGGATCTTCGGCGCCAACGGCCCGGGGTGGCGGCGGCGGCGCGAACTTCAGCGGCCCCGCCGGCCTGCTGCGATTGTTCGACGGTCTGATGGGCGGCCAGGCCTCGTGGCTGCTGCCCGGCGGCGCTGCTGGCGCTGGGGATCGGCCTGTGGTCGGGTCGACGAACGCCGCGCACCGACCGCACGCGCGCCGCGCTGCTGCTCTGGGGTGGCTGGCTGGTGGTCAGCGGCCTCGTGTTCAGCCTCGGCACCGGCGTGATCCACACGTACTACACGGTCGCGCTCGCGCCGGCGATCGCCGCGCTGGTCGCGATCGGTGCTCGCGGCCTGTGGCGCGAGCGGCGGACGCTCCGCGCGCGGGCGTGGCTGGCGGGCGGCATCGCCGTGACCGCCGGATGGTCCTGGGTGCTGCTCGACCGGACGCCGACGTGGCAGCCGTGGCTGCGGCCCGTGATCGGGGTCAGCGCCGCGCTCGCGATCATCTGCCTGCTCGCGCCGGCTGCGCGCAACCGGCTCGGCACGGGAGCGCCGCGGCTGGCGGCGATGCTGGCGGCAGTCGCGTGCCTCGCGGGCCCGCTCGCCTACAGCGTGCAGACGATCTCGACGCCGCACACCGGATCGATCCCGTCGGCAGGTCCGAGCAGCACCCTGACCGCAAGTGGCGGTCCGGGCGACGGCGGGATCCCGGCCGGCGGCGCGCGAGGTCCGTTTAGCGGCACACGGCACGGCGGAGGAGCATTTGCGCCGCCGGGCTCGGCACGGGGGTTCGCCGGCGGCGCGATCCGTGCGGGAGCCGGGGGCGGGTTCCGTCCGGGAGCCGGCGGCGGGTCTCGCGGGGGAGCCGGCGGCGCCCAGACCGTCAACTCATCGCTGGTCAAGGCGCTCGAGGGCGACTCGGGGCGCTACCGCTGGGTCGCCGCGGTGTCCGGGTCACAGACCGCCGCGTCGCTCGAGCTCGCAACCGGCGGCGATCCGGTGATGGCGATCGGCGGCTTCGACGGGCAGGGCGGCAATCTGAGCCTGGCGCAGTTCAAGCAGTACGTCGCCAGCGGCGAAATCCACTACTACATCGCCGGCCAGGGCGGCGGCGGATCCCGGGCGGTCAAGGGGACTCCGGCAGCGCGATCACAAGCTGGGTGCAAGCCCATTTCAAGGCCGAGACGATCGGCGGCCAGACCGTCTACGACCTGTCGCGGTCAGCGTGACGAATCCGGTCAGCATGTAGACACAGCACTGTTAGTCGGTCCAGGCGCCGGGTAGCCCGCTTTTCGCTTTCTCGTGCGACCGCGTGCTCAGTGCCAGCTCTTCACCGTCATAGCCGCCGCCCGAAACGGCGGCTATGCGCGCTCGGCGCTTCGGTTCTCGCCGGCGCGCTGATCGCCGGCTGCGGCAAGCAATCGATCCTGTCGACCCACAGCCCGCAGGCTCACAACATCATGCTGCTCTGGTGGTGGATGCTCGCCGCGGCGGTGGTCGTGTTCACCGGTGCGGTCGTGATGCTGGTGATCGCGTACTTACGCCGCAGAACCGCCGGGCTCCCGATCTTCGGCGAGCGCGAGAGCGCCGCCGAAGGAATGGTGCTGGTGTTCGGTCTCGCGATCCCAGTCGTCGCGCTGGTCGCGCTGTTCGGGGTCGCAAACGTGTATTTGATCCGGCAGACCTCGCCGCCGGCGCCCTCCAGCACGGCGATGACGATCGACGTGATCGGCCATCAATGGTGGTGGGAGGTGCACTACCCGGGGACCGACGCGGTCACCGCGAACGAGATCCACATCCCGGTCGACACGCGCGTGAACGTCGTCGCGACGACCGCCGACGTGATCCACAGCTTCTGGGTCCCGGCCCTGAACCGCAAGATCGACATGATCCCGGGTCGCCGCAACCGGATCCTGCTTTACGCCTCGAGTCCCGGCGTCTACCGCGGCCAGTGCTCGCAGTTCTGCGGCCTCCAGCACGCGCACATGTCGCTGTACGTGTTCGCGCAGCGGCCGGCGCGCTACCGGGCGTGGCTGGCGAACATGGCCGCGCCGGCGCGCAAACCGGCGACGGCCGCCGCAAAAGCCGGCGAGCAGCTCTTCATGAGCAGCCAATGCGCGAGCTGTCACCGGATCGCGGGGACGCCGGCGCAGGGCGACGTCGGCCCCGACCTGACGCACGTCGCGAGCCGCACGACGCTCGCGGCGCTGACGATCCCCAATACGCCGAAGTGGCTGGCGGCGTGGATCCGCAACCCGCAGGCGATCAAGCCCGGCGACCTGATGCCCGACCTGGGGCTGTCGCGGAGCCAGGTCTCCTCATTGGTCGCGTACCTGGAGACGTTGAAGTAGATGGCCACCACGATCACACCGGCCGGCCAGCGGACACATGGAGCGCCTGGACCGGATCTGGTCCGAGCGCCGCGGTCTAGTCGGCTGGCTGACGACGACCGATCACAAGCGGATCGGGATTCTGTACTTCTTCACTGCGCTGGCGTTCTTCGGCGCCGGCGGTGTCGAGGCGCTGCTGATCCGCACGCAGCTGATCGGTCCCAACGGGCATTTGCTGTCCCCTCAGGCCTACGACCAGCTGTTCACGATGCACGGGATCACGATGATCTTCCTGTTCGTGATCCCGATGACCACGGGCGCGTTCGGGAACTATCTGATCCCGTTGATGATCGGGGCGCGGGACATGGCATTCCCGCGCATGAACGCGCTCTCGTACTGGATCTACCTCGGCCTCGGGGATCTTCATGTACGTCGCGCTGGCGCAGGGGCACGCGCCGAACGCGGGGTGGTTCGACTACGTGCCGCTCGCGTCCAAGCAGTTCGACCCGGGCAACAACATCGACTTCTACGGCTGGGGCCTGATCTTCAACGGCATCGCCAGCACGGCCACGGCGATCAACTTCATCGTCACGATCTTCAAGCTGCGCGCGCCTGGAATGTCGATCAACCGGATGCCGCTGTTCTGCTTCGCGTTCCTGGCGGTCGCGTTCGCGCTTCTGTTCGCGCTGCCGTCGCTCAGCGTCGCGGCGCTGTTCCTCGAGCTCGACCGGCAGCTCGGCTTCCACTTCTACGACGTCTCACACGGCGGCGACCCGCTGCTGTGGCAGAACCTGTTCTGGATCTTCGGGCACCCCGAGGTCTACATCATCATCCTGCCGGCGTTCGGGATCGCGACCTCGATCATCCCCGCGTTCGTGCACCGGCGGATGGTGCTGTTCCCGCTCGTCGCGCTGTCGGAGATCCTGGTCGCGTTCCTCGGCTTCGGCGTCTGGCTTCACCACATGTTCACGGTCGGCTTCTCGAGCCTGACGACCGTCTACTTCGCCGCCGCCAGCCTGATCATCGTGGTGCCGTCCGCGATCCAGCTGTTCGCCTGGATCACGACGATCTTGACCGGGACGCCGGACTTCCAGACGCCGATGCTGTTCATCGTCGGCTTCATCGTCTACTTCATCATCGGCGGCCTGTCGGGGATCACGCTGGCCGCGATCCCGTTCGACCAGCAGGTGCACGACAGCTACTACGTCGTCGCCCACTTTCACTTCGTGATCTTCGGCGCGGCGGTGTTCCCGATCCTCGGCGGGATGTACTTCTGGTTCCCGAAGCTCACCGGGCGCATGTACCACGAAGGGGTCGGCAAGCTGAGCTTCTGGCTCACGTTCGTCGGCACGTTCGTGACCTTCTTCCCAATGCACATCGTCGGCATCCTCGGGATGCCGCGGCGCAACTACACGTACCCGCCCGGTCTGGGCTGGACGCTGTGGAACTTCATCGAGTCGATCGGCGCCTACATCCTGACCGCCGGGCTGGTGCTGATCGTGCTCAACCTCCTCGTCAGCCGGGTCCGCGGGCCGGTGGCCGGAAACGACCCGTTCGGCGGCGACACGCTCGAATGGTCGACCAGCTCGCCGCCCCCGCCGTACAACTACGCCGTCATCCCGACGGTCAGCAGCGCGTACCCGATGTGGGACAAGGAGGACCGCGAGGCCGACCGCCGGCGGCTTGACCGCGGCGAGGGCCTGCTGGAGCGCGGTCACGAGACGCCCGCGACGACGGTCCAGGACGCCGAGCTCGACGAGATCCTCGAGATGCCGCCTTATTCGGCGTGGCCGCCGGTGATTGCGCTGACGCTGGCCGGAGTGTTCGCGATGCTGGTGATGCGCCACTTCTGGATCGCGCTCGCGTTCGCCGTCGCCGGCGGCCTGGCGCTGCTTGCGTGGCACCGCAAGGGGGTCGCCGTCTGATGGAGGCCACGCCGCGCAGTTCCCTCGCCCCCGACAGCAGCACCGCGGCCGCGGTGTCCCGCGCGCGAATCGCGCAGCCCAACGGCTGGTGGGGAATGGCGCTGTTCCTATGCGCCGAGGCGACGCTGTTCGGGATCCTGATCGCGACTTACTTCTATCTCGACTTCGACGCGCGCTCATGGCCGCCGGACGGGATCAAGCCGCCGAGCGTCACGCTGCCGCTCGTCGCGACCGCGGTCCTGATCACGACTACGGTGCCGCTGCTGCTGGCCGTCCGCGCGTCTCGGGCCGGACTTCGCGGGCGCGTCGTGTGGCTGATCGCGCTCGCGGTGGCTGTGCAGTGCTGCTACCTCGCGCTCCAGATCCTGCTGTTCCGCCATGACCTGCGGGAGTTCTCACCCAAGGCCACCGCCTACGGGTCGATCTACTTCACGATGCTCGCCGCCCACCATGCGCACGTCGCGTTCGGGATCCTGCTCGAGCTCGCGGTGCTGTGGCAGGTCGTGTTCAAGGGCCTGACCAACTACTGGCTGATCGGAGTCCGCATAGTGGCGCTCTACTGGTACGTGGTCTGCGGGCTGGCGATCTTCGTCGTCCTCACCCAGCTGAGCCCATCGCTATGAGCCAGCGGCTGCCATCCAACGGGCTCCTGTGGTTCGGGGTTCTCGGTGGCGCGGCTGCCTGGACGACCCAGTTTCTGGCCAACCTGTTTTTCACGTTCGCCGAATGCGACCAGCCGGTTCAGCGCTGGATGCTCCCGGTCCACAGTTGGGAGATCGGACTGTCCGCGCTTGCCCTTGTGGTCGGGCTGAGCGCCTTCGCGGTGTGCCTGACGATCTTCGTGCGTAGCGGCCGCGTCGACGATGTGTCGGCCAAGGAGCGCGAGGGCAAGGGCACGCAACCACCGCTCGGTCGCGTCAACTTCCTGGCGATGGTCGGGTCTGCTGGTCAACTTCCTCGCGCTGGCGATCATCGTCATGACCGGCGTCGGCGCGCCTCTGCTCCCGATCTGTCAGCAGTCATGAGCCGCGTCCGACTGACAGTCCTGGCGGTCGCGCTGCTGGTGCTCGGGTCCGTCCCGATCGCCGAGGCACAGCCCCAGTCGGGGATCGTGCGGCCGACGACCGAGCCGCCGACGGCGAGCTGTCGCGCTCGGCGCCGAGCTGTTCGCCGGAAACTGCGCGAGCTGTCACGGGATCGCCGGCTCGGGTATCTCGACGCCGCGACCGGGCGGCGGGGACATCGTCGGCGCCGGACCCTCGCTGCGCGGCGTCGGCGCGCTGGCCGCCGACTTCTACCTACGCCGCGGCTACATGCCGCTGCCGAGCATCCACGACCAGCCGTGGGACGACCCGGTTCAATTCTCCGACAAGGAGATCCGATCGCTGGTGGGTTATGTGGCCTCGCTTGGGAAAGGCCCGGCGGTTCCGCATCCCGACCCGGCTGCCGGCAGCATCTCGGCCGGACAGCAGCTGTTCAGCATGCACTGCGCCGGCTGTCACCAGATCGACGCCCGCGGCGGCTACGTGACCGGCGCACGCGTCCCGCCACTGCAGAGCGTGCCGGCGACCCAGATCGCCGAGGCGGTCCGGATCGGCCCGTATCTGATGCCGCGCTTCTCGACCAAACAGATCTCCGACGCGCAGCTGAACTCGATCGTCAAATACGTGCTGAGCACCAATCGTGAGGACAACGCGGGCGGCTGGGGGATCGGGAACATCGGCCCGATTCCGGAGGGCCTGGTCGCCTGGTGGATCGGAGCGCCGCTGCTGATCTTGTCGTGCCGGATGGTCGGAAGGAGAAGACACCGATGAAGTCCTGGCAATGGTGGGTGGCGGTCGTCGCATCCTGGTGGCAGCGGCTGCGCGGTCAAGATCGCCGCCGGCAGCAAAGCGACGGTAGCCCTCCCCCGGGGCGGATCGTCCCCGCCGGCACACCGCAACGCCGGGCCGAGAACGTGGTGTTGGCGCTGCTCGGGATCGCGACTCTGTTCGCCCTCGGGTTCGTGGTCGTGTACGCCGAGTTCAGCGCCACGGCGGTCCCGAATGAGCTGCTCGGGTTGTGCCTCGGTCTGTCGTTGGTGTTCATCGGCGCCGCGCTGACCGTCGTCGCAAAGCGGCTGGTGGTGACCGAGGAGCTCGAGGACGATTACCCCGAGACGCATCCGCAACAGCAGCGCGAGATCGCCGAGATAGTCCACGAGAGCGGCAGCCGGATCACGCGGAAGCGATTGCTGCTCGGCGCCGGTGCGGCGACCGGGGGCGCGCTCGGGCTGGCGGCGCTGACGCCGGCGCTGTCGCTGGGACCGGTTTGGGACACAGCGCCGCTCGACCAGACACCGTGGCGACGAGGAGTGCGGGTCGTCGACGTCGACAGCGCGCCGCTGAAGGCCACGGAGATCGAGCAGCAGACGTTCTACACCGGGTTCCCGGAGGGCGCTGACTTCGACGCCATCGCATCGCCGCTGGTGATCATCCGGCTTGACCCGAGCAAGCTTGCGCTGCCGGCCGGGCGCGCCGGCTGGGCGCCGGACGGGATCCTCGCCTACTCGAAGATCTGCACGCACGCGGGGTGTGCGATCGCGCTGTATCGCAAGCCGACGTTCCCGGTGCTCGAGCCCAACAACGCGCTCGTCTGCCCCTGCCACTACTCGACCTTCGATCCCTATACGGGCGGGACCGTGACCTACGGCCCCGCGGGCCGGCCACTGCCGCAGCTGCCGCTGATGATCGACGGCGACGGCAACCTGCGCGCCGCGGGCAACTTCTCGGGCCGCGTCGGTCCCAGTTGGTGGGCGGTCAGGGAGCGGCCCGAATGAAGGAACACCCGCCCGATCGAATCGCCGACCCGGTCCGCTTCATCGACGAGCGGACCGCGGCAGCGCCGCAGATGCGCAAGTTGATGCGCTACCTGTTCCCTGACCACTGGTCGTTTCTGCTGGGTGAGGTCGCGCTGTACGCGTTCCTGGTCCTGATCGCGACCGGGATCTACCTGGCGCTGTTCTACGACCCGAGCACCGCCCAGACGGTCTACCACGGTCCGTACGCCCCGCTCGACGGCCAGTCGATGAGCATGGCGTACGAGTCGGTGCTGAACCTGTCGCTGGCGACCAAGGCGGGATTGCTGATGCGCCAGACACACCATTGGGCCGCAGACGTCTTCATGGTCGCGATCGTGCTGCACCTGATGCGGGTGTTCTTCACCGGCGCGTTTCGCAAGCCGCGCGAGCTGACATGGCTGGTTGGGCTGGTGATGCTGTTCACCGCGCTGCTGGAGGGCTTTCTCGGCTACTCGCTGGTCGACGATCTCCTGTCGGGGATGGGGCTCGCGATCGGCTACGGCGTCGGTTTGTCACTCCCCGTTGTCGGCGGTCCGATGACGCTGGCGATATTCGGGGCGCCGTTTCCGGGCAAGCCCGATTTGTTCTCGCGGATGTACATCGCGCATGTGTTCCTGATCCCTGTGCTGCTGGCGACCCTGATCGGGATCCACCTCGCGCTGATCATGGCTCGCCACCACACGCAGTTTCGCGAGAGCAAGCGGACCACGGAGCGCCGGATCGTCGGCGTGCCGGCGTTCCCAGGCCAGGCGCCGCGTTCGCTGGCGCTGATGTTCTTCACCGCCGGCCTGCTGTTCCTGCTGGGCGGGCTGGTCCAGATCAACCCGATCTGGCAGTGGGGGCCGTTCCACACCTACTTGGGAACCAACGGCGCGCAGCCCGACTGGTACCTGGGCTGGCTGATCGGCGCGCTGCGCCTGATGCCGAGCTTCGACGTCACGGTCGGCCACTTCACGCTCGTGCCGAACCCTTTCTGGGGCGGGGCGCTGTTCCCGCTCGTGGTGCTCGGCGTGCTGGCGAGCTTCCCGTGGGTCGAGCGCCGCCTGAGCGGTGACCGCGCGGTCCACAACCTCGCCGACCGCCCGCGCGACGCCCCGACCCGGACCGCGTTCGGGGTCGCGTTCCTGAGCTGGGTGTTCCTGGTGTTCGTGTTCGGCGCCGCGGACCGCTTGTTCGTCCTGTTCGGGCTGAGCTACAACACGCAGCTGCTCGTGTTCCGGATCGGCATCTGGGTCGTGCCGCTGGTGCTGTTCTTCCTCATGCGGCGGGTCTGCCGCGAGCTGGTCGCGGCCGACGCCGTGGACGCGATCCGCCGGGAGGCCGAGCGCGAGGGAGAGGCGCACGAGCGGTCGCTCGCTGCCCAGATCCGATGAGCCACCTGGCCGAGTTCATACCGCCGCTCGGAGCGACGTTCGTCTATCTGGTGTTCTACCGCGGACGCGCGATGACGCTCGCGCGCGAGGGGCGGCCCGTCCCGCGCTGGCGCGTCGTGTCGTTCGTCAGTGGCGTGGTGTTCGTGGCCGTGGTTCAGCTGCCGCCGCTCGATGGTCTGGCGGACACGTTGCTGGTGGCGCACATGGTGCAGCACATCGTGATCGGTGACGTGGCGTCGCTGCTGATCGTCCTCGGGCTGACGGGCCCGGTGCTCGCGCCGCTGCTGCGGACCAGGGCTTCGCGCGCATTGCGGCGTCTGTCGCATCCGCTCGTGGCGCTCGCGCTGTGGGCGATCGACCTATACGCGTGGCATCTGCCTTTCTTCTACCAGCTCGCGATCGAGCACGACGTCGTTCACGCGCTCGAGCACGCCTGCCTGCTGTGGTTCGGAACGCTGCTGTGGCTGGCGCTGATCGGACCACTGCCGAAGCCGGCCTGGTTTGTGGGCTGGTGGGGCGTCGGCTATGTGATGCTGGTGCGGCTGGTCGGAGCGGTGCTCGCAAACGCGCTGATCTGGGGCCAGACCGTGTTCTATCCGGTCTACCGGGCCAGCGACGCGGCGCGAGGCCTGAGTCCGCTGTCGGATCAGAACCTCGCGGGCGGAGTGATGATGGTCGAGCAGGTTGTACTGACGACGGTGCTGCTGGCATGGCTGCTGGCGCGGCTACTGCGCCAGGACGAGGAGCGTCAAGCGCTGCTCGATCTCGCGCGCAAGGAAGGCGTCTCCCTGAGTGAGGAGCGCGCGGCGCGTGCCGTTCGTGCGGGGGCGACGTCGCGTTTGCGCGAACGCGTCGCCGCCGAGCAGCAGGCGCACGCGTTGCATTCCAACCCCGCGAGCGCGCGGCGATTGGAAAGCAGGGAAAGCGAGCAGCACGGCGAACGTGCGTAGCGAACGCGCGCACCGACTCGATTGACCGGGATGTCGCACGACTCACTCAACAGAGACACGGCCCCCGTAGCGGGCCCGCCTGACGTGTACCCAGAGACGGTCACGGTTCCAGGGAACGACCCCCGCTTGCAGCGAGGCGCGTATCTGACCGACGGGGTCAATCTGTACGAGGTCACGGCCGTCCGCCGAGGCCCGGGCGTGATGGGCCTCTCGACGATTCGGGTGGTGGTCGAGAACTGCCGCAGCTTCGCGCGGGTCGAATTTCTTCCCGACAGGATCCGGCGGAGCTTCAGCCTGGTACGAACGGCCCCAGTCGCGAGCTGCCCGGACCTGGTCGAAGAGATCGACTGGTCGAGCTCAGTGACGTGAACGTTGCCCGGGGCTGTCGGGCGTTGAACGTCAGCCGACCTCGGAGACAGTCAGCGGGCGCTCGGATGCGAGCGGCGCAGCCGCGACGCGGGGCCGGGGCACGAGCAGGCCCGCCAGCACGCAGACGACCAGGAACACGGTCGCCATCACATAGCTGTAGACGAAGCCGTTGACGTTCGGCAGCCCGTGCGTCACGTTGTTGGCGATGAACGTCGCCGACAGCTGGCCGCCGAGTGCGCCGCCGAGCGTCCGCATGACCGTGTTCATGCCGCTCGCGACGCCGGTCTGAGTCGGTGGGACCGCCTGGACGATCAGGTTGCCGAGCGCCGCGAACGCGAGCCCAATCCCGATCCCCAGCAGCGTCGTCGTGATCAGCATGTCGATTGGCTGGTCGTGCTCGATCGCCGCGAATCCGAACGCCACGGCGCCGATTGCGGCGCCGACGACGAGCGCCGATTTTGAGCCGAAGCGCCGCGCGACGCGGCCGGCCACCGTCCCGAGCACCCCCATCGTCAGCGCCGCCGGCAGCAGGTAGAGACTCGAGACGACCGCCGAGGCGCCGAAGCCGAACCCGGTGCTCTTCGGCAGTTGCGCGAACTGGGGGAAGATGATGAACGACGCGTACATGCCCGCACCCAGCAGGAACGCGGCCAGATTCGTCGTCCATACGCCCCGGATCCGCATCATCGTCATGTCCACCAGCGGGACGCTGCTGCGCAACTCGACGCCGATCCAGGCGGCGCAGAACACGGCGCCGATCGCCAACAGTCCGAGCGTCTTGGCGCTACCCCAGCCCCAGACCGTCGTCTGCGCGACCGCGATCAGCACTACCGAGATGCCGATCGTCATCAGCGCCGCAGCCAGCCAGTTGATCCTGCCGGGCGAGCGGACCGGCGATTCGGGGACGAAGCGCCACGTCGCCCAGGCCGCCAGCAGCGTCAGCGCAAGCGGAATCCAGAACAGCCAATGCCAGCCGAGGTGCTCGTCGATCAGGGCCCCAGCGACCAGTCCGAAGCCGGCGCCGACGCCGAGGATCGAGGACATCAAGCCGATGCTGCCGGGGACCTTCGCGGGCGGGAACTCGTCCCTCGTGATCGAGAACGCGAGCGGAAAGATGCCACCCGCGACGCCCTGGATGACCCGCGCCACGATCAGCATCGCCAGCGACTGCGAGACCCCCGCCAGCGCGGTCCCGAATGCCAGCACGAGCAGCGTCCACAGCAAGAGTCGCTCTTTGCCGTAAATGTCACCGAGCCGGCCGATGATCGAGGTCCCGACCGACGCCGAAACGAGAAAGCCCGTCAACAGCCACGCCACGCCGGTTTCGTTGGTGTGCAGGCTGTGTTGGAACGACGGCAGGGCCGGGATCACGGCAGAACTGAGCACCGCGTAGGCGAGGCCCGCGAGCGACAGCACAGCCAGGATCAGATTCGGATGAATCCGTTCGTCTTGATGAGAACCGGTCCTGATCTGAGCACCGTACCGAACGCGGCGCGTGCGCCCGATTCGGAAGTGATCGGCTCAGCTTCGGCGCAGGGTGGCGGCGACGCTTGGAGCGTGGAGCCACCAGCCGACGTCGGGGCCATCACTCGGCGGATCGTCTGCGGCCGCCGGATCGAACTCGCGCGGCGCCGCGAGCCGCCAGCCGCGACCGCGACTCCAACCTACGTGCATCAGCAACTCCGCGTACTCGTGTCGGCCGCCCGGGCTGCCGTACCCGAACACTCGCTCCGGTCCCAGAATCGCGTTTGCCTGGGCACGACCAGCGAGCAGGCGATCGAAACGGTTGCGCTCGAGCTCGCCGGCGTGCGCCGCGAGCGCACGCTGTATCTCCGCCAGGCGGTCGGGACCGAATCCGGTCAGAACGTTCGTGATCGGGAGCTCGCCCCACAGGCCCCAGAACATGACGGCGCATGCTTGTCCGCGCGCTTCGATCGCCTGACAGATCGCGCGGCCGGTCACCTCGTGACCGTGGTGGCCATCGTGCGGCGAAGGCCCGGTCACGACCCGCGCGCCGTGGCGGTCGAGCTGCTCGGCGATCGCCTCTGACAGCTCGGCCTGGGCACGGTCCAGATCGTCGCCGGCCCCGATCCGGGCGAGTGGATCGGCGAGCACGAGCTCGAAACCGGCGCGCTCAGATGCCTCGGTGAGCTCTGCCCGGCGGCGCGCCTCGTCCGCCGGCCGCCCGAGGCTGCACGCGAGGTTGACCACCCGCCAACCCTCGTCACGCAGCTCCATCAGCGTTGCCGGCGCGCCGAGCAGCTCGTCGTCGGGATGCGGCGAGACGCTGATCACGACCGAGCGCTCGCTCATCGTCAACGCGTGAGCGTGACCTTCGCGAGCCCGTGCGGACGATCGACGTCGATCCCGCGCAGCTCGCCGATCCGCAGCGCTGCCGCCTGCCCGGCGATCACCGTCACGAACGGTGCGAGCCACTGCGGCAGCCCGGTTGCGACCTCGATCCCGATGTCCGCCGCCGCAGCGAGCTCGGGCCGGTCGGTGACCGCGACGGTGACGGCGGTGCCGTGGCGCAAGGCGTCGAACGCGGCCAGGTCCGGCTGCTCACGGCCTTCGGTGCTGATCAGCCACAGCGCGCCCGACCCGCCCAGCGCGGCGATCGGACCGTGGATCAGGTCCGGCGGCGAGAACGCTTCCGCCGCCATCCCGCTCACCTCTCGCACCTTGAGTGCGGTCTCGTGCGCGGTCGGGTACTGCAACCCGCGCCCGACGACCGTCAGCAGCGCGACCGTGTTCAGCGGGTCGAATCGACCACGGTTCGCGAGCTGCTCGTCCGCTGTCTGGGTGACGATCGCGGGCAGGCGCTGAAACCACTGCTCGCGCCCGCCGCCGCCTTGCAGGCAGCCGGCGAGCTGCGCGATCGCGTGCAGCGAGGCGAGGTACGTCTTCGTTGCCGCGACCGATTGCTCGGTGCCGGCGAGCAGCGGGACGACGACGTCGGCCGCGGCGGCGAGGGGGGACTCCGGCTCATTGGTGATCGCAACCGCCGGCCGTCCCTGGGCCCGTGCGGCCGAGGCGACCGCGACGATGTCGGGCGAGCGCCCCGACTGCGAGATCGCCAGCACCCCGCCACGCGACAGCAGCGGTGGCGACTCGCCCTCGTACAGCCACGGCGCGGCTAGCGCGACCGGCAACCGAGCCTGCAACCCGAGCAGGTACTGGGCGTAACGAGCAGCGTTGTCGGATGTCCCGCGTGCGGCGACGACGAGGTAATCGACGTCGGCCGCCGCCAGTCGCCGGCCGCCGCCAGCGCCGATTCCAAGCCCGGTGCGGTGCGAGCGGCGAGCACGTCTCCCTGCTGACGGATCTCGAGTTCGAGCTTGCTGAGCGCTGCGCTGCTCATCGTCGTTCGTTAGTGGCCTTTACAAAAAATGCGCTTGCACACGTGCCGAGCGGCCTTGAATCCAAAGGATATAGTCCTGATTTAGGTAGGGTTCCTAATAAGTTTGCCTGGGGCGGCGCGAGATCGTCGGCGCGGCGCTCCTGGGTCTCGACCAGTTGGGGGCCGATCGGCTCGTGACCGACCGGGCACGCGATGAGCTCGGTACTGCGTTCGCCGAGGTCGAGGGCAATGGCTCGCGGTTGTGGGAAGGCGACGTCGACGGAGCCAGTGACCTGCTTCGAAGGTTCCGCGGCGGCGAATGGTTGAGCTCCTAGCCCAGGTGTTTGACAGCTGACAAATCGGCCGTCAATCGGGAGCGCCTGCGTTTGGCTGCACGGTGACGGGAAAGCAAGTGCTCAGAGGAGGTCGTTATGTCTGCGCGCTGGCGGTTTGTGCTGTTGTCTTGTCTCGTTGTCGGGGCGGCGGTCTGCTGGAGCTCTGCCAGCGCAATCGCCGCAGGTGACGGCTCGTTTGTCCTGACCGCGAACAGCACAGGATCGAGCTATGCCCCCACGTTCACGGGTAACGGGCTGCTGGGGGTTCGCGTTCCCCCCGCCGGTCAGGGCTACGCGGCGGGCACGGTTCCGGCGCAGTCCGAGCTCGCCGGTTTCTACGCCAAGCCGTCGACCGGCCCGGCGAGCAACCAAGTCCAGCAGCGGGCGAACATCCCGACGTGGTCGACGCTGACGTTCTCAGACGGCGGCGCGACCTTCTCGCCGCCCTGCCGGAACCAGCGGCTGGCAGCAATCGATCGACCTGCACACCGGAATCGTTTCAACGCAGGGCCAGTGGACGGCGCCCGACGGCCACGTATCAGATCTCAAATATCAAGTGTTCACTGACCGGGCGCGCGAGCACGTCGGCGTCGCGCAGCTGGTCGTGACTCCTCACTGGTCGGGGACCGCGACCGTCACCGATCTGATCGACGGCACGCCCGCCAACCTAACCTCGCAGGTGAGCAAGGGCTGGAACCTGAGTGCGCGTCAGGACTGGGTGACAGTCCAGACAGTCGGGACAGGCATCGACGCGACGCTCGCGAGCCAGCTCGCGACAAGCCCGAACATCACCGCGCCGAGCACGGCGGTCGCCCAGACGACCGACCAGAGCGTCGGCCAGCAGATCGCATTCCCCGGTCCAGGCGGGACAGTCGTACACGATCACCAAGTACGTCGGCGTCGATGACTCGCAGGACACCGCCGACACCGTCGGATCCGCGCAGTCGGAGGCTTCCGGGCGCCGCGGCCGTCGGCTTCGCCGGCCTCAACAACGAGAACGACGCCGCATGGAACGCGCTCTGGAACGGCCGGATCGACGTGCTGGGCAACCGCACGATCGCGACCGACGTCAACGCGAGCGAGTTCTATCTGTGGTCGAGCACGCGCTCTGACCAGGCCTGGAGTATCTCGCCGGCCGGGCTTTCGTCGAACGGCTACAACGGCCACATCTTCTGGGATGCCGAAACGTGGATGTACCCGTCGCTGCTCGCACAGCATCCAGACCTCGCAGCGATGATGGACGCCTACCGCTTCAATCGTCTCCCCGAAGCCCAGCAACATGCTGCGCAGACCGGGTTTGCCGGAGCGCGCTTCCCATGGGAGAGCGCGCTCGACGGCACCGAGCAGATTCCACCGCCCGTCTCAGTCAACAGCGAGGGGGTCTACGAGCAGCACATCACCGCTGATATCGCGCTCGCGCAGTGGCAGTACTACCTGACGACCGGCGATCGGCAGTGGCTCGCCACCCGTGGCTGGCCGGTGATCTCGGGCGCGGCAGCCTTCTGGGCGTCACGGGCCACCCCGGGAGCGGACGGCAGCTACCACATCGACAACGTCACCGGGCCTGACGAGGAGAACCCCGACGTCAACGATGAGGCCTACACGAACGTCGCCGCGAGGACGACGCTGCTCGACGCGATCGCGGCCGCCCGGGCGCTGGGGACGCTCGGCGCCGGCGGACTGGTCGCAGATCGCCGCCGGGCTCGTGGTCCGAGTCGACTCGAGCGGCGTCCACCCCGAGTTCTCCGGCTATCAGGGGCAGCTTGTCAAGCAGGCCGACGTGACCATGCTGCAGTACCCCTGGGAGTACCCGATGGCCCCATCGGTGGCCCAGAACGACATCAACTTCTACGTCCCGCGGACCGACCCGAGCGGTCCTTCGATGAGCGACGCGATCAACTCGATCGACACGTCGGCGCTCGAGTCGCCGGGGTGCGCGAGCTTCGTCTACACGCAGCGCAGCTATGAGCCGTTCATCCGCGACGTGTTCGACCAGTTCTCCGAGACGAGGACCGGCGGCGCGTTCACGTTCATGACCGGCATCGGCGGCTTCTTACAGGAGTTCCTGTACGGATACTCCGGGATGCGCTGGGAGCCCAACGCGGTGCGCGTCGCGCCAAGCTTGACGCGCCAGCTGGCCGGCATCGTGCTCCACAACGTGTCGTGGCGCGGGCGAGTGTTCTCGATCTCGGTTGGCCGTCGGGCGACGACGATCCGCCTCGAGAGCGGCGCTCCGATGCCGCTTGACACGCCGGCGGGCGCGCGAGTCGTCACGACTGGTCAAGCCGTTCGCCTCGCTACCGCGCGGCCAGATCTGACGCCGACGGCAGACGCGGTCCGCTGTCAACAAGCCAGCGCGTCGACCGCTGCCTTGGGAGCACCGGCGCTCGCAGCGGTCGACGGGAGCCCAGCGACCGACTGGCAGCCGACGCAGCTGCCCGCGACGCTCACAGTTCCGACGCGGCCGGGGCAGCATCTGATCGGTCGCGCGACCGTGCGCTGGGGACAGGAGTGGCCGCCGGCGCCGGGGCCGAACATCCCGCCGCCCCCGCAACCCGTCAAGACCCTGCGCGCGAGTAGCTACAAGCTGCAGGTCTCGAGTGGCGGGCGCGGCTGGAAAACGGTCGCCACCGTCAGTGGTGCGGAGAGCCGCACGGTCGACGTCCTGCGCTTCAGGCGTGTCCGCGCGGCATCTGTGCGCATCGTGATCACGTCAGCCACCAACGGCGCGGAGCCGATGCTCGAGGAGCTGACGGTCAGTCGCTGAGTGCCCGCACCGCGCGGCGGTATCGTCACCGCGTGGCCTCAGAACGTGAGCCGACCCGTCTGACTCCCGGGAGCTCAACCGCGGCCGTGCACGGTGGCTCGTCGCCCGACCGTCCATGGCCGCGGGGACCGGTCAACCCCGTGTTCCAGTCGACGACGTTCGAGCTGGACGACGCGGCGTACGAGGACATCGCGCGCACCGGCGGGACCGAGATCTGGTGGTACACGCGGCTCGGCAATCCGACCGTCGACGCGGTCGCCGCGAAGTTGGCGGCGCTCGAGGGCGCTGAGAGCGGGCTCGCGTTCGGGTCGGGGATGGCGGCGATCACGGCGACCGTCATGTCGGTGCTGGGGCCGGGGCAGCGGATCGTCGCCGCCCGCGAGCTGTACGGCGAGACGTTCACGCTGCTGCACAGCGTGCTGCCGGCGACCGGCCGGACGGTGAGCTTTGTCGCGGTCGACGACCTCGACGGCTGGCGGCGGGAGCTGCCCGGCGCCGACGTCGCGTACGTCGAGACGCTCTCGAATCCAATGCTGCGCGTCGCGAACCTGCCGGCGATCGCCGCGCTGGCGCGCGAGGCCGGCGCGACGACGGTGATCGACAGCACGTTCGCATCGCCGGTCAACGTACGCCCGCTCGAGCATGGCGTCGATCTCGTCGTGCACTCGGCGACCAAGTACCTCAACGGACACTCGGATCTGGTCGCCGGCGTCGTCGCCGGGTCGCGCTCACGAATTGCGGCGGTGCGGGCGCTCGCGAAGACGTTCGGAGGCTGCCTCGACCCGGCGGCCGCGGCGAAGCTCGATCGCAGTCTGAAGACGCTCGTCCTGCGGATGGAGCGACACAACGAAAACGCGCTCGCGATCGCCCGCTGGCTCGAGAGCAACGACGAGATCGAGGCCGTCGCGTACCCGCTGCTCGACTCGCATCCCGACGTCGAACTCGCGACGCAGCTACTGCGCGGCGGCTCCGGGATCGTCACCCTGCGCGTGCGGGGAGGCGACGCTCGCGCGGCCGCGGTCATGGACTCGCTGCAGCTGATCACGCAGGCCACCAGCCTCGGTGGTGTCGAGTCGCTGATCAGCGCTCCGTACAACACGTCGCATCGCCAGCTCGACGCCGCCCAGCTGGCCGCGATCGGGATCCTGCCGGGGACGCTGCGGCTGTCGGTCGGGATCGAAGACGTCGGCGACCTGATCGCCGAGCTCGACTCCGCGCTGGCGCGGACCGCGGCGCCTGTCGGGTCGATCAGCGACCGCTGAGCATCACCCAGACGAGCCCGTCGTCTGGGTCGCTCGATTGCGCCCGACCGACGTCAGCGCGACGCCGACGAACGTGGCCGCGCAAAGGCCGGCGGCCAGGACCGTCGGCAGCCCGTCCCCGGCGACCTTGGCAAGGGCGCCGCCGACGCCCGCGCCGAGGATCTGCCCCCCGGCCCAGGCGAGGTTGGTGAGCCCGCCCGCGAGTGCCTGATCGAGCCCGACGGTCTCGGCAACGTCCGACAGCATCGCCATCGCCGGCGCCCAGAATGATCCGAGCGTGGCCGCGGTTGCGACGATCACGATCGACAGCACCGCGACCGTTTCCGGGAGCGTGAAACAGAGCAGCACGATTGCGCCGCCGGCCAGCCCGACCCGCACCGGGACGAGTCGGCCGCGGCGGTCAGAGATCGTGCCGACCGCGGGAGCGACCGCCGCCTCGACGGCGAACGCGGCCAAGAACGTCGCGCCGATCACTGCGGCGTCGGCGCCGAAGCGGTGTAGGCGCAGCGGGCCCAGCACGTTGATCAGTCCCGAGCCCACTGCCGGCAGCGCCACCAGCCACATCGCCAGCGCCGCGCCCGGGCGGTGCAGGACCCGGGCCACGTCCCTCAGCCCCTGGTCGGACGGGACGTGGTGGGTCGGCAGCCTGAGCGTCGCCAAGATCAGGAACACGGCCGCGACGGCGATTGCGGCGAACGTCAGCGGCCGCCCCACCGCGGAGGCGACGGTCCCGATCACCGGTCCGAACAGCGAACCCCCGATCGCGGCGGCGAGCGCCCGCCCGATCATCGCGCCTCGATGCCCGGCCTGGGTCTCGTCCACGATCCAGGCGAAGCCACCGGCCCACGAGCACGCGCCACCGACCCCTTCGACAAACCGGGCGATGTCCAGAGCCACCACCGTGCTGAGCACGCCGAACGCGAGCGTCGAGCACGCGAGCAGCGTCAGCCCAGCACAGACGGTGAATCGCGGGCCGACGCGCACGGCCAAAATCGCGCAGGGGATCGAACCGACCAGCGTGCCGATCGGATAGGCCGCGGTCATCAGCCCGGCCGACAGCTTCGACATGTGCAGCTCGTGAACCAGCCCCGGAAGCAGCGGCGCGATCACCGCGTAGAACATCGTGTCGAGGAACAGGACCGCGCTGACCACGAGCACCAGACGGCGCTCGCGAGCCACACGCTCCGCCGATGGCTCGGCGGACGTGGCTGGCTGGGGTCGCATCCTCAGCCACCCTAGCGACAGCTTCTCAGCCTCTCGCAGCGGCGGCGCCGCCCGACACTCACGAGGCAAACCGACAGGCGATCGCGGCGTTCGGCGCGTGGCTGGCCTCGGTCGCGGATGCGCGGATTCGACCTGCCCGAAGGCTTGGCTACTGGAAGTAAATGAGCCGGTAGGCGGTCCAGGCGAACAGCAGCGCCATCAGGCTCCAGGTGATCGGCCAGCTCGCTGTGCGGACAAACGAAATCTCGAAATGGCCGACGAACAACACGTAGACGAAGATCCCCAGCAGCAGGATGCCGTAGAGGATCACGGCAACGACCGTCGGCGGCGCGAGGCCGATGACGGGCGCGACGATCAGACCCAGCACGATCCAGGTCGCGATCGCCAGCACGTCGACCGACAGCCGCGTGCGTTGGCGACCGACGATCGTCATGAAGCCTGCGGCGCCGACCAGTGCCGCGATCATGAACAGCCCGATCGGCCAATGCGAGCTGAACCCGAAGATCGAGCCCATGATCTCGCCGCCGAGCCAGAGCAGGAACGGATCGATCACGGCGACCGCGATGTAGCAGGCGAACATGTCGACCGTGGAATCCCACGGGTTCCCGAACACGGGACGGGTGGGTACGAGCGCCTCTCGGAGCGCCGCGCGCGAGAACGCCGCGCGGAGCGAGCTCGTGTTGTCCGAATCAGTGCTCAACAGCCGCGAATGGTATGGGAAGGCGACCCCTCATAGCAGCAGCCCCAGGGGCCCCTCGAGGGCGTCGCGGATCTGCGACAAAAACTGGGCGGCGTCGGCCCCGTACAGGATCCGGTGATCGCAGCTGAGCGTCAGCGTCATCAGCCGCCGCTCAACGAGCCGGCCGTCTTCGAGCGCAGGGACCGGTCGCGGGGCGCCGACCCCGAGGATCGCCGCCTGCGGTGGGTTGATCACCGGCGTGATCGCCGTCATCCCGTACATCCCGAGGTTCGAGACCGTGAACGTCGCTCCGGACAGCTCGGGCGGGGTGACGGTGGCGTCGCGGACCCGCGCCGCGAGCCGCTTGGATTCGATCGCGATCTCGCGCAGCGATCTGCGGTCGGCGTCGGTGATCGTCGGCACGACGAGCGCGTCTGGAGCCGCGACCGCGATCCCGACGTTGATCGCCCTGTGCAACTCGAAGCGGCCGTCGCGGTAGGAGCCGTTTGCGCGCGGGTTGGTGCGGAGCGCAAGCGCGCAGGCCTTGATGATGAAGTCGTTGACCGACGGGACCGGGGCGGCCTGCTCGCCCAGCGCCTTGAGCTCCTCGCGGAGCGCGATCAGCGCGTCCACCCGGGCCTCGGTCTGGACCTGGAAGTGCGGGATCGTCGCCTTCGCCTCCGACATCCGGCGGGCGACGACCTGCTGCAAGCGGGTCAGCTCCTGGGTCTCGCCGTCGCGCTGGCCCGGCGGCTCCGGCGCCACCTGAGTCGGCGGCTCGATGGTCACCCGAGTCGGCGGCTCGACGGTCACGTGAGTCGGCGGCGACTCGACGGTCGTCTGGACGCCGGCCTTGCCCTCGACGTCCGCGCGCGTGATCCTGCCGCCGGGACCGGTCCCGCGCAGCGTGGCGAGATCGACCCCGTGCTCGCGTGCGAGCCGACGCGCGAGCGGGGTCGCGCGGACCCGGCCCGGGTCGCCACCGTTGCCGGCTGTCTGGGGCTCGGCGACCGCGCGCCTCGGCGACCGATGCGGGCTCGGCGACCGGCGCGGCCTCGGCGACCGACGCAGGCTCGGCGACCGGCGCGGCCTCCGCGGCCGACGTGGGCTCGGAGACGGACCCGCGGCGCACCGGAGTCCCGTCGCCCAGGGTCGCGATCACCGCGCCGACCGCCAGCGTCTCGCCGACCCCCGCGACGATCGTCAACACGCCCGCGGCAGGGGACTCGTAGGCCATCGTGGCCTTGTCGGTCTCGATCTCGAGCAGCTCATCCCCCTCCTCGATCTGCTCGCCGTCATCCTTGAACCAGCTGAGGATCGTCCCCTCCTCCATCGAGTCAGACAGCCTCGGCATCGTGATCTCTGTCATCGCGTCGGGTCCGGTGTTGGCATCGTGGTCTCGTTCATGGCGTCAGGTCCAAGGCCGCGTCGATGATCGTCTCAGAATCGATCCCGAAGTAGCGGTACAGATCATCCACGTCGCCAGACTGCCCGAAGTCGTCGACCCCCAGACAGGTGATCGGTACGCGGCGAACGGCACCGAGGAAGCTCAACGTGTGGGGGTGCCCATCGAGCACGGTCACGATCGGAGCCGCGCGGTCGGCTGGCAGAAGCTCATCGAGGATCCGGTCGTCCGAGCGATCGAGCCCGCGCCGAGCGCGCAGCGCGCGAAACAGGAGATCAGCCGAGGTCAGGCAGATCACGTCGACCCCGCGTCCGGAGGCGGTCTCGAGCTCGTCGGCGGCCGCGATCACCTCGGGCATCACGGCGCCCATCCCGACGAGTGTGACTGCGGGTCGCCGGTCCGCGCGACGCAACAGATATCCGCCTTTGAGCACGTGCTCACGGCGCGACTGCTCGTCGCTGGTGAGCGTCTGGTCGATCGGGCGCGTCGAGAGCCGGAAGTAGGCCGAGCCGCCATCGGGTCGCCCGAGTCGACCCAGCGCCGCCAGCAGCGCCCACTCGAGGTCCTGGCCGAAGGCGGGCTCCCACGCGGTACAGCGCGGCTGCTCGAGCCCGACCGATGGCGTGATGATCGACTGATGCGCGCCGCCCTCGGGTGCCAGCGTGACTCCTGACGGGGTACCCACGAGGATCGACTGGGCGCCCGCGTAGAGCCCGAACGACCACGGTTCGAGCGCGCGGTTGACGAACGGGTCATAGAGCGTCCCGATCGGCAGCAGCGGCTCGCCCTCGCGCGACCAGGTCAGACCCAGCTCGGCCAGCAGCCCGACGAGGTTGCCCTCCGCGATCCCGAGTTCGATGTGCTGCCCGTGCTCTGACTCGCGCCACCGTACGAGCGTGTCAGTGTCGTCGGCAAACCAGTCGATCCGCTCGCCCAGATGCCAGATGCCGACGTGGTTGATCCAGCCGCCAAGGTTGGTCGACGAAGCGACGTCCGGGCTGACGGTCACGACTCGCGCCGCGACCTCGGGCGCGGCCCGCGCGAGGTCGACGAACAGGCGACCAAACGCCTGCTGAGTGGACACGATGCCCGTATGGGTGCGCCCCACCGAGGCGGGCACCGCGGGCGGGGTGATGGGCGTGACGGGCTCGCGGCGGAGGCGCTCCGCAGCCGTGGCGCACAGCTCGGCCTCCGGTGAGCCGTCCGCGAACCGCGCCCATGGCTCGTCGGCGTCGGCGTCAAGATCAGCGGCCAGCGCCCGCCACTGCTGCTCTGAGAGCAGCGCCGAATGGTTGGCGGGATGGCCCTCGGTCGCCAACCGCCACGCCTTGATCGTGAACGCGAAGATCACCGACGGGCGGTCGACAACAGCGTCCGCCTGCGCGAGCGCGTCAAGGACCATCCCGAGGTCGTGACCGCCGAGGTCGCGGACGGCGCTCATCAGCTGCGCGTCGTCGAGCTCGGTGAGCAGCGTTTTCAGAGCGCGCCGGTCGCCCCGTCCGTCGACGTCGGGCAGGCGCTCGCGGATTTCAACCGCCGACGCGCGCAGCATCCGTTGATACTCCTCATTGGTCATCTGGTCGATCCGCCGGCGCAGCGCGGGGCCGCCATCGCGCTCGAACAGCTCAGTCAGCTGGCGGCCGTACTTGACGGTGATCACGTGCCAGCCGGCCGCCTCGAACATCGCCGCCAGACGCCCCGCGGCGATGTCGGGGACGACCCGATCGAGCGACTGGCGGTTGAGATCGACGATCCATAGCACCTCGCCCAGCTGCGACACGACCGGGTCGACGATCGCCTCCCAGCATGCGCCCTCGTCGAGCTCGGCGTCGCCGACGAGCGACACCTGGCGGCCGCCGCGCGGAACGTCGAAGTGACCGGCGACATAGCGGTGCGCGAGCGCGCTCCAGACCGGCGCGGTCGCCCCGATCCCGACCGAGCCGGTCGAGAAGTCCGCCGGGACCGGATCCTTCAGCCTGCTCGGATAGCTCTGCAGACCACCGAACTCCCGCAGCGTCGTCAAATAGCGCCGATCGAGCGTCCCCAACAGATACTCGATCGCGTGCAGGACCGGCGACGCGTGCGGCTTGACCGACACCCGATCGGGGTCACGCAAATAATCGAAATACAGCGCCGTCATGATCGACACCATCGACGCAGAAGACGCCTGATGGCCGCCGACCTTCACCCCCGACGGCGTGCTGCGGACCTTGTTGGCGTAGTGGATGATCGAGGTCGCGAGCCACAGCACGCGCGACTCGACCGCCCTCAGGACGTTCAGGTCAACGCGTTCGCTGATCGCCATCGGCAGAGTTTCTCTTATCGAAGTGTTCCCCGTACTGGACGATCCACCGGACCGAGTCGCAATCTCGTTACCCCCGCGCGCGCTCACCTACCCGCAGTTGCGCGACGCGAGCGCTGGCGTCGCGCGGGCGGTCAGTGGCGCGGGGCGGGTCGCCGTGCTCGCCGAGGCGCGTTTGGAGACCTGTGTCGCCGTCGTCGGCGCGTTGCTCGCGGGGGTTGCGATCGTGCCGCTGAACCCGAAGTCGGGAGCGGCGGAGCTGGCACACGTCGTCGGCGATGCGGACCCGGGCCTATTGCTCGTCGCCCCCGGGACGGCGGTGCCGGATGCGCTCGCGAACGTCGCGACGGTGACGGTCGACCTCGACGCCGGCGCCGGCGCGCCGCCGGCGGCGAACCCGGGGCCTGACGATCCGGCGCTGATCGTCTACACGTCGGGCACCACCGGGCCGCCCAAGGGAGCGGTGTTGCCACGGCGCGCGATCGCCTCCAACCTCGACGCGCTCGCCGACGCATGGGCCTGGACGGCCGACGACACGGTCGCCCACGCGCTGCCGTTGTTCCATGTTCACGGGCTGGTGATCGGGGTGCTCGGTCCGTTGCGGCGCGGGGGCGCCGTGCTGCATATGGGCCGCTTCGACGGCGACCTGGTTCGTCGCGCTTTCGAGGTCGAGGGCGCGACGATGCTGTTCGGCGTCCCGACGATGTACCGGCGCCTCGGTGACGCGGCCGAAACGGACGCCGCGCTGGCAGCTGCGTTGGCCGGCGCGCGCCTGCTCGTCTCGGGCTCGGCGCCGCTGCCGGCGGCGGAGCACGCGCGGCTGCAGCGGCTCACCGGGCGCGGCATCGTCGAGCGCTACGGGCTGACCGAGACGTTGATGAACACCGCGATCCGCGCCGACGGCGAGCCGGCGCCCGGCACCGTCGGACCGCCGCTGGCGGGCGTCGAGCTGCGTTTGGTCGACGACGACCGGACGCCGATCGACGGCCGCGATCCGGAGGCGATCGGCGAGGTCGAGGTCCGTGGCCCGAACCTGTTTCTGGGTTATCTGAATCAGCCTCAGGCGACCGCGGCGGCGATGCGCGACGGGTGGTTTGCGACCGGCGACATGGCCACCCTGGACGCGCGCGGCTACGTGCGAATCGTCGGCCGACGCGCGACTGACCTGATCAAGAGCGGCGGCTACAAGATCGGCGCCGGCGAGATCGAGGCCGCGCTGCGCGAGCACCCGGCGGTCGACGACGCGGCAGTCACCGGCGAACCGGATGACGATCTCGGGGAGCGGGTCGTCGCCTGGGTCGTGCTGCGCGACGGGGCGAGCGCCCAGCAGCGAGAGCTGATCGATCACGTCGCGTCCGAGCTCGCTCCCCACAAGCGCCCCCGCGTCGTGCGGTTCCTCGAGGAATTGCCGCGCAACGAGCTCGGCAAGGTGCAGAAGAAGCGGCTGGCCGACTGAACACACCGCGACAGCCGTGGAAAATCCGCACCCAGCCGCCAGATTTTCCACGAAACGCGGCGTCAGCGGGACGAACGTGGAAAATCCGCTGGCGGCATGCGGATTTTCCACGCATTGCAGCCGGTAGCGGCGAGAGCGCGCCGTATTGGCCTAGACCTTCGCGCCAGAGAACTGCTCGCGCAGCGCTGTCTTCTTGAACTTGCCGGTCGCGGTACGCGGGATCTCGTCGATGAACTCGAACCGGTCCGGTAGCTGCCACTTGGCGTACTGCTGCGCGAGGTGGTCGCGCAGGAGCTCGGCACTGGCCTCATGCCCGTCGCGCAGGACCACAACCGCGAGCGGCCGCTCGCCCCAGCGCTCATCGGGGATCGCGATCACCGCCGCCTCGGCGACCGCCTCGTGCGCCATCAGCAGATTCTCGAGGTCGACCGACGAGATCCACTCGCCGCCGGACTTGACCAGATCCTTCGACCGGTCACAGATCCGCAGGTTGCCGCCTGGATCGATCTTGACCACATCGCCGGTGACGAACCAGCCGTCGGCGGTGAATTTGTCGGCTCCCTGCCCGTGCAGGTAGGCCCGCGCCACCCACGGCCCGCGAACCTCGAGCTCTCCCATCGACTCGTCGTCCCACGGCACCAGCTCGCCATCCTCGCCACGAGCGCGGATCTCGACGAATGGCGACGCCGTGCCCTGGCGGGCCCGGTAGTCGTAGCGCTCCTCCTCGGTGGCGTCGTCGAGCTCGGTCGGCGGCCGCGAGATGCTGCCGAGCGGTGAGGTCTCGGTCATCCCCCAGGCGTGCACGATCGTCAAGCCGTGGCGATCAAAACCCTTGATCAGGCTCAGCGGCGCCGCCGAGCCACCGACGATCAGCGTCTCGAGCCCGCTGAGATCCCAGCGGTCGGGCTCCGCGTCGAGCGCTTGCAGGACGGCCATCCAAACCGTCGGCACGCCCGCGCTGATCGTCACGCGCTCTTCGGCGAGCAGGTCGAGCACGCTGATCGCGTCGAGCTTCGGGCCGGGGAGTACCAGCCCGGCGCCGACCAGCGTCGACGTGTACGCCAAGCCCCAGGCGTTGGCGTGGAACATCGGCACAACCGGCAGCACCGTGTCGCGCCGGGAAATGTTCTTGACGTCGGGCAGCGCCGCGACCAGCGAGTGCAGCACGAGCGCGCGGTGCGAGTACACGACTCCCTTCGGGCGCCCGGTCGTGCCAGACGTGTAACAGATCGCGGCCGCGCGGCGCTCGTCGTCGGGTGGCCACCGCATCGGATCTGCGTTCGCGAGCAGCGTTTCGTAGTCCAGACAGCCGTCTGGCACCTGGCCCGACCGTGAGACGACGATCACGTGCTCGAACTCGCGCGCCGCGCGGAATGACTCGAGGACCTCGAGCAGCGACTCGTCGATGACGATCGCGCGGTCCTCCGCGTCGTTGACGATGAAGCTCAGCTCGTCCCGGTGCAGGCGAGGGTTCAGCGTGTGCAGGACGGCGCCCATCGAGGGCAGCGCGAAGTACAGCTCGAGGTGCTCTGGCTGGTTCCAGAGCAGCGTCGCAACCGGATCACCCTGCCCGATCCCGAGCTCGGCCAGCGCAGTCGCGAGCCTACGCGCGCGATCGATCGATTCGCCGAACGTGGTCCGGTGCACTGACCCGTCGGGCCAGCGGTAGGCGATCTTCCTCGACCCGCTGAAGCGCTCGGCGCGTTGCACGACGGCGGTCAGCGACAGCGGATAGTCGTCCATCATCAGGCCTTCGCGCATATCTCTCTCTCCGTTGAGTCTCGGCTCCGTGCGCAGAGCATGAGCGTCGCGAGCCCGCACTGCAACCCGGGGCAACGGATACGGTCCGGGGATGGACCATCCACCGCGCACTGAGCTGTCGTGGTCGGGCTGGGGTGATCCCGCGCAGGCAGCGGAGCTTCCGGCCGAGGTGTTGGCCCAGCTGCGCGATGTTCTGGGCGCGCGCGAGCCGACTCCGCCGCCGAGGTCGGTTGCTGAGCTCGAGCTGACCCCGCCCCGGCTGGCGCCCGAGATAGCGCACGCACTGGAGGCCGTCGTCGGGCCGGAGAACGCGCGGGGCGATCACGAGACACGCGCGCGACACGCGCTCGGCAAGTCGACCCCCGACCTGCTGAGGTTGCGCGCGGGCGCTCCGATCGCGGCGCCCGACCTGGTGCTGCTTCCCGGCACACACGACGACGTGTTGGCGGTGCTCGAGTTGTGCTCGGCCGAGCGCGTCGCGGTGGTGCCGTTCGGCGGTGGGACGTCGGTCGTCGGCGGGGTGACGCTGGCGTCCGGGGCGACGCTGGCGTCGTGCGAGGCGACGCGCGCGGCCGGCGGGTTCAAAGGCGCCGTGGCGCTCGACCTGCGCCGCCTGAACGCGCTGATCGGGCTCGACGAGCTCTCGCGCACGGCGACGCTCGGCGCCGGCCTGCGGGGCCCCGAGGCAGAGAGCATGCTGGGCGAGCGCGGCTACACGATCGGCCACTTTCCGCAGTCGTTCGAGTTCGCGACGCTCGGCGGGTTCGCGGCCGCACGTTCGAGCGGTCAGGCGTCGGCGGGCTACGGCCGCTTCGATGAGCTGGTCGTCGCGCTCAAGGTCGCGACCCCGGTCGGCACGCTGGCTCTGGGTCGGGCGCCGAAGTCGGCGGCGGGGCCGGATTTGCGGCAGTTGATGCTCGGGTCGGAAGGGGCGTTCGGCGTGATCACGGAGCTCACAGTGCAGATGCGGCCGGTCCCGGAGCGGCGCGTCTACGACGGCTGGCTGACGGCGAACTTCGACGCCGGGATCGAGATCGTCAGAACGCTCGTGCAGAACGGCCCGGTACCGACCGTCGTGCGCCTGTCCGACGAGGCAGAGACGGCACTGGGTCTCGCGCGCCCGAGCGAGTTGGCAGCGCCGGCTGTCGGCGGCTGCCTCGCGATCGTCGGCTACGAGGGAACCGAGGACGACGTCGAGCGCAGACGCGAGGTGGCTAGCAGCGTCCTGCAGTCGGCCGGCGCGAGGCCGGTCGCGGGCGCGGGCGAGGCGTGGGCGCGAGACCGCTATCGCGGGCCTTATCTGCGCGACGCGATGCTCGATGCTGGCGTGCTGGTCGAGACGCTCGAGACCGCGACCTTCTGGTCATCGGTGCGCGACCTCTACAGCGCGGTCGGTTCCGCGCTGCGTGAATCGCTGACGAGCCAGGGCACGGCACCGCTGATCCTCTGCCACGTGTCGCACGTATACCCGAGCGGTGCGTCGCTGTACTTCACGGTCGCGTCTGCGCAGCTGCCCGATCCGATCGCGCAGTGGGACCGGGCCAAGCGAGCCGCCAGCGATGCGATCGTCGACGCCGGCGGCTCGATCAGTCACCACCACGGCGTCGGGCGTGACCACCGTGATTGGCTCGGGCGCGAACTGGGCCAGCTCGGCGTGGGGGTGCTCACGGCCGTCAAGCAGCGGCTCGACCCGGTCGGGGTGTTGAATCCCGGGGTCCTGATCTCCGATTAGTGAAAATTCAAAGGGCCAACATGAGCAAGTCGCAAGTGCTGGATGCAGGGCGAGACTCGGATTACGTCGCCGCGCTCGCGGAGCTGGCGGTCACGTTCGGCGCCAACCTCCAGGCTGGCCAGATCCTGGCGATCAGCTCGGAACCCGGCAAGGAGCAGCTCGCGCGCGCGATCGCCGAGGCCGCCTACCGGCATGGAGCGCTGTACGTGGATCTGAGCGTGTTCGACATGCACTTCAAGCGCGCCCGGGCCCTGTACGCGGATCCGGACACGCTCAGGTATGTGCCACCGTGGCTGGGAGAGCGAGCGTTGGCGCTGGGTGAGCACCGCTGCGCCCGTGTGACGCTGACGGGACCGGTCGAGCCGCGGTTGATGGAGGGCATCGACCCGGCGCGGATCGGGCTCGACATGCTGCCGGCGCTGCCAGAGTCAATCCAGGTGGTCGAGGCTCTGACGACCAACTGGACCGCCTTGCCGTGCCCCACCCCCGGATGGGCCGAGCTCGTGTATCCGGAGCTCGACACAGACGCGGCGCTCGCTCGGCTGTGGAAGGACGTCGCCTACATCAGCAGGCTCGACGAGGCCGACCCGAACGCGGCCTGGGAGCGGCGGCTCACGAACCTGGCCGGGGTCTCGGACCGGCTCAGTGAGCTGCACCTCGACGCGCTGCGGTTCGACGGCCCGGGGACGGAGTTGACGATCGGCCTTTTGCCCAGCGCACGGTGGTCGCCGGCCCGCTTCAAGACGATCGACGGCATCGTGCACGCGCCCAACATCCCGACGGAGGAGGTGTTCACGACCCCCGATCCGCAGCGGGTCGACGGCGTCGTCACCGCCACCAAGCCACTCGTCACCGCGGGCGCGACGATCACGGGTCTGCAAGTCGAGTTCCGCAACGGTCAGGCCGTCCGCTTCGACGCCGACCAGGGGGCGGAAGTGCTGCGCGGATTGAGTGAGCGCGACGCCGGCGCCACGCGACTCGGGGAGGTGGCGCTGGTCGACCGCGAAGGCCGCATCGGTCCGCTGGAAACCGTTTTTTACGACACGCTGATCGACGAGAACGCGGCGAGCCATATCGCGATCGGCCAGGCCTACGAGATCGTCGTTCAGGATCCCGCCGACCTCGAGCGCGTGAACCACAGCGGCATCCACGTCGACTTCATGATCGGTGGCAACGAGGTTGCGGTCACCGGGCTGCGTCGGGACGGCGGCGAGGTGCCGCTGCTGCGCGACGGGCGCTGGCAGCTGTAGCTCGACGGCGAGGCATTCCGCTCGTAGGCGGTAGCTCGTAGCCGTAGCCCCCCAGGGCTGGGCTCGCCACGCTACGCTAACCCGGCTCGGAGAGGTGCCGGAGCGGTTGAACGGGCGCGACTGGAAATCGCGTAACGGGGGTTGACCTCGTTCGGGGGTTCGAATCCCCCCCTCTCCGCTGGCTGACTGATCTCCACGCTTTACTGAGGCCGTCCGGCCGCGAACTGCAGTACCCGGCTACTGCAGAACTCGCCGGCTGTGGGGGTCAGGGTTCCATTCCGTAACCGTCGTGCACAGCCACTCGAAAGGACGAGCAATGCAACGCATCATCAGCCCTCGCCGCCTGGCCGCGGTCACCATCTCGATTGGCGCCCTGGTCGCTATCGGCGCCACGAGCGCCGGCGCCGCCGTCTCGGCGGGCGCGGTGACCAAGACGTTCTCGTTGATCGCGAAACCGAATTCGAGCACCACCACCCTCGTCAACATCGACTCGTTGCTGATCAACGCGCGATGCAACGCGAGCGGCCAGCCGGTCGTGTACGCCTTCACGTCGGCGCCCAACGCGGACATCTTCGGACGAGTGTTCGACGGCTACGGCCGCGTGCACATCGTCCACAACACGGCATTCACCAACAAGACCAAGGGCATCCAGCTCTCGCCGCAGTCGGGCGATTTCGACGCCACGGGAACGGTGCTGTTCGAGTCGTCGACCGGCAAGGTGGTGACGGTCAACATCGCGTTCGACAACAGCACCACGCTCGGAAAGCAGAACATGTGCACGGTGTTCGGGTCGATGATCGCGACCTGAGGCGCTGTCGCGGCTTGGGCTGCGCTGAGGTCGCTTCAGGACGAGAGGGTTGCCGAACTTGTTGCGCAAGCGGCGCGCGGCGTCGGCCGTGCGTGCTTCAGAACGGCCTCGGTTTGGGCGAACACACGGCTGCGGGAGAAGATCGCGGTGAGCCGTTCGATTGCTCGCCGATCGCCGGCGATTGTGAGCCCGCCAGCCACGGCCGCGGCGGAGGCGGTCGTCTCGCCTGACGCGATCTCCGCCCACGTCTGCTCGTCGGTGGCCACGGTGACCGCGGGCTCGTTCGCCCGGCCGTAGACGAGGCTGACCGACCCGTCGTCGACGAGGAAATGAAATGCGTCGCCTCCGACGAGGTACTGGTAGGTCTCGCTGACGCCCTTCGCGGCTTCGAGATCGGCAAACGTCGCCATTGCCAGCGCCGCCCAGTGAGGGCGAAAACTCTCTTCGGGCCCGCGACTGCCAAGGCGCCTGGCGCCCCACGCGACGAGCGGCACCATCGCGTCGGCAAGGTCGCGGCCGTCCTCGGTCAATTCGTAGACCTGCCGAGCCGCCGGCGCTGGCAGTTGGTGACGGGCGATGACTCCATCGCGCTCGAGGTTCCGGAGCCGCGCTGTCAGGAGGTTACGGCTGATGCCAGGTAGCCCGCCGAGCAAATCGGTAAACCGCCGCGGTCCCAGGAGCAGCTCCCTGACGATCAGCAGCGTCCACCGGTCGCCGACGACGTCGAGCGCACGTGCCGCGCCGCAGTACTGCTCATAGCGATGTTCAGACATTGGTACGGATTTTGAACTAGCTGGTATATATTCTGAATCATGCTCACATTACCATCAATGACCCCGGACGCCGGCAGCGTTCGCCAGGTGCCGGTGCCCGCCGACGCGCGAGCGCTCGCGACGATCTCAACGATCGACTACGAGGACGGCTTTGTGGTTGACATCGAGCGAGCTGAGGCCCGTACGCCCGAGCAATGGGCCCGCGCGATCCTCGAAGACGCGCCGGTGCGCACGCGAAGCGCACTCCTATCTGGATGGTCAGCACTCGGGCTCAAGCTCGGTACGGACCAGCCTGCGCGACGGGTGCTCGGCTGGCAGATCCGTCGCAGCACGCCAGAGTTCGTGCTGCTCGGCGCCGACTCCCGCGTCGGGATGCCTGCCGAATTGCTGTTCGTGCCCCAGCAGCGCGAGCTGTTCTTCGCAACTTTCGTGCAGCAGAGCAATCAACTCGCTCGCCTCGCGTGGGCCGGCGTCGAGTCCGTGCATGTACGGACCGTGCGCTCGCTGCTGGAACACGGGCGGCGCCGGTGCTGCACATGAACCGGCGGGCGGCTCTCGAACTGCTCGACCGGCTGCACGAGGCGCAAAACGAACTCTACGGCGGCGGATCCGGCGCCGCGCTCGAGCCGCTACTGGCTCTGAACATCACCTGGGTCGTGCCAGGCGACAACAGCATCGCGGGGACATACCGCGGTCCTGAGCAGGTGCTCGATTACTTCGCGCGCCGGCGAGAACTCGCCGGCGGCACGTTTCAGATGGAGCGCGAAGACGTGCTCGTGGGCGGTGGACGGCGGATCGCTGCGCTCACGCACGGCGTCGCCACGATCAGCGGGGTGCAGCACGAGTGGTCGACAGTTGGGCTCTACGAGGTCGTCGACGACCGGATCGCGGCGTGCTGGTTGCTCCCACTCGACCCACGCGAGTTTGACGCGATCTGGTCCATTCAAACGACGGCCTGAACCAGGCCACATGCACCGCATGCAACTAACTACTGTTGGGGACGTGCACTCCTTTAGCACGATCGACAGCGAGGACCAATTGCGGGCGATTCTGGGTGAGGCGACAGACGTCGTCAAGGCAAAGCTCGCCGACCGTTTGAACCCGCTCACGGCGCAGTTCATCGAGCGCTCACCATTCGTCTGCGTCGCGACCGGGCGCCCCGATGGAGGATTGGATGTCTCGCCGCGCGGAGATCCGGCGGGATTCGTCAGGGTGATCGACGAGCGGACGCTGCTGTTGCCCGAGCGACCGGGCAACCGCCTCGCCGACACGTTGACGAACCTGCTGTCAGACCCCCGGATCGCCCTGCTGTTCTTGATCCCCGGGGTCGGAGACACGTTCCGCGTCAACGGGACCGCGGTGATCACCGACGATCAGGAGTTGCTGGCGCCGAGCGCCGTGGAGGGCAAGGTGCCGCGGCTCGGGCTCGTCGTCTCCGTCCGCGAGGCTTACACGCAGTGCGCGAAGGCGCTGATCCGCTCCGACCTGTGGAATCCCGAGCACCACATCGAGCGCGCGGAGCTCCCGAGCTCCGGAGAGATCCTCAGAGCGATCAGCCTGCCCGATCTCGATGTGGACGAGCACGAACGGGCACGCGCTGAGCGCTACAGGCGCCGCGAGGGTCTGTACTGACGACCGGCGGGGAATACTGCCATCAGACGGCGTCGTGTCGGTCGGCGCGCAGGCGTCATTTCTCCGCTCCGTGGAAACCCTCCTAACTGCATCCGCAATTACTACGGATTGACCATCCGTTTGTCCCCGCTCCATCAAATACACCAAAAATCCGCTGGTTGAATTTTCTTGCGCGCTGCCGATTCATCTCGTAGACTCCACGCCGCCGAGAGCGAGGGCCGTTTTGGGGACGGTGGGGGAACGAAACTCTAGGCAAACATCAACGTGATCCAGCGACCGGCACTCCGACTTGTAGAAGGCGGCCTTTCACGGGACGTCCCGTGGTTGTGGTTCTGTGGCCACTGCGCCGCGCCACCGCTCGCCGCCGCGCCGCCCCCGCCAAACGAGCGCGTCTGTCATGCATGCGGCCTCGGCCTGTTGCTCGAGGCCCGCGAGGACGCGGTCCCGACCGATCGCGACGCGTTCCTGGTCGTCGACTCGTCGCTGCTGGTTCAAGCGATGTCAAGGCAGGCACAGGCCTTCCTCAGCGTGAGCGAGGAGGACGCGATCGACAAGCCGATCGCCGAGCTGTTGGTGCCCGCGGACGCCGAGGCGGAGGGCCGGACGAGCTTCGCCGGCGCGATCGTCGAGGCGGCCGATGGGCAGGATCCGGAAACGGCGCGCAGGTACGTGCGGCCATGGAATACCTTCGGCGTCCGGATGCGGGCCCGGATCGCGACCTGCGGGCCGCCGCGCGCCGCGCTGGTCGTGCTCGACAACAGCGGGCCGCCGAGGCTGCGGGCCGTCGAGTCTCGCTAAGTCGTCCCGCTTGACAGCAGCGGGCCGTCGAGTCTCGCTAAGCCGGCGGTAGCCGCGCGGGCGCGCCGAACTGCTCGAGCACCCCGGGCAACACGACTGCGCCGTCCTCGAGCTGCCCGTTCTCGAGCAGCGCGATGATCGTTCGCCCAACCGCGACCGCGGTCCCGTTGAGTGTGGCGACGTGTGCGGGCTTGCCGTCCTGCGCGCGGTACCGGATGTCCAGCCGGCGGGCCTGGAAGTCGGTCGTGTTCGAACACGACGTCAGCTCGCGGAAGCGGCCCTGCCCGGGGAGCCACCCCTCGACGTCGTACTTCTTGGCCGCCGAGGCGCCGAGATCGTCGACCGCGATCGCCACGACCCGGTATGGGATCTCAAGCTCCTGCATGATCGACTCCTCGATCGAGAGCAGGTACTCGTGCTCGGCGACCGCTTCCTCGGGCTCCAGGAAGCTGAACATCTCGACCTTGTCGAACTGGTGCACCCGAAAGATGCCGCGCGTGTCCTTACCGGCTGCGCCGGCCTCACGCCTGAAGCAGCTCGAGAACCCCGCATAGCGAAGCGGGAGGTCGTCGGCTGACAGGATCTCGTCGCGGTGCAGCGAGGCAAGCGCGACCTCGGACGTGCCCGCCAGGTAGAGGTCGTCTTCGGGGAGCCGGTAGATCTGCTGCTCGGTGTCCGGGAGCATGCCGGTCCCGAACAAAGCCTGCTCGCGCACCAGGACAGGGGGAACGACGGGCTCGAATCCCTCGCTGACCAGCCTCGAGAGGGCGAACTGGACCAGGGCGAACTCCAGCAGCACGAGATCGCCGCGCAAATACGCAAACCGCGACCCGGACAATCGCGCTCCGCGCTCCATGTCGATCCGCTCGCCTGCGAGCTCGAGGTGGTCGCGCCCGGTCGCCCCGGCCTCGCCAACCTCCTTCAGCACCGTGTCCTGCGCCGGTGCGTCGGGCGCCGGCAGATTCGGTAGCGCCGTCAGCGCCGCGTCGCGCTGCCTGCGCAACGAGGCCTCCTCGTCACTGAGTGCCCGGCCTCGAGCGGCAAGCTCCGCCAGCTTTGCGCGCTGCTCGTCGGTCGGAGCGCCCTTGAGCGCCCGACTGGCTTGATTCTGCTCAGCACGGAGGGCTTCGAGCTCGGTCGTGATCGCCCGCCAGCGCTCGTCGAGCGCGAGCACATCGTCTACCGTGCGGGCGGCCTCGGGGTCGCGGCGCGCAAGCGCCGTTCGCACGTCCTCCGGATCGCGACGGATCAGCCTGATGTCGAGAATGCGAGCCTCCCCGCTATGAGTGAGCGGTCCGTTTGTGCGCCGCTGAGTGCTTCTTGCCCGGCTTCTTGGGCGGCGCCGCGGCGACCGTGGTCGTACTCGAGGAGGGCGTGGTCGCCGCTGCGGCGAGTCGGCGAGCTGGTCAGTGGCGGGAGCGTTCCGATCGCTTTTGTGATGCACGGCGGTGTCCCGGGCTCGAGCGGCGCCTGCCGGCCCGCGTACGTGGAGACGAACTGCGCGACGGCTCTTGCATCCTCACCGACGACGATGTTCTGTGGCATATAGGCGCCGGAAAAGCCGCCGTTCTCAATCGCGTACAGCACGCGCGTGATCGGACGCTCGCAGCGGACGTTGAAGTCTGGACCGCTGATCGCCATCGCGGTGCGGACATTCGGGGCCGAGCCGTTGGTGGCCGCATACGAGAGCGTGTGACAGCCCGCGCAGCGCTGGTGGAACAGCACCGCGCCCTGATACAGGATCGGCCTGGATTTCGGGACGCTGATCTGCTGGGTCCCGCAGGCCGCCGCGAGGGCCGCGACCGCGATCGATGTACTCGAAAGGAGAAGGACCCTTATCGACCGACTCATCCGGGCCGAGATCATAATCGGATCCCGTGGTCCTGAGCCGTGCACCCCGTCTCGCTGTGGCGCCCCTCGCGGCGGCCGCGCTGCTGCTGGCCGGCTGCGGGAGCACAACTACGGTCGGTACCAACCGCACTTTCCAGGTCGCCCTGACCGAGTATCACGTTTCACCCCAGAGTGTCCGCGCGCCGGCCGGCACGCTGACGATCTTCGTCCACAACTACGGGCGGCTCAGCCACAACCTGGTGATCTCGTCCAACGGACGTCCCGATGACGCGACGCAGCCGATCCCGCCCGGCGAGACGACTGAGCTGCTCGCGACGCTGGCGCCCGGCAAGTACCTGATGTCCTCGACGATCCTGTCCGACCAGGCACTGGGCGCGTACGGAACGCTGATCGTCACCCGCCCATAGCAAGAGTTGATGCCCCGACGCCGGCACCTCTGGTTGCCGCCGTAGGAGGACGCACGCGTTTTCTGGTGTGGCGAACGTCTCAAACGCCGGCGTCGGGGATGCAGCGGAGTTCGCCGTCGAGCGCGAGGCTCCTTCACGGCGCTATAAAGCGCGCCATGGCGCGCGAGCCCGACCCGGAGCTGTTCCGTGAGGTGTTCGGGCGGTTCGCGACCGGCGTCGCGGTGATCACCAGCGCCAGCCCGCGCGGCGCCGGCGGCATGACGGCCAACGCGCTCTGTTCTCTGTCGCTGGATCCGCTGCTTGCGCTCGTGTGCTTCGAAAACAGCGCGCGAACGCTGCCGGTTGTCCGCGACGCCGGCCGGTTCGCGGTCAACGTGCTGACGACCGATCAGGAGGAGCTGGCGGGCGTGTTCGCGTCGAAGCTGCCCGAGAGCGAGAAGCTCGACGGCGTGGCGCACCGGCTCGAGAACGGGTTGCCGGTGATCGACGGCACGCTCGCTTGGGCGACGTGCGATCTGCGAGAGCTGATCGCGGGCGGCGATCACACGATCGCGATCGGGCGGGTGACCGCGCTCGGGTTGGGTGAGGGAGAGCCGCTGCTGTGGTATTCGGGCCGCTACCACGCGATCCCGAACCGCCGGGCGCCACTCTAACCAGTCGTGGCAGCCCTGATCAGTAGGGCGAACACGACCAGCGCGGTCAACACCATCACCCCCAGTTCGCGCTGGACGACCGCGAGCACGACCGTCTGCTGCTCGTCCGCGGGCAGCTCGCCAACCGCGGCCGCGGACTCGAGCCCGCGCTGGTCTAGGACCGCCTGCGCCGATCCGATCCGCAACTGCTCGCCTAAGAATGAGACCGCGAGCGGGAGCAGGCCGTAGATCAGGTGCAGGCTTGACTCCTTCTTGCCGATCGCGACCAGCACGCCCCCGAGCGCGACCTCGACGACGACCGCCGCCTGCCCCGCGCGCAGCAGCCGCCAGAACAGCTGACTCTGCTGAGCGCGGTGCCAGCACCACGCCCCCCAGAGCAGCGCGGCGCCGACGAGCACGATGCTGAGCACGCCGACGATCAGATGGACGGCCGTCATCGCCGCTGCGTTACGCTCCGGACGGCACTGGATTGAAAGCCACTCGGGATCACGGTTTCACCGTACTCGTGGCCGGTAACAGTTAGCCGCATTCAGCACTAAGTAACAAGTTGTTACAAGCCCCAGTCCTTCGGTGATATAAGACTTAGTTGTGCTGCGCACCTACCTGCCGGCGATCGTTTTCCTGTTACTCGGCGCGCTCGTCGGGGGCCTGTTCGCGGTAATGAACCTGTTCTTCGGGCGGCGGCGCCCAGGCCTCAACAAGGACACGCCGTATGAGTGCGGGCTGCCGTCCGAGATCCAGCGTGGCTTCCGCTTCGGGATCAGCTTCTATCTGATCGCGATGTTGTTCATCCTGTTCGACATCGAGGTCATCTTCCTGTACCCGATCGCCGTCCAGCTGCGCGCGTTCGGCACCTTCGCGCTGTGGGAGACGGTCGTGTTCGTCGTCCTGCTGATGGTCGCGTTCTTGTACGTCTGGCGACGAGGTGCGCTCGAGTGGAGATAAAGCGAGAGCCATTGGGGGGCGCGCCGGCGTCGCGGGATTTCCGGTCGCGTCAGATGCTGGCCCGCGACATGCTCAACGGCGACCTCGAAGGCGAGGCGCTCCAACGCTACGCCGAGCAGGCCGTGATGACGACGACGGTCAGCAAGGCGGTTGCGTGGGCGCAGGGGAATTCGCTCTACCCCCTGACGTTCGGTCTGGCGTGTTGCGCGATCGAGCAGATCACGGCTGTCGGCGCTCGCATGGACATCGCGCGATTCGGCTGGGAGGCGTTCAGGGCCTCGCCGCGCCAAGCGGATTTGATCATTTTGTCGGGCCGCGTGTCGACGAAGATGGCGCCTGTCATTCGTCGCCTCTACGACCAGATGCTTGACCCGAAGTGGGCGATCTCGATGGGCGCCTGCTGCTCGTCGATGGGCGTCTACAACAACTACGCCCTCGTCCCGTCGGACAAGTTCATGCCGATCGACGTCCACGTGCCCGGCTGCCCACCGCGCCCAGAGGCGCTCATGCACGGGATTCTCCGGCTGCGCGACAAGATCCAAGGCCACGGGCCGGAGGGGTGGCGCGAGCGCTACGACGCCGTCGGCACCGAGGAGATCCTGCCCGAGACCGACGGCGGGTCCCCAGCGATCAACGTGTTCGGAGGAGGAGACACCGCCGGTGCCTGACGCGACGGGGCTCGAGCTGACAGCCCACGAGCTCCGCGAGGCGAGCGCAGAGTCGATCCTCGGCACCGAGTTTCACCGCGGTCGCGCGGTGCTGCTCGCAAATCCGGCCCTCATCGGTGAGGTGCTGACGGCGCTGCACGCGAAGGGCTACACCTTCCTCGCCAGCCTGCACGGCGTCGACTATTACCCAGAGGAGCCGCGACTTGGTGTCCTCTACGAGCTGCTGGACATGACCAACGTCGATCGGATCGCAGTCAAAGCGAGGGTCTCAGTCGACGACCCGCGGATCGACTCCGTGGTCTCCCTGTTCCCGGGCGCGGATCACCCGGAGCGCGAGGTATACGACATGTTCGGGGTCGTGTTCGACGGCCATCCCGACCTGCGGCGGATCCTGATGCCCGAGGACTACGAGGGCTTCCCGCAGCGGCGCGATTTCCCGGTTGGCGGCGAGCCCGTGCTGTTCACCTACAACGAAGAGACGTACGGCAAGTGGCAATAACTCCGAGCGACTATCGGAAGCGTGAGGAGTCGATCACCTACTCGGCGGAGCCGGCCGGCCAGGGCGAGACGCACGAGCTGCTGACGCTGAACATCGGGCCCCACCACCCCGCGACCCACGGGGTACTGCGCCTGATCGCAACGCTCGAGGGGGAGGTCGTGCACGACATCAAGCCGATCATCGGCTACGTGCACACGGGGATCGAGAAGACCGCCGAGGACAAGTCGTACTGGAAGGTGATCCCGGTCGTCGAGCGGATGGACTACCTCTCCTACTACTTCAACGCGATGGCGTTCTGCGGCGCGGTCGAGACTTTGCTCGACGTCGAGGTGCCGCCGCGCGCCCAGTACCTGCGGGTGATCCATCTCGAGCTCAACCGGATCGCCTCTCACCTCTTCTGGCTCGCGACCGGCGCACTCGACCTCGGCGCCATCTCGATTTTCTGGTACTGCCTGCGCGAGCGCGAGATGATCCTCGACCTGTTCGAGATGTCGTCCGGCCAGCGGATGCACACGCGCTATTTCCAGGTCGGTGGCGTGTTCGAGGACATTCCGCCCGGGTTCGCGGCGAAGCTGCGCAAGTTCCTCGCCATCATGCCGGGCCGGGCAGACCAGTACGCCGACATGCTCGAGAACAACCAGATCGCATTCGAGCGCCTCCACGGCGTCTGCCCACTCGACGAGCGGACGCTGCTCGGCCTCGGCGTCACCGGCCCGCTGTTGCGTGCGGCGGGCAACCCGTGGGACCTGCGTAAGGCCGCTCCCTACTCGAGCTACGACCACTTCCAGTTCAAGATCCCGGTCGGGACCGTCGGCGACAACTACGACCGCTTCCGGGTCCGCCACGCGGAGCTGTACGAGTCCGTGAAGATCATCGGGCAGGCGCTCGACGGACTGCCCGAGGGTCCGTTCATCACCCCCGACCGCAAGGTCGCGCTGCCGCCGCGCCACGAGCTGGCGACCAGCATGGAGGCGCTGATCCACCACTTCAAACTGGTGACCGAGGGCTTTCGCGTCCCGCCCGGTGAGGCCTACTACCCGATCGAGGGTCCCCGCGGCGAGCTCGGTTGCTTCGTCCGCGCCGACGGATCGGCGAAGCCCGCCCGCGTGCACATGCGCGACCCGAGCTTCGTGAACCTGCAGGCGCTGGCGCCGATGGTCCGCGAGGCGTACATCGCCGACCTGATCGCGACGCTCGCGATGCTCGATCCGATCCTCGGCGGAATCGATCGATGACACCCCCGGTTCCCGTACCACGGTTCGGTCACGGATCGCGCGTTCCGGGCTGGGACGACGCGGTCGACCTGACCAAGGATCCGGCGGTAGTTCCCGACCCGGCGACGACGCCAGTACCCGATGAGCTGCGCTCGCAGATCGAGGCGTCGATGGCCAAGTACCCCGACCGCCGATCGGCCGTGATCCCGGCGCTTCACGCGGCGCAGGCGCTCCATGGCTGGTGCTCGCCGGAGGCGATCGATCAGGTCGCCACCGTGATGCAGCTGACCCCCGCCTACCTCACCTCGGTCGCGACCTTCTACGACATGCTCGAGACCTACCCACGCCCGAAGCACGACGACATCTACGTGTGCACGAACATCACCTGCTCGTTGCTCGGCGCGGACGAACTCTTTGACGCGATGGTGCGCGCGGCGGCCGGCGACGAGCATATCCACGTCAGCTCGTTTGAGTGCCTGGGTGCCTGTGACATCGCACCGATGGCGTCAGTCAACGGCGAGTACGTGGGACCGCTGACGACTGACGACTGCGACCTGCTGGTCGACGATCTGCGCGGCGGGCGCCCCGTACTGCCGGACAAGCAGCTTCGCTATCGCGCCTCCGTCGACCCCGACGTCGCGCAGGGCGCCGCCGAGTTCACGGCGCCCGCGCATCCTCACCGCGACGACACCGCCGGCCTGACCGAAGCTGACGAGTCGACCGATCGGCCGGGCCCGTCGGCGCCGCTCGAGACCCCTCCGGAGAACCCGAATGAGAAAGATCCTGTTTGACCACATCGACGAGCCTGGCCTCAACACGCTCCCGGTCTATGAGCGCCTCGGCGGCTATCAGGCGCTGCGCCAGGCGTTACAGATGACGCCCGAGGAGGTCCTATCGCAACTACTGGACTCCGGGATCCGTGGCCGCGGTGGCGCGGGCTTCCAGATGGGCAAGAAGATCTCGTTCCTGCCTCACGGCAAGATGGACAAGTACCTCGTCTGCAACGCCGACGAATCCGAGCCCGGCACGTTCAAGGATCGCGAGCTGATGCAGAAGAGCCCGCACATGCTGATCGAGGGGATCGTGATCGCCGCCTACGCGGGCGAGATCGACCGCGCGTTCATCTACATCCGGGGCGAGTACGAGACCCAGGCCGAGATCCTCGAGGCCGCGATCGCCGAGGCCGCGCAGGCGGCGCTATATCGGCGACAACATCCTCGGTAGCGGCCTGAACCTACCGCTGGTCCTGCACCGGGGCGCGGGCGCCTATATCTGCGGCGAGGAGACCGGCCTGCTGGACTCGCTCGAGGGCAAGCGCGGCAATCCGCGACTGAAGCCACCGTTCCCGGCGATCGAGGGCCTGTACGCGGGCCCGACGCTGATCAACAACGTCGAGACGCTATCCACCGTTCCGCACATCATCAAGATGGGCGGCGCCGAGTACGCCAAGATCGGAACCGAGACGTCCACCGGAACCAAGGTCGTCTCGATCTCCGGCGACGTCAAGCGACCGGGCAACTACGAGATCGACCTCGGGATCCCGTCGCGGGAGATCATCTACGGCCTCGCCGGCGGCCCACCGAGCGGTCTCGACGTCAAGTTCTGGTTCCCCGGCGGCTCGAGTTCACCGGTGCTGACCAAGGACGATCTCGACGTCCCATACGACTTCGACAGCATGGCGAAGGCCGGGTCGATGCTGGGTTCGGGAGCGATCATCATCGCCGACGAGTCGCGCAGCGTGCTGGACACCGCGCTCAAGGTCGCCAAGTTCTACGCGCACGAGTCATGCGGCAAGTGCGTCCCCTGTCGTGAGGGGACCAACTGGACCCACAAGATGCTGCAGCGGATCCAGACCGGTGAGGCAACGCCGATGGACCTCGACATCATGGCCTCGGTCCAGGAGCAGATCATCGGAAACTGCCTGTGCGTGCTGGGCGATGCGATGGCGATGCCGATCGGATCGATGGTCGCCAAGTTCCGCGGCGAACTCGAGGCCGAGATCGAGGCTGCTCGTGAGCGCAACTTCGGCGCCCGCAGCGACGAGGTCGTGGCTCTCGGCGTGGCCGACGAGTACGCCGGACCGATCCCAGTTCACTAGCTTCCCCGGCGCGCATGCCCCGTCCAGAGCGAAAGACGATCCAGCTGACGATCGATGGCCGCGAAGTGCAGGCGATCGAGGGCGCGATGCTCGTCGACGCCGCCAAGCAGGGCGACGTCGAGATCCCCTACTTCTGCTACGAGCCGAAGCTCGGCCAGCCGGTCGGCGCCTGCCGGATGTGCCTAGTCGAGATCGAAGGGATCCCCAAGCTCCAGACCTCGTGCTCGACCGCGGTCAAGGACGGGATGGTCGTCCACACACAGACCGACAACGTGCGCCATGCTCAGAACGCGATCGTCGAGTTCCTGCTGATCAACCATCCGCTCGACTGTCCGGTCTGCGACAAGGGGGGCGAGTGTCCGCTGCAGGACATCACCTTCGGTTGGGGTCTCGGGCGTTCGCGGATGATCGAGCCCAAGCGACACTTCGAGAAGCCACTGGCCCTGTCGCCGCTGGTCGCGATCGACCGCGAGCGCTGCATCCTCTGCTATCGCTGCGTCCGCTTCTCGCAGGAAATCGCCGAGGACTATCAGCTGATCTTCGCCGAGCGCGGCGCTGACACGTTCGTCGCGACCCACAACGGACACCCGTATGTGGCGCCGTTCAGTGGCAATATCGTCGAGCTCTGTCCGGTCGGCGCGCTGACCTCGCAGCCGTATCGGTTCCGGGCGCGGCCCTGGGACATCGAGGGCGCGGGCGGCGTCTGCACGCTGTGCCCGGCACAGTGCAATGTCACGTTCACTGTTCGCGACGATCGCGTCGAGCGGGTCCTGGCCCGGGACTACGAGGGCAACAAGGGCGTCGACGACGGTTGGCTGTGTGACAAGGGCCGGTTCGCCTACCAGGCGATCCACGTCGACGAGCGGATCACCAAGCCACTGGTCCGCGACGCCGACGAGCTGCGCGAGGTCTCCTGGGAGCGGGCACTGGAAACGGCTGCCGGGCTGGCGAGACACAGGGGTCGAGTGGGCGCGCTGGTCGGCGGCCAGGCGACCAACGAGGAGGGCTTCCTGCTCCAGCGACTGATGCGCGAGGTGCTCGGATCGGGCAACATCGACTCGCGGTGCAGCCGCGGTGTCGAGGCGCCGCTGGCGCGGGCGCTCGCCGATCCCGCGCTGCAGGCGAGCGTCGTGGACATCGAGTTCGCCCATACGGTGCTGCTGGTCGGGTGTGAGCCGCTCGACGATGCGCCGATCCTCGATCTGCGGATCCGCAAGGGCGTACGCCGCAACGGCGTCAAACTGGCGATCCTCGGAGCGCGCCCGAGCGCGTTGGACCGCAACGCCAAGCAGATCGTCCGCTGCGCGCCCGGCGGCGAGCTGGCGCAGCTCGAGGCGCTCGAGGCGGCACTGCGCGACGGTGGCGGTGACGGGGAGATCGGCGCGCTGGCCGAACTGCTCCGAGACGGTGGCGAGGACGTCGTGATCATCTGGGCCGAGCGGATCGGCGCACACGAAGCCGAGGTCCTGTTGCGGATCGCGCAGCGTCTCGGCCTGGCCGAGCACGACGGCGCGGGGCTGCTCGAGATCCCGGCCGGGTCCAACGGGCGCGGGCTGCGTGAGGCTGGAGCGATCCCGGACGCGGGCCCCGGCTATCGAGCGTTGACCGGCGACCGGGGGCGGGGCGCGACTCAGATCGCACGCGCGGCGGCCGACGGGCAATTGACCGCCCTGTACCTGATGCAGACCGACCCGATCCGCGACCAGGAAGACAGCCCCCTGTGGGAGCGCGCGCTGCACGGCGCCGCGCTCGTCGTCGCCCACGCCTCGGTGCTGACCGAGGGACTGCGCGAGCACGCGACCGTGATCTTCCCGGCCGAGTCGTACGCCGAGAAGGAGGGGACGGTCGTGCACCCCGATGGTCGCCTCCAGCGCGTGCGGATCGCGATCGAGAGGCCGGGCGAAGTGCAACCCGGCTGGGCCGTGATCGCCGAGCTCGCCCGCCGTGCGGGGACCGACTTCCGCGTCGACCGCAGCGAGGACGCGTTCGAGCAGCTGGTCGCGGCTGTCCCGTTCTACGAGGGGATCACGCTCGACGAGATCGGCGGCGGGGGCCTGCGCTGGCCCGAACGCGATCAGGCCGCTGCGCTTGGGGCGAGCGGCGAGGTCTTCAGCCGCACGCCACAGCCGATCGACGAGCGGGCCGCCTTCGACCAGAACGGCGCGAGCCAGAACGGCGCGCTGCGGCTGGGCACCTACCGCCCGATCTGGGCGGCGCCGGAGTGTGAGATCTCGCCGACGCTGCAGTACCTGATCCCGGTTCAGCAGCTCGAGCTGTCGCCCGACGACGCGCGCCGGCTGGATCTCAGCGACGGCGACGACGTGACCGTGACCCAGAACGGAACCTGGCTGCAGGCACGGGCCGCGATCCGCTCGGCGGTGCGACCGGGCAGCGCGTTCCTCGCGACCGGGATCAGGTCCGATTCCGCCAACGCACTGACTCTGCCGTTGATCGAGGTGGTGAAGGGGTGACGGTCTTCGGACTCGTCGGCTTTTACGAGCCGTGGTGGGTGCAGATCCTCAAGGCGCTCGTGATCTTTGCGGTGATCTTCGCGATCCTGCCGATCATCATCGTCTACGAACGCAAGCTGCTCGGCCGCTTCCAGGGCCGCTACGGGCCCAACCGAGTGGGTCCCTACGGACTCATGCAGCCGCTTGCCGAGATCGTCAAGTTCGCGACCAAGGAGCCGTTTCGCCCCACCACGTCGGTCGGCTACCTGTTCCGGATCGCGCCGGCGATCGCGATCGTTACCGCGGTCGGGGCGCTGGCGCTTATCCCGTTCGGAGGTGTCCAGCACATCTTCGGCCAGCCGGTCGGGCTGTACGGGATCGACGTCCCGATCGGGGTCCTGTATGTGTTCGCACTCAGCGGGATCTCGTTCTACGGGATCATGCTCGGCGGGTGGTCGTCGGGCTCGAAGTACTCGTTCCTCGGCGCGATGCGCGGTGCCGCGCAGCTGATCTCGTATGAGGTCTCGCAGAGTCTGGCGCTCGTCGGGGTGCTGATCACCGCCGGCACGTTGTCGCTGACCGGAATCGTGCACGCCCAGAGGGGGCTGTGGTTCTTCATCCCGCAGATCGTCGGCTTTTTGATCTTCATGACCGCGTCGTTCGCGGAGACCAACCGGACGCCGTTTGACCTCGTCGAGGCCGACGCCGAGCTCGTCGGCGGCTACTTCACTGAGTACGGCGGCACGCCGTTCGTCGCCTACCTGTTCGCCGAGTACACGAACATGATCGTCGTCTCCGGGATCGCGGTGACGGTGTTCCTCGGCGGCTGGCTGCTGCCGTTCGGGATCAACCCGCCGGGCTGGGTCGACCCGATCGTGGTGCTGGTCAAGATCCTGATCGTGCTGACGTTCTTCATCTGGATCCGGGCGACGCTGCCCCGGCTGCGCTACGACCAGCTGATGTCGTTCGGCTGGAAGATCCTGCTGCCGCTCGCGACCCTGAACCTGCTCGTGACGGCAATCCTGGTGGTCACATGACGCCCCCGTACGACCCCGGCGCCGATGTGATCGAGGTGATTCGCGCGCCCGCCGCCGGTCCCGCCCAAGGCACCTACCGGGTGTTCGGCGAGACGCTGCGCGGGCTGAAAACGACCTTCGGGCGGATCGTCGAGGGACCGACGACGATCCAGTACCCGGAGGAGAAGACGCCCGTCTACCCGCGCTTCCGCGGCCGCCACAAGCTGCATCGGTTCGAGGACACGGGGCTGGAGAAGTGCGTCGGCTGCTCGTTATGCGCGGCCGCCTGCCCGGCCGACTGCATCCGGGTGGTGGCGGCCGAGAACACGCCCGAGCACCGCATCTCGGCCGGCGAGCGCTACGCGGCCGTCTACGAGATCAACCTCAGCCGCTGCATCTTCTGCGGCTACTGCGAGGTCGCCTGCCCGTTTGACGCGATCACGATGGGTCACGACTACGAGATGTCTGATTACACGCGCTCGGACCTGATCTTCACTAAGGAGATGCTGCTCGCCGAGGCGATCGAGCGGACACCGCTGCGGCGCGAGGGCGAATGACCGCCGTCCTGTTTTTCATCGCCGCGATCTTCGCCATCGGCGGGGCGATCGGCGTCGTGATGCTGCGCAACCCGTTCTACTGCGTGCTCGCGCTGGTCGTGCACCTGATCGCGCTCGCGGTGCTGTTCCTGTTGCTCGAGGCGCAGTTCGTCGCCGCCGCCCAGGTGGTGGTGTACGCCGGCGCGGTGATGGTCCTGTACGTATTCGTGGTCGCCTACATCGGCGGCGCCGACCAGCCGCTCGGCAGTGGCGGCGGCGCGCTCAAGGCGCTGGGTCCGATCTTCGCGATCGCGGTGGCGATCGAGCTCTGCATCGCGGTCTTGGGCTCGGCGCTGCGCGGGATCTCCAGCCGTGGCCCGACCGTGCCGCTTCTATTCGGGTCGCCACGGCAGATCGGGAAGCTGTTCTTGACCACGTACCTGTTCCCGTTCGAGACCGCGTCGCTGCTGCTGCTGGTCGCCGCGGTCGGCGCGGTCGTGCTCGCGCGGCGGCGTCGCGGGCTCGAGGCCGAAGACGAGGAGTTCGACCGCGAGCTGCACGACGTCCCGCGACCCGTCTACACCGGCACGATGGCCGAGACGACCGGGATCCGGCGCGGGACGACGATCGGATCCGAGCCGGGTTCTGAGCGCGACGCCGAGCCCGAGACTGCCGGCACGACCACGAGCGGCTCGGAAGGCGGCTGGTAGTGGCGATCGGCTGGTATCTGGTCGTCTCGGCGATCATCTTCTGCATCGGCGCGGCCGGCGTGCTGACGCGCCCCAACCCGCTCGTGATCCTGCTGTGCCTCGAGTTGATGCTGAACGCCGCCAACCTGGCGCTGGTCGCGTTCTCGCGCATGTGGGGCCGGGCCGACGGCCAGATATTCGCGCTGATCGTGATGGTTGTCGCTGCCTGCGAGGTGACCGTCGGGCTCGGGCTGATCGTGGCGATCTACAGGCGCCAGATGGCGATCAACGTCGACGAGCTGACCGAGCTACGCGGGTGAGCCTGCGATGAGCGCGACGACTTTTGGCTGGCTGATCCTGCTCTGCCCGCTGCTCGGCTGCATCGGGATCGGGCTCGGCTTCCGGCGCGAACGTGGCACGGTCGCGGGCTGGATCGGGACGACCGCGATCCTCTTGGCTTTCGCCTTCTCAGTCGCGGCGCTGATCAGCCTGCTCGGCCACTCCGAGAACGATCGCGAGCTCACCTCATCGCTGTGGAACTACACGTTCACTGTCGGCCTCGATGCGAAGCTGACGATCCTCGTCGACCCGCTCTCGGTGCTCATGGCGCTGATCGTGTCGGGCGTATCGACGCTGATCCACCTCTACTCGGTCGCATATCTCGAGTCCGACCGCGGCTACTCGCGCTTCTTCTCGTACCTGAACTTCTTCGTCTTCTCGATGCTGCTGCTCGTGCTGGCGGGCAACTTTCCTGGTGCTGATCGTCGGCTGGGCGTTCGTCGGTGCCGCTTCCTACCTGCTGATCTCGTTCTGGTACCGCCGCACGACGGCGACCAGCGCCGGCATCAAGGCGTTCGTGATCAACGTTGTCGGCGACGTCGGACTGGTGCTCGGAACGTTCTTCATCTTCCGCCACACAGGGACGCTCGACCTCCTCAAGACGTTCCAGGTCGCGCCCCACGTCTTCTCCCACAACAGCACCGACCTGGTCGCCGGCTGCCTGCTGCTGCTCGTCGGCGCGTTCGCCAAGTCCGCTCAGGTCCCGCTTCATACCTGGCTCCCGGACGCGATGGAAGGCCCGACCCCGGTCTCGGCGCTGATCCACGCGGCGACGATGGTGACCGCCGGCGTCTATCTGATCGCGCGCATGCACACGCTGTTCGAGCTCGCCCCAACGGCCGCCGACGTGGCCGCGATCGGCGGCTGCGCGACGCTGCTGATCGCCGCCTCGATCGCGATCGTCCAGACCGACGTCAAGCGGGTGATCGCCTACTCGACGATGTCGCAGATCGGCTACATGATCATGGGCGTCTCGGTCGGCGCCTACTCGGCGGCGATGTTCCATCTGATGACGCACGCCTTCTTCAAGGCGCTGCTGTTCATGTGCGCGGGCTCGCTGATCAGCGCGATGGCCGGCGAGCAGTCGCTCGACCGGATGAGCGGCTTTCGCAAGGCGCTGCCGTTCACGTTCATCACGTTCGTGATCGCCGGCCTCGCGCTGTCGGGGTTGCCGCCGTTCTCCGGCTGGCTGTCGAAGGACGACATCATCGCCTACCTCGACCACCGCGGCGGTGGGTTCGAGGTGCTCGGGGTCCTCGGCTACGTGGGCGCGTTCATGACCGGGATCTACACGTTCCGGATGATCTTCCGGGCCTTCTGGGGCGAGCCGTGCCCGGAGGCGCGCGAGCTAGAGCACGGCCACCTCGCACACGCCGAGGTCCCGACCAACCCACAGACGGGCGAGGTCGAGGACACCGACGTTGGCTTCCCTGGGCCCGAGCACCACATCGCCGAGCGCGATCTGGCGATGAAGGTCCCGATGGCGGTGCTGGCGATCGGCGCCGTGATCGGCGGCGTGTTCCAGATCCCCGGCATCGACGACGAGATCACGCGGTTCTTGCGGCCGACGTTTGCGACCTCGCACCTGTACTCGCTGCAGGGCAGCTTCACGTCGGACTGGGTCGGACTCGCGATCGGCGCGCTGATCGCGGCCGGCGGGATCTTCACCGCCTACCGGATCTGGATCGTCAGTCCCGGCACCTCGGCCCGGCTCCAGGAGCGTTTCGCGCGCGCTGCACACCTTCCTGTGGAACAAGTGGTACTTCGATGAGCTGATCGACGTGGCGATCGTTCGGCCGGTGCAGTGGTTCGGTCGCTTCGCCGACACGGTGCTCGAGCGCGGCGTGATCGCCGGCGGCCTCACGGACGGGACGATCGGTGTCGTACGCGCGGCCTCGGCTGCCGTGCGCCGCGCCCAGACCGGGTTCGTCCGCTACTACGCGGCCGCGATCCTGGTCGGGATCTCGGCCGTCGCCCTCTACTTCCTGATCTCGGCCTCATGACTCTCTCGATCCTGATCTGGCTACCACTTGCGATCTCGCTGCTCGTCTCGCTGCTGCCGGCCGAGTTGGTGCCGAGGGCGTCGTTCGTCGGCAGCCTGGTGACGCTCGGCGTCGCGATTTCATTCTTGGCCCGCTTCAAGACCGGGGCCGTCGGGCTGCAGTTCGTCACCGACTCGGTGTGGATCTCCTCGCTCGGAATCCACTACAAGCTCGGACTCGACGGGCTCAACGTGGTGCTGATCGTGCTGACGCCGGTGATCTTCAGCGCCGCGCTGCTGTGGGCATCGATGCGCGAATGGGAGCGCCCGCGGACGTTCTTCTTCTGGTTCGGGCTGGCCGAGAGCGCGGTGCTGGGGGCCTTCTGCGTCCAGGACCTGGCGCTGTTCGTCGCCTTCTTCGACCTGATGCTGATCCCGTTCTACTTCCTGACCGGAAGCTGGGGCGTCCGGCGACCGGGTGCGTGCGACGACCAAGCTGGTCGTCTACACGCTGGTCGGGTCGTTCCTGATGCTGGTCGCCGCGGTCGCGACCGGGGCGCTCGCGTCGAGCGATCACGGGACGCCGCTGACGTTCGCGATCAGCTCGCTGCGGGCGCTGCCGCTGTCGCACGCCCAGCAGGAGTGGATCTTCCTCGGCTTCGCGGCGGCATTCCTGGTCAAGATGCCGCTGGTCCCCTTCCACGGCTGGCTCCCTGACGGCTACAAGTCGATGCCGATCCCGGCGGTGGCCGTCTTCTCGGGGGTCCTCTCGAAGGTCGCCGCGTATGGCTTCCTGCGGATCGTCCTGCCGCTGTTCCCTTACGCCTCGGCTCACTTCCAGGTGCTGATGCTGGTGATCGCGCTGGTCTCGATCCTGTGGGCGACCGCGGTCGCGTTCACGACCGGCGACGCCCGGCTCGTGGTCGCGTACTCGAGCGTCGCCCAGCTGGGCTTCATCACGCTCGGGATCTTCTCGCTGGAGCCGCAAGGCGCGCAAGGCGCGCTGCTGCAGATGGTCAACCACGCGCTGGTGACCGCGCCGCTGTTCTTCATCGTCGCCGCGCTGGCGGCGCGAGCCGGCGGCTCGGAGAAGATCGCCGACATGGGCGGGATCGCGTTCCGCGCGCCGGTGCTCGCGACCCTGTTCGTGATCGTGACGTTCGCGACGCTCGCGATGCCCGGGTCGGCGAACTTCGTCGGCGAGTTCCTGATCCTGCTGGGCGTCTTCAAGACCAAGCTCGCGATCGCCGTGATCGCGACGCTCGGCGTCATCGGCTCGGCGTACTACGCGCTGCGGCTGTTCATCAACTCGATGCAGAACCGCGTCCGACCAACCGTGACCTCACGCGAGATCCGCCTCGCGGAGGCGCTCCCGATCGTGCCGATCGTCGCCCTGATCCTGGTGCTTGCGTTCTACCCGCAGTTCGGGCTCAAACGCTCGGAGAAGTCGGCCACCGCGGCGGTTGCGCCGGCGGCGGTCGCACAGCGCGCGTACGCGTCTAACAACACGACGTTGACGGCGGCGAGGCCATGAACGTGGTGGTCCCCGTGCACGACGCGGTCGTCGTGGCCCACCTCAAGGGCCCCCACATCGACTGGCTGTCGTTCTCGCCGCTGCTGGCGCTGACGGTCGGCGCGCTGCTGGTGCTGATGGTCGGGCTGCTGCGCAACTCGTTCGCGCGCGAGCGCGTGGTTCCAGCGCTGACGATCGGCGCCCTGGCGGTGTCACTCGGGTTCCAGATCGCGCGCTTTCACCATCCGGCGTCGATCATCGCCGGCTCGCTGCGGATCGATGACCTCGCCCTGATCCTCGACATGGTCTTCTGCGTGGCGGCGATCGCCACCGTGCTGATCTCGCTGCCCACGCGCGCGCCGTCGAGCGCCGGCCACGGCGAGTACCACTCGCTGCTGATGTTCAGCGTGCTCGGGATGGCGGTGCTGGTGTCCGCGCAGAACCTGATCTCCCTATTCGTCGGCTTCGAGCTGCTCTCGATCCCGCTGTACATCATGTGCGCGTCGGAGTTTCACCGCGAAGGGTCGCTCGAGTCGGGGCTCAAGTACCTGGTGATCGGCTCGGTCGGTTCGGCGACGCTCGTCTACGGGCTCGCGCTGATCTTCGGGGCGACCGGCGCGACGCAGTTTCAGGTGATCGCCAACGCGATCTCGCAGGGCCAGATCGCCGGCGGGCTGCTCGGCGACCCGATGATGCTGACCGGTCTGGGGCTGGTGATCGTCGGGTTCGCGTTCAAGGCCTCGGTGGCGCCGTTTCACCAGTGGACGCCCGACGTCTACGAGGGCGCGCCGACGCCGGTGACAGCGTTCATGGCCACGGCGACCAAGGCCGCCGCGCTGGGGGCCGTGCTGCGCTTCTTCGACGTCGCCGTGATCGGCGCTCAGAACACCTGGGCGCCGGCGTTCGCGGCGATCGCGGCGATCACGATGATCGTCGGCAACGTCGGCGCGCTCGGTCAGACATCGCTCAAGCGGATGTTGGGCTACTCGGGCGTCGCCCAGGCGGGCTACATGCTCACCGGGGTGATCGTCGGCAGCCGGCTGGGCATCAACGCGACCGTGCTCTACCTGATCGTCTACATGTTCATGAACGTGGCCGCGTTCGCGGTCATCATCGCCGTACAGGCCGAGCGCGAGGACGGCGACGAGATCTCGTCGCTGGCCGGCTTCGGCGCCAGCCGGCCGTGGCTCGCCTGGCCGATGACGATCGCGATGCTCGCGCTCGCCGGGATCCCGGGGACGGTCGGCTTCATCGGCAAGTTCCAGCTGATCAACGCGCTCGTCAACGGCAACTACACGTGGCTCGGCATCGTGCTCGTGATCGGCTCGATGATCTCGCTGGGTTACTACCTGCGGGTGGTCGCGACGATCTGGATGAGCGCGGCAACGCCGGTGCCTGCCGCGGCCGGCGCTCCCGGTGGGTTGGCGCCGATCGCGGGCGGTTCGTCGGAGGCCGACGTGCTGCTGGATGCCGAGCCGATCGCCAAACCGCCGCTGCGGATCGAGGTGACGGTCGTCGCTGTGGTGTTCGCGGCTGCGAGCGTGTTCTTCGGCATCTTCCCCGGCCCGCTGTTCCACTTCGTCGCGCACGCCGGACAGTCGCTGGTCGGGATCTTCTGAGGCTCGAGCTCTCGTCCTTAGGCTGCGGCGTCAGTCTGGGCTCCACCTCTCGGTCCGAGCCCCAGCCCTCGGTCTGAGCTCCAGCCCTCGGCGTGAGGCGCCAGTTCTCGGAACGCACGACACCGCCAATAGAGGCTGTCACTAACAAATCGCCTTGTGCGCCACTCACAGGCGCCTTCACTTTTGGGCCCTTCATGCACGCGGCTGCGACCGAGGCTGCGAGCGACACGGGACTATTTGTCCCGTTTCTCTCGCAGGTTCCCCTGCCTCGGTCCGATCTGTTGCGATCCGGTCAAAACGACCCGCGGTGTCGTGCGATTTCCATGCCACGACAGCCTCATAACGTGCATAAGCGCCGTGCCGTGCGGCGCACGTGTCGCGCTCTGCCGGTTATAACCGGCGCAACGCAGCACGTTCAAGCAGCCGCGGGGCGCTTTTGCACGTTCGGCCGGTTGAGCGTCACGACGCAGCAAGTGCTTGATGCTCCGGGGGCGGGTAGAAACCCGGCATGCAAGAAAAGGACCCACTTCCGGGCTCAGTGTCCGATCAGAACCGCGAGGAAACCGAGCCTGGGCACGGCCACGGCGAGCAGCGGCGCGAGACGCAGGACGGCGCGCGGCGCGAGCAGCGCGAGACGCAGGACAGCCCCCGGCGCGAGCGGCGTGCGCCCTCCGGGGGCGAGTCCAGCGAGGGCTCGCAGTCGACCGGCGACCCGAAGAGCGCCGGCTAGGCGGCTGCGGCAAGCGCGGGCGCTCGGCGAGCGTCAGGCGGCCGCGGCAAGCGGAGCCTGCTCGGCGACCTCGTGGCCGCGCGAGAAGCGCAGGACGCCGTCGTCGAGCTGACCGAGCCGCAAGGCCACCACATCGAGCGCGTAGTTCTGGTACAGGCGCCACGGCCGCCGCGTCCCCTGCGACGGGAAGTGCGCGACTGATCGCCGCACATAGCCGGACTTGAGATCGATCAGCGGCACCGGTGCGACCGACTCGTCCCCTACGGCGACCGCCTCGCGGTAGCCGTGGCGATCCATGTGGTTGAGCAGCCGGCAGACGTACTCGCAGGTGAGGTCGCACTTGAGCGTCCAGGAGGCGTTCGTGTAGCCGATCGACATCGCCAGGTTGGGGACTCCGCTGAGCATCATGCCCTTGTAGACCATGTGGCTGGGCAGGTCGAGCGCCTGCCCGTCACGCGAGATCTCGACCCCGCCGAGCGCGATCAGGTTCAGCCCGGTGGCGGTCACGATCACATCGGCCTCGAGCTCGTGGCCGCTGGCCAGCTCGAGTCCCTGCTCAGTGAACGACTGGACCTTGTCGGTGACGATCGAGGCGCTGCCGTCACTCAGCGCCTCGAACAGATCGCCGTCGGGACACACGCACAGGCGCTGATCCCACGGGTCGTACGCGGGCGTGAAGTGGGTGTCGACGTCGAAGTCCTCCGGTAGACGGTGCAGAAGCCACTTGCGGATCAGGTTCTTGCCGAGCTCCGGGCGCCGACGGAACAGCTGATAGCTGAGCGTCATCAGAGCTACGTTCTTGGCGCGCACCGCCTGGTAGGCGGCCATCGGCGGCAGCCAGCGCCGGAGCTTGGTCGCGAGCGGGTCGACGCCGGGGAGCGTGACCATGTAGGTCGGCGACCGCTGGAGCATCGTCACGTGCGCTGCGGTCTTGGCCATCGCCGGCACCAGCGTGACGGCGGTCGCGCCGCTGCCGATGACCACGACCCGCTTACCCGCGTAATCGAGATCCTCCGGCCAGTGCTGGGGATGGACGACCGTCCCCTCGAAGCGGTCAACGCCGGCCAACTCGGGCGTATAGCCCTCCTCGTAGCGGTAATAGCCGGAGCAGAAGTGCACGAAGCCCGCCGTCAGCTGCACGGTCTCGCCGGTCGCGGTGCGCTCCGCCGTCACTACCCAGCGCGAGTCGGCGCTCGACCAGTCGGCGCCGATCACACGGTGGCCAAAGCGAATCTTGTCCACGACGCCGTACTCGTCCGCGGTTTCGGTGATGTAGGCCAGGATCGACGGCCCGTCAGCGATCGTCTTGGCCTCCTTCCAGGGCTTGAACGAGTACCCGAGCGTGTGCATGTCCGAGTCCGAGCGGACGCCCGGGTAACGGAACAGATCCCAGGTACCGCCGATCGATTCGCGGGCCTCGAGGATCGCGTAGGTCTTGCCCGGACACCGTCGCTGCAGGTGGCACGCCGCGCCGACCCCCGACAGGCCGGCGCCGATGATCAGCACGTCAACGTCTGTGGTACGCGCGCGTATCACGACTCGGATCATAACCGGCGACAGCCGCAGCCATCGCTACGATCGACCGCCCGTGCAATATCCGACTGAGAGCTTCACAGCGGCCGAGCGCGAGCTGCTGAGCGCCCATTGCACCAACCTCGACCGTCCGGTGTTCGCGCTCACGAACCTTCCCGAAACCCTCAAGGGTGCGCTGTTTGCGCGCTATTCGCGGTATCCGGGCACGCTCCGCCGGCTGCTGCTCGACGAGTTCGCCGGCGATCTGCCCCAGGGAACCGGCGAGCGGGTCGTCGAGGGCCAGCGCGCCGCGCAGCTGTACGAGCGGATCTTCCTCGGCTACGGCGACGACTCGGTCGCGCAGCTGGGAGGAGCGCATGTCGCCTGCGAGTGGGTTTCCAACGTACTCACGAAGCTGCTGCAGCGGCCGCGGCTGGCTGCCTACCTAGAGCAGTCGACCCGTTACATCGCCTACGACAGCCCGATGCCCGACCCGCCGGGCGGCTACCGCTACTACCGCGATCCGGAGCTCGGCCCGGCGTACCCGGCGGCCATGGACGAGCTGTTCGGGATCTACGCTGCCGCGCTGCCGCGTGTGACCGAATGGGCCACCGAGCAGTACCCGCGCGCGGCGGACGAGCCCGGGGCCGCGCACGCGCGCGCGATCAAAGCCAAGGCGCTCGATCTGCTCCGCGGCCTGCTGCCGGCCAGCTCGCTGTCGCATATGGGGATCTACGCGAGCGGCCAGAGCTATGAGCAGCTGATCCTGCACCTGCTCGCGCACCCGCTCCCCGAGGCGCGCGACTACGGGACGATGATCCTCGAAGCGGTCCAAGCGGTGATCCCGAGCTTCGTCTCGCGCGTGCCGCGGCCCGACCGGGGCGGGGCCTGGGTCGGTTACCTCGAGGAGCGGGCGCGCGCTGGCGAGCGGTGGGCACGCCGCCTAGGCCTCGACGAGCGTCACGACGCGGGAAACCGCCCGTCGGTCACGCTGCTGCGGGTCGACGGCGACGAGGATGACCTGCTCGCGGCGCTGCTTTTCGAGTCGTCAAATGCCTCGGAGGAGGCGATCCGCGGCAGCGTTCAGGCGCTAACCAGCGACGAGCGCGTCTCGCTGCTCAGGGAACTGGTCGGCGATCGCAGCAATCGCCGGCACCGGCCCGGTCGCGGCTACGAGGCGCTGCGCTACCGGTTTGAGATCGTCGCCGACTACGGCGCCTTCCGCGACCTGCAGCGCCACCGGATGCTGACCGTGCAGTGGCAGACGCTGGGGCCTGAACTGGGTGCCGGCGTGCCTGAGCAGGTCGACCTGGCGGGCGTCGGCGACGACTACCGGCGGGCGCTCGAGGTCTCGCGGGCCGAGTACGAGCGGCTCGCCGACGCCGGCCTGCGCAGCGCTGCGCCCTACGCGCTGTGCCTCGGATACCGCCTGCGCTTCATCCTCGACCTGAACGCGCGCGAGGCGATGCAGCTGATCGAGCTTCGCTCGGGCCGCGAGGGGCACCCGAGCTACCGCGCCGTCGCGCACGCGATGCACGAGCGGATCGCCGCTGTGCACCCCGCCGTCGCGGCGACGATGACGCACATAGACAGAGAGACCGAGCCGCGGCTCGAGCGGATCCTCGCCGAGATGCGCACGCACGCGCGCGAGACCGCGTCAGCTTGACCCGCGCCTGACGACGCGGATCTCGACTGACTCGCTGCTCGAGGCGCTCAGCGTCTTCGAGCCGCCGAACACGAGCCCGTAGACCGTGCTTGCGGCGGGCGAGACACGGAAGCGGACGCGGCCCCCGGTGCCGGTCCGCCGCCGGGCGACGACCGTCAGCTTCCGGCTGCGAGGCGCGTGCCGCACAAGCGTGACCAGCTGACCGGAGACGACGTGGCCGGCGCAGTCCAGCCGTCCGGTCACCGTGGCCGTCTCGCCGCGCCCGATCTGCGCCCGCCCGAGGCTGATCTGCAAGCTCGTAGCCGCCTGCTGGATGTTCAGGGCCGGGTCGCCCGCGCCAGCGGACAGCTGGGCCGACGTCGGCGCCAGCAGCGCGTCCGCCTGACCGGGCCCGGTTGCCTTGTCGCCACCGATGAACAGCTCCGTCATCGACGGCCCGTAGCTCGTGTCGGCGGCATAGCCGACGCCCATCGCGATCGGGTTGTCGAACCGATAGAGGATGTTGTGACGGTGGCCCCAGCAGCCGCTGTCGCCCGCCTGCTGACAAGCGAGGTTGCCCGAGCCCGGCCCGTCGTCATACATCCACATGAAGTCGGCGAGCAGCGTCGACGGCATGCCGCCAACCCAATTGGAGGCGAGCTCGCTGCCGTGGAAGCCGGCAATCACCGGGTCCTCGTCAGCGGCGGCGGCGCTGGTCGCGGCCGCGTTTAGATCGTCGGCCAGGCCCGCCACCGGCGCCAGCCCGCGATCGACGCGCTCGAGGTTGGTGAGCACCAGCAGTTGCTGTTCGATGCTCAGCGAGGCGAAGTCAGCGGGAAGCTGCATCGGCCCGAGCCCCTCGGCCGCGCGGGCGGCGTCGATGTCAGACAGCGCGGAGCCGATGCACTGCGCGCCGTCCGGCGCAACGTCGCAGGCCTGAAACGTGGACTCGTCCAATGGGCTGTTGGAGGTCGGATCCGCGAGCGCGATCAGCGGCCGAAAGCCCGACTGCAGGCTCCCATCAGAGGCGACGAAGCGCGCGGTGCCGGTGAAGACGTTCGCGGACGCCGACGACGCGAGCGAGATTGCCAGCGCGAGCGCCAGCAGGAAAGCCCGTCTGGATGTGCGCCGCGCGCAGCTTGAATTGCACTGTCGAACGGCAGCCAATGTCCCCTAACACTTTCAGTTTTGATGGCGGGGCGATGCAGTCGCCCGCGCTTGTCACACGGTTGTCGGAAGCTCAGACGGTGGCCGTCGTCGCTCGGGCCCGCCGTGGACGGATGAGCGAGTGCTCCGCGTGGTGACGGACTCCTAGTGGCTCGCTCCTGGTGCTGACGGCTCCGAGCGGCCGGCAGCGGCCCCCGCCCGAATGGCTGGCCGGGCGGGGGCCGTCTCGGGGATGGGTACGACTACCTCATGCGCACCGGCAGCGTCTGGGTCGATGCCGCCTCCTGCACCGTCTGGCTGAACACGACCGTGATCCACCAAGCGCCGCGTGTTCGGGTCCGCAGCTCACGCATCTTCAGCCTCGCTTTGCCGTGCACGACGCGGCCGTGGCCGAGGGCCACCAGATGGCCCCCGCGGCTGACGCGGACCCGGACCATGCCCCTCTTGTTGTGGGCGTTCGGGAACGTCACCGTGCACGCGATCTGGTGGTGCTTGAGCAGCTGACAGCTGACCTTTGGTGCCGGACCCGGGGGTCCCTGCGGGCCCTGCGGCCCCTGTGGACCCCGCAGCCCGGATTGCTCGATGAACCGGCGGAACCTATAGCCGCGGCACCCTCGCCACAAGCGTTTACGAGAGTGCTCTCATCTGCTGTTCACATCTGCTCACTCGGAGCTGGTGACGCGTGGCTGCTCGCGCTGGCGCAGCTCGATCCGGCGGATCTTTCCGGTAAGCGTCTTCGGCAGGTCGGGCACGAACTCGATCTCCCGCGGATAGGCGTAGGCCGACAGGTGATCGCGCACGAACGCCTTGATCTCGTCAGCGACCGCGTCACTGGGCTCGTTGCCGGCGGCCAGCACGACGAACGCCTTGACGATGTTGCCGCGGCGCTCATCGGGCACTGCCACCGCCGCGGCTTCCGCGACCGCGGGGTGCTCGAGGCACGCCGACTCGACCTCGAACGGACCGATCCGGTACCCGGCCGAGATGATCACGTCGTCGGCCCTTCCCTCGTACCAGTAATAGCCGTCCTCGTCGGTCGCCGCTGCGTCCTTGGTGTGGAACCACTCACCGCCGAAGACCTCCTCCGTGTCTGATGGCGGACGGTTCCAGTAGCCGAGCGGGTAGTGGGGGTTGGTCCGCGCCCGCAGGCAGATCTCGCCACGCTCACCGGACTTCACAGGCCGCTCGTCCTCGTCGAGGATCGCCACCTCCCAGCCCGGCATCGGCTTGCCCATCGACCCTTCGCGGACCTCCATGAACGGGTAGTTCGCGCACAGCGGGTAGGACTCGGTCAACCCGTAGAAGTCGAGCACCGTGATTCCGTACTGGTCACGGAACCAACGGATCGCCTCAGGGTTGAGCGGCTCTCCGGCCGAGCAGACGATCCGGAACTTCTGCGGGTAGCGGGTGCCGGCATCGGTGATCGACATCATCGAGCGGATCGCAGTCGGCGTCCCGAACACGTTTGTGACGTCGTGCTTTGACAGAAACGCGAGCTGCTTGTGCGGGTCAAAGCCGCCTTCGCGCTGGTAGACGGCCTGTACGGCCCCGTAGCGCCAGGGACCCAGCAGCGGGGCGATCCCGGCCGCCCAGGCCCACTCGCCCATGCCGTGAAACAGCTCCCCGTCGCGGACGTCGTGGCAATAGATGAACTCCTCGTGCGCGAGGATGTAGCGGTGGGCGTGGAGGATCCCCTTCGCGAGGCCGGTGGTGCCCGACGAGTAGTACAGCTGCGCGGGGTCGTCCGCGGCCGTGTCGATTACGTTGAACGAGGTCGAGCCGCGGCTCAGGAGGTCGTCGTCGAGGATCAGCAGGTGCTCGACCAGTGAGCGCTCCATTCGGTCAGCGTTGGCCTCGTTGGTGACCAGCACCTTGGCCGCCGAGTCGGTCAGACGGTGGCGGATCCCGTCGTCGCCGTAGAGCACCGACATCGACAGCAGGATCGCTCCCGCCTTCCAGGTCCCGAAGAACGCCGCAGCGGTCTCGGGCGTCGGCGGCAGCAGCATCGCGACGCGGTCGCCGCGCTCGACGCCGTGCGCCTGCAGGACGTTGGCAAACCGGTTCGACAGGTCCTGCAGCTCACCCCAATTCAGCTCCCGCACGTTGCCGTGAAAATCCTCGTGGATCATCGCCGCCTTGTCGCGCGGGTGGCGGTCGCAGACATCGGCTGCGATGTTGTAGCGCTCCGGGACCTCCCAGCGGTGCTCGGCGCAGGCCTGCTCATAAGACGTGATCGTTGTACTCATCGGTCAATCATGACCGATACGACGGGCCTCTGAGTAGGCTTTGTACGGCCTTATGAGCGTCGCACTCGGCTTGGTTGTCGGGCTCGTGGTGATCGTCGCCCTCGCGGTGGCTTGGCGAATTACGCACACGCACCGTCGCGACCGCACGCCGGAGGCGGCCGGAAAGCAGTCCGCGCTGCACGCGGCCACGGCGACGCTCCCGCACCTGCGCCGGGGTCTGCATTCACGGTCGGCCGCCAATGCGGTCCCGCATCTGCGCGATTTGACCGGAGCGGCAGCGGTGGCGCTCGCCGATACACACACCGTGCTCGCAATCGACGGCGAGGGACGCGAGCAGGTCCGTCCCGGCGATCTGCTCTCGCGCCTGCTCGAGCGGACCCCCGACGACCGGATGCATGTCGTCCCGCGGCTTGTGTCGTCTGATCCGTCCTGCCCGCTGCGTTCGGCAGTGCTGGCGCCGCTGACCGTGCAGGGCAAGCGGGCCGGGACGCTGATCGCCTTCTACAGGTCGGTCGGTCGCCCGAACGGGGGCGAACTCCGTGTCGTCGGAGAGGCGGCGAGCCTCGTGTCGGCGCAGGTCGAGCTGTCGGTCGTGCGCGACCAGGAGGAACGCCTGGCGCAGGCCGAGCTGCGAGCCCTGCGCGCGCAGATCTCGCCCCATTTCATCTACAACGCGCTGGCGGCGGTGGCGGGCGATATTCACGCCCGACCAGAGGAGGCTCGCGAGCTGCTGATCGACTTCGCTGAGTTCACCCGCTACCTGTTCCGCGACGGACGGTCGTACGTGACGCTCGCAGAGGAGATCGCCCACGTCGAGCGCTACCTGCGGCTCGAGCAGGCCCGGTTCCGCGACAAGCTGCACGTCGCATTCGACGTCCCGCTCGGCACCCGCGCGGCGGTCGTGCCCGCGATGTCGATCCAGCCGTTGGTCGAGAACGCCGTCCGTCACGGCGTCGAACGGCGCGCCGGCAGCGGTCGGATCGCGATCGAGGCGCGCGTCCGCGGCGGCGACATCGAGCTGCGGGTTTCGGACGACGGGATCGGAATCGATCCGCAGCGCGTCCCGGCGCTGCTGGCCGGCAACGGCAAGGGGATCGGGCTATCGAACGTCGATTCCCGCCTGCGGGCGACTTTCGGCGAGCGCTACGCGCTGCGGATCGACACGACGCCGGGCAGCGGGACGACAGTAGTGATGACGGTGCCAAACCTCGCGGGCGACGAGGATACGCGAGCGACCATTGCCGCCGGAGCGGGATGAGCTCTGACCGGCTGACGGTACTCGCCGTCGACGACGAACGGACGCAGTTGGAGGATCTGGCCCGGCTGTTGCGCGGGTCACCTAGCGTGGGCGAAGTGGAGTGCGCGTTCGACGGCCGCGACGCGCTCGCCAAGCTCTCGAGCCAGCGCTATGACGCGATCTTCCTCGACGTCCGGATGCCCGACCTCGACGGGCTCGAGCTCGCGCGCGTGATGCGGCGCTTCGCCGCGCCGCCGCAACTGGTGTTCGTCAGCGCCTACGACGGCGCCGCAGTCGAGGCCTTCGAACTGCACGCACTCGACTACCTGCGAAAGCCGGTCGCGCGGCGCCGCGTCGAGGAAGCGGTCGAGCGGGTCGTGGCTGCGATCGACGCCGCCCCGCCGACGACGAGCGGCCACGGGAGCGTTCCCCATCCAGCGACGACGAGATGGTTGCAGTCGCCAACCTGCACGGCGGCACGACGAGGCTGCTGGCCCGCAGCTCGATCCAGTACGTGCAGGCCTACGGGGACTTCGTCCGGATCGTGACCACCGACGGGCGGTACCTGTTGCGGGGGACGCTGTCTGATATCGAGCGGCGCTGGGAGCAGTTCGGCTTCATCCGCGTGCACCGCCAGTACGTCGCCAATTTGCGCGTGGCGACCGAGCTGCGGCCGCTGATCGGCGGCGGCGCGGAGTTGACGTTCGTGGACGGCCAGACGATCCCGGTCGCCCGGCGCCACACAGCAGACCTAGGGCGCCGCCTCAGCCTCTGAGGCAGCGCCCAACAGCCGCGTTATTCCGCCCCCGAGCCGTAGCTCGCAATCTCCTCCTTCTCTGTCTTGGACAACTCCTGCTGATCCTCGCCGCGAGCGCGCTTCTCAGCCTGAACCTGGTCGCGGATCTGCTCGACGACCTCGGGATTGGCCAGCGTGGAGACGTCGCCGACGTCGGCATTGTTGGAGATCCCGGCGATCACCCGGCGCATGATCTTGCCCGAGCGGGTCTTCGGCATGTCGGGCACGATCCAGACGTTCTTGGGACGCGCGATCTTGCCGATGTCGTACTCGATCTGGGCCGAAACCTTTTTCGCGATCATCCTCGGTCGCCTCGTTTCCCGGCTTGAGCGCGATATACATCTCGACCACCTTGCCGCGCACCTCGTCAAACACCGGCACGGCCGCGGCCTCAGCGACTTCGTCGACCTCGATCGCAGCCGACTCGAGTTCTTTGGTCCCGAGCCGGTGTCCGGCGACGTTGATCACATCGTCGATCCGCCCGAGGATTCGGAAGTAACCGTCCTCCGCCTGGACCGCACCGTCACCGCACATGAACGGCCAGTCGCGCCATTCCTTGCTTTCCGGGTCCTTGTTGAACCGCTTGTAGTACGTGTCGATGAACCGCTCGTCCTGCCCCCAGACCGTGAGCATCCGTCCCGGCCACGGGTTGCGGACGCAGATATATCCCGCCTTACCCGAGCCCTTGGGGATCTCGTTGCCGTTCTCGTCGTAGATCACGAGCTGGATCCCAAGACACGCCGGCCCACAGCTGCCAGGCTTCATCGGCTGCAGGAACGGCAACGTGCTGCCGAGGAAGCCGCCGGTTTCGGTCATCCACCACGTGTCCGTGACCGCTGCCTTGCCCTTGCCGACCGTGGTCCAATACCAGCGCCAGACATCGGGCTCGATCGGCTCGCCGACCGTGGTCATCGTCTTGAAGTGGTAGTCGTACTTTGCCGGCTCCTCCGGACCCACCTTGCGCAGCATCCGGATCGTCGTCGGTGCGGTATGGAAGATGTCCACTCCGAGCTTCTCGGCGATTCGCCAAGGACGCCCGGGGTCGGGGTAGGTAGGCACACCCTCATACATCACGGTCGTGGTCCCCAGCGCCAACGGGCCGTACACGATGTACGAATGGCCGGTGATCCAGCCGATGTCGGCGAAGCACCAATACGTGTCATCCGGATGGATGTCCTGGTAGTACTTCGACGTCCCGGCGACGTACGACAGATAGCCGCCGATCGCGTGCTGTGCACCCTTCGGCCTGCCGGTCGTGCCGCTCGTGTACATCAGGAATAGCGTGTCTTCGGCGTTCATCGACTCCGGCTCGACCTCCTGGCCCTTGTAGCCGTCGAGCAGCTCGTCGACGAAGTAGTCACGCCCCTCCACCATCTCGCTCTCCGAGTGGTACTCGCCGGGCTTGCGGCGAAAGACGAGGATCTTGTCGACCTCGATGCCTTCCTTGTTTGCCTCCTTCACCGCGTCGTCGGCTTTGATCTTGTGGTCGATCAGCTCTCCGTTGCGGTAGTAGGCGTCCATCGTGACGAGGATCGTGCTGTTCGCGTCCGCCATGCGCTGGCCGCACGCGTTACCGCTGAATCCGCCAAAAACCTCCGAGTGGATCGCACCGAGCCGTGCGCACGCCAGCATCGCCACCGGCAACTCGGGCACCATCGGCAGGTGGAAGGTGACCCGATCCTGCGGCTTGACCCCGCAGAAGTCCTTCAGCAGCGCCGCGAACTCGTTGACACGGCGGTGAAGCTCGCGGTAAGTGATCGCCTGCTGCTCGTCTTCCTCGAGCTCAGGTATCCAGACGATCGCGTTCTCGTCGCCGCGAGACTCGAGGTGACGGTCGACGCAGTTGACGCACGCATTCAGCCGACCGCCGACCCACCACTTGAAGAACGGCGGGTTACTGACGTCGACGATCTGATCCCACTTCTTGTCCCAGTCCAGCAACTCCCCGTACTCGACATAGCACTCGGGGAAGTTCTCAGGGCTGAAGCGTTCGAGGATCGAATCGTCGCCCGCGTTGGCCTGTGCTTTGAACTCTTCGGGCGGCGCGACGTACTCCTCCTCGCGCCAATGGACAGCGATCTTGTCCTCGGAGTAGTCGACTTCCTCCTCCGGGCCGGTCCCCTGTGCCGTGTCTGCCATGTGGAACCCTCTCCTTGCTAGCGAACGTGGGGTCGCGCACCCGGTCAGCCCGGCGGCACCGACGCCTGGATCGGCGCCGGTGCTCGAGCTGGCCGCAAGATGTGCGGCTCTAATTACTCCTAGTTTTACTCCAGACCGCGGTGCGGCGGGAGTTTTTCCCTACGCCCGGCTCAGCGGAAAGACCGGCAGCAGCACCCGACCGAAGGTCGAGTTGAGCACGCCGGCGAACGACGCGTACCACGCGGCGATCGCGGTGGCGATGCCGACATACCCGCCGAGCTTGATCGTGCTGTTGATCACGCTATGCGTGCCGGCGAGGGAGGAGTTCCCGATGCCCAGGATGATGAACGTGATCGCCAGGAGCAGGAAGACGAGCGCAACGGCTCCCGTCGTCCGCAGCGAGGCGAAGAACATGTAGGCGGTGAAGATTCCCCACATCCACAGATACAGGCCCAGGCCACTGAAGATCTCGGTCGGCAGCAGGCTCGACGCCGCGTGGACGACGAAATAGAAGGAAATCCAGAACGCTCCGTAAGAACAGAACGCGACCGCTCCGAACGTGTTGCCGGTGCGGAACTCCCACAGCCCGGCCACGAACTGGGCGATGCCGCCGTAGGCCAGTGCCAGGGCGGCCACCAGGGGCAACAGGCCGCCACCGACGGCGTGCTGATTCCCGACCAGGCCGGCATTGATCAGGCTCAGGACGAACGTCGTCCCAGCGAACGCAGCCAGGCCGAGCGGGCCCGGGTCTGCCGGAGTCCACCCCATTGTCCGGGCGGCAGTCGGATCCTCGGCCGCCGGGGCCACGTCTGCCTCGCGCGGCAAACGACTAGCTTCCATCTGTTTCCTCCTCGGAGAGGGTTACGGAATGTTGCGCAGAGTTGACGGTTCGGAGCCGTACGGCAACGCCGGATCGCTGAACGGTCGTCTGAGCGCGTTGAGTGGCGGCGCAGCGACGATGAACGGCGGCCGCTCGGAAGCTCAGTTGCGGCGTTTGCGCTTGCGCTTGGGCGTCGTGGCGCGCGTACGGGAGGGGGCCGGCACCAGGGCCGGTTGCGGCTCAGGGGTCGGCGTCGGCTTGGGGCTCGGCTTGGCGCGCCCCCTGCGCTGGCCGCGGCGCTCGGCCGCCTCGGCGCGCATCCGAGCCGATGAGGGCCATGGTTCGGCGCGCCCGGACTGCCAGGCGGGCGGCAACCCGCTCGGCCAGCGGCCGGAGATCAGATACGCGAGCGCGAGCAGCCAGAAGCCCTGAACGACCGGGATCTGAGTGACCTGGAACAGAACCAGAACGCCGGCGAAGATCCCGAGGTAGCCCATGAAGCGAGTCAGCAGCCCCTGCCGCATTGCGTTCAGCGCCACGACCGCAATCCCGACCGCGAGCACCAGCGCGGCTCCCTGGCCGAGGAGCTGCAGGGCAAGCAGGCCGGGGGCGTCCGTGAGGTGGTTGGCCTCCTGGTAAGTCTGCGAGCCCGTGGTGACGAACTCGTGCACCTTGATCGCGACGACGATCGCGTAGACGACGCCGGTGACCGCCGCCAGGGTGCCGCCGGTGATCGCGAGCCATTTCACCCACGGCCGGACCTGCTCGGGGTTGCGAGCGTGCGAGCACTTGTACAGGTACACGAGCGTCCACGCGACGGCCAGCGAACCAAGCCCGTTGATCACCGCTGCGATCAGATCGAGCGGGAAACGCTTGTTGGCGGTGATCAGGTCAATCGTGAGCTCGTCGACCGAGGTGTGCGGGCCACTCAGCTGGACGGTCGCAGCGACCACGAGCAGAACCCCGGCCGCGACGGCGACGACCGCCTGTCGGTTGCGCACGCGCGCTTCGTAGGCCAGCTGCTGCTCGGCGTCCATAGGGCGCCGAATGGTAGTGGTAGTGCCTGGGACGGGTGCGCCCTGAGCGGCGCCGGGCGCCGGCGCGGCGTCCCCTGAGCTGCGCGCAGGCGCGGCGAGCTACCATTGGGGATATGGAAGGAAGCGGCTTTGGCGGTCTGTTCGGCGACCCGGACGATTTGCAGCGCCGGCTCGGCGAGTTCGCCGAGCAGATGCAGGGCGCGCAGCGGCTGGCGTGGGCCGATAACGCGATCAAGCTGGCGGTTGATCTGACCGTCGCCGCGATGAACCGCGCCAACATCCAGGGGACAACCGAGCAGCAGGCCGAGCAGATGCGCTCGGTGATGGCCGTGATCTTCCCCGAGGCAGTGACGCTCGTGCGCGAAGCGCGCGAGGGCCTGCAGTAGCGCTCAGGATCCGGCCAGCGCTCCGAGCACGAGCTCGTCATGCTCGGCCGGCTTGACCTTGCGGAAAACGTCCTTGATCGTCCCGTCCGGGTTGATCACGAACGTCGTCCGTTCGTTGCCCATATAGGTCCGGCCGTACATCGACTTCTCGACCCAGACGCCGTAGGCCTCCGCGACCGAGTGGTCCTCGTCGGCCAGCAGCGGAAACCCGAGACCGTACTTCTGGTCGAACTTGGCGATCTTCTTGACAGGGTCGGGCGAGACGCCCAGCACGACCGCGTCGGCCTGCGAGTAGTCGGCCTTGTGATCACGGACGCTGCACGCCTGGGTCGTGCAGCCCGGCGTGTCCGCCTTCGGGTAGAAGTAGAGCACCACGGTCTTGCCCCGCAGCGCCGCTAGCGCGACCGGGTTGCCCTCCTGGTCGGGGAGCGTGAAGTCGGGTGCGATGTCGCCGGGCTCGAGCATTGGTGGTCAGAGCGTGGCGCCGGACGGACGCCCGGCGCCGAGCTCAGTGACCAATCCTAGTCAGCCGAAGCTGACCGTGCCGGTACCGCTGACGAGCTGGATCGAGCTCGTCGGCGTCGCGGAGTTACTCGAGTTGCACTTGCCCGGCTTTCGCGCCACTGCTATAGCGCGGCAGCGTGAAGCCGACGCGACACGGTGATGTGGGCAGTGCCCGAGATACCCGGTATAGAGGCCCCGTGCCGTTGACGAACGGGAGCGCTCCGCAGACGCTGCGGCGGATAGCGAGCAGGTAGCCTGATCGAGCTGCGGCGTGTTGAACGCGCGATTGATGCTTCTGATCGAGCGCGGTCTTGTTGAGCAGGATCGTGCCCTGCGTCAGCTTGAGCAGGACGTAGCTGCCGTTTGCGTTCGGCTTGCCAGTCTTGGTCGCGCTCTGCGACGTGCCGTGGTCGCCGATCGCGCCTGTGACGAGGACCTTTCCGCCGCCACCGAGACCGTTCGAGGTCCCGAATATGCGGATCGCACCCCCGGCTGGCGTCGCCGCGCCGGCCGAGATGGCGAGCAGCCCTGTAACGAACAGCGCGACGGTGACGGCCGACGCGAGCATCCGCAAGTGCTTTGACATGTGCTGTTGACCCCCGATGAGGAATGGTTCGTGCGGCCCGATTCCCCCACTCCGGATGGCCGCACACGTTTGGCTGGCGGCCAACCTACACCCTCACAAAAGCTACGACAACCTACGACTGCTTCGGGTGACACTGGGTCCGAACCGGCGGACTCGGCGCGGCAGTCGGACGTGGTGCAGTCGCGGTTGAAGAATGCCTCGGCGATCTGCGACCGGCCGGCGTTGTGGGTGCAGACGAACAGTACGTACTTCATGTCCAGACCTTCTTGTCTATGCGGCGGCTACCAGCTTCTGCGCGTATTCGCCGGGCAGGCCTACGGCGGCGACCTCGCGTGCGACGGCCTCGGCGTCGTAGGGGACGCGCTCGATCGACGCGCGCACCAGACCGGTCTCGTCGGCCTCGAGGATCGCGAACGCCGCGCGCCGGTCTCCGTCCTTGGGCTTTCCGACCGACCCGCAGTTGACGAACAGCACCCCGTCGTAGGTGTGGATCCACGGCTTGTGGGTGTGGCCGAACACCAGCACCTGGTCTGACTCGGCGGCCGCGAGCCGCTCGTACAGGGAGGCAGGCTTGTCCTCGAACAGGTACTCGTTGACCTTCCGCGGCGAGCCGTGCACGAGATGCACGTCCTGGTCGCCGAGCGCGAAGTGCAAATCGAACGGCAGCCCGCGCATGAACTCCATGGCGGCCTGATCAGTGTGCTCGAGCGTCCATGCGACCGACTGCTGTCCGAGCTCGCGGTCGTGCTGGGTGACGTATGCGCACCCGCAGTCGTCGAGTTCGCGGGCGATCGCGTAGTCGTAGTTGCCGTAGATCGTCGGGATCGCGCGGTCCTTGATCAGCGCACACACCTCGTTGGGGTGCGGGCCGTAGCCGACGAGATCACCCCCACAGAAGACTTCGTCGACGCCGATCTGCTCGATCGCGTCAAGGCTCGCCTCGAGCGCGGGAAGGTTGCCGTGGATGTCTGTGATCACGGCTACCCGGTGCACGGCCTGCTCCTTGTCATGTTGCCTCCAGCCACGCGGTGACTTCAATGTCGAGCGATTCGAGCAGCTCGACAACGTGGTGATAGATGTCGTAGCGGATCCGGCGCACGACCTCGAGCGGCTGCCCCGCCGGGTCGGCGATCTCCCAGTCCTCGTAGCGCCGGCCCGGGTACACGGGGCACGCGTCGCCGCATCCGAGCGTGACCACCACGTCAGCGGCGCGCACCACCTCGTCGGTCAGCGGCTTCGGGAACTCGAGCCGCACGTCGACGCCCACCTCGTTCATCGCCTCAACCACGACCGGCTCGATCCGCTCCGTCGGGTGCGAGCCGGCCGACCGCACCGCGACCTGACCGTTTGAGAGCTCGTGCGCCAGCGCGGCAGCCACCTGACTGCGCCCCGAGTTGTGCTCGCAAACGAACAGGAGGTCGGGCAGCGCCTTGGCTACCAGCCCCTCGGCTTGCGCGACCGCCTCGAGGCGCTCACGCGCGAACCGCTCGATGAAGATCGGCATGAAGTTCGGGCCGACCGTCGGCCGATCGCCGATCAGCTGATGCGAGTCCTCGACCACGCGTGCGACCGTTTCTTCGGAGAAGACGCCGCGAAACTTGCCCGCCAGCTTGCGTGTCGCGTCCTCGAGCGCGGCCCTCATCAGGGGGCTCATCTGTGTCGACATGACCCGCCTCCCTTGCAAACGAACCAAGTCTATAGATTGACAATCGTCAGTTCAATCGGTATAGGTATATAGATGGCGATCAATCTGGAGCTGACCCCCAAAGTCAAGCGCCCACCCGGTGAGCCGTGCTGCGAACCGGTCGTTTACCCGGATGTCGAGCGCGACGAGGCGCTGCGGATGGCCCAGGTCGCCAAAGCGCTCGGCGACCCGGTCCGGTTGCAGCTCGTCGACGTGCTCCGCAAGCACGCCGGCAAGGTCTGTGTGTGCGAGCTGGTGCCGCTGTTCGACCTCTCCCAGCCCACCGTCTCCCACCATCTCAAGGTGCTCCGCCAGGCGGGGATCGTCGGCTCCGAGCGCGAGGGCCTGTGGGCCTACTACTACGTGATCGCTGACGCGCTGAAGGAGTTATCCGCATGGCTGAGCTGACAGACACCAGCGACATTCGCGAAACCGTCCGCGAGCGATATGCGAAGAGCCGCCCGGACGGCAGCGAGTGGGGCTTATGACGAGGCGCGAGCGCTCCAATCCGAGTCGGGCTGCTGCGGCTCCGAGTTCTCTTGCTCAGCCCGGCCGACGAGACCGGCGTGTTTGGATCGTCGCTGTATGACGAGGTAAGAGGCGAGGACCTTCCCGAAACCGCCGTCAAGGCCTCGCTGGGGTGTGGCGTGCCGACCGCCGTCGCGGACCTGCACGAGGGCGAGATCGTGCTCGATCTCGGGTCCGGCGCCGGGGCCGATGTACTGATCTCCGCGCGCCGGGTCGCGCCGACCGGGAAGGCGATCGGCCTCGACATGACCGACGAGATGCTCGAGCTCGCGCGTGCCAACGCCGACGAGGCGGGCGTGGATAACGTCGAGTTCGTCAAGGGCTACCTCGAGCAGATGCCGCTCGAGGACGACAGCATCGACGTCGTGATCTCCAACTGCGTGATCAACCTGTCGGGCGACAAGCCGCGAGTCATCCGGGAAGCCGCCCGGGTGCTACGACCCGGCGGCCGGTTCGCGGTCTCTGACGTGATCGCCGACCCGGACATGGACGATCAGACCAAAGCCGACATGGCCGCCTGGACCGGTTGCATCGCGGGAGCGCTCACCGAGGACGAATTCCGCTCCGCGCTCGAGAGCGCAGGCCTTCAGGAGATCGAAGTTCGCGAAACCCATCGAGTCCACGAGCACGCCGCCGCAGCGATCATCCGCGCCCGCAAACCGCTGGACTGACCTGGCGGAACCCGCCTCCATGAGCGTCAACGCGCGCGTCGGAAGCAACGAATGGGTGCACCAGCGCTCCGCGCCCGACGGCTGGCGAGTGTCTCGCTCGTCTGGCTGTGCTTTGAGGGGGCAGCGACCACCACGGCCGGTCTGCTCGCAGGGTCGGTCGCGCTGATCGCCAATGGGCTCGACGGCGCCATCGAGGGCCTCGCGAGCTTGATCGTGGTCTGGCGCTTCTCGGGATCTCGCACGCTGTCGGCGAGATCAGAGCGCCGGGCACAGCGGCTCGTCGGGCTCAGCTTCTTCTTGCTTGCTCCTTACATCGCGTTTGAGGCAACTCGTGCCCTCGCCGGCGAGCACCATGCGGAGACGAGCGTGCTGGGTATCGGCCTTTCGATCGCAACGCTGTGCGTATGTCCGTGGCTCGGGCGCGCGAAGCTCCGGCTCGGCGAGCAGCTGGGCTCTTCCGCCACCGCCGGCGAAGGACGACAGAACCTCATCTGCGCCTACCTCGCGGCCGCCGTGCTCGTCGGCCTGCTCGCCAACACCCTGCTCGGCATCTGGTGGCTCGATCCCGTCGTCGCCCTAGCGATCGCCGTTCTGGCGATCAGCGAGGGGCGTCGCGCCTGGCGGGGCGAATCGTGCGGTTGCTCGGCATGCCAGATCGGATGAGCATCACCGTCCACGTGAAGCGCCAGGTCGCGCCGCGTGCGCTTATTTCAGAAGCCGCGACAGCCGGCGGTCCTTGAGCAGCTTCCCGTCGGTCTGGCACGTCGGGCAGTAGCACATCACGTAGTCCTCGTAGAAGACCGCCTCGAGCGTGTCGCCGCAACGCGGGCACGGCTCGCCGTTGTGGCGGTGCACCGTCAGCGGCATCGGCAGCTTGTCGGGGATCGGCAGCGCGACCGTCTGCTCGTAGTGGGAGATCGCACCGCCGAGCTTGGAGACGATCGCCTCGCGCAGCCGCGCGGCTTCTTCTTCGGTCAGCTCCGAGCCGCGCTTGAACGGCGACAGCTTCGCCTCGTGCAGGATCTCGTCGACCCACGAGCGACCGATCCCGGCGAGCACGCGCTGGTCGCGCAGCATCCCGTGCAGCGGCCGCGGCGCGTCGAGCAGCTGTTCGAGCGGCGGCGGGTCCGGATAAGCCTCGGGACCGAGCTTCGCGATCGTCTCCTCGGTCTCCAGATCGCCGGCCCGCAGCACCTTTACCCAGGCGGCCTGCTTGGTGCCGAACTCGCGCAGGCGCAGCTCGCGGCCATCGTCGAGTCGGAGCAGCAGCCGCGAGGTCCGGTCGCGCAGTGAGGCCCGCGTGTCGAACAGCTGCAGTCGGCCGGCCGACATCAGGTGGATCAGGAGCCGCAGATCGTCCTCGAGCTCGACCACGAACAGTTTGCCGCGCCGAGTCACGCCGAGGATCTCGAGGCCCTCGATCGCTGACAGCGGCGGGTCGTAGGTCTTGAGCGCGTTGACGCCGGGCGCCAGCGCCGATTCGATCCGGTGGCCGGCGGTCGCGGACCCAATCAGCGTGGCGGTGATTTCAACTTCCGGTAGCTCTGGCATCTGGGCTCTATAAATGAGGCTACTCAGGCGATCCATCACGACTTGTTCGATCACGTTCAGGATCGCTTTACGCTCGCGAACAAGACTGGCGGCCATGAGTGACGTACTCGCAATCTTCGGACCCGTTGAGAGCGACGAACAGGTGCTCGAGGGGATCGCGGCCTACCACCCGGATCGCGTCACCGTGCTGGTGAGCGACGAGGGCGCGGACATCGCCGGCGAAGCGTCAGAGGCGACGCGGGACCGGATCGCCGAACTGCTGGCGAAGATCGAGCGACAGACGGGCGCGACCGTCGTCGGCCTTGCGGGCGACCGCTCGCAGCTCGTGGGCTGGCGCTTTGACCGCGAGCTCGCGCCGCGGTTGCCGGTCGCCGCCTGAGCGCCGGCCTCCGCTGCACTCGGGTGCCACCGGCCCGCCGCGGGCCGCGTCGCACCGCCGCTTGGCGCGCTGGCGTGCAACGGTAGGCTCCGCCACCTGATGAAGCTGCAGCCTGCGCTCGACGACATCGTCGAGACCGCCGAACAGGGGGCCGCGAACGAACGCGAACCGTTGCTGGTGCTCGCGCCGCTGCGCGAGTTCCTCGCCGGCGCCGGGCTCGAGGCGCCGGCCGACCTGACTGCGCTGCCGTTTGCAGAGGGGCACTCGAACGTCACCTACTGGCTCTCCACGGGAGTCGTCCTACGACGGCCGCCGCGCGGCCCGCTACCGCCGAGTGCACACGACGTGCTGCGCGAAGCCCGCCTGCTGCGCGCGCTCGAGCCGACGCCGGTGCGGACGCCGCGGGTGCTGGCCGTGTGCGACGACGAGCGCGTGATCGGCGCTCCGTTCTATGTGATGGAGGAGGTGCACGGCGACGTGATCACCGACAAGATGCCCGCGGCGCTCGACAATCCTCCCGAGCGCCGGCGGGTGGCCGAGGAGCTGATCGCGGCGCTGGTCGAGCTCCACGACGCCGACTGGACGGAGCTCGGACTCGACGGGTTCGGCAAGCCGACGGGCTATCTCGAGCGACAGCTGCGCCGCTTCAACGGCCTGTGGGAGCACAACAAGACGCGCGAGCTACCCGAGTTTGAGGAGGTCGGCGCCTGGCTGGCGGCAAATATGCCGACCTCGCCCGCGGCCACGGTCGTCCACGGCGACTACCGGCTTGGCAACACGATGGTCGCTCACGACGCGCCGGCGCGGCTGATCGCGATCTTTGACTGGGAGATGGCGACGATCGGCGATCCGCTCGCCGATGTCGGCTACATGATGATGCAGTGGACCCAGGCCAGCGACCCGCCGAACTCCAAGTTCAACCTCCAACGCGTGACCGCGCAGCGCGGTTTCCCGACGCGCCAGGAGCTCGTCGAACTGTATGAGCAGCGATCCGGCCGCGCGGTCGGAGCGCTCGACTGGTACGTCGCGCTGGCGTTGTGGAAGGCGGTCGCGTTCATGGAGGGCAACTACAAGCGCGCACTCGCGGGCACGACCGATGACCCGTACCTGAAGTCGTTCGGCGAGGGCGTCATCGAGCTCGCTCAGCGCGCGCTGCTGGTCACACGCGATGGCTTCTGAGCACGGCGCGAGGCGCTACCGGGGGCTGCTGGTCGACTGGGGCGGCGTGATGACGTCGGACGTGTTCGATTCGTTCCGCGCGTTCTGCGAGGCCGAGGGCCTGGCGCCCGACATGATCCGCGAGAAGTTTCGCCGTGACCCGGAGAGCCGGGATCTGCTGATCGCGTTGGAGACCGGCCAGCTGTCAGAGGAGGACTTCGAGCCGCGCTTTGCGGCGATCCTCGGCGTTCCCGCCCAGGGCCTGATCGACCGCATGTTCGCCGGCGGGTTGCCCGACGAGCAGATGCTGGCGGCGGTCCGTCGTGTCCGCCGGGCGGGGATCGCGACCGGGCTGATCTCGAACTCGTGGGGGACGCGGCGCTACGACCGCGCGCTGCTGGCCGAGCTGTTCGACGGCGTCGTGATCTCGGGCGACGTCGGGATGCGCAAGCCGACACCGGAGATATACGCGCTCGGCGCCGAGCGGATCGGCCTCGCACCGGCGCAATGCGTGTTCGTCGACGATCTCGACTTCAACCTCAGGCCGGCCGCCGAGCTCGGCATGGCGACCATTCACCACCGCACCTACGAGCAGACGATCGGCGAACTCGAGCGGTTGTTCGGGCTCGAGCTGCGATCAGACCAACGCGACGCGGCCGGCCCCGGATGATCCCGGCCCGGCGCCGCACACAGGCAGCGCCGGGCCGTGAACACCCGCGCTACCCGGCCGTAAGCCCCTTCAGTTTGAGCTTGTCCGTGCAGGTCGTATGGATGCCATCTTGGCTGCTGCACGTCATCGTGCCGGTCCCCGTGACGCCCTTGTAGGCGCCGGTCCCACCGAGCACCTTCAACGTCCCGATCCAGCTGGTGGCGAGGAAGTTGAGGTCGCTCGACTGTGGAGTCAGGTCATAGGTCCCCTTGAGCGAGCCGGCGCCGAAGTACAAGGCGTACTTGGCCACGGTGTCGCCGCTGGCGGGAACGGTGAACGAGTCCTTCTGGACGCCGCCGCCGAACACCTTGTTGCAGCTGGCGGTGCCGTACTCGTCACCCTGCGCCACGGGCGGCAAGACCTGCGTATCGCCGTTGGCGACCGCGATGCTCGTGTTGGTCACGCAGGAGACCTTCGTGCCAGCACTGCTCTTGGAACCACTGCTCTTGCTGCTGGCCGCGGTCGCGGTTCCAGCAACTGACGCCAGCAGGCAGGCGCTGAGCGCCGCGCCCACCAGGCAGTTACGACGTTTCACAACTACCTCCCAGTCTCGTGGATGGTGCAAATACCGGCGGTCATCCGGCCGCCGGTCGTTTCACGCGCTGCGCGCCGGGCCGGTCGATCGAGCGACCGGTCCCGAGCGCAGCAATTAGGTTCAGGTTCCAATCAGTGGATGTTGTTAGCGGCGCGTTCGTCCGTGGCCTTGATGTTCTTCGGCAGCGGCACGAAGTCCAGAGCCGGACCGAAGGCCTGACCCGGGCCTAGCGCGTACTTCACGAACTGCTGAAGCAGCGCGCCGTTGCCGAGCGGATCGGTCGGCTGCAGGATGACGTACGTGAACGTCGAGATCGGATAGGCGATCTTGGCCCGACGCGGCGGGTTGACGATGTGGATCTCGCCGTTGCTCGCCTCGTGACCGACCGATGCGGCGTTCGCGATGTTGCGCAGGTTGGGCACCTCGTAGTTGCCAGCGGCGTTCTTGATCGATGCAGCCGGCATCCGGTGGGCGATCAGGTACGAGACCGCGATGTAGGCGATCCCGCCACTGGTCGACTGCAGCAGCCGAGACCATGCCGCTGTTGCCGGTGGCACCCGGGCCGGCGGGGAACGTCGGCTTGGTCGCGCGGCCGACCTGGCTGCGCCACTGGGAGCTGACCGACGAGAGGTAGTCCGTGAACGCGTACGAGTCGCCCGAGCCGTCGGAGCGGTGGAGCGCGGTGATCGCCAGGTTCGGGAAGTGCTCGCCCTTGTTGAGCGACGTGATCGCGTGGTTGTTCCAGTCTGGTGATGTGACCGAGGTAGATCCCGGCGAGCACGGATCCGGTCAGATGCAGGCGATGGACGCCGGGGACGTTGAAGCTCACGCCCGTCGCGGACAGCGCCCAGGGAATCTGGTAGCAGCCGTTGCACGGCGTGGTCGAGGCCGACAGCGGCGCGTCCGAGGCACCGAAGTCGACCAGGCCCTTGGCGATGTCCGACAGGCCGGTGCCAGAGCCGACCGCGTCATAGCTCGGCGCCGCGTTACCGGTGCTCTGCGCCCAGGCCGCGGCCCATTCGGCCTCGATCGGAGCCACGAGCGTCGAACCAGCTCCCTGAAGCGCCGCCGCCGATGCGGCCGCCGCTGTCGTGAGCCCGAACATTGCGCCCGCGAGCACGGCCAAGCAGGTGAGCCTGGCCAATCTCTTGGAAACCAAAGCGAACTTCCTTTCCGGTTGGAAAATGAGTTGGAGGGGTTGAAAGGCCCCCGGGCATCCGCTCCGGCCTCGCCTAGCCCTATGAAGCCCGCGAAAGGATCGCGAGGGAGGTTTGGCTAACTGTTGCCGAATTGTGACCAAGACTTGTAAATCCCGTGAACGAGGCGATGGGTAACTCCGGCTTGGGAACATTTCTCTACCCTGGCGCGCCGTGTCGTTGAGGGCAAGAATCAGACCGCCGGCGCTTGCGCTGCCGTCCAGGCGCAGCCGGCCCAACGCGGTTGCGGGTGTCGGCGATCGGGTCCTATACGGCCTGTGCGCGCTCGCGGGACTGCTCGCCGCATTCGTGCTGGCCGAGATCATCTACCAGGTCATCCACGGCGCCAGCCCGTCGATCTCGCGCTTCGGGCTCGGGTTTCTCGTCCACTCGCGCTGGCAGCCGAACTTCAGCATCTTCGGTGCGCTCACGCCGTTCTTCGGAACGGTCGTCTGCTCGGCGATCGCGCTGGTGATCGCGACACCGCTGGGTATTGCGATCGGCCTCTATCTGGCCATGATGGCCCCCGGCTCCGTGCGCAGGATCGTCGGCCCGCTCGTCGAGATGCTGGCGGCGATTCCGAGCGTGATTGTGGGCTTTTGGGGTGTGGCGGTGCTGGCGCCGTTCGTCGCCAAGCACTTTGAGCCGTTCCTCCACAGCGTGTTCGGCTTCATTCCGATCTTCGGCCCACCGCAGACGACCGGGTTGAGCGTGTTCACCGCCGGGCTCGGCCTGTCGCTGATGATCCTGCCGATCGTCGCCGCGCTCAGCCGCGACCTGTTTCTCACGGTCCCAACGGAACTGAAGGACGGCGCCGCTGCGCTCGGCTCGACGCGCTGGGAGATCATCCGTGGCGTCGTGCTGCCGACGACCGCTTCTGGAGTCGCGGCCGCGACGGTGCTCGGGCTCGGCCGGGCGCTCGGCGAGGCGATCGCGGTCCTGCAGATGATCGGAGACGGTGCCGGGATCCATAAGTCGCTGTTTCTTCCCGGGACCAGCCTCGCGAGCAAGATCGCGAGCGAGTTTCCATCGCCCGAAAGCAAGCTCCACATCCCGTCGCTGTTCTACCTGGCGCTGATCCTGCTGGTGATCGGGCTCACGACCAGCCTGATCGCCCGCTGGATCGGCCGCCGCTTCGACGTCCAACGGACGATCGCCACATTGACCGCCGTGAGCGAACCCTTCGACCTGCAACGGACGCTCGCCAGATGACCACCGTGAGCGAGCCCTTCGATCGCGATCCGTCGCTGCCCGACCCGACCGCGCCGCTGACCGCCTCCGGCAACCTGCGCCGGCGGGAGGCGGTCAGCCGGGGCGTCGGGATCCTGGCGATCGCTGCCGCAGTGCTCGCGGTCTTCATGCTGCTCGACGTCATCTGGACGGTGGTCCGCAATGGCGCACCGGTGCTCAGCCTGGGCTTCCTGATCCACAACTCGGCCGGCCTGGCCGGCGGGGGGATCGCGAACGCGCTGCTTGGGACGATCGTGATCGTCGCGTTCGCGGCGGTGCTCGCGATTCCGATCGGCATCCTGACCGCGCTGTATCTGACCGAGTTCGCCGACCCCAAGTCGCGCGTGGCCCACACGCTCCAGATGGTGCTGGACATGCTTCAGGGGATGCCGACGATCATGGTCGGGATCGTCGTCTACGGCCTGATCGTCGCGGCCGAGCACAAGGAGACCGGCTTCGCGGGCGCAATCGCGCTGGCGATCATCATGCTGCCGCTGATCGCGCGCGCCAGCCAGGAGGTGCTGCGGCTGGTGCCCGGCAGCCTGCGCGAGGCGGCCGATGCGCTCGGCGTCGCGCACTGGCGGGCCGTGCTCACCGTGATCCTGCCGACGGCGGCCGGTGGGATCACCACCGGCGCGATTCTCGCGGTCGCGCGTGCGGCGGGCGAGACCGCGCCGCTCTTGATCGTCAACAGCATCTACAACCCGAACTCGACGGAGTTGAACCTCTTCGGGCACGGCGTTCCCAACATCCCGATGTACATCTTCACGACCTACGACCTGCCGACTCCCACGGCGCTCGCGCGCGCATGGGCGGCAGCGCTCGTCCTGTTGACGGCGATCCTGATCGCCAACATCGGGGCGCGGATTCTGCTCGCGCGCTCCCGTGCCAAGATGGGCTTATGACGACCGGGGATCCTCGCCAGACCGAGAGTGCGATCGCGCGCCGGGTGCGCATCCAGCCGGCGGCGACGCCGGAGCCGGTTCGGATCGACAACGGCCACAAGCCCGAGCTCCTGCGGGAAGTGGTGTTCGACATCAGCGACATGTCGGTGTTCTACGGCGCCAAGCAGGCGCTCGGCTGGGACCTCGCTGAAGATCTATCGCAACCTCGTGACGGCGGTGATCGGCCCGTCGGGCTGCGGGAAATCGACCTTCATCCGCAGCCTGAACCGGATGAACGACTCGATCCCGGGCTTCAGGGTCAGCGGTCAGGTGCTGTACCACGGCCACGACGTGTACGCGGCGGCGACCAACCAGGTCGAGGTGCGCCGCCGGATCGGGATGGTGTTCCAGAAAGCCAAACCCGTTCCCGAAGTCGATCTACGACAACGTCGCGTGGGCGCCGCGCAATCTCGGGATGCGCAGCGGCCTCGACGACCGCGTCGAGCGCGCGCTGCGGCACGCGGCGCTGTGGGACGAGGTCAAGGACCGGCTCAAGGCCAGCGCGCTCGGCCTGTCAGGCGGCCAGCAGCAGCGGCTGTGCATCGCGCGGGCGATCGCGATCGAGCCCGACGTGCTGCTGCTCGACGAGCCGGCCTCGGCGCTTGACCCGATCGCGACCGCCTCGATCGAGGACCTGATGCACACGCTCAAAAACCGCTACACGATCGTGATCGTCACCCACAACATGCAGCAGGCCGCGCGCGTCGCCGACCGCACCGCGTTCTTCGGGCTCGACACTGATCGCGTCGGCACCCTGATCGAGTACGACGACACGCAGACGATCTTCTCCCACCCGAGCGACTCGCGCACGCGGGCCTACGTCACGGGTCAGTTCGGCTGACCGTTACGGCTCAGTTCGGCTGAGCGACGCCGCGGGCGGCGGCGCCGCGATCGCGTCCGGCGGCACCTGGGTCAGCAGCGGCTGTCCACACTGCCAGCAGTAGGAGGCGCCGCTCGAGTGCGGCGATCCGCACGAGGCGCACGCGCCGGCCGTCGAGGTCTCCTCGAGCCTGAGGATGCGCTCGACCTCGGCCAGCTCCGCATCGGCCTCCTGGAGCACGGCGGCCCGCTGGACGAGCACCTCGACCCGGATCCGATCGCGGATCGCCATCTCGTAGGCGAGTCCGCCGAGGTCGAACTGAAGCTCGGCCACCCGCGCCTCGAGTTCGTCGCGCCGGCGCCTGAGATCGACCGCGCCCTCGTCCTTGGGCAGCGAGTCCGAGCGCAACGGCGGCGCGCTCGCCGCGCCGCCCTGACCATTGCCGGGGCCGAGCCGGTTACGAATCGATTTGATGGCGCTCACTGGCCGAAGAAGTTGCCGCTGAAGTGGCCATTCTGGCAGCCGGCGCTACCCGACGCGCACGACGCGCCGGTGGTCACGGTGCTCTGCTGCTGGCCCGCGCCGCCGCCCGTCACGCCCGAAGCTGCTTGTGATGCCTTCTTGACCGCAGCCTTTGTGGGTTTGCTCGTCGTCGCGGCCGCTTTTGCCTTCGCGGACTCGGTCTTTGGCGGGGCCGAGTGCGCTCTGGCGCTGTGGTGCGTGCCGCCGCTGGTTGAAGCGGAGCCGGTCGACGCCGCGCCGGTCGTTCCATTGGTCGCGCCCGTCGAGGCTCCGCCGCCGTTGACGGTGATCACCTCCGGTGCCGCCGCTTTGCCGCTGTTGCTGTTGTTGCCGGTCTTTCCGATCAGGACTCCGACCCCAAGCGCGATCAGCAGGGTGGCGATGCCGGCGATCAGCGTCGTGGCGGACGACCAACGGCGTGGTTCCGGCGGCGGTCCGGTGGTGGTTTGCGTCGTCGCGCGGGTGGGCGGGGCGCCCATACTCGCCGTCGAGAATCGGCTTGCTCCCCGTCGCTCGCCGCACTGGACGCAGTAGTGCTGATCGCTTGCCAGCTGCGCGCCGCAGTTCGCGCAGCGATCGCCGACTGAGCCCGCCAGCAAGTTGCTTGTCGGCGCCTCGCTGTGGGCCGTTGGCGTATCGCCTGACGTCGACGACGGCGCTGTCAGGGCGTATGCAGGATGCTCCCGGGTCGCGTCGTCCGACCCATTCCCGGCGACCGCCTCTTGAGCTCCCTCGCCGTGACTCTCGCTCTGGGTCACCCCCATAGGTTTTGGCAGGTTACTGTCTGGTCGGGCCCGGTTGTGAACGAGCTGTGACCAAGATCAGCCTCCCGACGCGACGGCCCGAACGGCGCGCCTAGACTCACCGCTCCGCACCGTATGAACCGCTGCACTAAATGTCACGCGCGTCTCGCCCATGACCAGCGCTACTGCGTTGAGTGCGGCACGCGCCGCGGGCCGCTGCCTCCGCTCGTCGCGGGGCTGATCGCCGCCATCCTGGAACGGGGCCGGAGCGCGGTGCCGGCCCGGATCGGACCCGCCGAGCCGCGTCCGGTGGCGGCCGGCGGTTTCCCGAGTTGGCTGCCCTCACCGCGCGTTGCCGCGTTGACGGTATTGGCGATGCTCGCATTCGGCGTCGAGATCGCTGCGGCGATCGCCCCCGTCGGCGACGCGTCGCCGACCAACTCGCCGCTGATCGTGGTCAGGTCGAGCCCCCGCCCGGCCCCGGCCCCCGCGCAGGCGCCCGCAAGCAGCGCCGGTTCGGGATATTCGGGAGGGGGATCGAGTTCGGGAGGCAGCTCGCCTACCCAGACAGTGGCGCAAGCGCCGGCGAGCTCCTCGTCCAGCACGACCAGCACCACCACCACCAGTAGCAGCACGAGCACCACCCCGACCAGCACCACCCCGACGAACACCAATCCGTACGGGCTTCCCGCGATCAAGCACGTGTGGGTGATCATGCTCGGCGACGCGGGCTACAGCCAGACGTTCGGCTCGACCGATCCCTACTTCAACAAGACGCTGCCCAAGCAGGGCAAGCTGATCGAGTTCTACTACGCGGTCGCCGGCAGCGAGCTCGCCAACCAGATTGCGTTGATCAGCGGCCAAGGCCCCACCCAGCAGACAGTCGCCAACTGCCCGACGTACACGAACATCACCCCGGCGAGCAAAGGCAAGCATGGTCAGGTGCTGGGTCAGGGGTGCGTCTACCCGAAGCGGACCAAGACGCTCGCCAACCAGCTGACCGCCGCGCACCTGACGTGGAAGGCCTACGTCCAGGGGCTCGCAAACGGGCAACCGGGCCAGCCGCAGACCTGCCGCCACCCGGCGCTCGGCACCGCTGACCCCAACCAGGCTCCGCAGCCAACGGACCAGTATCTGACGTGGCGCAATCCGTTCGTCTACTTCGCCTCGTTGACCGACACCAAGGCGTGCGCGAAGGACGACGTCGATCTGAGCCAACTGAGCACCGACCTCACAAACGAGTCCACGACCCCGAGCCTGTCCTACATCGTTCCCGACTCCTGTGACGACGGCAGCCCGCAGCCGTGCACGCTCGGCGCGCAATCCGGGCTGACGACAGCCGAGACGTTCCTGCAATCGACGCTCACGGAGATCAAGAACTCGGCGGCTTACCAGGCCGGCGGCCTGATCGTCGTCACGTTCGACCAGGCGCCGCAGACCGGGCCATCCGCGGACTCGAGCTCGTGCTGTGCGACTCCCACGTACCCGAACCTGAAGGGAGTCCCGGCCACCAGCCCGACGACCACGACGACCACGCCGACGACCACCGGCACGAGCACGACAAGCTCGACTACTTCGAGCTCGACCGCGACGCCGCCGCCGACGACATCCACGCCGACCGCGTCGACGACCACGACGGCGTCAACGACGACCGCGACCACGACACCTGCCGCGCCTGCGACGACCACCACGACAAGTCGACCACAACGACGACCACCGCCCCGACGACATCGACGTCGACGACGACGACTTCGACCACGCCGTCGAGCCTCGGCACGGGCCAGACGAGCCCGACCGGCGGCGGCGGCCAGGTCGGGATGATGTTGATCTCAAAGTGGGTTAAGCCTGGGACGATCGACGCGATCGACTACTACAACCATTTCTCGCTGTTGGCGAGCATCGAGGACATCTTCGATCTCAAGCACCTCGGCTATGCCGGCGTCGTAGGGCTGCCGGCGCTCGATTCGTCGATCTTCGACGGCAAGGGGCCGTCGACCGGCTGAGCGGCCGGTCGAGGCTCAGACTCGCTGGGGAACCGGCTCCAAAGGCCGGTCGCTTCATCAGTCGCGCGTGCCGCGCCCGTAGAACACGTTGAAGAAGCGGCGCAGCAGCATCGACCGGCGCGCGTCGTACGGGAACATGAACAGCTCGCGCTTGAGCCCGCGACGGGTGACCAGCAGTGACTGGACCTTGGTGTATTTGCGGATCCCGTTCGCCCCGTGACGCGTGCCCAGACCCGACGCCTTCCAGCCTCCCATCGGCAGGTTGAGCGCCGTGTAGTTGATCTGGGCATCGTTGACGCAAACGACGCCGGCCTGGATGCGTCGCGCGAGGGCTTCACCGCGTTCGACGTCGTTGGTCCAGACGCTCGCCTGGAGCCCGTAGTCGGAGTCGTTGGCGAGCCTCACGCCCTCCTCGACGTCGGCGATCTTCATGATCGGCAGCGTCGGCCCGAAGGTCTCCTCGCGCATGCACTTCATCGAGTGGTCGACGTCGACGAGCACGGTCGGCTCGTAGAAGCGTCCGGGGCCGGGGGCGGGATGGCCGCCGGTCAGGACCTTGGCGCCCTTGTCGACCGCATCGCGAACGTGGTCGTCGACGATCTCGAGCTGCGGCGGGAAGATCACCGCGCCGACGTCGACCGTTCCGACCCCGGTCGGCACGCCTTGGCGCAGGCCGCGGACGTTGGCCGTCACCTTCTCGACGAACTCGTCATAGACGGGCTCCTCGACGTAGCAGCGCTCGACCGAGATGCAAACCTGGCCGCCGTTGTTCATCGAGTAGAACGCTGCGGCGTTCGCCGCCCGGTCGACGTTGGCGTCCGCGCAGACGATCATCGGGTCCTTGCCGCCGAGCTCGAGGTAGCACGGCACGAGCGCGTCGGCGGCCGCCCTCATCACCGCCTTGCCGGTCCTCGTCGAGCCGGTGAACATCACGCAGTCGACCTGTGCGATCAGCGCCGCGCCGGTCGAGCCGTCCCCAGTCGCGACCTGAAAGACATGCTCGGGCAGGCCGCAGTCGCGCATCATCTCTGCCATCAGCAGCGAGCTGAGCGGGGTCACCTCGCTGGGTTTGAGGATCACGCTGTTGCCCGCCATCAGCGCCGGAATGCAGTCGCCGAACGAGTTCGCGATCGGGTAGTTCCACGGTCCGATGACTCCCACCAAGCCGATCGGCGCGTAGCGAATGATCAGCTTCTTGCCGGCCGCGACCGGGTTGTTCCACGACGGCACGCGCTCGTCGGCGAGGTACTTCGGTCCCTGCTTGGCCCAGAAGCCGAGCGCCGAGACCGTGTAGCCGAGGTCGGCCAGCTGTGCGTCCTCGTACGTCTTGCCGGTCTCGGAGACGACCACATCCAGCACCCGGTCGGCGTTGTCGAGCATCCACTTCTGCGCGCGCCGCAGGATCCGGGCACGGCCCTCGAACCCGATCGCCTCCCACTGGGGCTGGGCCTCGCGCCCGCGTGCCGCGAGCTCCGCGAGCGCGTCGGCACCCAGCAGCGGCACGGTCGATACCAACTCCCCGGTCGCGGGATTCTCGACTGCGATCGACTCCGCGGTCGCGCCGTTGGCGCCGGCCGTTTCGTGCTGCTCAACGCTGCTCATTGAGGGCTCCTCATACAAATCGGTCCACGGAGGATTCGAGGCTAGCGCGACAACCGCCAGCGCCCCGAGTCAGAGCTTCGACACTAAGCGGGATCGAGCTCGATCGACTCGATCTTGGGCGGATCCAGCGGCCGGTCCTGATCGCCGGTCGGGACCGCCTCGATCGCGTCGACCGCGTCCATCCCGGCGGTCACCTGGCCGAACACGGTGTGCTTGCCGTCGAGCCACGGCGCGCTCGCCGTCGTGACGATGAAGAACTGCGAGCCGTTGGTGTTCGGGCCGGCGTTGGCCATCGCGATCGCGCCGCGCACGACCTTGTTCCGATTGAACTCGTCTTCGAACTGATATCCGGGGCCGCCCGCGCCGGTGCCCTCGGGGTCCCCTCCCTGGATCATGAAATCTGGGATCACACGGTGGAAGATGACTCCGTCGTAGAAGCCATCTGCGGCCAGTTTGCGGAAGTTCTCGACCGTCTTGGGCGCGTCGTCATCGAAGAACTCGATCTGGATCGTGCCCAGTGATGTGTTCATGTTTGCGGTGCTCATGCCGCAGACCCTACCTGTGTCCGAGCGACAGAGGCCGCCCGGACACAGGTCGCCTGCAACTGCCTAGTTGTTGCTGGCGGTCTGGATCGCGTTCAGCGACGAGGTGACGCTGACGGTCGCCAACGTTGCCCCCGCCGCCTGGCAGCTGACGTTCGAGGGTCCCGACGGTGCGGCCAGTTGGAGCGGAATCGAGACGTTCTGGTGCGCCCCGGCGCTGCCGCTGGTGCGCACCGTAGCGGTACGCGTCTGGGTGTTGGCGCCCACGGTCAGCGTGCAACTGATCGTCACGTCCTCGGCCGTGCTGCCACTGGTGATCGTCGCGTTCGGGTTGCCGAACGCCAGGTATGTGCTGCCCGAGGGCAGCGTCGTGCTCGCAACCGTCGTCGACGAGGAGCCTGCCGTCACGGTTCCGGTGGCGCCGAACTCGGCCCCCGGCGTCGGATTGCAGGTCACCTTGCCGGCCTGATCGATCGAGCCGACCGCCGTGTTGGCTCCGCACGTGCCGCCCACTCGAACCTGGAGCTGGCTCGTGTTGGCACGGACGACCCCGACCGAGCTCGGCAGGATCTTCTTGTAGGTCACGGCGTTATTGCGGATCTTGCTGTTGGTCACCGCGTTGTTCTGCAGCTGCGCTGTCCCGACACTGCCGTTCGGGATGAACGCGGCGTAGCTCGCGCCACCGAGCGACAAGAACAGCGCGGCTACCGAGATTACGATCGCCGCAGACGGGCGGCGCTTGAAGCGTCCCATTGGTAGTTACCTCCCGGAGGTCGGGGTCAGGGCGTTCTGGTCCACAACACGGGCCGCGGGACCGAAGTCGCGGCGGCGTGTCACCGCGCTGACGCGGACCTGACGGGAACGGCGCTGACGCGGAGCTCCCCGAATCGGCGGTGACACGCCGCGGGAACGGTCAGACCGCTGGTCAGACCGCTGGTCAGCCCCTGGCGAGCTCGAGCGCCAGCACGTGGCCGCGCACCTCGGTCCCTCGGGTGCGCTCGATCACGCGCTCGGCCTCTCGCTCGGGCACCTCGGCGAACGCGAACCGCTCGAGCACGCGCACGTTGCGGACCGCCTCGCCATCGAGCTGCGCGGCGGCCGTGATCGCGTGGATGATGTCCGACGGCTCGAGGCCCGCAGCGCGCCCGCCGGAGATGATCAGCTTGCTCGACGGGCCACCGCCGTTGGCCGCCATGTGCGGTTTCGAATGACGCCGCGGCGGCGCCTGCACGGCCGTCGGCGCGACGTGCGCGTGCTCGACCCACGGCGACAGCTTGACCCCGGCGTGGCGCTCGATCGCCTGGATCTCTCGCCGCTGCCGCGGTTCGTAGAACGTGATCGCGCGCCCGCTCCGACCGACACGGGCCGTGCGGCCGATCCGGTGCACGTACACGTCGGGCGACGTCGGTACATCGAAGTTGATCACGTGCGAGACGCCGGAGATGTCCAGCCCGCGCGCCGCCACGTCGGTAGCGACCAGCAGCGGCAGGTTGCCGCCCTTGAACGAGATCATCACCCCGTCCCGAGCGCCCTGGGTCATGTCTCCGTGCAGCGCGCGGACATTCAGACCGCGATCACGGAGCGCGCGATAGAGCTGATCGCAGCGAATCTTGGTCCGCACGAATACGATCGCCTGCTCGGGGTGCTCGGCCTCGATCACCTTGACGAGCGCGTCGACCTTGTCCCGCGCCGAAACCTCGAGCGCAAACTGTTCGACTGTGTCGACGGTCAGCGTCGCCGTCTTCACCTTGACCGTCACCGGGTCATACAGGTACTGGTCCGCGAGTCGACGGATCTCGGGCGGCATCGTCGCCGAGAACAACGCGGTCTGGCGGCTCGAGGGGGTCAGCGCGAGGATCCGCTCGACGTCCTCCAGGAAGCCGAGATCGAGCATCTCGTCGGCCTCGTCTAGGACAACGAAGCGGCAGCTATTGAGCACCAGCGAGTGGCGCGAGATCAGGTCCTTGACCCGGCCGACGGTTCCGACCACGACCTGTCCGCCCGCGCGCAGCTGCGCCTGCTGGCTGCGGATCGGCGCGCCCCCGAACACAGCCACGACGTCGATTCCCTTGCGGTTCCCGTACGCCCGCAGTGCCTGCGTGACCTGGATGCAGAGCTCGCGGGTCGGGGTCAGCACGAGGCCCTGGACGTCGTTCTGGGTCGGATCCACGTACTGCAGCATCGGCAGCCCGAACGCCGCGGTCTTGCCCGAGCCCGTCTGCGCTTGGCCGATCACGTCCAGGCCCTGCAGCAACAGCGGGATCGTCTGCTCCTGGATCGGGCTGGGCGATTCGTAGCCGACGTCGTGGAGCGCCGCGAGGATCTCCGCCGAAAGCCCGAGTTCGTCAAAACTCGTCATTGGCAGCGCACGATAGACGGCGTGGTATGGTTAGGCACCGAATGATTCGGTTCCTGACGAGTACCGGATGATGGCGACCGCCGAGTCAGATCGCATCGACTCCTACGTCTGGCGGATCAGCGCCGTCGTGATCGTCGGCTCGATCATGTCGATCCTCGACACGACGATCGTCAATGTCGCGCTCGACACGCTGGCCCGCGAGCTGCACGCCACGATCGTGCAGATCCAGTGGGTCGTGACCGGCTACCTGCTGTCGCTGGCGGCGGTGATCCCCGTGACCGGGTGGGCGTCGCGCCGGTTCGGCGCCAAGCACGTCTACCTGGCGTCGCTGATCGTGTTCACGGCCGGTTCGGCCCTGTGCGGCCTGGCGACAACGACGACTGAGCTGATCGCGTTCCGCGTCCTGCAAGGTATCGGCGGCGGCATGATCCTCCCGATCGGTCAGCTGTTGATGGCCGAGGCCGCCGGTCCCAAGCGCATGGGCCGCGTGATGAGTGTCGTGGCAGTGCCGGCGATGCTGGCGCCGATCCTCGGCCCGACGCTCGGCGGTCTGATCATCGACAACGCGAGCTGGCGCTGGATCTTCTATGTCAACGTGCCGATCGGCGTGATCGCCGTGGTTTCGGCGCTCAGGGTGTTGCCGAACGTCAAGTCGGGCGACGCCGGTCCCCTGGATGCCGTCGGTCTGGGACTGATTGCGATCGGCCTGCCGCTGCTCACCTACGGGCTCGCCGAGATCGCGAGCGCCGGGACGTTCGTCGCGGCGAAGGTGATCATCCCCTGCTTTGTCGGTCTGGCGCTGATCGCCGCGTTCTGCGTGCACGCGCTGCGCGTCAAGCGCCCGCTGCTGGACCTCCGCCTGTATCGCAAGCCAACCTTCTCATCGGCCTCGATCGCGATGTTCTGCCTCGGCGCGGCGTTGTTCGGCGGCATGATCCTGTTGCCGTACTACTGGCAGCAGGTCCGCTTGGAGAGCGTGGTCCGCACCGGCCTCCTGGTCGCCCCGCAGGGCCTCGGCGCGGCGCTGATGATGCCGATCGCCGGGCGGCTCACCGACCGGATGGGCGGTGGCCCGCTCGCGCTCGCAGGCGTAATCGTCACCACGCTGGCGACGGTCCCGTTCGCCCTGATCGGCGCTCACACCTCGATCCTCGAATTGTTGGTCGCGATGTTCATCCGCGGGATGGGGATCGGGCTGGCGTTCATGCCGGCGATGGCGGCGGCGTTCGCCGCGCTCGACCGTTCCGAGCTCGCCGACGCCACGCCGCAGATGAACGTGCTTCAGCGCGTCGGCGGCTCGATCGGCACCGCGGTCCTGGCCGTCGTCCTGCAACGAGCGCTGGTCGGGACCCATACGCTGGCCGGAGCCGCGGCGGCCTATGGAACGGCTTTCTGGGCCTCGACCGGTATCACCGCGCTGGCGATCATCCCCTGCATCGTGCTGCTGCGCGCGGAGCGAGCAGCGCGCAGAGCGCACGCCGCGCGAGCCTCGACCGAAGAGGTCATGGCGGAGGCGGTGGCGGCGTGAGCGCGACGCGCGGTGGAGGCGGTGGCGGCGTGAGCGCGACGCGTCCGGTGGTGCCGCTGGCGGACTCGCCGGACCCGGCGGACGACGACCCGCTGACGCGCCTCGGCCACTCGTTCAAGGCCGCGATGGTGGCGGTCCGTCGGCTGCGAGGCCGTGAGACGCAGTTGCTCGGCAAGCTCAGCTACGCCCAGTACGGCCTGCTGTTCGGCCTCGCCGCGGAGCCGCAGCTGTCGGGCAGCCAGCTGGCCTGCATGGCTGACCTCTCCCCCGCGACCGTGACGCAGATGCTCGATCACCTCGAGGCCGACGGCCTGGTCGAGCGCGTGCGCTCGGACCGCGACAAGCGAGTCGTGCTGACCTCGCTGACCGCACGCGGCCGGGAGCTGGTCGAACGCCGGCGCGCGAGCTTCGAGGGCCGCTGGCGCGCGGCGCTGGCCGAGTTCGACGATCAGCAGCTGACGAGCGCGGCCGCGGTGCTCGATCGCCTCGCCGTGCTGTTCGACGAGTTCGAAGACGCTTAAGGGCGGTCCACGACCAGCAGGTCCTGGAAGCTGGCCCCGGGCCGACCGGTCCACGTGCCCGGCTCGTATGGCTCACGGAGTGACAGGCCGCAGGCGGCGAGCTGCTCGCGGATCCATTGCAGCGGATAGGCGACGGCCGCTTCGGGTGCGGCTGGATCTGCGACCAGTGCCGCGCCGTGCCGTCGCCTCGGAGCTCGTAGGTGGCGCGCCCGTCTGCGGGCGGACGCGTCGGGGTCGACGACGAGCCACGTGGACAGCAGCCGCCCGCCTGGCGCCAGCACCCGCGCGGTCTGCTCGAGATAGTGCGTCACAGCGCCGTCGAGCAGATGCGTGAACACCGAGGTGGCGATCGCGAGGTCGAAGCTGGCGTCGTCATACGGGAAGCGCAGCTGCTGGGCGTCGCCGCGTCCGCTCGGGTTGTACTCGGGATGGTGCACGTCGACGTGCTCGAAGCGAAACGGGACCGGGGTGTCGCGGTAGTGCTCGCGGCACCACTCGATCCCCGTCCGGGAGACGTCAAAGCCGTCGTAGGACCCAGTCGGCGGCCGCAGCACCGACACGAGCACGCGCGCCATGCGCCCGATCCCGCAGCCGATGTCGAGCACCCGGTCGCTCGCGCTCAGTCCCGCCAGCGTCCGGAAGTGGGCGAGGAATTCGTCACCGGTGGAGCGGAAGTCCGAGTCGCCCACGAAGTTCAGTCGCCGCGGCGGGATCAGCGGGTCGCCGCGTCCCATCACCTCGTCGCGCGCGTCCGCGAGTCGCAGCCGGACCGAGGTGGCGGCGCGTCGGAGCACGGTGCTCAGAAGCTAACCAGACCGTCCACGTGGGGCGTCGCTCGCTCGACGTCGCGAACACCGAAGCGGATCTGATTGTCGTCGCGGGCCTCGGCGTACTCGACCGTCGCGGGCAGCAGGATCGGCCGCTTGAAGGCAACCTCGACCGCGAACGCATCCGGCAGCTGACGGCCGAGGGCCGCGAGACAGCGAGCCTTGGTCCACATTCCGTGAGCGATTGCCGAACGGAAGCCAAACAGGCGCGCCGACAGCGAGTGGACGTGGATCGGGTTCAGGTCGCCCGAGACGGAGCCGTAACGCCGTCCGAGGTCTCCCGGGCAGCGCCAGGTAGCGCTCGCGCGCAACGACTCCGCAGATGGCGGCCCGCTGCGAACCGGGGCATCGGGGTCGTCTCGACCGCGGCGCAGATTGGTGGAGACCTCCTCCCAGACCAGTTCGTCCTGCGAACTCGCCTGCGAGTAGATCGAGAACTGCTTGCCGCGTGGATGCGGCTCGGGTGCGGTCGCCCAGACCCGCAGCGAGAGTTGCTCGCCGGCGTCGATTGGGCGGTGCTGGACGATCCGGTTGGCGATGTGCACGAGGCCGATCGCCGGGTAGGGAAAGCGGCCGTCGGTCATCAGCGCCAAGTGCAGCGGGAACGCGAGCATGTGCGGATACGTGGCGGGCAGCGTGTCACCGAGCGCGAACGCGCACACCCGGTCGTAGGCTGCGAGCCGATCGCGGTCGATCGCGACGTCGTTCAGGATCAGCGCGAACTCCGGGATCTCGCCGCCACCGCCGCCGACGAACGGCAGGTGCGAGGCGCCCGGGACCAGCGCCGCGCCCGCACGCGCGAACAGGAGCGGCATCGGCGGCGGGCTCGAAAGCTCACGCTCGGCCACGCTCATGCCCCGATCAGGCTCTGGCCGCAGACCCGGACGACGTTGCCGGTCACGCCCCCCGAGCCCGGGTGCGCGAGCCAGGCGACCGTTTCGGCCACGTCGATCGGGAGTCCGCCCTGCGAGAGGCTGTTCATCCGCCTGCCCGCCTCGCGCAGCGCGATCGGCATCGCGGCCGTCATCTTGGTCTCGATGAACCCGGGGGCGACGGCATTGATCGTGGCGCCGCGGTCGCGCAGCGTCGGCGCCCACTCGTGAACGATCCCGATCACGCCCGCCTTCGAGGTCGAGTAGTTGGTCTGGCCGGCGTTGCCGGCGATCCCGCTGATCGAGGAGATGCACACGATGCGGCCGTTGCCGTGCACCGCGTCGCGCGCGAACAGCTCCCGGTCGATCCGCTGCGGCGCGATCAGGTTGATGTCGAGCACGGTGCTCCATTGCTCCTTGCTCATCCGTCCGAGCGTCTTGTCGCGGGTCACGCCGGCGTTGTGAACGACGACGTCGACGCCGCCGTGGAGCTCGAGCAGGTGGCTCGCGATCTCCGCGGGCGCATCCGAGCTCGTGATGTCGGCCGCCAGCATCGAGCCACCGATCGGCGCCATCCGAGTAGTCAGCTCCTTGCTCATCGCCGGCACGTCGAGGCCGACGACGTGCGCGCCGTCGCGAGCCAGCACGGTCGCGATCGCCGCCCCGATCCCCCGCGCGGCGCCGGTCACGAGCGCGATCTTGCCTGCCAGCGGCGCTTCGGGATCGGCCGTCTCCGGAGCCGACACCGCCGGGCCGATCCGCACGACCTGACCGGACACGAACGTCGACTTCGGCGACAAGAAGAACCGCAGCGTCGACTCGAGCGCCTCGTCGCCGTCCGGCCGCACGTACAGCAGGTCGGCCGTGGCTCCCTTCTTGACCTCCTTGCCGACCGCGCGAACGAGTCCCTCGAGCGCGCGCTGGGCGATTGCCTCCGGCGGACTCGAGCAGTCCTCGGGCGGCGTGCCGAGCACGATCACCCGGCCCGAGCTCATCACGCGCCTGATCGACGGATGCAGGAACGCCCACGCTCGCGTCAGCTGCTCGCTGCGACTCGATCCCGGTCGCGTCGAACACGAGCGCCTTGAAGCGCTGCTGAGTGGTGGTGGCGTCCGGGTTCCAGATCGCCGCCTCCAGCTCAGCGTCGGCCGCTGCTGCGCGCAGCCGGTCGTCCATCGGCGTCAGCACCTCTGCGTGCGCCGCGGCGAGTGCGGCGGTCAGCGGCCGCGGGAGGCGGGCGCCGCTCGAGGCGCCGAGCAGCACGGGGCCCGAAATCACCGGCTGGCCGGGCTCGTAGCGGTCGAGCTCGGGCGGGTTCGGGAGCCCGATCTGCTTGGTAACGAGCCGCCCGATCGGGTTATTGACTAGTTGCGCGTAGCGGTCAGCCATCAGGCGGCCTCCATGATCGCGGTGACCCCCAGGCCCCCGGCGGCGCAGATCGAGATCACGCCCTTGCCCGAGCCCTTGTCCGCCAGCTCCTTGGCGAGCGTCGCGACGATCCGCCCGCCGGTGGCGCCGAACGGATGGCCGGCGGCCGAGCGAGCCGCCATGGACGTTGAGCCGTTCGCGGTCGATCGCGCCGAGCGGCTGGTCGAGCCCGAGCCGCTCGCGGCTGAAGACCGGGTCCTCCCAGGCCTTGAGCGTGCACAGGACCTGGGCGGCGAACGCCTCATGGATCTCGTAGAAGTCGAACTCCTGCAACGTCATCCCGGCCCGCGCGAGCATCTTCGGCATCGCGTAGGCCGGCGCCATCAGCAGTCCTTCGCGCTTGTGGACGTAGTCGACGGCCGCTGTCTGCGCGCCCGTGAGGTAGGCCAGCACGGGGATCTCGTGCGCGGCCGCCCACTCCTCGCTGGCGAGCAGCACCGCCGAGGCGCCGTCGGACAGCGGCGTCGAGTTGCCGGCCGTCATCGTCCCGTCCGCGCCGCCGAACACCGGCTTGAGCTTGGCTAGCTTCTCGGCGCTCGAGTCCGGGCGCAGGTTCTGGTCGCGCTCGAGCCCGAGGTAGGAGACGACCTGGTCGTCGAGCCAGCCCGTGTCATAGGCGGCGGCGAGCTTGTGGTGACTGGCGACCGCGAGCTCGTCCTGCTCTGCGCGCGTGATCCCCCACTCGGTCGCCATCAGCGCGCAGTGCTCGCCCATCGAGAGCCCGGTGCGCGGCTCGGCGTTGCGCGGGATCTCGGGGACGACCTGCTGCGGGCGCAGCCTGGTCAGCGTCCGCAGTCGGGCCACGTTTGACTTCGAGCGGCTGAGCTCGAGCAGCGTCTGACGGAGATCCTCGTTGAGCGCCAGCGGCGCGTCGGAGGTCGTGTCGACGCCGCCCGCGATCGCGCTGTCGATCTGGCCTAGTGCGATCTTGTTGGCGACCAGGATCGTGGCCTCGAGCCCGGTGCCGCACGCCTGCTGCACGTCGTAAGACGGCGTCTCGGGCGCCAGCTTGGAGCCGAGCACGGTCTCGCGCGTGAGGTTGAAGTCCCGGCTGTGCTTGAGCACCGCGCCGGCGGCGACCTCGCCGAGCACCTCGCCCTCGAGCCCGAACCTCGATACCACCGCGTCGAGCGTCGCGGTCAGCATGTCCTGGTTCGAGGCCTTTGCGTAGGGCCCGTTTTGACGCGCGAACGGTATCCGGCTGCCGCCGAGGACCGCTACCCGGCGAACGTCTGAGTTCATCATTGGTTACTCCTCGATCGGGTAGTTACGGCACCGTAGCTTAAGTTGCTACCCGCCAGTAGCGACTTTTACCCGTCCGCGTCGGGCTTGGTCGCGGTCGCCAGTCCGCCGCCGGCGACCGCGCGGCGTATCAGTCCCGGCGCGAGGATCCGCAGCGCCGCCGGGATCCAGTACCAGCGTGGTACGTAGCGCTCTGCCCGGCCGCCGGGACCGGCCTCGACGATTGCCTCGGCGACCGCGTCGGCGTCGGTCACCATCCAGCGCGTCGCCGGGTTCGAGATCAGCTCCGCCGCCGGGAACCCCTCCGTCTTGACGAATCCCGGCAGCACAAGGCCGACATGGACGCCGTGCTCGCGCTCCTCGTTGTAGAGCGCGTCGCTCCAGCCGGCGAGCGCGAATTTGGCGGCCGAATAGGCACCGAGTTCGGCCGCGCGACGCGGCTCGCGGTGCTGCCGACGTTGACGATCGACACGCGGCGTGCGGACCCGGCCGCGGCGGTTGTGCGCAGCAGCGGCAGCAGCGCCTCGGTCAGCCTGACCGGGGCCTCGAAGTCGAGCTTCATGTGACGCTCGATGTTGGCCCAGCCCTTGTCGGCGAACCGCCCGCGCCAGGCGGCGCCCGCGTTGTTGACCAGCATGTGCAGCTCGCCGTGCTCGCGCTCGACCACTTCGCGCACGCGCGCGGGCGCGTCTGAATCAGTCAGGTCGAGCGCCACGACGGTCGCGCCTCCGAGTGCGTGCGCAAGTTGCTCGAGCAGCTCCTGGCGGCGCGCGACGAGCACCAGGCGGGCACCGGCTTCGCGCGCCAGCCGCCGCGCGGTAGCCTCGCCGATGCCGCTCGAGGCGCCGGTTATCAATGCCACGAATGCCATCGGGGCGGTAAGCCTACTTTTGACGCAAATGACGAGCGGGTAGGTCTCGCGCACCGTGAGCAACAGCACGCTGGCCTTGGGGTCGGTCCCGTTCGTGACCGGGGTGATCGGCTACGTCACCAACTGGACCGGAGTGTTGATGCTGTTCTATCCGGTCCACTTCAAGGGTATCCGGGCACGGTGGCTGCAGACCGTGTCGCGGATGCTGCCTTATCGGGTGCGTCAGATCCCCGGGGTGATGGTGGGCGGCATCGGCTGGCAGGGAATCGTTCCCTCGCGCGCGGCCAAAATGGGCAGCCTCGCCGTCGATAGCGGGATATCCAAGATCGCGACCCCGCGCGAGTTCTTCCAGGAACTCGATCCCGAGCGGATCGCGCAGCAGATCATCGTGTCGACCCGCGATGACATCCCCGAGATCGTCGACACGATCATGGAGCGCGAACGACCGCGCCTGTGGAGCGAGCTGCCACCCCGGATCAAGGACCTGGTTCACCGCCGCGTGCGGGAACAGCTGCCCGAGATCATCGAGCAGCTGACGAACGAGATCGGCGAACACATCGACCAACTGGTCGACGTCAAGCTGATGGTGGTCAGGCGCTTTGACCCGGAGCTCGCCAACCGGGTGTTCCTGGACATGGGTGGCCGCGAACTCAAGTTCATCCGGAACTTTGGGTTCGTGTTCGGGTTCCTGCTCGGGATCCCCGTTGCGGTGCTGACGCACTTCGTCAGCTTCTGGTGGCTGTTGCCGATCCTCGGGGTCCTCGTCGGCTGGCTCACCAACTGGGTCGCGCTGTGGATGATCTACGAGCCCGCCGAGCCCGAGCAATGGGGACCGGTGCGGATGCAGGGTCTGTTCGTCCGCCGCCAGCGCGACGTCGCCGAGGTCTACGCCCGGATCGTCGCAGACGACATCCTGACGGTCGCCGCGTTCGGCTCCGAGTTGCTGAACGGACCACAGTCGGATCGCACCCGGATGCTGATCGAGCGCTGCATGCGGCCGGCGATTGACCGCGCGATGGGAAGGGTCCGCCCGGCCGTGATCGCCGCCCTCGGCCCCACCGAGTACCGCTCGATCAGGGAGTCATTCGCGACCGAGCCGGTCGAGCGCCTGATGGAGCCGCTCGAGGACCCCGAGTTCAGCCGCACGCAGAGCGCGACGATGCGTAAGCTGATCACAGACCGGATTCGAGCCATGGCGCCAGACGATTTCGCCGAGCTACTGCGGACCGCGACTCGAGAGGACGAGTGGTTGCTGCTCGCGCACGGAGCAATCCTCGGCCTCGCCGGCGGTCTGATCCACCTGGCGATCTTCGGATGAGTTCCGGACGCCCGCCGTTTGTCGAGGACGTGCCCGCGCTCGGTCGTGCCGTGTTCGGAACTTCATGGCGGGTCGCGCGCTGGGGACTGGGCGTCGGGCTTCGCACCGGCTCTCGCGTTGCGCGAGCCGCCACTGACCCGGTCCGGACGGTGCAGGTGGTCGCCGAGCTCGGCTCCGAGCTGCGCGACTACGGGCGCGACCTGCTGGGCATCACGGAGCTCGACCAGCGCGTTCGCCAGCTGATGCGCCCCGCCGAGGATCCCGCTGCTCGCAACGGCGAGCTGCGGGAGGAGGCCGCCTTGCGCGTAAAGGGCGCGGAGCTGCTGCGCGCATCGGCCGACGTCGACGCGGACGAGCACGCTCACCCTGCCTACGCCCGGATTCTGACTGAGCTGGCCCCCGACGAGGGGCGCATCCTGAGGCTGCTGGCGACCGAGGGACGCCAGCCGTCAGTCGATGTGCGTGCGACGAACGCGCTCGGGATCGGGACAGAACTGGTCGCTGCCGGCGTGAACATGATCGGCGCGGCCGCGGGCGTGAGCCATCGCGACCGGGTCGCCGCCTACCTCAACAACCTCGAACGTCTCGGGCTGATCTGGTTCTCGCGCGAGGCGATCGAGGAGCCCGGGGCGTACCAGGTGCTCGAGGCTCAGCCCGAGGTGATGGATGCGATCAAGAGCGTCTCGCACGCGAAGACCGTGCAGCGGTCGATCGTCCTGACCCCGTTCGGGCGCGATTTCTGCGACGTCTGCCTGCCGCTCGACGTCGGCGAGGTGGAGGCACTCGACTGAGGGAGAAGACTCGTGGAGTACGTGAATCTCGGCGCGACCGGCGTGCGCGTCTCGCGTCTATGCCTGGGGATGATGAGCTACGGCAAGCACGAATCGCGTCCCTGGGCGCTCGACGAACAGGCCGCCGAACCGATCGTCCGTGCGCGCGGTCGATGGTGGGATCACCTTCTTCGACACCGCCGACGTCTACAACGGCGGCCAGAGCGAGGTGATCACCGGGCGCCTGCTGCGCAAGCTGTTTGGGATGCGCGAGGAGTACGTGGTCGCGACCAAGGTCCACGGCCGCACGATGCCGGGCGTCAACGGCGCCGGCCTGTCGCGCAAGCACATCCTGGCCTCGATCGACGCCTCGCTCGCGCGGCTCGAGTTGGAGTACGTCGACCTCTACCAGATCCACCGCTGGGATCCGGCGACACCGATCGAGGAGACGATGGAGGCGCTGCACGACGTCGTCAAGGCGGGCAAGGCGCGCTACATCGGCGCCAGCAGCATGTACGCGTGGCAGTTCGCCAAGGCGCAGGCGGCCGCCGCGACGCGGTTCGTCTCGATGCAGAACCACTACAACCTGATCTACCGCGAGGAGGAGCGGGAGATGATCCCGCAGTGCATCGATCAGGGCGTGGGGGTGCTCCCGTGGAGCCCGCTCGCCAGGGGATTGCTCGCCGGCAATCGCACCCGCGACGGCGAGAAGCTCACGACCCGCGCCAGGACCGACGCGTTCGGTGATTCGCTCTACAAGCCAGAGCTCGATTTCGACGTGATCGATCGCGCCGACGAGGTCGCGGCCGCACGCGGGGTTCCGACCGGCCAGATGGCGCTCGCGTGGCTGTTGCAGCGGCGCGGCGTCACCGCTCCGATCGTCGGCGCGACGAGGCTCCAGCACCTCGAGGACGCGCTCGAAGCCGAGCAGCTGACGCTCAGCGCGGACGAGATCGAGCGCCTCGAGGAGCCGTACGTGCCGCACGCGATCGCGGGTCACGCTTAGGCGGTCCGGGCAGGGAATCGGACGTCCGGATTGAACTCGGGTCGGGACCCAGTTGCGATCGTCCGCCCGGAGGCATAACTTCCCGCTTGCAAGTGGACAACGCAGCCGGTGCAACCGTCCGCAAGGGAGTCTGAGGGAGGAGGTTCAGATGGCAGAAGTATCCGCGCCCCCGGAACCACGGAGTCCGGTACTCGACGCCGAAGGGCTCGACCGCGGAGTTGGCTTCCTCGGATTGCTGTGGGCATCCGAGGGCTCGATCATCGGCTCAGGATGGCTGTTCGGCGCGCTCGTCGCGGCGACATACGCGGGCCCGTCGGCGCTGATTGGCTGGATTGTTGCCTCAGCGATCGTGATCCTGCTGGCGCTGGTGCACGCCGAGCTCGGTGGCTTGTTCCCGGTCAGCGGCGGCACGAGCCGTTTCCCGCACTACGCGTTCGGCAGCTTCGCCGGCGCCACGTTCGGGTGGGCTTCGTATCTACAGGCGGCGACGGTCGCGCCGATCGAGGTGCTCGCCGCGATCCAGTACCTCTCGACGGCGCACTGGGCGCGCCATTTCTTCCACAGCCACCTCGTGAACGGGCTGCCCGCGAACACGCTGTCGGGCAGCGGCATCGTCGCGGCGATCATCCTGATGATCATCTTCGTGATCCTGAACCTGATCGGGATCCGCTGGCTGGCGCGGGCCAACAACGGGATCACCACCTGGAAGGTCGCGATCCCGGTGCTGACGATCATCGTGCTGTTGGTGACCCACTTCCACGGCTCGAACTTCGGCTCACGCGGGTGGCGGCTTCTTCGTCAAGGGCGCCGCGGTCAAGAGCATCCTGATCGCGATCCCGTCCGGCGGCATCGTGTTCGCGCTGCTGGGGTTCGAACAGGCGGTCCAGCTCGGCGGCGAGGCCGCCAACCCGAGACGCGACCTGCCGCGGGCGGTGATCCTCTCGATCCTGATCGGCGCGGGTATCTACATCCTCCTGCAGGTCGCGTTCATCGGCGCCCTGGAGCCGAAGTTCCTGGCCCAGCACGGTCCGTGGACGAACCTCGGTTCGAGCAACCCCAATCCCGCGGTCGTGGGGCTCAACGCCGGGCCGTTCTACACCGTGTCGAAGATCGCCGGGCTGGCGTGGCTCGCGTTCCTGCTGCGACTCGACGCGGTGATCTCGCCGGCAGGCACGGGATTGATCTATACGACCTCGTCATCGCGGCTCAGCTTCGCGCTGAGCAAGAACGGCTACATCCCAACCGCGTTCGAGCGCACGGACCGGCGGACGCGGGTGCCGGTGTTCGGCGTCGTCTTCGCGGCCGCGCTCGGCCTGCTGTTCCTGCTCCCGTTCCCGAGCTGGAGCGCGCTCGTCGGCGTCGTCACGAGCGCCTCGGTGCTGATGTACTCCGCCGCGCCGCTGGCGCTCGCGGCGCTGCGCAGGCAGAAACCGGAGCTCGACCGCGTGTACAGGCTCCCCGCGGCGGGTTTCCTCGCGCCGCTGTCGTTCGTTTGCGCGAGCTGGATCATCTACTGGGCCGGCTGGGAGACCTACACGACGCTGATGGTGGCGATGCTGATCGGCTACGCGCTGATCGGCCTCTCGTACGCGTTCAACCTCAACCCGGTGGCGCCGAAGATGGACTGGGACGCCGCGGTCTGGATCATCCCGTACTCTGCTCGGGATGCTGGTGATCTCGTACTTCGGCGACTTCGGTGCCGGCGGGATCATCGGCGGCATCGGGCCGTTCCACCACGTGCTCGACCAGGGCGGCAACGACGACCTCGGGCTTCTGGGGAGGGCTGGCCGCGGTGGCGGTCTGGAGCCTGATCATCTACTTCGTCGCGATCTCGCGAAGACTCCCAGCGGAAAAGGTCGACGAGTACGTCGCCGAGGTCTATCCGCCGCCGTTGGCGGAACACTGACCTGTCGCGGTCGGCCGAACACTGACCCGCCGCCGCCGGCGGGGCACCCACCTTCACGCGCCCGGCGGATCCGCCCCACTCGGAGCGGCCGCCGGGCGTTTCGCCCTGCGTGTTGACCTCCGCCCGGTCGCTCGACCCGGTCTAACCCTTCATCGACACTTCGTGCTCGACCCGGTCTAACCCTTCACCGACACCTTGAATGCTCGCGGGACCGTAACCGTGCAACTCGCGCTCTTGCCGGTCTTCGGCTTGTCCGTCTGCGAGAACGTGATCGACCCGGTCGCGGTCTTGCTGTTGGTGAACTTCCCGGTCACGTGCGACGTCGTGGTGTACGTGTAGCCGTACTTGTTCGAGTGATACGTCGACTTCGCGTTCGAGATCGAGAAGCTCCCGCTTGTGGCGACTGGGATCGGTCCGACGTCGATCAGGTCGGAGCGCGTATACGGGTTGACTCCTGGCCGGAACCCGCCCGCGCCAAAGCAGCCGATCGTCCCGTAGGTGAAGTTCGCGAGGCGCGAGCCGTTCGCGGCCACCGTGAAGCTCACCGGCGCGCTGAACCCCTCGATCGTTTCGACGTTTGTCTCCACGCCTGAGTAGCGCTTGCCAGGCTTCGGATGTGCCGCGAGCGCGGTGGCCGCCAGCCCGAGCGTCAGCGTGCCCGCGAGCAGCGCCGTGATCGCCTTCCTGCGATGGTCCATCTGATACCCCCTAGTTGCGGTGCTTGCCCCGCAAGCCTAATAGGAAGGAAAGTTGAGGTTCAGTTAGTTCCTTCTGAAAGCACCGAGTTTGGCTCGTACCCCGCCGGCACGACGCTCTGCGCCAACGGCAGCCTCGTCTTGACGATCACGCAGTAGTCGCGGGTCCCGGCGCGATTGGGGACGCAGGTGCGATACACCGCGCCGGCTTGGATCGTGTACGTGTTGGTGTGGGTGACGTTGACGCGGAACTCGGCCGGTGCGCGATCGCCGATGTAAGCCTCGGCGCGGACGATCGCGTCGTCGAGCGCCCGCTGCTGAGCGACGAGCGTCGAGTGGTGCGCGAGTCCGATCGCCAGCATCACCGCGCTGACCAGCAGGACCGCGAACGTGCCGCCGTAGTTGCGTGCGACGCTGACCGGCATGTCGCCGCGCACGCGGCGCACGACGTGCCCCAGTGGACGCGAAAGCAGCAGCACGGCGAGCACGTTGAAAACCATCCCGGCCAGGATCCCGCCGACCAGCGTCTGCGTCGTACCCGCCAGCGGCAGTGCGTGGATCAGCACCCCGTCCACGACTGTTGCGACGGCGAACGTCGGCCACAGCCAGGCGCCACGCCGTCGCCAGCGCATGCGGGCGAGCCAGGCAGCCTCCATTGGACTGGAGGGTAAAGCCGTTCGTGGCTTGGAGTAAGCTCGGCATCCCGGACAGAGGCCGCGACGGAGATCCCGAAACGGCCTTCAGATAGTGGCTTCAGCGGCGATCCCGTGACGGCCCAGAGGAAAGGGAAACAATCGAGATGGCGACTGACACGGCTCGGCCGGCCTCGGTGGAGGTTTCGGAGTACGAGTATCTGCAGCTGGAGGACCGGATCTGGCTGTTTCGCGCGATGCTCCTGATGCGAGGGATCGAGGAGCGCGCGATGAGCCTCTACCGCCAGGGCAAGGTGCCCGGCTCGTTCTACGACGGCTTCGGGCAGGAGGCGGTGTCGGCAGGTGCCGCGTTTGCGATGGCGCCCGAGGACCGGCTCTGCATCCTGCACCGTGACCTCGCGGCACACGTAATTCGCGGCGTCACCCCGACGCGGATCTTCTCCCAGTACATGGGGCGTGCCGGTGGCGTGACACGCGGACGCGACGGCAACGTGCACTTTGGAGACTGGCGTCTGGGGTGCGTCGGGATGGTCTCGATGCTGCCCGACATGATGCTCGTCGCGACCGGCATGGCGATGGCGTTCAAGCTGCGCGGCGAGCAGCGCTGCGCGCTGACCTGGTTCGGCGACGGCTCCACGTCGCGCGGCGACTTCCACGAGGCGATGAACTGGGCCGGCGTGCAGAAGCTGCCGGTCGTGTTCGTGCTCGAGAACAACCAGTACGCCTACTCGACGCCGCTCGACAAGCAGTTCGCGGTGGATCCGGTGCAGCGCGCGACTGCCTACGGGTTTACCGGCGTGACCGTCGACGGAAACGACTGCGAGGCGATGTTCGACGCCACGCGCGAAGCTCGAGAGCGGGCGCTTGCCGGGAACGGCCCGACCTTGATCGAGGCTGTGACGATGCGGATGCACGGCCACGCCGCCCACGACGACATGAAGTACGTGCCGAAGGAGCTGGTCGAAGAGTGGCGCGCTCGTGATCCGATTGAGCGTCAGGAGAAGCGCTTGCGCGCGCTGGGCGTCGACGTCGATGCGCTGCGTGCCTCGGTCGCGGAGGAGATCGATGCGGGCGCGACTCAGGCGCTGGCCGGACCGATGCCTTCTGGCGACGACGCAGTTATCGGCGTGTTCCACGACGGTGAGGCCGAACCGCTCGGCGACGGCCGCGCGCCATGGAGCGGGTTCGCAGCTGGAGGTGAGCGCTGATGGCGACGCTGACCTACCTTCAGGCGATCTCGTCCGCGCTGCGCGATGAGCTACGCGCCGACGAGCGGGTTCTCGTGATGGGCGAGGACATCGGCGTGTTCGGCGGCGCCTTCAAGGTGACCGACGGGTTCGTCGAGGAGTTCGGGACCGACCGCGTGATGGATACGCCGCTGGCCGAGTCCGCGATCATCGGCTGCGCGGTCGGTGCCGCCGTGGTCGGGATGCGACCGGTGTGCGAGATGCAGTTCGCGGACTTCATCTCGTGCGGCTTCGACCAACTCGTCAACGTGGCGGGGAAGATGCACTACCGCCAGGGCCTGGCGGTTCCGCTCGTCGTGCGGTTGCCGTCCGGCGGAGGGTTTTCGGGCGGACCATTCCACTCCCAGAACCCCGAAGCGTGGTTCATGCACGCGCCCGGATTGAAAGTGGTCGCGCCGTCGACGGCGGAGGACGCGAAGGGGCTGCTGCACCACGCGATCCACGACCCCAACCCGGTCTGCTACATGGAGCACAAGCATCTGTATCGGCGGGTCAAGGGCGAGGTGCCCGAGGGCGTGTTCGAGACGCCCTTCACCGCGCGCGTCGCGCGCTCGGGATCCGATCTGGTCGTGATCACCTATGGCGCGATGGTCGATGTGGCGCTGCAGGCGACCGCGGATCTCGACGGTGCCTCGATCGAGGTGTTGGACCTGCGGTCACTCGTGCCGCTGGACGAGGACGCGATCCTCGACTCGGTCGCACGCTGCTCGAAGGTCGTGGTCGTCGACGAGGCCAACATGACCTGTGCAGCCGGAGCCCAGGTCTCGGCGCTGATCGCCGAGAAGGGCTTCGAGGACCTCGATGGTCCCGTCGTCCGCGTCGCGACGCCCGACGTGCCGATCCCGTTCTCGCCGCCGCTCGAGCATGCGGTGCTCCCCGGCGTCGACCGCGTGAAGGAGGCGTGCCGTGAGCTCCTCGCTTACTAGCGCCGACCTGGTCGACGTGACGATGCCCCAGATGGGCGTCTCGGTCGCCGAGGGGACCGTAGTCGCGTGGCGCGTCGAGGTCGGCGACCGGATCGAGGCCGAGCAGACGATCTGCGAGATCTCGACGGACAAGATCGATACCGAGGTCCCCGCGCCAGTCAGCGGGGTGGTCGCAGAAATCCTGGTCGACGTCGATCAGACGGTCGAGGTCGGGGTGGTTTTGGCGCGGATCGCGGTCGGCGACGGCGCCGTTACGGCGCCGTCGACTCCGGACGGACCCGTGACGCCGGGAGCCGACACGGCCGCGGCGCCCGCCGACGAGCCCGCTGCGCCCGCCTCCGACGAGCCCTCGGCGGCCGCGTCCGACGAGCCCGCCGCGTCTCGCAGCCGACGGGCCCGCGGCGGCAGCGCGCCCCGCTGAAACCACGGCGCCCCCGCAAAATCGGCCGGCCGCAGGCCGGCGGTACTCCCCCGTCGTCCAGCGGATCGCTGCCGAGCACGGCGTCGATCTGGACCGGATCGAGGGGACCGGGCGCGGCGGGCGGGTGCGCAAACAGGACGTGCTCGCGTTGGTCGAGAGCAACGGGGTCGCGGATGCGCCGCTACATATCGAGAGCCCGTATCGGCCTGAGCCCGAGCCGCACGCCGCAGCCGACCGCCGTTTCGGGCGAGGGCCTGTCGAGGATGCGCCGGCAGATCGGCGAGCACATGAAGCGCTCACTCGACACGGCCGCGACCTGCACGACCTGGATCGAGGTCGATATGAGCGGCGTTGAGACGGCCCGGCAACGCCTGGGGATCACCGCGCTCGCGTTCGTGGCGCGGGCGACGATCGCCGCTCTGCGCGAGCATCCGGCGCTCAACGCGTGGCTCGATGGCGAGCGCTACCAGAGGATCAGGGAGGTCAACCTCGGGATCGCGGTCTCGCTCGGCGACGATGGACTGATCGTCCCCGTGATCCACAACGCGCACGAGCTGTCCGAGGAGGGCCTGGCGGCGCGGATCAAAGACGTAGCCCGCCGTGCCCGCGCGCGGGAGCTGAAGCCCGACGACGTGCAGGGCGGGACGTTCACGATCACCAACCCCGGGCAGTACGGCTCGATCATGGCGACACCGATCATCAACCTCCCGCAGGTCGGGATCCTCGACTTCGAGGCGGTTATCAAGCGGCCGGTCGTTGTAACCGACGATCACGACAATGATTCGATCGCGATCCGTCCGATGACGATCCTGGGTCTGAGTTGGGATCACCGGGCGCTCGACGGCGCCCTGTCGGCACAGTTCCTGGCCACGGTCAAGCGCGAGCTCGAAGCGGTCCGATGAACGAGCTCTGGGTGGTGCAGATGGGAACCGTCGAGTACCGCTCGGCGCTGGAGCTGCAGGAGCAGGTTCGTGCGGCGCGCCAGGCGGGCGCAGTTCCCGACGTGATGCTCATCCTGGAGCACTGGCCGGTGTACACGAGAGGTCGGCGGTCCGGGCCTGGCGAGCTGCCGATGGGTGAGGACTGGTACCGCGCCCAGGGGATCGACATCGTCGACGTCGACCGGGGAGGCAAGGTCACGTACCACGGGCCCGGCCAGCTGGTCGGCTATCCGATCGTCGCCGTCGACGACGTCGTCGACTACGTACGCACATTGGAGCGCGGGCTGGTTTCGGCTTTGGAGCGCGAGGGCGTGACCGGCGCCCGGGCTCGCGTGGACGAAGGGCCCGATTACACGGGTGTTTGGGTCGGGGATAGGAAGATCGCCTCGATCGGGGTCCACGTCGCCCGCGGCGTGACGACCCACGGCTGGGCGGTCAACGTCGAGAACGACCTTCAGCCGTTTCAGTGGGTCGTTCCCTGCGGGCTCGACGGGGTGGAGATGACATCACTGATTCGCGAGACGGGTCGCGCCGCCGGCCAGATGAAGTGCTTCCGGCGACGCGCCGCCTACGAGGTGGCCGCCGCGCTCGGTCTGCGACAGCGGCTGGTGTCGCCGGCACGGCTGTCCGCCGCGGTGGGCGAGCTCACGCTTGCCTGAGCTCACGCTTGCCTGGGCTCACGCTTGCCTGGGCTCACGGTTGCCGTGGGCTCACGGTTGTCCGAGCGCCCCGGCGATCAGCCGTGGGATCCGGATAGCTCAAACCTGTCCGAGCGCCGCGGCGATCAGCCGTTGGATCCGCAGCGGCTCCTCCTTGATCTGACGCCACGTGATCCGGATCACGCGCCAACCCGCGAGCAGCAGGCGCTGATCGCGGCGGCGGTCTGACTCGAACGCCCGGCGCGTGCGGTGGTAGCGGCCACCGTCTGTCTCGACAATCAGCCGCTGTTTTCGCCAGACGAAGTCGGCGCGAATTGCCGGCTCGCCGTCGCCCGGGTTGATCCAGACCTGTCGCTCGGGCAGCGGCGCGTCGGTGGTGCGGCACGCGCCCCACATGATCTCCTCGAGCTCTGACTCAGTCGGCGGGCCGACGTCGTAATCGGCAAGGATGGCCTTTACCACCCCGTATCCACGCGAGCGTTTGTTGCGCTCCAGCACCGCGTCGAGCTTGCGCCTGTCGAGGACTTCCATGACTTCGGCTTGGTCGAACGCCCGCTCGACCGCTCGGCGGGGCACGACGCTGGCGAGGTCGAGGAGGGTCCGGACGATCGAGGTGCAACGGATCCCATCGACGATCGTGATGTCGGCGTCCGTCAGCGTTGTCGAGCAGTGGACGTCGACGCCCTTGATCTTCACGCGCCTCCGACCGGGCACGGTGACGTCGATTCCTTCGCGGTCGGTGCGCCGGAGGCCGTGAAGGTCGGCCGCGGAGCGGTGGGATAGGGCAGCGCCCTTGCCGCACGCGAGGACGGCCGCCATATAGCGCCCCTTCGCTGATAGCAGCGCGGGCGGGGCTATCGAAAGGACACGCGGGAGGACGCGATGCCAGCGCTTCCTCTTGACCCGCTTGTGGATCGTTGACGCGTTGATCCCGAGAGCCTTTAGCTGCGCCAGCGAGAAGACTCCTTGCTGGCGAGCGGCCAGCGCCGCAACCTGCGCGTCTAAGTGGACATATAGTTCCGCTCAGACGCGCAGGTCCAGATGACATTTGCGCGTCGATACCCTTAAGGAGTGTCTGAGCGTCTACTTTCCACCCGGTCGCGCGCGAACCCCGGCGGGATCGCCGACGTCCTGCGGGTCCTGGGGCCGGACGTTCAACCCCACAAGGGGCGCAAGCCGCCCTGGTTCAAGGTCCCCGCGCCCGGCGGTTCGAAATACCGCGAGCTTCAGCAGCTGATCGAGAGCGAGAACCTCCATACGGTCTGCCAGGAGGCCGCGTGCCCGAACATCGGCGAGTGCTGGCAGCGGGGCACGGCGACGTTCATGATCCTCGGCGACACATGCACGCGGCGATGCGGGTTCTGCAACGTCAAGACCGGGAAGCCGACCTGGAACGACCCGCTCGAGCCCGCCCGCGTTGCCCGCTCAATCGCGCGCATGGGGCTCAGGCACGCGGTGATCACAAGCGTCGACCGCGACGACCTGCCGGACTATGGGGCGTCCGCGTTCGTCGGCGTGATCCGGCAGATCCGCCGGCAATCGCCGAGCACGAAGGTCGAGGTGCTGACGCCGGACTTTCGCGGCGCGGAGATGCCGCTCGCCCGGGTGATCGCCGAACGGCCCGACGTGTTCAACCACAACGTCGAGGTCGTGCCGCGCCTCTACCCGGTGGCGAGAAGGGGATCGACGTGGGAGCGCTCCAAGCGGGTTCTGCGCAACGCCAAGGAATACGCGGGCGATGAGGTCACGACAAAGTCGGGGCTGATGGTCGGGCTCGGCGAGACTTTTGACGAGATGGTCGATGCGCTCGGTCAGTTGCGCGACAATTATGTTGAGGTGCTAACAGTTGGTCAGTACCTGAGACCCACACAGGAACATTTACCGATCGTGCGCTACTGGCATCCAGACGAGTTCAAGCAGTTGGAGAGGGCCGCCTACGAGCTCGGCTTCGAGCACGTGGCCGCCGGCCCCTTGGTGCGCTCGTCGTATCACGCCGACCAGCACATCGCTCAGTCCGAGCCCGGGGTCGGACCCCTGAAAGAGAGCGCAGCATGAAGCGCAAGCTACTGGTCGTACTTGGCGTCCTCGCGATCGCGTTGATCGTCGCCCCGGTCGCGTTGGCCGCCGCAGGTGGCGGCTCGGCCGGCTTCAGCGGTGGTGGCGGCGGCGGTGGCGGCGGCGGCAGCGGGTTTGCGCTCTTCATCCTGTTCGACCTGTTGTTCCATATCGCCCTGCTGGGTCACGGGTTGGGTGCACTGTTCTTGATCGCGGCCGGGCTCCTATACCTGTTCGTGACCCGCGTCGTGCCGATGATGCAGGCGCGCTACGCGACCGCCTCGGCGTCGCGTAGCGGCGGCAGGCACCGGAGCTCGCAGCGAGAGCGCCGGGTTGCGCTCGCGGCCGCGGAGGCCGCAGAAGACGACCCCGACTTCGCGCCCGAGAAGGTGCTCGCGACCGCGGAGCAGCTGTTCTTCGACATCGAGAAGGCTTGGGACGCGCAGGATCGGATGGCCCTCAGGGGCCTCGTCGCGCCGGAGCTGCTGGCCGAGTGGGAGCGCCGCCTGGACGACTTCGATCGTCGCGGCTGGCACAACCACGTCGAGCCGATCGGTCGCCCGAAGATCGAATACGTCGGGCTCAATCACAAGGGCGATCGCGACAACGACCGGGTGGTCGTCAAGGTCGACGCGCGGCTGAAGGACTACGTGATCGACAGCTACGGGCGACATCTGAAGCGCAGCGGGCGGCTGGGCGAGACGACGCGGATGCGCGAGTTCTGGACGCTGGGTCGGCGGGGCCCGCACTGGGTGCTGGTCAGCATCGAGCAGGGCGCGGAGGGCAAGCATGCGCTCGACGAGCAGATCGTGGCGACACCGTGGGCCGACGAGCGGAGCATGCACGACGAGGCGATGGTTCAGGCGGCTGTCGCCGACGCGGTGCCGGCGGGCACCAAGATTTCAGAGGTTGCCGACCTGCAGTTCGATGGCGACGCGCAGAGCGCCGCCAACGACCTGAGCCTCGCAGACGGACGGTTCGCGCCCGACGTGCTCGAGATCGCAGCCCGGCGCGCCGTGGCCGCCTGGGCCGAGGCGGTCGACGGAAATGACGCGAAACTGCGCAAGATCGCGACGCCGACGGCGGCCAGAGAGCTGCTCTACGCGGGCGATGCCAGCGGCCGGACGCGGATGGTCGTTCGCGGTCCACACGTCAACCGGATCAGGATCGTCGGGCTCGATGCAGGAGCGAAGCCGCCGACGATGACGATGGAAGTTGATCTCACCGGCCGCCGCTACCTCGAGGATCGCGACACGACCGCGGTCCTGGCCGGGAGCCGCTCGCGGGCGACCAGCTTCACCGAACGTTGGACGATGACGCTCGACGGCGACGAGTCTCAGCCGTGGCGGATTTCCGACGTCGCCGCGCCGGTCGGCCTGCCGTAGCCAACCGCCGTCGCCGCGCCGGTCGCGTAACCGTTGCGCTACCTGATCCTGATCGTCGCGTTGGTGTTCATTGGGGCGCTGGCCGCGCTGACCGTGAGCGACATCGTCAACAACGGTTTCAACGCGCTTGACGTCGTGTCGCTGCTGGTTCTGGGCCTGTTCACGACCGGCATCGTGGGCGCACTGCGCCAGCTCCCACCGTCTGAGTGAGTCAGAAACGGCTGGTACGCTCGGCCCGTGGCGGCAATCGAGACCCAGGCACCCACCGATGCTCGGGAGCGCCTGCTGACGGCCGCCTATGAGCTGTTCTCCCGCGAGGGCGTGCAGGCGGTCGGCGTGGACGCGATCATCGAGCGCTCGGGCGTTGCCCGCCAGACGATGTACCGCCACTTCAAGTCCAAGCAGGACCTGGTGCTGGCGTTTCTCGAGCGCCGCGAGCAGGTCTGGTGCAAGGACTGGCTGGAGGCGGAGACGGCACGCCGGGCACAGGCCCCGGAGGCTCGGCTGCTGGCGATCTTCGACGTGTTCGATGAGTGGTTTCGCCGTCCGGACTTCGAGGGCTGCTCGTTCATCAACGTGCTGCTCGAGTACCCGGATCCGGCGCACCCGCTGCACGTCGCCGCGGCCGAATATCTGGCCCGGATCCGCGGCTTTATCCAAGCGCTGGCTCGCGGCGCCGGGATCAGGCCTGCCGAGCCATTCGCGCGCCAGTGGCACATCCTGATGAAAGGTTCGATCGTCGCCGCCGGCGAAGGTGATCGCGATGCCGGCCGGCGGGCGAAGGCCGTCGCTCAGCTGCTGCTCGAGGAGGCGACGGGCCGGGCAAGGAAGACCGCCGTCCGCGATTGATCGCGCCGCAGCGGCTTCAGCGTCGCCGGTGCGTTCGAAGCCAAGCCGCACATAGAAGCGCTCCACCGCCTCGCCTTCGATTACGCCGAGGCGTAGGCGTCGCGCTCCGCCCCGCCGCGCCCAAGCGTCGACCTCAGCCACCAGGCGCTGGGCGACCCCATGGCCACGTCGCGCGGGCTCGACCCACATACCCCACAGCTGCGCCACGGCCTGCTCGCGGTCGAACCATCGTCCGCCGGCCATCCCAACCCAGCGCCTGCGAGCCACGGCGGCGAACACGACGCGTTCGTTGTCTGCGACGAGCTCGGTCCAGTGCGACAACGGGTAGAGCTCCTCGTCGGCGAGGCTTCCGGCAAATACACGCGGGGCGTCGGCCAGCGCGCGAAGCCGGAGTTCGCGTATCTGCAGCTCGTCGCCTCGCCCGAGGCGGTGGATGCAAGCGGGCTCAGACGGCAATCAGATCGACAGCGACGTGGTCGAAGTGCGCGAACCGCACGAGCTCTTGCACTCGCTCGGTGATCGCCGCAGCGCTGAGGTCAACCAGGCGCTCGGTGCCGAAGCCCTCGACGTTGAACGATGCCAGTGCGGTTCCGTAGGCCATCGCGTTGCGCAACACCCCGTCCGAGAGCCCGTCGTCGAGATAGCGGGCGATGTAACCGACGAACCCCCCAGCGAACGAGTCGCCGGCGCCGGTCGGATCGATCACCGTCTCGAGCGGATAGGCGGGGAGCGCAAAGAACTCGTCGGTCGTGATCAGCGCCGAGCCGTACTCGCCCTGTTTGGCGACGATGATCCGCGGACCGTAGGCGAGCACCTCGCGAGCGGCCGCGACGAGGTTCGGGCGCCGAGTCAGCTGGCGCAGCTCCTCGTCGTTGAGGATCAAGCAGTCGACGCGGGCGATCACGTCCAGCAGCTCGTCGCGGGCGATATCGATCCACAGGTTCATCGAATCAAGGGCGACGAATCTCGCATCGGCGCACTGCTCGCGGACGTCTAGCTGCAGACGCGGCTGGATGTTGGCGAGGAACAGCACATCGGAGCCGCAAGAGTCGGCCGACAGCTTGGGCGCGAAGTGCTCAAACACGTTCAGCTGCGTATCCAGCGTCTTTCGCGTGTTGAGGTCCCAGCCGTACTCGCCCTTCCAGAAGAACGTCTTGCCGCCGGCGACGCGCTCGACATCGTCGATCGACGTGCCGCGCGTTGCCAGCACCTCGAGCTCGGCATCGCCGAAGTCGTCGCCGACCGGACCAACGACGCGCACGTGATCGAAGAACGACGCCGCGAGCGCGAAGTGAGTCGCGGCTCCGCCCAGCATCCGCTCGCGGACGCCGTACGGCGTCTGCACAGCGTCGAACGCGATCGAGCCGACTACCGTGATGCTCACGCGACGGCCTCCAGCGCGGCCAACCCGGCCGCTTCGCGCAGCTCCGCCGCGAGCTCGGTCCGCTCCCAAGTGAAGTCCTCGTCGTCGCGGCCGAAGTGACCGTAGGCGGCGGTCTTCTGGTAGATCGGCCGGTGCAGGTTCAGGCGCTGGCGGAAGGCTGCCGGACGGAGATCGAAGTGCTCTGACACGAGCGCCTCGAGCTGCTCTGGAGTGACGCCGTCGGCCTCGGTCCCGAACGTCTCGACCATCACGGAAACCGGTCGCGCGACGCCGATCGCGTAGGCGACCTGTAACTCGATGCGCTCCGCGAGGCCGGCCGCCACGAGATTCTTCGCCACATGACGCGCGGCGTAGGCCGCCGAACGGTCGACCTTCGACGGGTCCTTGCCCGAAAACGCCCCGCCGCCATGGCGCGCCATCCCGCCGTAGGTGTCGACGATGATCTTGCGTCCCGTCAGGCCGGCGTCGCCGACCGGCCCACCGATCACGAACCGGCCCGTCGGGTTGACGAGAAAGCTCGAGCGCAGCGCACGTTCGTCGTAGAGCTCGGGCGGCAGCGTCGGGATTACGACGTGCTCGAACAGAGCGTCGCGCAGCTCGGCCTCGGCGCCCTCGTCGTGCTGGGCGGAGATCAACAGCTTCTCGACCGCGACCGGGCGGTTATCGACGTAGCGCACCGTCACCTGGGTCTTACCGTCGGGGCGCAGGTAGGGCAGCGTCCGGTCCTTGCGCACCGCGGCCAGACGGCGGGCAAGCCGGTGCGCGAGCGCGATCGGCAGAGGCATCAGCTCCGGCGTCTCGTTGCAGGCGTAGCCGAACATCATCCCCTGATCCCCCGCGCCGGCTAAGTCGAGCTCGTCCGAACCACCGGCCCGCGACTCGTACGCCTGATCGACGCCCTGCGCGATATCGGCCGACTGCTTGTCGACCGCGTTCAGGACCGCGCACGAGTCGGCGCTGAAGCCGAGGCTCGCGTCGACGTAGCCGATCCGCTCGATCGTGGCACGGGCGACCTCCTGGATGTCGACCCAGGTCTCGGTCGTGATCTCGCCCGAGACGACGACCAAGCCGGTGTTGACGAGCGTCTCGCACGCGACGCGGCCGTTCGGGTCGTCGCGCAAGACGGCGTCGAGCACGCCGTCTGAGATCTGGTCGGCGATCTTGTCTGGGTGTCCCTCGGTGACCGATTCCGAGGTGAACAGGTACTGCCGTGGTCGGGGGGCCATACGACGGTCTCGCTTTCTGGTTCTGTCAGCTCTTCATTTGGGGGCCCAAGCTAGCGGCTCGGCGCGTTTCTTGACGCCGGGAGTGGACGGGGATATGTTGGCTTCAGTGAGGGAGAACGGTCAGTCTGATAGGAGAGGACTAAAGCATGCCCATTCCCACGGAACTCGTTGGTTCCCTGCCGCGTCCGATGGAGCTCCAGGAGGCCTATGCCGACTACGACGAGGGCAAGATCGGCTTCGAGCAGCTCCAGGACGAACAGGACAAGGCAGCCGAGGATTCGATCAAGCGTCTCGAACAGACCGGTGAACCGGTCGTCACCGATGGCGAGCAGCGCGAGTCGAGCTTCGCGACCTACAACTTGACCGACACGCTGGCCGGCACCGGCCTCGCCGACGGCCTTGCGGGCGACGGTCAGTTTTTCGCGATCTTCGATGACGGGCACCACAGGCAGCTACCGCGGATCACGCGCGGCCCGTTTCGTTACAAGACGTACGCGTCGGAGTTCGTCAAGAAGAACAAGGCGATCGCCACCCATCCCGTCAAGCAGGCGGTGATCTCGCCGTCGATGATGATGCTGCTCTACCCGCTCGACGGCGAGGTCGACGGCTATTCGCGGGAGCAGTTCCTCAACGACGTAATCGACGAGGCCGAGAAGGACATCCGCCAGTGCTTTGACGCGGGCGCCGTGCGTGTATCGGTCGATTTCACGGAGGGACGGCTGGCGAACAAGAACGACGCGCGCAACCCGTGGACTGGCAAGAACATGCTGCAGGAGTTCATCGACCTCAACAACCGGCTGTTCGAGCGGTTCAGCGCCGAGGAGCGCAAGAACATCGGGATCCACACCTGCCCGGGCGGAGACTGCGACTCCGTGCACTCCAAGGAGGTCCCATACGGCCTGCTGCTGGAGCACATGTTCGACATGAACGCCGGCTACTTCCTGATCCAGTGCGCGTCCGAGGACGACCGCGAGAAGGTCTACGAACTGTGCGGGCGCTACCGGCGCGACGACGCAAACGGCGTCTCGCAGGTGTGCTTCATGGGCGTCATCAACCCCCTGACGCCCGACGTGGAGACACCCGAGCACGTCCGCGACGAGCTGCTCTCCGCGGCCAAATACATCCCGGTCGACAACCTGGGCGCCACCGACGACTGCGGCTTCTCGCCTTTCAGCCGCGACGTCAAGCCAAAGCACGGGTCGCCGGACTACGCCCGCGACGTGGCGATGGAGAAGATCTCAAACCGCCTCGCCGGGACGAGGATGGCCTCGGAGGAGCTCGGCGTTTAGAGAGCCGTCGTGTTATCACTGCCGGCGTGCCGCTACGAGCGATGCCGGAGGTCGGCCGCCCGGTCCTGATCGAGTATCTAGGGACGACGGTCGCGGGCACCGTGATGCGCGTTGCACCTGACGGGCGGCGGCTCGAGGTCGAGACCGAGGATGGCGCGACGCTGACGTTCGAGCTGAACCGCGCGACGGCAACCTTCACCGCCGACGGAAGTCAGACCGGCGCCCGGCTCAGGTTCGCCGCGCCTGGCGGTTGAGATTCTGGCGGGCCAACCGGGCAAAGGCCGCGAAGACCGGCCGCGCGGCTGACATCTGAGCGGGCAGCCGCTCGCGGCTCTCGGCCCTGAAGAGATCGATGTCGTATCCCGCCGCCGTAACCTCCGCGACGCTCCTGGGTTCGGCGAGCCAGCCGTCGAGCAGCATCGGCCCATCGACCTCGAGGTGCGCCTGGCTGCCCCACGCCGCAGGACCGATCCGGAACAGGGCCGCGCCGGGGCCGTCCGTCGTCGCGAGGATCACCGCGCCGGGCGGCGGGTCGATCACGTCCTCGTGCCATTTCAAGACCGGCAGCTCGCCGTCGAGCCCCTCGAACAGCGGATCGTCGGCCGCGGCCGGGAGCGACGACAACTCCGGCCAGCCAACGAACATCGAGTCGAGCGTCGACACCAGGCCACCGGCGGCGACCGCCAACAGCTGCGCGCCGAGACACACGCCGAGCACCGGGGTCTGGTCTCGAAGAGCCGCCTGCATAAGCTCGACTTCGGTGCTCAGAAACGGATCGCCTTGAAAATTCGTGGCGCTCATCAGCCCGCCGAGCGAGACGATCCCGGACACCTCGTCGAGCGGCGGCAGCCTCGCACCGTCGAGCACGTTCACCTCGAGCACGTCGCTGCCCTCGAGCTCGATCTGCTGCCCGGACGAGGCCCGACTGACGATCGTCGAGATGCGTGATGAGCAGGATCGGGCGCATCGCCCGGCGAGCATATAGGCGAGGCCTCAAAGCTGAGAGACTGACGGTGAAGATGAGCGACCTGTCTCGGATCGGAGTGGTTGGCGCCGGATTCATGGGCTCCGGGATCGCCGAGGCTGCAGCGTCGGCCAAGATCGACGTGACCGTGTTCGAGCCCGAACAGGCGCCCTTGGACCGCTCGCGCTCGGCGCTCGAGGCATCGGTCGCGAAGGCCGTCAGTCGCGGAAAGCTGACCCGCGAGGGCGGCGATGCACTGATCGAGCGCGTTCACTACACGAAGACGTTCGAGAACCTCGATGACGTCGACGCCGTGATCGAGGCGGTGACCGAGGACCCTCGCGTCAAGGGCAAGCTGTTCGCACAACTCGACAAGGAGCTGCCCGAGGCCCGCTTTCTGGCGTCAAACACGTCGTCGATCCCAGTCGCCGAGCTCGCGGCCTGGACCCAGAACCCGGACCGGGTTATCGGTCTGCACTTCTTTTCGCCTGTGCCGGTGATGAAGCTCGTCGAGGTGGTCGTCGCGCTCGACACTTCCGATGAGACGGTCGCCGTGGCTGAGGCGTTCACCGGTCAGATCGGTAAGCGTGCGATCCGGACCAAGGACCGCTCGGGCTTCATCGTCAACATGCTGCTCGTCCCGTACCTGATGGCGGCGGTCCGCATGTACGAGGATGGATTCGCGTCGCGCGAGGACATCGACGAGGGCATGCGGCTCGGCTGCGGACATCCGATGGGGCCGCTGGCGCTGTGCGACTTCATCGGGCTCGACGTGCTCTACGCGGTCTGTGACTCGCTGTATGAGGAGTTCAAACGGCCCGAGTACGCGCCGCCGCCGCTGCTCAAGCGGATGGTCGTATCCGGCCATCACGGCCGCAAGGCCGGCAAAGGCTTCTACGACTACTGATCCGTCAGGCGAGCTCGCAGCGCGCGCGTGTCGGCCGGCGTGAGGCCGCCGGCCTCGAGCGCGGGCCATAGACCCGGCCACTCGATCAGCGACACGATCTCTGCGCCGGTGCTCGTCTGCTGCTCAGCGAGGTACGCCGCCGCCCGGGCACTCAAGTTCGGCTCAGGGCGTCGGGCGAGTAGCTCGTCGGTGCGTTCGTAGTCGGCGACGATCGCATCGGGCTCGGCCCCGACCAGGGCGAGCAGCAGGATTGCGATCTGCCCGGTGCGGTCGCGACCGCCGACACAATGGAAGGCCACGCCGCCCGGCGGCGCGTGCGCGATCGCACGCAGCACGGCACCGCTGCGCTCGGGCATCCGCTCGAGATGGGCCCGGTAGTACAGCGGGGTCCCGAACTGGGGAACGCGGGCCGGCAGAGACCAGAATTGAGTGTCTTCGCGCCCGTCGAGCGGCAGGTGACTGGTGGACAGCGCGTCCGGGCGCGGCGCGAGGTCTGCTTCGAGCTCGAACGGGTTGCGGAGGTCGATTACGGTCCGTACGCCGTAGCGGACCAGCTCATACCACCCGCGCGGCGTCAGTTTGTGCAACGAATCGGCGCGGACCGCGGCTCCCGACCGCGTGACGGCGCCGTCCGCCGTTTCGAAGCCACCGAGATCGCGGACGTTGAAGCAGCCCTGCCAATCGAGGTCTCGATCCAAGAGCTCTGAGTCTGGCACCGTGTCACCGGGTAGCCGCCCTCAAACGATCCAGGAAAGGAGACCAGCGAACATGAGCACATCGATCGCCGCTCACTCCGGAAGCTTCGAGATCGGCGGCACGACGCCAGTCAACCGGCTCGGCTACGGCGCGATGCAGCTAACCGGCCCGGGCGTGTGGGGCGACCCGAAGGATCCCGACGAGGCGATCGGAGTCCTGCAACGGGCGGTCGAGCTCGGCGTCACGCTGATCGACACGGCCGATTCCTACGGTCCGTTCGTTTCCGAGGAGCTGATCCACATCGGCCTCTCCGAGGTCGACGTCGAGCAGCTCGAGGAGGCGCGCCAGATCGCCGAGATCGCGTCCGTTCAGAACCGCTACAACCTCAGCAAGCGAACCGCCGAACCGCTGCTGGACCACTGTGAGCAACAGGGGATCGCATTCATCCCCTGGTTCCCGCTCGCGACCGGCGGGCTGACGAAACCCGACGGTCCGCTGGCCGCGCTCAGCCAGGAGCTCGATGCGACGCCGTCGCAGTTGGCGCTCGCCTGGCTGCTGAAGCGTTCGCCGGTGATGCTGCCGATCCCGGGCACGGCGTCGGTCGCCCACCTGGAGGAGAACATGGCGGCCGCCGCGATCGAGCTGAGCGACGAGCAGTTCGAGCTGCTCGTCGAATTCGCGGCGAACTAATGCAGACGCAAGTGTCGCCGCAGCTGTCGGTCAGGCGTGGCCGCGCCGCGGTCGAGTTCTACACGCGGGCATTCGGGGCCGTCGAGGTGTACCGGGTCGGAGGCACCGACGAGCACGAGGCGGTCGTCTCAGAGCTGTCGGTCGACGGCGCCACGTTCTGGGTCTCGGACGAGTCGCCTGAGCACTTCCACAACAGCCCCGAGACTCTGTCGGGGACGACGACGCGGATCCTGCTGCTGGTCGACGATCCGCGCGCGGCGGCGGCCCGCGCGATCGAGGCCGGGGCGACCGAGGTCTTCCCGGTCGCCGAGGAACACGGCTGGTTGCTCGGCCGGATCGTGGATCCGTTCGGGCACCAGTGGGAGATCGGCAAGCCGCTACACCCGTGGCCGCCGGCGAGCGGGCGGCCCGGCGGTCATTGAGCGGCGGACGGATGCAGCAGCGGCACCACCGGCCGCCAGTCGGAGCGCAGCAATTCGACCAGTGAGGGCGGCGTGATCAGCGTCGCCGCGACGCGCCGGGGGCGCGGACGCCGCGTCGTGTAACCGGCCGGGCTCCACGCCAGCAGCTCAGACCCGAGCACCATCGACGGCACACCATCTTCGAGCACGAACGCCCCATCGGGGAGCTGATCGAGGTCGGCGCGGTGGTACCGGCGCGAGCGGGTGGCAAGGTCGAGACGCTCGTCGTGCAGCTGGGAGTCAATCGCATCCGCGCCGTGCTGGCCGGGGTGGAGCTCGCGCCAGACCGCCGACAGCCGGTCGTAATCCTCACGCCGGCAGAGCGCGCACGGGCGGTGGCCGGCGGCCATCGCGGTCGCCTCGTCGAGAAAGAACAGCTCCGTGAAGCGGCCGGGCGCCATCAGCGGCGACCGGTGCCAGCCGCGGAAACGAAGCCGGCACGCGATCCACCGCTTAGTGTTGTAGCCGCGGCGGATCCGGCCATTTGCGTCGTGCAGACAGCCACGGTTGCCGTACACCAACCCGCGCGCCGGATCGGCGATCAGCTCTCCGAGCGGCGTGACGCGATTGCGCAGCGGCAACGTTCAGCCGAGCAGACTCACGCCGAGCACGCGCTGGATCCGCCTCAGGAAATCGCCGCCGAGCAATGGCTTCTCGCGGTCGGCGCCGATCATCAGCTCGATCGGGTTGCAAGGGCCACTCGAGTAGGCCAGACCGCGATACGCGACATATGTCGCCCGCGCGAGCAGCTCGCCGCCGGTCGCGGCTCTGAAGTCGAGGCCGATCAGCCGCGCGCCGGTGCCGATCAGTGCGGGGCAGTGGTAGACCGCCGGCTGCACGATCGGCATCGAGTCCAGCAGTGCCACGATTGACCGGACTTTGGCCTCGCCTGTAACGCTCAGCGCGACTGTCGTCGGTCCGTTCACCAGCGCGCTCGAGATGTCGATCTCGTGCGTCGCCGCTGGGATCCGCTCCGTCCGTGGCCGCGGCACGATCCAGTTTGATTGTGACTGCGCGAGCAAGCCCGTCTCCCCGTCGGCCAGCGCCATGACCGTTACCGCCAGCTCGCGCTCGCCCAGCACGCGCGGAATCGCCGGCCAGGCGAAATCTGCGCTCTGATCGACCAGCGTGCCGCCCGCGTACATGGCCCCGGTTCCGTCCAGCGTCGATCCCGAGGGCGGGTGCGATTTGATGAATGCCACGGCGGCATCTGGGCTGCCCGGGACGAGCCACCACGCGTGATCGTCGCTGCGGGCCGAAGTCGCGTTGAGCGACGGCGTCGGCTTCAGGTGGCCGCCGTCGCCGCTGGGCTCGGCTTCCGAACGACTCGCGCCAGCCGGCAGCTGAAGCCGCGCCAGCAGCGTCTGGGCGTCGCGCGCCGCGGCGCGCTTATTGCTCGCCGGGCTGAGCGCCGCCGTCACCGGCGCAGCCAGCGCGGCGACCACGCATGCGCCGAGAAACGCCCACCTCAGCCGAGCCGTCATTCACCAAGACTACGCGCGGGGGCCGCATTGATCACAGGCCGCCTGGGCCCGCAGCGCGGCGCTCCTGACGCGGTCTAGCCGTGGGTCGCCCGGGGCGCCCGCGAGATTTAGCTCAACCAACGGCACGCCGGCCTGCGCGACTGCGGCGGCCAGCATCACGGCGGTAATTGCCTCGCCGCGGACCCCGCCGCGGGCCTGCGCGGCAGCTTCGGCGCCAAGCATCGCGAGCTCGGCGGCCGCGTCGATGATCGCCACGATCGGATCGGCCGCGTCTTTTAGCGCCTGGCGCAGGCGGCTGGGGATAACCGGGCACGTCGCGGCGTCGCTGCTCCGCGAGCACGTTGGCGTACGCGCGCGCATCCTCGTCCGCGAGCGATAAGGCGCGGGAGCGAAGCGTCTTAGCGCGATCGTGTGTTGCCTGGAGGGCCGCCGGGTCGGGCGGCTCCTTCTTCAGCGCGACCGCGGTCACCATCTCGACCAGCGCAGCCGCGATCGCGCACGTACAGGCGAGGCTCGGCCCAGCGCCCGGCGTCGGCGCCGCCGACGCGAGGCTCTCTGTCAGCTGCGCGAAGGTCAGGTCAGCCAGGTCGGCCATCGGCAGCACCCATCATGACCTGATCCGGCCCGCGCGTGTCTACTGACGGGCGCGGGCCGGGGTGTCTGCGTGGCGAGCGGCCCGGGCGTGCCGAGTGACTGCGCGGGCCGGGGTGTCTGCGTGGCGAGCGGCCCGCGCGTGCCGAGTGACTGCGCGGGCCGGACTGCCTGCCGGGCGGGTTTTCAGCCCTGCTGCTCGACGATCAGCAGGCTGTTGCCGTCCGGATCGCGGAACCAGAACATCGGCGGGACGGGATCGCCCATCCGCGCGACCTCGGAATCGACGTCGACGCCGTGCGACTTGAGGTGCTCGTGGGTCGCGTCGATGTCCTCGGTCGTCAGCGTGATCCCAGTCTCGACTCCGACCTGCTCCTCGCGTTGAGGCGGAGCGAGCGCGATGCCGGTGGTTCCAACCGGCGGGTAGACCTCGACCCAGCGGTAGCTGCCGCCGAACGGGATGTCGGTCCGCTTCTCGAAGCCCAGATTGTCGACGTAGAAGTCGATCGAGCGATCCTGGTCACTCGACGCGACGACGACCAGACTGATGGTGCCGATCCCGCTCTCCGTCTTGGTGGTCATTGCTGAACCTCCGGTTTGGGTGGATTACAGAAGCTAAGACCCCGGCCAAGGCGGGGACTCATCGGTCGCTGGTCGCTCGCCGCGGGACCCGGGGCCAGCAATTTCTCGCGTCTGCCGGGTAGGCTTGGTGGACGATGCTCGACTTCGTTACCCGTCCGATCAGGTGGGTGCTCGGGATGACCGGCGAGGAGGTCGCCGAGCAGGTCGCCGACACCGTGCGTGATACCCACGACATCGAGAAGAACATGCTCGGTGCCGTTGACGCGATTGAACACGCGACGTCGTCGATCGAGAAGCACGTTGAGGTGATCGAGTCGCTCGCGACGTCCGTCGATCCGCTACGCGCTTCGGTCGATCGCCTGACCGACACGATGCAAGAGCTGGTTGCGGTGCTGGGCCCACTCGCGTCTGTCGAGCACGAGGCGCAGAAGGTCGGAGGGCTCTTCCGCCGCCACCACGAACAGTCGCCGTTGCCGCCCGAGTCCTGAGGCGCCAGCGTCTCGGTTAGCCCGCCGCGATCGAGTAGACCGGCGGCAGCCGCGCGGCGACCGTCGACCAGCTCGCGCCCGCGTCCCCGGATCCGAACACCTCGCCCGAGGTCGCGCCGAAGTACAGCTGTAGCCCGTCGCCTCCGCTCGCGGTGTCGAACGCATGACGCAGCACTGTCAGGTACGCGTGGGCCTGCGGCAGCCCCTCGCCGCGCGGGGTCCACGTTTGGCCGGCGTCGCGGGTTTCGTAGACGCGCGCGCGGCCGCCGGGGGTCACCCTGTCGGTGTCGGCCACCAGCGGGATCACGAACGCGCTATCTGGATCGGCCGGATCGACGACCAGGGGAAAGCCGAAGTCCGACGGCAGGCCGGCGCCGATGTCGGCCCAGGTCTCGCCTGCGTCGTCGGAGCGATAGACGCCGCCGTGGAACTGCAGGAACAGTCGCTCGGGCCGTTGCTCGGCCCGCTCGATGTGGTGCACGCACAGGGGCGAGTTCTCGGGCGCATCCTCGGGCAGGTAGTCCGGGCTCAGGCCAACGTTGCCGCGACGCCACGACTCGCCGCCGTCTTGGGTGTGCCAGACGCCGGCGGCCGACACGCCGACGGTCAGCTTGGCCGGCTCTCCGGGCCAGGTGACGATCGAGTGCAGGCACAGTCCGCCCCCGCCCGGCTGCCAGTCCTCTCTCACGCGGTGCTCCAGAAGCGGCTGATTGAGCTCCCAGCTCAGACCGCCGTCACGACTCTCGAACAGCACCCCGGGGTCGCCGCCCGCATAGAGCGTGTCCTCGCCCTCACCGGGGGCGATCACCCAGATCCGCACGAGTGCGTCGGAGCCGCCCTGGGGCATCTCGACCCCCTCGGCCTGTGACCACTCGCCCTCGGGATCGTCCGCGTACCAGATCTTCGGCCCGTAAAACGGCGACGTCGTCGTCGCGAGCAGGCGGCCCGAGCGCGGGTCGCGGACCGCGTAGTCGACCGGCTCCCCGGCGAATGCCCGCGCCTTCACCTCAAACCCGTCGACCGGGTCCCCGTCCAGCACGAACAGTCCCTTCTTGGTGCCAACCAGCAGCTCAGTCATACGGTCATCCCCCCCGAGATCGCGGGTAGAACTTCAACTCGGTCTTCAGTGCGCACCGCCGTGGCCTCGCGCCCGCGCTCGCCGTTGACGAACACGTTGATATGCGGCCTGATCAGACCTCGCTCGTCCAGCACCCAGCCGGCCATCGCGGGGTGATCGCGCTCAAGTGCACGCAGCAACTCGACCACGGTCGCGCCGGAAAGCTCGTGTTCAGCGCGACCGGCAGCGAGCTTCTTCAGCGGGCCGCGGACACAGACGCACGCCATACGCAGACACTAGCGGTGCTCCCCGCTAGAGGAGGACCGCGCGCTCGTACGTGTCCCCCTGAAAGCGCGGCGACATGCCGGCCCGCTCATAGAGCCGCAGCGCGCGCGGGTTGTCGGACGCTACGCCGAGCTGAGCCGATCGCAGGCCGGCGTCCGCGAACAGGCCGAACGCCGTCAGCAGCATCGCGCTCCCGATGCCTCGACGTTGGTGGGCCGGCGCGACGCCGAGCAGGTCGACGTAGCCGACGGCTTCGTCCTGCCAGCGGCGCGCGAGGAGGAAGCCGATCATGCGGCCGTCGCGTTCGGCGATCAGGCTGAGCTCGGGCGCCAGGTCGTGGGCGTCGAGGTGCTCCTCGCGGAACGCGGTCAGCGATTCAGGCCGGTAGTCGGCGTTGGCGGCGAAGCTGGCCCCGCTGCACTCGTGCAGTGCGACGGCGTCGCGCTCGACATCGAGCGGCCTGAGCGCGAACGGCGCCCCGAGTTCGCAGCGTGTCAAGCCGCCGAGGTCCCGGGACATACGCCAGTACGAACGCTCGTACTCGTATCCGGCGCTCGTCAGAAGCTCGCGCGCGCGGGCGTTGCTGTGCGCGATCCACTGGCGGTGGTGACGCAGGCAGTGCATACGATCGTGCCGCTCACTCCACTCGAGCAACCGCGCGCCTACCCCCTGCCCCTCCGCGTCCGGAGCGACGACGGCGAGCGTCCCGGGGTCGTGGCAGATCGCGTAGCCGACCAGGCGGCGGTCGGCGGACTCGGCGACGACCGCATCGGCGGCGAGGTCGAACTCGGTCGCGCGCCACTCGTCGCGCAGATCTTCGAGGGTGTAATCCGGCGCGCCGAAATCGACGGTGTCGCGCGCGACCAGCACCGCCAGCACCGCCTCGTCGTCGGCCTGGATGGGTGGGCGCATTCGCATCAGAGGATCTTCGCGAGCCGCACCTCGCTGGCCGCCGTCGGGTTCATCAGCGCTTCGAGCGCCGAGTCATACGCGGGCAGCGAGAGGACCACGCCGTCGTGGAGCACCATCAGGAACCTGTCCATGGTCCGCAGGAAGGCGCGGTCGTGCGAGACCGCGACGACCGTCCCTTGAAAGCTTTCGAGCGCGTGCTCGAGCGCCTCCGATGAGTCGATGTCGAGGTTGTCGGTCGGCTCGTCGAGCAGCAGCAGGTTGTGACCCTCGAGTTCGAGCACCAGCACCTCGAGCCGCGCCTTCTCGCCACCGCTGAGAACGTCGTAGGAACGCTGGGCGGCGGGCGCGAGCCCGTAGCGAGCCAGCGCCGCCATCGCGGCCTGGACGCCCCCGCCCCGGACGCGCTCCAGGATCACGTCGATCACGACTCGGCGCGCGAGGTCGCCGCGCGTCTGGAGCTGGGTGAAGTAGCCGGTCGAAACCCGTGGACCGACGACGAGCTCGCCGAAGTCGGGCTCGCGTTCGCCGGCCAGCACCCGCATCAGCTCGCTCTTGCCGGAGCCGTTTGGACCGATCATCGCGACGCGCTCGCCGAAATGGATCTCCTCCGAGAACGGCGACACGAGACCATCGATGCCGATCGAGCGCAGGTCCAGAACCCTTCGCGCCGAGTCACCACCGCGCATCCGGACCGTGATCGAGCGGTCGACGACCGGCGCGGGCGGTGGCCCGGCATCCTTGAAGCGGCGCCAGCGGGTCTCGGCGGCGTTGGCCCTCTTGGTCCAGTCACTCGAATAGCGGGCGCGCTCCTTGAAGGTCTTCATCAGCTGGTAGAGCCGTCGCTCCTCGTCGCGCCAGCGCTTGACCGCATCGCCCAGCCGCCGCTGTCGGTCCTCCCGCGCATCCGGGTAGGTCCGATACGAGCCGCCGTGCACCCAGGCCCCATCGCCTTCGAGCGTCACGATCGAGCTGACGGCGCCGGCGAGCACCTCGCGATCGTGGGAGATCAGCAAGACCGTCTTCTTGGACTCGCGGATCCGCTGCTCCAGCGCGAGTTTTGCCGGCACGTCGAGGAAGTTGTCGGGCTCGTCGAGCAGCAGCACGTCGGCGTCCGACGAGAACAGGACTTCGAGCACCAGTTGCTTGCGCTCCCCGCCGGACAGCGTGATCGCCGCGCGCTCGGCTAGCTCGGCGAACGGCGCCCGCACGATCCGCCGACATGCCGCGTCCCACTGGCCCTCGAGCTCAAAGCCGCCGAGCGCCGACCAATCCCCGATCGCCGCGCCGAGCTTGATTCCGGCAGTCTCGTCGCCCGCGTCGAGGTCGGCCTCGTAGCGCGAGACCCGCTCGCCTGCGAGCCGAACGGAGAGCGGCGCCAGCGACAGCAGCAGCCCGCGGACGCTGCGCGTGTCGTCGGCGACCCCGATGTCCTGGGACATATACCCAACGAGCCCGCCGAGCGAGACCTCGCCCTCGTCCGGACTCAGCTCGCCGGCCAGGATCCTGAGCAGCGTGCTCTTCCCGACCCCGTTCGCCCCGACGAGGCCGACGTGCTGGCCCGGCGAGATGCGGAACGAGACGTCCGAGAACAGAAGCTCTCCGCCCGGATGGGCGTAAGTAAGGTGAGAAACAGCGACGTGCCCCACGCCGACAATGCTCCCACGCGGGGGCGGTGACGACTCAGTGCGGCTTGAATGACGATCCGGCCCGACGTAGGCTTGTCGCGGGCACTAGGAGGGACCATGCCGAGATATTTGGTGGAGCGACAGTTCAGCGTCGGCCAGGAGCAGATGAACGTCGTCGGCCGACGCTCGCGGGTGATCGCCGAGGAGCGGTATCCAGACATCGTCTGGGAGCACAGCCACGTGACGATCGGCGAGGACGGCCTCGTTCGTACGTTCTGCGTCTATGAAGCGGAGAGCGCGAACCAGATCATGCGACACGCCGGCGAGCTCGGCGACCATGAGGTGCTGCAGGTCTCCGAGATCGCCGGTGACGTCACGCCCGCAGACTTCCCAGGCTGAAGCTAGGTGACATCTGTCAGGTCGGCCGGCGCTCGGTGGCGGACGTCCTCGACGTGCTGGAACGCGACCCACGCCAATGCCTGCTTGCGAGTGAGTTCCCTGCGGAGCTCCGGGTCGTCGCATAGCTCGACCGCCTCACCGTAGAGCGCCGCGGCCTCGTCCTTGGCCCAACCTCGACCGGCCTGGTCGGCGGCCAGCAGCAGGTACTCGAGCGCTCGTTGCCGGTCCCCAGCCTCTCGCCAGTGCAGCGCGAGCGCCGTTGCGGTGGCGGCTGCGCCGCGCGTCGACTCCTCGAGGAACTGGGCGACGACCGCGTGCAGGTGTTTCGCCGGGCACGCGGCAGCGTCGCGTATGCGACGTCTCTGATCAGCGCGTACTTGAAGGTGAACTGGTCGTCGCGCTCGATCCATGACCGTGCCTCTTGCCTGATCAGATCTCGTCCCTCGAGTGAGTCGAGCGCCTCGAACAGCACGAGCCCGTTCTCGCGCATCCGCTCGAGCGCACCGCGCCAGAAGACCTTGCCGACGATCGCGGCGTCGAGCAGCACCGTGCGCTCCTCGGGGGGCAGCGCATCGAGGCGCGCCGAGACCAGGTCGCGGATCGTCGTCGGCAGGTGCTGACCCGCTGAAGCTGGACGTTCGAGCGCTGCGGCGGCGAGCTCCTCGATGAACAGTGGATTGCCTTCGGCGGTCTCGACCACCAGGACCCGCTGATGGTCAGAGGCGCGATGGAGCAGCCGCCTGGCGAGCTCGCGTCGCATCGGCGGGGGCAAGTGCTTCGAGCGACAGCGTCGTCGAGGCGAGCAGACCACCGCCCCAGGCGGGACGGAGCAGGAGTAGGTCCGGCCGCGCGAGCGCCAGCAGCAGCAGCGGTGCATCGCGAACGCGAGACGCGAGAACTTCTACCAGATCGAGCGTTCCGGTGTCGGCCCATTGCAGGTCTTCGAACACAAGCAGCGTTTGCCGGCGCTGCGCCAGCGCCTGCGCAAAGCGTCTCGCCGCCAGGAACAGGACCTGGCGGTCAGCCACCTCTCGGCCGCCGCCGAGCCCGATCAGGAGCTCAAGATCCGGAGCGATCTCCGCGACCTGACCAGGCCCGACGACCTGGGCAAGCGCTGCTCGCAGCTTGTGCTGCCCGGCGGCCAGGTCGTCGCTCGCGAAGATGCCGGCGAACTGTTTGACCTGTTGCGCGAACGGTCCATATGGACTGCTGGACCCATACGGCGACGCTCGCCCGCGGAGGACCCGGACGCCCAGCTGTTCGAGCTGGAGGGCAAATTCCGTGGCCAGCCGGGTCTTGCCGATTCCAGCCTCCCCGAGCACGGTCGCCAGGTGCGCGCGCCGCTCGGTGACGACGCCTCCAAACACACGGTGCAATGCCGCGATCTCGTGAATCCTGCCGAGCATCGGCGACCTACTCACCTCGCGCTCCCCGGGGCTCGTCTTCGCGCTGATCGCCAACCACACGCGGACCGGGTCACGTTTGCCCTTTGCAATCAGGGGCTCGACCGCCCGGTACTCGAACAGCCCCCGGGTGGCGCGGTAGGTCTCCTCGCCGACCAGGATCCCATTCGTCGGTGCGGCGGTCTGGATCCGGGAAGCGGTGTTGATCACATCGCCGGCGACCATGCCCTCGCGCAGCTCGGCGCGGTTCACCGCGACGATCGCTTCGCCGGTGTTGACCGCAACTCGCACCTCGAGGGCGAGCTGCGCGTCGGCCACGTTCAAATCGGCAACCGCATCGCAGACCGCGAGCGCCGCCCGCACCGCGCGCTCGGCGTCGTCCCCGTGGGCGACTGGGGCGCCGAAGATCGCTACCACCGCGTCGCCGATGAACTTCTCGACGGTCCCGCCGAACGCCTCGATCTCGGCGCTCAGCCTCGCGTAGTAGGGGCTGAGAATCGCGCGCACGTCCTCCGGGTCCAGGCGCTCGGCGCGCGCAGTGAAGCCCGCCATGTCGGCGAACAGAACCGTGACGATCCTGCGTTCCTCTCGCGCGGGCTTCACCGCCGGCGAGCGGGGCGCCGCAGGCGTTGCAGAAGCGCGCCCCGTCGGGGTTCTCCTGCCCGCAGCTCGGACACGTGGACATGCCGCGGTAAGCGTACGGCTCAGCTACGACGCGAATCCAAGGCCCGGGATTGCGGCTTACAAAGCGCTGACGTCAGGTTGTTTTGTACTCAGCGGAATGTCCGGCTACAGACGAGTGGGACACGGCCATCACGCGTGGCGAAAAGCTCCCCAGCGAGCGATCGCCGGCCCGAGGCGAGCGCCTGCTGGACGGCCGCGAGCTCGCCGGCTAACCGCGTCGGTCCCAAAGTGCCGCTTGCCGGACTCATTCCGGTAGCGAGCCAGATCTCGGCAATCGAAGCATGTAGCTGCGGTCGAGAGCGGTAGTAATCGACCCACGCGGTGATGTATGAGGCCACGAAGCGCTCGGGGTTGATTCCTTTCAGACGCGCTTCCAAGAACTCGGTGATCGAGTCGAAGATGTGGCCGACTGGTACGACCGTACTAATCTGTCAACCGATGCCGCGGGGCTCGGCGGCGGGGCGGTTTCACTCGATCAGCCCGGCGAACGGCGCCGACTCATCGTTCGTCGGCCCAACGTTGGCCACAAGCCGGCTGAGCAGGTCTTCGAGTTGACCCAGCTCGTCCGCGTCCACGCCACGGGACAGCCGCTGGTTGAACGCGATCGCCGCGTCGCGGAGGCGCAGGAACGCATCCTCCCCCGCTTCGGTCAATTCGACCACGTGGACGCGGCGGTTTGCCGGGTCGCGCCGACGGGTCAGCAGACCCCTGGCCTCCATCGCGTTGAGGTGGTGGGTAAGGGTCGCCTCGCGGATCCCCACCGCCTGCGCCAGTTGGCGCTGGGTGGCCGCCGGATGGATCTTGACGTTCAGCAGCACGAGCCAGACGGGCAGCGAGCCGCCCGCCTCGGCGAGCGCGTCGTCGAACGCGCGGCCGACGACTCGCGCCGCGCTGGCGAGCTGCAGTCCGATCGGCACAAAGGGCGGCCGCACGACGCACCAGGCTATCAGTAGCCATCGACCCCAAAGCGTTTGACATCTGATCCTTTGATATCTAATCTTTCGCCAGAACCGCAACACCGCCCGCCAACCGGGCTCGTGCCGAACTCCGGAAGGGAGGACTCGTGACCCCCACCACCACCCAGGATCAGCTCCGCGACCTCGACCGCCGCTGGACGCAGAGCGAGGTCGACGGCGACGTGACGCAACTCGACAAGCTCGCCACCGACGACTTCATGCTCGTTGGACCAGTCGGCTTCGTGCTCGACAAGCAGCAGTGGCTCGACCGCTATCGCGCAGGCGATTTGGCGACCCACGCGCTGGCGTTCGAGGACACCGTCACGCGCGTCTACGACGGCGTCGCGGTGACCATCGGGCGCTACATCCAGGAGGCCGATTTCAAGGGCAATCCGGTCAACGGCGAGTTTCGCGCCACGCAAATCGCCGTCCGTGACGGCTCGGGGTGGCGCCTCGCCGGCCTGCACCTGAGCTCAATTGGAGGACCCCCGCCGTTCGCGACCGGCCAGACTCGATGACCGCCGCACCCCCGAGCCGGAGCCGATGACCGCAGCCGTGCCCACGTATCCAGACCTAGCCGGCAAGGTCGCGGTGGTGACCGGCGGCTCGCGCGGAATCGGAGCCGCGACCGCGCGGGCGCTGGCGGCCAACGGAACCAGGGTGGCCGTCGTCGCGCGCGACGAGCAGGCGCTCAATGCTGTCGTCGAAAGCATCCGCGTCGAGGGCGGCGACGCGATCGCAGTCAGGGCCGACTGCACGCTCGAGGCCGAGCTGGACCGCCTCGCCCGCGAGGTCAGCGCGCAGCTCGGACCGCCGGACATCCTCGCCGCGTTTGCCGGCGGCAGCGGCATGCCCGTCGCGACCGTCGACGAGACCGCCGCCCACTGGCGAGCGGTGGTCGAGTCCGATCTGACCTCGACCTTTCTGACGATCAGCGCCTTGCTGTCGCCGATGATCGAGTGCGGCCGCGGGTCGATCATCACGATGGCGTCGTCGGCCGCGCGGCAGGCCGCCCAGTCCAACGCCGCCTACGCGGCGGCGAAGGCGGGCGTGATCGCGTTCAGCCGCCATCTGGCGAACGAGATCGGTCCGCGCGGGATCCGGGTCAACTGTCTTGCTCCGTCGGCGATCGAGAACGAACGGATCCGCACCTGGACGACTCCCGAACAGCGCCAGCAGCTCGCAAGTTCGTTCCCCCTCGGGCGTATCGGCCAGCCCGACGACGTCGCCGCGGCCACCCTGTTTCTCGCCTCCGATGCCTCTTCCTGGATCACCGGCGTGACGCTCGATATCGCCGGCGGCAAGATCATGGTCTAAAACACTGGCGCCGGTGGGCGCCGATGTGCGACATTGCGCAGCACGCGCGAGTACAGTCCGCGGCCGATTTTGCAGGCGCTCGCGCCTACCGACGAGGGATTTGAGGACCAGAAGTTTGAGCACGCGCAGGAGGCGCTGAGCCACCTTTGGGAACGAACTCGCAGACCGAGCCCACCAGGCGTGGAAGCGGCGCGGGCATCAGCGCCGCGGGCCGCTTCGCGGCCGCGGGCGCCCTGATCCTGGCGTTGGTGGCGGTCGCACTGATCGTGCTCGAAAACCAATCGAGCTACACGATCCACGCTGATTTCCAGAACGCCAGCGGGCTGGTGACGGGAAACGTCGTGCTGATGGGCCCGGCGAACGTCGGCACCGTGGACTCGATCGGGCTGACGAACAGCGGCGAAGCCGAGGTGACGATGTCGCTCGATTCGGATGCGGCGCCGCTGCATCAGGGGACGGTGGCGAGGATCTACGAGGACTCGCTGTCGGGGATCGCGAGCAAGTACGTCGAGCTCGAGCCGGGCCCGAGCAGCGCGCCGCCGATCCAGAGCGGCGGCGTGATCGACGAGACCCACACGTACTCCGAGGTCGCCCTCGACGAGGTGTTCGACACGCTCGATCCGCTCACGCGAGCGGGGCTGAGGAACCTGATCCGCGGCGAAGCGGCTTCGCTGAACGGCCGCGGTGAGCTCGCCAACCAGGCGCTCGAATACCTCGCGCCCGGGCTGCAGAGCACGAGCCAGGTGACCGCCGAGCTGACGCGCGATCAGCCGCAGTTCGACAACCTGATCGCCAGCGGCGCCCAGGCGATGGAGCAGCTTGCGTCAAAGAGCCAGCAGCTCACGCAGCTGATCTCGAACACCGCCACGGCGACCGGGGCGATCGCTCGCCAGAGCCAGGCTCTGGAGACGGCGCTGTCGCTGTTCCCGCCCACGCTGCGCCGATCGACCACGACCCTCGCGGGCCTAGACACGACGCTCGACGACCTGAACCCACTGGTCGCCGCCTCCAAGCCGGCGGTCCGCCAGCTGCCGGAGTTCGCGACCAAACTCGGCGTGCTCACCAATGTCGCGATTCCCACCGTCGCCGAGCTGGACCAGCTGATTCACAACCCCGCCGGCACCGGCGACCTGACCTCACTGGCGCAGCAGTCGCCGTCGCTCGCCGCGGTCGCGGCCGCCACTTTCCCGCGCCTGATCGAGGAGATGAACGACTCCCAGGCGCAGCTCGATTACCTGCGCGAGTACACCCCGGACGTGGTCGCCGCGCTCTCGGACTTCGGCCAGGCCGGTGCCTACTACGACGCGAACGGCCACTACGTGCGGATCCAGCCCGACCTGTTCCCGTTCACGATCAACAGTGCCGATCAGCTGACGATGCAGTTCCCGTCGCAGCGCTACCAGGGCCTCCACGCCGTGCGCAACCGCTGTCCCGGCGGCGCGGTGCAACCAGCTCCCGATGGCTCCGCCCCGCAGTCGGTCAGCGGCTGCTCGACCAGCTCCGTGCCGCCTGGCCCATGAAACGCGTCGCCCTGATCTGCGCCGTGCTGGTCGCCGTCGTCGCCACGTTCGTGGTCACGACCGGGTTCTCCGGTTACGGCCATCCGGCGTATCTGGTTCGCGCGATCTTCGACGACGCGTCGTTTGCCGTCCAGGGCGAGGACGTCCGCGTCGCCGGCGCCAACGTCGGCACGATCCAGTCACTCGGCGTGACCTCGGGCAAGCAGGCCGCGGTCACGCTGGCAATCACCGACCAGAACTTCTCCCCCTTCTACGCCAACGCCAGCTGCGCGATCCGCCCCCAGTCGCTGATCGGCGAGGAGTACGTCGACTGCAATCCCGGCACCTCGAACGCGGCCCCACTGTCGAAGATCACCCGCGGCCCGGGATCCGGCAGCCACTACCTGCCGGTCACGCAGACGAGCTCGCCGATCGACTTCGACATCGCGCAGGACATCTCGACAGAGCCCGTGCGTCAGGCGCTCGCGGTGCTGATCGACGAGTTCGGGACCGGGCTCGCCGCGAGAGGTTCGGACCTCAACGCCGTGATCCGCCGCGCCAACCCGGCGCTCGGCAACACCGATCGGGTGCTGCAGATCCTCGTGCGCCAGGACCACGAGCTCGCGCAGCTCTCGACTGACTCCGACACGGTCCTGAAGCCGCTCGCGCGCGAGCGCCAGCAGCTGGCGGGGTTCGTGACGCAGGCCAACACCACTGCGGTCGCAAGCGCCGCGCGGGCCGCCGACATCTCGAAGACGTTCAAGCTGTTCCCGTCGTTCTTGCGTCAGCTGCGTCCGCTGATGGCCGACCTGGGGCAGCTCGCCGACCAGGGCACGCCGCTGATGAACAGCCTCGGGCAGAGCGCCGGGGCGCTCGGCCGGCAGTTCGCCAACCTCACCCCGTTTGCGAGCAAGGCGCGGACGGCGCTGATCGAGCTCGGTGCCTCGGCGCGCGAGGAGCAGCCTGATCTGGTCGCGACGCTGCCGCTTGCGCAGCGCCTCAAGAAGCTCGGTTCGTCCGCCGCACCGTCGGCGAGCCTGCTCGATCAGCTGACCGCGAGTATCGAGCAGACCGGGGGGATCGAGCAGCTGATGAACCTCCTGTTCCAGGGCGCTGCGGCCGGTAACGGGTTCGACAGCCTCGGCCATTACCTGCGCGCCGAGCCACTGGTTTCCAACTGCACGAACTATGCGACGTCGCCCGGCGTCGGTTGCTCGGCGAACTTCAGTGCGACCGCGGCTGCCGCGAGCGTGTCGGACGCGCGGATCGCGGGAGTCCGATCCGCCGATCGGCTGGTTGCGCGGGCGGTACGAGAAGCCGCGGCTGCTTCGCGTCCGAGCTCGACGCTTCCCGGCCTCTTGAAATTCCTCACCGGGAGCCAGTGGTGACGGGGCGGCGCAGGGAGACGAGTCTGGCGACAAACCCGATCCTGATCGGTGCGCTGACGGTGCTGGTGACGATCGTGGCCGTCGTGCTCGCCTACAACGCAACCGCCGGGCTGCCGTTCGTTCCCTACTACACGCTCCATGTCCAGACGGCCGACGCGAGCGAGCTGCAGCACGGCGACGCGGTGAACATGGAGGGCGGGACGCTGGTCGGCACGGTCTCGAGCATCACCCCGGAGCGGCTGCGGTCCGGTCGCGCGATCGCCGTCATGAACCTGAAACTCAACGACTCCATCAAGCCGCTGCCGGTCAACTCGACGTTCACGATCCGGCTCAAGGGCAGCATCGGGCTCAAGTACCTGCAGATCAACCGCGGCACCGCGAGGCGCGGGTTCCCCGATGGCGCCACGGTGCCGCTGAACCAAAGCGGCACCGAGGTCGACTTCGACCAGGTGCTGTCAATGTTCACGCCGCCGACCCAAACCGGCATCCAGCGCACGACGATCGGCTTTGGAGACGCGCTCGCCGGCCGCGGATCAGACCTCAACAGCGCGATCGGCGCCTTCGTGCCCCTGCTCGGCGACTTGTCGCCGGTGGCGCAGAACCTCGCCTCCCCGCGCACCGACCTCGCCGGCTTCTTCCGCGGCCTGACCTCGTACTCGTCCGCGCTGGTCCCCGTCGCGCAGACCCAGGCGAGCCTGTTCGGGAATCTGGACACGACCTTCCGCGCGCTGGCCGGCGTCGCGGTCCCGTACCTGCAGCAGACGATCTCGCGGACGCCGCCGTCGTTCGAGAGCACGATCGCCGGGGGCCCCGTGATCCGGCCGTTCCTGCTGGATACCGCGCAGCTGCTGCACGACTTCCGTCCGGGCACGGCGACCCTCACCAAGAGCGCGCCGACACTTGCGGCGGCGTTCGCCGCCGGCACGCGAAACCTGCCGGGCACGGCCGCGCTCGACCAGCGGACCGTCGTGCTGGCGCACAGCCTGTACACCTACGGACAGAATCCGGCGGTCCAGGGCGGACTCGACCGCCTGACGCTGACCGCGCAGAGCCTGCTGTCGCCGCTCGCGTTCTTGACGCCGGTTCAGGCGTCGTGCAACTACATCACGCTGTTCTTGCGCAACACCGCGAGCCTGCTCAACGAGCACGTCGCGCAGGGCGGTCTGCTGCGCTTCAGCCAGGTCGCGATCACCGATGGCCCGGGCTACGAGTCGAGCCCGTCGCAACGGCCGTACACCGGTCCGGCGGGAGCGACCTCCGGTCCGCTGCACGTCAACCCGTATCCGAACACTGACTCGCCAGGGCAGACGCCCGAGTGCGCCGCCGGCAACGAGCCCTACTCGGCCAAGCACGCGTCGTTTGGCAATCCGCCGGGGAACGTGGGCCTGAAGACGGAGAAAACGAAGCGGAGCAACGGATGAGGCGCCACCGCCCCCTCATCTCGAACCTCTGGGCCGGCGTGATCGGTCTGGTGCTCGTCGGCGCAGTCTGCTGGCTGGTGTTCGGCGGCCCGGTCCCGTTCGGCTCTGCGCCGTTCGTGCTGAAGGCGACGTTCACGGCCGAGACGCAGCTGCACCAGGACTCACCGGTGAGGATCGCCGGGGTCAACGTCGGCACGGTGTCGAGTGTCAGCCACATCCAGGGCTCGACCAGCGCGGCCGTGGTGACGATGACGATCAACTCAAACGGGCTACCGATCCACAGCGACGCGACGCTCAACATCCGCCCGCGTCTGTTCCTGGAGGGCAACTACTACGTCGATCTGGCGCCAGGGACCCCATCCGCGCCGGTTCTGTCGTCGGGCGCGACCCTACCCGCCGGCAACACCAGCGGCCCGGTGCAACTCGACCGCGTGCTGTCGGCGCTGCGGTCAAACGTCCGGACAGACCTCCAGACGCTCGTGCAGGGCTTCGGAGCGGCGCTCAACGGACAGCCGACCGCCGCGCAGGACGCTACCCAGGATCCGACCCAACGCGGGCTGACCGCCGGACAGTCGCTCAACGAGTCGCTGAAGTACGCCGCGGGCGCCTTCAAGGCTTCGACGATCGTCAACGAGGCATTGCTGGGCGAGCAGCCGCACGACCTATCGGGCGTCGTATCCGGAACCTCGCGCGTGCTCGGAGCGCTGGCCTCCACGCAAGGCCACCTGTCTCACCTGATAGTCGCGTTTGACTCGACGATGGGAGCGTTGGCGGCGCGCCAGCAGGACCTCAGCCAGACGATCTCGCTGCTGCCGCCGTTCCTGCATTCGACGCTCCGCGCGCTGGGGCCGATCCAGGCCTCGTTCGGTCCGACCCGGACATTTGCCGCCGACCTGTTGCCGAGCGTCAAGCAGCTCAACTCGACGATCGTCGCCGGCCTCCCGTGGCTGGCGCAATCGACGGCGCTGCTCTCGCCGCAGGAGCTGGGCGGGTTGCTGCCGTACCTGCGCACGGCGGTCGACGCGACGTCCTCGAGCCTGAACTCGACCAAGTCGCTGCTCAACGCCTCCGATTCGCTCGCCCGCTGCCTGGTTCACAACGTGATCCCGGCCGGCAACGAGAAGATCCAGGACCCACCGGTGACGACCGGGCTTCAGGTGTACCAGGAGCTGTTCCAGTCGGGGGTCGGGCTCGCCGGCGCCGCACAGGACTTCGACGGCAACGGCCGCTACCTGCGGTCGACCGCCGGAGGCGGGGCCGACCGGGTGGCGACCGCGGCGCTCGGGTCCCAGGGCCCGCTGTATGGCAACGCGGTGCTGCCGCCGCTGGGCACGCGCCCGGCGTTCCCGGGCAGTCCGCCGCCGATCAAGCGCAACGTTCCGTGCTTCGACAACCCGCTCGTGAACCTCAACGCGGCGACGACGGGAACGGGACCGTGAAGCGCGCGATCGTCACCCATTACAAGGACATGATCGCGATCGTCGCGCTGGTGATCGGCGCGGTCGTCGTCAGCGGCTACATCCTCGAGCACGAACCTTCGTTCCACTTCGACCAGAGCTACTACACCGTCAACGCCGATTTCTCGACCGCGGCCGCGGTCACCGGTGGTCAGGGCCAGGCGGTGACGATCGCCGGCGTTCCGGTCGGCCAGGTGGGGGGGATCACGCTCCAGAACGGCCACGCCGTCGTGAAGATGAACATCGACAAGCAGTACGCGCCGATCTATCGCAACGCGACCGTGCTGCTGCGCCCCCGCACCCCACTCAAGGACATGTACCTGGCGCTCGACCCGGGAACCAGGAGCGCCGGCGCGATCCCGGCCGGCGGCACGCTGGGGCTGGCAAACACGACCCCGGACGTCGACGTCTCACAGATCCTCGGTTCGCTCGACGCCGACACACGCAACTACCTGATCCTGCTGCTGTCGGGCGGCGCGCAGGCGTTCCGGGATCCGGGGTCGACGCAGCCGGGGCCGAGCCCGACGGCGGTCGCCGACCTGCGGGGGACGCTGAAACGATTTGAGCCGTTGGACCGCGACACGCGCACGTTCACGAGTCTGCTGGCGACCCGTCAGCTCGAGATCCGCCGCGCGATCCACAACTTCGGGCGAGTGATCAACGCGCTGGGCGGCGTCGATACCCAGTTCGCGTCGCTGATCAGGTCGTCGGACACCAACTTCTCGGCGATCTCCGCCGAGGACGCCCAGCTCGAGTCGACCCTGTCGCTGTTCCCCGGCACGCTGTCGCAGACCGCGCAGACGTTCGACAAGGTGCGGGCGTTCTCGAACGCGAGCACGGTCGCGCTCACGCGGCTACAGCCGTTCGCTCGCAACCTGGGACCCGCGTTGGCCGCGTCGCGTCCGCTGTTCCGCGACACGACGCCGGTGATCGCCAACGAGCTGCGCCCGTTCTCAGTCGCCGTGCAGCCGCTGGCGAAGACGCTCGCCCCGGCGGCGGTGAATCTGAAGAAGGCGACACCCGCGCTGGCGCGATCGATCGGAGTCTTGAACCAGTTGTTCGACGAACTCGCCTACCAGCCGAAGGGGTCGCAGCAGGGCTACCTGTTCTGGGGCTCCTGGCTTGCCCATATCACGGACAGCCTGACCGCGGCCCAGGACGCCAACGGCCCGACGCTCCAGGGCCTGTTCATGGGGACCTGCGGGGAGCTGAGCTACTTCGAGCAGCAGCTGCAGCCCAGCAGCCCGCCGTTGGGCGCGATCCTCGACCTGCTCAACGCGCCCGCGGTCGCACAGCTGCCCGGCGTGACGCAGGCCGCCGGCCAAGCGAACTGCCCGACCCCATGAGCAAGCAACGGCCCAGCAACACAGCGGTCGCGATGATGGTCGCGTTCACTGTCTCGTGCATCGGCCTGCTGCTGTTCTTGTGGATCTCGTTCGGCGGCACGATCCCGTTCGCTCCCGCGGGCTACCGGTTCAGCGTCGAGTTCGACCAGGCCGCCGAGCTCGCGCCTCAAGCGCAGGTCACGATCTCCGGGGTGACCGTCGGCCGGGTGGTCAGCGTCGCGCTCGACCAACGAACCGGCCTCGAGCGGGCGGTGATCCAGATCGACAACAAGTATGCCCCGCGACCGGCCGGCACGCGCGCGATCCTGCGCCAGAAGACGCTGCTTGGCGAGACATATGTCGAGCTGTCGCCCGGCAATCCGAACGGACCCAAGCTGCCCGACGGCGCTACGCTGCCGCGGGCGCAGGTGGCGCCGACGGTGCAGCTCGACCAGATCTTCTCGACCTTTGACCCAACCACCCGGCAGGCGTTCGAGACCTGGATGCAGCAGGGCGGGATCGCGCTCACAAATCGCGGCGAGCAGTTCAATGCCGCGTTCGCCGACCTGTACCCGTTCGCGGTCAACGTCGACTCAGTGCTCGCCGTGTTGCGACGCGAAGGCGCCGCCACCACCGTCCTGCTGCACGACACGGGGCAGGTGTTCGCCGCGCTCAGCCGCTCGCCGTCGGAGCTGCAGGCGTTCGTTCGCAACAACAACTCGGTGTTCGCCGCGACGGCGGCTCGCGACGCCGAGCTCGCGGCGACGTTCAAGGCGTTCCCGGCCTTCCTCTCGCAGACTCGCGCGACGATCGACCAGGTGACGAGCTTCTCGCGCACCACCAAGCCGCTGGTCGACGAGCTCAAGCCGGCGGCGTTGGCGCTCAACCCGACGCTCAAGGCGGCCGTCGTGCTGGCGCCGGAACTGCGCGAGCTGCTCGAGTCGATCGGGCCGCTGACGCACGCCTCGAAGGCGGGCTTCCCGGCGCTGGAGCGGTTCTTGAACGAGAGCGTGCCGTGGCTGACCCGTCTCAAGCCCTACCTCGGCGGGGTCGTGCCGGTGCTCGACTACATCAACGATTACAAGCGCGAGCTGGCCGGCTTCTTCGCCAACAGCACCGCGACGACCCAGGGCATCCTGCCGGCGACGGTCGGGAACGGCAACCGCCACTACGTGCGGATCTCGAGCCCGATCAACCCCGAGGTGCTGACGCCGTATCAGACACGGCCGTACTCCAATCGCAGCAATCCCTACCTGCAACCCGGCGGCTACAGCCAGCTGAGCAGCGGCCTGCCGGTGTTCGGGAGCTATCTGTGCACCAACCACGCGCTGCCCGGGCTGTCGCCCTCGCTGTCTTCGACCACAACTTCCGTGGCCGAACAGGTGTTGACAATGGAGCAGCTACTGCAGCAGTACTACTTCACGTCCAATCCTTCCGGGCCGCCGTGCAAGGGACAGGCACCGCTCGGGACCCTGACCACCGGACAAAACCAGAACTTCCCCCAGCTAAAGGCCCTTCCGTGAGTCCGAGGACCGGACCAACGGACAGGCTGACACCCAAACATCCCCAGATTCCACGAGGAGGAGTCATTTGCGACGGATAGCAGTGATCGTCACGGCAGCGGCGGCTTTGTTGGCTGCCGCGGGCGCGGCGTACGCCACCACCAGCGGTCCCTACTCCGGGTCGCTCTCGTTCACGACCCACAAAGCCGGCACATCGAGCAAACCGGCGGCGACGGGTTGGACGCTGAATTTGACGTCCAACCAGTCGGGCAGCCTCCGGCCGCCGATCCAGCTCGACATCAAGGTCAAGATCTACGGCCTGAAGGTCGACGGCAAGGACTTCGCGACCTGCAGCTTGGCGAAGATCGCGGCCGCCCACAACGACAACGTCTGCCCCAAGAAGGCGATGGTCGCCAAGGGCTACATCCACGCGTTGCTCGGCCCTGCGACCGACTTCTCGGCGCCTGGAGCGGCCTGCGATCCGGGGCTGGACGTCTGGAACAGCGGCCAGGGCAAGGACACGTACTTCTTCTACACAAACAACACGTACGTGTGTCTGCATGGAGCGCTGAAGACCGGCGCCACGCCGCCGTATCCCGGCACGTACAAGATGGTCGGCAAGTACTTCGAGTCGAACGTCCCGATTCCGAACGCGATCAACTACCCCGCCGCAGGTACGGTGGGCTCGCTCCAGTACGAGCACCTGGTGTTCAACACGCAGAGCAAGGGGAGCCACATCTCCACCGCCTCGGTTGGCTGCCTGAAGGGCAAGCGGCCGTACCAGATCACGACGACCACGACGAGCACGCAGAACTCGCCGCAGTCCGTCAACACGATCAGCGGCTCGGCGCCTTGCTAAACGCCTGACGCTCGTCCGCTGCGCGGAGGGGACTCGCTCCTCCGCGCGGCGGGCGTTCGTCGCCGCACGTCATGGCGCGCGCGCGCCGAACTGCCTGATCAGGCTTCGATAGGCGGCAAACGACGGCTTGCGCCGGTAGTTGTCGGTCAGCAGGCCGGTCGTCTCGCCGAAGGCGGTGGTGGTGGACAGGTTGTCGCGTAGGTTGAACCACCGGTAATCGGTCACGTTGAAGGTCCGCGCCGCGCTCCTGATCGTCTCGACGATCTGCGTCAGAGCCGTCCGCTGCTCGACGGCGCTGACCTCGCCGGGAGTGGTGTCGTAACCGCTCTCCGTGATCCAGATGGGTGTCTTTTGGCCGAGGTCAGCGAGCGGCATGAAGCCGCGGCGCACCCTGGCCAGCATCTGCAACGTTGCGGCCGGGAGCGGTGTCGCGCGGCCCGGTGTCAGCTCCGGGTAGTAGTCGACGCCGACGAATCCGAGCGCCTCGCGGAACGCCGCGCCCCCGGCCCGAAGGGCGCTGAACATCGCCGCGTCGTCCGTCGAGTTGAAGCAGTACGCGTAGGTGAAGCCGAAGCGCAGCTGCGTGAAGCCGCGGCGCTGGGCCTCCTGGTGGGCGGCGATGATTCCCTGGATCAGCGCCTGCTCCGCGTCGGGGTATGCGCCGTCGGAGGTGTTGGGCGAGACCGCGACGTTGATCTCGTTGGTGATCGTCATCGCGATCAGATGTCGGTTGGGCCCGAACACGTCGACGACGTGGCGCACGTACCGTTTCCAGGCGGCGATGTTGCCGACCTCGCCGCCCGCCGGGTGGTAGCGGACCTGTAGCTCGGTGTCGAAGCCGGCACGCGTGTAGCGGCCGATGATCCGCTCAAAGCGGCGGATGCCCGCCTCGCCGGCGCTCTCGAACAGGCGGTTGACGCGCAGCACCAGCTGTTTGCCGCGCGGTCGCAGGGCATCCAAGGCCTCGATCGTCTTGGTCTCGTTGACGGGCTTGGCGGCGTTCTGCGTGCTGCCGGCGCTGCCGGCGAGCTCCGGGTCGATGCCGAACCTCAGCGTGCGCGCGGCCTTGAACGGGCCGTGCGCATAGTCCGACGCGCAAATAGCTTGTCTGTCGACGGCCGCGCCTGCACCGGGGCCGTGCCGCTGAGCGCGACACGGCGCAGACCAGAATGCCGGATCCCAGCGTAGCGCAGGCGCGGACCAGTCGCGGGCTGCTCATCGCGCTCAGTCTATGAGCTGGACCGCGCGGTTTGAGACTGCGGCGGTCTACTCGTCCGCGCTCTGTGCCTCGGCGGCGTCGCGCTCGAGCTGTTCCGTGTCGGCTTTGAGTTCCTTCTGCTGGAGCTTTGCCGCACGCTTCATCGCACGCTCTACCTTGGCGCCCATGTCGGAGACGCCGACGACCATGAACCCGGCCTGGCCGGTGTCGAGCTGCTCTCCCAGCTCTTTGAGGTCGTGGCGGTGTGCGGCGCGCCGACCGGCGACCGGCGTGATCGCGGGGTGGTCGGCGACGCGGGCTCCTCCTCTCTTCCGTCGGCGCGAAGCTTGTTCACGGCTGCGTCGTAGCCATGGATCAGCGGCCCGACGATGCGCTCCGACCGTTGGTAGTCGTAGTCGATCGGTTGGCTATTCGGGGCGCGTTACGGTAAGGTGCGCGACGATCTGGTCAAAGGCGTTGTCCGCGTAGGTCCGGAGTTGGGCGGTCGTCAGCAGCTGGACCGGGTGGGGCACGTACACCATGCGGTAGTCCGGCATCCCCAGCACCGCCGCCTGCTCCAGCGCCTCGTCACCAAATGGCTCCGTTGCGACCGCCGCGGTCGGGATCCCGAGCCGCTCCAGACGCACCATGTCGTACACACTGCACGACGTGCAGGAGCCTCAATCGGCGAGTCCCTCGACCGCGAGGTCGCCGCGGTTGGCGATCTGACGCACGATCTCCGGCTCGGCGGGCTTGGAGAAGATCTGCTTGGTGAGCCGGAACGTCTGGGCTCCGTGGTTGCGCAGCAGCTCCTCGATCCGGTCCAGGAACTTGTCTCCCTGGCGCTTGTTGATGTCGAGCAGCGCCACCGTCGCCCCGTCGAGCTTGGTCGCGCGGACTGCGAGCGGCTCAGCGACGCGACGCTGCTCATCGAACGGGCTGACGTAGTTCATCCGATCTCCTTGGAGATCATCTCAGACTCCATTCCCGTGCACGGACCGAAGACCGCCGAGTAGCGCCCAGCTTCGCCGCCCGCGACGACGAACACGATGTCCTCCGGACTGGACCACTTGTAGATCAACTCGTCGTCCGCGGCGCGCTTGACCTGCGGGGTCGTCTCGCCCCATCGCAACTCGGACGCCGGGCGCCGGACGCTCTCGAAGATCTCCTCGCGCAGGCGCCGCTTGCTCCAGCCGGCGGCGCGGAACATCTCGGCGTGCTCGGGGCAGATCAGGAACAGCGAGATCGCGTCCAGCGGCCACCAGTTCGGACTCCAGGTGGCCGCGGCGGCCCAACCCAGCACCCGCGCGAGCTCCTCGGGCGTCGTGCTTCGATGATCCGAGATCGACAGCGGCGCGTCGGCACCGATCAGCGTGACCACCGAGCTCGAGGCGTCAAAGCCGCGCTCGACGTGGAGCGGCTCCCAGGGGCTGACGTCCTCGTCTTCGGCCAGACACAGGCCGACCTTCCCGGGCTGACCGAGCGTCGAGCGATCGAGGCGGCCGGGATAGCCGCCGCCGGTCAGGCTGATCACGAGCCGCAGCGCACGCCCGATCGTCATGTTCGCGCGCCAGCCCGGACCCAGCACGCCCATCCCGCTGTTGAGCGAGATCGCGTCCCGCACCGGCCCGTTGACGATCATCACCTGCCCCGCCGGCTGCGTCGTCACGGCCTGGCCGCCGACGTTGAAGCGCGGCTCGAGCGCCGCCTCGACGGCCGCAATCACGACCGGGAAATAATCGGGGCGGCAGCCGGCGAGGACGGCGCACGCCGCCACCCGCTCGAGCGTCAGACGGCTCATCGCCGGCGCGAGCTCGCCGATCAGCTGCTCCGGGTCTCGCCCGCCGAGCATCGCGTCGACCCGTTCGCGCGTCGGCGCAATCACCGGTAGCCCGTCGGTCCAACCGCGTTCGAACATGTCCTCGGGCTCATCGAGTCCGGGCGCTGTGTCGATCAGGACGAGGGTCTCCGGGTCGTAGGTGTTCTTCGCCGCGCAACCCGGCTTGCGCGTCGGCGGGTCCTGGGTTACGCGGATCGGCGCCGCACCAGCGGCCGCACACGCATCGGCGAGCAGTGCGTCGAGTGCCTCCGCGTCCCAACCGACGACACGCCCGACGGCGTTGCGTTCGCGGTCGACGAGCACCGTCGTCGGCACGCTCACGAGCTCGTAGGAGTCGGACACGTCGTAGGGCGCCGGCTCGGACAGCACCGGACCGCGGAACCCCGCCCGCCGGGCCGCTCGCGCCGCGACCTCGAGCGGATCCTCGAACACGACCGCGACCGTGACCCCAACCTTCGCCAGGTCGTCGACGAGTGGCGCCAGGCGCCGGACCGTGATCGCCGACGTCGGGCACTCCTCGGATGCGAATACGACCAGTGCGGCTCCTTGCGGATACAGGTCCGCCAGGGCGAGCGGCGGCCCGCCAACCGAGCTGAGCCTGAAATCAGGAGCGGTCACGAAGCTCATGGCCCTACAGTTTGAGCCATGGACGGGGCCGCCAACGCATGCCGCCCGGCGTGTTCAGGCGCCCGCATTCACCTCGTTAGCCGGTGGCGTCGATCATCGAGGAACTTCCGCGGGCGACGACGGTTCGCGACGATTGGATACCGCTGTCCGACGGCTGCCGCCTGTTCGCGCGGACGGTGTTGCCGGTCGATGCCCGTGACGATCCCGTGCCGGCTGTGCTCGAGTACCTGCCCTACCGCCTGACTGACGGGACAGCCCGGCGGGACGCGACCCAGCATCCGTATTTCGCGGGCCACGGGTACGCGGCGGTTCGGGTGGACATTCGCGGCACGGGCAACTCCGACGGGGTGCTGATGGACGAGTATCTGCCCCAGGAGCAGCGCGACGCGTGCGAGGTGATCGCGTGGCTGGCAGAGCAGCCGTGGTGCTCGGGCGCGGTGGGCATGTACGGAAAGTCTTGGGGCGGCTTCAACGGGCTGCAGGTCGCGGCCCACCGCCCGCCGGCGCTGCGAGCCGTGATCAGCGCCTACTTCACCGACGATCGCTACGCCGACGACGTGCATTACACGGGCGGCTGCGTGCTCGGAGACGAGGCCCTGAGCTGGGCCAGCTACATACTCGGTCTCAACGCGCTCCCGCCCGACCCGGAGATCGTCGGCGACCGCTGGCGGAAGATGTGGCAAGAGCGGCTGCGGCGCACTCCTTTCTTCCTCGAGGAGTGGTTGGCGCACCAGCGACGGGATGAGTTCTGGCGGCAAGGTTCGATCTGCGAAAACTATGGGGCGCTCCAGGCTCCAACGCTGCTCGTGGGTGGCTGGGCCGACGGCTACACCAACGCGGTCGGGCGCACGCTGATCGGGCTGTCAAACGCCGGCGTTCCGGTGCGGGCGCTGATCGGGCCGTGGAGCCACGGCTGGCCGGAGGTGGCCGAACCCGGGCCGCAGATCGGGTTTCTGCAGGAGTGCGTCCGGTGGTGGGACCACTGGCTGCGCGGCGTCGACAACGGCGCGATGAGCACGCCGCCGTTACGTGTGTGGGTGCAGGAGTACGACCCCCCGGCCTCGCATCACGCGAAGCGAAGCGGCCGCTGGATCGCAGAGCGCAAGTGGCCTGCTCAGCGGGTGACGATGTTTCTCCGAGCCGGTGGTCAGCTAGGCGACCAGCCCGGCCCGGACAATCGTGAGCTGCACGTTGTAAGCGAGCGCTCGGGAGCCGACGCCGGGGCGTGGTGTCCGTACGGCCAGGTGACCGACTTCCCGCCCGACCAGCGCTCCGAAGACGGGCTCGCGCTCACGTACACGTCGGAGCCCTTGCACGAGCGGGTCGAGGTTCTCGGGTACCCGCAGGTCGTGCTCGAGTTAACGGTTGACCGGCCGCTCGCGCTGGTCGCGGTGCGGCTGTGCGACGTGGCGCCGGACGGGAGCTCGTTGCTGATCGCCCGCGGGCTGTTGAACCTCAGCCACCGGCGGTCTCACATCGAGCTCGAGCCGATGGAGGTTGGTGTGCCGACGGCCGTGCTCGTGGCGCTGGACCTGACCGGCCACGCCTTCGCCCCCGAGCACCGGGTCCGCGTGGCGATCTCGTCGGGTTACTGGCCGTTCGCCTGGCCGTCACCGGAGAAGGTGTCGCTCGAGCTGCTACTCGGGGAGGCGACGCGGCTCGAGCTCCCGGTGCGTGCGTCCGAGTCAAACCGAGATCGGGCGTCCGTGCTCGGCCCCCCCGAGCACACCGCGCCGCCCTCGGGCGCGGCCAGCCAGACTCCCTGGCGCAAGACCGAGCACGACCTGGCGAGCGGACGGATTACGCTCGAGGTGGGCAGCGAAGAGCACTCCCGGCTCGACCACGAGCGCCTCGAGTTCGGCGAACGGCTCGTGCGGCGCTTCACGATCATTGCCGACGACCCGCTTTCGGCGCGCGTGGACTGCGAAGGTGAGCACTCCCTTTGGCGCGACGACTGGCGAATCACCGTTCGCGTGCGCACTTCGATGTCGGCCACGGCGGACTCGTTTCTGGTCACGAAGGACCTGGATACATTCGAGGGCGCCGCCTGCGTTCACAGTGACCGCAGCGCGGTCGAGATCCCGCGCGACGCCGTGTGACGCGTCTGGGTGCCCGAGGTGCGAGTATTCGGCCCGCGAGGCACGCCCTTGGGCACGGCGGCCCGCCGCTCGGAAGGGCGCCAACGGCGGCGCCACGTCTGGCTAGGAGAACGGTTCCTTCTGGGTCCCCAGGACATGCCCAACCCGAGCGCGACGCTGCCGCTGATCCCGCATATGCACGCGCCGTTCCGGTTCATCGACGGGCTCGGTGAGGACATGCTCGGTTATATCTTTCCGGCGGGTAACGCCGTCGGGATTCCTTCAGCGAGCAACCTCAACCCGTCCGGGGTCGACCGCTTCGGGTGCCAGCACTCAGACGACTCCGAGTCGACCTCGGCCGACGCAGCCAACATCATCGGCGGGGCGCTCGTGCGGCTGCTCGATCAGCACGGCGCGCCCGAGGAGATCGTCCGCGGTCGCTACATCCTCCCCTCGGGCCAGCGCTCCCGGGATCCGCTCGGCGGCCCCGAGATCAAATGCACGAGCGACCAGACCTTCCACTACGCCGGTCGTGCGGTCGGCGTTGCGCTGGCGAGCGGACGCGTCGTCCACCCCACTCTGTGGATGTCGCTGAGCGGCCTGCCCCAGAGCGTGCCCGACCGCGACACGCGCGGCTACTTCGACGCGCGTGGGCGCCGGGTGTGGCTCGACGTGTTCCCGCCGCAGCGGTAGATGGTGCGGCGCAGTTAGCGCGGGGAGAGGGGCGGCGCAGTTAGCGCCCCAGGCCGGAGGGGCTAGGGCCGCTGAAGCGCCTCGAGACCGCCCTGGAGGAACTCGAGCACATCGTCGAGGATCTTCATGACCTCCTCGTGGTTCGGTTCGTCCCCGTCGGCCGCGAGCCGGTCTCTGACGGTCTTGAACGCCGCCGTCATCGACGCCGCGATCAGCGGCGGGCGAACGTCGTCGGGGCCCGCGCCGAGGTCCTTGGCGATCGATTCCGCGAACACCGATTCGAGCTCAGCGATATGGGCACGCATCTTCATCCGTAGCTCAGGACTGGCGGCGAGGATCTTCTTGCGTAGCATGTCCTCGTCGTCGGGCGGCGGGACCGAGGAGATGAACTCTCGCAGCGCGTCGAATGTGGTCGTGCCCTGCGGCCGATGCTCGAGACGTTCCTTGACCAGTCCGACATACCGCGGCTCGTCGCAGAAGAGGATGTCCTCTTTGCTCTCGAAATAGGCGAAGATCGTCCGCGGCGAGACGTCAGCCGCTTCGGCGATCTCGACAAGCGTCGTGTGGTCGTATCCCCGCTCGGCGAACAACCTCAGGGCGACTCGCTCGATCGTGTCGCGCGTTTGCTGCTTCTTACGTTCGCGCAGACCCGGCTTGGCGACGACTGTCTGGGTGCTCTCCATTGACGACCTAGTCTACCGCGCTCAGCGGCGACATTACAACCTGCGAAATTTTGCAATGACTGTTGACAAGTCGCTGCACTCGATCTATAAATGCAGGCGTCGCAAATTTTCTAATCGTGAAAGCCCAGGTCACATGATGCTGAGAATCGCCCGCTGGACAATGGCTCACCGCAGAATCGTCGCGATCGGGTGGGTCGTCGCGGCGGTCGGTATCTTCGCCATCGCGAACTCCGTTGGTAAGAGGACGTCGAGCAACTTCACGCTGCCGGGCACGGGCTCGCAGCAGGCGGTGAACCTGCTCCAGAGCCGGTTCCCCGCTCAGGCCGGCGACGCAGACCAGGTGGTCTTCCACGCGCGCACCGGTACGGTGACCGAAGCGTCCGATCGCGTTGTGATCGACGCGACGCTCGCGCGAATCGCCCGCCTGCCGCACGTGACCGGCGTCGTCAGTCCCTATGCGGCGGGCCAGCATGCGATCTCACGCGATCGCACGATCGCGTTCGCGACCGTTGACTTTGACCAGCGCGCCAACGCGCTTTCAAAGGCGACGGTCGACAGGGTGATCACGGCCGCCGAATCGGCGCGCTCCGCGACGCTCGACGTGCAGCTCGGGGGCCAAGCGATCGAGCAGGCCCAGCAGGCTTCGCTGGGGTTCGCGACCGTCGTCGGGATTCTCGCTGCGATCGTGATCCTGCTGATCAGCTTCGGGTCCTTCAGCGCGATGGGCCTACCGATCGCCACCGCGCTGCTAGGGCTCGGCGCCGGCATCGGGGTGATTACGCTCGCGAGTCACGTGGTCGACATGCCGAGCTTCGCCTCCGAACTGGCGCTGATGATCGGCCTCGGTGTCGGCGTCGACTACGCGCTGTTCATCGTCACGCGGTTTCGCGAGAACTACCGCCGCAACGGCGGCGACGTGAGGTCGGCGGTCGAAGCCGCGATGAACACGTCGGGGCGCGCGGTCGTATTCGCGGGCGCGACGGTCGTGATCGCCCTGCTGGGCATGTTCGCGCTTGGCGTGAGCCTGCTCAACGGCGCGGCCGTGGCGGCCGCGATCGGTGTCGTTCTGGTTCTCGGCGCGTCGATCACGCTGCTGCCCGCGCTGCTCAGCCTCGTCGGGCACCGGGTCGGGCGCGCGGGCCGGCGGCGGGCCGCGACCGCTGAGCCAGAGGCTGACACGCCAGGGTTCTGGCTCCGCTGGGCCAAGGGTGTCCAGCGACGGCCGGCGACGATCGCGATCGCCGCGACGGCGGTGATGCTCGCGCTCGCCGCGCCGGCGCTCGGGCTTCGCCTCGCCTCGAGCGATGCGGGCAACGACCCATCGAACCAGACCACCCGCCAGGCGTTCGATCTGCTGGCCAAGGGATTCGGACCCGGGTCAAACGGTCCGCTGCAGCTGGCGGTGGCGCTTCCGCGGCCGCATGATTCGGCCGCGCTGACCCAGCTCAGCACAGCCGTCCGTCGCACGCCGGGGATCGCAGCCGTGGCGCCGCCGCGTCTCAACGCGAGCGGAACCGCGGCGGCTCTGGCGGCTTATCCCACGACCTCGCCGCAAAGCGCGCAGACATCAAACCTGGTCACGCACCTACGCGACTCGGTGATTCCGCCGATCGAGCGAAGCAGCGGCGCGCGCGTGTATGTGGGTGGCGCCACCGCTTCGCAGGTCGACTTCTCCCACGTGCTTTCGAGCAAGCTGCCGCTGTTCATCGGCGTGGTGATCGGTGTCGCGGCACTGTTGCTGCTGGTCGTGTTCCGCTCGCTCGTGATCCCGGTCCAAGCGGCGCTGATGAACCTGCTGTCAATCGCTGCGTCGCTGGGCATCGTCCAGGCGGTGTTCGAGGGTGGCTGGCTCGGACGCCTGCTCGGGGTCGGAGCCGGACCGATCGACGCCTTCATTCCGGTGCTCACATTCGCGATCGTCTTTGGCCTATCGATGGACTATGAGGTGTTCGTCGTCTCCCGGATCCACGAGGAATGGCAGACGCGAAAAGACGCGAGCGCCGCCGTCAGAGAGGGACTTGCCCGCACCGGCCGAGTCGTGACCGCAGCCGCCGCGGTCATGGTCGCCGTGTTCGGCGCATTTGCGATCAGCGGCGACCGAGTGCTCGCGATGTTCGGACTCGCAATGGCAAGCGCCGTGTTCCTCGACGCGCTCGTGGTCAGGATGCTCCTGCTGCCCGCGGTCCTGCAGCTGATGGGCGCCACCACGTGGAAGCTCCCACGCTGGCTCGAACGGCGCCTTCCGCGGGTTGCACTCGAGGCCGAGCCAGATGCGAAGCGGCCTGCCGCCCTGGAACCTGCATTGGAGGTCAACTGATGACCGACGAGCGCACCATAGACCGAGTGATCGCCCACCTCCGCACCCATGTCGCGGACCTGCGACGGATGGAGCGAGAGGGAGCGCGGCCAGACGAAATCGAAGAGCGCAAGCGCCTGATCCTGCGGCTTCAAAAGCACCTCTCATACTCGGTGATCGAGCTGCTCGACCTGCCGCGCCGGCCGCAGCTCGGATGAACGTCAGTCGAGCACGAGGGGCGCAAGGGCGAGCGCGACGCGAAGCTCGAGCGAGCGCACCTCCACATCCCGTTCGAGGATCTCCTCGACCTGTTTGATCCGATAGGTGACGGTGTTTTCGTGAATGCTCAGCCGCTTGGCGGTGCGGGTGCGGCTCGCGTGCTCGTCGAGGTAGGTTCGTAGGGTCGCCGCCAGCCGCGAGGTTGTGTCGTCGGTGGCGGCGAGGCCTTCGAGTTGCCGGTGGACGAAGGTCCGCGCTTGATCCGCGTCGACCGTGCTCAGCGCGGTCAGCGCGACTCGCGCATAGCGGGTGATCGTGCCCGGCGGCCGCGCCGCGAGCTCGGCGACGCGCCGGGCGTGGGTAGCTTCGTTGTAGCTCTGGCGGAATCCGGCGATCCCGCGCGCAGGTTCGCCGATCGCAATCCGAACGCCGGGGGCGTCGTGCGCGTCGAAGCGGAGGTCGTCGAGGCGGCTCGTTGGCTCCCAGGAGGCGCAGAACTGGCTCCCCGCGCCCGCGGGCGCGTTCAGGCTGATCTGGCGCCTGTACGGCCCGAGCCCACGAGCCCTACCGGGGATGCTCGACGGCAAGGGTTGGACCCCGCCGGAGATCCAGCGCTGCGTGCTCGGCCGGGGCCAGCCGCTGATGACCGCTTGCGCCAGCTGAGCAACTCCCGGGCACGGGCCGGCCATCGGGTCGGTCCGTGCCCCAATGCTCACCCGCAACGGTATCCGCGCGCGTCAAGCTAGCAGCGCACAAGCCCATCCCGTTCGTCGCGCTGGCGGCAAACAAGCCGATGCCGTTCGACACCCGGCGTTCGCTCCCGTCGGCCGGACGGTTGAGCAGCGTGAGGCCGGCGTGTCCGGGGAGCCGGACGACGATCGTCGTCGAGCCGCCGTCATCGAGGTCGACGGCGTCGCTGACGCCGACGCCGCGCATGAACACCGCGAGCTCCGGAAGGTCCAGCCCCGGGACGCCGGCACGGGGGCCCTCGGTCACGACGAGGTACATGACGTGGCCGCCGTTTGAGAATCCGACCGCGGTGCGCGGCGCCCCCGGCGAGACCGGCAGGCCGTGCTGGACCACGCCGGCGTCCAACAACCGGTACTTGCCGCCGATCGCGAAGCGAAATGGCGCTCCGGCGGGCGTGCTCTGCGCATAGTGGGTGACGACATGCTGCCCCACGGCGAGGCGCCCCAGTGCGCGTGCCCCGCGCCCGGCGCCGAGCAGCACGTAGCTGTCCGCTGGGATCGCCCCCGCGCCCGAGCGATGGATCACGGTCGCGACCCGATCATCGCGGACCAGGACCTCGACCACTGGGTGCAGGCCACGGACGGCCCCGGCGCGGCGGTAGGTGCCCCACAGGGGAGTGAACACGCCGATCCCGTTCGGCGCCAGCATCGGCGCGTAGCCGGGATTTGCGTCGTTGAGATCGACCAACGGCTCGCGGCCGGATGGGAGCTGAACGTAGCCGCGCAACTTTACGGTCGAGATCCGACCGACGCCGTCGATCCCGACGCCCGCTGCGAGCGCCCGCCCCGGCTGCGGCGCCTTGATCAGACGTCCGTCGGTCACGACCGGGCCGACGGGAGCATCGCTCGCGCCGATATTGAAGAAATCCCCGTTGACGGCGGCGAACGCTCCGTCGTCCTGGGCCATCGCCGACACCGTCCGCACCGCGGCGATCGTCCCCGGGTAGACGAGCCCAGCGCGCACCGCCGGGTCGGCGAGGTCCACCCGCAGCACATAGGCCTTGATCGGACCAGATGGGGCCGCCTGGCGCACACGGAGAAGCACCGTCCCCGGACCGGCGGGCTGGCCCGCAGAAGGCGTCGCGGCCGGCGCCGATTGCGTCACGGCGATCAATGCGACGGCCAGCGATGCGACGGCCATGCGCCTCAACCGGCCTCTGATGGGAAATGACGCCTGGGTCAAGCAGCGGCTGGGGTGAGGGTGACTTCGTGGCCGAGGGACTGGAGGCGGGCGACGAGGCGTTTGGTGAGGCGTTCGGGGTCGCGTCGTTGGTAGTAGTCGCCTCCGAGTTCGCGGTAGGTCTCGCCGGTGGTGAACATGTGCCAGTACGCGACGAGCATCGAGTGCTGGACGGCACCGAGCGCGCGGCGGTGACCGAGGCGGGGCTTGAGTCGCTGGTATTGGGCTTGGAGGTAGCTGCCTTTGGCGCGGGTGGCGGCGAGCGCGGCTTCTTGGAGGGCGATCCCGAGGAACTTGCTGCCCTTGCGCCGGTGCCCGGAGCGGCGTTTACCGGCGGATTGGTCGTTGCCGGGACAGCGTCCCGCCCAGGAGGCGAGATGGCCGGCAGACGGGAAGACGCTCATGTCGGTGCCGATCTCAGCGACCATCGCCTCAGCGGTGCGGGCGGCGACGCCGGTGATCGTGGCGGCCAGGGTGATGGCCGCCTGCCCGGTAGGGCCCAGTTCGGCCTCGATCGCCTCAGAGAGCTGCGCGATGTGCTCGTCCAGGAAGTCCAGGTGCGAGAGGATCGCGCCGATGATCAGCGCGTGGTGGGGCTCGAAGCGGCCTTGCAGCGCCTCTCTGAGGGCCGGGATCTTGGCGCGCAGCTTGCCCTGGGCCAGGTCAGCGAGCAGTTCGGGATCGGTTGTGCCCTGAACGAGCGCGTCGAGCATCGCCCGTCCGGAGGCGCCAAGGATGTCGGTGGCGACGCAGTCGAGCTTGATCCCGGTGTCCTCCAGCGCCTTGTGCAGCCGGTTGGCCTCGCGTTGGCGCTCGGCGATCTGCGTCTTGCGATACCGCGTCAGCGCCCGCAGCCGGCGCTGCGGCTTGGGCGCGACGAAGCTGCCGCGCAGCAACCCGGCCTCCATCAACTGGCACAGCCACGCCGCGTCGCTGACGTCGGTCTTGCGGCCAGGGACGTTCTTGACGTGCCGGGCGTTGCACAGCGTCAGCTCGAAGTCGTCCTCCAGGATGTGCCAGACGGGCAGCCAGTAGACGCCGGTGGCCTCCATCGCGACGTGCGTGACCCCGTAGCTCTTCAGCCAGTCCGCGAGCGCCAACAGGCCGGTGACCGTGGTGGAGAACGCCGCCAGGTGCGCCACGCGCTTGCCCGCCGCGTCCGGGATCCGCACACACGCGGTGACCTGCGCCTTGTGCACGTCCAGGCCCGCGACGCGCTCGAACACCGCCTCGAACACTCTCGCCATCAACCCTCCCTCAGATCGGCTTGCCGAAGATGCCGCTCGGCGGGCCTCCAAGACAGACGAGTCTGATGAGCGTGCTCAAAGGCAACAATCCGGTACACCGGGGGAGGACCCTGCGTCAAACTAGTCACGGGCTCACGAGCACCAAGACGAAACCGACGTCAACGAGCGGTCCCCGGATCCTCCCCCATTTCACCCATCCGCGTACGGCCGAAGGCCAACCCAACTAGTCAAAGCACGCACGTGAATGACTTCCAGGACCGTAGCGAAACCAAGGCCCTCGGCTAGCCTTCTGATCGATGGACGTTGTGCGCCGAGAGCAGCGCGAGCCCTTCATCACTGCAGATGGCTCATCGATCCGCGAACTGGCCGGGATCCCATCGGGCAACGCGACGAACCAGAGCCTGGCCGAGGCGGTAGTGCCACCAGCAGGCTCGACAATCGCTCACCTTCACCGTCGCAGCGAGGAGATTTACCTGTTCACGGGTGGCAGCGGGCGGATGCGCCTCGGTGACGAGGAGCGCGCGGTCCGGGCCGGCGACTGCGTCGTCATACAGCCCGGCGTTCCACACAAGCTGTGGGCCGACGAGCAACACCCGTTGGTCTTGCTTTGCTGTTGCGCGCCGGCGTACTCGCACGCCGACACCGTGCTGTTAGAAGACTGAATTCTCAGCGTGATGGAATAGCCCGGTCGCGGGCTGCGTCTTACCGGGGTGTTGGGCACACCGGAAGGCAGGAGAGGTAAGGCAGCAGGCTTCTGCCGGGTGTGAGTTTGCCAGGAGGTGCTGAACGTCGCCTCCCAGATCGAGGTGCTGACGACGATCGTGACCACGACCGCGCTGCAGAAGCTCGGCAGCCAACTCCCGCAGGCCGCGATCAACACGGTCGGAGCCGCCTCGCGCGAGGAGCTGATCCACTATCAGGTCCTCACGCGGCAGTTCGGCGGCCGGGCGGCCACCCATCAGGTCTGGGTGCCCGACGCCGTGTTCAGCAGTCCGACGGCGCTGTTCACCACGCTCGTCGTCGGCGAACAGACCTGCATCGACCTGTATCTGGTCGCGACGACGATCTGGGCGCAGAGCGGATCGCCGTTCCTCGCCCGCGTCGGCGCAGAGCTCGTCGGCAACGAGGGCGTGCACCGGGCGCTGGCACGTCAGGCGCTCGGCCTGCAGCCGAACGACCGGGCGTTCATGAAGTACAACCAGGCCGACCAGGCCGACGGGCCCGGCAGCGGCACGACCGGCTTCACAACGCCGCAGGGGGCGATCCAGGCCTTCGAGGCCGCCGGGGTCGGGTTCGGAACAATGGGAGCGACTCCAGGCGCGTTCTATGACTTCGACACCGTGCGGCAGAACACGCCCAACCCGTCGTTTGTAAACACCCGCGAGCCGCAGTGAACCCTCGGGGGCCGCGGAGCGAACGTGCGCGTTTAGCGGGACAAATGGTCTCGCTAGACGCGCAGGTCCTCCGCGCCGGGGCGGGCAAGCCACCCTCGCGCCGACTTCGCTGGCCGCGGCGATCCAGGGTTACGCTTGCCCACATGCGGGAAGCGCAGCGTCGTGTAGGTCGATATGACCTGCTCGAGGTGATCGGCCGCGGCGGCGCCGCGGTGGTCTACCTCGCGCATCAGCGCGATCTGCGACGACACGTGGCGCTCAAGGAGCTCGCCCCCGATCACATCGGGGATCCGAACTTCGCCGCCCGGTTCGTGGAGGAGTCGCGCCTCGGCGGGGCGATGAGTCACCCCAGCATCGTGACCGTGCACGAGTACTTCGAGCACGAGGGGACCCCGTACATCGCGATGGAGTATCTGTCGCGCGGCTCCCTGCGGCCGTACGTCGGCCGGCTCAGCATCGCGCAGATCGCCGGCGTGCTCGAGAGCGTGCTCGCGGGCCTGTCGCACGGCGAGGCGCGTGGGGTCGTGCACCGGGACCTCAAGCCCGAAAACCTGCTCGTCGCCGCCGACGGCCGGGTCAAGATCTCCGACTTCGGCGTCGCCCGCGCCTACAACGCCGCCGCAACCCGGGAATTCGTGACCACCAGCGGGACGACGATCGGCACCCCCGCCTACATGGCTCCCGAGCAGGCGCTCGGCGGCCAGCTGACGCCGGCGACCGATCTCTACTCGCTGGGGATTGTCGCCTGGGAGATGCTGACCGGCACGGTCCCGTTCGAGCCGACGGACACCCCGGTCTCAGTCCTCTACCGCCAGGTGCACGAGCCCGTGCCGCCGGTTCAGTCGGTCGATCCCGAGGTCGATGACCGCCTGGCGGGGTGGCTCGACCGGATGCTCGCCAAGCCGCCGGAGGAGCGTTTCCATAGCGCCGACTCGTCCTGGGAGGCGCTCGAGGACATCGTCATCGATCTGCTTGGTCCGCGCTGGCGGCGCGAGGCCCGGCTTGGAAATGACCCGCCCGAGCCCGACCGCCACCCGCTGACGCCGGCCGAATTTGAGCGCGGCGACGCGGAGCAGGCGGGCGCCGTTCCGGAGGGGGCCGTGCCCGCGACTGTCACCGACGACGAGCCGTCGGCGGCAGCGCCCGAGGGCCGGACAACGATCCTCCGACGCGCCAGACGCCACCCGGCCGACGAGCAACCGGTCGAAGCGGAGCACCCGGAGCCGCCCGCGCGCCCGCGGGCCGTCGCGTTCATCGCGGTCGCGGCGGCGATCCTGGTGGCGGCAGCGGCCGGGGTGGTGATCGGCGCCAACAACGGCGGCGGCTCGGCAACGGTGAAAACGAACCCGCCGACCACCGTGACCCAGCCGGCGGTCACCGTCGCCCACGGGCTTGCCGCGGTGCTCGGAACGCTCGCCGCGAAGCGCACCGCCGGGCTGCGAAACATGCACGACGCTCGCACCCCTACCCGCCAGGCATCGGCCGCCGACTCGATCGCGAGCGCCTACGGTAATGCGGCGCGCGAGGTAGCTGCGCTCCCCGGCGGCCCGCCGGCGCTGCGGGCATCGCTTGGCGGCCTCGAGAGCTCCTACCGCGCGCTCGCGGCCGCAGCGCGGGCGGGCGCCGCTAAGGGTTTCCGCGAGGCTAAAGCCCGGATCGCCTCGTTGGAGCGCCAGCTGCGGTCGCAGGCGGGCGCGCTCTGATCTGACAGACGTTCACGAGACTCGCCTCGAGTTCGAGGAGGACCGCGGCCGGGCACTACGGACAAATGTCGACCCCGGCGCATGCGCCGGGGTCGCTGATCTGGCCGCATGCGGCCAGATGCGGGGCGGCGCATGCGCCGCCCCGTTCCCTGGATCAGGCGGCGGGCTCGACCGCCACCGGAGATGACCGGCGCAGCCCGGTCCAGCGCGGCATGTACCAGGCCCGCTCGCCGAGCAGCGCGAGCGTCGCCGGCAACAGCACGCCGCGAATCACGGTCGCGTCGATCAGGATCGCGGCCGCAAGGCCGACGCCCATCTGCTTGAACTCGATCAGGCTCAGGGTGCCGAAGATCGCGAACACCCCGACCATCACCAGCGCGGCGCTGGTGACGACCCCTGCGGTGCTGCGAACCGACTGGACCACCGCCTCACGAGCCGGTACGCCGCGGTCGACGGCCTCGCGGATGCGGCTGAGGATGAACACGTGGTAGTCCATCGACAGGCCGAACAGCACCACGAACAGGAACAGCGGGAGCCACGAGGTGATCTCGCTCCTGCCCTGGAAGCCGAGCAGCTGGTGGCCGACGCCGTGCTGGAAGACCAGCACGAGCAGGCCATACGCCGCCCCGACCGAGAGCAGGTTCAGGGCGATCGCCTGGAACGGGATCACGATCGAACGGAACGTGAACAGCAGCAACAGGAACGCCGCGCCGAGCACGAATGCGAACACGATCGGCAGGTGCGCGTTCATCGTCGAGTCGAAGTCGACGGTGCCCGCCGTGTTGCCGGTGACGCCCGCCTGCACGCCATGAACGGCGCCGACTGTCTGCGGCACGAGCGCTCGGAGCCGGGCCAGCGCGGCGTCCGACGTCGCGTTGGTGCCGTCACCCGCGAGCGGGATCGCGACCGTCTCGGCCCGGTGGTCCTTGCTCTGCTGAACCGTGATCGGGTGCAGCAGTCCCTTGGTCCGGCTCGCCTCGCCGATCAGATCGGCGACCGCGCGCTGGATCTGGGGCGTCCGCACGTCACGCGCCTGGATGCCGACATACGCGGGCTCGGAGCCGCCGGGGAACGCCTTCTGGATCCGGTCATAGGTCCTCACGATCGGGATGTTGCGCGGGAACGACGAGGCGCCTGGGAGCGCGGTCTGCATTTGCGAACGGGCAACGCGAGCGCGATCAGCGCCAGCGCGCTGACGGCGGCCGCGATTCCCGGCCGGCGCATCACCGGCGCCAGCACGAGGCCCCACAGGCGCGACTCGCCGGCGCCCGAGCGCCGGAGACGGTGAAGCAGCGGGATCCGCCCCTTGTCGACGCGCGATCCGAGCTTGCTCATCATCGCCGGCAGCACGGTCAGCGAGCCGACCATGGCGATGGCGACGACCATGATCGTCCCGACCGCGAACGACGTGAACACCCGCGATCCGGCGAAGAACATCCCCGCCATCGCGATCATCACGGTGAAGCCGCTGACGAGGATCGCCCGCCCCGAGGTGGCCGCCGCGGCGTGCAGTGCCGCCTCATCGCCGGCGCCCGCCGCCCGCTCCTCGCGCTCGCGACGGAGATAGAACAGCGAGTAGTCGACGCCGACCGCCAACCCGATCAGGAGCACGACCGAGCTGATCGAGCCGTCCATCGGTAGCAGCTGCGAGACGAGGCCGATCAGGCCGAGCGTGCCGCCGACCGCGGTCAGACCGAGCAGCATCGGCAGCCCGGCCGCGATCAGCGATCCGAACGCCAGCACCAGGATCAGCAGCGTGATCGGCAGCGACAGCTTCTCGGCGCGCGAGAAGTCCTGGCCGAGCGATTTGTTGAGGGCCTTGTTGGAGCTGGCGTCGCCGAACTCCTCGATCCGCAGCGACGGGTACTCGTGTGCCGCGGCCGCGGTCGCCGCGAGGACCGGGTCGACGTTGCCCTTTTGGCCGAGCTGAAGGCTCACGAGCGCGGAGTGGCCATCCTTGGAGATCGCGCCCCGCTGGCCGGGCGAATACGGCGACGTGATGTCGCTGACGTAGGGGATCCGCGCGTCGCGCGTGATGACGTCCCTGACCGCCGCGCGGAACTGGGGACTGGCGCTGACTGGCCGTGCCGTCCCTGGATCAGGATCGTCTCATTCGAGGTTTGCGGGAAGTGGTGGCGCAGAAAGCTGTCCACGCGCCCCGACTGGCCGCTGCCCTCGTGCGTATCGGTCTTCGTGCCGATCGCGCCGCCGATCGCGGCGGCGAGGATCACGGCCACGAACCAGCCGATGATCGCGAGCTTGCGGTGACGTGCACTCCAAGCTCCCGCTCTTGCTGCGATGTTTGACTTAGACATTGGTGTCTGCTCCCTCGGTGGTGGTCTTCGAGCCGCTCGTCACGGTCCCACCGGGGGTGCGCTGCAACCAGCACGGTGGCTGGCGTCTGGGGGTGGGGAAAACTGGAATCCCGAACACCAGTCGGCCTGCATTGCCGTGCCGGTCCGGGTGACCGATGCTCACCCCATGCCGCAACCAGAGATCTACATTCACGTCCGCGGGGCGCCGCTCGCGATTTACACTCGAGATCGAGCAACCCGGGGAATGACATGGTGCTGATCGGACGCACGCTGGCCGACCCGGCGACGTATCGCAGGTTGGTCTATCTGCTTCTGTCGTTGCCGCTCGGCATTGCCTGGTTCGTTGCTCTGGTGACGGTGTGGAGCCTTTGTCTTGGGCTCGTGATCACACCGTTCGTGATCCCGCTCGCGTTCGGCCTCGCCGCGATGACGCGCGGCTTCGCGGCGGTCGAGTCTGAGGTCGCGCGCTCGCTGCTCGAGGTCAATGTCCGAGCGCCGGCCCGCGCCCCGACCCGTTCCGGCTTCTGGGCCCGGCTCCGCGCGCTGTTCGGCGGCGACTTCTGGCGCGCGCAGGCTTTCCTCCTGCTGCGGTGGGTCGTCGGGTTCCCGATCGCGGTCGTCCTTGTGAGCCTGATCGGGACTGCAGTCGGGATGATCTTTGCCCCGCTATGGGTGCCGTTCGTCCACGGTGGGGCGCATCTGGGCTTCTGGCGCCCGCACACGTTCCTCGAGTCGCTCGCGCTCGTGCCGGCCGGTCTGATCCTGCTCCCGGTGAGCCTGTTGCTCGTCAGGCCCGCGGCGGCCCTGTTCGGGTCGCTCGCGTCCGACCTGCTGGGCGGACGGGATCGGCACGCGAGTCTGACGAGTGGCCGCGACTGGCCGCCGGCCGGTGCGGATATCGGTCGGAGCGGCATCATCGGTGTCGTCGCGGACCCGGAGTCACGGCGCCGTGCACTCGAGGTCCACGCCGCCGTCGACGGCGTGGTCGTGCTCGGCCTCGTGCTGATCTGGGCGGTGACGTCGCTCGGTTATTTCTGGCCGATCTGGGTCGCGCTCCCGCTCGCGCTGGCGCTGGCGATACACGGGTGGACCGTGCTGATCGCCGAGCGGCCCTCGTTGGTGCACCATTTCCGCGGCAGTCGCACGCTCGCGACGTCCGCCGGCGTGGGCGCCGCCGTGTCGCTGTTCTTCATCTCGATCTGGGCGATCACCGGACACGGCTACTTCTGGCCGGTGTGGACGATGCTCGCGGTCGCCATGGTGCTCGCGGCCGAGCTCGTCTCGACGCTGATCGCGTCGCCGCGCCAGGCCGAGATGGCCGAGCGGATCGAAACGCTGGAGACCACGCGCGCGGGAGCCGTCGATGCCCAGGAGACCGAGCTGCGGCGGATCGAGCGAGACCTCCACGACGGCGCCCAGGCGAGGCTGGTGGCGCTGGGCATGAGCCTGGGGATGGCCGAGCAGAAGCTGGCTGACGATCCAGGGCGAGTCGGCGAGCTGCTCGCCGAGGCACGACTGGGGGCCGAGCAGGCGTTGCGCGAGCTCCGCGACCTGGCTCGTGGCATCCATCCGCCGGTGTTGGACGACCGCGGACTCAAGGCGGCGCTCGAGTCGCTGGCGAACTCGACGCCGATGAAGGTCGCGGTGTCCGTCGACCTCGACGAGCGTCCGGCGCCAGCAGTGGAGACCGCCGCCTACTTCGTCGTGGCCGAGGCGCTCGCCAACGCCGGCAAGCACGCCCAAGCAAAGCAGCTCGATGTCCGGGTCGTGGGGACCAGCGACCTCGTCGATGTGCGGGTGGAGGATGACGGCATCGGCGGCGCCGACCCCGAGGGAAGCGGGCTGCGAGGTCTGCGGCGCCGCGTCGAGGCGCTTGACGGAACGCTCAGTGTGATCAGCCCACGAGGAGGACCGACGCGGATCCGCGCCCAGCTGCCATGCGCGTCGTGATCGCCGAAGACCTGGCGCTGTTGCGAGACGGCATGACGCGCCTGCTGCGGGATAACGACATCGAGGTCGTCGCTGCGGTCGGCGACGGCGAAGCCCTAGTGCGCGAGGTCGTGGCCCAGAGGCCGGATCTCGCCGTCGTCGACATCCGGTTGCCACCGAGCTTCCGTGATGAAGGGCTGCGTGCTGCGCTCGAGATCCGTCGCCGCGTTCCCGGCACGTCCGTGCTCGTGATCTCGCAGTACGTCGAACAGGCCTACGCGGACGAACTGCTGGCTGACCGCGGCGGCGGGATCGGCTATCTGCTGAAGGACCGCGTCATGCACGTCGCCGATTTCCTCGAGGCGGTTCGACGCGTGGCCGACGGCGGCACCGCGCTCGACCCCGAGGTGGTTGCGCAGCTCTTCCGGCGCCGGCGCGAGGGCGGCCCGCTCGACCGGCTCACGCCGCGAGAGCACGAGGTGCTGACGCTGATGGCCGAGGGAAGGTCGAACGCCGGGATCGCGCAATCGCTGGTGCTCACCGTCGGGGCGGTGGAGAAGCACGTCCAGAGCATCCTGTCGAAGCTCGATCTGCCGCAATCGTCGACCGATCACCGGCGCGTGCTCGCGGTGCTCGCCTACCTCCAGCAAGAGGAGTGAGCGCCTCGCTAGCGCGCTCTGACGTCAGCCGATCGTCGTCGTGCCCGTGCCCTGTCCGCTCGACCCCGATGAGCCGCTCCCGGAACCGCCTCCGGAGCTGCCCCCGGAACTGCCCCCCGACCCGCCGCCGGAGCCGCCCCCCGACCCGCTGCCGTCAGACGGCGATGGCGACGGCGAGGCCGGAGCCGATGGCTGGGTGGTGGTCGGCTGCGATTGGGTTTGACTACGGCGGCGCGGTCACGGGCGCCGCGGGGTGCGAGACAACAGGCTTGTGCCGGTGGCGCGCGGCGGCGGCGGTGTCTTGAGCGTCCCGGGGCTGCCGGAGAACCGCCGCGCAAGCGCCGGATCCGGCGCGGGCGCCTTCACGACCACCCTCCGGTGCGACGCCGTGCGCGGCTTCGCGGGACTTCCGGCGGCGGCTTCGGAGATCAGCAGCGCGGCGAGGAACGCCATGGCCGCACACGCCACACCCGCTGCCACGAGCCGCTTCACGGGGACAGCGTAGCGCTGGACGGGACGCTCGGGCGAGGGGCTGGCGCGATTCATACCCAGGGCCACTTCCGGACGCCCGGGACCGCTCGGATACTGGTCTACGTCGGCGTATCAGCTAACCGAAGGAGGACTGCCATGACACTGATCAGAGTCACGTCGGAGGACCTGCACTCGCTGTCCAGCCAGGTGATGGCGGGTTCGAACAGCATCCAGGACCAGCTCGGTCGGATGGCCGGCGAGGTCTCGGCGGTCGTCGGCGGCGACTGGCAGGGGATCGCGTCCTCGCAGTTCAACACGCTGTGGGACGAGTGGCAGCGGTCAGCGGCCGGGCTCAAAGACGCCCTCGACGGGATCTCGCGGCTCCTCAACCAGGCCGGGACGCAGTACCAGAGCACCGAGGACGCAATTCGCAGCTCGATGGGCTGATCGCGATGGCGACGTTTACCGTCGACCCCGCGACGCTGCAGGCGCTGGCTGTCACGCTCGGCGGGCTGTGCTCCCAGATGGAGGCGATGCCCGACGTCGCGACGGGATTTCAGGGCGTGCTCGGGGGACGCGCGCTGGAAGGCACGGTCGAGCACTTCTGCAGCAATTGGCACTACGGGATCACGTTGCTCGAGCAGCACATGCAGCACGTGGTCCAGAACCTGGAGAAGGCGGCCGCTACGTACTCGGCCTCAGACCAGCACGTAGCCGACGCTTGTCGGGCGTGAGGAGTCGATGAGCGACCCGCTTTCGGACCCACGCGCGGCCGACCTGCTATCGGCCGACCCAGGCGAGGTCTGGCTACTGGCCAGCACCTTCCGGATGGTCGCGAGCGAAGCCCAGGGCACGGCCGCCGGACTGCGTGGCGCGCAGCACGACGCCACCTGGACCGGCGCCGCCGCCAGCGCGTTCCGAGCCAACCTCGGCCAGCTCCCGGGCGAGCTGGACAAGGTCCAGAGCTCATACCGAGAGGTCGCCGGTGCGCTCGACACCTACGAGAGCGAGCTGGCGAGCATCAAGCCCGCCTTCCAGCAGCTCGCGCAGCAGCTCGGCGGCGCTCGGTCGGGCCTGTCCGGCGCCCAGAGCCAGCTCTCGGGCGCCCGGAGTCAGCTGTCGACCGCGAGCTCGGCGCCCCACGCGACCGCGCGGACGCCCGCGGTCCAGAGCGCCCACGATGCAGTCCAGACGGCGAGCGGCGCCGTCACCCGCATGCAGGCCGAGGTCAGCGGGCTGGAGTCACAGGGGTTCGCGCTGCTGGGTCGCTTCCAGAGCGCGCGTGACACGTGCTCGGGGAGGGTCTCGAGCGCCTGCTCGGCGGCGCCACACCAGAGCTGGTGGGACCACATGCTCAGCGACGTCGGCAACTGGATGTCGGACGCCGGCCATTTCTTCAGCGCGGTCGGCAAGGGGATCTACCACGGAGTCATCGGCCTGCCCGGCGCGGTTGTCGCGTTCGTCGAGCACCCGAGCTGGAAGACGTTCGCCAACCTCGCAGAGGACGTCGCGATCACCGCCAGCGTCGTGCTGCTGGTGACCGGCGTGGGCGAGCTGTTGTTGCCGGAGGAGGCGGCCGCCGCCGGACTGCTCGGCGCGGCCAACGGCGTCGCCGGGACGGTGGCCACCGACGCGAGCCTCGCCGGCGGCGGGGCCGAGGTCGGCCAGGCTGGGGACGATCTCGCGCACGGGGACACGTCGGCCGCCAAGGCCGCGTTCGCGAGCGCCGGGATCGATTTCATGACCGCCGTCCCGGGCGCGCTGGGGGCGCCGGAACTCGGAGACGCGCTTCCAAAATCGATCGCCGCCGACGATGCCGAGGAGACCGCGAACGCGGTCAAGGCCTACGCCGCGAGCCGCTCGACGGGCGCGACCGAGGTGCAGGCGCTGCGGGCGATGGACGGCGACGAGCGCAGCGAGGTGCTGGAGGCCATGGGCCTAAAATCGGGCTCGATGCTCGATCTCAGCCCGGCCGACCGCGTCGCGTTGCTGGAGAGGTTGGCCAATCCGAAGTCGACGCTCGAATCGGTCGAGAACAACGCCAAGCTGCTCAAGATCGCCTCGCTGCCCGGTAAGTCGTTCGTCAACTTCGGCGTCGACAAGCTGGTCATCGACCCGCTGTCCGAGCACGACAAGAGCCAGATCGACCAGCTGCTCGGCGTCGGGTCCGGGTGAGCCCAAGGCTCTTCAAGCGGCCCGGCGCGAAGCGCGGGCCAGCACCCCGCAGGCGCCGAGGACCAGGGGGAGCGGCTGCGCTTTGCCGCTCGCCGAGACGGTCGGGAGCTCGTTATCAGTGTGCTGCCGCCGCGCCGCCAGGGGGACCGCGGGTTCGCGCCCGTCGACCTGGTTGCGCAGGCCGACGACCCCGAATACGCCGAATCAGGCGTCGCGGAAGTCGTCTCGACGCTCAGCCGTGCCGCCGAGGCGGGCGGGACGGTGGCGATCCAAGGCTTCGCGACCCAACATCAGGACCGCCGACCGCTGACGTTCGTGCTCGCGATCTCGCTGGCGGACGTCCCCTACCCGGAGGCGAGCGAGCTTCCCGACGGGAACGTGACGCCGTTCGAGATCCCGTGCGGCGCTGGCGTCCGCGTGCAGCGCCTCGCGCAAACGCCGACGAGTCCCGGGAAGGAGCTGCTGGAGTTCACCGCGACCTACCTCGCGCAGACCGACTACGGGCTGCTCGCGCTCGCGTTCGCGACGCCGCACGTCGACGGCGCGCCGGAGTTCTCGCTGCTGTTCGACTACATCGCGAGCTCGTGCAAGATCGACGGCGCTCAATCGCCGCCGTCGGCGACCTGAACGAGCTCGTAGCCGGATGGGTCGACCCGGTAGCCGCACCCGGGCCGGGCCGGAGGCGCGGGGCGACGGGGAAGCGCGGTTCCCAGCAGCGCCCCATCCATCTGCAGGTCCGGCGCCAGCAGCAGACCGGTGCGCGAATGACGCGCTGAAGCGCTCCAATGCCCCATCGACCTGAACGTGTCCGGGCGCCCGGCGACGATCACGTGCAGGCCGCTGACCGCGGCCGACAGCAGCTCCGCGAGCTGCCGGCGCGGATCGTCGACCGCGTCGCCGTCGTCGATCAGCAGCAGCCGCTGGCGGTCGCCGCGTCCGAGCTCTTCGATCAGCGCCTCGAGTCCGCCGGCATCGGTCGCCAGCGCATCGAGCCCGGGCAGCTCACGCAGCGCCGAGCGCCGCATCGCAACGCCCACCACCGCGATCTCGGGATACAGCGCGCGCGTGACCTTGGCGGCGACCACGAGCGCCGTCGTCTTGCCCGACCGTGGCGGCCCCGCGACGAGCGCGTGGTCGCCGTCGTAGAGCTCGAACCCGGTTGGCGCCAGCGACTCGTCGCCAATCGCGAGCGGCAGAAACCACGGCTCGTGGCCGCCTCGCCCGGCCCCCAGGAGAGCGTCGAGCGCCACTCGGTCCGGCAGCATCCCGACCGGCGCCGGCCCCCCTTCTCGGTCTGCGCCCACGCGACCGCTGACGGCCTGCGCGAGCGGTACCGCCGGGCGCGCGACCTGCAGGACCTGTGACGTCCCCGCCGCGATCGCCCGCCCCGGGACAAATCGCGGCAGCGCGCGCCGCGGAATCCCGAACTGGGCGTAGTCAGCCGGTTCCGCGAGCTGGAAGGCAAGCCGTTGCTGGGCGAGCGACGAAAGCGCGAGCGGCACCGCACCTAGGCGATCGGCCGAAATCGCGACGTGGACGCCGAGTTCCGGGCCGTCGGCCCAGATCCGCGCGAACTCGTCCCGGAGCGCCTCGCCCCCGAGGTCGGAGTGCTCGGCGGTGAGGCCGCCGTACCCGTCCAGCAGGACCACGATCCGCGGCAGTCCAGCCCGCGCCACGGGGTCGAGCCCGCGGCGGACCCCGAGCTCGTCGCGTAGGCGGCGCACCAGCCGGCGCTGGCGCTCGTGCTCACCGGCCGCGATCACCGCCCCGACGTGCGGGCGACCGGCAAGCGGCGCGAGCTCGCCGGCGCCGAAGTCGAGCGCGTAGATGTGCAGGCGGGCGGGCTCGGCGAGCTCCATCAACGACAGCGCGATCGTCGTCAGCGCGGTCGTCGTGCCACTGCCACCGATCCCGAACAGCAGCAGGTTGCCCGCGTCAAGGTTCCACCCGATCGGGTACTGCGCTTGAGCCGGTGGATCGTCGGCGAGCGCGAACGGGACGACCAGCCCCCGCTCGCCTGCGAGCGGCCGGGCCGTGCCACGGGCGAGCAGCGCCCCGAACTCGACATCCGCCGGCAACGGGGCGAGCCACGGCCGCCGTTGCGGATCGCGTTCGCCGTACGCCGCCGCGGCGGCCGCCACGATTCGCTCGAGGTCCGAAGCTGCGCTCGCCGGGTCCGGGTCGTCCGCCGTCGCAGGGCCGCCGTTGGAGCTCGAATCCGGAAACTGAAACGGCGCCAGCTCGATCCCGCCGGGCACTCCGGCCGGCGTGACGGTGCTCACGAGCGCCGTCTGAATCGGAACCAGCTCGCCCGGCCCGAGTCGGACCTGGGCGCGACCCGGCTGGTTGCGGCCGATCTGGGCCGCGACCGGGGTGTCGATCACATCGCTCGATTCCTGTGCGGTGTTGACCCGCAGGCAGATGCGGATGTTCGTATTGGCGCGAATGTTCTCGCTGACCGCACCCGACGGGCGCTGCGTGGCCAGCAGCAGGTGCACCCCGAGACTTCGGCCGCGCTGCGCGATCCCGACGAGCGAGGCGATGAAGTCGGGCAGCTCGGTGGCGAGCGTCGCGAACTCATCGATGATCACCAGCAGCCGGGGCAACGGCTGGGCTCCGCCGTCGGCGACCAGGCGACCGTATTCGAGCAAGTCGCCGGCCCCGTGCTCACGCAGGGTCCGCTCGCGGTAGCGCAGTTCGGCCTCGAGACTCTGGAGCGCGCGCTCACCGAGCTGCTCGTCGAGGTCGGTGACGAGCCCAACCGTATGCGGGAGCTCGGCGCACTGCGCGAACGCGCTCCCGCCCTTGTAGTCGATCAGGACCAGGTTCAAACGGTCGGGATCATGTGTGACCGCCAGCGCGGCGGCCAGCGTGCGCAGCAGCTCGCTCTTGCCGGCGCCGGTCGTGCCGGCGATCAGCCCGTGCGGGCCGTCGGCCACCAGGTCGATCGTGAACGGGCCATCCTCGGACAGCGCCCAGGTGGCGCCGACGCCGGTCTGTGACCGTGAGCCGGCCCAGCGGTCGCGCACCACCCGCCCGTCGATCTCCCGCAACCCCATCAGGCCCAGCAGCTCGACGTGGTCGGCGAGCGTGCCGCTGCCCAGCTCGAGGTCCGCGTCCTCGAAGCGCGCCAGCGCGAGCGCGCACTCACGGGCGCTCGCGCGCGACACGCCGGCCGCGAGCAGCGGGTCCGTGATTTCTCCGGCTTGCGGTCGACGCAGCGTCGCCTCGGCGCCCTCCGCCGCCAGTTCGACGACGGTCGTGCAGCTCGCCGGCAGCCGCTCGACGGAGCTCGCCACGACGATCCCGCTGATCGACTCCGAGCGGCGCAACAGCGCTCGCCCGGCCGCACCGCGCCCTTCGATCAGCGCCGGGTTGTCGAGTACGACCAGCGCCCGGCGGCGGTCGCCGCTGTCGGCGTCGGAGAGCTCGGTTGCGAGCGCGGCCGCGTCGTGCGGGCCGGCCCCCAGCAGCCGTCGCGAGCCGCCGGATCCGGCATCGCGCGCATGCGGAAGCCATTTCGCCCAATCCCAGTCATCGCGCCCGTCTGCGTCAGTCAGAACCGCGACCCGTAGGTCGGCGGGCCCGTGTAGGACCGCCGCCTGGCAGACGAGGCTGCGCGCGACCGCGAGCGCGGCCTCCCGCGGACCAACGATTCCGGCCACGCCGCCGTTGTCGAGCTCAGTCCGAACGGGAGCCAGCTCCAGGCGCGCGTGGCCAGCGAGAATCTCCTCCGCCTGCTGTGCCGGCGCTTGACGCTGGGTCAGCTGCGGCCGAAACGGGACATCACCGAGCCCCGCCATCAGCACCAGGAAGTCCTCGTGCTGGGGCCGGCGCTCCCACAGGCGCGCGTCAGGACCGACCGCGCGCTCGATTATCTCGGCCGGATCGGGCAGCGCCGCCCGCAGCCTCGCGAGCTCCGCCGTCTGGCGCTCGGCGACCTGATCGGCGAATGCGGCCAGACGCTGAGTCTGCTCACGCGTCTGACCGCGCGCGGCCCGGTTCGCGAAACGACGGTTCTCGAGCCAGCTGCCGACGACAAGGATCGGGCTCAGCAGCATGAACAGCGCGAACAGGATGTTGTGCAGCGCGATCACGAGCACGAGCCCCAGCACGAGTGGGCCGACCGCGGAGACGATGCTGAGCCGCGGGCGCTCGGGCTCGGGCGGCTGCTCGGGCGCGGTCAGCGGCGGCCCGGCGTCGGGCGGGCGCGGCCGGGGCGGCCGGTTGAACGGGATCGTCCCGTCACGTCGCGCCTGACGCACCGGGTCGATTGCCATCGCACGTACGGGCTCGGCCACCGTGAGGGCGACGTCGCCGGCCTCGATCAGCTCGCCGGGGGCGAACTCGACTTCGTTGTCGATCCGCTCGCCCGCAACCCAGGTGCCGTTGATCGAGCCGAGGTCGGTCACGGTGGTGCGCAGTCCGCCGACGCTGGGGGCGACCTTGAAGTGCCGGCGCGAGATGTCCTTGTCGACGAGCACCAGGTTGCACTCGGGATCGCGTCCGACCGTGACGCCGTCGGCCCCGAGCGCGATCCGCCGACCAGAGTCGAGTCCGGCGACCACTCGTAGCTCGAGCGCCGCCACCGGGCGTCCGTCATCGGCCGGCCGATCGATCGCCGGCCGCACCGCCGCTCCCTCGTATAGACCGATCTCGTTCAGCGCCAGATCCGAGTGGCAGAAGCGCGTGCCGACCACGATCCCCCGCGCCTCGCTGGCGCCGAGCGCGTCCAGCAGGTCGCCGACCGTCGCGTCCTCGTCGCTGACGCGCAGCTCGACGTCCGCGGCCCCCCCATCACGATCCGCGAGCACCACTCTCATGCGGGGCCAAGGCTACCTGCCTCTTGTACGCTGAGATCGTGCGTGCGCAGGAGAGGGCGGTGCTCGGAAGCGGCATCCACCCGGTCGAACTGCAGGCGCTGATCGCAGCCGAACGCGCTGGCAGTCCGTTTCTGTTCTTCCGCCGCGGCACAGGCGCGGAGGCGGCAGTTCTCGCGCTCGATCGTGAGCGGCTCGTGCTCGGGCGCGCGCCGGGGAGCGATCTCGAAATCGCTTGGGATCCGAGGGTCTCCGGCGTCCACGCCTATCTCGAGCGCCGTGGCTCGATCTGGGTGATCGAGGACGACGGCCTGTCGCGCAACGGGACGTTCGTCGCCGGCGAGCGTTTGCATGGACAGCGGACGCTTCGCGACGGCGACGTGATCCAGGTCGGTGACACGGTGCTCGGGTTCCGTGATCCCGAGCCACAGCGGATCGTCGCCACCGTCGCGGCGCCGAGCGTCGTGATCCCCGACGTGTCCGACGCCCAGCGCAAGGTGCTGGTAGCGCTTTGCCGGCCGCTCGCCGATGGCAAGCGCTCGACGCCGGCGACCAACGACGAGATCGCGCGCGAGCTCGTGCTCAGCGTCGCGGCGATCAAGAGCCATCTGCGGGCGCTGTTCGAGCGCTTCGGCCTCGGCGAGTTGCCTCAGAACGAGAAGCGGACGCCGGCTCGCGGAGCTGGCTCTGTCACACGGGGTCGTGCGCGCGACCGAGCTCGACGGCGGCTCCTGAGTGGCTCCACCGCCGGCTGGATCGGCTCATTCGCTTTCGAGCAGTTTGTGGAGGAGTCGATTGCTCGCGTCTCTCGGCGCTGACGTACACGCTGATCCAAGCGCCGGACAACGGCTGGACGTCGGCCACCACGCTCGCCACGGGAGCCGTGGCGCTGCTTATGCTCGGTGCCTTCGCGCTGGTGCAGCTGCGCAGCAGCGATCCGATGGTCGACCTGCGACTGTTTCGCGACCCGCGGTTCGCGGGTGCCTCGGCGGGCGTCATGGCGCTGTTCTTCGCGCTGACCGCGGCCACCTTCCTGCTGACCCAGGTCTACCAGTTCGTGCTCGGCCTGTCGCCACTGCAGGCTGGACTGAGGGCGCTCCCGCCCGCGTTGACGGTCGCGGTCGTCTCGCCGCTCGGCGCCCGTCTCGCTCAGAAGACCGGTCCGCGTGCCCCGATCGCCACGGGGCTCGCGCTCGCAACCGGCGGGCGATCGACGCGACCCAGACCCTGTCGGTCGCGGGGGGCCCAGTGGGCACATAGTCGTCGGGTGGGTGCGCAACGGCAACCCCGTGGCTGCCGTCGGTTCGGCGCGCGATAGTCGCTTCGGTCCGGTCCAGGTGCTGGCGCCGACCGTCTAGGCGCTCGACTTGACGGTCGCGTGCGGTCCGCGGCGCGGGCGAACGCGCCGGATGCGAGCGCGCAGTTCGTCGAAAAACCGCGCGCCGCCGCCGGATTGTCCAGGTTCGTCGCGCTGACGTCGCGTTTTGTGGAAGATCCGGCCGCGCGGTGCGGATTTTCCACGTTCTGAGGCCTTCGCTGAGCCGGTCTCACGGGCAAAAGCGCGGGGCCGCGCTCATGCGCGTTACGCAGCGTTCAACGCAGGCCGCAGGGCTCCCTCCACCCTCCCAAGCCAAAATCGAGCTCAGACAAAGTCGGTCACGGGCTGCCGACCTTCTGCCAGTGCCGGCCGCCGTCGGTGGTGAAGTCGAACTGGTTGCCGGCCTTGATCCAGCCGTAGTCGGGCGACACGAAGTCCAAAGACGCATATCCCGAGAGCTTGCGTTCGCGCAGTCGCGACCAGGTGCGCCCGCCGTCAACGCTCGTGTAGAGAGTCCCGGCCACGAACACGAACAGGTCGTGTGCGTTAGGGGCGGAGAAAGGGATTGGTTGCTTCTGGTTGATGTAGCGCAGAAGCGCCTGACCTGCCAGCACGGTGTGAGCCGACCATGTATGGCCTGCGCTCTTGGTCGTGTAGACAAGAAGTTGGCTCGTGTCGGTCGCGCTGTCGGTGGCCACCGCGGGCATGATCCCGGCGGTGCCGAAGAAGCTCGGCGTTTGGCAGCTGATCGTGATGCTCCGGATCGGCGTTCCGCGGCAGATGTCGCTCCGAGCCCAAACCCGGCCGCCGTCGGTCGTGCGGTAGAGCGTGCCCCTACTGCTGGCGCCTCCGCCGGCCTGGGTGGCGGCCACCGCCCAGCCGGCGGTCTGGGTCGCGAAGCCAATCGAGCCAACCGAATCGCCGAGCGGAACCGTCCCGACGCGATGCCAGCTGCGGGCAGCGTCGCTGGTCCCATAGATCGTCGACTGCTTCGACGCCGAGGAGTCCGGCGCGAGCGCGAAGCCGATCTCCGGGGTGATGAAGCTGAGCGAGTAGGCGAACTGGCAGGCAGGGAGCGCCGACGCGCGCCAATCGCGACCGGAGTCATCGGTGACCGCGAGCCCACCGGCGCCGATGGCCGGCGTCGTCGGATGTGCGCAGGTTCGGTCATAGGTGTCCGACCCGGCGGTGAACGACAGGATCAGATCAGTGGGTGCCGGGGAGCTGGTGGCCAGGAGATCCGCCACGATGTCTCCGCGCAGGTTCGGCACGCTGACAGTGCTCCAGCGACGGCCTCCGTCGCGCGTGACGAAGAACCCGAGCCCGTTCACAGCCCATCCGACCCCTGGTGCGAGTAGGCCAAACTGCCCGATGTCCGGAGGCACACCGACCGGGGCGCCCGCCGGCAGCTGAGCGGACGGGTGTCCCGCCGCCTGTGCGCCCGAGCCGTGGCCACCGGTTTGGCGTCCGGCGCGGGAGCCGCCGCCCCCGCTTGCGAATCCGAGAATCACTCCGGCTGCGAGCGCGGTCGCCGCGACCAGCGCCGCGCCGATCCGGCGGTGCCGGCGCTGTCGGGCGCGGGCATCTTCAATCGGGCCTGCCTCGATTCCCTGGTCGGGCGCGAGCGGCACGTGAGGCGTCTGGACCGCCATCTCAATGTGCTACTCTAAGTGGCACATTGCTTGATGTCAACGTCGACCGCGACGATCCGGCGCACCTCCACGAACAGGTGGCGGCGGAGATTCGCCGCGCTATCGCCGAGGGCGAGGCCAAGCCGGGGGAGCGCCTCCCTCCCGCCCGCCACCTCGCGGCCGTGATGGGCGTCAACACCAACACGGTGTTGCGTGCTCTGCGCGCATTGCGCGACGAGGGGCTGCTCGAGATGCGGCCCCGGAGAGGCATCCGTGTCGTCGGAACGCCGGCGGAGAGCGATGTTCGCCGCAAGGTCGCGGAGCTGGTGCAGGTCGCGCGCCAGCAGGGCTACAAGCGCGCGGATCTAATTCAGATGGTGGCCGACGCGTCCTGAGGCGGCGGATCGCCTAGTGGCGTAGCAGGCGGACCTTCGGGAGCCTGCCGTAGCGGAAGGTCACCTCGGCACGCTCGGGCAGGTAGCCCGGCGCCTCGAGCGTGATCAACAGCCGCTCGCCGGAGCGGTAGCGGTGACCCCGGAGGTGGCGCAGCAGGTGGTGGAGATGCCGGATCCCAGTCGCGGTCGCCTTCGCGTGGCGCGGACAACCGCGTCCCTTGCACTGCAGCGCGATCTGAGTCCGCCCGGGGAAGGTGCCGATTTTGACCTTCTGCAGCCAGGTGGTCGCGCGGTCCCAGGTCCAGCTGATCGCGAGCTTGATCGTCAGTCGATGCGGTGCCGGCCGGGGCGTCGGGACCGGGGTCGTGACCGGCACGGTGCTGACCGGGGGCGGCGGCGGGGTCGTAATCGTCGGCGGAGGCGGTAGCGCGCAGCTGACCGGCGCCGGCGCGGCCGGCGCCTGAGACGGGCCGCCGCCCTGGCCGTTCGTCTTGCTCGCCCATAGCGGTGTCGTTCCGTCGTAGACGACCAGGTTGCCGTCGGTCTGCAGGGCGACGTAGGCACCGGGATGGTGGTCGGTGTCGCTGGCCCACAACGCGTGTCCGGTTGGGGGGTACACGACGAGGTTGCCGTCGGTCTGCATCGCCGCGTGGGCGCCGGGATGGTGGTCGGTGCCGCTGGCCCAGGTAGGCTTTCCGGCGCCGTCGTACAGGACGAGGTTGCCATCGTCCTGCATGACGAGCCGAAAGTCCTCGGGCGGCGGCGAATAGATAGCCCAACCAGGGCGCAGCACGTCGCCGGGCTTGAGCGTGCTCTGGACGGTGTTGGTCGCCCAGATCTGCTTCGGCGCGTAGATGACGACGTTGCCGTCGTTCTGGATCACGAGCTGCGGACAGCGGGTGGTGTGGCTGTTGCTGCTCCAGAGCACTGCTCCCGCCGTGTCGTAGAGCGCCAGATTGCCGTTGGCCTGCATCAGCGCGTGGGCGCCATCGTCGCCGTGCGTGCCGGTCGCCCACAGCGCCTGCCCGCCCACGCTGTATTCGACCAGGTTGCCGTCGGCCTGCATCGCGAGCTCGTAGTGGCCATCCGGCGAATCGAGCTGCTGCCCAGCGACCAGCGTGCCGCGCGGGCCGAGCGTGTCGGTACTGGCGATCGCCATCGCCGCGAACGCCGCCAGGATCACCGCGGCAGCAATGATCAGGGTCGCGATCCGAGAGCGCATCTGGCCGTTGTAACACCGTCGCTCTGCGCCAGTTGCGCGGCGGTGCGAATCGGCGCGGGGTGTCAGCGAGCGTCCGGCGCGGCGAACGAAGGATGGGCCTGGTCGAGGTACCAGCCGAAGCTGCGGTCGATCAGCCATTGACGGTCCAGCAGGCGAAGCACGCGCATGAGAAGCCGCGGCGGCAGCGCGGGAACCAGCTGCTGGAGTCGCCCCGCGATCGCGAAAGCACGCGCGTGCTCCGCGCTGAACGCCGCGTAGCGCTGGAGGGCGTCGGCTCGCGAGCGTTGTTGCGTGAGCACGGCTGTCAGTTCGCGGCCGCAGGCGATGCCGAAATAGAACGCGGTCCGGATGCCCTCCCCTGACAGCGGAAAACAGTGGCCGGCCGAGTCTCCGACGAAGAAGATCGAGTCCTCGGCTGCGGGCCGTAGGCGGTGAGGAAACCAGTTGCCCTGATAGCGAACCGCTTCAACCGTCAGACGCTCGGCGAGGTCGTCGGTCGGTCGGCGCACGTGGTCAGCAGGCGCGTAGGAGGCCACGCCGACACGCAGCTCGCTCCCCGCGGGCACGCGCCAGCCGTAGCCGCGCCGCACGAGCGAGCGCTCGATCCAGACATCCAGATCCTCGCTGTCGCCGTCCGGATGAACCTCGAGCCCGCGCGACAAGGGCGCTTCGGGCGGCTGGAATCCGCTCCGACCCAGCAGGCGCCGCCAACCCAGAGCGTCAACCACGAGCGGCGCTTCCAGCACGCCGCGGTCGGTCACAACAGAGATCATTTCGCCGACCGACGGCTGGCGCCCCTCGACCTTCGCGGTCTCGAAGCGAGCGTCACTCTGGCCGTACAGCAGCCGACAGAGGTGGCGGTAGTCGAACGCGGACCAGCTCCAAGGTAGGCGGTACCGGACTGAGCCATGCGGGGTTGTGAACGTCATGCGTGGGATCTCCTGCCGGATCGACTCGCCCAATCCGAGCGCCTCGAGCCACGGCGTCGGGGCGGCGCAGGCGGAGGTCGCCCGTTCACCGATCTCGTAGCGGTCGACCAGCAGGACTGAGGCGCCACACCCGGCGAGCTCACGCGCCACGGCTAAGCCCGCAAAGCTGGCGCCGCAGATGAGCACGTCGACCGTCGTTGCATCGAGCGAGCCACGGTCGGGCCCGCGGGCGGTGGTTCGGACGGTCACCCGATCACCAGCGCGTCTTGGTCATTGGCGCGCGCCCGCTCCGCGGGGAGTCTGCCCACGCCGGCGCCACATCGACAGCGCCGCAACGGCCGCGGCGCCAAGCTGCCACGTGGGCACTCGAACTCTGTTGCCGAGAACGTCGAAGTTGAGCGCCTCGACCCGATCGAGCACGCGCTCATACACGAGGCGGGCAAGGCGAACACCGGGGCGGGTGGCCGGGTCGACGACGTCATCGACGATTGCGGTGGCCGCAAACACGTGCCTGGCCCTCGCCACCTCCTCCACCAAAAGCGTTCGGAGGCCATCGGTCATCCGCTGCTGCCCGATGTCCTCGACGGTGACGCCGAGACGGACTCGTTCGTCGACGGGGAGGTACACGCGATCGAGTTCGAAGTCCTCGCGCACGTCGCGGATGAAATTCGTCAGCTGGAAGGCCGTCCCGAGCTCGGCCACGGTGCCGTGAAACTCAGCGGGAACGCCGAGCAGCGGCGCCATCACGAGTCCTACCGCGCCGGCGCTGCCGCGCATGTACGTGTCAAGGTCGGCGCGGGTCGCCACACGCACTGGGCCGCAATCGAAACGCATCGAATCCATGTAAACCCCGAGCTCGTCGAGCGGCAGGTCGTGGCGGCGACCGGCGTCCACCAGGGCCGCGATCACCGGATGCCGTGAGAACCCTCGCGCGATCCCCGATTCGAGCTCTTCCTGCCAGCGGTCCAGCGCCAGCCTGCGCGCGGCTGGGTCAGGCGGACGGTCGGGCCCGTCGACGATCTGATCCGCCCCGCGTACAAATCCGTACAGGGCTTGGACCGCCGGCCTCACCTCTGCGGGAAGCCGCATGGTCGCGCAGTAGTAGGTCGGGTCGTAGCGGCGCTGCATGCGCCTACAGAGTGTGTACGCCGCACGCAGGTCGGGATCTGCGACCGGGCTCGTCTCCGTGGCGCCGACGAAGGTGCGTGAGCGCCTCATCGCGCGACTGAACGCGACGCGTCTGAACTAGCGGCGCGCCGGGCGCGATCTTCAGGCTTGTAGGTCGCTAACGCTCCGACGGCACTCATCTACTGACGCTCGTTGTGGTCCGAGAAGGTTAGCTCTCTGTTCCACGGCGCATGCCGCAGAAAGCCTACGGGCAGACATCGAGCGCGGCCTGCACGGCGGCCGAGAGCAACGCGTTCGGGCACGAATAGCCAGTCGCGTCCAGCATGGGCCGCCAAACGCCGTCGACCCTGTGAAAGATCGCGGTCACGTCGCCGTCGTAGCGCCCGCACTCGCTCCCATGATTGAAGTCGGCCCGCGCGTACGCGCGGTCGGCCTGGTCGATCGTGACGCTCAGGCACGCGAGCGGGTACCCGTATGAGGCTGCGACTCCGGGTGCGCCCGGGCGCCGTGCCGCAGCCGCAGTGTGGCGGAAAATGGGACTCCGGGTCGACGCAGCCGCCCGAGGCGGGGCACGCGTCGCCCGATCCCCGGGGAGCCCCGTGGCGACGAATGCCGCGAGACCGGCCGCCAGCAACCCGATCACGACCTTGAGACCGGCTCGAGCCGGCGGCGGGAGGCGAACGCGCTCGAGCAGCGGCTCAGCATCGGGATTCGGCAGCAGCGTGACGTGCACCTCACGCGGCGGGTCAGCGGTCCAGTCCTCCGGATCCGGACCCGTTGGCGTGTCCCGGCGGGGGCGCTCCGGGGTCGAACCCGCGACGTCCTGTTCGCCATACAACGACTTGCTGCGGTGAGCAGTCGTCACGAACAGTAAGTATCGCTGCGGGCACGCCGTCGCACACCCCGCGCGAGAGATAGCAGGCCGCGTTAGGGCGCGCGTCCCCGAGCCGAGCCGTTGTCGGACTGCCGCCATGAGCCGCTGGAGGCGCAGAGCGCGCGGTCTCGGCAGGGTGTTGGGGCCTCGTGGGGGCTATGGCCCCTATGAGATCGCAAAGCCCACGGTTAGGCTGCGCAGTACCGCCAACGACAACCAAAGGGGAGGGCCATGGCCCGCACGCCAGAGGAGATCTTTCAGCATCACGTAGAGGCGCTCGTGGCCGAGGATCTCGACGCGATCGTCAGCGACTACTCGGACGACGCAGTATTCATCACTCCAGAAGGCATCAGGCGTGGCAAGGACGGTGTGCGGGATGGATTTGTCAGGCTGTTGGGCGATGTTCCCCAGGCGAGCTGGGAGACGCCGACACGAACCTTCGAGGGCGACGCGCTGTTTCTGGAGTGGAAGGCGGAGTCGGAGAAAACCAAGGTCGAGGACGGGATCGACACGTTCGTGTTTGATGACGGGCTGATCCGGATGCAGACCGTTCGCTACACGGTGATCCCCAAGTAGGTGATTCCGATGACCGAAACGAGAGCGATACTCGAAGCGTCTCCCACGCCCGTAGCGCTGGACATCGCCGATCTGGCTGCTGCGATCGACGCCAGCCTGACCTGTTTTCAGACCTGCACATCGTGCGCCGACGAAGACCTCGCAGAGGAGGACGTCGATGAGATGCGCACATGCATCGCCCTTTGCCAGACCTGTTCGGACGTGTGCGCCGTCACCGTGCGAATCCTGTCTCGACCTGCGCATTCGAACGAGGTCGTGACTCACCGTCTGTTGCAAGCCTGCGTCCGGGCGTGCGCCGATTGTGCGGAGGAATGCGCGCGGCACGCCGAGCATCACCGTCACTGCGCAATCTGCGAGAAGACCTGCCGGGCGTGCGTCCGGGCGTGTAGCGCGCTGCTCGAGGACGAAGCGTTCGCGGAACTGCAGAAACTCGCCGGCGCCTAGCTAACGGTAGGTCGGGGTCGGTGGGATCGTGTCCCCCTCGCGCGCCGCGTTGACGACGGCTGGGGCGTCAGCAGCGCGGTATTCCTCTCCGTAGACGGCCCCGGGTCGGCGTGGAGCCTCCATCACCTCGCAACCTTGGGTGCCGCCGAGGTCGACGGGGACGTAGCCCATGTCCTCGATCAGGCCGGCGACGATCTCCTTGGCTGCGGGATCGTCGCCGCAGACCCACTGGACGACGCGGTCATCGGTGTCACGGTCTGCTGCCTGCTCCTGGAAATGGGCGGTGAGCGTGTTGAACGACTTGACATACCGCGCGCCGGGCATCCGCTCGGCATTGAACGAGGCTGCGGTCCGCCCCGGCTGTGGCTTGGGCCCCGCTCCGAACTGGTTGGTCGTATCAATCACGATCTTGCCGCTCAGCTCGCCGGCCTGGGCGAGCGCCTCGGGGATCACTCCCCATGGGACCGACAGGATCACCAGCTCGCCGAACTCGACCGCCTCGCGCGGGGTTCCCGCCGACGCGCGCTGGCCCAGTCCTGACGCGAGCTGCTCGAGCTTCGCCGGCTCGCGCGCGAACGACAGCTTCACTTCGTGCCCGGCCTTCACCGCCTGGCGTGCGCAGTTGCCGCCGATGTTGCCTGCGCCAATCACACCGATTTTCGTCATCAGACTCCCAACGCCTCGATCACCATCTGCGCGACCCTGCGGCCCGAGTACTGCTGCTGCCCGGTTATCAGCCGGCCGTCGCGGATGGCGAATGCCTTGAACAAGCCACCGTTGACATAGTTGGCGCCGCGCTCCCGGAGCTCGTCTTCGACCCGCCACGGCATCACCCGCTCGCCGACGAACGCGTCGCTGAACTCCTCCTCGGCGTTCGCGAAGCCAGTGACGGTCTTGCCGTCGACCAGATAGGACCCGTCCGAGAGCTTGAGGTCGACGAGCGCGGCCGTGCCGTGGCAGTAGACGGCGGTTGGCTTCTCGGACTCGTAGAACTGCCGTATCGCGGCCTTGAGGTCCTCGCTGTCGCGGAACGTGAACATCGGCGACTGCCCGCCCGCGACCATGATCGCGTCGAACTGGTGGAGATCGAGTTCCGACAGCTTGGGCGTGTCCTGGAGCAGCGCCATCAGCTCGGGGGTGTTCACGAACCCCATCGTGATCAGATCCTCCGCCGACCACTTGGACTGGTCACGGGGATCGCTGAGCGCGTCCATTTCGACCTTGCCACCATCGGGGCTGGCGATCGTCACCTCGACGCCTCGCTCGCTCAGCTCGTAGTAAGGATGCGTCAGCTCCGCCCCCCAGAACCCGACCGGCCATCGCAAGGTCGTCGATGTCGACGGGTTCGCGACCACGATCAGGACCTTCTTTGGCGTCAACGACACCAGATCAACACGCATGTGGTGGTCCGCAACAAACTGAGCCTGCTCCATGGATCCTCCTACGGGCTGCGGCGCGCTGTGCGCCGACGATTGCATTGACAATCTAGTTTGAATTCAAACTTTCTATCAGAGTCGAGATCTATGCTCCTGGCCTATGACGCGGCGACAGAGCGCATCCTTCCCAGCCGGCCGGCACGGCGAAGCCGCGGTCGAGGATTCGATTGCCCGAGTCATCGCGGGCTGGGACGCGACCAAACCCGAGCTCGAGGTCGAGCCGATCGCGGTCACGGCGCGCCTCGCGCGACTTCAGGCCATCGTGAGCGCGAGGCTGGAGACGGTGTTCGCGCGCTTCGGGTTGCGCGGCGGTGACTTCGCGGTCATCGCGACCCTGGTCCGACTCGACGTCCCGAGCGTCTCGCAACGAACGCTGGGATCAGAGCTCGGTCTCTCCGCAGGAACCGTGAGTCTGCGGATCGACCGGCTCGTGACGCGAGGGTTGGCCGAGCGAGAGCCTGACCCCGATGACGGCCGCGGCATCCTGGTGTCCCTCACCGACCGTGGACGGGAGCTGTTCGACGCGTGCGCGCCCGAGCACCTAGCCAACGCGCAGGAGCTGCTCGCCGGCCTCGACGAGCCCGAGCGCGAGCTGCTCGGACAACTGCTGGGCAAACTCCTCTACACGCTCGAGGACCATGGACCAGACGACCGCCTTGCTTCGGAGCTCGGCCTGGTTGCCGACGACGCACCGGTCGCGCTCGAACAGCGCCGAGCCGTGGGACTACCCGCGCTGGTGGGGCTCCTCGTCCGTCACGTCGATCCCGCCGGACCGGCCGAACAAAGCGGAATACGTCCAGGTGACCTGATCACGACTGCCAACGGTCAGCCCCTGCGTACGCGCCACGACCTCCAACTGGCAATCGGCCTCTCGCGCCGACGCCCGCGTGCCGCCTCGCTCGAGGTCACCCGCGGCGCCGAACCATTGCGCCTCACGCTGACTCGGGAATCCAGCCGCCGGTCCGCGCGTAGCCACCGAACGGTCACCCCCGGGACGTCACGGGTCCGAGGGTCGCGGCTGCGACGAGGTAGTGCTCGAGCCACGGCGACCGAGTCGCGGCGGTCGAGCCCGCAAGACAACGTCCGCGGGCTAAGCAACCCTCAGATTGCCGGCCGGCGGGTGCCGCGGATACGGAGGTCGAGTCGCGTGTGTACCGGGCGGATGCAAAAGCTCGGGGTCAGCGACCGCCGCGATCTGTAGCCCCGGGACTCAACTGATCAGGTGGGAGCTCAGGGCGTTCGCGAACGGCGCGCGGTCGCGGCCAGCCCGTGGGGTACGTCCGCGGCGGCGACAACGTTGTCATACGCCCACCGCACGTCGGCACGGTCCGCCGCCTCGGGCACGGACTCCTCGCTGGCACGGAGGATCATCGTCGCCTGCTCGAGTAGCAATTCACGCTCGTTCGCATCCGTGCCCTGTTCGACGATCTTCGTCAACGCCTCGAGCTGGCGAATCAACACCGCCGGCATCCCCCGGCCGGCTTGCCGGATCTTCTCGAACGAGCGCTGTACCAGCCGCTCGTAGCTGACGTGCGCGGTGATCACTCGAACGTAGCCATGACGGTCGCGGTGAACGCGGACGGGTCGCCACCGCGACGTCACCTTGCAGAGGCTGTCGCCGAGCCAGTCGATGCACGTCAGCGCCGTGAACGTGTCGTTGACCGCCGGCGAAAGCGCCCTGATGGCGATCTCCACGAGCTGATCGACGGCAAACGCCAGATCCTGGGCCAGCGTCCGGTTCGACCCCGTGATGTGCGCTCTCCGCAGCGCCGTGCTCACGCTTTCGGCCGCGTCTGGAGGCCAGACGGTCGCCAGCGGATGGCCACGAACGACGAAGTGCCCGGGTCGGTAGAGCAGCCGGATCACGACTCCCTTCTCCGTCGCCAGTCCAATCAGCGTTTCGTGTTGGACGAACTGCAGGTATCCGCTGGAGGGGGCCGGCACCGTTCCGCCCGCATCATTCATGCGCCTCAGCAGCTCGGGAACGGAGGGCCCTGCCTCCGGCCCGCCATCGTCACCCGACTCGGCGTCGATCGCACGCGAGAGGTCCTTCGCGATGCTCGCGATCACCTGCGGGAGTTGGATCGACATCGCGATGTGGTGGATGAAGTAGATGAGCACGCCCATCGAGACGGCCACCAACCCGACCGCGATCGTGATCGAAAGGTGCGGCACGAAGTCGCGCCCCGAGCCGGTCGATCCGATCGAGATCAGCACCAGCGTCGCGTAGACGAACGTCGCCACAAACGTGCCCAGCGTGAACTGCGTACCGCGGTCGCGAATGAAGTTGCGCAGCATCCGCGGCCCGAACTGCGTCGAGGCCAGCGTCAGCGTCACGATCGTGATCGAGAACACGACACCCACCACCGTGATCACAGCCGCTGCGAGCGCCGTCAGAATCTGACGCGCCGAGTCGGCCGAGCCGAACATCATCCACGACGGCAACGTCAGGCTGCCGTCGAAGGCCGCCTTATCGAGTGCGTGCGTGCCGAAATACAAGGCGACCGCGAGGATCACCTCGATGCTCGGCACGAGCCAGAGGTTGGTTCGCAGGGCCTCGCGGCGCCACTCCGAACGCAAAGCCACTGGAGAGATCATTGGAGCTGAGATCTGATCGATAACACGGCAGCACGATGCCCACTTTTGCCGACCAGACTTCCCGGCGCACCTGACCAGATCGTACCGGCCCCCGGGGCTAACTCCATCGGGGCGGGTTCCTCGCGCCCCAACTGCTGCCGGGCTTCCGAGCTTCCCTAACCTATAGGTATGCCGAAGCCAGCCAGTCCGGTCGTGCCCCCGCCGAGCCCGACGCTGTCTGCGTCGCAAATGGCGAAGCTCGCTGAATTAGGGGAGGAGCGCAGGGCGGGCGTCGGCGAGACGCTCTATCAGGTCGGCGATCGCGACTATCCGTTCCTGGTGATCCTCGAGGGCGAGGTGGCGATCCTCGACGGCGCCGGCAACGAGATCGTCCGCCACGGCCCCTCGGGGTTTCTCGGCGAGCTGAACCTGCTCTCGGGCCAGACCGTGTTCGTCAATGCGGTCGTCACCGCGCCGGTGCGTTACGTCGCCGTTCCCCGTGAGGTGCTGCGCTCGCTTCTGTATGAGGACGGCCCGCTGAGCGACGTCGTGCTGTCGGCCTTCATCGCCAGGCGCGAAGCGCTCCAGGCGGTGCAGGGGCTCGGTCTGGAGATCGTCGGGCCGCACTCGTCGAAGGCGACGATGCGGATGCTCGATTTCGCGCGCAGCAATCGGCTGCCCCTGACGTGGCGCGACCCCGAGCGCGCTGACGAGTCAACGGCCGCGGCTCTGGTCGCGGACTTCGATGAGGCGAGGCTGCCGCTGGTCAGATTGCCGGGCGGCGTCGAGCTCGAGGGTCCGTCACCCGGGGAGGTCTCTCGGGCGCTGGGAATCGGTCTCACGCTCGCGGCGCGGGAGGAGGTCGACCTGCTCGTGGTCGGCGCGGGTCCAGCGGGCCTCGGCGCCGCGGTATATGGGGCGTCCGAGGGACTTGACACGCTCGTCGTCGATGGCACCGGGCTCGGCGGTCAAGCGGGGACGTCGCGGAGGATCGAGAATTACCTGGGGTTTCCGGCTGGCGTCAGCGGCTCGGAGCTGACCAGTCGCGCCGTGACCCAGGCGCGGAAGTTCAACGCGCGCTTGGCCACACCGTACCGCGCGATATCGCTACAGCCCGGCAATGGGCGACATGCCGTGCTGCTGGAAGACGATCACGAGATCACCGCTCGCGCCGTCGTGATTGCCACCGGCGCGCAGTACCGGCGCCTGCCGGTCGACGACCTCGACCAGTACGAGGGAATCAGCGTGTTCTATGCCGCTGGGCCGCCCGAGGCGCAACTCTGCGGCGCCGAGCGCGTGGCCGTGGTCGGTGGCGGGAACTCGGCCGGGCAGGCGGCGGTCTGGCTCGCGCGCGGCGGCGCGCTCGTGACACTGCTGCACCGGCGCGCAGATCTGCGGGAGACGATGTCGGACTACCTCATCCGAGAGCTCGAGCGCTACGGGGTGGCGGTGCGCGACCGCAGCGAGATCGCCGTCCTCCACGGCACGGATGGACAGCTCGAGTCAGTCACCCTCAAGAGCGGCGAACGCCTGCGGTTCTCGTTCCTGTTCCTGTTCCTCGGCGCAAAGCCATGCACCGAATGGCTCGACGACGTGGTCGGTCGCGACGACGACGGCTTCATCCTCACCGGCGCCGCGACCGGCGCCGACAACCTGCTCGAGACAACGGTCCCCGGCGTCTTCGCGGTGGGCGACGTCCGCTCGGGCTCGACCAAGCGATGTGCCACCGCCGTCGGTGAAGGAGCCTGGGCCGTACAACTCGTCCATACCCACCTCGCGACCCGCTGACCATCCTGTGAGGGCCAATGTTTGAGCACGTGACCCTCCGAGTCCCTGATCTCGCGGTCGCAACCACCGCCTTCGCGACGGTGCTCGATGAACTCGAGATCGTGCAGTCCACTGCCACCCCGCGCTTCTCGGCCTGGGGGAACTTCGCGATCACGCAGACCGACGAGGAGCATCCGATCGCTCGGCGCACCCACGTCGCGTTCATCGCCCCGACACCGGCTCACGTCGATCGCTTCGGCCAAGCAGGCATCGACGCCGGTTTTGTCGATGACGGGCCCGCCGGCCCTCGTCCGAACTACGCCGACGACTACTACGCGGCATTTCTAAAGGACGCGGCAGGCAACGGGTTCGAAGCCGTCCACCGTGACGGCAAGCGACCCAGCGCCAGCATCGATCACGTCGCCATCCGCGTCAACGACATCGAGGCGTCAACCGCGTTCTACTCGACAATCGGCGAGGCCGCCGGGTTGACGATCCGCCGCGAAACCGCCGACCGCGCCGCGTTCTCTCTGGACGATTCCGAAGGCTCCTTCATCGTGATCGCAGGTGAGCCAAGTCAGGATGTCCACATCGCCTTCTCGGGCGAAGTCGATGACGTACGCCGTTTCCACGCCGACGCGACAGCGGCCGGATACCGCAGCAACGGCGAGCCGGGCAAGCGCCCCCGTTATCACCCCGGCTACTACGCCGCGTTCGTGCTCGACCCCGACGGCAACAACATCGAAGTCGTCAACCACCACGGCTAGCTCCTAGCCCGCCTCCCAGTTGAACCCGTCTGGGTCGCTGAACTGGCCCGCGCCGCTGTTGACCACGATGCCGTGCGGTCCGTCACCGTCCGGGGAGACGCCCGCGTCCTTGGCGAGTCCGGCCCGTCCCGGGTAAAGCGCCAGCTTGATCGCGCCCGCCGGCGCGTCGAACTCTACGTAGCGCCCCGGGAAGCTGCGCTTCACCGGCAGGCCGCGTTCGACGTAAAACCGCTTGCTCGCGCGCAGATCTGCGGCGCCGATGAGCAGTACCAGGTCGTCGATTTGCCGGGTGGCGGGGCCCTTGTCCTTCTTGGAGCTGGTGGCGAGTTTCCAGATCACACCGTCGGTGTCCTGCACCACGGCGCCGTATCCCCACATGCCCTTCTCGGCAGGTTTGAGCGCTTTCGCGCCGCCGCCGAGCGCCGTCTGGAAAAGCGAATCAACCGTCGATGGTTGACCGACGACAAGTGAGATGGTGAAGCCGCGAAAGCCGGCGGCCGGCGTTTCGCCGATGCGCGCGCTGACCCGTGAGCCGACCCCCAGAGCAGTCTCGTAGAACTCCTGTGAAACGGCCGGATCGGATACTTCGAGGGTGAGTGAGGAGATAGAAACGTTCATGCCGGCAAGGCTAAGCCGGACAACGTGGCTGCGCTTCTCGATTCCTGCTCACTTCGCGTTTGGCGTCTCGATCAGGTCATGCGCCGGTAACGCCACACGGAGAGCGGGATGAAGACCGCCAGCAGGCCGGCGATCCAGGCGATTGCGCCGCCGAGGGAGGATGGTGTCCCGGGGACGAGAGCGAGGGAACGCGCTGCGTTCGCGGTAAGCGTGACCGGGCTGACCTTCGCGATTGCCTGCAGCCAGCTCGGCAGGGTCGAGACGGGCACGAACACCGAGCTCGCGAACACGATCGGAAACAGGACCACGAAGCCCGCCGTTTGAGCCGCTTCGGCGCTGCGGACCGTCAGTGCAATCAAGGCAAAGATCCAGCTCAGCGCCAGCCCGAAGGCGCTGACGAGAGCTATGCAGCCGATCGCCTGTGCGAAACCGGCCTGGAAACGGAAGCCGATGATGTAGCCGACGACGATCATCAGCACGATGATCAGGACGTTGCGTACGAAGTCGGCCACAGTGCGCCCGACGAGCACCGCAGAGCGTGCCATTGGCATCGAACGGAAGCGGTCGATCACGCCGAGTTTGACGTCCTCGGACAGGCCCACTGCCGTCTGGCTAGCCCGGAACGTCACCGACTGAACGAGGATCCCGGGCAGCAGATAGTCGATGTAGCTCACGCCGGCGGGCAGTGAGTGACTGATCGCGCCGCCGAACACGTACGTGAACAGCAACACGAACATGATCGGCTGGATCGTCGAGAAGACCAGCAGATCCGGTTGGCGGACGAAGTGGCGCAGGTTGCGCACGCTGACCACTCGCGCATCCGTGGTACTGGCGCGAAGCTCTCGCGGCGAGAAGCGGTCTCGGAGCGGGCGCCTCGCGGCCGGGCGGAGCGTCTCGCGGGCGCGAGCAGTACCAACGCCTCCGCTCGTCCGATCAGGTCGCCGGCCATCCGTTGCGGCTTCAGACCCCGCCCCATTCTCGCTCGGCGGCGCGCCCGTCAGCTGCAAGAACACGTCGTCGAGCGTCGGCCGTCGCAGCCCAAGATCGCTGACCGCGATTCCCGCCTTCCGAAGCGCCGAAGCCGCGTCCTCGATCATCTCGAGGCCATCCCGTGGCGCCGGAAGCGTCAGCTGCGCGAGCCGCTCGCCAGGCTCTGGCTCATCGCAACCAACCCCGGCCAGCGCGACCCGTGCCTTGTCTCGTTCCGCAGCTTTCACCAGTTCGACTTCCAGGATCTGTCCGCCGACCCGGTCTTTGAGCTCGCTCCCGGTGCCCTGCGCGATCACCCGACCGTGGTCGATCACGGCGATCTGCTCGGCGAGCTGATCTGCTTCCTCGAGGTACTGCGTGGTGAGCAGCAGCGTCGTCCCCTGCCGGACGAGCTCGCGCACGACCGCCCAGATCTCGTTGCGGCTGCGCGGATCGAGGCCGGTCGTCGGCTCGTCCAAGAACAGCACGCGCGGGCGGGTGAGCAGGCTCGACGCGAGGTCGAGCCGTCGCCGCATCCCACCGGAGTACGTGCGCGCCGGGCGGTCGGCGGCATCAGCCAAGTCGAAGCGCTCGAGCAGCTCGGTCGCTCGCCGGCGAGCATCCGCGGCCGATAGATCGAAGAGGCGTCCGAACATCTGAAGGTTCTCCCGGCCGGTCAGAATCTCGTCGACCGCCGCGAACTGGCCGGTCAAGGCGACGATCTCCCGCACCCCTGCGGCGTCGTGGGCGACGTCGCGGCCAAACACCTCGGCCCTTCCGGCGTCCGGAGCGAGCAGTGTGGCCAATACCCTGACCAACGTCGTCTTCCCCGCGCCGTTCGGTCCGAGCAGCCCAAAAACGGTGCCCTCCTCGACGTCCAGGTCGACCCCGGCGAGCGCCGTCGTCGCCCCAAAGCGCTTGACCAGACCCTCAACGTAGACCGCCGAATCAGCCATCACTCACCCTCCGATTATGAGGCGTCGCCGATCTCGGACACCGGTGTGCTGTCCACGGGTCGGTAAATCGACAAACGCGATCCTCGCCACGGCGCGGGTGATCTGTCATCGCCGGATCCCGGTGATGCAGTGATCTCGGCGGGTCATCACGAAGCGAGGGCGCGAGTCCGGGGGAGATCTGTTCCGCGGTGCTCCGTTTCGCGCGGATCACCGTGATCCGCGATGCCCGCTCACCTACCTGGCGGCAAAACTGGTCGCCAACCCGACAAAAGGGAGACCTCCGTGAGCACCGAGCAGAAAGAGACCATCGACGCAATCCTGCGACAGTCAGCCTTTCCGCCGACAGCAGTGTCGACGAGCAACCGCGACTGTTCCGAGAGCCGGCATCGGCACAGCCGCTGCCCGCCGACGTGACCGTGACCGCAGCCGAACTGGGCGGTGTCCCGACCGCCGAGATCACAATCGACGGAATCGAACCTCGCCACGACGACGATGGAAACGAAGCGCGACGCCGACCCGCTGCTCAGCCGGGAACTCCTCGAGCCTCGGATCGCCGACTACACCGCGGGACAAGACCCCGCAGTTGGCCCGATCAGTCCCATATTCGCCGAGCTGTCCGGCCTGCCGCCGGTGATCATCCAGGCCGGGAGTCACGAGGTTCTGCTCGACGACGCCGTTCATCTCGCGCGCCGAGCCGCCACCGCCAACGTCGAGGTCACGCTCGAGATCACCCCTGGGGTGCCCCACGTCTTCCAGAGCGTTTCCGCGATGCTTGACGAAGCGGCCGCTGCACTGGACAGAGCCGGACAGCTCCTGTCGGCTCACCTCGCCGGCGCAGAACGCGCCACCGCATAGCTCAGTCCCCGATCGTGCAGCTCGTATGACCGAAGTCGCCGACGCGTCAGGTGTAGGGCGAGTCGGGGCTGGTAGTTTGGCGGCGTGGCGAGGATCCCCGACTCCGCTCGCGCAGTGCTCGAAGGTCCTGCGTTGGCCCACCTCGTCACCCTCGAGCCTGACGGTCGTCCGCAGGTGTCGATCGTCTGGGTCGGGCTGGACGGCGACGAACTTGTCGCCGCGCACCTGCCCGAACACCGCAAGGTCCGCAACATTCGTCGGGATCCGAGGGTGGCTGTTTCCGTGGTGGCAGGCACGCGCAACAGCGTCGGGCTCGACGAGTACATCGTCATCCACGGCAGAGCCCGCGTCACGGAGGGTGGCGCGGCTGACCTCCTTCAGCAGCTTGCTCGCACGTATCTGGGACCTGATGTCAAGTTCCCCCCGATGGAGGACCCGCCCCCTGGATACATCACCCACATCAGCGTGGAGCGCGTCGGCGGTGTGGGGCCGTGGGTTCGGTAAGTGCCTGCATCGCGATTGTCTAGATCGCGCTCGGGCTACCGTGTTTTGCTGCAGGCGAGCGGGGGTCGCCTGCTCGCCTAGCGCTCCCTAGGTGTGACGGATTAACCCCAGGGGAGGTTGGCGAATCGGCTGTGGCCCACGATCCTCAGGCTTCGTGGACCGGGAGGCCAGGTGCAGTTCGGCCATCCGGTCGGGCATTGGGGCGAAAGGGAGCAGGTCATGAGTTCGAGCGTTAACACTGGTTACGGCAATGGGGGAGCTTCCGCTCTAACCCCTGTTCGCCCGGATCGGGCTCTGGAAGCGAGGTCGACCTCTGCGCCCGCGGCGACGCTGCCATCCCCAAACCAGAAGACCGTCATCGGAGGTCTAGGGGCCCTCGCCGTTGCGTTACTCACCATCGTCACGGTGTTCAAGATTGTCGACTGGTCCGCGGCGCAGACCGCGCTCGTGACGGCCGAGGCGGCCACGGTGGCCGGTCTGATCACGGCGCTCGTGGCGCACCTCATGCCGAGCAGATCGGACGAGCCCGTTGCTCTCGCGGCGACGTTCACCGCCATGGTCTCGGCCACGCTGGCCCTCGGGTCGGGGTTTGGATGGTGGTCTTTTACCGTTCAGCAGACGAGCGCCCTCGCCGGCGTTGTGACCGCAGTAATCGGTGTCGGAGGCGCTCTACTCGCTCGCCATCACGTCACCGCGCAGGCCGGCTTGCGCAAGTAATCCCCTGAGGGCGGGCCACGATTCAGAACTCACCAGCAGGCCAAGCCTGCGAGACGGCGGGTGGCAGTTTTATCCGACGCAGCTGCGCCGGCTACCGCGGGCGGATCATTCCGCCACCGCCGCCGCTGGGCGGCCGGCAATGCTGGTCGCCTGGCTGTGCATCGTTCTGTCGGCCGGGATCAGCGGGTACAGCGCGAGCGCGACGAGGATGAACAGCGGCCCGGCGTTGGGATCTGTGCCCGACCCGGTGAGGGTTCCGCCCAGACCCTGCCCGAGGACCCAATACGCGAGGTTCAGGACGATCGCCACGGCGAGAAACGTCTTTGCCCGCCAGTTGAACGGCGACGGCCACACCGATCACGGCCGACAGGGATGCCAATACGAGCGCAATCACCAGACCGCGGCCGTCGGCGGCGTTCGCGACGGCGTGCTGGACGCTGGTCAGCCACGAGGCGCCCGAGGGCGCGGTGCTGATCAGATCGTGGGTGGCGTTGGCGCTGCTGTTGGTGGCCAGCAGCCACAGCCAGCCCGTCACGAGCCACAGACTCGCCCAGGCCATTCGAGCGCCTCGGACCCCGAGCAGGCCACCGACGCGCTCGCCCGGCCACACCACCAGGCCGATGATTGCGTACAGGAGAACCGCGCCAGGCGCGCCAGTGAGGGGGTTGGCGGTGTTGGTGAGCAGCTTCCGCACTTCGGTGACCCGACGATTACCGCCAACGGCCACCGGATCATGCACGGCGAGTTCAACATCGGTTCGCCGGCGTACTACGCGGCTCGACAGGCGTGCGACCCCCACCTCAATCGGCCCATGGCGGCTGCGGGACTGGGCGCGATGGCCCCGTCCTGAACACTTTGGTGTCCCAATGGCGACGACACCGGGATGTGTGAGCGGGTTTTTGTTCCAAACTGCGGGAACGCGTAGTGCGGAGCGACCAGGGGTTGGGTAGGGTGCCGTTTGCGGTTCGGGAGAGAGCACAGCTCGCGAAAGCCAAGCGGAGCGGCTCTCGAAGGTGACTGACGAGGCTTATTTTGTGCGCAGGCTACGCGCGAGAGCAGGCACGGTCGTCGCCCCCGAGCCGCGTTTTTGTTTTGCTAGGCGAGACCGTGTCCGGGCGTCTGGCTAGCCTGCAGGCTGCGGCTGTTGCCGCCGGTGCGCCGCAGGTGCCTGCCCTGCGCGACCGTGCGACCGGGGCGCCCAGGGAGCCGGCGCTGAGGGTCACCCCGGACCCCCTCAGCTAGCCCGCCCGCTCCCCACCATCACCGCCGACGGGGCCGGATTCACGGCGGCCGTTGGGGCAACGGACGTGGTACCGGCTCGGCCGGCTCGGCGACGCAAATGCGTTTGCTCAGACGGCCACGCCGGGCGTCGTTACAGGCCCTTTAGGTGGTACGGCAGGAACCCCCCGCCGCTGAGCTCGCCCACCGCCTGCGCCTCACTCATCGGCGAGATTCCGCCGGAAGGGTTGTCGGCCGAGTTGCCGCCGGACTCGAACCAGGTGCCGAGGATGTTGATGATCACGTGGCCCTGGTCGCCAGGGAGTGGGCGGTCCCACATTGTCACATACTGGCCGACGCCCGGATGGATCCCGGGTTGATCGGGCAGGGTGACTGTCGTCTGGTTGCCGAAGCCCCGGTCGACCTGGTCGAGGACCCATGAGACGAAGCCCGAGCAATCAGTGCCGGTCTGCCTGAGCTCGGCCGCGGTCCGCCCGAAGGAATCATGATTGGCCTGCGAATACGGCCCACCGACGGCGGAGTACGCGGCAACGAGCAATGTCTCGGCGCCCGCAAGCCCGGTCCGCCCGGTGCCGGCGAGCGACGAATCGGTACGCGCGCGCGAATGGTCGCTGATGATCTGTGCGCGCCAGAGGACCTCGGCCACATACCAGACGGCATGGTTGTACGCGTAGATCGCTTTAGGAAGGTTGTGCGCGGCTCCGTTGGCCGCCAGGTAGCGCGCCGCGGAGAAGATCGCGTCCTTCGGGCTGTAGGGGTTCGGCTCCCTGTTCCCGTCGGCCGCGATCCCGTACTCCTGCCAGGTGCCAGGCATGAATTGCATCCAGCCGATCGCGCCGGCCGAGGAAGTGTTCAGATCGCGCCCGTAGCCCGTTTCGATCCAGTTGATCGCCGCCAGGATCTGCCACGGAACGCGGTAGCGACGCGCCGCAGCCTTGTACAACGGAATCAGGTAAGCCGGCGTTCGATTGCCGGGGGTCAGCAGGGACGAGGCCTGGCCGAGTTCCGCGGCGGTGAACAGATCGCGGTTCAGCCTTGCGGGCCACGCCGCTGTGGCCGCCGGCAATCCCAACCACGCGGCGAGCGCAGTCGGGTTGGCCGAGTTCCCTGTGGTCGCGAGGGCTACGGGTGCCGTAGGTTGTGATGCGGCGGCCGGAGCAAGGGCGGGAGTGGGCGCTGCCGGCAGCGCGGCGGCGCCGGGCACGTGGCTTTTCTGATGCGACCGGGGGTGGTGGCCCCGCCTCTCGTGGTCGTGGTGGCTGTGCTCGCGGGTTCGATCGTGACCGGTCAGGTCCGCCCAGGCCACTCCCCACGCGGGGGCTTGGCGCGGGTGGGCGGGGTGCGACTGGCCCGCGTGATCGCGGTCCGCACCGGGCTTGGACCTATCGTGGTGCGCACCCTTGTCGTGCGTCCGCGGCGCGTTCGCATGCGGTCGATGATGGCGGTAGTCGTGGTGGAGATGCTCGCGCGTTCCAGCGTGATGGGTGGGGTCGGGCGCGCGCGTTGGCGCTGCGCTCTGGTTGTTCGCCGGTGCCGAGGTGGTGGCGGGTTGCGTCGTCGCGGGCGAGCGTGGCGAGGCGCGCCTGTGCCTTGCGTGCTGCTGCGAGCTGGCGTGGCTCACCGTCGCCGCATTTGCCACGCCGACCGCCCAACCGGGCGTCACGGCAGTGGCGAATCCCGCCGTCAGCGCCGCGAGGTGGCGTCGGGCCCACGCGCCCGTGAAACGCACGCAGCGGCCGCGCGCTGGGGTTTGCGCCGATCTGAGGAGGGGAGTCGGCAGCGCAATCGCTACGTGGTCATTCGCGGTCAGCGAGAACGCCGCCTGCGGGTACTCCACGACCGCCAGCGGCACGACGAATGATGCTCGCCACAGGAGGGCGCTGTGCGACTCCGCGTGCGCGCCGCGCGCCCGGGGCCAGGAGGTGGTGCTCGCCAACGGCGTATGAACGCGCGTCAGGGAGTCGTTCTGCACGATGAGCAGCGAGCCGGCCGGAGCACCGAACTCGCCGTCGAGCTTCGCCACCAGTTGCAGCACCGCCAACTGATTGGGGACACGGTCGTACTGGAATTGCTCGACGGCCAGCCACGTACCCGGCGGCGGCGACCAGCCCGCGTGTCCGCCGCGCCACTTAAGGCGCGTGACATTCGGATCGAGACGCGTGAGCGCTCGAGAGGAGAAACGCATAAATGAGTTAGCCCACCTGTCGGCCCACGGCGTCCATACCGGCGGCCGGTCGTTTTGGTTTCTGTTGTTACAAAGCTGCCGAGCCCGCTGCCCGCGAACTCGGCACTCTCTCAGTATCGGCAGGCGCCTCGTCTATTTGAGGCCGGCGTCCAAAGAAATGGCGAAGAAGACGGCTGACCCCAAGGCGATCGACCGGTGGCGATGGCAGCGAGAAACGGACCTACGGCACAGTTTGGGTGTTCTGCTCGGGACCTAGCTGATCGCGGCCGCCGCGGTGTTGGAGACCGCGGTTTGTCGCCTTAGGTAGATGATGCTGCTCGCGAGGACGAAGATCAGGAACAGCACGAAGCCGATGATGTCGAGGGCTAGCCCGAACGGGGCGATGACGCCGCCGAGGCCGAAGGCTTGAAGGAAGAACATGAGTCCGGCAACGATCGACATCCATCCGAGCCAGCGCGGCAGGACGCCGCTGTTTAGCACGATCAACCCGGTCGCCGCAGCAAAGAGGCTGCCGAACACGTCGGCGACGCTGTCGAATGCATACGTCATCAGGTACAGCGAGTAGGACACGCCGTGATCGTGGTGTGCGCCGTAGGCTGCGAGCTTGGCGCCGACCAGGCCGGTGATGCCGATGTCGCTGACGGCGTGCAGGGCCACGAAGAGCACTCCGCCGGCCAGCACCAAGGGGGCGAGGATCCGTGGCCGGTCGGGCGTGCCGCGCAGCTGGTTGTAAAGACTCCAGAGGTAGATCAGAAAACTGGCGGCGTAGACGACTGACAGGCACGCGATCACGACTAGCCGCGTGCGGTGCTCATACAGCGCGGTCGCCATCTTGCCGGCTGAGTCGTTCTGGGTCAGTCCGACTCCGATCGCGACCACGGATTCCGCGACGAGCGCGATGACGTAGATGATGCCCGCCGCCCAGGCATAGCGCTGCCAATCTGTCGCCGCCCGAGACGTCGTCGCGTGGCGGTCCGCCACAGGTGTCGCGCCCACGCCGGTCGTGTCAGACGTCGCGGTCATGGCTGCCCCTCTCCGTCGGTCTCGGGCCGGAGAAGGCCGTTGACGTCCTCCACACCCGGGCTTGAGACTGTCCCGCCGACACTACTGCGGCCCCAACAAATTAGCAAGTGATTTCTAGAACGCTTTCTTCTATATTTGTCCGATGGGCGAGTGGAGCTTTTTGACCAACCACGCCCGAGTGCTGGTCTGCATCGCGCGCGACCCCGGTGTCCGCCTGCGCGAGATCGCCGACGTGCTCGGCGTCACCGAGCGCCGGGCGTTCGCGATCGTCAACGACCTGACCGAAGCCGGCTACGTGGTCAAACAAAAGGACGGCCGTCGCAACCGCTACCGCATCCAGAACCACCTGCCGCTGCCGGCGCCGATCGGTCGAGAGCCGACCGTCGGCGAACTGTTGGGGGTGCTCGTGGACACGAGCGCAACCGAGCCCCCGGGGCGGCCACGCCACGACGGCGGGTCGCGCCGACGAAATCGAGGCGCTGCCGCACAGAGGACCAGCTCGGCGAAGCGGGGGTGAGCGGCCTGACGGTCCTGTTCGTCGTCCTCGCTGTGGTCTTGACGGTGCCCGTGTATGCGTTCGCGGTGCGGCGCTTGCTGGGTCTGCGTCTCTCGCCGTTGCGGGCGTGGATCGGTGGGCTGATCGCATTGGCGTGCGCCTCGCCAATCATCACGGCGATCGGTAGTTCGATCGCCAAGCACAACGGCAGCTGGTCGTTGCTGCCGGCGGCGTGGTGCGTGATCCTCGGGGTGGCGATCGCGCTGCTGATCGGGATGCTGGTGCTGGTGATCTTCGAGGCGCTGGTCCCGAGCGGCGCGATGCCGGGGCCGCTGTACCTAATCCGAGCAGGACGCAAGCGGGGACGGCGGGTGCGCCGCTACTCGCAGATCGGTCGGATCCTGGTGCGACGCGGGATGCTTCCCTACCTCCGGGGGACTCGCCGGTCCGAGCTTCACACCCATGACGGGCGCGCCGCGCTCGCTGGTTCGCTGCGCTTCGCGCTCTAGGACGGCGGCGTTACGTTCATCAAGCTCGGACAGGTACTCGCGACACGGCGAGACTTACTTCCGGTCGAGTTCATCGACGAACTAAGCGGGCTGCAGGATGACGCCCCGCAGATTCCGTGGCCGCAGGTCGAGCCCGTGTTGGGTCTCGACCGAGGGCCGGAGGCCGATGACGTGTTTGCCAGCTTTGACCGGATCCCGCTGGCGGCCGCCTCGATCGCGCAGGTGCACGCGGCGACGCTCGGTTCTGGGGAGCGGGTGGTGGTGAAGGTTCGCCGGCCCGGCATCGACACGGTCGTGGCGTGGGATCTGGATATCGTCGACCGACTCGCGATGCGCTTGCAACGCTCGACGCGGTGGGGCCGGGGAGTCGGCGCGGTGGATCTCTCGAACGGGTTCGCCGAGGCGCTCAGAGAGGAGCTCGACCTGCGGATCGAGGCGCAGAACATGACCGCCGTGAGGGCGGCGGCAGCCGCGGGCGGAGTGAACGGGTCGGTCCGTCTCCCAAAGCCCCATCAGTCCCTGTGCACGGAGAACGTGCTCGTAATGGAGCGCCTCGACGGCCGTGCGCTGGGAACGATCACCCCCAGCGAGGAGATCGGCCGCCAAGTGCTGGCCCGCACCCTGTTGGACACGCTGCTACGCGAGGTGATGATTCCTGGCTGCCACCCTCGGCGTGATGGCCGTGCTGATGCTCGGTCTCCACGGCGGCCCGACCGTGACCCATCGAGTCACGCTATACGCGTTCATCGGCTACTGCCTCCTCGTGTTCGCCGGGATCCTTGCGCTGCGCGTACTGTTACTTGTGTTCCGCCCCGGCGCAGACTGACCGAGCGGAGTGAGCCGGCATTGCCCGTTCCCGGCGACAGTGGATGCTCGCGACGAAGCCGTCAGGACCCGGTGCGCGTGTGAGGCACGGCCAGCCCGGTCTGGTAGGCGAGGACAACGGCCTGGACCCGGTCGCGGAGCCCGAGCTTGCGCAGGATCCGCGCCACGTGGGTCTTAACGGTCGCCTCGCTCAGGACCAGCTCCGCGGCGAGTTCGGCATTGCTCAGGCCTCTCGCGAGCAACTGGAGGACCTCGAGCTCTCGTGGCGTCAGCTCCGATAGGTCGCCGGGCAGCGCCGGTGGCGCGGACGCGACCGATGCGAACCGCTCGACCAGCCGGCGTGTGATCGTCGGCGCCAGCAGCGCATCGCCCGAGCGGACCGTGCGCACCGCGTCGACGAGTTGTTCGGGGGAGACGTCCTTGAGCAGGAACCCGCTCGCGCCCGCGGTGAGCGCGGCGTACACGTACTGGTCCAGGTCGAAGGTGGTGAGGATGACGATCCGGCAGCCGGCGCCCGCTGGCGTCGCGAGGATCCGCCTCGTGGCTTCGAGGCCGTCCATCCCCGGCATCCGGATGTCCATCAGCACGACGTCCGGCCGGTGCTCTAGCACGGCCGCCAGTGCCTGTCCACCATCGGCCGCCTCGCCGACGACCGGGATCCCGGCCGCCCGGAGGATCATCCGGAAGCCGCTGCGAACAAGCGCCTGATCGTCGGCGACCACCACGCGGGGTGGCGAGGCCGGATCGTTCACCGACCTCCAGTCGCGCCAACAAGCCCGCCGCGGCCGGCGGCCGCGCCGCCCCTGTGCCGAGGCCGCGGAGCATCGATTGGGAAGCGCGCGCGGACAACCCATCCGCCCCCGCTCCTGGGCCCGGCGTACAGCTCTCCGCCGTAGAGCGCGATGCGCTCGCGCAGTCCGATCAGCCCTCGCCTCGCGCCGGGCGCGACAAGCGGAGCAGCCGCGGGGATCGGCGTGCCGCTGTCGGCCACCTCGACCACGAGATGGTCGTCTGCGTAGAGGAGTCTCACGGTGGTGGATGGCTTGCCGGCGTGCTTGATCACGTTCGTGAGCGCTTCTTGGATCACGCGGAATACGGCCAGATCGAGTCCTGGCGACAGGTCCTCGGGTAGCTCATCGACGTGGAGCTCGATCGGCAGACCCACCGCGGTCAACCGGTCGACCAGCGCGTGAAGCTGGGCCAGACCCGGCTGCGGCGCAAGCTCCGCCGGCCGAACTGACTGCCGGTGCGCCTGATTCCGCGCCCGCAACGTGCGTCGGGCTGAGCAGTCCCAGCAGGTGACGGAGCTCGGTCATCGCCGCACGCCCGCTGCCCTCCACCGCCAGCAACGCCGCCCTGGCCTCGCCGGGCGAGTCGGCCAGGACCTGTCGCGCCGCGCCGGCCTGGACGATCATGACGCTGACGCTGTGCGTCACGACATCGTGGAGCTCGCTGGCGATCCGGGCCCGTTCGAGCTCGAGTGCGCGGCGGGTGGCGGCCTCGTGCTCGGCGAGCAACCGATCGCGCTCGCCGATGGCATGCACGGCGTACCCCACGGTCACGGTAAGCGCCAGCGACACCAGGATCAGCAGCGCGGTCGTGCCGAACAGCGCCGCGCCCACGATCACCCCGAGCCAGGGAACGGTCACGAGCGCCGCACCCCGGAAGCGGCTATACCTGACCGCGGAGTAACCGGCGAAGACGACCGTTGCGATCGCGATCTGCTTGGCGTCGTGCCTCGTCGCGTACACCCCGATCACCAGCAGCAGGCACGCCGCCAGCGGGAAGCGCCGCCGCGCCGCGAGCGGCGCGGTCGCGAGCAGCAGGGCGAATCCCTTTCCGCCGCTGGACATTGACAGGCGCGCGGCCAGGACGAGAGCGCGGCGAGCGCGGCATCGGCGTACAGCGCTGTCCTGGACGGCAACGACCGCGGCTCGACGGTCCTCGCAAAGGCCACCGCTTGCCGGAGCCCGGCGACCTGCCGTGCGCAACGGTTGGTCCTGCATCGGAGCATTATCGCCCCGCCCACCCGGCCTGTCATCCGTCTCGCTGCGTACTCACGTAGCTCGCAAGGATGATCCACAAGCCGAGATACGCCGAGACGCGGTACGACGGATTTACATCTCCGGGCCGACGACAGATCACGCAGTGCTGCGTACGTTCTCGGCCATGGACGCTCTGGTGCAGATCAACGATGTGACCAAGCGCTATGACGGCTCGGGGCAGGCCGCTGTGGATGGGGTAACGCTCGAGATCGCGGGGGGTGAGGCGGTGGCGGTGATGGGCCCGTCGGGTAGCGGCAAGTCGACGCTGCTGAACTTGATCGCCGGTTTGGACCGCCCGTCGAGCGGGACGATCACGGTGGCGGGCGAGCGGATCGACCGGCTCAGTGAGACCGCGATGGCGCGGTGTCGCCGGCGTCAGATCGGGATGGTCTTTCAGTTCTTCAACCTGCTCGATGACCTGACCGTCGCCGACAACGTCCTGTTGCCCGCGCAGCTGGGCGGGATGCGACGGTCGCGGGCACGGGCTCGCGCCGGCGAGCTGCTCGCGGCGCTGCAGATCGAGCGCCTCGGGGACGCTTACCCGGGGCGGCTGTCGGGTGGTGAGCGTCAGCGGGTGGCGATCGCACGCGCGCTCGTCAACCGGCCGGCGGTGTTGTTGGCCGACGAGCCGACGGGGGCGCTTGACACCGCGACGGGGGAGGAGATCGGTCTGCTGCTGCTCGCGCTGAACCGCTCCGGGCAGACGCTCGTGATGGTCACGCACAACCCTGAGCTCGCGGCGCGCTACACCCACCGTGCGGTCCACCTGCTCGACGGTCGGATCGCCGAACGTAGGGCCAAATCGTCGCCGCCTACACCGCTCAGGTGACCGTGCCGGCGGTGGGCGGCTGCCTGGCCGGCGTGGCGCTCGGCAACCTGCTCTCGGTACCGCTGCTCCACAAGACCGCGGACGTCTACGCGGTCGGGCGGCTCGGCGTCCCGCTGTGGGTGAACGTGGCCGTGCCGCTCGCGATGTGCGGCCTCGTCGCGCTGGCCGCGGTCGTGCCCGCGCTCCGCGCCGGTCGGCTGAGCGCGACCCAGGCCCTGGCAGCGGGTCGCGCCCCCCGCACAGATCGCGGGTACCTCGCGCACCGCCTGCTGGGCCGGCTGGCGCTACCCCGGCCGGTGACGATCGGACTCGCGTCACCATTCGCGCGGCCGACGCCGATGGCGGCCATGCTCGCGGCGGTGCTGCTCGGCGTGACGGCCGTGACCTTCGCCGTCGGGCTCGTCACCTCGCTCACACGCGCAACAGCTGATCTGAACCTGACCAAGACCGAGCAGGTTCAGGTCTACTACAACGGACCCGGCCCCTTCGGTCCCACGCGGCCCGGGCGGGCCCAGCCGTCCTCCGCCCAGCCTCGGCGCGTGGTCCCCGCGGCGCTCGGCGCGCTCCCCGGGACCGCCCACTACGTGCTCGAGGAGGATAACCAGTACGTCAGGGTATCCGGGCTGGTGCAGCCGATCGCGGTCACAGCGTTCCTCGGCGACGCCGGCTGGACCGGGTACGCGATGTCCAGCGGTCACTGGTACACCGGCCCCGATCAGGCGGTCGCGCCCAAGCGGCTGCTCACCACCCTCCACGCCACCGTCGGCGACACCATCAACATCACCGGCCCCGGCGGCCGCGCGATCCCGGTCCGGATCGTCGGCGAGGTGTTCGACTCACAGCACGACGGCCTCACGATGCTGACCGACTGGCGGACGCTGACCGCCGCCTACCCGGGCCTGACGCCCAACCCCTCCAACGCCCAGTACGACGTCGGCCTGCGGCCCGGCACCGATCCAAACGCCTACGTCCAGGCGCTCGGCGCGAAGCTCGGGTCAAACTACGGCGTCTCGATCAACCAGGACGGTGGAGCCGCGATCGCGATCGCGCTCGCGGGCACGCTCACGCTGCTCCTGTCGATCGCCGCCGGGCTCGGAGTGCTCAACACCGTCGTGCTCCAGACCCGCGAACGCGTCCACGACCTCGGCGTGTTCAAGGCCGTCGGGATGACCCCGCGCCAGACGGTCGCGATGGTGCTCAGCTCGGTCGCCGGCACGGGGCTACTCGCGGGCGTGCTCGCGGTCCCCGCCGGAATCGCCGTGCACCAGAACGTGATCCCCGCGATGGCCGGCGCCGCCGGCCTCAGCGCCCCCGCGAGCCTCCTACACGTGTACGGCGCCGGGGAACTCGCGGCGCTCGCGCTCGCCGGACTGGCGATCGCGCTCGGCGGAGCGCTGCTTCCGGCCGGCTGGGCGGCGCAATCGCGGACAGCGTCGGCGCTACGAGCCGAGTAGCGGCGGCGGCGGGGACTAGCGAGTCGAGGCGCGTCGGTTCGCGCGTTCGCGGACGAACGAGCCGGGCACCGCTTGATTCAGCGCCCCGCCCGGCTCTCGCCATGCTCCGGGGCGTTTCCGGCCATCGTCCCGAGCCGCAGTCGCGCCCAGCCGTCACGACGCTCGGACACACACGATTGCCGGTTCGCCCGAGCTTGCCCGCTGATCTGAGCACCTGTACCACGAAGTTGGAGAAGCCGACGGATTGTCTGCCTCGGCCTATGGTTAATAGGGAGCACTGATGGCGACTCCCGGCGACCACGTGGATCTAGACGCTGTCCGACGAGACCTCGTGGCTCGCCGTGACGCCACGCGTGAGCGTGTGGCGGCGCTCGCCAGCCGTCCGGAGCGTGGTAGCGCGCTGGGGTTCGGCAAACGGGTGGGTGATGGCACCACCGAGGCGGTGCGGCGACTGACCGACGTCGGCGTTGGAGATTCGCTTGAGCGAGTGCTCGCGCGGACAGAGCGTGCTGTGGCCAAGCTGGATGACGGCAGCTATGGGATGTGTGATGTCTGCGGCGATCCAATCCCGTCAGGCCGACTACGGGCTTTGCCTGATGCTGTGTTGTGTCTGTGCTGCGCGGAATCTCAACGGCACCCGTCGGCGCCGCGTCGGCGTTAGCGGAGTGTCGTTTGCTTCACCTGAGGAGCCAAGCCTGCATGGGAGGGCCTGGCACCGCAAGTGATCGAGGGAGGTGGGTCCTGAACGACACCTCAAGCAGAGCGTCTGGTCCACCCGCTAGCTGATGCGCGCGCTCATCGGTCACACAACACCCGGCTGAGCCGTATACGGGATATGAAGCCTCAGGAGCGGTCCGATGGGGAGCTGTTGGCGAGCGGCTGTGCCGGCGATTACGGGGTCCTTTATGACCGGTATCTCGCGGTGGTCAGCTCTTACGTGGGAACCCGCGTGGGGCAACCGGAGGTGATGTTCGACCTGGTCGCCGAGACATTCGCTCGCGCGCTGGAGCGGCGGGCCCAGTTTGATCCGGCGCGCGGCTCGGCGGCCGGGTGGCTGCTCGGGATCGCGCGCAACCTGATCCTGGATGCCGCCCGCCATGGCCGAGTTGAGGCGGCCAGTCGAGTTCGGCTGGGAATGTCGGCGATGGAACTCGATGACGAGCAGCTCGCGCGGATCGTCGAGCTTGGTCGCGGGGATCTGCGCGCCGCGCTCGGCTCGTTGCCCACCGCGGAGCGCGCGGCGGTCCTGCGCCGGGTCGTCCTTGACGAGTCCTACGACGCGATCGCACAGACGCTGCGGTGCTCTGAGCAGGTGGTGCGCAAGCGGGTGTCGCGCGGCCTGTCGTCGTTGCGAGCGAACTTGGAGGCGAGGAATGACCGACCCGTTTGCCACGTTGCGAGCAGAGCTCGTCAAGGCGGCCGCCCGCGTGGAGCTCGGCTCCGCCCGCCGGCGATGGGTTTGGTCGCGCAAGCGGCCGCATGGGCTCGCGGTGGTGCTCGCGGCGCTGGTGGTGTGCGGCTCGGCGGCGGCCGCCGTCGTGTCGCTGCAGGCCAGCTCGTCGCAGCCGCTAAGTGGCCGCGTGCCAGGCCGGGCGGCGCCGTTCACCGGAGCGGGCGCGATCTCGGTCGCGGGCTACCGCTACAGCATCCGGGTTACCCCGGAGCTGGACACGGGCTCGGCGGGGTGGGCCGCATGGACCGCGTACGCGAGGCCGCCGTTCGCTGGTGGGCTCGGTGGCGGAGGCGGAGGCGGCTACCCCACGGCGGCCGATCCGGTCTTCCAGGGCGGCGGGGTGACGCCGTGGAATCAACCCACCGACGCCAAGACCGGGGGGCGACTCGGTCGGGTTCGTGCTCACGGGACCACAGGTCGCAGCGATCCGGATCGGAGCGCGGACGATCCGTACCGACACCTCCCCGCTGCTTCCCGAGGGTGATCGCGTCGCGGTGTTCTTCATCGCGGCCCGCGGGCCGACGCCGATCGTCGGCTGGCGCCCAGGGCGACCGATCGACTCACACCTGCGGCAGCCCATTCCATCCGGCACGCGGTTGCGGTGGACGTCGATACCGACGACTGCATTGCTGCCGCTCGATTCCGCTGGCCGCGTTCTCCCAACAACGTTTCCGTCCAGCTCGGAGTACGTGCGTGGTTGGTCGTTCTGGCAGGCGCCGAGCGCCGTCACCCCCAACATCCACGAACCGCCGTACCACGGCCGGACCAGCCCCCGTCGCGGCATCTGCGAACTCGGTCAGCACGGCCTCCCCGGCCTCACGCCGGAATGGGGCTCGACGATGACCAGCCTCCCGACCGTCACGGACTACGTCGGCGAGCTGTTCCTCTCCTGCGTCTCCACCGAGTACTACCTGCATGGCTGGCCAATCGTGGCCGCGGTCCTGCTCGATGCCGGCCATCCGGGCTCGACGCTCGAGCCGATCCCAGGCGCACGTGCGGTGCCGGGGCAGCCCTGGCTCGTCGACTTCGCTGCTGCCAGCCTCAGCGGCCGGCGCGTCGGCAACGCCTGGCTGGTCGTCCAGGGCGGCTCCGGAACGACCCAGCGGTTGCGCGTTCTCCAAGCCCTGCAAATCACCAAGCTCGACCTCCACTAGCCGCTGAGGGCCAGTCGACCAGCTCGAGCAGCTCCTGCCCCTTCGCTGGCCGTTGCCAGTTCCTTCAGTTCCTGCGTGAACGACATGCGTCCAATCTGGTGACGCCTCCTGTGTCCCCCCGGAGTGCAGAAAGCGGCCTCTCCCCGGGGGACGCCAATCGGAAAGGCCGTAGGGCGCTGCGTCAGAGCAGCGCTATGCGCCGTGGCGGGAGTCGAACCCGATCACAGCGAGGGTGCGCGCAGCCGCGCGAAGCCTGAGCTCGACGGCGAGACGGATGGCGAGTTCGTGCAGCTCGTGGCTGACAATCCGCGTCCGGATCCTGGCGTGATGGCGGCCGGGGCCCAGACGCGAGCGGCGGGGTCCATAAATGTGCGCGCGGCCTTGCGATCGAGAGGTCTCGACCAACGGCCCCGACCGCCGTGGTCCGCCTACTCAGTCCGTGAGCGAGGCGCGCAATCGGACCTCAATCTGGCCACTGGATTCGTGGGTCATCTCAGCGCCATCCGGCTGGAACCCGAGCTGTGCGTAGAAGTCGCGAGCTTGGCGATTGTTGGCCAGAACCCACAGTGTCACCGATTGCGAGTCCCCCGCTCGAAGGTCACCCAGCGCGACATCCATCAGCGCGGTGCCGACGCCCGAGCGCCAGACATCTGGGTTCACGTAGATAGCCCCGATCTCGGCGACTCGTTCATCGGCGTCATCGTCCCGGCTCGCGGAGGCGAGCGCACAAAACCCGACCACCACTCCATCGTCAGTCGCAACGAACACCGCCCCCGCTCCCTGCCCACCTGCCGCAGCCTCCCGCCAGAACTTCTCCCTCTGCTCGACCGAGAGCCCATCAAGCACCTCGTCGGGCACAAGCCCACGGTAGGCAGCCTGCCAAGTACGCACGTGAATCGTGGCTATAGCAGCGGCATCCTCAGGAACCGCTCGCCTTACCTCAACCTGCATCCCGGACAGCGTAGTCATCGCCCTGCCTCCCGCCAGCACCCCGCCGGCATCCATCTCTTCGCCGGCCTTCGCCAGCTCCTTCAGCTCCTGCGTGAACGACTGGCGTCCCATAACGTGGACGCTCCCTTCCGTCCCCCGAGAACAGAAACGCGGCCTTCCCCCGGGGGACGTCGGAGGGAAGACCGCGGCGGTCAGCCACGCGATGGCAGCTGGAAGTGCCGCACCTGAAATCGACCCGGGCCCGGTCCGATGCGCGCCGCCCGCAGACGGACGCACGACTAGTCAGCGATGGCCAGGGCCAGTCGATCTGCTGCGCGAGCCCGCCCCAGACCTTCGGGAGGAAACCGGCTCGAGCGTAGGCGCGTGCGGCGTCGGATCGCGCCGCCGGTTTCGCCAGGCCGATGGCTTTATAGTCCCGCCGCCAGTTCGCTCATGGAAAGGATTCTCATGACCAGCCCACCGGAACGAATTGCCGCACGCATGCGGCGGACGAGAGAGGACCTCGGCATCTCCCAAGAGGAGGTCGCGCGTCGGCTCGGAGCGACGTCACGAACATACGCGCGCTGGGAGCGCATCGAAACCTTTGGGTACTTGCAGCGCCTCCCGGAGATCGCGAAAGCGCTGGAGACGACCGAGTCCGAACTGCTCGGGGAAGAGAATCTCCTCACCCCCTCGCCGACCGTCGACGAGCTCGCCGCCAAGCTCGATGAAGTCGCAGACGAGCTGCGCCGGCTACGAGAGGATCTGCGCCCGATCGTGGCCAACTTCGTGAGCTTGTAAGGCCGGTCCGGGGCCCGGACCCTAGATCAGGCCTCGCTGAAATTCGACGAATTTCGGGCGCGACTGCGATAGGGCGTTTGGGGGTGTTCGAAGACGCTCCGGCGCGACGGGGGTGGGTGCGTTGATCGCTGCTGCGTGAGGTGTGTCGTGTGCCAGCCGGCCGCGAGGCCGGACGGCACTGACTCACGCAGAGGCGTTGGACCCATTCCACCTGACGAACCGGGCCGGCTAGCGGGCTACCGGCCCGCGGCGTAGTCGCTACGCCGGGTCGACAAAACGGACTTGAAGGTCCACGCCTGCCGCTTGGAAATAGTCGGCGAGGTTCAGAGCCGGGGCGGTGTACTGCCGGATCGCTTCCATCGACGTGACGTAGAACACGAGGAGTGAGTCATCGCCAGCTTCGACGCATGCAACTTTCGGGGCGGCTGATCCGGCGAGCGGCGAGAGGTTTCCGTCTGCGCTCGCCCAGCAAAGACAGAATTCGCCAGGGACGACCATCGCGTCGCAACGATCGAGGGGCCTCTCGCGCGGATGGGAGTCGACAAACGTCTGAAGCAGTGACTCACGCGGCGCTCCAGCCTCGAGCGCCACGATGCCCCCCGCCCGCAAGCCGCAGGAGTGGCTGCGCGGGCCCGCCGCCGATGTGGAGGCAGAGCTGCTCGCCGACACCCCACCCGAGGCCGACGACGCCACCGGCGACGGGTCGCAGCACACACCACGATGAGGGGAGCACGCGATGGCAGACGCGACGTGTAAGCGCATCGATGAGATGGAAGCCACCTTCCGAGGCTCGACGCGAAAGGTCCGCGCCGAGCTTGGATTGACGAGCTTCGGCGTGCAGACGATGGATTTCCCGCCGGATTCCACTCACCATCCGTGGCGCGACCACGCTGAGGACGGCCAGGAGGAGATGTACATCGCGCTCTGAGGGCAGCGGCGTGCTCGAGCTTGAATCGGGCGAGCGCTTCCCGCTCGAACGCGATTGCGCGCTTCGCGTCGGACCGGCCGAACGGCGACGTGTGCTGGCCGGGCCCGACGGGATCCGCATGCTGATCGTCGGAGGCATCCCCGGCCGCGCCTACGAACCCTGGCACCGATCCGTGCTCGGGGCGGCTGACCCCATGGCAGGTTGACGCGGTACAGCTGGCACGCAGGGCGCGCTCGAGGCAACCGCTCCCCGAGATCCCGCTGGGTCCTCGCCGACGGCACGCGCGGCGGCGGTGACCGGCCGCAGAACGCTCCCTTCGCTGGGATGTTGAGCGAGCCGCAGCGCCGCAGGATCCCCGACCAGGTCCGCTAACCCCTCCAGAAGCGAGTGTCGAGGCCTGCTACCCGCGCATGGGAAGACCGCGGGCGACCGCGCGGAGAGGGCGCGTGCGGACATGAAAGCCGGCCAGCGGGGACGGACAGCTTGCGTGGCGTCCAGTCGTCCAGCGCTGGCGCTGCGGGACGACTCCTGCGTCGCCCATGGACTCGTCCCGCGTCGCGCCTCCACGGTAAAAGCACTCGCCCGGCCGATCGCTCGGCGCCTCGGGGTTCTACCGTCTCACGTCTGAGTGGATCCACGCGATTGGAACGTCGCGGCGTCTTCGCTGGCCCCGTGCCCCTCGCCGTCGCGCTCGCCACCGATGACTTTTCGAAGTCGGGGGAGTCCATAGCGGTATGTCATCCATCACCGTGAAGGAAGCAGCGCATGACCTCACTGATCCTGAAGATGTCCGTCTCGCTCGACGGGTACGTCGCACCGGCCGACGGGAGCTCTGACTGGGAGGCCGCGGGACGCTCTCCCGACGGCGCCGAGTGGGTCCTCGACACCGTGAGCAATGCCGGCGCGCACCTCGTGGGCGCCGTGACCTACGCGCGCTGGGCCGGCGGTTGGCCCGGTGCATCCGGGCCGTTCGCGGCGCCGATGAACGAGATCCCCAAGGTGGTGTTCTCGAATTCGCTCACGTCCGCCGACTGGGGCGAGACGACGATCGCGACCGGAGACCTGGTCGACGCCGTCGCGCGTCTAAAGCAGGAGCACTTAGGCGGATACCTGCTCGCGCAGGGCGGCGTCCGGTTCGCTCGATCGCTCGTCGAGACCGGGCTGATCGACGAGTACCGCCTCGTCGTCCATCCGGTCGTCCTCGGTGCAGGCGAGCGGCTGTTCACTGCACCCCTCACCATCCAGCCCGTGAGCACCACCGCCTTCAGCGCCGGAGCCGTCGCCCACGTCTTCACGGCGCACCCGTGATCGAGCCCGACCGGCAACCGGAGAGCGGACGCTGTCACCTCGCACCAGCGTGATCCCCACCTGCGGAGCGACAGCGTGGTTCCAAGCCGGTGTCTGGTTCCGGCCGGCAGACCGACGCCCAAGGCGCGACCAACCAAGAGATCGCCGCGCAGCTTTTCATCAGCCCGAAAACGGTCGAGCACCACCTGAGCAAGACGTTCCGCAAGCTCGGAGTGAAATCCCGCACCCAACTCGCGCACCACGTACTCGAGCTCGGTGCCCGCATCGAACCAACCCACGAGCCCTGGACGCAGGTTGGTCAGCGGCCCGCGGGACGCGTTCGATGAGGCCGAATCGCTTCATAAGCTGCGCGCGACGCCGCAGCCCGGTCCAGCCTCCGTTGAGTGGGATCGCTATCGATCGGTGGGCGTTTGATTCACGCTTACGGCGTTTGCCAGCTTCCGGTGATGGGGCAAGGAGCCCGCCCGTCGGCGAGCGGGCCTCCAATCCGCTGGAAGTCACTCAGCGCGGTCGCGCACCGGCGAGGAAAACGCTGCTTGCGGCCGCGCTCGCCTCTTCGATGCCGACGTCGGGCCGCGCGGCGAGCTTCACGGCGGCTAGGAGCACGCCACCGAACAGCTCCCGCAGTACGTCGAGCGGAATGTCTTGTCGGAGGACGCCGGTTTCGACCCCCCGTTCGAAGACGGCCCGGATCGGCGCTTCGACCAACCGTTCCTTCTCATCGAGGTCGAGTTCGACCTGCTCGGCCTCGAGGACGGCGTAGTGGTCGGCCACCGAGGCAAACCCGCGCACGATGCGCTCGATTGCCACTTCGACGGGGGCGCGGTCAAGCCCGGCGGCGACGACGCGGCTTGCGCTGTCGGCGAGCACGTGCGCGGCGAGGGCCTTGAGCAACGCGTCCCGGTTGGGGTAGTAGCGATACAGCGTGGCGCGGCTGACGCCGGCGGCCGCGGCGACATCCGTCAGGTTCGCCACGCGGCCCCGCTCTGACCACACGCGCACCGCGGCGTCGAGGATCGCCGCTGCGGTGCGGTCGACGAGCGGGGCGGGCTTGACGTCAGGTGGAGGTGGCATTGCTGGGTCGATTTTAGACGGCGTCTCGTCAAAGTGCGACACGGTTGTCTTGACAGTGTTGTTGTGTGATGATACAACAATGTCTTATTCAGCAACAACCATGTCGCCCCCAGAGAGCGCCTCCTCGGGGGAGGACGGCACCGAAGGAGCTTCGAATGCCTGGACAAGCTGGAGCATCAAGCGACGTATCCCCAACCGACGGCAGCGACCAGTTTCACGCGCGACGCTGGTGGGTCCTCGCGGTCCTTGGGATCGCGCAGCTGATGATCGTGCTCGACATTTCGGTCGTCAACATCGCGCTGCCCTCGGCGCAGAGGGCGTTGCATTTCTCCAACAACAGCCGAGAGTGGATCGTGACCGCGTACGCGCTGGCGTTCGGCAGCCTGCTGTTGGCTGGTGGGCGGCTCGGCGATCTGTTCGGCCGCAAGCGGCTGTTTGTCGCCAGCACGATGGGATTCGCCGCCGCGTCGGTAGTCGGGGGCGCGGCCCAGAGCTTCGGCGTGCTCGTGGCCACGCGGGGGGTGCAGGGCGTGTTCGCCGGGCTGATGGCGCCCGCCGCGCTCTCCCTGGTGAGCACGACGTTCACCGATCCGGGCGAGCGAGCGACCGCGTTCGGGATCTGGGGAGCGATCGGCGGCGCCGGCGCCGCGATCGGGCTGCTGCTCGGCGGCGTGCTCACCCAATCGCTGTCGTGGCGCTGGACGCTGTTCGTCAACCTTGGGTTCGCGATCGTGGCGACGCTGGGCGCGATCGCGCTGCTACGCCGGGACGTACGTTCTGCCCGAGAGCCGATCGACGTCCCCGGGACGGTGACCGCGACGGGCGGCCTGTTCGCGCTCGTGTACGGCTTCGCCTACGCGCAGAATCACGGCTGGGGGTCGTCGACGACGGTCGGTTTCCTCGCGGCCGGAGCGGTGCTGCTCGCGGTGTTCGTGGCGATCCAGATCCGTGCCGCGCACCCATTGATGCCGCTGCGGGTCGTGCTTGACCGCAACCGCGGCGGGTCGTTCCTCGCCCTCGGGATCGTCGGCCTGGGCACCTTCGGCGTGTTTCTGTTCGCGACCTACTACCTGCAGGAGATCAAGGGCTACTCGCCCAGCCGTACCGGACTCGCGTTCCTACCGCTCTCAGCAGCGCTGGTGATCGCCGCCACCGTCGCCAACGCGCGCCTGCTGCCTCGTACCGGACCCCGGCCGATCATGGCCTCAGGGATGGCGCTCGCCGCGATCGGCATGGCCCTGTTCGCGCAGCTCGGCGTCCACTCAAGCTACGCAGCGCACCTACTCCCCGCGCTGCTCGTCCTGGGCGTCGGGCTCGGCTTCCTGTACGCCCCCGCGACCGACATCGCCACCCGCGGCGTCGACCCCGGCGACGCGGGGGTCGCGTCCGGTTTGGTCAACGCAACCAACCAGGTCGGCGGGTCGCTCGGCCTCGCGCTCCTCAGCACCTTAGCCGCGACCGCCACCACGCACTATCTCGCTGGCAAGCACCCCACCCCGACCGTCATCGCCCACGCCGCCGTGCACGGGTACACCACCGGCTTCTGGTGGGCCGCCGGATTCTTCGCCGCCGGCACCCTCATCACCGGACTGCTGCTACACGGCCGCGCCCCGGCCCCCGCACCCCAAACCGAGGACCAAGCAAAGCTCCAACCCGCCGGCGCGTACTGACGCCAAGCGATCACAGATGAACACCGCCGCGACCCTCGATCTTGAGCAGACACGCCGTCTCGGGCCGGCACCCACGCCGGTAAACTCGACTCATGAGCGTGACCGTGCGACTCCCCGACGACCTCGCCGCTCTTCTCGCTGAAGAAGCGGCGCGCCAGTCCGTGACAGCGGACGAACTCGCCGCGCGCGTGCTGGCCGAGCACATCCCCGCCCGACGCAAGCTCGGGTTCGTCGCGCTTGGCGCGTCGACCTCCGGTCGCACCGCCGCGGAAGCGGAGGACATGCTCGCCGAAGGGTTCGGTCGCTGACGCTGGTCGTCGACACCGGCGTGCTGCTCGCTGCCGCCGGTCGAAGCGACCCCGACCACTCGGCCTGCCGCGAGCTGCTTGAGGCGCATCCCGGACCGCTCGTCACGACCGAGCTCGTGATCGCCGAGACCGGATGGCTGATCGACCGGCACCTCGGGGCGGCGGCCGAAGCCGCGTTGTACGAGTCCGCGGCGGCCGGCGAGATTCGCATCGAGCCGCTATCCGCAGCCGACTGGACCCGAATCGCCGCGCTCACCATTCAGTACGCCGATCAGTACCTCGGCGGCGTCGACAGCAGCCTCGTCACCATCGCCGAGCGACTAGGCGCGACCAGCATCGGCACGCTGGACAGACGCCATTTCGGCCTCGTCCGTCCTCAGCACATCGCGGCTTCGAGCTGCTTCCGTAAGTCGGCATCGCACTTCCACGACTGCATCCTCCCGCTGGCGTTCACGGATCGGGTCCCTTCGGGTGTGAACCCGCCGCAGCCCTCAACAAAGCCACGACCCCGACTACCCGCACCCTCTCCTGGTGACGTACGTGGGGGGCGGGTAGTTCGGGATCGTACGCGAGCTGAAACCCAGGTGCGGCGGGGCAGTTCGGTGGCTCAAGTGTGGACTCGCAGTCCACACTTGCGTCCACACTTTCGTCCGCGCCTTGAGCGGTCCGCAGCAGCGGACGCCGCGTCAACTGGCACCGGTCCGCCTCCACGAACAACTGGCCGGCATCGGCCCGCTGGCCTAGCATCCGTCGCATGGTCGCGGTAACCACCGTCGAGCCCCTTCACGGCTACCAGCTCCGTCTGATCTTCGATGACGGCAGCGAACGAGTCGTCGAACCTCGCCGACGATCTGTGGGGCCCGATGGGCGAGCCACTCCGCGACCCGGCCGTCTTCATCGAGGTCCGCGTCGACCCTGAGCTGCGGGCGATTGTCTGGCCCAACGGGTTCGACCTCGACCCGGACTGCTCCACGGTCGAAGCTCGCAGGACGTATCGCCTGCGGCGCCCGAGCAGCCCGCCGCGTAGCGACCCATCGAACGAACGTGCTCCGGACCGGCATCCGCGGCCCCCGCTGCCATCTCGGGCACGCGGTCCGAGTTGACAACGGCGTCGTCGTCATGACGCTGCCCGCAAACCGGCGCGCCGCCCACGGCTCGCTGGATGCATCGCGCGAGAAGGGGAGGTGTACGGCGGCAAGCCCGCGGTCGCCGGACACCTCAGGCCCGACGTGCGCAGGTTTGGCGAATGGGAGGGCGGGGCTGTGCGTCAGCGAGACACCTGCATCGTTGGGCTCGCGGTAGTCATCGTGAGCACTGCCGACGCGCTCGAGTTCGTCGGATGGCTCGAGCGCATTGCTGCGCTCGAGGACCTGCTCTGGCGTTGCAGAGATAAGGGTTAGCGCCGATCGATCGGCCCGGCGAACACACCCCCTCGACAACAGCGCTCGCATATCGCTACGTTTAACATGATGGTTAAGTGAAAGTTCTGATGGCCGGCACCGATCAGCTCAGCGTGGTGTTCTCAGCGCTCGCGGACCCAACTCGACGGGCGATCCTCGCCGAGTTGGCTGAACACAACGCCACTGTCACCGACCTCACCGCTTCCCTCCCCATCTCGATGCCGGCGGTGTCGCGGCATCTGAAGGTGCTTGAGCACGCCGCGCTCATCTCAAGGGCGCGGTCGGGTAAGTGGCGCGCGAGCCACCTCGAGGCGGCTCCGCTGCGCGACGCGGCTGACTGGATCGAGCGCTACCGGCGGTTCTGGGACTCGTCCCTCGCCCGCCTCGATGCCCATCTTGCCGTGGCGCAGGCCGCCGGACGCGCAACGGACGAGATCGCCAACGACCAAACGGGCCCCGACAACAGGGTCCCAGACGAGGAGTTCTAATGGATGCCGAAACTCCGCAGCTCGTTATCTCACGCGTGTTCGACGCGCCGCGGGAGCTCGTTTATCGAGCCTTCACCGATCCGGACCACCTAGCCGCGTCGCGGGGCCCGATCGGCAATTCACTGCCACGCGACGAGATCGAGTTCGACGTACGCCCCGGCGCCTATCAGCGGTGGACGGAGATCTCCGCGGTCGAACCCAGCCTTCGCGTTCACATCTACGTCAACCTCACAGATGTCGCCCACGGTGAGTTGCTTGAGGGCGTCATGCACGCAAGGGGGCAGCTGCAGGACGGCATCGAACCCTTCGAGACGAGATTCCGCGTCGAGTGCCACGACGAGGCCGACGGACGGACGCGACTCGAGATCCGCCAGTGGCTCCCCGAAGACCTCGCCGCCGCCAGCGAGGAGGGTTGGCGCGAGGCGTTCACGAAGCTGGACGCGACGCTAATCAGCGTCCAGGCTGTCGCGGCCGGTCATCGAGGTTGAGCGGCATGGCCAAGCTGATCTACATGGCAAACGTATCGCTTGACGGCTACATCGAGGACGAACGCGGCGGCTTCGACCTATTCGCGCCGGACGACGAGGTGTTCGCGGCCACCACGAACCTCCTGCGGGCCGCGAGCACGTTCCTCTACGGGCGTCGCCTGTACGAAACGATGGCGGTTTGGGAAACCAACACCGCCCTCGCCGCGCAGACCGACCTCACAGCCGACTTCGCGACCGCCTGGCAAACGGCGAGCAAGGTCGTCTACTCCACGACCCTGGCCGCCGTATCAACCGCGAATACCCGGCTCGAACGCCGCTTCGACCCCACCGCGGTACACGAACTCAAGGCCGCGGCCAGTAACGATCTCACCGTCGGAGGCGCGAACCTCGCGGCGCAGGCTTCCAAAGCCGGACTGGTTGACGAGTACCAACTGTTCGTCTGGCCGATGATCCTCGGTGCGGGCAAGCCGGCGCTGCCGACCGATACCCGCGCCGACCTTGAACTCATCGATGAGCGCCGATTCGGAAACGGGGTCGTTCTCCTCCACTACCGCCCACTGAGGCCCTGATCAGCCGGCCCCAGTCAGCCCCGTTCAGTCCGGGATCCTCAAGCGGGACACCTGTTTCCAGTTCCGCACGGGCATCGTCCGGTTCACCGCAGCGCACGTGCTTCGCGCGGAATGCGAGCATCCGCCGGGCCGGCTCAACCGCCGTCGAGAACGGAGGAACTCCGTCCCGCGCGATCACGAAACCGGGTCTCTCAGCCGCGCCCCCGTAGCCCTCAGTGTTCTCTTAGACGAATCGGCTCGTACCGCCCGGCGCGTCGACCTGATGCCCCCGCCATGCCCCCTTTCTCCGTAGACTCGTTCCAATTCCCCGTCGACGACGGCGCGTAAACTGCTCGTTTTGCAGGGTATTTTCGCTAGTGGAGCCAGCCGGGATCGAACCGGCGACCTCCTGCTTGCAAAGAGTGGGCGAGCGTTTCCCGCTGCGGGTCAGACGACGATTTCGCCCGTGCCTAAGGGCTTTTCGTCTGCGCTGCCGGGTAGTCTCACGGCCCGATCGCGGGATTTGAGGCTTCCATCAGGCTTCCATGCGGTCGACCCATCCGGTGCGAGAGCTCCAGCGCAGCTCGAGCATCGCGAAGGGCACGTCGATCGTGTCCAGCGCCTCGCCGGGCGGCCGGTCTGCGGAGATCTCCACCAACGCCCCGTCTCCGTAAATGCTGATGGCGGTGCCGACCGTTCCGGCAGGCCAGGCGCCGACGCGCTCACGGAAGGCGACCACATCGTTCTCCTCGATCACGTGCTTGACGGTGGCCATCGCTAGCGGATTCTAGTCGTGATGTACGCCGTCACCAATCGCGGCGGATCGCCCTCCCACCGGATCTCCCACGCGGTGAGTACGTTCGCGGTCCGGTCGACCTGGTCGCCGACACCGCGCACTGGCACGGTCACCTGGCAAAGCACCCCGTGCTCGCCACGTTCCCGGATTGCGGCAATCGGGATTGTCCGCGCTCCTTCGAGCAGCGCCTCGGCGAGGTAGTCCAGATCGGCCGCGGTGATCCCAAGCACCCGCGCGAACGCGTCGGCCTTCACACCGCCGCTTGGATGGCCGAGCTTGAGCGAGTAGCCGGCGATCTTCTCATGGACGCCGTATGCGTCCTCGACACGCGGCAGCGGCTCGCCGATCTGTGGTGGCCAGGGCACCGATCGATCGTGCCAAGAGGCGTGGACGCCCGACCACGACCGGCCGGGCGTCCGAAGGTCAATCGCCGTCGTCGCCGAGTACGTCTCCGAACTCGGCGATCATCCGCGATCGGCGCATCGTGCGACGGCGCGCGTCGGACAACTCGCGGAGGTATACGGCCCGCGTCACATTCGCGTCACGATGGCCGAGCAGGAAGGCGACCTCGTCGATGCTCTCGCCGGCGAGCAGCGCACGGCTGGCAACGGTGTGGCGAAAGCTGTGCATCGATGGCACCGCGCCGTGAGGCACCGGGGTCGGATTCCCTCGCTCATCAATGGCATGAAGGACGGCGAAGGTCGGCTGCCCCGTGTCGTTGGTGGCTTTGGTCTGGGCGTTTCGTAGGGCGCGAGCGATATTGCGCTGGCTGAACGGACGGCCGGTACGTGTCGAGAACACGAAGTCCGTCGGCGCCACGTACTTCGATTGCCCTTTGTGCTCGGACAGAATCCGAGCGAGCTGGCGAGGAATCGGGACGGTCCGTGTAGATCCGTCGGTCTTGGTTGGGCCCAGGCTCCCGCTGCGGTCGACCTGGTAGGCGAACTCGATCTCGGCATCTTCCGGCTGGTCGATGCGAACCGTCACCCAGGTGAGGCCGAGCAACTCGGATAGCCGGGCGCCAGTGAGGGCAGCGACAGTGAAGAGGGTGCGATAGGGCTCGTCCGCCGCAGCGATGGTCTGCTCCAGCTCGCCGGCTTCGAAGACCCGCCGACGTTTTCCCTGTGACGGCTTCGGCCGCTCCGAGGAGAGCATGAGCGAGACGGGGTTGGCGCCGGCCCAGACGAGCCGGCGAGCCGTGTAGCGGTAGATCCGGTTCGTCACCCCGATGACGATCACGATCGTTGACTCCGAGAGCCGTTCGGCTCGGAGCTGACGCACTAGGTCGGCGAGGTCGTCCGGTGAGATCGCATCGAGGCGGCGTGTTCCGAACCGTCCGAGCAGATGCTGGTCGACTGCGTTGCGGTAGCAGTCCTGAGTTGCGGGACGGAGGTTCACGACGGGACCCTCCAGCCAGCGTTCAGCGGCATGGCCGAATCGCAGCCGGCCGTTGTTGGCGACACGCTCGCCGCGGGCACGTTGGGAGAGCAGCTCGTCACGCACTGCCCGAGCGGCCGTGATCCCGCCCGCGACGGTTCGCCAGCGCTGCCTGCCGCCGACGTCCTTGAAGCCGATCTCGTACACCCCGGATGCCCGGCGGTAGATGTTCCGCTCGACGCGCTCCCGTCGCGGAGGCGTCCTGTCGATGCTCATCGCGGGCACCTATGCCGCTTGCTGGACTGCAGCGCCGAGGTGTCGCGGACGACCGCCTCCATGCCGCCAGGCATCGAGATCCGAGCGGCGGAAGTAGAGCTTGCACCCGGGCGCATCCTGTTCGGACGGGATCGACCGCTCCGCGGCGAGCTTTCGTAGCGTGTCCCGGTGGACACCCAGGTATGCAGCGGCGTGGCGAGAGTCGAACCACTCGTCAGCTCGCTCATCCGTGCCGCTCAGCTGTTCGACAACCATCGCGGCGACACGATCCGCTAGCTGCGAGATAAGGCCGTCTATGGCCGAAACCTCGACGGTTGCGGGCGTGGGCGGGAATCCTCTCCGCGTCAAGGTGGGCAGGGCTCGAAGCTGGCTCCGGCTCGTGGCGTACGCTGACATCGTCGTGACCTCCTCGTAGGTCTCGGCCAGGCCCCGGGGTGTTTGCCCACCGCCGGGGCCAACTCTCTTGCTTACATGGTTAAGCTATCGCGGGCTCCGGACGGCTCCGCTTAACGATGTAGGCTCAAACTATGACGCCACGGGTCGACACAGAGGACTTGCTCGACACGCAGGGCGTCGCCGAGATTCTGGGCCTTGCACATCGCAACACCGTGCTCCAATACCAACAGCGTTACAGCGATATGCCAAGGCCCGTTTTCGATCTCGGCAAGGGCCGAGTCAAACTCTGGCTTCGCTCGGAAGTCATCCACTGGGCAGAACAACAAGCAGCAATGGGCCGGGTTCGTCCGGGCCGTCGCGCCGACCGTTGAGCGCCGCCCCTCGTTGCCGCACCCAGCGCGACGCCGACGGGCCTGCGATGTCGTTCAGGACTCTGTGATCTGTGCCAGTGATCGCCCGATCCCGCAGAGCCAACACTTCCGGCTTGGACACGGCCTCGGATGGCCGTGTTCAAACCGGGAGTACCGCGAAGGGGGCCACCGGCTCACCGCTGCGTGGTCGTTCGCGTTCGCTGCGCTCTCAAGGAGCGGCCACCACCAGCTGGATGAGCCCCGGTGCAGCGGCTGCGGATTTGAACGGCCTGCCGCCCGCGCCGAGGTGCTCGTGCGCGGCGCAGGCGACGCCAGGATCGTCGGGCCTCCTCGTGGCCGATAGCAGGGCGCCCGCGACGGACTGCTGAACCCCAGCGGCACCTATGCAGCGGCCGCCGCGTGGCCCGGAAGACCGGCGGCTCTCGGGCGGCCGCCGTCGCGCTCGGAATTGGGCGATAGGAGCAGCGCGCGATTCGGCGGTCGGCGCCGTTCATCGCCACCTTGGGACCAGCATCGACGCCCCGCGCGGACTACTGCTTCGATCCGGGCGCTAGCACGAAGGCTGCAAGCACGCGATGCGCGCTTGTGGCGACGAGCAGGGAAACCGCGATGTATGCGGTGAGTGCTGCTTTCGTTGCTGCGGGGGACTCAGCTCCAGCCGGAAAATACTCGTCTCGCGTCCATGGGCGCCAATCTCCGGCTGAATGGGCGAACCGGCTACTTGTGGCTGCTCCAGCTGTGGCTCATCCGTTCGCGCGGCGTGCTGCTCGTTGGAGGCTTCGGCGGACGTCGCCGGTAACGGGTTTGGCGTGACCGGGCCAGGCGGCGGCGGGCTCGAGCTCGGCGAGCCTGCGGATGGCGGCGAGTGCCTGATTGGTGTTCTGGTTGAACGCGGGATGGGGTACGCGGGGAGCGCCCCGGATACCGGTTTGTGGGTCGAGCGTGTAGAAGGTGTCGGAGACGAGCGCGAGGCGGTCGAACTCGCGGTAGAGGCCGATCAGGCCTGGGGCGTGGCCGGGTAGGTGGATCACCTTGAATCCGGCTATGTCGTCGCCCTCGTTGATCGTGCCGGCGATCTGGACGGCGCCTCCATCCCATTTCGTGACGAGCCGGGTCAGCAGCAGGCGGCCGTGGGGGGCGAGCTTTGACGGGTCGTGGTAGTCGCGGATGTGAGCGTCTGACTCGGCGGCGTTCTTTTCGGCGGGGTGGCAGTAGACGGGGACCCCGAGCGCGGGGGCGGTGCCGCGGTGGTCGGCGTCGGCGTGGCTGAGCACGACTCGTTCGATCCCGCCCAGCTGAGCGGCGGCGTCACGGACAGCGTTAGTCATGTCGGCGGTCCCGGCGTCGAATACGGTGACGCCGTCGTGGTCCTCGAGTAGGTAGATGTTCATCGTGTTCAGAAAGCCGCCGCGGATCACGTGGACGCCGTCGGCGATCCGCTCGGGCACGGTTGGGCGGGACCGGACCAGACCGGGAGCCCGGCCTCTCATCTCGCGCTCGCGGCGGACTCAGCGACGCGTTCGTCGACGCGGTCGGCTTCCAGCGCGATGTCGTGGAGCTGCTGGTGGCGCTCGAACCGCCGGTCCAACATCGGGCCCATCAGTCCTTGCAGCATGAACAGCGGCACCCAGCGGCGGGGCGCGATGATCCTGGGCGCCCGATGTTCGACGCCGCGGACCACGGCGGCCGCCGCCACCTCGGGTCCGACCGGCGTGACGAGCAGGCGCGGCATGGTTGCGAGCAAGCGCTTGCCCAGAGGATCGTCCATGCCCTCACGGCTCATCGCCGTGTCGATCAGTCCCCAGTAGGCGACGCTGACCGAGACGCCGTAGGGGGCCAGCTCGGCGCGCAGCGAGCGTCCGAGCTGCTCGACGCCCGCCTTGGCCGCCGCGTAAGCGGCGGCCAGCATCCCGTTGAGAAACGCGTATACGGAGGAGATCACGACGATGTGTCCGCGGCGTGCGATGAGCTCGGGCAGCGCCATGAGCACGGTGCGATGCGCCCCGAGCAGGTTGACCTCGAGCACCCGGTCGAAAAGCGCCGGCTCCAGCGCGCGAACGGTCAGCGGTTTGTGCATCATCCCGGCGTTCGCAACCACCAGGTCAAGCCCGCCGAACCGCTCGACCGCCAGCTCGACCACATCCTTCATCGCCACGAGATCGGTGACGTCGGCGGCAAGGCCGATCGCGCCCGCGCCGATCTCCTGGGCGGCGCGCTCGGCGTCGACGGGGTCGAGGTCGACGATCACGACCGCGGCGCCCTTTTGGTGTAGCGCCCGGGCGGTCTGGAACCCGATCCCCCGTGCGCCGCCGGTGACCAGCGCGACCTTGCCGGGGAGCTGGAATGAGCTCATCAGACGGCCATCGTTTGGTTGTCGAAGATCGCCCCGCCGCCGGCGCTGTGGCGCGGGGACGTCGGCGCTCCGACGCGGAGGGTGTGGTGGGCGGGCTCGAAGCTCGCCATCAGGCGGCCGTAGCGCCACATCGAGCGGGGCCACATCGTTGTTGCCTCTCCGTGCTGGTCGAGATACCAGCTTTTGCAGCCGCCGAGCGCCCATACCGTTCGGGCGGCGTCGGTGGAGGCGAAGCGCATGTACTCGTCCTGCGCCTGCTCGGAGACCTCGACGGTGCGCGCGCCGGTCCGCGCCATCGTGCGCAGCGTGTCGCGCAGCCAGGTCGTTTGCGCTTCGATCAGGTAGATCCCGCTGCCGTGCCCGATCCCGCAGCCGACGCCGAGGAGCCGAAAATAGTTGGGAAACCCGGCGACTTCGACGGCACGGTAATGGCGAAGGCGCTGCTGCCACAGGTCGGCGAGCGTGCTGCCACCGCGGCCGTGGATTCGCTCTGTGATCGGTGGCGGGAGGACCTCGAAGCCGGTGCCGAAGATGATCGTGTCGGCCTCGCGCTCGGAACCGTCGGCGGCGATAACCGTGTTCCCGCGCACCTCGCGCACCCCGGCCGCGACGAGCTCGACGTTGTCTTTGGCCAGTGCGCGGTACCAGTCGTTGGAGATCAGGACCCGCTTGCACGCGATCTCGAAGTTGGGCGTCAGCTTCGCCCGCAGCGCGGGGTCCTCGACCTGGCGGTGCAGGTGCACACGGGCGATCGCGGTGATGATCGTCCGGACCACCGGGTCGCGGCGGATCATGCGGTAGAGCAGGCCGTCGCGGACCAGGTACTGGAGCAGCCGCGGCACCCGCGAGCTCCCGGGAATGAGCCGCAGCAGGGTGCGCTCGAGCGCGGTGGTCGCGCGGTCCATCCGCGGGACGACCCACCCCGGGGTGCGCTGGAACACGGTCAGGCGCCCGGCGCCGGGCTGGATCTCGGGTACGAACTGGATCGCGGACGCGCCCGTGCCGACGACCGCAACCCGCTCGCTGCTCAGATCATGGTCATGGTTCCAGCGGGCCGAGTGAAACACCGTTCCCGGGAACGAGTCGAGCCCCGGGACGGCGGGGATCTGCGGCTCGGTCAGCGGCCCGGTCGCGTCGATCAGCATGTCCGCGGTCAACCGCAGGGTGGTCGTGGTGATTGACCAGCGCTGATCTTCCTCGCTCCAGGAGGCGTCGAGCAGCTCCTCGCCGAACCGCAGGTGGGCCTGCAGGCCGTGGTCGGCAGTGACCGCGCGGATGTAGCCGTGGATCTCGCCGCCCCGGGCGAAGGTGTGCCGCCATCCGGGGTTCGGCGCGAACGACAGCGAATACAGGTGCGAGGGAACGTCGCAGGCCAGGCCCGGGTAGGTGTTATCGCGCCACACCCCGCCGACGTCGTGAGCCCGCTCGAGGATCACGAACTCTTCGATCCCCTCTTGCCTCAAGGCGACACCGGCCGCCACGCCCGACAGTCCTGCGCCGATCACCGCCACACGCTGGTGCGGGACCTCGGCCAGGTCAGTCTTCGCTGCTTCGCTCATCTCGGTCATCGCTGCTCCCGTTGGGTTGAGGGCCTGGCACGGCGGCCCCTGGCTGACCAGGGACCGCCGCGTCGTGGGCCTCAGGTATTGCTGTTCGAGCAGCTGCGCTTCTCGAACTGCGCCTTGGTCATGTACTTGGTGGTGGGCAGGTAGGCGCCCATCACCTGCCGCTCGGTGCCCGGCGTGATGACCTTTTGGATCGCGTGGGCGAACGTCGGCGAGGACAGCTGGTTGCGGATGATCAGGTTATCCAGCGTCTTGCGTCCCTGGCCATCACCGCCGGTGCCCCAGTTCATCCACGCCACTCCGCACTTGTCGGTCGCGTTCTTGGGCCGGTCCTGGGGCAGGCTGACCACGATCGTGTAGTAGCCGGCCGCGTTGGTCGGGACCCGCTCATCGAACAGGCACGCCGAGTTGGCGTCCAGCAGCGGCGGGTTGGCGATCGACCCGTAATTGCAGAGCGACCAGAACCGCACCTGGGTGCCCGCCGAGTCGAACCTGGCCTCGCGGTCGTAGGTGTCGGGGTGCGTCGGCATCTTCGCGTGCAGCACAACGATGTTGTGCCCGTGGCGGTTCGGTCCGATCGTCCGGTCCACATACCCGTAGACGTAGGCGTTGTTAGGGGTGCTGTAGTAACCCCCGGTCACCGTGCTCGGCAGCGAGCTGATCAGACCTGCCTTGGGCGTGCCGACCAGGAACGGCTCGAGCAGCCGCTGCGGATTAAAGAACCGGTACCAGGTGACCGGGTTGGTGGCCGGGTGCGGCGCCGGCGCGCTGTCGCGCAGCGACTTATAGACCGCGGGCTTGAGCCCCTGGCTACCGGTCAGGAGCGGTTCGATCGCGGCGCTGCCCGAACGGGTCTGCAGCGTGTTGCAGGCTGCTTGGCCGGTGACGGTGGTGCCGTTGGCCAGCGTGACCGTGGGGGTCGGCAGCGGCACACCGCCGACGCCGTTATAGCCTCGATCGGGGCGGTAGGTCCGCATGATGACCTCGACCTGGCCGCCGGTTCCCGGCTGGCCGCCGTAGAGCGTGTTCGGCGCGGGATTGGCCGGCTGCTGCTGGGGGCTGAGCGTGATCGTGAACGCGCGCTTGCGGCCGTTACGCAGCGCCCCGGGCCGGAACGGGTTCACCGATCCGTGGTCGGGATTGATCTCGTCGTCCACCAGCGACGTGGCCGGGAACCCGTTAACCCCGTTGATCGTCTTGTAGCTGGTGAAGTCCATGAACCGGGAGTGCGGGTACTGGCCGTGCAGCGTCAGCTTCGCCCCGGCGGGGATCTGGTCGCGCGAGTAGTAATAGCTCGTGTCGGTGCTCGGGGCGGCCCAGTTGTCGTGCTGATGCAGCTGGTCGATCGGGCCCGGGTTGATCTGCGGATCGCGCCAGAAGCACGTCTTGGTCGGCCCTGGGGCCATGTAGCCGGGCGAGACGGCCGGCGTGCCGCCGCCTCGCGCCGCGATCGCGTCGCCCGCGAACCCCAGGCCCGCGATCAGCGTCGCGGCCGCGGCGATCCGCGTCGTTCCCTTTCCTATGGACAAATGTGTCCTCATCAACTCTCCATGCGTCGCTTGAAAACAGAAGTGGACCGTGAGGATACATATATGTTTTCTCTGTGTCAAGCTTGTCTCCATCGGGTATGCTGCGGTCCGTGGCCTCCGAGACGTATGTGATTCAGGCGCTTCCAGGCGTTCCCCAGCTCGACGGCGGCGGCATCCTGGTCGCTTCGCCGCGCGGACGGCTGCTCGACGCGATGACCGCGGCCGTCGCCGAGAACGGGTACGCCGCCACCAGCGTGGCCGACGTGATCAACCGCGCGCACGCGTCCCGCCGCACCTTCTACGAACAGTTCACCGACAAGGAGGACTGTTACCTGGAGGCATTCAGGGTCGCGAGCGACTACCTCGCGGGACGGGTCGCCGAGGCGGTCGCCACGGCGTCAGCCCCGACCGATCGGTGGGCGCGGTTCCTCGAGACCTATCTAGAGGAACTCGTTCGCTACCCGCTGGCAGCGCGCGCGTTCGTGGTCGAAATCCGCGCCGCCGGTGCGCCCAGCCAACAACACCGCCGCGCGATCCAAGACCAATTCGCCGAACTGCTGCGAATGCCCGACCGCGACGACAACCCGCTGATGCGCACCGCATTCGTCGCAGCCGCCGACGAGCTGATCGAGCGCGAGATCACCGACCACGGGACCGAGCAGCTCTCGCAGCTCGCCCCTGGGCTGCTCGAGCTCGCGCAGCGCATCCTAGACCCGCCAGCCAGCCTGGACTCGTCGCCATCCAAAGCCGAGCGACGCACGCGCGCCCCGCGTGACTATGCCCACAGCCGGCCCCAGCCCGAAGGACCAGAGACTTCCCTCTTCGTGACTGATCAGTCGTCTCGTCGGTCGCAGGGCTCCTGAGCGTAGAAGTGGCCTGAGTCCTGCTTTCCCTCGCCGAGGAGCACGTCGCCTGTCACCACGCGCGCCCTGCATCGCGCGGGATGCGCAACTCGGGGCGGTAGCCAGTGAGCGGCCTGGGTCCGCCAACCGCGAGCCTGGCGAGAAGCGCAACTCTGGCGTCTGCTCGGTCGAGACCTGCCTTTGCGTCCGAGCTCCTACGCCCGGCCTGAGTCCGCACACGTGGCTGCTGGTGTCCGATTCCGTGCTGTCCCCTGCGGCAAACCGAGATCGAACAGATCACGTTCTCACGTGGCACCGAACCCGATTGGACGAGACTGGGCTTTTGTTTTATCGCGCCCTGGTCGCGCTTTCGAGAACCCGCGCCGTCGTTGGCATTTCTGGCGAGGCCCATACGTCTCGCTCCTCGAAGGGCCACGCGTAGATCGGGCTGCCGTCACGGATTAGCTGGAGGAGGCGCGGCTCGCCGAGCTCCTCGGCGGACCATTCGTATAGGCGTTGCAGTCGGGGCACGATCACGGCGTAGTCGAGCATCCGGCCCAGACGGTGCTCGGCGGCGATATAGCGCTGGACGTCTTGGGCGAGCGGATAGCGGTCTGGGAGCACGCGACCCAGGGAGAGAAATACGCCCGCCATCCCGAGGCGGGGATCGCCGAGCAGTCGGGCGAGGAGAGCGCACCGTCCTAGCGCTAGACGCGGCGCCGCGTTGAGCGCGTGTGCGTAGAGCACCCGCCCCAGGGCGACATTCATGAAGAAGCGCTCCGCTTCGCTCTCGGCTTCGGCAAGCTCGCGATGCTCCAGGTAGGCGCCCACGATGCTCGCGTTGTGAGCTCGGTACCAGTTCCGCCCCGTCGGGGTGGCGATGAACTGCAGCCAGAGCTGCACGGCGTGGGAGGACGGCTCCCCAGGCCAGCGGCCGGACAGCGCCACCGATTCGCATCCATCGCGCAGCAGCCGCTCGTTCACTGCGCGCCACCATTCGCTGCCGGGGGGCGAGGCGGCGAGCGGATTGAGCAAGCCACGGTCCGCCTGCCAGCGCATGAACGAGAAGGCTGCGCGTCGGAACGGCAGGTGCCGGGGGGCCCGGCCCGTCGGCCCATGGTAGGTCTGTGCCAGCAAGGCAAGCCGCGCTGCGGGATCGTCGCGAACGGCCGCGACCTGCACCTCGGCCCAGCCAAGGGCGCGCGCCTGGTGGCTCATCGCGAAGTCATGACGGTCGTGCCGCGATCGCGGCTCAAGATTACGTGGCGAGGTCGCGCTCAGGCATGAGCAGATGCTTTTCGGATCCTGAAGTGACGATCCAGCTCGCTTAGATATCCACGGCCGAGCGTTGCCCCGGTCTCGTCTAGCCACTCGGCGAATGAGATGTTTCCGAGCGCGGGCTGATGCGAAACAAGCAGCCCAGCGGTCAGGCCGCGGATCTCGTCAGCTGTGAGGACGACGTCGCGTACGACAAAGCCGAGCGCGCGGGCTAGGGCTGTCATCGCGGCTGGCGAGGCGTGCAAGATCGGCGTATTCCTGCCGAGAGCATGGCTAATGGCTCGCACGAGGTCCTCGAAGGGCATCGTGTCAGGCCCGGCCGCGTCGATGACTTCATCACTGCCATGGTGCGCGGCACTCAGGCAGATGCGCGCGAGGTCGTCGACGTGGATCGGCTGCACCAGGTACTGGCCATCGCCGGGAACGACGAAGATCGGCATGTGCCGCAGGATCCAGGCAATGTTGTTGGCCAGGATGTCCCGCCCACCGCCGAAGATCCAGGTTGGCCTGACAATCGAGTACGGCAGGTCGGCAGCAGCCAAGGCTTGCTCGACGAGGGCTTTGCCGCGGTAGTAAGGCAGCGGCGAATCGATCGACGGATTGGCGATGCTTAGGTGAACGATGCGAGCGATGCCGGCGCGTCGAGCTGCCTCAAACAGCGCTCGGGAGTTAGCGATAGCGTCGGCGAAGGTCGTCCGGTCTCGCTCGAATCGAACCCAATACGTGTTGTAGAGCGTGGTGATTCCCTCGAGGCTGAGCGCGAGCGCGAGCGGGTCATCGAACCGGTAAGGCGCGGCTTGGACTCTTCCTTGGAGCGGATGCTCGCGATCCGGGTGGTGAGTAAGCGTTCGTACGTCTCGTCCGGACTCGATCAGCAGCTCGGCGATACGCGAGCCTGAATAGCTGAACGCCCCCGTGACCAGGTCCGCGTCGGTGCCACGGCCGCTCATGGGTTCGTGCCTCTCGTTCCTCGCTCATCCACCACGGCGACTCCTCACGCGATTGTGGCGTGAAAGGGGCTACTCGCACGGCCGGCCGAACGAGTCAAGAGGGTCAGCCCCCTCGAGCGGCCGGGTGGCTGCGTGAGTGCAAGTTCGAACTCGCGCAGGGGGCCGGCGACCGGACGGCTCACGAATCCGGCGCGCCGCAGCATCGCGATCGACCGGGTGTTTTCCGCGAGCACGCTCGCACGCACGGCGAGGTGTCCCTCGGCTCTCGCCCCCTCGATCAGGCGGCCGAGGAGGGCGCTACCGAGCCCGCGGCCTTGCCAGCGATCACCGACGGTGACCGCGACGTCGACCCCGCCCGCCTCGCCGAGGAACGCGGCGAACCGAGCGACGCCTAGGACGTCGCGGGTCAGGGGGTCGATCGCCAGTAGCGCGTCGCTGTCGTGTCGGTCGAGCTGGGTGAGGGCGTCAAGCTCGCGCTCGCTCAGGGTCGGCTTGGGCGAGGCGAACCGTAAGTACCGGGTCCGGTCCGACAGGCGAGCCATCGCTGAGGCGAGCGCCGCGCGGTCGCTGCGCTCAAGCGCCCGGATCTCAACTTCGGCACCGTCGGCGAGCGTCAAGCGCTCACCGCGCCTCGGTCTGGTGATCACTGCGACCGCGCTCATGCTGCTACTCCGCTCGTCGCCCGCCGTTCGGCCCGTAGGCCGCCGGCGACGGGGACTCGGACGACGCCGGTCAGCTGCTCGGAGACCTCCCAGAGGCGACGGGCCACGCCCATGTCCTGGGCGGCCTTGGAGCGGCCGACGAGCCTCGGGGCGCCCCGCAACCCCATCAGTCCTCCGGGGCCGGCGTAGCTGTTGCCGGGGGCGTCGGCGACGGCCGCATACAGGGTTGGCAGCGCTCCGCTAGCCGCATTTTGGGCCACCAGGCGGGTGGTGATATCCATCGCGCGCGTGTACCACTTGGCCGATCCGGTGAACAGGTTGGTCGCCGCGTAGCCGGGATGGGCGGCGGTCGCCAGCACCGGGGATCCGGCCGCGGTCAGCCGCCGCTGCAGCTCGGCCGTAAAGAGCAGGCTGGCGAGCTTCGACTGGCTGTAGGCCGCCCACGCGTTGTACGGCTTGCGCTCCCAGTTGAGGTCGCCGAAGTCGATGCGGCCGCGCCGGTGCATGAACGAGGACAGACTCACCACCCGGCCGGTGACGCGCTCGAGCAGCAGGCCGGTGAGCGCGAAGTGGCCGAGATGGTTGGTGGCGAGCTGCAGCTCAAACCCGTCGACACTCCGGGTCAGGGGCGGCGCCATCACCCCGGCGTTGTTGATCAGCAGATCGATCCCGCCAGCCCACGCCGCGGCGAACGCGCGCACGGAGGCGAGACTCGCGAGGTCGAGCTCGCGCACCTCGGTCTCGCCCGGCATCGTGGTGGCGGCGGCACGGCCTTTCTCAAGGTTGCGTACGGCCAGCACAACCCGAGCGCCGGCCTCGGCCAGGGCACGAGCCGCGGCGCGTCCGATGCCGCTGTTGGCGCCCATCACGATCACGGTGCGGCCGGTCATGTTCGGTATGTCGGCTGTGGTGAACGAAGTCATGGTGTCCTCTCAGAGTAAGTAGGCAGCAGCAACATAGTAGATGGTGCCAACAAAGATGTCAACGACAACATTGAGTGCTAGCCTGTTCGACGGTGGCCGACCGTCCCTACCACCACGGCAACCTCCGCCCGGCGCTGATCGCACAGGCCGAGCGCACCCTCCGCGAACAAGGCCTCGAAGCGCTGTCGCTACGCGAACTAGCCCGCCAGGCCGGCGTAAGCCACGCCGCGCCACGCCGTCACTTCGCCAACCGTCACGCCCTGCTGGACGCGCTCGCCGAATCCGGGTGGGCGCGCCTAGGCGCCGAGGTGCGAGCCGCCGCCGACCGCGCCGGCCACGAGTACGAGGCGCGCCTTCGCGCCGCGGGCCGCGCCTACGTCCGCTTCGCGACCCGCGACGCCGCGCTGCTCGAGCTGATGTTCGCCGGCAGGCAAGGCGGGCAAATCCCAGCGCTCCAGGAGGCCGCAGCCGACGCCTTCTCGGTCCTCGTCGAGCTGATCGAAGAAGGCCAGGCAAGCGACGCCCTCGAAGCCGGCGACCCCGAGCCGATGGCACTGCTGCTGTTCGCGACGACGCAAGGCATCGCTGCGCTCGCCAACGCGGGAATCATCGCGCCAAAGCGACTCGATCGCCTCGTCGCCGACGCCATCGGGCGCTTCCTGCACGGGCCGCGCACACTCCCGCCAGCCACGCCTCGAGCAGCCCCGACCACCCGGCGTTAGCCAGCGTTAGGCCGGACCTGGTTTCGTTTCGCCGGAGTACTCCCTGCCGCCGCGGAATGTGACCTGCTCCGCGCGGCAAGGGCGACTCTTCGGCGGGCAGCATTTGCAATTTCCTGGCTAGCACCCGGGCCGCGACGGTCTCGAGTTCCGCGCGTTGCGTGTCTCTCATAGCCGTGGTCGAGATGCACGTCGTATGAGGAAAGCAGGAGCCGGCGGTCGACTCGTGAGCAGTGATGAGCCTGCTCACAAGAATCAGCCTCCGACTGCGAGGCTCGCGTTAGTACTCGTGGCCTATGCGGCAGTCATCTCGTTCACTGGTCTTGCGCCGTGTGGCGACATGGGTTATACCTATGTCGCGAATGGGCGTTGCGATTGTCCACGAGCTTCCGCCGGAGGAGCTTCGCTTCCATTGGAAGAGCGGCCGGATGTGCCTCGACTTCGTGGCGACAGTCGGCGAGCGCTGGCGGCGGTCGTTCGAGCGGCTGCTCGAACCTGAGGACCTCGGTCGCTGGATGGCGGCCACCGGCATGCTGCGGGAACCGCCGCGGGTCTCAGGTCGACAGCTGGCGGCAGGACGGGTGCTTCGCGAGGCGATCAACCGGCTCGCTCGTCCCGGCGTCGAGCCACGCCCGGGGGATCGAGAGGAGCTCAACCGTTGGGCGGCGCGGACGCCGCTGTCGCCGCAGCTGACAACGGGCAGCAAGCGTGTATGGGTCGCGGCTCGGCCGGTCGAGGCGATGCTGGCCACGATCGCGCGGGACGCGGTCGAGCTGCTGAGCGGCCCGCTCGCGGGGCGCGTCCGTGAGTGCGCCGCTCCCGACTGTGCGTTGTTGTTCCTCGACACATCGCGTCCTGGCCGGCGACAGTGGTGCTCCAGTGGCGCATGCGGCAATCGCATCCGCACCAAGGCATACCGCCATCGACAAAAAGGAACGCGGACGCGGATGAGCTATCGGACCCTGCCGGCCCAGGAGGCCTTCTGGCGTCCGTCAAACCAGATGGGCGTGCTCAACACCGATCTCGCCAAGCAGCTGGAAGCCACCACGCTCGGTGCACGACTATGGCGTCTGCACCCCGGGCAAGCCTCGACGCGCCATCGCCACCGACAGACACACGAGCTCTACGTGCTGCTCGAAGGCACCGGCCGCATCCGCATCGGTCAACACCTCCACACGCTCGAGCCCCTCAGCAGCCTGCTCGTCGACCCCGGCGAGGTCCGGCAGCTATTCAACGACACGGACGCCGATCAGCTCTGGCTCGTCGTCGGCGCGCCACCCGAGGCCGCGAACACGCTCGAGATGACCCCAGAACAGCTCGCATGGCTCTACCCCGACGGACCCAAGGCACTCCCACCAGAGATTCTGGCCACACAGCCCACCGCCAGCGCATAGCGAGCAACGCGGGGTCGCGGCCACGGACCGCGATCACGCGGCCTGTCGCGCGCGGGTAACCACGCGCGCTCGCTGCGCGTGGTGGGTTATCGGAATTGAACGAACGGAGCAGCTCCGACCGCCGCGGGTGGAGAGTTGCGCCGTTGGAAAAAGCGGGTGTCTGCCCGGACGAGCCGCGGAACCCGCTCGTCGCCACAAGCGCGCATCGCGTGCTTGCAGCCTTCGTGCTAGCGCCCGGATCGAAGCAGTAGTCCGCGCGGGGCGTCGATGCTGGTCCCAAGGTGGCGATGAACGGCGCCGACCGCCGAATCGCGCGCTGCTCCTATCGCCCAATTCCGAGCGCGACGGCGGCCGCCCGAGAGCCGCCGGTCTTCCGGGCCACGCGGCGGCCGCTGCATAGGTGCCGCTGGGGTTCAGCAGTCCGTCGCGGGCGCCCTGCTATCGGCCACGAGGAGGCCCGACGATCCTGGCGTCGCCTGCGCCGCGCACGAGCACCTCGGCGCGGGCGGCAGGCCGTTCAAATCCGCAGCCGCTGCACCGGGGCTCATCCAGCTGGTGGTGGCCGCTCCTTGAGAGCGCAGCGAACGCGAACGACCACGCAGCGGTGAGCCGGTGGCCCCCTTCGCGGTACTCCCGGTTTGAACACGGCCATCCGAGGCCGTGTCCAAGCCGGAAGTGTTGGCTCTGCGGGATCGGGCGATCACTGGCACAGATCACAGAGTCCTGAACGACATCGCAGGCCCGTCGGCGTCGCGCTGGGTGCGGCAACGAGGGGCGGCGCTCAACGGTCGGCGCGACGGCCCGGACGAACCCGGCCCAGAGATCACAGGCTTCCATAACGCTTCCATCAGCACCCAAGTCACCGCGACGGCTCGGCTCGTAGGAATCAGAAAGCGGCTATTTCCAAGTAGTTCGTGAGTGGAGCCAGCCGGGATCGAACCGGCGACCTCCTGCTTGCAAGCAGTAGACGGCTCGGTAACTGGCGTATTTTGCGGCCATCAGAAGAGACCAAAGGTCAGTATCTACGGGATTCTGCGGCCAGTTTGATGACCAATCTGATGACCAAATGGGCCTGATGACCAGCTGATGACCAATCCGGCCACGGCGCTAGTCTTTGCGTGTTGCCGCAAGGATCCAGCCAACAAGCGAACCTCGTCGTGCTCGCGCGGCCCGGGGCTGCCGGAAAGGCCTATTGGGACGCACGGTGGCGCTACAGGACCAGCGAGACCGAGCCTTGGAAACTGATCCAACGCCGCCTCGGCCTTGCCTGGCAGGAGCCGGACGAGTCTGGCGGGTGGCGCAAACGACGCGGACGCTGTCCGGATGGTTGGCTCGACGAGCGCGCCGCTAACGTCGCTGCTGTCGCAGCGATGGATGCTCACGCCCGCGATCTGGCCGCCGCTGGACGACAGCGAGCCCAAGCCGCAGAAGCGCTTTTCACGGTCCGGGAACTCGCAAAGCAATGGCTCGAGTGGCTTGCCGAGGTCCGCGACGCCAAACCCTCGACGATCGCCGACTACGCCTTCCTGCTCCGCGAGCCGAACCAACCCCACCGCCGCGGCCGCGGCCTTAGCCCGGGACGGATCATGGCCGCCTTCGGCGACCGCAACGTCAAGGACGTCACCACGAAGGACGTCAGCAACTTCTTGCGGTCGCTTGATCGCGCAGGGCTGACTCCGCGTAACGTCAACAAGCACCGCCAGATCCTCTCGGCGATGTTCGCGTATGGCTGCCGCGGCGATAGCTTCGGCCTTCCGCGAAACCCAGTCGACGGAACCGACAAGCGTCGCGAAAACCCACCGCCCGCCCTGGACTACTACGAGATCGAGGAAGTCGAGGCGCTCGCGAGATGCTGCGAGCGCGGAGAGCACCGAACGCCACGGCCCGGGTGCATCGAGCCCTCCGAGGCAGCAGCGCGGCAAACCGAGGATCGACAGGACGCCGACGCTTTCCGCCTGCTGTTCTACACCGGGCTCCGGCTTGGCGAGGTGCTCACCCTGCGATGGGACGACGTGAACCTAAGCGACCGACTCCTACTTGTCCGCCGAGGTCTCTCCGCTGGCGAGGAGACCCTCCCCAAGGGACGTCGTCATCGCTTCGTGCCGCTCTCCTCCCCCGCCGTATCCGCACTCGCCCGTCTGGCAGACCGCACCGACTACCTGGCCCCAGACGACTACGTGCTCGCTAACCGGCTCGGTCGCCGCCTCGATCCGTCCGCGCTGCGACGGCGATACAAGCGCGCATGTGCTGCCGCCGGACTTCGGCCGGTCCGCCTGCACGGGCTGCGACACGCCGCCGGCAGCTTGGTCGCCAGGACATCGGACGCGGTCTTCGTCCGCGACTTCCTTGGACACTCAAAGCTCGCAACAACCGATCGCTACTTGAGCGCAAAGCTCCGCCCCGAGGAGCTCGAGCGGCTGGATCGCGCTTTCACGTCCGCGTCCGCGCGAGCAGGAGACGCTGACGAACACGCCGCACCTCGCTAGGCCGTCCGAGCCCGGGCATTTGCGCACTGTCACGCCGGAGGTCGCGGGGTCGAGTCCCGTCGCTCCCGCTTCGGTGGTCCATCGTTCCGGCCGGGAGCGAACGAGCGGGGAAGCCATCGACGAGCCTCTCGGACACGGGCTGCGTGACGAGGCGGTGTGCGATCGACTCCGTCGACAGTCGCCCTCGCACCCAGACCGTCGCCATCATGGCGTCATCCGGGGCAGTGCTCATCTCGATGGTCAGTGGAAGCACGAGTTGCGGGTGACTAGAGCCGCCTTCTCCGCGGACCGCGCCTCCGTCCACCCACATGTTGCCCACGGCTCACTCGCCGACTGTAAGCGCCTGCTTGTGTACCTATCTGCATAAAGAGTGGTTGTAGCGAGTCACGCGGCGGCTTGGCAGATTCCCGTCGTCGCACGCGGTGACCTCGTTATGAACGCGGCCGCAGAACATCCCGCCGTCGCTGCGCAGTCGTCCGCGACCGGGCGAGTTGACGATCACGTTCGTGGCAAAGCACACGCCCGGTGGCTGCGCCCGTGACGACTCCTGCTGGGCGGTTGCACTCGTCGGGTGCTGAGCTCGGAGACGGGGATTCGGACGCCTCCTACGTCGCCAACTCGATCGTCAGCTTGTTGGCCTGGGATCGAGGAAAGCAGTCGTCAGCGGCCGAGGCGACCGATGGCTCCGTGACGCCTGAACCGGTCACGCAGGCGCGACTACCGCTCCGCGCCGAAAGGGGCTGTCTGATCGAGCCTGCCGCCCGGGCGACAAACGAGAAGTGAGGAGAGCGGGCGGCGGCCACTTCGTGTCGCTCGGCTTCACTGCATTTCGCAAACGCCAGGTGCGCGGGCCTCACGCTCGCCGAGGGCCCACGTGCCTACGCGGGCCCGGTGTCGACGAACCGCGTAGCGCTTCTACGTCGATCGAACCGGAGGCCAGGCTGGTGCCCCGGCTTGTCCAGCGGAGTGGCCTCACCGCGCTGCGCTTGGTTGACCACTTTTCACGTGATGCCGAGGCCCTAACTCGGGTTAGGTAATGCCCGGCGCAGGAAGCGGCCGACCATCAGGTGCGCTCGGTCCCACAGAGTCGCCCAAGCGTCTGCGTGCAGCTCGCTAGCGCCGAATAGAACATGTCTCTCGTCCGGGCAGTCTGACGACAGCCAGCACAGGTCCCAACGGTCGTGCCCACCAGCTGACGCGGGGTCGGCGTATAGAACACCGGCGACGGCGCCATCGACCACAGCGACGTGAGTCAGCTCATTGAGCTCGCGCCACACGACCTCGATCGGCCCCGCGCTGATGTGCGATCGGCGCGCCGCGGGTGGGTCTTGTTCATCGATCAGCGTCATGTGAGTTGCGATCAGTCGCCCGTCGCGATCCAAAAATTCGGCCGTTGCGGGGTCTGGCGACTCACGCGAGCCGAAGAAGAACACGACGCCGTTGACGACCTGATCCTCGAGCACCTGCCCGTCGCCCCACAGCAAACGCACACGATCAACATCAAACTCGGTGCTCTGAACCGTCCCCGCAGCCCAAAACCTCGACCCGTAGAACGCCCCCAGGCTCACGTACGGGTCAGGCTTGCCCGGCAGCCGGCGGTCGATTCCCTCAAACCCGCCCCCATGCGCCACTGATCATCTTCGCGGACCAGTTCGCGAATTACGCGGTACCGCTGACCCGAACCGTCCTCAACCGTCAACGCCACCGCGCAACGATGCCCGTCGCGCCGCTCGCGCAAAACATGGATCGACGCCATATCCGGCGCCTCCAGCCGGTCCGGGAGGCGATGTGCAGCACGGATCGGCGGCCGAAGCCGCCGTGACTGGCCGCGGTGGTCCAACTCAGCAATAACGACCTCAGACGGCTCTTGCACCCACCCAGATTCCCACGCAGTGCAAATCCCATTCCTCGCGGAGCCGCCCAGCTCGCCGGACACGGGCTCCGCATAGGTACTGGCCGCCAGGGTCAGCGATGGTGCAGTCGCGCGCCGAGTTGCGCAACCCGCGATAACCGGAAGTCCGGCCGTTAGTGCTGCTTCCTCACGAACACCGAGACACGTCGCCGGCCGATCGTCTGCGAGGCGTGGCTTCTCCTTCGCACGCGAGCGCGGTCGAACCAGCAGCGCTCGCGATATGGCCGGTCAGGCGACGAACGAGCAGTCTCGCCCGCGACCAGGCGGCGGCAGGTGGCCCATTTCGGTCGAGACGTCGCGTGCAGCGAGCTCGCCCGCTCACTCGTGTGGAAGCTGCAGCGTGGTCGGGGTGAGCAGCTCAGACCCGAACCCGCTTTGATCTCGCTTACGCGGTGGTGTGGGCTGTGCGGCTTCGATCTCTGGTGGAAGTGCCTTGGGTCCGTCGGGATAGAGCCGCGTGAGCTCTTCTGGGGTCATCTCGAGCGTGTTCGCCGGCTCGGGCGGCGCTCCGACGACGAGCCAGAGCTGATCCGCGTCGGTGTCGTTGAATAGCTGTCGGATCTCGCCGGGTTCGACAAGCAGGCTGCTGAGCGGTTCAAGCGTGTGCAGGTCTTGGCCGATCCGAACGCGACCGGTGCCCTGGAGCAGCACATAGAGCTCGTGTGTCTGGCGGTGGCGGTGTCGCGTTGAGGCCTGCTCGGGGTGCAGACGCCATAGTCGCGCACCGAACGTGGTGGCTTTCAGCTGCTTGGCGAGATCGGTGTTGAGCACGCCCATCTGGTTTGACGGCCGCCAGAATGCTTGCTCGGCAGGGAGAGTTCGATAGCTCATTCGCGTCCGCGTTGCTTTTGTCGCTGGCGATATGCCTTGGTGCGGATGCGATTGCCGCACGCCTGAGTCGAGCACCACTGTCGCCGGCCAGGACGTGATGCGTCGACGAACAGGAGGGCACAATCGGGAGCGGCGCACTCGCGGATGCGCCTCGCAAGCGGTCCGCTCAGCAGGTCGGCCGCATCCCGCGCGATCGTGGCCAGCGTCGCTTCGACTGGTCGAGTCGCGGCCCATGCGAGTTCGCCGCCCGCCGTTAGCTGTGGCGCCAGGGGCGCTCGCGCCGCCCAACGGTTCAGCTCCTCTCGATCGCCCAACCGTGGCTCGACCCCGGGACGGGCCAGTCGGTTGATCGCCTCGCGAAGCACTCGCCCTGCCGCCAGCTGTCGGCTAGAGACCCGCGGCGGTTCCCGCATCATGCCGGTTCCGACCATCCAGCGAGCGAGGTCCTCCGGTTCAAGCAGCCGCTCGAACGACCGACGCCAGCGCTCGCCGACCGTCGCCACGAAGTCAAGGCACAGCCGGCCGCTCTTCCAATGGAAGCGAAGCTCCTCCGGCGGGAGATCGTGGACAATCGCAAAGCTCATTGGCGACATAGGTATAACCCATGTTGGCCTGCGGTGCAAGAACAGTCAGCCTGTGTCAGCACCGTGCCAAGCGGGTCGCCACACCCCGCCCGCCGGCGCCGACCCTGGTTCTAGCCAACGGCTCCACTGGCCTCAGGCGCCGCGTTGGTGACCGGAACGACGTCGAGCACCACCGCGGCGGCGCCGCGGCGTTGCGCTGCGCCCTTGTGAGCGAGCATTCCGCACATGCCTGCTGCAAATCTCACGAGCGGGAGCGCGACCCTCGCCGACGGCGGCCGATGCTTGTGAGCAGCTCCGGCCGCGCTCGAGCCAATGGCGTCACTGCTGGTCTCACGAAAGCTGAGCCATCTGGATGGACCGATTCTGGCCTCTCCGCACTGCCGCTCTGGATCTCCAGCGGGCCGGAGCGGCAGCCCGCGGCTGAGTGCTCCGGCGGCGACGCTCTGGGTTTTAGGCAGCAACGACGCCGCTCCTTGACCGTGACGGTCTGTCGTCAAGACGCTCACTTGGCGATGACACGCTCGTACTTCCGACAGCTCCAGATACGCGAAAAGCGATCGGTGCCTGGAATGCGCTCGCGTCGAACGTCGTAGCGCCCGATGCACTTCGTCGTCGGGGTGCCGGGCAACGGCTTGCCCTGCGTGGCGATCGTGCGCCCGGCGGTGTCCGTCGCTTTGAGGTGAACGGAGTCGCCCCAATCGTTGCCGACTGGATGCACGGCGATCGCGAAGTAGGCGCGGCGCACGAGCGATGCGGAGCGCCGGCTGTGGGTGTCGATCACCCGCGCCACCGGCTTGCCGGCGGTCACTTTGCCGTAGATGAGATCCCATCGCTGGCCCTGGCGACCGAAGACCGCACCATCGATGAAATCAAAGCCGTCGATGATGAGCGCGCCGGCGCCGACTTGGCGTCGGGTCGGATAGCACCCGGGTAGTGAACCGCCGTCCTTGCCGTCGTTCTGCGTCCCGACCCAGGTCCCGTCCGGCAGGCGCAGAGCGCCGCAAATCCCGTGCTGCTCGGTCTGGGCGGTCCAGTAGGCGATCGTCCCGACGCCGGGGAGCGTGAACGTCCCAAGCTCGCGGACGGTCGATGGGATCACGGTCTGCCGCCATTCAGCGGCTGGGGTCGCGCCGATCACGTCAGGGTTGCGTTGAAAGAGACGCAGCGGGCTGTCGTGAGCGTTTCGTCGAGCGACCTGAAACGGACTGATGACAATGACCGCTGTGGTGGCGGCTGCGGCGATCGCGACCGTCGCCGCCAGGATGGCGGGAACGGGCAGAACACGGAGAAACCAACGAAGCGAAGGGCGGCGAGGCGTTGGCCGCTTGCTAGCGCGCGCGATCTCCTCACGAAGCGCGACATCAACACGTTGCTCGATTGAGGCAGGCAGCGGGTCAGCGATTCCCACGTCGCGAAGACAGCACAAGAGGTCCATGTCGGGGCTCCAATCAGGCATCGGCGTTCTCCTCGATGTGCGAGCGGGCAAAACGAGACCAGCGAGGTTCAAGTGCTTCGGAAAGGCGCTTGCGGGCCCGAAAAACACGGGAGCCGAGAGTGCCGGTGCGGATATCCAGCGCGGTCGCCGCCTCCTGATAGGAGAGCTCGCCCCAGACGACGAGCAGGAGCGCATCGCGCTCCTCCACCGGAAGGCGACGAAGGGCGTCGGCGAGTTCGGGCGCCACCGCAGAGTCGAAATGCTCGACGATCTCAGGCGTCTCGCGAACGAGCTCGGCGATCATCCTCAATCGTCGCTTCTCGAGGCGACGGTGATCCGCGATCACGTTATTGGCGACCCCCAGAAGCCACGGCAGAGCAGTGCCATAGTCGCAGCGGCAGCGAGCCCGGCCGCGAAACGCTCGCACGAACGCCTCGGCGGCGAGATCCTCGGCTGCCGAGACCCCGACCCGCCGCGCCACATAGCCGAGCACCCGGTACCGGTGGCGTTCGTAGACCTGGGCGAACAATGCCGGCTCCTCCACCGACCGCGCAATCAGATCGGCGTCTTCAATCTCTTGGATCACGATTTGTATGTCGTGATCCTCCCGCAGAAAATTCGCGACCTCAGGCGCGCAGTCAAGACTGCCGCTCGCACGAAGCTCCGGTCGTCTCGACGTCGCCGGCGACGCCGGCCGTGACTTCCGCTTCCGGTTCCCGGAGTACCAAAGCAGCAGCTGCGATCTCGTGGCTACCGCGGCGACGAAGGAGAACTTTCGCGGCGGTTTGGCGATGGCCCGCTCGCGTGCATTGAAGGCCAGGACGCGGCGCTGCGCGGCCGGCGTCCAGAGCGGACCTACTGGGCCTGCCGAAGCGCCCTGCGGCGATCCTGATCGCGCTCGACCAACTCGCTGACCCACTTGGGGAACAGGCCGAGCTCGTTAATCATGTCGCGGCCGGCAACCCCGATCGTGAGCAGCCCGCCGAACACCGCCACCACGTCGATCGATTTGCGCCCCTGCTTATCCCAATAGTCGTCGTGGAGATCGAGCCACAGCGCGAACTCATCCAGCGTCAGCGCCGCCGCGACCCCGTAGGCGCTCGCCGTCAGCCGGGACTCCCACTCCGGCATCCTGTTCCCGATCCCGACCCGGTAAGTCCAGAGGTACCCGATGCCGAGCAGGCCGAAGATCCCAAACGTGCTGTGGTGGATGTGGCGACCGCCCCCCGAGATGTTGTGAAACGGGCCGATCCCGGCGCGAATCGAATGGGTGATCAGCCGCGCGGTCGTAAACGCCGAGGTGAACCCGATCGCGCTGAGCAGCGCCCGCTCCTGGCGGGCGGTGTGGCAATGGCGGTTGTAGACCTCGCGCAGCGACATCGCATGAACCCTAACGACCCGGCAGCCGACGAGCCCACCACCCCGGTACCGCACCGGTCTGACCAGGCTCGCAAGCAGGCCGATAACGGTCCGGCTTTGCCATGAACGCTCCACTCTCAGCGGCCACGTCGGCCGGATCCGCCAGCGCTTTGGTCGACAGCCTCACGAATCACCGACCGTGACGCCGGCGCGCCTGGTCGACGCGAGGCTCCTGCTTCGCGTCGCGCCGACGCTGAAGCAGAAGCAGCGCGTCCGTGGCCGCGTCGGCGACGAAGCAGCCACGCGCACTTGCGACCACGCGCGACCCGATTACGCCTCAAGGGGCAGCGCGCTTGTGGCGAATAGGAGGTGCGAGGCCACGCGCACGGGAAGACTCGCGTTCGTGGTCGCGCGGGTACGCGCCGGGGCCATGATGCGTGGCTGCCTGTGTCCGATTGGGGCAGTCAGCCGGACAGCTCGATGGCGGCTCATAGATCATCCTGGTAGGTGCCTCGACCGCCGCCGAGGGTGGGCTTTGGTGGCCGGGCGGAAGCGCGCCGAGCACGGCGCGCGGTTTATGCGATTCGCCCTAGGGAATGAGGAGATCGGTGTGGACGCCGGCTACCCCCTCGCCGATGGCGTGCTCGCGTCCGGTGTCGAGTGGTCCGTCCTGCTTGCAGCGGCTGGAGGCCAGTTGGCCTCGAAGGCCGTAGCCCCTCTGGATCGCTGGTGGTTGCTCAGCAGCGTCCAGAGTCATCGCCGGCGCGACTCCATGGCGGGTTGGTCCGGCCCGCCAACGCGAGCTAACTCCGGCGGCATGACACGTTGGCAAACTTAACCCACCGGATCGGAAATCGGGCGTAGGATCGAGTCTGACGGCGACCACCCGGGGCGACTTGCTGCTGGAATGGACTAGCCGATCTGAATGGCCTCCGTCTACCGCGCCCGCGTTAGCGCGCGTTCATCCATTCGGACGGAGGGCACATGTTCAGCGGTTCGAGCTCGAAGCCTCCGCGCGCGGTTCCGCGCTGTCGCGGTTGTTCGACGCGGAGACGCGACTCAGACCGGGTTCGAGATCGTTTGGTTGAGCACCGCGGCGGGATGCGGTCAGGCCTGCAGCGGCGGCCACCGGTCGCGCTGAATCACAAGCTAGGAGCCGCCGATGTCTGTTTCAAGCTTTAACAAGCACGAGGCCGCCGTCGAAAACCCTCGGGTACCGGTCAGGCTGAACGGCCTGCGGGGTCGCGCGGAAGAGTGCGCCCTGCTCGACGACTTGGTCTCGGCGATCCGTCACAGCCAGAGCCGGTCGCTACTGCTGCAGGGCGAGGCCGGGATCGGGAAAACGGCGCTGCTCGAGCACCTGGTTGCTTCGGCATCTGATGTGACCGTCGTCCGGGCGGGGGCGGTGGAGGTGGAGATGAAGATGGACTACGCCGGCCTCCAGCCGCTGTGCGGTCCGCTGCTCGACCGACTTGAGATGATCCCGGCGCCGCAGCGGCAGGCCATCGAGGTCGTGTTCGGCTTGAGTGCCGGTGAACCCCCGGATCGCTTTCTACTCGGGTTGGCAGTGTTGAGTCTGTTCGCAGCGGCCGCTGAGCAGCGTCCGCTGCTGTGTGTGGTCGACGATGCGCAGTGGCTGGATGAGACCTCGGCGCTGACGCTCGCGTTCGTCGTCCGTCGGCTGCTGGCCGAGCGGGTAGGGATCGTGTTCGCCGCGCGGGAGCCGGGCGTCGCGCTTGGAGACGTGCCGGTGCTAGAGATCGACGGCGTTGGGGACAGCGACGCCCGCGCGCTGCTGAGCACCGTGGTGCCGTTCAAGATGGATGAGCGAGTGCGGGACCAGATCATCGCCGAGACGCGGGGCAATCCGCTGGCCTTGCTCGAGTTGCCACGAGGGTTGACGGCCGCACAGTTGGCCGGCGGGTTTGGCCTGCTGAGCGCAGAGGCCCTGCCAGGACGGATCGAGGAAAGCTTCGTTCGGCGACTTGAACCGCTCGCTGAGGAAAGTCGGCGCCTGCTGCTGGTCGCTGCGGCGGAGCCGCTCGGCGATCCGATGCTGCTGTGGCGGGCGTGCGAGCGTCTGTCGATCTCGCCTGAAGCTGCGGACGCCGCAATCCTGGAGGGGTTGCTCGCAATCGGCCATCGCGTGACCTTCCGCCATCCGCTGGTGCGCTCGGCGGTCTACCGGACGGCATCGCTCGTCGATCGCCGGAACGTGCATCAAGCCCTGGCGGATGTAACCGAACCGGACGTCGATCCGGACCGCCGCGCCTGGCACCGCGCACAAGCTGCTTCGGGACCGGACGAGGAGGTCGCCGTCGCGCTCGAGCGCTCGGCGGCCCGGGCGCAGGCACGTGGCGGACTCGCAGCGGGGGCCGCCTTCCTAGAGCGGGCGGCCGGCTTGACGCTCGATCCCGCGTTGAAAACGCAGCGGGCCCTAGCCGCAGCGAGGGCTAAGTTCGAAGCCGCCGCGCCTGATGCGGCATTCGAGCTGCTCGCGACCGCGGAAAGAGGTCCGCTCGACGAGCTCCAGCGTGCGCGCCTGGAGCGGCTGCGGGCTCAGATTGCGTTGGTCAGGACCGGCGGCACCCAGAAAGTTCCCGGGCTCAGGATTGCACCGGAAGCTCCTGGCTTGCTGGTGGAGGCCGCCAAGCGGCTGGAGCCGCTTGACACTGAGCTGGCGCGTGAAACCTATGTGGAGGCGCTGACAGCGGCGATGTGGGACCCTGCAAACAGCGACTGTGGAGCCAGGCAGGCGGCTGAGACCGCCCGCGCCGCGCCGCCTGGACCGCAGCCTCCCAGCCTCATCGACCTGCTGCTGGATGCTCTGACGGCACGGTTCACGGAGCCCTACGAAGCGGCGTTGCCATCACTCAGACGAGCGCTTGATGCGTTAGCCGGACCGGACGGACGCGGGGACGACGAGGTCCGCTGGCTCTGGTTCGCTTGCCCCGTCACACCCGAGCCCCTCGCGCCCGAGGTGTGGGACGACGAGTCATGGCGCGAGCTGGCGACTCGGGCGGTCCGGCTCGCTCGCGATGCCGGCTCGCTCGCCGTGCTTCCGAACGCGCTGACGGCCCTCGCTTGCAGGAACGTGCTCGCCGGAGAGTTCGCGGCCGCGTCGGCGCTGATGGAGGAGGCTTATGAGATCAGTGAGGCAACCGGGGATACCCCCCTCAAGTATCCGTCGTTCATGCTCGCCGCCTGGCGCGGTCAAGAGGCTGCAGCGTTGTATGCAATCGAGGCCGGGATGCAAGACGCGACCGCAAGAGGCCACCAACGGACGCTTCGCTTCACAAACTGCATGACCGCGGTGCTGTTCAACGGCCTCGGCCGTTATCGGGAAGCCCTCGCCGCCGCAGAACGGGCGTCTGACGGCGAAGATTTCGGTCTGTTCGGCTGGGCACTCTCAGAGCTGGTCGAGGCGGCGGTGCGGAGCGACAGCCGCGAGGTCGCGTCCGACGCCCTGGATCGGCTCGCGCAGCGAACTAGCGCCAGCGGCACCGAATGGGCGCTCGGGATCGAGGCGCGTTCGCGGGCGCTGCTGAGCGAAGGCGAGACGGCCGAGCGTCTGTACCGGGAGGCGATCGAGCGCCTGGCCCGCACCCAGATCCGCGTTTGGCTCGCCCGCGCGCATCTGGTGTACGGCGAGTGGCTGCGCCGCGAGAATCGGCGTGCCGACGCCCGAGAGCAGTTGCGCGCGGCGCACGAGATGTTCGCGACGATCGGGATGGAGGCGTTCGCCGAACGTGCACGCGGTGAGCTTCTGGCAGTCGGGGAGAAGGTGCGCAAGCGGGCCGTCGAGACTCGCGACGATCTGACCGCCCAGGAGTGGCAGATCGCCCGCCTCGCGCGCGATGGCCTTTCGAATCCGGAGATCGCCGCCCGATTGTTCCTCAGCCCTCGGACCATTGAGTGGCACCTGCGCAATGTGTTCAACAAGCTCGACATCCGCTCCCGCCGGGCGCTGGTCAGCGCGCTGCCCGGCTCCGCCTCCGAGGCCGTCTTGGGATGAGCTCAGTCGCGTGGAAGCGCTTGGATTACGTGCCCCTCGATATCCAGAGAACTCGCTTCGCTCCGGCCTGGGATTTCACGCCTCCATGACCGCTGCGATCGCCTCAGCGGGGCTCCGTGTCCTCCACCTTTCGACGTGCTGATGGAGAGCCGTATTCCCGGACCGGGACGGCGAACGAACCTGCGTGGGCGGGCCCGCGAATGCGCAGCGTTGGGCGGGCTCCTCAGGGACGTCCGCGCGGGCCAGAGTCGGTCTTTGGTAGTGCGGGGCGAGGCTGGGATTGGGAAGACGGCGCTGCTGGAGTACTTGATCTCCTCGGCGTCGGATCTGAGCGTCGCGTGGACGGCCGGGGTGGAGTCGGACATGGAGCTGGCTTATGCCAGTCTGCATCAGCTGTGCGTGCCGCTGCTCGATCGGCTTGATCGGCTGCCCGCACCGCAGCGGCGGGCGGTAGAGATCGTGTTCAGCCTCAGCGCCGGCCTCCCCACGGACCGGTACCTGGTTGGGCTGGCCATGCTGAGCCTCTTCTCCGAAGTGGCGGACGAGCGTCCTCTGCTCTGTGTCATCGATGATGCCCAGTGGCTTGATCGAGCCTCCGCGCAAACGCTGGCGTTCGTCGCCCATCGCCCGCTGGCCGAGCGGGTCGGGCTCGTGTTCGCAGCGCGGGAACCGGGGCAGGACCTGCAGCATCTTCCCGAGCTGGAGGTGCATGGCCTGGGTAACGCTGACGCCCGCGCGCTCCTGAGCTCGGCCGTGCAGTTCAAGCTGGACGAGCGGATCCGTGACCGGATCATCGAGGAGATGCGCGGGAATCCGCTGGCGTTGCTCGAGTTGGCACGCGGGCTGACCGGGACGCAGCTGGCGGGCGGCTTCGGCCTGCCAGAGGCACGCGCACTGACGGCACAGATCCAGGAGAGCTTCCTGCGACGACTCGAGCCTCTCGGCCACGACGCGCGGCTTCTTCTACTGCTTGCGGCGGCCGAGCCAGTCGGCGATCCGGACCTGCTCTGGCGCGCGGCGGGTCGGCTCGGCATCGCGGTCTCCGCGGTCGACACGGAAACCGACGGGCTGCTGGCGCTGGGCGAGCGTGTGACCTTCCGCCATCCGCTGGTGCGCTCCGCCGTGTACCGATCAGCAACGGTGCAGGATCGCCGGGCGGTCCACCTTGCGCTGGCGGAGGCAACCGATCGGGAGGTCGACCCCGATCGCCGCGCATGGCATCTGTCGACGGCCGCGGCGGGACCCGATGAGCAGGTCGCGTCGGAGCTCGAGGCCTCCGCGTGTCGGGCGCAGAAGAGGGCGGGAGCCGCCGCCGGGGCAGCATTCCTGCAGCGCGCCGTCGCGCTGACCGCAACTCCCGCGCGCCGCGCGGATCGCGCCTTGGCCGCCGCGCAGGCCAGCCTCCAGGCTGGCGCGTTTGACGCGGCTCTTGGGCTCCTAACCACGGCGGAGAACGGGCCGCTGAACGAGGTCCAACGCGCCGGGGTGGACTTGCTGCGCGGCCAGGTCGCGTTTGCCTCGGGCCTTGCCAGCCAGGCTCCTTCGCTGCTGCTCAAGGCCGCCACGCGACTTGAGCCGTTCGACCTAGAGCTCGCGCGCGAGACCTACCTGACCGCCTGGGGCGCGGCGGGCATGGCGGGGCAGGGGGATGTCATCCTGGAAATCTGGCGGGCCGTCCGAGCGCTTCCGCCATCGCGTCCCAAGCAGGCCCTCGCGCTGCTGCTTGACGGCATGGCTCAGCTGACGACTGAGGGACACGCTGCCGCGACCCCAACGTTGCAGCGAGCAGCGGAAGCGCTCGCTGAAATCCCCGTGGAGGACGCGCTGCGCTGGGGTTGGGCGGCTATCGGGGCCAGCACCGCGGTGTGGGACGACGAGGGCATGCGCGCGATCTCGGCCAGACAGGTCAAGCTCGTTCGCGATGCCGGCGTGCTCGTGCAGCTGCCCCTGCACCTGGCCTCTATGGCCTTATCAACCTCGTGGACAGGCGACTTGGAGGGCGTCGCCGCGCTGATTGCGGAGGCCGACAGCGTGGCGGCGGCGACCGGCACCGCATTCGCGCCCTTCACATTGATGAGGCTCCAGGCACTTCAAGGGAGGGAAGCCGAGGCCTCCGCCCTGATATCGGAAACGATCGAGCAAGCCGGAGGTCAAGGGATCGCTGCGACGAACGCGCACTGGGCCGCTGCGGTCCTATACAACGGACTCGGCCGCTACAAGGAGGCGGCGTTGGCGGCCCGGCAAGCCGGCTCGAATGCGTTTGAGCCGTGGGTATCCACGTTCGCGCTCCCGGAGCTGGTCGAGGCCGCCGTGCGCCGAGGAGACATTGAGCTGGCACGCGGTGGCCTCGAGCGGCTTGCAGAGAGGACGCAGCCCTGCGGCACCGACTGGGCGCTAGGGATCGATGCGCGCTGCCGCGCGCTGCTGAGCGAAGGCGAGGTGGCCGAGCGTCTGTACCGGGAGGCGATCGAGCGGTTGAGCCGCACCCGGCTCCGGCCTGAGCTCGCCCGCGCGCACCTGGTCTACGGCGAGTGGCTGCGCCGCGAGAACCGGAGGGTCGACGCACGAGAGCAGCTACGCACGGCCCAGGAAATGTTCGCGGCGATCGGCATGGAGGCGTTCGCGGCGCGCGCACGCAATGAGCTTCAGGCGTCGGGCGAGAAGGTGCGCAAGCGGACCGTCGAGACTCGCGACGATCTGACCGCCCAGGAGCGGCAGATCGCGCGCCTCGCCTCCGATGGCCTGTCAAATCCGGAGATCGCCGCCCGGCTTTTCCTCAGCCCTCGGACCATTGAGTGGCACCTGCGCAACGTGTTCAGCAAGCTCGACATCGGCTCCCGCCGAGAGTTAGCGACCGCGTTACCGAGCTTGGACACCCAACTGGTCTCGGGGTGATCTCGGGGAGGACACGGTAGCTGGACTTCACGAGCGTGAGTCCCCCTGGTAGCGCTGTCTTCGATGGCCTTAGGGAGCGTTCGGTGTAGGCGTCACACCGGGGAATTTGGGCCTCAGTTCACGATCGTGCTCTGGCACGTCCGTCGCACACCGATGTGAGACAAGGGTGGCTTTCCTGGTGTCGACGAGGCATCGGATAGGACGGAAGCCTCTTTCGTGTCTGGCCGGCGAGTCGCTCATGGACGGACCGCACGGCGCTGGATCCCTCACCAACAGCCCCGGCGACGCGATTGATCGAGCCATGGCGAACATCTCCGGCGGCGAACACGCCGGGGACGCCGCGCGCGCTGCGCGGCACAGCCGCTCGAGATGCCCTTCGCGAGCGACGGCCTCGCAGTGAACTCCGTCCCACCGCTCATGCGCCGACCGATACCTGGCTAGGTGGCGTCGTGTGCGGCAGATACTGGCCGCGTGGCATCGGCGCCCGTGGGACCTGAGAGGCGGGTACGGCCGTCAGCGGGTGCGCGACCTGCTCGAGCTCCTTACCCTCGGCTGCGACGCCGAGGAGCAACTCGACCACGCCGCCGACGATCATCAGGACGCCCCCGAGCGCGTATCCGATGAACAGGCGAGACGGATCGTGGCCCGTGCCGATGAGCGCCCCGAACAGCACCGGACCGATCGCGCCGAACACCTGGGCGATAGCGAAGAAGACAGCGATAGCCTCGGCACGGATCTCCACCGGAAAGGTCTCGGACACCGTCAGGTACGCGGAGCTCGCGCCCGCTGAGGCGAAGAAGAAGATCGCGCACCAGGGATAGACGAGCCTTCGCGCGAGCGGATGCTCGCCATCGCGATTGGTCCATTGCGTGACGCATGGGTTCGGGGGCGAGGGTTGAGGCTGTCTGATCTGAAGAGGACGCCGTCATCTTCTGCTCCTTTCGGCCACGCCGCGTTCACGCGACGAACTGTTGGCCGCCGTCGATGTCGTACGTCGCGCCGGTGACGGCGGTGTTGATCATGAGGTGCACGGCGAGCGCAGCGACGTCCGCCGGTCCCACCACCCGACCGATCGGCAGCTTCGTTCGCAGCTCGGCGCGGCGCGCCTCGAGCCCGTCGCCGAGCAGACTCGCGGACAGGGGCGTGTCCACGAAGCCCGGGGCTATCAAGTTGACCCTGATCGGCGCGAGATCGAGCGCGAGGCTGGCCGTAAGCGCCGGCATCGCCGCCGTGACCGCCGACACGATCTCATAGCCGGAGGTGATGCGCCGACCGCCGGTGCCGCCGATGAGCACCAGGGCCCGTCCGGTCTCACCTTCCCCACCATGTTCTTGGCGACCTCGAGGGCAAGCACCATGCGCTCGGAGAAGGCGTGACGGGACTCCTCTGGATCCATCTCGAGCGGACGGCCGTACCGGGGGCCGGCCCCGCTGACCATCACGTGATCGATCGGGCCGGAAAGCGAGTCGAAGAACCGGGCGAGCGAGTCCGGATCGCTCGCGTCGAACGCGGCGCTGCTCAGCGCGCCGAGTTCATGTGCCGCTGCGTTCAAGCGCTCCGGATTACGCGCGGTAAGGATGATGTCAGCGCCCTCGGTTCGGGCGTGTCGAGCTGTCTCGAGCCCGATGCCCGCGCTACCGCCTATCACAACGACTGTCTGTCCGGGCAGTTCCTGTGCCCGCCGCTTGGGGACCCTGACGGTGGCGATGGTCATGCTTTCTCCGATCGGTGGCCGCGGGTGCGGGGTCAAGCAGGTGTCACGACGATGTGCTTGACCACCGCCATATAGCGCCCGGCAGCCGCGGAGGCCTCCTCGGGGGCGCTCTCGCGTTCGCGCGCGTTCATGTACGCCGCGTACCAGTCCCACCAGTCGTGCGGTGGGGCGACTGCCTCGAACGCTCCGTGATGCTCCTCCGTTTCGTGTAGGAGCTCTGCAAGGGCCTCAACGTCCATCACGTCCTCCAATATTCCGGCTAGGGGACCGGGTTGTGGTCTTCTGGAGCGGTCGACCGTTGGCATGCCGGTCGCTGAACAACGCCTACTCGAGTCGCTAGCCCAACCGACATCGGAGAGCGGCAACGTCACGACCTCGAGCTCGTGCCGATCAGCCCCAGTTCAGCGATCTCGATCGAAGTGGCGAACCTTACCCTCGTGCTGCTCGGCCTGACCTCCATTGGTTGATGTTGGCGGCAGCGTTGCGCGTTCTGGCCCAGTTCGCGCCCGTGGAACTCCCTGGGTCGGGACCCTGGGATGAGTCATCCCACTTCGACGAGCGTTGAATGGCCGCCAGGTAGCTCGAACGGGCGCAGCGCGAGACGCGCCGGGGAGTGTCTCGGTGGCCATTGGCTCTCGTCAGCGGCGGCAGCAATCGGTCGATTGCTGCTGCGCGTTTGGACGCGCGACGCCGCAAGGAGACGGCGAGTGACCGACGGGAGTCGCCCAGCCTGGCGCTCCTGGTTTATGCAGCCACGAGCTGAGCGCGCTTGGCGGCGACCCCTTCGAGCAGCTCCTTGAACGAATCGGAGAACTTCTCGACGCCCTCGCGCTCGAGCAGGTCGACCACGCTGTCGTAGTCGACACCGGCCGACGCGAACGCCTCGAAAGCGCGATGCGCCTCGTCAAGCCCCTGCTCCAGCGTCGCCTCGGCCTTGCCGTGATCCTCGAACGCTTTGACCGTCTCCGGCGTCATCGTGTTGACCGTGTCCTGGCCGATTAATCCGTCGACGTACAGCACGTCGGAGTAGGCGGGGTTCTTGGTCGAGCTGGAGGCCCACAGGCACCGCTGTGCCGAGGCCCCGGCCGCCTTGAACTCCTCCCACTCCGACCCACTGAACAACTCCTTATAAATCTGATAGGCGAGCTTGGCGTTGGCGATCGCCAGGGTCCCCTTCAGCTCATCGTGCCCCCCGATCGCGTCGAGGCGCTTGTCGGCCTCGGTGTCGACCCGGGAGACGAAGAACGAGGCCACAGAGGCCACCGTGTTGAGGTCACCGCCGCTGTCACGAAGCCGCCGCAGGCCGCGCAGATACGCCTCGGCCGCCTCGCGATGGCGCTCGAGCGAGAACAGCAGGGTGACGTTGACCGATATGCCGGCGGCGATCGTCTCCTCGATCGCGTCGAGGCCGGGCTTGGTGCCGGGGATCTTCACGAACAGGTTGGGGCGCTCGATCAGCCCGTGCAGCCGCTTAGCCTCGTGGACGGTGGCGCCCGCGTCGGCGGCCAGGCTCGGATCGACCTCCAGCGAAACCCAGCCGTCACGGGTCGACTCGCCCCGGTCATAAACCGGGCGCAGCAGGTCGCACGCCTCCCGGATGTCGTCCTTGGCCAGGGCCAGGAAGACCTCCTTGGGGTCGTCCTCGTGTTGGATCACCTCACGCAGCTGGTAGTCGTAAGCGGTGCCCTTGGCGATCGCGTGCTGGAAGATCGTGGGGTTGGATGTCAGTCCGACGATCCCGCGACCGATCAGATCCTTCAGGTAGCCGTTGCGGACGGAATCACGTTCGATGTAGTCGATCCAAGGGCTCTGGCCGTAGTCCGCCAACTGCTGAAGGGGGGTTGACATCGAGTCTCCTCGCTCGGTCGCGTTCAGGTCCATCTCGATCCTCCAGTTCGGGCCGGTGAGCCGAGTTGTGTTCTCTTCTCGCGCTGACCTCGATTGATTGCCGTATTGGGCACGGTCGCGCGTTTCGCCCGAGCTCGCGCCCGTGAACTCGCTGGGTGGGGACCCTGGGTTGGGATCGTCAATGTTTCGAGGACGACGAGCGTTCGAGCGCTACCGGCACCTCAACGGCGTACGCCTCAGGTCCCGCGGGCGAAGCGTGGAGCGGAATGCTGAGAGCAATGTCCATAGGCCGGCGGCGACCGGCCAACGTCAGTTCGCCCTGTGCGGGCAAATGCGAGTCCGTGCGTTCCTTCGCGACGACGTGATCGGGAACACAGAGACCACCAAGGGAGCGAAACCGCGGGGCAAAACCCAGGGAGCAAACCCCAGGGTTTCGACGGGTGCGACGCTCGACCGCGCAATTCACCCTTCGCAGGGTCACGCATACCCCACTAAGGAGACCCACATGGCTGTCACCACCGAGAGGTCAGCGGCGCGACCGCGATCCGGCCGTTCGCGGTCGAGTTTCCCGAGGCGGAAGTTGAGGAACTGCGTGCGCGCATCGCCGCAACTCGTTTCCCTGAGCGCGAGCCGGTCGAAGATCCCACCGTGCATCCGTTGGGAGGCACTGTCCCGCCGCAGGGCGTCGAGTTGGCGACGATGGAGGCGCTCGTGCGCTACTGGGGCACCGAGTACGACCTTCGGAGGGTCGAGGCGCGGCTGAACGCTCTGCCGCAGTTCGTGACGGAGATTGACGATCTCGATATTCACTTCATCCACGTCAAGTCGGCTCATGAGCACGCGTTGCCGGTGATCCTGATCCACGGTTGGCCGGGCTCGGTCGTGGAGATGCTGAACGTCGTCGGTCCGCTCACCGACCCGACCGCCCACGGCGGCAGCGCCGAGGACGCGTTCGACGTGGTGATCCCGTCGCTCCCGGGCTACGGGTTCTCCGGCAAGCCGACGAGGAGCGGCTGGGGTCCCGAACGCGTCGCCAGTGCCTTGGCTGAGCTGATGAGGCGCCTGGGCTACAAGCGCTTTGTCGCGCAAGGCGGAGACTGGGGCGCGATGATCGCGGACCTGATGGGCGTACAGGCCCCTCCGGAGCTACTCGGCATCCACTCGAACATGCCGGGCGTCCTGCCGCCCGAGATCGCGCCGGGGTTCGCGCCGCTGGTCGTCGCTCCGGCGCCGGCCGGTCTCTCGGCCGAGGAGCAGCGCGCCTACGAGCAGGCCAGCTTCGTGTATACGAATGGAATCGGCTACGGCGTCGAGATGCTCCTGCATCCGCAGACGCTCTACGGGATCGCGGACTCGCCCGCCGGGCTGGCTGCCTGGATCCTGGACCACGACGCCCAAAGCTACCTGGACATCGCCAGCGCCTTCGTGGACGGTGCCCCCGTCGGCAACCTGACGCGGGACGAGGTGCTCGACAACATCACGCTGACGTGGTTGACGAACACGGGGGTCTCCTCGGCTCGTCTCTACCACGAGAACGCGTTTGGCTTCTTCGACGCCAAGGGCGTGTCTGTTCCGGCCGCGGTGACCGTGTTCCCGAAGGAGCTTTATCAGGCTCCGCGGAGCTGGGCCGAGCGCGCGTATCCCAACCTGATCTACTACAACCAGGTCGATCGAGGCGGGCACTTCGCGGCCTGGCAGGAGCCGCAACTGTTCTCCGAAGAGCTGCGCGCCGCGTTCCGGACGCTGCGGTAGCAGGACGATGTTCGAGCGGTTGCATATGCCTCCGTTCGCCGGGGCGGCCGAGTGGCTCAACTCCGAGCCACTCGGCCCCGCCGAGCTGCGCGGCCACGTCGTCGTGGTGAACTTCTGGACGCTGACGTGCATCAACTGGCTGCGCCAGGAGCCGTACGTCCGCGCGTGGTCGCAGGCATATCGCGACGACGGGTTGGTCGTGATCGGTGTCCACACGCCGGAGTTCTCCTTCGAGCATCAGATCGATCGCGTACGCGACGCGATCAAGACGCGAGCGATCGACTATCCGGTCGCGGTCGACAACGATTACGCGATCTGGAGCGCGTTCGATAACCGCTACTGGCCGGCGCTCTACTTCGTCGACGAGGAGGGCATCATCCGCGACCAGCAGTTCGGCGAGGGACGCTACGAACAATCGGAGCGGGGCATCCAGCGGCTGCTCGGCGTCGAGCGCGAGCTCGTGTCCGTGGAGGGTGCTGGCGTGGAGGCTGCGGCGGATTGGGACCGCCTGGGTACGCCCGAGACATATCTCGGTTACGGCCGTGGCGAGGGGCCCGTCACGCCGGACGGCACCTCGTTCGACGCACGCGGCACCTACAGCCTTCCCGACCGACTACCGCTGAACCAGTGGGGCCTCGCCGGTGAGTGGACGATCGGCCGCGAGAACGTCGTCCTTGACCAGGCCGGCGGCAGCATCGCCTTCCGGTTCCACGCGCGCGACGCGCATCTCGTGCTGTCGCCTGGAACGCGCGAGCCGACCCCGTTCCGTGTACTCCTCGAGGGCGAGGTCCCGGGCGAGTCACACGGCGTTGACATCGACGAGGAAGGAAACGGCTTGCTCCGCGACGGTCGCCTGTATCAGCTGGTGCGCGAACACGACGCAGTCCATGAGCAGACACTGGAAATCACGTTCCTCGAACCCGGCGCCGAGGCGTACTCGTTCACATTCGGGTAGCCAGGCCGTGACTGACGCGATCTTCACCTACTGGCCGGCGGTCGCAGCGGCCGTCGTCGGAGTGGCGCGAGGTTGAGGGCATGGCACCTGACGCCCCCGCCTTTCCTGACTTGACGGTAGCCCAGTCGGGTGCCCTTGTCGGCGATCGTGCCCGGGCGGTGTTCGGCCAGGTGATGGGCTTGGTCGCAGTCACCGTCGGCTTTGCCGCGCTCGGCGCCTACGTCGGGCGCAACCTCACCGGCGGCACCGGGATCCTGTTCTTCATCGCCGGCTTCGCGTGCATCTTCGGGCTCCAGTTCGCCACCGCGCGCGGGCGCGAGCAGCTCGCTGCCGGCCTGCTGTTCGGACTTGGGCTGGCGCTCGGGCTCGCGGTCGCCCCCCTGATCCACGCGTACGCCAAGGCGGACCCCACCGCGCTGTGGCAGGCAGCCGGCGCCACGGCGGCGACGGTCGCCGGACTGGGCGCGATCGGCTACGCCACGCGGCGCGACCTGTCGAACTGGGCGCGGTTCTTGTTCTGGGCGCTGCTAGCGCTGATCGTGTTCGGGGTCGTGCTGATCTTCGTCAGCATCCCCCACGCGAACATCATCTGGGCGGTGCTGGGGATCGCGATCTTCGGCGGCTACACGATCTTCGACTTCAACCGCCTGCGCCGGGCAGACATGGCGAGCTCGGTCCCGATCGCCGCGAGCATCTTCCTCGACATCTTCAACATCTTCCTGTTCTTCCTCCAGCTGTTCGGCGGCGAACGCAACTAGGTGGCGGACGCGTCAACCCAGGTGCGCTAGATGAACGTCTTTCACGCTGATAAGGCTGTGCCGCCGGCGCCGATGCCGCAGGACAAGGGCGGGTGGCGGGTGGCTCCCGCGCCCGATGGCCGGGGGATGCCCGAAGAGCGCAAGCCGCCTCCGCCGCATCGCTGGCGCGGGTTCTGGATCTTCGTCATCGTGCTGCTGGCGGTGAACTGGCTCACCGTGTTGCTGGCGCAGCCGTCAGGTCAGCCGCGGGTGAAGATCGCGTTCTCGCCGTTCTTCCTGTCCGAAGTCCAGGCGGACCAGGTCAAGTCGATCTCGTCGAAGGCCGACACGATCAGCGGGACGTTCACGACCAAGGTCCGCTACCCGCCGGGCGACGCGAAAGCGACCCCGACGACTCTGTTCTCGACCCAGGTCCCAGCGTTCTGGAACAACAACGCGCTGACGGCGCTGCTGCAGCAGCACAACGTGCAGGTCAACGCCCAGAACCCGAACCCGGGGACGTCGCTGCTGGCAGAGATCCTGCTCGGGTTCGGTCCGACGCTGTTGCTCGTGGGTCTGTTTGTGCTGTTGGCGCGGCGCGCCCAGGCTGGCGCCGGCGGCCTTGGCGGGCTCGGCAACTTCGGGCGCTCGCAGGCGCGGCGGGTGGACCCGGAGAAGATCCGGGTGACGTTCGATGACGTCGCTGGGATCGACGAGGCAAAGAGCGGAGCTGACCGAGATCGTCGACTTCCTGAAGACACCGGACCGGTATCGGCGCCTCGGCGGGCGGATCCCTCACGGCGTGCTGTTGTTCGGGCCGCCCGGCACCGGCAAGACGCTGCTCGCCCGGGCCGTGGCGGGCGAGGCTCGCGCGGCGTTCTTCTCGATCGCCGCGTCGGAGTTCATCGAGGCGATCGTCGGCGTCGGCGCGGCGCGGGTGCGAGACCTGTTCGCCAAGGCCAAGGAGGCGGCGCCGGCGATCATCTTCATCGACGAGCTCGACGCGATCGGCCGCTCGCGCCAGGGGTCGGCCGGGATCACCGGCGCCAACGACGAGCGCGAGCAGACGCTCGATCAGATCTTGACCGAGATGGATGGCTTCGAGAGCACGGAAGCGGTCGTCGTCCTCGGCGCGACCAACCGTCCGGAGATCCTGGACCAGGCGCTGTTGCGTCCGGGGCGCTTCGACCGCCGCGTCGCCGTGCAGCCACCAGACAAGGCGGGGCGCCAGAAGATCCTCCAGGTGCATACCCGGTCGATGCCGCTCGCCGAGGACGTCGACCTCGATGCCCTGGCCTCGACCACGCCGGGGATGGTCGGTGCGGACCTGGCCAACCTGGCCAACGAGGCGGCGCTGTTGGCGGCCCGGCGAGACCACGACGAGGTTCACATGGCCGACTTCACCGACGCGCTCGAGAAGGTGCTGCTCGGGGCACCGCGCGGGATCGTCCTCAGCCCGGAGGACCGCGAGCGGACCGCCTACCACGAATCCGGCCACGCGCTGGTCGGCATGCTCACCCCGGGAGCCGATCCCGTCCGGAAGGTGTCGATCATCCCGCGCGGCCAGGCCCTCGGCGTGACGCTTTCGACTCCCGACACGGACCGGGTGTCCTACTCCCGGGAGGAGCTCGACGCGAAGATCAAGGTCTCGCTGGGCGGCCGCGTGGCGGAAGAGGCCGTCTACCGAGACGTGACTACCGGCGCCGAGTCAGACCTCCAGCAGCTGACCCAGATCGCCCGCTCGATGGTCGGCCGTTGGGGGATGAGCGAGAAGCTCGGTCCCCGCACGCTTTTGCCCTCCGACGGTCAGGGACCCCTCCTCCCCGGCGCAAGCGAGACCTCCCCACAGACGCAGTGGCTGATCGACGAGGAGGTGGGCCGGATCGTCGACGACGCTCACGCCGAGGTCACCCAACTGCTCACAGAACACCGCGAACAACTCGACAACCTCACCCACGCGCTCCTCGAAGCCGAGACCCTCGACGGCCCCGACGCTTACGCCGCGGCAGGCGTCCCAATGCGCTCAGCCGAATTGGAAACCATCGCCTCCTAACGACCCGGCCACGCTCGAACGAAACGAGACCCTCATGTCCAGCGGCTCAGAGAACTCGCAACAACATTCAACCCGCACCCACGACGGCGGCGGCGAAGGCCGCCGGCACTGGACCCTCCGTTGGTACCACCCGCGGCCCTTTCTGAGACGGGCGGAACGAGGAGTTAGGACCGGCCATGTTTCGCGAACTTGACCAGAGACACAGCGACCGACTGACCGTCACCCTCGAGTGGGATCCCGCCACGGGGAACGTCCAGGTTCTGTGCGAGGATCGTTGCTCGCCAGAGGCGAGCTTCGCGTACTTGGTCGATCCTCGGGACGCGCGGCTCGCGTTCCTACATCCATTCGCGTTGCGCCCCTCGAGCGGGGATAGCGACCGGTCGGTCAGCAGCCCCGCTCACGGGCAGGTCGCTGGTACGAAGCGAAGGCGCCGTTGGTTCCGCCAGCCAACGGAGGCCGAGCCCGATCGAGAGCTCCCCGAGCACGGGTGGGTGTGGTGGTTTCTGTAGCTGTATCAGACTCCCCGGAGCTGGAGAGCGCGCGTATCCCCACCCGATTTACTACAACGAGGTCGACCGGGGCGGGCACTTCGAGGCCTGGCAGGAGCCGCAACTGTTCTCCGAAGAGGTCCGCGCGGCGTTCCGGCCGCTGCGGTAGCAGACGTCACCACACGAAGACCGATCGAGGTCTTCCCTAACGCAACCAGGAGGTAGCCATGAGCGCGACCGAAGAACACCAGGATGCGCCATTCATCGACTACGAGAACCTGCCCGCCCCGACGGAGGGCATTCTCGTCACCCAGTACATCGCCGTACGAAGCGTTGCTCGGTCCCGCGCGTTCTACTCCGAGGTCCTCGGCGGCCAGGTGGTGCTGGAGGAGAACCCGTGCATCGTCAAGCTCGCCAACTCATGGGTGCTGATGGACTCCGGCGGTCCCCCCACCCCCGACAAGCCCGACACCTCCTCGTGAACCACGAGCTCCGGGAACACGGTCTCGAGCTTCATGAACCTGCGCGTCGCCGATATCGAGGCGTGTTATAAGCAGTGGAGCGCAAAGGGGGCCGAGTTCGTCACGCCGCCGATCGATCGCGGTGCTGAGATCCGCTGCTACATGCGAGACCCCGACGGCTACATGATCGAAGTCGGCCAGGCCACCGGAGCGCTCCACGGGGAGCTCGCCGAGAAGCGACCGGAAGACCTGCCCGGCTAAGGGCGACGGGATCACGAGGCGTGCTGACGGCGACCGCGGCTTTCGCGTTGCGACACGCGTGTCGTGCTTCCGGTCGTACGCCGAGCAGCGCCCTACCAGGTCCCGCACTCGCTGCTGGTCCCGACTGTCGCTCACAAGCGAAGGCGGTGGCCCGGCTGCTCGTATCCGGTCACATACCGGAGGCCGGACAAACCTCTCAGCTCAGTCGACTGCCACGAGGAATGGCTTCCCTTTCTCGACGATATACGTGGCGAGCTCCGCCGCGTTGCCAGTGCCGATGTTCTTCACGGCGTGGATCGTGTCGGCCGGGACCACTAGGCCCTCGCCGGCGCTGACCCTCGTCGGTGGCTGGCCGTCGATGTCGTACTGCAGCGATCCTTCCAGGACGTAGATGACCTCTTCACCCGGATGCTTGTGCCGAAAGAGCGGCGCGTCCGGGCTGATATCGACGCGGTTCTGGATCACCTGGCGTCCGAAAACGCTGAGGTCGTGCTCCTGGATATCGGTGCGCTTGAGTCCTTGCGCCTGTGGAACGGTGGTGCTCATTTGAACCTCCTTGGTCCCGTAGTGCGAGCGTGCGCGGTGTGGCCGAGCGCACCAGGGGCCTGATCGCTCGATACTGCTGTTCGAATCAGCGCCCGCTTTTTTCCTGGTGGACCGCTTGGGCTCAGTGCGCCGCTTCCTGCGCGCGGCGCGGCAGCTTCCAGCCCGGACGGACGAAGTGGCAGGTGTAGCCGTTGGGATAGCGCTCGAGGTAGTCCTGGTGCTCGGGCTCCGCCTCCCAGAACGGTCCGGCGGGCGCGAGTTCGGTGACCACCTTGCCAGGCCACAGACCGGAGGCGTCGACATCGGCGATCGTGTCCTCCGCGACGCGCCGCTGCTCGTCGTTGAGGTAGTAGATCGCCGAGCGATAGCTCGCCCCAACGTCGTTGCCCTGACGATTCTTCGTCGTCGGGTCGTGAATCTGAAAGAAGAACTCCAGCAAGTCCCGATAGGAGATGCGCTCGGGATCGAAGAGGATCTCGATCGCCTCCGCGTGCGAGCCGTGGTTGCGGTAGGTCGCGTCGGGCGTGTCGCCGCCGGAGTAGCCAACCCGGGTGGTGGTGACGCCATCAAGCTTACGGATCAGATCCTGGACACCCCAGAAGCACCCGCCAGCAAGGATCGCCTTCTCAGTTGTAACCATCTGGCACTCCTCTTCGCCTCGGTTCCTTAGTTGCGCTGCAGACATGACGATGCGCGGCAGCGCCGGCCTTGTAGCCGCCCGCCTCACCTCACAGCCACGCGCAATTCATCAGGCGCGCCATCCTGGTTTTGGTGAGGCCACTAAGTCTGAGGGCTGCGTCCGCCCATCGCACCCGTCGAGACCCGGGGTTTCGCTCCCCGGGGTTTGATCCCCCGTGCTATCGATCCCGTCGTACGCGCGCGAGCGCGGGTACTCGCTCGCGCCAGGATCGTCGCGCGAGCTCTGCCCCTCGGCGCCGCCCGGAGGCGGGCGTTCATTGGCGGGACGGCCCTTGAGCCGATCGTTCACGCAGGGGGCGTGGCAAGAACTACCGACGGATCCTGAGCAATCTCGGCGCGTTTGAGCCCGGCGCGTCCGAAGCGGAGCTCGAGGCTGGGTTGGGTCTGCAACGTCTCTAGGACTTCCTCGACGTCCTCGAGATCAACCCGACCGACAAAGAAAAACTCAGCCACCGCAACGCGGAAGGCCTACTACACCTGCCATCCATCGCGTCCGGAACACCACGATCCAGACCTGACACATAGGAACCGGCTCCCAGACCACCACCCCGCCGGCACACTCACGGAAGGGATGCGGGCAACCAGAGCATCGCCCTCCGCTGGCTTGTTGCGACGAAACGACCGAGACCGGTGTTAGCCCGAATGCGGAACGTTGCAAGCAAGAGAGCTCACGCGACGCGTTTGCGGCGTCGCTGTCGCTCGGAGTACAGAGCAGCCACGATTTCGCCGTCGCCAGCCCCGCCTCGGGCTGCTCGTGTCGGACAGATGCAGTCGCCCGTGCGCCGTCGACCTGAATACCCGCGCGAGCACGAACGCAGGTGTCGGTGCGCGTTTCATGAGCGACGTGCTTATCGCCAAACTCGCGCATCCGGCGTTTGCCGCTGCGCTGCAAGCACTGTGGTGGAAGCGGCAGTCCTGGACAACGCGAGCGGCCGCTGGCGCGCGGAGCGCGCCGAAGGCCGCCTTGATCTAAGTAAAGAAAATTGGAACCAACGGTGCGATCGTCCGGGTCGACGCCGCCAGGCACGGGACGCAAACGGGGCGCAAACGTCCCCGAAGCGTCCCCGATGTGCGGTTGTGGCGTCCCTGCGACGGGCGTTTCATCTCAGGTGTGGGTGAGCGTCGAATCAAGGACACCTTCGTGAGCAAGGTCCGGGCCCTGCCCCGACGTCATCGCCAGGAGCGGAGCCATGCTGACGTGTCAAGCGCCGCAGCGGCAATCGAACACCCGGAACCGGCCCCAGATAACGCGGGCACGCCATCCGCGCCTGACCACGACAGCACGGCTCCGCTACGTCCGGCCAGCACTTTGATGCCGGTGAAACGGCGCCAGCTCCTCATCGCTGCCGACACGACGCTGATCCTCCAGGTCCCGCGGTCGCTGGTCTACGCGCTAGCGCAGCGGGACGATCTGCCTGCGACTCCGAGATCGACCTGGGGTAGCCGACGATGAGCGATGCGGTCGTTCCACTCGACGACCACCTCCTGACGGCAGACGACGTGGCCGCGCTGCTGCGGCTGCCTGTGTCGACGATCTACGACCTTGCACGCACCGGGAGGCTCCCGCACCTACGCATCGGGCGGGCGCTGCGGTTCAGCCGGTGCGACCTCGAGGCTCACCTCGCCGAATACTGCCGCGCGCAAGTGGCCGCGCATGTTTGAGGGTGCCGGCCGTCAAGGGCGTTGGTTCGCGTTCGCTTCACTCGGCCCTGACGGGCCGCCTTGACTGCCGCTCCGCTCCGGCTCTTGCTCAATGATCGGTCCGCTGCACGTACCCGCCAATCTGGCGGAGATAGCACCGGCCTTTGGATTCGAGAGCGACCGTCGGCGTCCACGATGATCACCGCTCTTTCCTCTGCGTGATAGCGGCGGACGAGGTCCCGGCGTTCTCCCGTATCGGCCGCGATGATTGCCGCGCCCGACGGGATGCTTCCCGCGAGGGTGCTGCCCGGCCTTAGCGCCTCAGAGAACAGTGCCCAGGCCCGCTCCTCAGAATCGCCGATTTGGGTCAGGCCGCCGCGCCTCGTGCCTGCGCCGGGGCAGGAAGTGCGTCAAGCAGCGAAGCAGGAAGCCGAGTGCTGGCCGCCCACACCTCGAGTCCGACGAGCCTATGAGTCGTTCGGTCGTAGTCGCGTAACCCACCCGGCACCCGCTCGCTGACGACATCGACGGAGTCCCCCGTGGGGAACCATGCGATGTCAGCCTCTCGGTCGTAATAGGCGTAGCGCACAGGCCCGAGGATACCCCCACTACTTGTGCTCTTCTGACCGCCGCCAGACCGACACGATCCGCGCGGTGCTCTCATCACCGCGGTATGGATGGTCGTACACGGCTTCGATTGCGATCCCGCTCGGCGTCGTGACAGTGATCAGCCAGTCGGCACCATCCTCGTTTGGCTGGCGCCCTTCGTGACCGTCGCGGATTGCATCCTCGACCTTAAAGCGCGTCAGCCCCCGCTCCGCGAGCCGCTCAACGGCGTGGTCAGTCCATACGAAGCGTTCAACCGGCATGGCAAAACCAAATCCCGGCCGCCGACAACAGCTTCACCAAGCCGTTCGACCGACTCGGTTACGCAAACGCCCGATCGACGGCGTCAGCCTCTTGGTCGCTCGGCTGGTAGTGCGCGTAGATCTGCGTCGTCTTGGAGTCCGCGTGGCCCATCCAATACTGCAGCGTGCGCATAGGCGTGCCTGAGGCCGCCATCCGCGTACCAAACGTGTGGCGCAGCTCGTGGAATGTGATCCGATGGACGCCGGCGCGATCGAGCGCCTGCTTGAAGCGGCGGACGAGCTTTGAGCGGTCGAGTGGCTTGCCGGTCTCCCGGTGGCAGAACACAAGATCGCGGTCGCGGGCATAGACCGAGCGCTCCCGCAGCTCGCGGAGGGCGTCCGCAACCCGTTCAGCCATCGGCACCGAGCGCCCTGAGCCAATCGACTTTGGATCGCCAAACTCGCCCCGAACGAATGGCGAAACGACCCGGATCTTGCGCGCGTCGAAGTCGACGTCGCGCCACCGGAGCCCGAGCAGCTCGCCCTGGCGGAGCCCGGTCATGGCCGCGGTGAGATACAGCGTCGGCTCGATCCGGCCGAAGGCGTCATCGGGATACGGCGCGGCAAGCAGCTGTTCGAGGTGTGCTTGGTCGAGGAACTGGATCCGGGTCTCCGTCTTCTTCACGATCGGCCGATCGGCGAGCTTGACCGGATTGATCTGGCACCAGCCGTTTCGCAGGCCCAGGTCGAAGATCGAGTGCATCGTGTTGACGTGGTTCCGGATGGTCTTGATCGCGAGCGTCTTGCGCTTCGCGGCGACGTACCGCTCGATGTCTTCGGGCTTGATGCGGTCTAGCGTTTTGGCAGCGAAGAACGGGACGATGTGGTTCCGGAGGTCAGAGGCCACCGTCAGACGGTGGGACTTGCGCCGGCCCTTCAGCTCCAACCGCTGGCAGAACTCCCGCCCCGCCTGCTCGATTGTCACTCGCTCGGCGTTCGGTGCGGCTCGAGGGCTGTCGAGCTCCCGCATCCGGCGCAACGCGCGCTCGGCCTGGACTTTCGTGAGCCCGTCGGCCCGCCCTTCGGTGCGGACGTCGCCGACCTTGCGGCGCATACGCCGCCCGTCGGCCCCGTACCACGCGCCGATCCACGAGCGTCCGACGACTTGGAGGGTGCCGGTGCCGTAGTCTCGGCGCCGTTTGGCGGGAGTCGCGCTCACGAGGCCTCTGCGGCCCGGGTTGATACAAGAAGACGGAACATGGGGCCGGGATCGGCGTTGACCGCGCTGGCATCGGCCGGGCGGTTCTCCATGTCCCGTTCACGTTCCATTTTGACCGGAGCGTACCTGACCCGGCGGACAGAAAAGGCCACCAAATCAACGGATTCGGATCTAGCGAGAATCAGCTAGTTCCGGCTGGGGGCCGGGCGGTCGCAGGTTCAAATCCTGTCTCCCCGACTTAGTAAAGGCCCGGCAATTGGCCGCCTTTTTCAAGGTTTATTCGTCCGAAACACGGACACCACGATCACTTTTCGCCTGAGGGCGGTAGCTGCAGCGCTCCTTCGGGCTCGGGCGTGGTCCGGTGGTGATTGACGAGTTCGATGTTGTTGCCGTCGGGGTCGAGCACGTACGCGGAGTAGTAGTAGTCGCCGTTGTGATAGCGGGGGCGCTCGCCGGGCTCGCCGTTGCTGCGGTATCCCGCCGCCGTCGCGTCGGCGTGGAAGCGGCGTACGTCGTCGTCGTTGCCCGAGAAGGCGACGTGGACGTTCTGAGTCGGCTCGCCGGCGGCCACGATGAAGGACGCCTCTGTTTCGTCGACGGAGAACGCCGCTCGGTCGACGGTCTGCCAGAGGATCGTCAGTCCGACCGCGTCGGCGATCGTCCAGTAGAACACGGTTGATGCGTCGAGATCCCCAACGCGGATAGCGACGTGATCGATGTTGCCGCTCGGCCGGCGACCATCGCGATGAACCGCCTCGAAGCTGTTGCCCTCGCGATCTTTGAGAAATGCCGCGTAGTAGTCGTCGGCGTAATGCAGACGCGGGCCGGCGGGCCCGTCGTCGGCGAACCCGGCCTCGATGCCGGCCCGCCCGAAGCGGTCGACGTGAGTTGGGGTCGGCGCGATGAACGCGACATGTACCCGCCGAGCATTGGGGTGCTCGTCGTCGGTCTGCGTCAGGGCGAAGTTTCCCCAGACCGAGAAGCCCGGCGTGCTCGCGGTCTGCACAATCTCGAGCTCATCGAGCACCGACGCCAACGCGGTGGTTGCGACCACCAGCTTGGGGACTCGAAGGGTCACGTGGTCAAACATCGATCGCTCCCTTGCTAAACCGCTCTGCGTCCGCCGTCGGCGGCGACGGTCGTTCCGGTGATGTAGCTCGCTCGGGGGGAGGCGAGGAAGGCGATCACCTCGCCGATCTCCTCGGGCTGTGAGGCGCGGTGCATCGGCGTGGTCTCGCCGAGCGCTGCGATGAACTCGGGACCTGATGGTGTCGGGGTGTAGACGGGTCCCGGCGCGATCGCGTTGACGCGCACGCCGCTCGCGCTGTGCTCGGCGGCCCACGCGCGGGTCATCGCCTCGAGCGATGCCTTGGTCGCGCCGTAGGCCGCGCCGCCGACGAGCCTGACCCCGCCCGCCATGCTGCTGAGGCTGACGATGCTCCCGTGGCCGCGGGCGGCCATCCCGGGAGCGAGCGCCGCGACGAGGAAGAACGGCGCCCGGACGTTGCTGGCGAACATCTTGTCGAACACGACCGGATCAAACTCTGCGGTCGGGAGGAAGGCCGAGATCCCGGCGTTGTTGATCAGGATATCGACGTCGCCGACCTCGCTTGCCAGCCACTCCACGTCGCCGGCATCGGCGAGGTCAGCTGCGACGAAGCTCGCGTTTCCGCCGGCGGCCTCGATCTCCCGGACCGTCACGGCGCCTCGTTTGGCGTCACGGCCGTGAACGACGACCTCGGCTCCATTCCGTGCGAGCTGCAGCGCGACCGCGCGACCGATGCCCGACGTCGCGCCCGTCACGAGCGCCCGTTGCCCTTCAAGGTCTTTTTGCTTGATCGTTGACATTGCTCTTCCTTCGTTCGTCGTGTGGGCGAAGGGTCCACCGGCTCATCGGATGGCGCATCGCACGCACGAGCGATGTTTTTTGCCGGGAGTGATGCTCGTCGATGCCTGACACAAAGATCATCCGCCGTTTGACCGCGGCGGCGCGAAACGCGAACGCCTCGGCATAGCCGGTCGGTTCCGGTGTCATCGCACGATCGGGCCGGATTTGGCGGCAGCTGGCCCCGGGGCTAGAAAGGGCACGTTCGTGCGATGGCGAGGGCTGCGCGTTGGACCAGCCTGGGTAGCGTGCCGGCGGACAGCCCCATACCACCCGAACCCGCAACGATGACTCGGAGGCGTGGTTCGCTGCCTCCAGGGGTCGCGTTCGCGGGAACAGGACTGGCTTTCGCGAGCGTCACGTTTGCGGCTGGGGCCCCGACGCCGCTGCTGGTCTTGTTCGAGCATCAATGGGGCTTCCAGGCCGGAATCTTGACCGTCGCGTTCGCGATCTACGCGTTCGGTCTTCTCCTAGCGTTGCTCGTTGTTGGCTCGCTATCGGACTACATCGGCCGCAAGCCGGTCCTGATCGGAGCCCTTTCGATCCAGCTGCTTGCAATGGTGATGTTCTTCTTCGCGTCCAACATCGAGTGGGTGATTGCTGCGCGCGCCGTCTAAGGCCTCGCAACAGGAGCGGCCTTCAGCGCATTCACGGCGGCGCTCGTAGAGCTCGCCCCCGCGCGCCACAGAGAACTGGGAGCAGTCATCGGTAGCGTCGCACCAGCGGGCGGAATCGGACTGGGAGCGCTCCTGACGGGGGCCGCTATCCAGTTCACCGGGTCGCCGGCGAAGATCGTATTTGCCTGTCTCGCCGTTGTCACGTCCCTCGAGATCGGCGTCGCAATCCTCTCGACGGAGACGGTTTTCCGGGACCGGCCGTTGCGGAATTTGTCGCGGCGGTTCCGCTACAGATCGGGGCCTGGATGTTCGTTGGGCTCTACCTGGGTCTGATTCCGACCATCATCCACGGACTCTTCCACCTCAACAGCGGGCTGCTGAACGGAGCAACGGTATTCACCGAGCCGGGTGCGGCCGCCATCGTGGGCCTGTTCGTCGGCCGTATCTCGCCTCGTTCCAGCAATCAGTCGGGGGGAGCAGCGATCATCGTTGGGAGTGCCGTGGTGATAGTCGGCATCGTCGCAAGAGTGCTGCCGCTTCTGGTGATCGGTGGGCTGATCGGCGGAGTCGGATGGGGATCCTCGTACTCGGGCACCTTGCGAATGCTTAGTCCGCTCGCAGATCCGAAGCAGCGGGCCGGACTCTTTGCGGCTGTCTTCACCGTGGCCTACCTCGCTTTTGGCGTCCCTGTGATCGTCGCCGGCCAGCTGATACCGCACGCGGGGCTGTCCTCGACCGCGGTCGGCTACTCCATCGCGATCGTCGTCGTCGCAACCACTGGACTGGTCGCTCAGTCTGGCGTGGCTCGTCGCGCGCGGGCGGACGCGGTCAAGCCCCGACCGGATGAGGGCAACGGGCTCGTGCGCGAATGGTCGGGATGTTCACCGCCCAAGGAAGCAGTCCGAAGTCGAACTTGAGCGGCCGCATCGACCGCACTGGCGCCGGACCGGCGCTTGCGTGATCGTGGCCGAATTCGCCCGCTCAGACGGTCTGGCTGCCGCGAGCGGTCCCTGGAACGTGCTTGCTCTCGCGCTCTATGGCAAGCCTCGTGAGATCAACCCGCGATTTGACCCCGAGCTTTGCGAACACCTGGCGCAGGTGTGTGTTCACCGTGTGCGGTGATATGTAGAGCCGCTCAGCGACCTCGCGATTGGTGAGGCCGCTGGCTACGAGCTCAGCGACCGCGAGCTCGGACTTTGTCATCGCCGCCCATCCGGTAACAGGCTTCCCTTCCGTCGCGACGCGGCGGCGAATCCCAAGCTCGCGGAGGCGGCTGCGGAGTCTCGCCGCGTCCTGTGTCGCCCCGGCACGCGCGAACAGGACGAGAGCCTGGGTCAGAGCGTCGATCCCCGTTTCTCCGGTCCCCTGCCGCTGGTGTGCCAGGCCGAGGTCCTCCCATGCAGCCGCGCGAGCGAGCGATTGGGGGCTCTGCTCGAACAGGCTGACGGCCGCGGACAGCTTGTCGGCATCGCCGTCGATCAGGCCGCCGGCATGGGCCGCGATCGCGGCAAGCGACGGAACTCCAGGGGAGACCTCGGCGCGTTGGTTCGCGTCCGAAACGGCGCTCTCGGAAAGCTCGCGGTCGCCGACGGCGAGGGCCATTCGCACGATCAGCGGCTCGTCGGCCACATCCATCCAGAGCCTGCGCAGCACCTGCGTGCGCTCCGCCTCGCCCATCGCACACAGCCACTGGTGAGCCTGACGCGGATCGCCCTCGGCTGTTGCCTGCAGACTCAGCAGCCACGAGGCGTGACGTCGAACGCCCGGGGTCGTCTCGTTCAGCATCGCCTTGGCGATCTCGCTCGTCTGGCGAACCTGCCGTCCGTCGCCAGTGTGAAGCGCAAGGCGCCCGAGCGCGACCACCCCCGTGGCGTCCATGACGGTGACCACGGGTGGTCCGTGGGGATCGAACCGTCCGTCCAGCATCACGGAGGCGTCCTCCAGGCGACCCAACTGCAAGAGCATGTGTCCCCGCGTGATTTCGGCGACATGCAAGAAGTCGGAAAATCCCCGCTTGAGCGACTCGGCGATTACTCCGTCGATCGTCTGGAGCGCGTCTTGTTCGCGATCCAGGGCAAGGAGCGCCCCCGACCGCCACAGCCGGGTCAGGAACTCATCGAGTCCGTGCGCTTCCGCGAGCCCGTCACGGAGAACCGCTTCAAACAGCTCGAGCGCGCGCGAGAAATCCAGGCCCATGTAGTGCAAACCCCCCTCGCTCAGCGCGAGCGGAAACCGGGCGACCCCGGTCACGGCGCCCGCCAGCGGCCACGGCCTCGGACAAGCGAGCCCGCGCCTGCACCGTCCGCCCTCCGGCCACCAGGTTGTAGGCCAGCTTCGCCATGTGCTCCACGCGCAGGTGCTCAGGCAGACCAACCAGCTTCAACGCCTCACGGCTGGCGTGCACCCTCACGTCCGGGGAGACCAACCACATACCGGCGATGCCTAGACGCACCTCCGCCTCCTCCACGACGGGAAGCACCTCCCGCATCGCGTTATCCGCGAAAGCCTTCCCCTCCTCGACCCGTCCCGCCGCGTGCAGCGACATCGCCGCTTGCACGACGAGCGGGCCCCGCAGAGGATGCCTTTCGGGGGCCAGCTCCAGGGCTCGCCGGCTGAGGTCCGCGCTCGCTCCGGGATCGGTCGTCGCCAACGCTTCCGAGGCCAACAGCAGCGTGCTGATCGCGACCTCGTCCCCGGCCGCGCGCTGGCGGCGAGCTGAACAGCGACTTCGACTGGCAAAGCGCCCCGGGCAGGCATCACGTCAGTGGCTTGCCGATCGAGTGCCCGGCGGGCCGAAGGCGCACACGCGCCGCGAACCGCTTCGCGGATCAGATCATGTTGAAAGCACAGCTGGTCTCCGCGCTCCCGCAAGATCCCCGCTTCGATCAGCTGCGCGGTCGAGGTCAGTAACGAAGCCGGGGGGAGACCGAGCATCTCCGACAGCTCGGAGACGGAAAACGTCCGTCCCAGTGAACCGGCGACCGTGGCGACCTGACGCGCCGATTCCGACATGCGGTCCAGCCGCTCTCGCATGCTCGCGCGGATCCGGTCGGGAAGCCTGTAATCGGTCACTGTCGCGTGCCCGGAATCGACGCGGACAAGCTCCTCGAGTCGGAGACCCTCGAGCAGCTCGACGAGCAGGAATGGGTTGCCGCCGGCCTCCGCGGCCATGCGGACGAGCGTCTGATCGGGCTCAGCCTGCATCACGTCGCTCGCGACCTGCGCCACCGCAGCTTCGCCGAGCGGCTCGAGCACAAGCCGTTGTGCACCCTCGTCAGCCAGATATTCGACGGCACTCCGAAGCTGCCCCGGGCCCTGATCCGGGCGCGTCGCGATGAGCCATCCGATCGGAAGCGAGGCTAGACGCGGCGGCAGCGCGCGCAACGCGGCTGCGGTGCCGTTGTCGACACTGCACGTCGTCCAGGAAGATGAGCATTGGGCCGTCCAATGCGGCGCGCTCGAGCAGAGACTGCAACTCCTGCAGCCGCCAGTAGCGCTGCTCGGGTCCCGCCCGGAGGCTGCTGAGCCCGGCACGATCCAGCAAGGGTGGCGACCCGTCGAAGAGCGCCCGGAGCAGAGGCGCAAGCTCAGCCACAGACTCTGAAGGCTCAGCCGCGCCGATCCCAACCGGGAAGCCCAGGCGGTGCGCCATCTTCTCGCCCTCGGCGACCAGGCGGCTCTTCCCCATCCCCGCCGCTCCCTCTATCAGCAGAACCGCGCCCGAGCCCGAACGCACACGATCGAGCAACTCGCCCAACACGCCGAGTTCCGCATCCCGGCCGCGGATCGTCCGGCGAAACGCCGATAGCAGCGCCACAGGTCGAGTCAATCGTAGTCCCCGCTGGTCGTTGCCCGCAGCACGCTCGTGCGACGATCACGGTCGTCGCGATCGCACCGATGCTCGAGACCTGAGGCCTGCACTCTAAGCGCTGCGC
>CAVYGK010000002.1:0-160951 GCA_963768015.1 uncultured Solirubrobacterales bacterium
AGGGTATCTAATCCTGTTTGCTCCCCACGCTTTCGCGTCTCAGTGTCAGTACCGTCCCAGCGAGCTGCCTTCGCCATTGGTGTTCCTCCTGATATCTGCGCATTTCACCGCTACACCAGGAATTCCACTCGCCTCTTCCGGACTCTAGCTCGACAGTTTCCACCGGCATTCCAGGGTTGAGCCCTGGACTTTCACAGCGGACTTACCGAGCCACCTACACGCTCTTTACGCCCAATGATTCCGGACAACGCTTGCCCCCTACGTATTACCGCGGCTGCTGGCACGTAGTTAGCCGGGGCTTCTTCTGAAGGTACCGTCACTCCACACGGCTGTTCACCGCGGGAGCTTCGTCCCAACTGAAAGGGGTTTACAACCCGAAGGCCGTCTTCCCCCACGCGGCGTTGCTGCGTCACGCTTTCGCGCATTGCGCAAGATTCCCCACTGCTGCCTCCCGTAGGAGTCTGGGCCGTGTCTCAGTCCCAGTGTGGCTGATCGTCCTCTCAGACCAGCTACCCATCGTCGCCTTGGTGAGCCGTTACCTCACCAACAAGCTAATGGGCCGCGGGCCCATCCCGATGCGGAGGCCGAAGCTTCCTTTCCCCAGCGACCTTGAGGTCGGAGGGCACATTCGGTATTAGCCCGAGTTTCCTCGGGTTGTCCCAATCATCAGGGCAGGTTACCCACGTGTTACTCACCCGTTCGCGGCTTTGCCCCAGGCCGAAGCCTGGTTCGTCGCTCCACTTGCATGTGTTAGGCACGCCGCCAGCGTTCGTCCTGAGCCAGGATCAAACTCTCCGTGAAGAACTTCAACGAAGAGTCGTCAGGAGCACAACCCGTACGTGCGGCCCCAGCTAAAGCCACGGCCGGCGTCGGGTCAAATCCTGGGTCCATCCCTGGTGGGATCGGACCCTTGCGCCTATCGATGCCGCCGGCCTAAGGCCGGGGCCGGGAGCCCTGCGTACACAGGCGGAGCTCCGAGGCGCAAGACGGGGTCAATCTTGGCACCGTCGTCCGAGCGGCTCCGAAGAACCACGGCTCGAGCGACGGCGTCGAACCTGGACACACTCCTCGACCGAGGGTTCGGTCGAAGGGTGCGCATGCTGTTGAGTTTTCAAAGACCGTCGCACCCTTCAGGAAGGTAGTCCTCCTCAAACGGCGCGTCCGAAACCCAAACCGGATCCCGGAGCGGACCGACGAGTATAGCGCCCGGATCGAGGGTCGACACGTGATTTGCCGACGATCCAACCCGAGCGGCTCTCGGCGGGCAGTCAGCATACGGCTTTACGCGCGCGCGTGCGGTGAGGATCGGATACGGCGCGGGCGGCTTAGGGTGGCCTAGACCAGACGCACGCGCGCGAACCGCCGCTTGCCGAGCTGCAGCACCGCGCCGTCCACGCGCGCAGCCGGAACATCGAGCAGCCCGTCCTCGACCGGCTCGCCGTCGAGTCTGACGCCGCCTTGGGCGAGGTTTCGCCGCGCCTCCGAGGTCGAGATCCCGAACGCCTGTGCCAGCAACGCCGGCATGTGCACCGCGCCGTCACAAGCCGCGAACTCGACGTCGGGCACCTCCTCGGGCAGCTCGTGGCGGACATGGACGCGGTCGAACGCGGCCTCGGCCGTTTCGGCCGCCGCCGCGCCGTGGAACCGCGTCACCAGCGCTCGCGCCAGCGTGCGTTTGGCGTCGCGCGGACCGAGCGAAGGGTCAGGGGAAGAGTCGAGCAGCAGCGCATACCAGTCGGCCAGTGAAGAGTCGGGGATGCTGAGCGTCCGGCCGTACATCTCCTCGGGGCTGTCGGTCACGCCGATGTAGTTGCCATACGACTTCGACATCTTGCGCTCGCCATCGGTTCCGGTCAGCAGGGGCAGCGTCAGGATCACCTGCTCTGGCTGCCCGTAGGCGCGCTGGATGTCGCGTCCCAGCAGCAGGTTGAACTTCTGATCCGCGCCGCCGAGCTCGACGTCGGCGTGGATCGCCACCGAGTCATAGCCCTGTAGCAGTGGGTACAGCAGTTCGAGCATGGAGATCGGCTCGCCGGCCGCATACCGTTTGCTGAAGTCGTCGCGCTCGAGGATCTGCGCGACGGTCGCCTTTCGCATCAGCGAAAACAGATCTTCGGCGGGCATGTCGAGCCACTCGCCGTTGAAGCGGATCTCGAGGCGCTCCGAATCCAGGACGGTCAGCGCCTGCTCCTGAAACGTCTTCGCGTTGGCGTCGATCTGGGCTGGGTCGAGCACCGGACGGGTGCTCGAGCGGCCGCTCGGGTCGCCGACCCGGGCCGTGTAGTCGCCGACGATCAGCACGACCGTGTGACCGAGATCCTGGAACTCACGCAGCTTGGAGAGCACGACGGTGAACCCCAGGTGGATGTCGGGCGCGGTCGGGTCGATGCCTAGCTTCACCCGCAGCGGCCGGCCCAGGGATAGCTTGCGCTCGAGCTCGCCTGCGGGGAGGCAATCGACCGCATTGCGCGCCAGCCACGCGGCCACGTCTGCCGGCGTGGATGACCTTGGACCCATCCGGGCCAATGCTAGACTCTCGCGCCGCCGCCCGGGAAGCGCCGCCCGTGCCCGCGCGGGCCATATTGGAGCGTATGTCGCACCGCCGCCCAGACCGGCAAATCGGTGCCCCAGCGCACACTTCTCGATCGCATGAGCGACGACAACGACATCCACAACCCGGGCTCGCGTCAGGGCGCCACGATCCCGTTCAAGCCTCCGCGTCGTCGCTGGCGACGCGACCCCGACGGCCGGCGATCGAAACCGAAAGTCCGCAAGCTACGGGTGTTGAGCGTCATGCTCGGGTTCTCGGTCCTGGCCCTGATCTCGACCGTGTTCGGGATGATGATGGCGGTCGCGTCCGACCTGCCGCAGATCGAGAACCGCCAGCAGTACGGCCACGAGGTGAACTCGTATCTGTACGACGACCACTGGCGCCCGATCGGGATCTTCGCGCCGCCGACGCACGACGTGATCGACACCTATGGCCAGATCGCCCAGTCGATGAAGGACGCGATCATCAGCGTCGAGGACAAGCGCTTCTGGAGCGACCCAGGCGTCGATATCCGCGGTCTTGCCCGTGCGGCCTTCGCCGACATCACCGGTGGCGCGACCCAGGGTGCGTCGACGATCGCCGAGCAGTTCGTCAAGAACGCGCTCGCCGAGCAGGACAACCGCACGATCTTCGAGAAGCTGCGCGAGGCCGCGATGGCCTACCACTTGACCCATCAGTGGCACAAGTGGCAGATCCTCACCCAGTACCTGAACACGATCTACTTCGGCAACGGCGCCTACGGGGTCGAATCGGCGGCGCGCGTGTATTTCGGCAAACAGCTCGGCTACGACCCAAGCGCGCCCGCGAGCCCGAGCAGTCAGTGCGGTGACTCGCCACGGCCGTCATGCGCATCGGTGCTCGCGCCCTACCAGGCGGCGCTCCTGGCCGGCATGGTCGCCAACCCGTCGGCGTTCAATCCGGTCGAGTTCCCGGGTGCGGCGGCCGCGCGGCGCAACCTCGTGCTCTCCGACATGCGCGAGCAGGGGTACATCAGCGCAAGCCAGTATCGCCAGGGGATCGCTCAGCCGGTCCCGAGAACTGTCGAACAGCCCCAAGAGCCCCCCGCGGCGCCCTACTTCACGAGCTGGTTGCGTCCCCAGATCCTCGCCGCGATGGGCGGCCGCGGAGTCTCGCAGCAGGTCGCCGAGTACCGCGCCTACTACGGCGGCCTGAAGATCCGCACGACGATCGACCTGCCGCTGCAACAGGCCGCCGAACAGGCGATCTATGACGACCTCCCCAGCGGCCCCAACGAACCGGTCGCTTCACTGGTCGCGATCGACAACCAGACCGGACAGGTGCGGGCGATGGTCGGCGGCCCGCTGGTCGACGGTCAGGAGAACTATGAGCAGTACCCGTTCAACCTCGCGACCGCCGGCGAGCGCCAACCCGGGTCGGCGTTCAAGCCGTTCACGCTCGCGGTGGCGCTCGAGCACGGGTTCACGCCGTACTCGGTGATCGACTCGCGACCGCTCGACCTGATCGTCCCCAACAGCGGCGGCAAGGAGCATTACTACGTCAAGAACTTCGGCAACCAGTACTCGGGCCCGATCACATTGGCAAACGCGACCGCCGTCTCCGACAACAGCGTCTTCACGCAGGTCGGGCTGGCGGTCGGCACAAATCGGATCGCGCGGATGGCGAAGGCGATGGGGATCCGGACGCCGGTGTCGACCAACTACGCGATGATCATCGGCGGCCTCAAGGTCGGCGTCTCGCCGCTGGACATGGCACACGCCTACGAGACGATCGCCACCGGCGGCCGTCGTGTCTACGACCCGGTGCTCGGCGCCCCCGAGGAAGGGCCGATCGGGATCGCGCAGATCCAGTGTCCGGTGATCAGCTGCAACGGCTCGCGGGAAATGGTCGCCGACCCCCACTACCGGCGCGTGATCCCGGTCAGCGTCGCGCAGACGATCCACGGGCTGCTCAACGGCGTCGTCCAGAACGGCACGGGCACCGCTGCGGCGATCGCGGGCGTCGATGTCGCCGGCAAGACCGGGACAACGAGCAACTATGGCGACGCCTGGTTCGTCGGCTGGACGCCGCAAATCACGACCGCGGTGTGGGTCGGCTTCCCGAACAGGCTGGTCCCGATGACGAACCTGTTCAACGGCGGACCCGTCGAGGGTGGCACGTTCCCAGCTGAGATCTGGCACACGTTCATGGTCCAGGCGCTGCAGATCTATGCCCAGGAGGCGGCCGAATACGGCCCGCACAAGCCCCACTCGAGCTCGTCGACTTCGACCGCGGTCGGCACCGGAACGAGCCCCGTTGGCGCCGGCTCAACGGTCCCGCAGAGCGCGCCGGCGACCAGCACACCGGCGAACAACGGCGGTACCACCGCCAACGGTAACGGTGGCCAAGCTCCCAGCGGAACGACCCCGGCAGCGGGCGGCGGTACCGGCGGTGGCACCGGCGGCGGTACCGGCGGCGGTACCGGTGGTGGGACGGGGGGCGGGACCGGTGGTGGGACCGGGGGCGGGACCGGTGGTGGGACCGGCGGCGGCACGGGTGGTGGCACCGGTGGTGGCACGGGCGGCGGCACCGGTAGTGGAGGCAGCGGCGGTGCCGGGCTCGGCGGCGGCGGCGGTGGCTAGGCCGTAGTGTTGCGCTGTGGCAGGCACGGTCACCTGCGAGCGCTGCGGGACTGAGAGTCCCCCGGGGTTTCGGTTCTGCGGAGGTTGCGGTGCGCCGCTGACCGATCTCGCGGCGCCGCGCAAGACGCGCAAGGTCGTCACGGCGCTGTTCTGTGATGTGACCGGCTCGACCGCGCTCGGCGAGGAGCTCGATCCCGAGGTCCTGCGCGAGGTGCTCGACCGCTACTTCGCAGAGATCCGCGCCACGATCGAGCGCCACGGCGGGACGGTGGAGAAATTCATCGGCGATGCGGTGATGGCCGTCTTCGGCATCCCCCAGGTCCACGAAGACGATGCCCTGCGCGCGGTCAGGGCCGCGTCAGAGATCAGCGAGCGCCTCCCAGAGGTCGCCGCGGAAGCCGGCGTCGCGCTGCGGTTTCGCACCGGTGTGAACACCGGACCGGTACTGATGGGCGAGGGCGAGGACCTGGCGATCGGCGACGCGCTGAACGTGGCGGCGCGTCTGGAGCAGGCGGCCGAGCCCGGCGAGATCGTGATCGGACACGGAACGCTGCAGCTTGTACGCGATGCGGTGGAGGTGGACCCGCTCCCGGCGCTGGCGCTGAAGGGCAAGACCGAGCCGGTCCAGGCGTACCGGCTCCTGGCCGTGGATCCGGTGGCGGCCGGGTTCGCGCGCCACATGGAAGTAGCGCTCGTCGGTCGCGAGCATGAGCTGCAGTTGTTGGGGGACGTCTGGAGCCGGACCGTGGTCGAGACCGGTTGCCATCTGTTCACGATCCTGGGAACCGCGGGAGTCGGCAAATCACGGCTCGTGGCAGAACTGCTCGATCGCATCGCCGACACGGCCACCGTGTTGCGCGGACGCTGCCTGCACTACGGCGAAGGGATCACCTTCTGGCCGCTGGTCGAGGCGCTGACGCCGTTGGGACCCCACGCCGAGCAGCTGCTCGAGCATCTCAACGGCGCCGGCAGCGGGACGCCCGTCGAGCTGTTCTGGGAGGCGCGGCGCCTACTCGAGTCGCTCGCCAATCAGCAGCCCGTGATCCTGTACGTCGACGACCTGCAATGGGCCGAGGCAATGCTGCTCGACCTGCTCGATCACGTCGTCGACCTGTCGCGCGGCGCTCCGATCCTGCTGCTGTGCACCGCGCGACCGGAGCTGCTCGAAGACCGGCCCTCGTGGGGTGGCGGCAAACTGAACGCGACGACGGTGCTGCTCGAGCCGCTCGGCGCCCACGAATCGGAGGTGCTCCTCGACCAGCTCGGCGACGGGCTCGGTGCCGACGCGCGTGCTCAGGTCCTCGCGGCGGGCGAAGGAAACCCGCTCTTCTTGGAGGAGATGGTCGCCCTGGCGCGCGAGCGCGGGGCGCTTGTGGTCCCCCCGACGATCCAGGCGTTGCTCGCGGCGCGACTGGAACGGCTGGCGGTGACCGAGCGGGAGCTATTGGAGCGGGGTGCGGTCGAAGGCGAGGTGTTTCACCGTCTGGCGGTCAAGGCGCTCGCGGACGAGCCGCTGTCGTCAGAGGTCGAGACCCAGCTCGCCGGTCTGGTTCGCAAGGACCTGATCCGCCCTCACCCGGCCACGCTCGGCGACGACGAGGCGTTCAGGTTCCGTCACCTGCTGATTCGCGATGCCGCCTATGACGGGTTGCCCAAGGCAACTCGCGCCCAACTCCACGAACGCTTCGCGCGGTGGCTGGAAACGACCGCCGTGGAACTGGTCGAGTTCGACGAGATCGCCGGCTGGCACCTGGAACAGGCAGTCCGCTACCGCCGAGAGCTGGGACGGGAGATCGCGCCAGAGCTGGCGATTGCCGCGGCCAGGCACCTGCACGCTGCCGGGCGCCGCGCCAGCGCCCGCGGCGATGGGCGGGCCGCCCAAAGCCTGCTCGAGCGGGCGCTCGCTGTGGCCCCTGAGACGGACCGCATCCACTCGGGGGTCGCCGTCGACCTCGCCGAGGAGCTGCTCGAAGACGGGCAGCTCACGCGCGTCGAGCAGCTACTGGCGGTGGCCGAGCGAGATCCGGAGCTCGTGTCGGACGCCGCCCCGGTGCGGCTCAAATGGCTGCTGGTGACCCGGCCCCAGGAGGCGACGGCGACGATCGAGGCACTACTTCCGGAGATGCTCGAGCGGCTGACACTCGCCGGTGACGAGCGAGGCCTAGCAAAAGCGCACCTGACGGCATGGTCAGTGCAATGGCTGGCGAGCCACGCGACGCTCGCGGCTGACGAGGCCCGCCTCGCGGCGGAGCACGCCCACCGCGCGGGCGATGAACGGCTTCGCACACGCGCGCTCACGGTCTTGGGAGGGGCGCTGTCCCTGGGGCCCGCGCCGGTCAGTGTGCTCGCCGCCCACATCGATGCGGTCGACCGCGAAGACCCGGGGCCGTTGCTCGCGGCCTTCCAGTTCACCGGCAGAGCGTGGCTCGCGAGGTACGAGGGCCAGTTCGAGGAGGCGGTCGCCAACGCCGAGCGCGGCATCGAGCTGATCGGAGCGCTCCAGAAGACTCAGGCTGAGACGATGCATCAGCTCGTCGCCGAGATCCATCTTGCTGCCGGGAATCCCGGGGCGGCGCTGGCGGAGATCCGGCGCGCCGATGCGGCGCTCGCCGCCGAGGGCGAGCGCGCGAATCGCTCCACGACCCAGGCGATGCTGGCGGAGATCAGCGAGGCCCTCGGCGATCGCGACGGCGCACGCGGCGCGGCCGACCTGTCGGACGAGCTGAGCGCCGACGAGGACGTCATCAACAGGGCGATCACACACCGCGTCCGGGCGAGGATCGCGTCCGCCGACGGTGATCTCGAGGCAGCCGAGCGGTGGGCGCGCAGCGCGGTGGAATATGCCTTCCTGTCTGACTTCGCGGTTGAGCGGTCGGCGACCAAGCTCGAACTTGCGCGGGTGCTCGGCGCACGCGGACGGCAAGTCGAAGCAGAGGCCGCCGCGCGCGACGCGCTGGCAATCGCAATCGCGAAAGGCGACAAGCCCGCGGTCGCCCGCGCCGAGGAGCTGATCTAGACGACGGCCCGGAACGGCCGCGACAGATAGTGACTCCTGGCGGCGGAGAAGCGCCACGGAAGCTCGGCGGCGTGGGTGATCCCAATCCTGCGATCGCACACGACTTCGACGTCGCGCCAGGCGGCAGGACGGCGCGAGATCACGACCGGCCCGCGCTGCAGATCCGAGCCGTTGAGGTCGAGCCAGATACCAAGCGCTTGCGTGAGCTTGCCCGGGCCCGAGCAAAGATTCCGATCGGGCTCCATGCCGCCGCGGCGCAATCGCATCAGATCCAGGCCGGCCACTGGGTCCAGCGCACGAATCAGCACCCCCGCTCCGATGCCCGGCGGCTCGCAGACCGCGTTGAGCATCGCGTGGACCCCGTACGACCGGTACACATACGCACGGCCAGGCGGTCCGAACAGTACTTTTGTCCGCGGTGTCAGGCCAACGAACGCGTGACTCGCGGGCTCGGACTCGTGGTACGCCTCCGCTTCGACGATCACCCCGGCGGTCTCGCCACGCGTGACCAGGCAACCGATCAGGTCCGGAGCGACCTCCAGCACCGGCCGGTCGTAGAACGATGGCTTCAACTGAGCGCCGCCCGGGCGCGTACCAGTTGCTCGCGCACGCGCAGCAGGCTCGTCCCGCCCTCGGAGACCTTGCTCTCAAGCCAGGCACCGTCCTCGAGCAGCCGGTAGAACTCGCCGTCGAGCAACGGCGAGCGCTGCGCTAGCTCGTCTGGGGTCAGGTCCGAGAGCCGCCGGCCGCTGTCGATCGCGTCTCGCACGAGGCCGGCGACGACGCCATGCGCCTCCCGGAACGGCATCCCGCGCCGCACGAGCAGGTCCGCGACGTCGGTCGCGGCGAGTAGTTCATCGCTGGCAGCGCTTGCGAGACGTTCGCGATTAAACACAATCGTGTCGAGCATCCCGCGCGCCGCGTCGAGGCACAGCTCGAGCGTGTCGCAGCTATCGAACAGCCGCTCCTTGTCCTCTTGCATGTCCTTGTTGTAGGTCAGCGGCAGACCGTGCATGACCCCGTGCAGCGCCACCAGGTTGGCGACCACCCGCGGCGCCTTGGCCCGCAGCAGCTCGGCCGCGTCGGGGTTCTTCTTCTGGGGCATGATCGAGGACCCGGACGCCCACGCATCCGAGACCTCGCAGAACGAGAACTCCTCGCTTGACCACAGCACGATCTCGGCGCCCAGCCGCGACAGGTGCGTCGCGCAGGTCGCCGCCGCGGCGAGGTAGTCGAGCACGAAATCGCGGTTTGAGACCGCGTCGATCGAGTTCTCCGCCACGCCCCCAAACCCGAGCGCGGATGCGACCGCTTCCCGGTCGGTGTCGAAGTTCACGCCCGCCAGCGCGCCGGCGCCGAGCGGCAGCTTGCCGGTCGCCGTGATCACCGCCTCGAACCGCTCACGGTCGCGGACGATCATCCAGACGTAGGCGAGCAGGTGGTGACCGAGGTAGACGGGCTGCGCGCGCTGCAGATGGGTGTAGCCGGGCAGCGGCCAGTCGAGATGGCGCTCGGCGAGTTCGATCAGCGTCACGCCGAGCAGCCTGATCCGCGCAATCGCCTGCTGGGCGTGGGCGCGGACATACAGCGCCATGTCGGCCGCGACCTGGTCGTTGCGAGACCGCGCGGTGTGCAGCTTGCCGCCGACCGGGCCGACGATCTCCGTCACCCGTCGCTCGATCGCCATATGGATGTCCTCGTCTGAGTCGGCGAACTGGAACGTGCCGTCGGCAAGCTCGCGCCGCACCTGCTCGAGCCCGGCCAGCAGCTGGTCGCGGTCTTCGTCGCTGATGATTCCCTGGGCGGCGAGCATCGACGCGTGGGCGACTGACTGATCGACGTCGTAGGGGCTCAGCCGCCAGTCGAACGAGATCGAGTCGTTCAGGCGGCGGAAGGCGGCGTCGGGGGGCTCGGCGAAACGGGACACGCGCGCATTATGTATGGGGCGCGCCGACGGGGTCAGCGCCCCAGTACGGCCCGCAGCTGCTCGGCGACCCTGGCGACCTGAGCCTCGGTGATGTGCGGGAAGAACGGCAGCGCGATCGAGCGCGCGGCGACGTCCTCGCAGACCGGAAACTCGCCACCGCGGTAGCCGAACCGCTCGCGGTAGAAGCTCATCAGGTGGATCGCCGGCAGGTACGGCTTGCTCTGGATCCCGCGCGCGACTAGTGCCCGGATCGTCTCGTCGCGGTCGATCCCACGCGGCAGCTGGACGACGAACACAAACCATCCGCGCCGATCGCCGCCGGCGTCCGGGCACGGCAGCTGCAATCCCTCCACGTCCGACAGAGCCTCGCGATACAGCTGCGCTGCGCGCGCCCGGCCGGCGAGCAGGTCGTCGAGGCGTTCGAGCTGCGCCAGCCCGATCGCGCACGCGATGTCCGACAGCCGGTAGTTGAAACCGAGCCGGTCGTGGTCCAGCCACCCCATGTCTGGGGCTCGGCCCTGGTTGCGCTCGGAGTCGATCCGTTGCTTGATATCCGGGTCGGCGGTCGTGACGATGCCGCCCTCCCCCGTGGTGAGTTGCTTGTTGGCGTAGAAGCCGAACACCGCCGGGTGACCGCGCGCGCCGACCACGACGCCATCGCGGTGGACCGCTCCCAGCGCCTCGCACGCGTCCTCGACGATCGGCAGGTCAAGCCGCTCCAAAGCGGGAATGTCGGCCGGGTAGCCGAAGATGTGCACCGGTAGCAGCGCCGCGGTGCGCTTCCCGACGGCGGCCGCGGCGGCCTCGGCGTCGATGTTCAGCGTCACCGGGTCGATGTCGACGAACACTGGGCGCGCGCGCTCGTACAGGATCGCGTTGGCGCTGGCGACAAACGAGAACGGGCTCGTGACGACGTCGTCGCCGTCGCGCACCCCGACAGCGCGCAGCGCGAGGTGCAGACCGGCGGTGCCGCTCGACACCGCGCAGCCAAAGTCGGCGCCGAGGTAGGCACAGAAAGCGCGCTCGAATTCGGCCAGCAGCGGTCCCAGCGACAGCTGGCCTGAGCGCAGCACGGCCAGGACGCGCTCCTCCTCCGCCGCGCCGAGCAGCGGCTGCGCCAACGGCACCTGCTCCAAATCGGCCTCGATCACGCGCCCGAGGCAGGCGCCTCGCGCAGCCCGGAGCGCACGCCGGCCTGCATGCCGTACTCGAGCGAGTCGACGAGCGCCTCCCACGAGGCCTCGATCACGTTCTCCGAGACACCGATCGAACCCCACACGCGGTCGCCATCGGAGACATCCAGCAGCACCCGCGTCACCGCGCCGGTGCCCTTGGTCTCGTCCAGGATCCGGACCTTGAAGTTGACCAGCTCGATGTCGCGCAGGTGGGGATAGAGCTCGACCAGCGCCTCGCGCAGTGCGCGGTCGAGCGCGTGGACGGGGCCGTTGCCCTCGGCCGTGCGCACGTAGCGCTCGCCGTCGACCCAGATCTTGATCGTCGCCTCGGTCTCGACCCGCCCGTCAGCCCGCTTCTCCACGATCGCGCGCCATGACTCGAGCCTGAACAGCGGCTCGTAGTCGCCGGTCTCCTTGCGCAGCAGGAGCTCGAATGAGCCGTCCGCGGTCTCGTAGTGATACCCGTGATGCTCGCGTTGCTTGACCCGCTCGACGACTTCGGCGGCGGTGGCGTCGTCGAGTTCGATCCCGGCCTCGCGGGCGCGCGCCTGCACGGTCCCCCTCCCGGACAGCTCGGAGATCAGCATCTCGCGCCGGTTGCCAACGATCGCGGGCTCGATGTGCTCGAAGGTGGCCGGATCCGCTGCAACGCCGGCGACGTGCATCCCGCCCTTGTGCGCAAATGCGTTGCGACCGACGTACGGTTCGTCGGGGTCGGGGGTGAAGTTGAGCAGCTCAGCGATGTAGACCGCGGTCGGTGTCAGCTGTGAGAGCTGCTCGTCGGTCAGGCACTCGTAGCCGAGCTTGAGCTGCAGGTTGGGGATGATCGAGATCAGGTTCGCGTTACCGCAGCGCTCGCCGTAGCCGTTGATCGTTCCCTGCACTTGAGTCGCGCCGGCGAGCACGCCCGCGAGCGAGTTCGCGACCCCGCAGCCTGCATCGTCGTGCGTGTGGATCCCGATCCGCGTGCCGGGACTCGCCAGTGCTCCCACGACATCGGTCATCGTTGCCCCGACCACGTGCGGCAGCGTGCCACCGTTTGTATCGCAGCAGACGACCGTCTCGGCCCCCGCCTCGGCCGCCGCGAGCAGACACCGCAGCGCATAGTCGCGATCGTCGGCGAACCCGTCGAAGAAGTGCTCCGCGTCGTAGACGACCCGCTTGCCGGCCCCGACCAGCAGCGCGACCGACTCGGCGATCATCCGCAGGTTCTCGTCACGGTCGACCTTGACGACCTTCTCCAGGTGCAGCGTCCATGTCTTGCCGACCAGCGTGCAGACCGGCGCAAAGCAGTCGGCCAGCACTCGCAGCCCGGGGTCGTCGTCCGCTTTCACCCCACGGCGCCGGGTCATCCCGAAGGCCGCGATCTGCGCGTGGGCGAATCTCTCGGCGGCCAGCAGCTCGAACAGCTCGAGCTCCTTGGGGTTCGAGCTCGGAAAGCCGGCCTCGACCAGGTCGATGCCGAGCTCGTCGAGCCGATGGGCGACCCGCACCTTTTCGTGCGCGGAGAGCGACATCCCCTCGCCCTGCATGCCGTCGCGCAGGGTCGTGTCGTAGAGCTCGATCCGGCCCATAGCCCTGGTTCTACGACGCGGGTTGCCGGGACGGGACCTGGACGACGTCGAGCCACTCCGCGTAGCGCGGCTCGCGCCCGTGCAGGGCGTCCTCGTGAACGCGCTGGAGTTCGCGGGTAACCGGACCGGCACCCGAGCCGTTGCCGATCACGTGGTCGTCGATCTCACGGATCGGGACGAGCTCGGCCGCCGTGCCCGAGAAGAACACCTCGTCGGCGAGCGTCAGCTCGGCCCGGGCGAGATCGCGCTCGACCACCTCGTAGCCGAGATCGCGCGCGATCGTGATGATCGAGCGGCGGTTGATCCCGTCGAGGATGCTCGCCGACTGGGGCGGCGTGATGATCTGGCCGTCGCGGACCGCGTAGATGTTCTCGCCCGACCCCTCGCACACGAAGCCGCGCGAGTCGAGCAGGATCGCCTCCTGGTAGCCGGCCTTCGACGCCTCGATCTTGGCCAGCACGCTGTTCAAGTACTGACCGCTGGCCTTCGAGTGCGGGATCAGCGAGTCGCCCGAGATCCGTCGCCAGCTCGAGACCTTGGCCCGGACGCCGGTGCGCTTGCTCTCCTCGCCCAGGTATGCGGGCCACACCCAGGCCGCGATCGACACTGACACTTCACAGTCGAGCGGGTAGAGGCCCATCTGCCCGTACCCGCGATAGACGATCGGGCGGATATAGCACTCGCGAAAGCCGTTGGCGACGATCAACTCGTGCGTCGCGGTGCGCAGCTCCTCGAGCGTGTACGGGACCGGCATGTAGTACAGCTCGGCCGATTTCAACAGCCGGTCGAGGTGGTCGTGGTGGCGAAAGACCGCCGTCCCGCGTGCGGTCTCGTACGCGCGCTCGCCTTCGAACACTCCGGTGCCGTAGTGGAGCCCGTGCGTCAGTACGTGGATCTTGGCGTCCTCCCAGGCAACCAGCTCTCCGTTATGCCAGATGAGGTCGGCTTGTTCCACGACTACTCCTTAGTGGGTCTTGGCGGGACTGCTGCTCAGGCTACAGGTGATCGAGAACCGCCTGGGTGGCCTGCGCGGTGGTCGCGTTGCCGCCCAGGTCGGGCGTGCGCAGCCCCTCGGCGAGCGCACGATCGACGGCCGATTCTACCGCCGCCGCCTCGCCGTCCATGCCGAATCCGTCGCGCAGCATCATCGCCGCCGAGAGAAACATCGCGAGCGGGTTTGCGACCCCTTGGCCGGCGATATCCGGCGCCGAGCCGTGCACGGGCTCGAACACTCCGGGTCTGCCCTTCCCCAGCGACGCACTCGGCAGCATTCCCAGCGACCCCGTCAGCATCGCCGCCTCGTCGGACAGGATGTCGCCAAACATGTTCTCCGTCAGGATCACCTCGAAGTGGCGCGGCGCCGCGACGAGCCGCATCGCGGCGTTGTCGACCAGGAGGTGCTCGAGCTCGATGTTCGGGAATTCAGCCCCGTGCACATCGACGACGACCTCGCGCCAGAGGCGGCTTGTCTCGAGCACGTTTGCCTTGTCGACGCTCGTCACCCGTGACTTCGCGGCCCCAAAAGCGACCCTGGCGATCCGTTCAATCTCGAGCCGCGTGTAGACGCACGCGTCCGAGGCACTGTCCGCAGTCCGCGTCTTCTCGCCGAAATAGATCCCTCCTGTCAGCTCGCGCACGACGAGCAGATTGGTCTGATCGATCACTTCGTGCTTCAGCGGGCTCGCGTCATACAGCGCCGGGATCGGCCTGACCGGCCGCAGGTTCGCGAATAGCTCAAGCCCCTTGCGGAGCCCCAAGAGCCCCTGTTCGGGGCGCGGCTTGGCGGGGTCAGTCGTGTCCCACTTGGGCCCACCGACCGCGGCCAGCAGGACAGCATCGGCGGCTTTGCACGCGGCCAGCGTCTGATCGGTGAGCGCCACCCCATACGCGTCGATCGCCGCGCCTCCGAATAGATGCTCCTCGTAGTCGAACTGGGCCCCAACCGCGCGCAACACCTCGACGGCAGGCCCGATGATCTCGGGCCCGATCCCGTCGCCGGGCAGCAGGATGACTCGTGCAGCCATGGTGGCCGCGCACGCTACCTAACTCGAGCTCGCCGGGCTCGGGACGGTCGCGCCGCTGGCAACGGTGCGGTCTTCGTCTCTGCGCGACATCGCCGACGGCCACCAATTCCAGCGCCCCAGCAGGATCACAGTCGACGGGACCAGCAGCGTCCGGACGAGGAACGTGTCCATCAGGATCCCGATCGCCAGCCCGAAACCGATCGCCCGCAGCTGACCGCCCTGCGAGCCGCCACCGCCGACGATCCCGAACACGAGGAACGTGCCGCCGAGGATCGTGCCGGCCGAGGTGACGGTCGATCCCGTCCGAGCGATCGCCTTGACGACCGCCTCTCGCAGCGGCATGTGGCGCGCCTCCTCGCGGATCCTCGTCATCACGAGGATGTTGTAGTCCTCGCCGAGCGCCAGCAGGAAGACGAACATCAGGAACGGGAGGATGAAGATGATCCCACTGTCGCCGACGACGTCGATGAAGATGATCGTCGCGACCCCGAGCGCGGCCAGGTAGGAAAGGACGACGCTGAAGATCAGGTACACCGGCGCGACGAGGCTGCGGAGCACGAGCGCCAGCAGGATCGCGATCGCGAACACGGCGACCGGAATGATCAGCGCCAGGTCGTTGTTGGCGGTCGTGCTGATGTCGTAGACCGCCGCTGCCTCGCCGGCGACGCCCGAGTCCACCGCGCCGGATCTGTCGGCCGCCGTCCGCACGGTGTCACGGATCCGCGGCGTCGCGTTCATCGCCTGGGTCGAGCTCTGCGCGCCAGCCGTGAGCGACGCCTCGTACTGCATCGTGCGGCCGTCGGCCGAGATGAATGAGGCGGACGCGCGATAGGCGTTGTACGTCGCGGCCGGAACGCGGAGCCCGGCCGGCTCGGCGACAGGCAGGCGCTGCGGTGGCCCGAGCTCTGCGTGAAGACGCGTCAGCTGCGCCGGGGCGAGGACAGTGCCGTTGGGATTCAACGGCCCCGCGAGCTGGGTGAACTCACCCGACGCGCGCAGCGAGGCGCCTGCGACCGCAATCCGCTGCGGGCTGGCCCACAGCGGCTGTGAGTAGGCGAACACGAGGTTTGCCGGGTTGCTGCTCGATTGCGGGAAGTACCGGGCCAACGCCGCGTTGCCCGCCGCGGCGTCGGAGCCCGCCGGCGCGTTGGTGGCCCCACCAAAGCCCGACGAGGCGTACCCGAGCGCGCCCGCCGCAAGCGCGAGGAACAGCACCACCCCGACGCCGAGCGTGACCCCCGGGCGCTGCACGAGCCGCGAGGCGATTCGGCCCCAGGCGCCCTCGCGCTGCGCTCCGGCCCGCACCTTCGACGGCCAGAACGCCCGCCGTCCGAGGATCGCCAGCAGCGCCGGCAGCAACGTCAGACCGATCAGCAACATCACCGCGATCCCGACCGCGAGCGGCACGCCGAGATCGTGATATAGCCCGAAGCTCGCGAGCAGCAGAGTCAGCAGCGCGATGATCACGGTGCCGGCGGAGGCGGTGATCGACTCACCGACGCGGACGATCGAGTGGCGCACGGCGTCGTGCGGTTGCTGGCCGTCGCGCAGCGCCTCGCGGACGCGAAATACGAGGAACAGGCCGTAGTCGGTCCCGGCGCCGAGTAGCAGCACGATCAGCAGCACCTGCGTGATCGAGGAGATCTGGAGGCCGCCGGCGCCGAGCGCGCCGATCAGCCGCGTCGAGATCAGCAGCGCCAAGCCGGCCGGCAGGACGGTGACGATTGCCGCGGGGACGCTGCGGAACACCAGCACCAGCAGGACGATGATGAACAGGATCGAGAACAGCTGCACCTGATTCCCGGACCGGTTCGAGCTCGCCTGGTTGGCGACCGCGGTCGCGACCTGGCCGGCGAGGTGGAGCTGCAGGCCGGGTGGCGGATTGGCGCGCGAGAACGTGCCCTGCAGGCCGTCAACGATCGCCTTGTCCTTGGTGATGTCGTTGGCGCTCAGAGTCGCGCGGACGCGGAGCAGCGCGGCGTTGCCGTCGGCCGACAGCCCCAGCTCGCGCACGGATAGGACGCGTGGGACTGCGCTCGCCAGGCCCGCGACACGGGCGAGCGCGGCCTCGTCGGCGGTGGTCAATTGGCCCGAGCGTGAGGCGATGATCGTGATCTCCGAGACCCGGCCCGCGGCCCCGCCACCCAGCAGCGGCGAGGCGAGGTTTGCGGCCTTGGTGCTGGGGGCGCTCGCGCGCAAGAAGGCGCTGTTGTTGTCGTTGACCTCGCTACCGAGCGACGGCAGCGTGGCGCTCGTTACCACGGCGACCAGCAGCCAGAAGACGACGACCGGCCAGCGAAACCGGACCACGAACCGTCCGAGTGCCTCGTAAGCGTCGTTGACTGACTGCGGTCGCCTCACGTGTTGCTCCTTCCGCGGCTCGTCATTGCGCGACCAACGGTACGAGGCCGACGGGCGCCGGCGAAACACCCGACAGGAGGGAACGGTAGCTACCCCCTCCGTGGGATGCGCCGTCCCTCGCGCGGTGGAGCGCGTCAGCGCTCGGACCGCCGACATGTTCAGGCGAACGTACTCGAGCACCAGCGGTTCGCCGGGGCGGCGCGTTGCCTCGAGCACCTTATCGACGAACCGCTCTCGCAGCTCGTCGGGCAGCGGGTCGAGGTGACGTACGAGGCACACGGTCGTGACGAAGCTGCGCGAGGTTCGGCGAGCGGCGTCGGCTTGTCCTGCAGCCAGCACGAGACATGTTCGAATCCCGCCGCTGATCAGGCGCTGCTCCGTTTCCTCGGCCGTCGCGTAGTTCCACGGGCGCCGCCAGTTCGCGAAATAACGCGCGAACGGCTCCTGGTACGCGATCTCGTCGGCCGCGCGACGGAACGAGTCGATGTTGCCGCGGCCGCCACATTGGGCCAGCAAGCCGACCGCCCGGCTTCATATTGCGGTGCAGCGCCGCGAACAGCGCCTCGTGGTCGGCGATCCAGTGAAAGGTCGCGTTTGAGAACGCGACATCGACGGGCTCGGGAAGTGACAGCGCGGTCAGGTCCTGACAAAAAACGGTCGCGCGGTCGCCGAGCACGTCGCGCGTGTGCTGGACCATCGAAGGTGCGACGTCGACCGCGTAGACGGTCCCGTTCGGCACTCGCCGCGCGAGCTCGACCGTGATCTTGCCTGAGCCACAGCCGGCGTCGAGCACGACCTCGTCGCCGCGGAGCTCGAGCCGGTCGAGCTGCTCGGCTGCCCAGGCCTGCTGCGGCGCCGAGACGCGGTCGTAGGTGGCGGCGTCCCAGTCGCGTGAGGTGGCGGGGGTCACAGTGCGGTGGTGCTCGGGGCCGTCCACGCGCGGTCGCGCTCGTAGGCTCCGATCGCTTCGTCCTGTTCGAGCGTCAGCGCGATGTCGTCGAGCCCGTTGAGCAGCCGGTGCTTGATCTCGGGGTCGATCTCGAAGCTCGCCTGGCCGACCCAGCCATCCTGGTTGCGCCACCGAACCTCCTGCTCACGCAGGTCGATCTGGGCCTCGCCGGCAGCCGCGATCGAGGCACACTCGTCGGCCGTCAGCGCCACCGGCAGTAGGCCGATCTTCGTGCAGTTGGAGCGGAAGATGTCGGCAAAGCTCGGGGCGACGATCGCCTGGAAGCCGTAGTCCTCGAGCGCCCAGGGAGCGTGCTCGCGGCTCGAGCCGCAGCCGAAGTTGCGTCCGGCGACGAGGATCGGGTTGCTCGGCAGCTCCCAGTCGGGCTCCTTGGCCCAGTCGAAGAACAAAAACTCGCCGAAGCCGGTGCGCTCGACCCGCTTGAGGAACTGCTTGGGGATGATCTGGTCGGTGTCGACGTCGTCGCGGCTCAGCACGCTGACCCTGCCGGTGATCGTCTCAATGGCCTTCATGACTCCCACTCCCGGATGTCGACAAAGTGGCCCTCGATCGCGGCCGCGGCCGCCATCTGCGGCGAAACGAGGTGCGAGCGTGCGCCGCGACCCTGGCGGCCCTCGAAGTTGCGGTTCGAGGTCGACGCGATCCGCTCGCCCGGCGCCGCGATATCCGGATTCATGCCGAGACACATCGAGCACCCCGCGCCGCGCCAATCAAAGCCGGCGCGCGTGAAGATCTCGTCGAGGCCCTCGCGCTCGGCCTGCTCCTTGACCTGTGCGGAGCCCGGAACGACCATCGCATAGACCCCGTCGGAGACCCTGCGATCGCCGACGACTGCCGCCGCCGCGCGCAGGTCGCCGATCCGCGAATTGGTGCACGAACCGATGAACACGCGGTCGAGCTTGATCTGCTCGATCGGTGTTCCCGCTTGTAGACCCATGTAGTGAAGCGCGCGCTCGTCCTGCTCTGACGTGGGCTCCGGAATCGCCTCGCCGACGCCGACGACCATCTCGGGGTTCGTGCCCCAGGTCACCATCGGGCTGAACGCCGCCGCGTCGACCACCACCTCGCGGTCAAAGCTTGCGCCGTCGTCCGTGCCGAGCGTCCGCCACCGGGCCGGCACCTCGTCGGGAGCGCCTGGGCGTCCGACTACGTACTCGAACGTCGTCTCGTCGGGGGCGATCATGCCGGCACGGCCGCCGCCCTCGATCGTCATGTTGCAGACCGTCATCCGGCCCTCCATCGTCAGCGACTCAATCGCCGGGCCCGCGAACTCGACCACGTGGCCGGCGGCCCCGTCGACGCCGATCTGTCCGATCGTCGCCAGGATCAGGTCCTTCGCGGTCACGCCGAATCCGAGCTCGCCCTCGTAGCTGATCCGCATCGAGCGTGGCTTTGATTGCACGAGACACTGGGTCGCGAGCACGTGCTCGACCTCGCTGGTTCCGATCCCGAACGCGAGCGCGCCGAACGCCCCGTGCGTGGCCGTGTGCGAGTCGCCGCACACGATCGTCATCCCGGGCTGCGTGACGCCGAGCTCAGGCCCGATCACGTGCACGATCCCCTGGCGGTCCGAACCGAGCGAGTACAGAGGGAGCCCGAACTCCTCGCAGTTGCGCTCAAGCGTCTCGACCTGGACTCTCGACAGCTCGTCGCGGATCCGCGCGGCGACCGGGGTGCCGTCAGTCGGGACGTTGTGGTCGGCGGTTGCGAGTGTGCGATCGGGGCGGCGCACCTTGCGGCCGGCGAGCCGCAGCCCGTCGAACGCCTGCGGGCTGGTGACCTCGTGCACCAGGTGCAGGTCGATGTAGAGCAGTCCTGGGCTGACTTCGTGGGCTTCCCAGATCTTGTCGAACAGGCTCTTGGGCATCGTTGGTTTCTAGCTCCTTCGGAGGCCGGCGCTGACCACCGCCAGCAGGACCGCCTCATCCGTTCCTGGGTTCTCGAAGTGGTGTTGAAGGTCGGCGTCGAACGTCACGCAATCGCCCGCGGCGAGCTCGTGCGTGGCGCCGTCGCAATACAGAACGACTTCGCCGGACTCGACGAGCGCCGTTTCGCGGCTGCCGGGCTCGTGCATCGGCGGATCCCCGGGGCCGCCGGTCGCGGCGCCCGGAGACAGCGTGTGGCGCGACAGTTCGGCGCGCTGGCCGGGCAGCGGTGGGCTCAGGATCTCGTAGCTGTGACCGCTGGTCGTCGCCGGGCCCTTGCGCCGCTCGGCGCGCCGCACGACTGTCACCGCTCCGTCCTCGTCGAGACGCAACAGCTGCGATAGCCGCAGCTCGAGCCCGTGCGCGATTCGCGTCGCGACCGCGAGCGTCGGACTGGTCTCGCCGCGCTCGACCTGCGACAGCATCGGCGCGCTGACGCCCGAGCGCGCCGCGAGGTCACGGAGCGACAGGTCCATCGCCTCACGCAGCGACCTGATCCGAACGCCAAGTGCATCAGCGGCGATTACGCGCTCGTCGACCACCGTCATACAAGCGTACGCTATCACGTACAGCTACGGTGAGCCGGGAATGGACGCCTTGGGCGACGAGCTCGAGCTTGCGCTGCGGCTGGCGGATGCGGCGGACGCGATCGCTATGCGGCGCTTTCGTGACCCCGAGCTCGCGGTCGAGACCAAGGCGGATGGGAGCCCGGTGTCGAGCGCCGACAGGGAGATCGAATGCGAGCTCCGTGCGCTCCTAAGAGACCGCCGGCCGGGACACGCGATCCTCGGCGAGGAAGGTGGCGCGAGCGGCGACGGCGATCACCGCTGGTATCTGGACCCGATCGACGGGACATCGAACTTCGTGGCCGCGGATCCGGAGTGGTATGTGCTGATCGCGCTCGCGGTCGACGGCCGCCCCGTCGTCGGGGTCGTCAGCGCGCCCGCGCTTGGCGGGCGGTGGTGGGCGTCGCGCGGCGCTGGCGCGTTTGAAGATGGGTCGCGGATCAGCGTCTCGGACGTCGGCCGACTGGCCGACGCGACCGTGGCAGACGACTGGCAGCAGCAGCTCGCGCGCGGCGTCACTGGCCACCCGCTCGCGACGCTCGCCGACGCCACTGCCCGCGTGCGCCCGCATAGCGGGCACGGCCACCTCGCGGTCGCGTCCGGCGAGGCAGATCTGGCAGTGGGTACCGGCTTCGCGTGGGACTTCGCGCCGATCAAGGTGATCGTCGAGGAGGCGGGCGGACGGTTCACGGATCTGCGCGGGCGCGACGCCTTCGACAGCGGCGACGCGCTCGTATCGAACGGCCGCATCCACGACCAGGCCCTGCAGATATTAAGCGCCTAGAACGTGACCAGTGCGGCGCTGTAGCCCGGGACGGCCACCCCGAACGAGCCGCGCGCGCCTTTGACGGTCGACACGACCGGCGTGCCTTGCCACTGAGCGCTCGGACCGATCGACTGCCCAGCGAACGTGACGCCCTGTGACGAGCTGATCGACGGCGCCTGCAGCAGGCGGACGAAAGCCTTCGTGGACCCGGTGCCGAGCGCCAGCCTCACGTTGGCCGCGCGCGGACTCTTGTTGATCAACAGGACTTTCAGCCCCTGGCTGGAGCGGACCGGCCAGGCGCTCAGGTTCGAGGGGCCGGAGGTTGTGATCTTGGTGCCCAGCAGCGACGCGTTGCTCCCGAACATCTGGGCGAAAACCGCCAGCCCGTAGAGCTCGGGCTTGGCGATGATGCCTGGGCCGGACGGCACGAACGGCGCGTTGACGGACGTCGTCCGGATATGCCAGCTGACGCTGTCGACGCCCTCGCTGATCATCTGAAACAGCACGTCGGGCGCCCACAGCGCGGTCGCAAACGAGTCCGCGACGCCCGTGTTGCCGCCGCAGCTGATCGAGTTGACCTCCGTCAGCCGCAGCGCCTGATGTCGCACGTGGGCGTAAGTGACCGCCCCGCGAACCGTGCCGGCGAGGCCGGCGGAGGCTGCCGGGCTGAGCATCACCGCGATCGTCGGGTAAAACGGCGAGCTGGTTGGCCAGCAGTTCGACGACGCATAGCGGTGGATCGTCAGGAACCCCGGATCCAGCCGCCCGAGGCCCTCGATCGCCGACAGCCATGGCACCTGGTAGGAGATCGCCTCCGGGCCACCAAGCGGAACGTTCGGCAGCGCGGCCTTTAACGCTCGGGCGTAGGAGATGTAGTCGCGGCGGTAGTCCGCCGGCGAATAGTCGTGCTGCCAGTTGTTGGGGACCGACTTCAGCGTGGTTGCGATCCTCTCGACCTGGAGGGTCCTCTGGAGGGTGTAGAGATCCGGCTCATTGCCGATCTCGAGCCCCGCGAGGGTTCCCCGGGGAAGCGCCGCGTTCGCGGCCTTGGCGAACGCCACGGCCATCGTCGGCGAGTGCACCGCGAGGTTCAAGTCGAGCATCACGCGCATGTGATCCCGCGCGACGATCGACGTGAGGTCATTCATCCATGGCTGACCGAGTTCGGTCACGCCCGGGGGCGCGCCCGTTGTCGGCACCTCCCAGTAGAAGTGATCCGCCGACTTGCCGCCGATCCGCAGCAGCATCCGGCTGCCGTCCTGCGGCCGGACCATCGCCACCACCCGGTCAAACAGCGGCCCCATCTGCGAGTAGGAGGGGACCCCGGTGTACTCCATCGAGAGCCCGAAGAAAGAGCGTGGGATCGCCTGGCTGGTGCCGGTCAATCGGACCTGGATCGGGACCGGGCGCGGTCCGCTGGCGGCGCTGCCGGTGCCGCTGGCAGCGCCCAGCAGAACGCAGATAACTGCGCCGACGAGGCACACGACCATGGTGGCAGTGCGCCGGCGTGATGTGTCGTTGAGCATCTCCCTGAGCCGGACCCGCTAGCAGTTTGAACGATGCCCCCGCGTAGTTCGCCGGTAGATGCTAACGACCTCTCTCGAGCCTGAGCGGTCCGGGGGCGGCCGCTAGGCTGCCGGAATGCTCTCGCGCCCCGATGTGCTCGTGCTCGGTGGCGGCGGCGTGCTCGGGGAGGCCTGGATGATGGGCTTACTGGCCGGGATCGAGGACGCGACCGGCTTCGACATGCGCGACTGCGAGTCGTTCGTCGGCACCTCGGCCGGCGCGATCGTGGCCGCCCACCTGGTCGCCGGGCGACCGCCGCGACGACCTTCGGCCGTCAGCACCGAGGTCGAGATCGGACATTCGCAGCCGGCCCGGAGCCTCGCGGTCGCTGCGTTCGCAGCAGCGCGACGGGCGGGCTCGGTCGCGCTGGCCGCCGGGTCGACGTTCGCGCCGCTGGCGCTCGGCGTCGCGGCGCCGGGAGGGGCGCTCGTTCGAGCGATCCTGCTCCGGGGGCTCCCCCACCCGCCGGATACGCTCGCCCAATTGCGTCACCAGGTCCAGCAGTCGGCGGCCCGCTTCGACGGTCGCCTCCGCGTGACCGCGGTAGACCGCAATTCCGGACGCCGGGTCGTGTTCGGGAGCCCAGGCGCGCCGACGGCGACCGTCGCCGAGGCCGTCGAGGCCTCGTGCACGGTGCCGTGGCTGTTCGCGCCGGTACGGATCGGCGACCGCGACTACGTCGATGGTGGCGTCTGGAGCCCGACCAACCTCGACGCCGCGCCCGCCGGCCGCGACACGCACATCCTCTGCCTGAACCCGACCGCGAGCCTCGCTCCCACGCACCCGCTGCTGCGAGTGATGCGCAACGTCGCGCGCACAGCCGCCTCGATCGAGGGGCTCGCGCTGCGGCGACGCGGGGCGGCGGTCAAGACGGTCGCGCCGAACGCCGAGTGCGCCGCCGCGATGGGCTCCAATTTCATGGCCGAGGAACCCCGGACTCGAGTCCTGTCTTCCGGTTACCGCCAGGGACTGCTGATCGGCGCCGACGGCGGGCGCTGGTAACAGGTGATCGGCGCCGACGGCGGGCGCGCCGCGACCTAATCTGCGAAACTTTCACCGCGCAGGTTCGTTTCACCATTCGATGCCGGGCCGACGTCCTGATCGTGGGGGTGCGGAGTGGGCAGCGGCGGCGGTAGGTCGTCACCACGCGCGGACGCTTGGTCGACTGGAGCCGCTGCCCACCGCCCGGATTGGCCGAGCTCAAGGCGCTGTGACAACTTCCGGCGCGTCGGCGGTCATGGCGTCGGCCTCGGCGAGCACGCGCCGGCGGCGGACCGCGTTTGACAGCGCGCGGACGTAAGCCCGCGCACCGGCCTCGAGGATGTCGGTCGAGACCCCCTGCCCGGAGCCGACCAGGCCGCCGACCTCCAACACAACCGACGTCTCACCGAGCGCGTCCTGGCCGCCCGTTACCGCATCGACCCGGAACTCGCGCAGCCGGGCGTCGACCCGAGTCGCCGCGTTGATCGCGTGGAAGATCGCGTCGACTGGACCGTCGCCGGTGAACGAGCCGACGAGCTCCTCGCCGTCAGGCCCGCGGACGCCGACCGTCGCGTGTGGTGGGCGCCTGGTCGAGGCCTCGACGTCGAACCACTCGAGTTGGTAGCCCGCGATCTCCTCGCGCAGCTCGTCAGTGACCAGCGCCTCGAGGTCCATCGCGGTCACCTGCTTCTTCTTGTCGGCGATCTCCTTGAAGCGTTTGAACGCGGTCACGAGCGCCTGCCCGGAGAGCTCGAAGCCCAACTCGGACAGCGCCTGGGCCAGCGCATGGCGACCCGAGTGCTTACCGAGCACGATCGAGTTGGCGTCCAGGCCAACGGTCGTCGCGTCCATGATCTCGTATGTCGTGCGCTCCTTCAGCACGCCGTCCTGGTGGATCCCGGACTCGTGCGCGAACGCGTTGCGACCCACTATCGCCTTGTTGGGCTGCACCGGGTAGCCGGTCAGCCGCGAGACCAGCCGCGAGGTCCGGGCGATCTCCTTCGTGACCGCTCCCGTGCGTAGACCGATCTCATCCTGACGCGTGTGCAGGAGCATCACGATCTCCTCGAGCGAGGCGTTGCCGGCCCGCTCTCCGATCCCGTTGATCGCGCACTCGACCTGACGGGCACCGGCGCGCAGGCCGGCGACGGAGTTCGCGACCGCCAGGCCCAGATCGTCGTGGCAGTGGACCGAAAGCACGACATCACGTAGGCCTGGTACAAGCTCGTAGAGCCGCTGCAGATAGGCGGCGTACTCATCCGGGACCGCATATCCGACCGTATCCGGGATGTTGATCGTCGTCGCGCCCTCGTCGAGCGCGATCTGGCACACCTCGGCGGTGAACTCGAGCTCTGCGCGGGTCGCGTCCATCGGCGAGAACTCGACGTCGTCGATGTACTGCTTGGCGTGCGCGACGGCGGCCCGCGCCTGACCCTTGACGTCCTCGCGCGTCGTCTGCAGCTGGTACTGGATGTGGATGTCTGAGGTTGAGATGAACGTGTGAATCCGCGGCCGTGGGGCGTCCTTGACCGCGTTGTAGGCCGCGTCGATGTCGGCCACGTGCGTGCGCGCCAGCCCGGCGATGATCGGCGGCACGTCGACCCCGAAGTCGGTCCGCGCGATCGCCTGGACCGCCTCGAAGTCTCCCGGCGAGGTGATCGGAAAGCCGGCTTCGATCACGTCGACTCCCAGTCGCGCCAGCTGCGTGGCGATCTCGAGCTTCTCTTGTGTGTTGAGCGAGATCCCCGGCGACTGCTCGCCATCGCGCAGCGTCGTATCGAAGATCAGTACTCGGTCTGGGTCCTCAGGCTTGGTCATGCCGCCTCCTTGTCTCTCGAACTTCGCTTCTTCAGAGTGCTGGTCTCGCGGCTACGTGCGGCCGCCCACGCGCTATTCCCCCCGAGGGGGGAGGAGAAGAAGTCGAAGGTCGAGGCACAGCGCCATGCGGGCTTGAGAGTACCAGCGTGTGTCAAATGTGTGCCAATTCGGGGCAGCGTGCGGCCGGCCGCCGATCATTTCGCCTGATGCTCGCGATCCATCAGGGACAAACGTGAAAAAGCGCTGCGCTGCTCCCCGTACGTGCTGCGTAGCGCTCGCTATGGCCCGCACAGTGCGACACGTACGCCGGTCGCCGGTCCGCTTTTTCACGTAATGCCAGACGCGATCGTGCGTCTGCGCGCGAGAGCAGAATGGTGCGATTAGCGTCGAGCAGCTCCGCGCGGCCGGCCTCACACGCAATGCGATTGCCGCCCGCGTCAAGCGCGGCCGCTTGGTTGCGCATTACCGCGGCGTCTACATCGTCGGAGACCCAGAGCTGATTGCGCTCGCGCGCGAGTCCGCCGCGATGCTCTCGCTGGGACCGACGGCGGTGCTGAGCCACCGGTCGGCGGGAGCCGTTTGGGGATTGGCGGAGCCCGAGCGCTCAGCCATCGATGTGACGATCGTCGGCTGCAACCGGCGTGCGCGACCCCGCGTGCGCCTGCACCGAGTCGAGCGTACTCGACGCCCGAGACACCACGAGCCGCTCAAACCTCCGTCTCACCTCCCCGGCCCGGACACTGATCGACTTCGCGGACCAAGCCACCAGCTCTGAGCTCGCGCACGCGTTCGGCGAGGCCCGGGCAAAGCGGCTGCTGACCGACGCTGTGCTAAATGCCGCCCTGGCTCGAGCGCCCCGGAATCACCGCGGTGCGGCGATCGTCAGAGCGATGCGTCGAGAGGGCGGCACGTATGACCGCTCGATCGCAGAGGAACTCATGCGCCGGCACCTCAGGGCAGCCGGGCTGCCGCAGCCGCTCGCCAACGTGATGCTTTGTGGACATCTCGCGGACTTCCTGTGGGCGGATCAAAAGCTGATCGTCGAGGTCGACGGTTACCTCACCCACGGCAACCGCCAGGCGTTCGAGGCAGACCGCCGGCGCGACCAGCGATACATCGCCGCCGGTTACGTAGTTGTGCGCATCACCTGGTGGCAGCTTCAGCGCCAGCCGCTGGCGGTGATCGCGACGATCGCCCAAGCACTGGCCCGCAGGGCGGCGGCCTAGGTCTCAGGGGCGCTCGAAGCACGAGCTCCTGACTCGAGGCACTAGTCCGCGTACAGCGCGTCGATCTCCGCCGCGTACTTCTCGCCGATCGGCTTGCGCCGCAGCTTCATCGTCGGCGTCAGCTCGTCTCCGGCGGGCGGCCAGTCGCGATCGAGGATCTTGAATCGCTTGATCTGCTCAACGCGGCTGAGATGCGAGTTTGCCCGGTCGATCGCGCCGGCGACCTCTTCGAGCACGGCCGGCTCCGTCGACATCGCCGCCAGCGAAGGATCCGCCAGCCCGTGCCGCGCCGCAAACGCCGCACAGGCGTCCGGATCGAGCACGATCAGCGCCACGTTGTACGGCCGGCGGTCGCCGATCGCGATCGCTTGACCGACCAATGGGCTCGACGCCTTCAGGTGCTGCTCGATGTTGGCCGGCGACATGTTCTTGCCGGCCGCGTTGATGATCAGTTCCTTCTTGCGGTCGATGATCCGCAGAAAGCCGTCGTCGTCGAGCGAACCGATGTCGCCGGTGCGCAGCCAGCCATCGGCGTCGATCGTCTCGGCGGTCTTGCTCGGCTGGTTGCGGTAGCCGGCCATCACGGTCCCGCCGCGCACGAGCACCTCGCCGTCTTCGGCGAGCTTCAGCTCGATTCCGGGCAGCGGCTTGCCGACGGTGCCGAATCGCAGGTCGTCGCGCGGCACGAGCGTCGCGACTGACGACAGCTCCGACATCCCCCACACCTCGCAGATCGGGATCCCGATCGCGGCGAAGAACTCGAACAACTCGAGCGGTGCCGGCGCCGCACCGATGATGTACGTGTCGCAGCGGTCAAAGCCAAGCAGAGCCCGGAGCTTCGAGAAGATCGCCGCGTCGGCCTGCTCGTAGGCGCGCGCGAGCTGCTCGGGGACCGGCTCGCGGGCCTGCTCGGTACGGACCTTGCGTAGGCCGAGCTCGATCGCGTTCTGGGTCGCGGTCCGCTTGGCTTCGTCGGGCTCGGCGTCGATCCCCGCTCGCAGCGCCGCCATCAGCTTCTCCCAGACGCGTGGCACGGCACCGAACCTCGTCGGCCGGGCGTCGATCGCGTGCTCGAACACGCGGGTCGGATCCGGGCAGCGTGGTGATCGTGAACCCCCAGATCATCTGCCCGTAGTGCAGTAGCCCGCGATCGGCGATGTGGGCGTTCGGCAGGAACGAGATCGCCGCGCCGCCGAGCTCGGCCCAGCCGCCGGCGGCGGCAAGCCCTCTGCACTGGGCGAGCTCGTTGGCGTGTGTCAGCTGAACGCCCTTCGGCGGCCCGGTGGTGCCCGACGTATAGATCAGCGTCAGCACGTCGTTCGAACTGACCGCGCGCCAGCTCGCCTCGAAGTCGAATCGGTCGTTGGCGGCGCCGAGCCGCCGGACATCGTCGAGCGTCAGCGCGCCGTCGAGCTCCGCATCGAGCACGATCAACTGCTCCACCGTTTGCGTCTGCGCGATCGCCGCCTGCATCCGATCGAGGAATGCGGCCTCGACGATCGCCACGCGACAACCCGCGTCGCCGAGCAGAAAGACAATCTGCTCGACCGACGAGGTGTTGTAGATCGAGAACGGGGTCGCGCCGAGGTGGATCGCGGCCGTGTCGAGCAGGTGAAACTCGGGCCGGTTGGTGAGCATGAAGCCGACCGTGTCGCCGCGGCGCACTCCGAGCGAGTGCAGTCCGGCCGCGAGCTCGCGGGCGATCTTCGAGTACTCGGCGAACGTGAACCGCAGGCCGTCGTTGATCGTGCGCAGCGCGACCTCGTCCGCCCGCGCGGCGGCGGTCAGCTGAAACGCCTCGCACATCGTCGCGGCGTCTAGCGCCGGCGGACCCTGGAGCTGGCTCGTGGCGGATTCCAACGCGCTGTCCATCACACCGGAGGTCTACCACGCGAGCTCGCTCGCCGATGCGCGCCGCGACACCGCCTACAGGGCGACGCTCACCCCGGCGAAGAACCCGTCGCTTGAGACCACCTCGTCGACGACCTCGGCCGGCACCGGCGAGTCGGTGGTGATCACCATCGCGGCGAGGTGCCCGTCCCCGGCGGGATCCTGCCCTGGCTGCCGACCAACGGCCGCCGAGATGATGTTGACGCCGTGGCCCCCGCACGCGGTGCCGACCCGGCCGAGCATGCCGGGCATGTCCTGGTAACGGAACAGCGTCACGTGCTCTTCGAGTTGCACGTCGAAGCGCTGGCCCCAGGCCTCGATCAGGTGCGGGCGGTTGCGCCGGCCGAGTAGCGTGCCCGCGACCCGCACGGTCGTCCCGCCGGCGGTTACGGACACCCGCACGAAGTCGTTGTAATCGCGCGCGACGCTGTGTTTGGTCTCGACCACGCGGATCCCGCGCTCCTCGGCGATCGCGGGTGCGTTGACCGAGTTGACGTCCTCCTCGACGTGGCCCGCGAGGACCCCGAGCAGGACCTCGATCGACAGCAGTCGCGTGTCGCGGTCCGCGAGGCGCCCGAAGTAGTCGGTCTGGATACGGTCGACCGACGAGCCCTGCGCGACCGCAAGCGCGACCGCAATCCGACCGAGCGAGTTGCACAGCGGCAGATAGGGACCGAGCACCTCGACGTCCTCGGCCGGGATCGCGGGAACGTTGACGGCGCTCGTCACCACGCCCCCGGTGAGTGCGGCGACCACCTGCTCGGCGGCCTGGTAGCCGGCCCGGTCTGTCGCCTCGGCGGTCGACGCTCCCAGGTGCGGGGTCACGATCACGTTGGGGTAGCCGAACAGCGGGTGCTCGGTAACCGGCTCTGAGCGAAACACATCGATCGCCGCACCCGCGACCTTGCCGGAGTCAAGCGCGGCCTTCAGGTCCTCGTCCACCACCAGCTGGCCGCGGGCAACGTTCAGGACCCGCACGCCGTCCCTGCACTTGGCGAGCGCCTCGGCGTTGAGCCATCCCTCGGTCTCGGGGGTCTTGGGCAGGTGCAGGGTGAGAAACTCGGCGACGGCGTAGACGTCGTCGGGGGATTCGGCCTGCTCGACGCCGAGCTCGCGGTAGCGCTCGGCGGCGACGTACGGGTCGAACGCCACCACATGCATCTGAAAACCCCTCGCCCGCTGGGCGACGAGTTGGCCGATTCGCCCGAAGCCGAGGATCCCGAGCGTCTTCTCGTATAGCTCGACACCCGAGAACTTCGAGCGGTCCCAGTGGCCGCTGGTGAGCGACGCGTGTGCCTGCGGAACGTTGCGCGCCAGCGCGAGCAGCAGCGCCATCGTGTGCTCGGCGGCGGTGATCACGTTCGACTGGGGAGCGTTTGCGACCACGATCCCTCGCTTGGTCGCGGCATCGACGTCGACGTTGTCGACCCCGACCCCGGCCCGGCCGACGGCGCGCAGCCGCCGCGCCTTCGCGAGCCGGTCGCTGTCAAGCGTCGTGGCGGAGCGGATCAGGATTCCGTCGTATTCGCCGATCCGGGAGTCGAGCTCCTCGGCGCTCCAGCCCGCGGCGACGTCGACGTCGAAGTGCTCGCGGAGCAGGCCCACACCGGACTCGCCGATCTTCTCGGCCACTAAAACCTTCATGCGCGCTCCAGCACCCAGTCGATGCACGCGGTCAGCGCCTGAACATCGGACGGGTCAGTCGCGGGAAACATCGCGATCCGCAGCTGATTTCGTCCGAGCTTGCGGTACGGCTCAACGTCGACGATTCCGTTTGCGCGCAGCGTCGCGGCCAGCTCCGCGGCGTCGACGCGCTCGTCGAAGTCGATCGTGCCAACCACGAGCGAGCGCTTGGCCGGGTCGCCTACGAACGGCGTCGCGACCTCGTTGGCTTCCGCCCAGCCGTACAGGATGTTCGATGACGCGGTCGTGCGCTTGACCATCGCCGCGAGGCCGCCGCGCTCGAGCATCCACTTCAGCTGCTCGGACAGCAGGATCAGGGTCGCGATCGCGGGCGTGTTGTATGTCTGGTCCTTGCGCGAGTTCTCGAGCGCCGTCGAAAGCGACAGGAAGTCGGGAATCCACCGCGCTGCGCGAGCCGCGGCGAGCTCTTCGATCCGCTCGACCGCGGCCGGACTCACCACCGCGAGCCACAGTCCGCCGTCGGAAGCGAACCCCTTCTGCGGTGCGAAGTAGTAGACGTCGCTGTCGGCGATCTCGACTGGGAGCCCGCCGGCCGCCGAGGTGGCGTCGATCAGCACGAGCGCCGATCCGGCGTCGGGCGGGCGGGTCACGGGGACCATCACGCCAGTCGAGGTTTCGTTGTGGGCCCAGGCGATCACGTCCGCGGCCGGGTCGCTCGTCGGCTCTGGCGCGTCGCCGGCCTCTGCCTCGACGACGATCGGGTCGGCGAGGAACGGCGCGGCGCCCGTGCAGCGCGCGAACTTCGACGAGAACTCGCCATACGCGAGGTGCAGCGCGCGCTCGCGGACCAGGCAGCAGGTCGCGGCGTCCCAGAACGCGGTCGTGCCGCCGTTGCCGAGCATCACCTCATAACCGTCCGGGAGCTCGAACAGCTCCGCGAGCCCAGAGCGGATCTGCGCCACGAGCTGCTTGACCGGCGCCTGCCGATGCGACGTACCCATCAGCGCCGCGCCCGGACCGGCGAGGTACTCGAGCTGCGCGCGACGGACCCGCGAGGGCCCCGACCCGAACCGCCCGTCTAGCGGCTTGATTTCGTCTGGGATCTTGAGCACGGTCTGCGCCATGTGCCTACGAAGGTAGCGGGTCGAGGTGTGGGATATTCGGGTCGTCGAGGCCCCCGGTTTGCCACGCCTCGCCGCAGCCTAGGCGTCGCGCACAACCGTCCGCCACGCTCCGAACGCCAGCGGGACCAGCAGCCAGCCCGCGACTACCGCGACCGCGAACGCCGGTCGCCATTTGGAGATCCGCGACGCCGCCCGCCACCGGCGCGAGGTGGCCCAGGGCGGCAGTTTGCAGACCGTCGCGGACGCTGCCGAGCGAAGTGCCTGCAACAGCAGCTGGGTAGCAACCGTCAGCCAGCCGATCACGCCGACGAGCGTCACGGCGCGCGACCCGGTGAGCGACCCGACCCCGACCGCGAACCCGACGATGGCCGCGTTGGCGAGCACGATCCAGCCCGCCGACTGCACGATCACGCCGAGGCTCGGAGTGGGCCCGCCACCGGCGAACAGAAACGACAGACCGGTCACGAGCGCAAACGCGGCGCCGGTGAACACGAGCGTCACGCACAGCGCGGCCGGCGCCTTGACGGCGAATAGCGACAGCCGGGAGCGCCCGGTTGCGACCAGGTCTCGGAACACGCCGCTCGAGAGGTCTGCCGTCGCTGCCTCGGTGCCGATCAGCGCGGCGGTCAACGACCCGAAGTAGAGGCCGAGCAGGCTGACGCCCCGGCCGAACCCCCACAATCCGCCGGCGGGGCCATAGCGGTCCGGATTGGACGCGTGCTCGGCGGCCCTATAGCCGAAGAACAGGACCACCACCCCCACCGACAACAGCAGCGCGAACGCCATCAGCGCCCGGTTGCGACGCAGCTTGAGAATTTCAGCGGCGAACATCTCGCGCGCGATCGTCAACGTCATGACTGGGCCTCTCCGATCCGGGAAGTGATTTTCAAGAAGCGCTGCTCGAGTGACTCGCGCACGGGCTCGAGTCGGAACACCGGCACACCGCCGCCGACGAGCCGCTCGTTGATCGAGGCGACGCCGTCGTTGGCGGCGAGCGCGACGCGGACGCCATCGGGCATCTCCTCGACCGCCGTGACCGCCGGATGCCCGTCGAGCAGGTCGGCGGCAAGCCGGGGGTCGCCGCAGCCGATCTCGAGCTCGGCATCGTCCCCGCGGACCAGGTCCGCGATCGGGCCCTGGGCGATCAGCCGGCCCCGATCGATCACCGCCGCGGCGTGACAGGTCTTTTCGACCTCGTCGAGCAGATGCGAGGACAGAAACACGGTCCGGCCCTCACCGACCAGCTGCGAGACCATCGTTCGAAACTCGAGGATCCCGCCGGGGTCCAGCCCGTTCATTGGCTCGTCGAGGATCAGCAGCTCCGGGTCGGCGAGCAGGCAGCGGGCGACGCCCAGTCGCTGACGCATCCCCTGGGAGTAGGTCCGCACGCGGTCGCCGGCACGGTCGCTGAGGCCGACCCGCCGGAGCGCCCCGTCGATTCGCGCTCCCGCCTGGGGTCCGCGAGCCGCGGCGATCACGCGCAGGTTCTCGCGACCGCTGAGATGGGCGTGGAAGTGAGGCTCCTCGACGATCGCGCCGACGCGCGACAGGGCATCTGCGCGCTGCGCCGGCAGCGGCCGGCCCACGATCTGCATCGTCCCGCGATCCGGTGTGGTCAGCCCGAGGAGCATTCTGATCAGCGTCGTCTTGCCGGCGCCGTTATGACCAAGGAAGCCGAACGCGCTGCCGCTCGGAACTGAAAGCTCCAGGTCGCTGACCGCAACCCGTTCGCCGAACCGCTTCGTCAGGCCCCTGGTCTCGATGATTGTGGGTGTTGAACTCATGCCGCGAGACGCTACGGTCGCCGCGCGGGGCTGTCGTCGGCCGGGCGGGCGACCGGCGGCTCGGCCGTGAGGCGGAACGTAGGGTCGGTCTCCCCCGCAAGGCGGAGGCGGGCTAGACCGAAGTTCCGCCCGGCTGGACGAGGCCGATCTCGTAGGCGAGCACGACCGCCTGCACCCGGTCGCGCAGGCCCAGCTTCAGCAGCACGTTGGACACATGCGTCTTCACGGTCGCGTCACCGACGACCAGCGCCTCGGCAATCTCTGAGTTCGACATCCCCCGCGCGAGTAGCTCGAGCACCTCCCGCTCCCGCTCGGTCAGCTCCGAGAGCGCCTCGGGGCCCGAACTCACTGGTGCCGGCAGCCGGCGCGCGACCCGGTCGAGCAGCTGACGGGTGACTGCCGGCGTCAGCAGCGCATCGCCGGCGGCGACCACGCGCACTGCGCGGACCAGCTCGTCGGCCGGCACGTCCTTGGTGATGAACCCGCTCGCGCCCGCCCGCAACGCTTCGACGATGTACTCGTCGAGCCCGAACGTCGTCAACACCAGGACGCGCTGGTTGGGGAGCCGTTTGATCGCCTCGATCCCGTCGAGCCTCGGCATCCGGATGTCCATCAGCACCACGTCGGGACGGCTGGCGCGCGCCGCCGCGACGGCCTGGAGCCCGTCTTCGGCTTCGGCGACCACCTCCATCTCCCCGGTGGCCTCGAGCACCGCTCTGAACCCGGCACGCATCAGTGGCTGGTCATCTGCGATCAGGAGGCGGAGTGTCGGCACGGTCAGTTCACCGGGAGCACGGCGTGCACGCGATAGCCGCGGGTATCGGCGCGCCCGCCGGTTTCCAGCTCCCCGCCGAACAGCGCGACTCGCTCGCGCATCCCGACCAGTCCGTGACCGCCGCTGGCGCCGGGGTCGTGCCCGACACGCGATCCGACCCCGTCGTCGACGACCGTGACGTCGAGTGCACCCGGCCGGTACGCAAGCGTGATCGCGGCGTGTGCCGCGTCGGCGTGCCGGACGACGTTCGTGAGTGCCTCCTGGACGATCCGGTAGGCCGATAGGTCGACTCCGGGGGGAAGTTCGCGCAGCTGACCGCGGACCTCGAGATCAACCTCTAGACCAGCGGCCCGGGTCCGGGCCACGAGCGTCTCGAGGTCGCGGACGCCGGGCTGTGGGTCGCGCTCGGGCTCGCCGCCATTCTCAAGCCGCAACACGCCCAACATCCGGTGCATCTCCGACAGCGCCCCGCGCCCGAGATCCGCGAGTCGACCAAGCGCCGCGCGTTCCTCCGCGTCGCCGCCGCGGGTCGCCGCCAGCGCCTGGGCCTGGACGACCATCAGCGAGACGTTGTGCGCGACGACGTCGTGTAATTCGCGGGCGATCCGCACGCGCTCCTCGGACGCCGCCTGGCCCGCTCGAAGCTCCTGTTCGCGCTCCAGGCGCGCCGCGCGTTCCTGAAGGCCGATGATGTAGTCGGCACGGGTGCGCAGATACAGCCCGAGCGCGACCGCCAGCCCGACCGGCACCAGGCTCGAGATCACTGAACCCGCACCGGGCGACCCCGCGTGCACGAACGGCGTCGCGACCAGCACAATCGCCGCGGCCACCGTCGCGGCGGCAACCTGCTCGCGGTCGCAGTACTCGGCGACGGTGAATACCGCCAGCAGCGCCGGCAGGGTCTCGATCGGTCCGTAGTCGACTACCAGTGCCACCGTGAGGACGGCGACCAACGTCAGGATTGGCGTACGGTGGCGCGCCAGCAGCGCAACCGTGATCACCGCCACTGCCAGCACCAGCACGACGACGCGCCCTCCGGAGTGTTCGCGCTTGATCGCGACCGTCAGCAGCCCGAACAGCGCAATCAGCGCCACCGGAACGTAGTCGAGTACCCAATCCGGGATCCGCCACCCGAGCGCGGTGTTCAGCGGTCGATCCACGCCCAGAGCGTAGAACCGGCGCGTCCACGCTGCCTCCTCCGATGCGGGGAACGCGACCTCCCCCGCGAAGGGGAGTGACTACTCCTCGAACTCGGTGTCGATCCAGTCCATCTGCGCGCGCAGCTCACGCCCGACCGTCTCGACCTGGTGGTTTGCCTGCTCGGCGCGCATGCGCTTGAAGTTCTCCTGGCCGGCGCGGTTTTCGGCGATCCACTCGTGGGCGAAATCGCCCGACTGGATCTCCCCCAGCAGCTCTTTCATCGCGCGGCGAGAGTCGGGCCCGATCACTCGCTTGCCGCGGGTCATGTCGCCGTACTCGGCCGTGTTGGAGATCGAATAGCGCATTCCGGCGATCCCCTTCTCGTACATCAGGTCGACGATCAGCTTGAGCTCGTGCAGGCATTCGAAGTACGCCAGCCGCGGGTCGTAGCCCGCGTCGACGAGCGTCTCGTAACCGGCGCGTACGAGCTCGGTGACGCCGCCGCACAGGACCGCCTGCTCGCCGAACAGGTCAGTCTCGGTCTCGTCTTTGAAGGTCGTCTCGATCACGCCCGCGCGTGTTCCGCCGATTCCTCTCGCGTACGCGAGCGCGACCGCCAGCGCGTCGCCGCTGGCGTTCTGGTGGACCGCGACCAGCGCGGGCACGCCCGACCCTTCCAGGAACTGGCGGCGCACGAGGTGGCCGGGGCCCTTTGGCGCGACGAGCGCGACGTCGACGTCGGGCGGCGGCACGATCTGCTCGTAGTGGATCGAGAAGCCGTGCCCGAACAGGAGCATGTTGCCGGCTGCGATCCCGTCCTTGACCCCGTCCTCCCAGACCTTGGCGTGCAACTCGTCGGGGACCAGCATCATCACGAGGTCGCCGCGGCTCGCGGCATCGGCGGGATCCAGCACCTCTAGCCCGTGCCCACGGGCCTTCGCGACGCTGCTCGAGTCCGGACGCAGACCGACGACGACCTGAACGCCGGAGTCCTTGAGGTTGAGCGCGTGGGCGTGGCCCTGTGAGCCGTAGCCAATGATCGCGACGGTCTTGCCGTCGAGCTTGTTGAGGTCAGCGTCGTCGTCGTAGAACACGGGCCGTGGAGGCTACACGGAGCGCTGCCTCGGCGCGGGGCGCGCGACCTCGCGGCTGCTGCGGCAACCACGCGATCGCACCCCCCGGTCTCCTACGGCCCGCCGAACTGGTGCTGTAGCGCCATCACGTCGTTGACGTACTGCTGCGTCGACGGGTAGATCCCGTGCTGCTCGACTGACGGCAGTCCCTGGTAGTAGCCGGCGGCGGCCATGCTCGGGTCGCCGCCGGTCTGATTCAGCAGCGAGCGCAGCAGCAGTGAGCCGGCGCGAATGTTGTCCGACGCCGAGTATGGGGACAGCGGCGGCGGTCCGGCGAGGTTCTGCCCGATGTAGTTCCAGGTCGCCGGCTCGATCTGCATCACCCCGGCCGCGCCCGTCGGGGACACGAGGCCGTTGTTGAAGCCGCTCTCCTGGTAGCCGATCGCTTCGGCGAGCGACGATGGCACGCCGTTGGCCGCGGCGATCTGACCGACCTCCTGGGCGCTGACCGTCTCCGCCGTTGGCTGCGCGCCGGTGCCGGGCACACCAGTGGACTCCGGCTGCCCAGTCAACGACGCCGCCGAGCCGCCGCCGATGTTGAGCGTCGACCCCGCCAGCAGGTTGCCATTCGGATTGAGGCCGTTTTGGGCCGCGAGCTGATCGACGGACAAGCCGTTGGCGGCAGCGATCCCCGACAACGTGTCCCCCGGCTGCACGACGTATGAGCCCGCCGACGGCGCGCTCTGCGATGCGCTGGGCGCCGCCTGCGTGCCGCCGCCGCCGATGTTGAGCGTCGACCCGGCCAGCAGTGGCGCTGACGGGTCGATTCCGTTGGCGGCCGCCAGCTGATCGACGGACATGCCGCTGGCCGCAGCGATTCCCGACAACGTGTCTCCCGGCTGCACCACATATGCGCCGCCTTGCGTCGCGCCCGCCTGGGCCTGGCTCGTCCCGGCTCCGGCTTCGTCGGAGTCCGAGTCGCCATCGCCGCCGCCCGTGACGGCGGTCACCGGCGCTGCTTGAACGCCCGCGGACTGTGCCGGGATCTGGAGCGTCGAGCCGGAGATCAGGTTGGCGGTCGGAGACAGGCCATTGGCCGCCGCAAGCTGCGCGACTGACAGGCCGTCAGCCGCCGCGACCGACGACAGCGACTCTCCCGGCGCGACCGTGTGAGCGAAGTCAGCTGACGCGGCGGCAGGGACGGCGAGCACGGCGGCAACCGTGGTGAGCACAACGGAGATCGAATGGCGCATGGCCGACAGTGTCCGACGTCGAGGTCGGACGTAAAACTCCTGCAAGGAGCGTCCCAACCTGCAACATCGCTGTCATCGCTTGCGCGTCGGTTTTGGCGCGTCCGTGTTAGGCGGTCGCGACGCGGACCGCGGTCTGCTCTAAGCCGTCGCGAACGCGACCAGCGAGCTACCGGGCAGCCGCAGCGCTCCGTCGGGGCCGGTGAACTCCGCGAGCGCGTCGATCATCCGGTCGCGAGCCTCGCGCTGCTGGGAGTCACTCAGCTCGCGAAACACGTTGCCCATGATCGGCGAGATCTCGAGCGTCTCGTCGACGAACTCGTCGACGGCTCGATAGGGACGCTCCATCGCCACCCGCCGCACTTCCACATCCAGGAACCCGGCCGACTCGAGCAACTCCTGTAGCACGCCGTCGCCGGCGAGCCTGAACATTCCCGGCGCATTCGGATCGGGCCGCTCGGTGTGGCCGAGCTCGATCATCGTGCGGCTGGGGATCGTCGCCCACGGGTTGCGCTCCGGGTCGTCCCAGACCGCCAGCGCGGCTCGTCCGCCGGGCTTCAGGACGCGGCGCATCTCCTGCGCGGCGGCCTCGGGGTCGACGATCAGCATGATCCCCCAGCGGCACAGCACGGCATCGACACTCGCCGTCTCGAGATCGATCCATTCGAGCTCGAGCTGCTTGAACTCGACGTTGTCGAGTCCCGCCTGGGCCGCGCGTTCGCGGGCGACCGCGACCATCGCCTCGGCCCCGTCGCTACTGATCAGCGTCCCGCCGGGGCGGATCAGCTCGGCCGCCATCAAACCGGTGTCGCCCGGTCCGGCCGCGAGCTCCAGCACCCGCTCGCCGGGCTGCAGCGCGAGCCCCTCGACCATCGCGACCGAAACCGGCATCCCCCAGGTCCCGATCCGGTCGGCGTGTTTGCCCCAGGCGGCGGCCGCCTGCTCCCACATCTGGCGGCTGACCGCTCGCTGCTCGTCGGGCTCAATTGCGCTCATCGCGTCTTTCACCCTACTCGCCCAGGTGTTCGCCGAACGATGTATCGATCTGCGCGCTCATCCGCTGCCCGAAGATCGACACCAGCGCGTCGGTCGCGAGCGGCCGCAGCTGATCGATCGACCGCTCGATCTCGGGCCAACGTGCCTCGGGCATCCCGGCCGCCAGAAACGGTTGCCACACCTCGTCGATGAACAGCTTCACGAACGCCGCCGACATCGCATCGCACTGCTCGACGATCTGCTCGAACACCGCCAGCGCGCCGTCGAGCGACACACCGCGGGCGACGACCCGCTCGGCGACCGCCAGCAACGATGGGCTCGGAGCCTCAAACTGGCCGTCGTCGGTCGCGACCAACACGCCCAGCCGCTGGGCGCGTTCCAGGACCCGCGGCGCCTGAACCGGATCGACCCTGAAGCGGCGCCCGAGCTCGTCGGCGGTCAGCGTCTGAGGCCGCTCGGCGCCGGTAGGCTCGATCAGTGCCTGACGGAAATGCTCGAGGCGCTCGGACATGCCGCTGCGCTCATCGACGAGGTGCCTGATCGCGGTGAGGTTGAACCCCTGGCCCTGCAGGTCACGGATCAGCTTCAACCTCGCGAGGTGTTCAGGACCGTAGTAGCCGACTCTGAGTCGAACCTCCGGCGGCGCCAGCAGCCCGCGCGCCTGGTGCGCGCGGATGTTGCGCACCGTCATCCCGGACTGCGCTGCGAGCTGCTCGATCGTGAGCTCGGCGGCCATCTAACGGCAAACGATGTCACATCAAACGACGTCACATCGGCCTGGCGCGTTATTCCAGTTCGCGGCGCAGCAGCTTGCCGGTCGGCCCGCGCGGGATGCTGGTCACGAGCTCGAACGTTTTGGGCACCTTGAACGGTGCGAGCCGAGCCGCGCAGTGGGTGCGAAGCTCTTCCGGCTCGACCGGGCCGCGCGCCACCACCCACGCCGTCACGCGCTCACCCCACTCGCGGTCGGGCCTACCGAAGACCGCCGCCTCGAGCACCTCGGGATGGTCGAGCAGTACGTCCTCGACCTCGATCGGGGCAACGTTCTCGCCCCCGGTGACGATCGTGTCGGCGATCCGGCCGGCGATCACGAGCCGGCCGACCTCGTCGAAGTGTCCGCGGTCGCCCGTGTGCAGCCACCCGTCGGGCGCCAGCGCGCCGCGCGCCACCGTCTTGCCCCGCACCAGCACCTCGCCGTCGTCGCCGGTGAGGACCTCGACGCCCAGCAACGGCCAGCCGTCGGTCGCGATCTGAGAACAAGCCTCGGTCATCCCATACGAGGGCGCGACATCGACACCGGCGTGGCGTGCGCGCATGAGCAGCGAGCCGGCGATCGGACCGCCACCCAGCAGCGCGCGGCGCAGCGTCGGCGGCTCGTGGAGTCCCGCGTCGAGCAGCCGGCTGAGCATGGTCGGCACGAGCGAGACGAGCGTCACGCGCTCGCCAGGGTCCATCAGCGCCTCCAGCACCGCCGCGGTTTCGAAACGCTCGTGCAAGAGCACCGTGGTCCCGTAGATCGCGCTCCGGAGCTGGATCGACAGCCCGCCCACGTGCGCGAGTGGCATCGGACACAGCCACCGCTCGTGCGGGTCGAGCCCCAGGGCAAGCGCCGAACCGAGCGCGTTCCACAGCCAGTTGTCATAGCTGAGCGCCACCGCTTTGGGACCGGCGGTCGTGCCCGACGTGAACATCACGGTCACCGTCTCGTCGGTCATCCTCCGCGTGGGCGAAACCGGCTCGCCAAACGCCAGCTCGGCGAGCTCGAGCTTGCACCCGGCGGCCCTCAGCGACCGCTCGGCGGCGGTCAACCGCAGGTCGATCGGCACCGCAACAGCCCCGATCAACGTGCAGGCGTGCAGTGCGACCACGAGCTGCGCGCTCGGCAGCGCGAGCGCCACGCGGTCGCCGGCACCGACGCCCCGCTCAGCGAGCCCGCCCGCGACGCGTGCCACGCGTGCGTACAGCTCCGCGTAGCTGACCGCCTCGCCGTCGGCCGTCAGCAAAGCGGACCGCTCGCCTGCTTGGCGCGCTGCACGCGCCACCCACACTTCCATCACGCTCAGCGATTAAAACGGTACGGGCGCGCCGACGGTCGGCGGCGCACTCGCGCGCACGGCGGCGCTCGAACCGCGCCGCCGCGGGCGGCGCACCTTGAGCTCCTCAGCCAAGAAGTAGGAGCCAAGCACGAACGCCGCCGCGGCGGCCTGCGCCACCACAGTCTGAACATTGGGGAAGATCGAGAACCAGAGTCCCATCCAGCCGGGGATCGCCACGTGCAGCGACGTGGTCCCGAGCCAGCCGGCCTGCTGGAGTTCCTGCACGCTCTCACCGACCATCACCAGCAGCACGACGCCCAGCATCACGCCGGTCGCGACCAGCATCCGGCGATACGGCAGCCGCGCCTGGAGCCCGAACGTCAGGTAGGCGATCACGGCCACGAACAGCAGCCCGAGCGCGACGCCTTCGAGCACCACCCCGGACCCATATCGCAGCCGCAGCGCCTGCAGGAACAGCACGACCTCGAACCCCTCGCGGTAGACCGATGTGAAGCCCAGCAATGCCAGTCCGCGCATCGTCCGGCGCGCACCCGCCGAGGGCGCGTCCGCGACGATCTCCTTGCGACGCTTGTTGTGGTGCGAGATCCAGCCGGTCCAGTAGACGCGGTGAAAGAACCAATTCATGACCACCAGCAGGACCGCGATCGCCAACAGGCCCGTCGCCGCCTGTAGGTCGAGGCTCCCGGGACCAACCGCGTTTGTGATCGCGATTGCGACAAACCAGGTCGCGACGGCGGCGCCAAACGCGGTCCCGGCGCCAAACGCGAGCGGCTTGCGATAAGTCCGGTCGGCGCCCCGCATGCTCGCCGTCAGCACGGTCAACACGAGGATCGTCTCGAGCCCCTCGCGCAGCACCAGAATCCCGCTATCGAGCACGACCGCGAAGTGGCTCAGGTGCGTGTTCGGGTTGGTCGGATCCGGCGTCCCCCCGGCGGCAGCGGCGAACTGCCAGACCAGCAACCCCACGAGCGCGACACCCGCCGCGCCCCACCCGATCTGTTTACGCGTCACGCGCACTCTTAGGGCAACCTAACACACTTCGGCCCACGATATTAGGGTCACCTAACGAAAGTCCGGTCCGATCATCCAAGGCTGAAGTTCACCCTGCTTGCGTAGAGTCCTCGCAGGTCTCACCACGACAGGAGCATTTCCTTGAGCATCAGTTGGCAGCCGGTCGGCGAGTACACGGACATCCGCTACGAGCTAGGCGAGGGCGAGCGCGACGGCGCCGGGATCGCAAAGATCACGATCAACCGCCCCGAGGTCCACAACGCGTTCCGCCCCGAGACGGTGATCGAGCTCTCGCACGCGTTCGAGCGCGCCCGCGAAGACCAGACTGTCGGCGTCGTGATTCTGACCGGCGAGGGGCCCGATGCGTTCTGCTCCGGCGGCGACCAGCGCGTCCGCGGGCAGCGCGGCGGTTACGTGACCGGCGCCGATCCCGCCAACGCCGGCGCGCAGCAGGCAGTCGGGCGTTTCCACGTGACCGACCTGCACGTCCAGATCCGGCGGCTGCCAAAGCCAGTGGTCGCGATGGTGGCCGGCTACGCCGTCGGCGGTGGCCACGTCCTGCACGTCGTCTGCGACCTGACGATCGCCGCCGACAACGCGCGCTTCGGCCAGACCGGCCCGAAGGTCGGCTCGTTCGACGGCGGCTTCGGCGCCAGCGTGCTGTCGCGCCTGGTCGGGCCCAAGAAGGCCAAGGAGATCTGGTTTCTGTGCCGCCAGTACGACGCCCACGAGGCGCTCGAGATGGGGCTCGTCAACACCGTCGTGCCGCTCGACGAGCTCGAGTCCGAAACCGTCAAGTGGTGTCGCGAGATGCTTGCGATGTCGCCGTTTGCGCTGCGGATGCTGAAGGCGAGCTTCAACGCCGACGAGGATGGGCTCGCCGGGATCCAGCAGCTCGCCCATGACGCCAACCTGCTCTTCTACATGAGCGAGGAGGCACAGGAGGGGCGCGACGCGTACCTGGAGAAGCGCCCGGTCGACTTCTCGAAGTTTCCGCGGCGGCCGTAATCGTGGCGCAGCACGCCGCCGCGGCCCCGAGCGGGGTGAGGATCTGGCTGATGGCGGCCCGTCCGCGGACGCTCCCCGCGGCCGTCGCACCGGTCCTGGTCGGTACGGCGCTGGCCGGCTTCGAGCACGTCTTTCACCCACTGCGGTTTGTCGCCGCGCTGCTCGGGGCGGTGTTCATCCAGGTCGGCACCAACCTGAGCAACGACTACTCCGACGCGCGGCGCGGGGCTGACGCCGAGGACCGGCTCGGTCCGGTGCGGGTGACGGCCGGCGGTCTCGTCCCGCCCAAGCAGGTGCTGGTCGCGACCTACGTCTCGTTCGGTCTCGCCGTGCTGGCCGGCGCATACCTGATCGCGGTCGCCGGCTGGGAGCTGCTGTTGGTCGGCGCCGCGTCGATCCTCGCCGGCGTCGCCTACACGGGCGGACCGCGCCCGTACGGCTACGAGGGCCTCGGCGAGGTGTTCGTGTTCCTGTTCTTCGGAATCGTCGCGGTCGCCGGTTCGTACTTCGTGCAGGTCACGCACCTCGAGTGGGAGGCGTTCGCGTTGGCGGTCCCGGTCGGGCTGCTGGCCGCCTCGATTCTGGTCGTCAACAACGTCCGCGACATCGACTCCGACCGCCGAGCGGGCAAGCGCACGCTCGCGGTGCGGATCGGCCGGCACCGGACCCGGATCCTGTACGCGGTGATCGTCTACCTCGCGTTCCTGCTCGCGCCTATCACCTGGATCTTCGGGCCGCTGAAGCCGTGGCTGCTGTTGCCGTGGCTCACGCTCCCGCTCGCCGCGCGCGTCGTGCGCACGGTGCGCAACCACACTGACGGGCCATCGCTGAATCAGGCCCTGGCACAAACCGGGATGCTGCAACTGGCCTTCTGCATCCTGTTGTCGGCCGGGTTGTTGCTCAGCCGATGAAAGTCAACATCTCTGTTTATGAGGCGCGCTTGCGCGCGCCTTTTGTTTCGTCGCGCGACTCCGTCAGCGCTCGACCCCTGGTCCTGCTGCGACTCGAGGCCGATGATCGGGTCCCGGGCTACGGGGAGGCGGCGCCGCTGCCGGGCTACGACGGCGTGACCGTCGACGATGTGCTCGCCGCGCTCGAGGATTGCCGGCCGCTGCTCGCTGCCTCGGACGGCGGCGAGCGTGCCGAGCTGCTGGCGGCGTGCGCCTCGGCCGCGGTGCTCCCACAGGCGATCGCCGCGATCGACCTCGCGCTCTGGGATCTCGCCGGACGTCGCGCTCGCGCGCCCGTCTGGCGGCTGCTGGGTACCGACGATCCGGCCCCTGTGGCGGTGAACGCGACGATCGTCGCCACTGACCGCGCCGGCGCGGCACGCGAAGCAGCGGGCGCGCGCGCCGCCGGGTTCGGGTGCCTGAAGCTGAAGGTGGCGATCGGCGACGACGCCGGTCGGCTCGCGGCCGTTCGCGCGGCCGCCGGCCCCGATCTCCAGATCCGGCTCGACGCGAACGGAGCGTGGTCGCCGCCGGAAGCGCTCGCATCGCTGCGGGTGCTCGAGCCGGCCGGGTTGGAACTGTGCGAAGAACCGGTTGCCGGCGTCGACCAGATCGGCGAGCTGGCGCCCCAGACCGGAGTCGCGCTCGCGATCGACGAAAGCGCCGCGACCCCGGGCGCGCTCGACCGCCAGGCCTGCGACTCCGCCTGCCTGAAGATCGGCCGCTGCGGCGGGATCACCGGCCTGATCGCGACCGCCGCCCGCGCGCGGCGGGCGGGCTACCGGGTCTACCTCGCATCGACGCTCGACGGCCCGCTCGGGATCGCCGCGGCGTTACACGCAGCCGCCGCCATTGGGCCCGATCGACCGTGCGGACTCGCGACCCTGGGGCAGTTCGCCGACCGCGAAGATCCGCTGCCGGCGGTCAACGGACAGATCGACGTTCCCCGCGGCCCGGGGCTCGGCGAGGGTCTGGTGTCCTGGTATCGCGACGGCTGACGATCGCGGTCGCGACCGCGTCGGGCCGCTCGAGGTGGACGCTGTGCCCGGACAGCGGGACGATCATCACATGCGCCTGCTCGATCTCGCCCGCCATGGCGGTGGCGAGTCTCGAGGAACTTCCGGTCGCGCTCGCCGACGATCAGCGTCGTCGGGACCGCCAGCTCGCCGAGGCGATCCCACAGCGACGGCAGCGCGCCGGTCCCCAGCCCGCGGAGCGCGCGCGCCAGCCCGGCCGGAGAGTTGCGCAGCCGGTCCGTGTGGATCGCCGCGGCCACGGCTGGCGGCTGATCGGCGAGCACCGGGTTGGCGGCCCAGTCGCGCGCGAACCGTTCGATGTCGGACCGCTCGATCTCGTCCGCGAGCCGCTCGTCGCGCTCGCGCCGGTCGGCGCGCTGCATCGGATCGGCGATCCCCGGGCTCGCACCAATCAGCACCAAGCGCTCCACCCGGGGGCTCAGCGCAAGCGCGGCGTGGAGCGCGATCCGCCCGCCCATCGAATATCCGACCAGCGTGAACGAGCCCGGCGCGCGCCGATCGAGATCGTCGATCACGTGCTCGAGGTCGACCGGCACGAGCGCCGAGGCTGTGCCGTGGCCGCGGATGTCTGGGGCCAGCGGACGGTAGGTTTCGGGCAGCGCGCCGCTGACCGCGTCCCAGCTCGCGCCGGTGTGCGTGAAGCCGTGGAGCAACACGAGCGTGGGCGCCATTACCGCCGACATCATGACCGCAACCGACTCATACATGCTGCTGCGAGCGTTCTGCGACGAGCTCGCGCGCTGTGGCATGCGCGACGCGTGCACCTCGCCGGGCTCGCGCTGCACCCCGATAGTCCTGTCGCTCGTGCGTGAACCGCGAATCAGATGCTGGTCGCATCTCGACGAGCGTTGCGCCGGCTTCTTCGCGCTCGGCGCCGCGAAGGCGTCGGGACGACCGGTCGCGGTGACCTGCACGTCGGGCACCGCGGCGGCGAACCTCGCGCCGGCGGTGATCGAGTCAAGCGAGGCGCGCGTCCCGCTGATCGTGCTGACCGCCGATCGGCCGGCGGAGCTGCGCGAGGTCGGCGCCGGGCAGACGATCGACCAGCTCAAGCTGTATGGCGACGCGGTCAAGTGGTTCTTCGAGGTCGGGGTCGACGACGGGTCGCCGCAACGACTGCGGTGGGTCAGGACGCTGGCCTGCCGCGCGTACTGGACCGCGCTCGCCGGCCCGCCCGGACCGGTGCACCTGAACTTCCCGTTGCGCGAGCCGCTGGTGCTCGATCAGCCGCTGCCCGACGACACCACCGGCCGCGACCGCGAGCGGCCGTACGTCGAGTTCGATCGGCCGCCGCAGAGCGCTCCGGCGGGCGGGTCGCATCCCTTCGGGCGCGTGGTGATCGTCGCCGGCCGCCAGGAGCGCGACCCCGAGGCAGCCGTGCAGCTCGCCGAGTTCGCGGCCCGCGCGGGGATCCCGCTACTAGCCGATCCGCTGTCGGGAGCCCGGAGCGGCCCCGCGGCGATCGCGCACTACGACCTGCTCCTGCGCGATCGGCGGTTCGCGGACTCCCATCGTCCGCAGTTCGTGCTCCGGGTCGGCGACCTGCCGACCTCGAAGCCGCTCCGCGCGTGGCTCGCGGGCCTCGACGCGGCGCAGATCGCGATCGACCCCGACGACAGCTGGCAGGACCCCGATTCCGTCGTCGGGCTCCGTGTCAGCGCGCCGGCCCGCGCGTTGCTCGCGGGTATGAGCGGCAGCGAGGTGGTCTCGGCCGCACCCGACTGGCTGCCCTCGTGGCGTGCGGCCGATACCTGCGCCGCGGATGCGATCACCGCCGGGCTCGGCGACCAGCTGTCCGAGCCGTTCGTGGCGGCCAGACTCGTCGAGTCGCTGCCCGCCGACGCGACGTTGTTCGTCGCCTCCTCGATGCCGATCCGTGACGTCGAGGAGTTCGCACCGGCGCGAGCCGACCCCCCGCGCGTTCTGTCCAACCGTGGCGCCAACGGGATCGACGGCACCGTCTCGAGCGCGTTTGGCGCCGCGGCGGCCGGCGATGGACCGGTGGTGCTGCTGATCGGCGACGTCGCGCTAGCGCACGACATCGGCGGCCTACTCGCCGCCCGGCGCCTTGGGCCGGCGCTGACGATCGTGCTGCTCAACAACGACGGCGGCGGGATCTTCCACTTCCTGGCGGTAGCCGGCGAGACCGACGCGTTCGAGGAGCACGTCGCGACGCCGCACGGGCTCGAGTTTGAGCACGCGGCGACGCTGTACGGGTGCGGCTACGAGCGCGTCACGACGCCGGCGCAGCTGAGCGCCGCGGTCGAAGGCTCACTGGCCTCGAACACGACGACGATCATCGAGGTGCGCACCGATCGCCGCGAGAACCTCGCGCTGCACAGGCGGGTCAGCGACCTCGTGCTCGAGGCGTTGGGTCGCCTCGACCAGGGCTAGCGCCCGGACGTTGACGTGCTCCATTTAGCTTTCGAAGGGAGCGCGTGCGGGGCGGCCCAGCACGCAATTCGTGGAAAATCCGCAGCACGGGCGCGGATTTTCCACGTTCGTCGCGCTCACGCCGCGTTTCGTGGAAAATCCGGTCGGCCGGTGCGGATTTTCTACGTCCTGCAGCCTCCGCCGGCACTCCTCCTCTTCGATCGCCCAATCCGACCGCAACCCGCGGGCCGCCCCGAAGGCCAAGAAGGCCTCAGCCAGCCAGCACGGGCAGCAACGCCTGGAGCTTGATCTCGGTCTCGGCGAGCTCGGACGCCGGATCGGAGTCGCCGACGATCCCACAGCCGGCGTAGCAGGTCGCCACCGTCCCGCGGAGCAGCGCGCAGCGCAGTGCGACGCAAAACTCCCCGTCGCCGGCGGCGTCGGTCCAGCCGACCGGCCCGGCGTACCAGCCGCGGTCAAACCCCTCGAGCGCTGGGATCAGCCTGTCGGCCGCAGACCGCGGCTCGGCGCCGACCGCCGGCGTCGGGTGCAACAGGCCCGCGAGCTCGATTGCGCCCAGTGGTGACGCAAGCTGGGCGCGTATCGGCGCCGCGAGGTGCTGGATGTTGGCGATCTGGACGACGACCGGCTCCGACGGGCACGTGACCCAGACGGCGTGGGGGCGCAGCGTCCGCGCGATACGCCGCATCACGACGGCGTGCTCCTCGCGATCCTTGACGCTTTGCAGCAACTGCTCGCCGAGGTGGTTATTGACCGCCGGATCGGCGCTGCGGCGCGTCGACCCCGCGAGCGCGACGGTACTCGCGCGCTGGCCTTCGCGTCTGCACAGCAGCTCCGGACTGGCGGCGATGAAGGTCGTGTCTCCGCGGCCGACAGCGAACACGTAGCAGGAGCCGAACGCCTCGCGCAGGACACCGATCACGGCCGCGGCGTCGTGCGGGCCCGGGGCATGAACCTCGACCTCGCGCGCGAGCACGATCTTCTCCAGCTCGCCGGCTCGGATCCGCTCGACGGCGCGCGCGACCGCCTCCTCGTAGTGCGAGGGCGGCATCGGGCTCAGCACCTCGTAGTGGCCGGTCGGCGCCGGGTCGAGCAGCGGCAGCGGCACCTCGCGCACGCTGCTCAGCCGTCGATCTGCCGTGTCGCCGAGCTCCGACGCGGTGTCGTCGGGTGCGATCGCGACGTTCAGAGTCACCCACGACTCATCGCCGCGGCGCGCGAGCGACAGCTCCGGAACGGTCAGCGACGCGGGCTCAAAGCCGGTCCACTGGGGACTCGCGCCGCCATCGTCAGCGAACGCAAACCCACCCACCGCCGACAATCCGGAGCCCGGTGGACCATCGCAGGGATCCGCCAGCGACTCGGCGACCAGCTCGCGCCACGCGCGCGCGATCGTGGCAAATCGATCGACGCCGCGCGCTTCGAGCGAACGCACACTGCCAAGCGCGGCGAGCGCCGACCGTTCGCGGTCTGGCTGCTCTGTACAGAACCACTGCTCGCCGGCGCTCCGCGATGCCGCCACCGCCGCCGTCGGGTCGATCGGTCGCACCGCCCGGCCGGAGGTGCTGACGAGCGTGACCCGTCCGGTCGCCCGGGCGCGCTTCAGGCCGGCTGCAAGACGGTGCTCGAGGCGTTGCAGGAACCGAGGCTCGAGCCACGCCGAACCGAGGCCAACCTCCGGCGTCGATCGCGCCCTCGAGGGGATCTAGGTCTCCCCGCGCCCGCGGGAGATCGCAATTTCGCCCGTGCGCGCCATCTCGATCAGGCCAAACGGGCGTACCAGCGCCTCGAACGCGTCGACCTTGTCACACGCACCGGTGACCTCGATCACGACCGACCGCTTGGTCACGTCGACGACCTTGGCGCGGAAGATCTCGCAGATCTGCATCACCTCCGAGCGCGCCGCGCCGTCCGCGTTGACCTTGAACAGCGCCAGCTCGCGCGCGAGCGTCTCGCCCGGCTCCAGGTCGCGGATCTTGAGCACGTTGACGAGCTTGTGCAGCTGCTTGGTCACCTGGTCGATCGGGTGTACGGCGCCGTCTAGCGTCAGCGTGATCCGCGACAGCCGTTCGTCGTCGGTCGGGCCGACGGCGAGTGTGTCGATGTTAAAGCCGCGGCGCGCGAACAGACCGGCGATCCGGGTCAGGACGCCGGGCTTGTTCTCGACCAGGATCGACAGGATGTGCTTGCGACCGGTCCGCAGACCGGCGACCGCTTCGAGCTCATCTAGCGACAGGACCTCTTTGGTTCCGGGTTCTCCCATCGCGTAGCTCACCCCACCATGTTCCTGGCCGGCTGGCCCGCCGGGATCATCGGGTACGTGTTCTCCTCGCGTGTGACCCGCACGTCGACCAGCACCGGGCCCTCGGTCGCGAGCGCCTCGCGCATGTCGGCCACCAGTGTCCGCTTGTCCTGCAGCCGGATGCCGGTCGCGCCGTAGGCCTCGGCGAGCTTGACGAAGTCCGGCCACTGGCCCATCTCGACCTGGCTGTAGCGCTTGTCCCAGAACAGCTCCTGCCATTGGCGGACCATCCCGAGATACCCGTTGTTCATGATGAACACCTTGATCGCGATCCCCTCCTGGGCGCAGGTCGCGAGCTCCTGCATGTTCATCTGCACCGAGCCGTCGCCGGCGATGCAGACCACGGTCTCGTCCGGGCAGCCCACCTTCACCCCCATCGCCGCCGGCAGGCCGAAGCCCATCGTTCCGAGTCCGCCCGAGTTGATCCAGTGACGCGGCTTGGCGAAATCGAAGTACTGCGCGGTCCACATCTGGTGCTGACCGACGTCTGAAGTGACGATTGCGTCGCCCCCGGTCGCCTCATACAGAGACTGGACCATGAACTGCGGCTTGATCTCGCTATCGCGTGAATCCTCGTACCCGAGCGGGTGGCGCTCCTGCCAGGTCCGGATCCGCGTCCACCACTCTTCCAGCCGTGCCGGGTCAGGAGACTGCGCCCGGTACTCGGCGGTCAGTCGCGGCAGGATGTTGCGGGCGTCACCGACGATCGGAATGTGCGCCGGGACGTTCTTTGAGATCTCGGCCGGGTCGATGTCGATGTGGATGAACTTTGCGCGCGGCGCAAACTCGGACAGCTTGCCGGTGATCCGGTCATCGAATCGCGCGCCGATCGCGATGATCAGATCGGCCTCGTCCATCGCGTAGTTGGCCGTCCGCGTCCCGTGCATCCCGAGCATTCCAAGCCACTGCTCGTGGGGCGCCGGGAAACCACCCAGCCCCATCACCGTGCAGGTCACCGGGAAGCGATCCGAGGTCGCGAGCTCGACCAGCTCCGGTCCCGCGTTGGACGAGATCACCCCACCGCCGGCGTAGATGACCGGCCGCCGCGAGTTCGCCAACGCCTTCGCGGCGATCCGGATCTGCTTCTGGTTACCGTCGGTTGTCGGCTGGTAGCCCGGCAGGTGCACGTCGTCGACCGGCTCATAGGGGATGTCGGCCCGGCTCAAATCCTGCGGGATGTCGACCACGACCGGTCCGGGGCGGCCGGTGCGCGCGATGTGAAACGCCTCGTGGATCGACCGCGGGAGCTCGAGCGGGTGCTGAATCATGAAGCTGTGCTTGACGATCGGCATCGTGATCCCGATCGTGTCGGCCTCTTGGAAGCCATCGGTGCCGAGCAGCTCGGTCCTGACCTGGCCGGTGATGAACACGACCGGCACTGAGTCCATCATCGCGTCGCAGATCGGCGTCACGAGGTTGGTCGCGCCCGGACCGCTGGTGCCGAGCGAGACGCCGACCTTGCCCGTCGCCTTCGCGTACCCCTCCGCCGCGTGGCCGCCGCCGGCCTCGTGGCGGACAAGGATGTGCCGGATGCCGGCGTCGTAGAACGCGTCGTAGGTGGGAAGGTTCGCGCCGCCGGGAAGCCCGAATACGACGTCCACGCCCTCGGCCTTGAGGCATTCCATCAGGGCGTCGACTGCACGCATGGGGTTCCCTTTCTCGCGAGGCTGTGGCTATGCGCACGCCGGCCGCGCGCGCCGAACAAGCAAGTCTAACCGCAGAAAATCAGGCGGTCCGGCGCCGAAGGGAAGCCTCCGAGGCAATCGCGACGTCGGGGAACTCGAGCTCTGTCCCGCAGCGCGTGCAGACAGCGTCGTGCAGCTTGACGACCTTGCCGCACTCGGGGCACTGGCGCCGCAGCTCCTGGTTGTCGTAGCGGTAGAACATCGCGGTCAGCAGCCCGATGAACGGGACGCAGAACGCGATCAGGAACCAGATGAAGAACGAGCTTCCCTTGATCCTGCCGATGATCCCTCCGGCCAGGCCGAAGAAAAACAGGATCACGAGCAGGCCAAGGCCCTGCACGCAGACCCGCTCTAGAAGAGGGTCTTAGCCGCCCAGAGCACGGCCACGACAGCGGCGACGACCACCACTATCCAGAAGACCGCCACGACCAGGCCGATGATGAAGTGGATCGCTAGCGCCGCAATGGCGACCAGCACAAGGGCGGCGGCTGTTCGCTTCAGAATCGGCGGGCGCGCCCGGGTTGCTTCGAGCTCGTTTTTCATACTCACAGCGTAGCGCGCGCGCCGCCCGGCTCGATCAGGTTAACCCCCGGGGACCGGAGAGCTGTCCCCCGATGACCGCGGGGCGTCGCGCTACGCGACCCGCGGACGCGCCGGCGCGACCGGCGGGCGCTCCGGCAGCGACAAGCGCGCGAGCCGGTAGCGCCGCACGGGAGCCGGTCCGGACTGGCTGGCGGGCTCACGGCGATCGGCGATCAGCAGGATCTTCGATGATCTGGCGGGGCTGGTCATGGTGAACATGATCACCAGCGGAGCGCGGACGCACATTGGCCACGCGTCCAAACTCGTGGCGGCCCAGTACGCCGCGAGGCCGGTCGTCTCAGGGTGCGTCGGCCAGCCGCTGGCGGATCAGCCGCGTGACCTCGCCCCCGTCCGCGCGCCCCTTGGTCTCGCGCATCACGAAGCCGACCAGCGGGCCGATCGCCTTCATGTTGCCGGCCTTGACCTTGGCGGCGGCGTCCGGATCGGCGGCGATCGCGGCGTCGACGATCGCCTGCAGCTCATCACCGTCGTCGGCGCTGATCGCGCCGAGCTCCTCGCGGGCCACGATCTCGCGCGGGTTACCGCCCGATTGGACCAGCTCCGTCAGCACCTCGCGCGCCGCGTCGCGGCTCACCTCCTTGGCGGCGACCATCGTCGCGAGCGTCGCCAGCGCACCGGGTGCCACCTGGCTGTCAGCGGGGTCCGCATCCGATCCGATCCGCTCGACGAGCTGCGGAATCCAGTTCGCGATCGCGACCGCCGCCGCCCCATCGCCGTCGGCGTCCGCGAGCGCGCGCTCAAAGTAGTCGCCGAGCTCGCGCCGGAACGCGAGCTCGTGGGCGCGATCAGCGTCGAGGCCGAGCTCACGCTCGAACCGTTCGGCGCGCGCGGCGGGCAGCTCCGGCAGCTGATCCCGCGCGGCGGCCAGCATCGCGGCGCTGACGTCGAGCGGCACAAGATCTGGCTCCGGGAAGTAGCGGTAGTCGTGCGCCTCCTCTTTGGAGCGCAGCGGTGTGAGCGTCCCCGACGCCGGGTCGAAGTGAAGCGTTTCCTGGATCACCGGCTCGCCCCCATCGAGCAGCGCCGCCTGGCGGTCGAGTTCGGCGCGAACGCCCCGCTCCAGGAACCTGAACGAGTTCATGTTCTTGAGCTCGGTCTTCGTCCCGAGCGCCGTCGAGCCGACCGGCCGGAGCGAGACGTTGGCGTCCGCCCGCAGCGACCCTTCCTCCATGTTCACGTCGGACACGTCGAGCTGGCGCAGCGTCGCTCGCAGCAGCGTCAGCCACTCGCGGGCCTGCTCAGGCGAACGCAGGTCTGGCTCGCTGACGATCTCGACCAGCGGCGTGCCGCCGCGGTTGAAGTCGACGATGCTTCGGTCAGAGGCGTGGATCCGCCCGCTCTCGCCGAGATGCACAAGCTTGGCGGCGTCCTCCTCGAGGTGGACCCGGTGGATCCGGACGTCGGCGAGACTCCCGCCGCGGCACAGCGGTATGTCGTACTGGGAGATCTGGTAGCCCTTCGGCAGGTCGGGATAGAAGTAGTTCTTGCGGTGGAACACCGACCGGGGCGCGATCTCCGACCCGAGCGCGAGCCCGATCATGATCCCGAACTCGACCGCGCGCGCGTTGAGCACCGGCAGGGCCCCGGGCAGCCCGAGGCACACGGGGCACGTGTGGATATTCGGCGGATCTCCGAACGACAGCTCGCAGCCGCAGAACATCTTCGTCCGCGTTTTCAGCTGGACGTGGATCTCGAGGCCGATCACCGGCTCGTAGCTGGTCATCGCCGGGCCGCGCTCCCGTCGAAGCCGATCGCCTGCTCGAGCGCGTACGCGGCCTCGATCAGCCGCTGTTCGCTGAACGCCGGCCCCGCAAACTGGAAGCCGACCGGCAGCCGCTCGCTGAGCCCCGACGGGATCGAGATCGCCGGGATCCCCGCCAGCGGCATCGGAACGGTGCAGAAGTCGTTCATATACATCGCCAGCGGATCGTCGGTCTTGGAGCCCAGCTCGAACGCGACCCAGGGGCTCGTCGGCGTGACGACGAAGTCGAAGCGCTCGAACACCGCCCTGAAGTCGTCGGAGATCTTGGTCCGCACCTTCTGCGCGGTGCCGTAATAGGCGTCGTAGTAGCCGCTCGACAGCGCATAGGTACCGAGCATGATCCGGCGCTTGACCTCGGCTCCGAAGCCGACCGCGCGGGTGCGGCTGTACATCGTCTCCAGATCGGCGTCTCCATCGACTCGCAGCCCATAGCGGACCCCGTCGTAGCGAGCCAGGTTGGCCGACGCCTCGGCCGGAGCGATCAGGTAGTAGGCCGACAGCGCGTGCGGCGCGTGCGGAAGACGACACGTCTCGATCGCCGCGCCAAGCCCTTCGGCGAGCTTCAGTGTCGCCTCAAAGTTCTCCCGCACGCCGGGTTCGATTCCGGCGCCGGACTCCGAGCCGCCCATCAACTCCTCGGGTATTCCGAGACGGATGCCCCGGAGGTCCTCGGTGGTTGGCAGCTCGATCGAGCCAGGGAACGCGAGCGAGGTCGAATCGCACGGGTCGTGGCCGACCATCTTCGACAGCAGCAGCGCCGCGTCGGTGACGTCGCGGGTCAGCGGTCCGGCCTGGTCCAGCGACGATGCGAACGCGATCATCCCGTAGCGCGAGCAGGCCCCGTAGGTCGGCTTGAAGCCGACGATTCCGCACAACGCCGCCGGCTGCCGGATCGAGCCGCCCGTGTCGGTGCCGATCGCCCACGGCGCCAGCCCGGCCGCGACGGCAGCGGCGCTGCCGCCCGACGAGCCGCCCGGGACGCGACCCCGATCCCACGGGTTGAGCACCGGCCCAAAGCCCGAGTTCTCGTTCGACGAGCCCATCGCGAACTCATCCTGGTTGGTCTTGCCCAGCAGCGGTGCCCCGGCCTCGAACAGCTTCTTGGCGACGGTCGCCGTGTACGGCGGCCGGTAGCCCTCGAGGATCCGCGACCCGGCCTGGCTCGGGACCCCGGCGGTGCAGAACAGGTCCTTGACCGCCACCGGCACGCCCGCCAGCGGGGCTTCGGGATCGACGGCCGGTTCGGGCGCGGCTTCGGCGACCCAGGTGAACGCGTTCAGCTCGTCGGCGGCAGCGCGCTCGCGGTAGGCGTCGAACAGCTCGCTGGGGTCGATCTCCCGCGCGCGGATCTTGGCGGCTGCCGCGGCCGCGGTCAGCTGGGTCAGGTCAGTCACTGCGCGGCCGCGCCTGGGCTCGGGACGCCGAAGCCCCCATCGACGGGTTCCGGGGCGGCCGCCAGGATCACGTCGCGTGGCAGGCACGGGGTCGGCTCGTCGGGCCGCAGCACGCTCGAGACGTCGACCACGTGCGAAGTCGGCGGCACCCCTTCGAGGTCGAGCTCGCGGATCCGCTCGACGTGATCGAGAACCTTCGACAGCTCGGCCGACATCCGCTGCACCTCGGCTTCGTCGAGCTCGAGGCGCGCGAGGCGAGCTACGTGTAGGACTTGGGCCCGGTCGAGCATGGGACTCATTTTAGGATCGCTGCCGTCACCCTTCCTGCTCGAGGGTCACGGTCGGGATCGCGGCGTTTCGGACTGGGTCGGGCCTGTCTTCGGTCCGCAGGGAGCGGAACGCGCCGAACGCCAGCGCCAGTGAGCAGACGAGCCCGAGATAGGCGCCCGGCTTCTGAGTCAGTTCGCCGCCCGAGCCCGGGACGTTGATCAGGACGCGGTAGATCAGCCACAACGAGGTCAGCGCCGCTAGGACGGTGGCGATCACGCTGAAGGTCGCCGGCAGTGCGGGTGCCCGGCGCGCCGCTTGCAAGACAGCCAGCGCGAGCGCGACGGCGATCGTCGCCACGACCAGCCAGCGTAGATGGGCGAACTCCTGCCAGCCGGTGATCGCCGACGCGTGCTTGCGGCCGTACCACGGAAGCAACACGAACACCGCGAGCAGCGCGATCGCGCTGGCGCCCGCGATCCACTCGCCGCTGCGCAGGCGTGAGACTTCCAGCCGCACTCAGCGGCGTCCGAGGATGTGCGGGGTGCGCGCCTGCGCGGTCAGGTAGACGAGCGCCGCGGCCAGGATGACGGCGCCCCAGAACCCGTAACCGAACAGGTCGAAGTGGATGTTGAACAGGAACTTCAGCGCCACGAACGCGGCCGACAGGCAGGCGAGCACGAACCGCGTCTGGGTCCGGCCACCGGCCAGCGACGGAAGGCGCGTCTGCGGTGACAAGCGGTCGAACGCCAAGTCGGCCAGCAGCGCGACGGCCGCCAATACGGCGAGCACGCCGAGCCAGCTGTCGGGCGAGCCGGTCGCCGTCACGCTGACCGTGATCGGGCCGACGGTGACGCTGAACCAGGGCAGAAACAGCAGGTCGACGATCAGCAGCAGCGTCAGGCCGCCCAGGATCCAGTCGTCACGAGAGATGTTGTCGGTTTTCAACTGCGCTCACTCGCTGCGCGGCCAAATCTAGCGCGGGTGATCATCGGAGGCCACTCGGCGGCGTCGGCGCGGGTGCAGCAAAACCGCGCGCACGTGCGTGCGCTGCTCGCTGACGGCCTCAAACCCACCGATCGCGATCCCGAGCGCGCACAGCAGGCCGAGAAACGCCCCCAGCTTCTGATCGATCACCTTGCTGGCCTGCGGCAGAACGATCAACACGCGGTAGACCAAAAGCAGCGACGTGATCGAGCCGAGCGTGACCAGAACCAGGCTCGTGTCGGTACGGGTCCCGTGCCCGCGCTGCGAGGCATGAAGAACCACCGAGCCGAGCGCCGCGACGATCGTCACCAGCATCACCCAGCGGACGATCTCGAGCCCATTCCAAGCGTTTTCGGAGGTCGAGATCGCGGGCCGCGCCGCCGACGGGTCGGGGACCCCAGCGACGCCGTACCACTTGGTCGCGAACATCAGCACCAGCAGACCGAGGGCGCACACCGCGCTGGTCAGTTCGCCACGGTAGACGCGCGGCGGTCGCGCCGACGTCTCGGTCGCCGGCTCGTGCGGCGCTCCCGCCGGCGTCTCTGTCGCCGAGTTGGGCGACTCGTCTTCCTCGCCGGAGATCGCGGCCATCAGCGCTTGGAGATCGGGGCGAGATCGGCGACCAGCTTGCGCTCCGAACGGTCCGTGCTGAAGCGGATCACGACGATCCCACCGGGTTCGACGCCAGTCACGACCCCCTCGCCGAACGCCGCGTGGACGACGTCATCGCCGAGCCGGAAGCTCACCGGTGGCGGTGCGTCGCCGACCGGGGCCTCGCGGTCGGCCTCGGCGCGCGGGGGCGCTCCCCACGAGGTCGCGCGGCTGCGGATCGAGCCGAACGCCCGGGGAGCCTCCCGCTCGCGGTCTGTCAGCCCCTCGGGAATCTCATTCACGAATCGGCTCGGGACGCCGAAGTTGCGGGCACCGAACACGGTCCGCGTGCGGGCCCAGGTCAGGTACAGGTCGCGCTCCGCGCGCGTGATGCCGACGTAGCAGAGCCGGCGCTCCTCCTCCAGGCCGCCCTCGTCGAGCGCTCTGGAGTGCGGGAAGACGCCCTCTTCGCACCCGATCATGAACACGATCGGGTACTCGAGACCCTTGGCGTTGTGGAGCGTCATCAGCGTCACGAGGCCTTCGTCGTCGACCCGCGTGTCGGCGTCGGCGACGAGCGCGATCTGTTCGAGGAACTCGGCCAGCGAGCCCTGCTCGACCGCCCCGGCGTCGTACTCGACCGCGACGTTGACGAGCTCTTCGAGGTTCTCGATCCGGCCTTGGGCCTCGATCGTGCGCTCCGCCTCGAGCGCTTCGAGGTAGCCGGTCTCCTGCAGTGTCTCCTTCAACAACGCCGATGCCGACGCGCCCGCCTCAAAGCGCTCGCGCAGCACTTCCATCGTGCCCATGAAGCGTCGCAGCGCCTTGATCGCGGGCGGCCCAAGGCCGGGGACGTCCTCCGGCGCCGCGGCCAGCTCCCAGACCGTCTCGCCGGTCGTGTTGGAATACGAGAGCAGTTTCGAGATCGTCGTCGCGCCGATGCCCCGGCGGGGCGAGTTGATGATCCGCGTGAACGCGCCGACGTCCTGCGGGTTGACGAGCGTCGTCAGGTACGCGATCGCGTCCTTGATCTCGGCCCGCTCGTAGAACTTGGTGCCGCCAATCACCTGATAGGCGATCTCGGCCCGGACGAGCGTGTCCTGGAACACTCGCGACTGCGCATTGGTGCGATAGAAGACCGCGATCTCGGAGCGGGACGTCCCCTCGTCGACGAGCCGCTGGATCTCACCGGTCACGTAGCGCGCCTCGGCATGCTCGTCGTCGAGCTCGCGCACCTTGATCGGGTCGCCCTGGCCGAGCTCGGTCCACAGCGACTTCGGCTTCTGCCCACGGTTGTTGCGGATCACCGCGTTGGCGGCGTCGAGAATCGTCTGCGTCGAGCGGTAGTTCTGCTCGAGCTTGACGACGTGCGCGTCGGGATAGGCGTCCTCGAACTCAAGGATGTTCGTTATGTCCGCCCCGCGGAACCCGTAGATGGAGTTGTGGGTGACGATCCCGTTGGCGATGAAGTTGTGCGTTTCCTCGACATCCAGGTCGTACACGGGACGATCGAGCTCGACCCGCTCGACGTCATCGACGAGGTCGTGGTCCCCACGCTGGTCGAACATCGCCATCCCTGGCCGGACGTCTGCCGCAAGCGTAAACGGGAGTGGCGCTCCGGCGCCCAGCTTCGCTTCGCGCTGCCCGAGGAGCGCCACCGCGGCTCGCTGTTGGGCTATTTCCGGCGTATATGGACGAAAATCTCCACGGTCTCCGCAGCCCGCGAAATGTGTGTGGTCCCGGGTGCTGACGAGCAACCTACCGGCCGCAGTCCGGATCGCGACTCCGCTACAGCGATCGTCGCTCCGGTGGGTCCGAATGACGCGCGAGGCGCCGAAGTTCCCGCCCCCGTACCCCGACAGGACCTCGTCTCCGACGCGGACTCGTTCAATCGGGCAGCGCGAGCCGTCGGCCATCGTCACCAGCATGCCCTCGACGAGGCACTGGGCGTCATCGCCGACCACCATCAGGTTGCGGTGCTCGCCGGCGAGCAGCTGCAGCCACCGGTACTGGGCGTGGTTGGTGTCCTGGTACTCGTCCACGAGCACGTGCCGAAACCCGTTGGCGTAGCGCTCGCGGACCTCGGGGAACAGCTCGAGCACGTTGACGGCCCGTACGAGCAGGTCGTCGAAGTCCATCGCGTTCATCCGGTGCAGCTCGCGCTCGTAGGAGCGGTAGACGTCGGCGACCGTCTGCTCGAAGAACGAGCCGACCATCTGCCCGTAGGAGTCGGCGTCGCGGAGCTTGTTCTTGGCGTCTGAGATCTGCGCCAGGACCGACGCCGGCGTGAAGCGCTTGGGGTCGATCCCGAGCTCGTCAAGGCAGCGCTTGACTAGCCGCCGCGAGTCGGCCTGGTCGTAAATCGTGAACTGGCGCGTGTAGCCCAGTCGCGGCGCTTCGGCGCGCAACATACGCGCGCACGCGGCGTGGAAGGTCATTACCCACATCGCGCGCACACGGCCGCCGACCAGCAGCTCTGCGCGGTCGCGCATCTCCCCGGCCGCCTTGTTCGTGAACGTGATCGCGAGGATCTCGTTCGGCTTCGCGGCGTCGGTGGCGATCAAGTACGCGATCCGGTGGGTCAACACGCGCGTCTTGCCCGAACCGGCGCCCGCCAGAATCAGCTGCGGGCCGTCGCCGTAGCTGACTGCTTCACGCTGGGGCTCGTTGAGCCCCGCGAGCAGCGCTTCGACGTCTTCGGTCAGCTCCGCCATCGTCATTTTTCACGTTAGCGACCGGTGCGGCGGGCCACAGTCATACGATCGCGGCGATGGACGAGCTTCGCCACGCGTGCGCAATCGTGGCCGACCGCGGGCACGCCGTCAGGATCGTGACCGGCGCGATCGCACCCTACGCGGCGTCGCTCCCGGTGGCGCCCGCGGGGCCGGAACCCCAACCCAAAGACCGCGCTCGGGAGCGGCTCGCAGCCTTCTGGCTGACGCTCGACGCGATCAACTTCGGCTCCGGCTGGTTTCCGACGCTGGTGAAGCGAAACGGACGGTCCGGCTACGAGACGGTCGCCGCCGGCCTGCGCGAGCGGTTCGACCGCCACGGACCGTGGAGCTCGGACCAGCTGACCCAGATCGACGGACCTGCGATCGCCGCCGTTCTCGGCCAGCGCACAGACCACGAACTGATGGGCTTGTTCGCGGACTCGCTCAACAACCTGGGCGCAAACGTCGGCCGCCAGGGATCGTTTGCCGCGGTGCTCGACTCGGCCGACGGTTCGGCGGTCACGCTCGCGCAGACGCTCGGCGACTGGCCGTGCTTCGCTGATCGCTCGCGCTACGACGAGGTCGAGCTCCCGTTCCTCAAGCGCGCCCAGATCGCAGCGGCCGACCTGCAGCGGGCGGGCGTCGGCGAGTTCGGCGATCTGGACCGGCTGACGATGTTCGCCGACAACCTCGTCCCCCACGTGCTGAGGCTCGACGGGGTGCTCGAGTTCGAGCCGCGGCTCATCGCGCGGATCGAGCGCGGCGAGCTGATCGAACACGGCTCCCGCGAGGAGGTCGAGATCCGGGCGTGCGCGCTCCACGCGGTCGAGCTGATCGTCGCCGAGCTGCCGCGATCGTGCGCCGCCGAGGTCGACCAGCTGCTGTGGCTGCGAGGTCGAGGCCCGCGCTACAAGGCGTCGCCGCGCCACCGCAGCCGCTGCACCGCCTACTGATCGCTACTCGGACGCGATCTCGAGCGCCTCGGCACGCATCTGCGCGATCGCCGCGGCGCCCTCGTCGCCGACCAGCCTCTCCGGATGCAGCGTCCCGCTCGCAAAGATGTCGATCGCGGGGAAGCGGCCGACCGCGGTCAGCTCGCGGTCGAGCGCGATCACGGTCGTCTCGCCCCCGATCGGATCGGTCGTGGTCGCGATCACGGTCAGCGAACCGCCGTCGACGATGTCGCGTGCCGAGGCGAGCGCCTTGCGCGCGAGCTGGGGGCTGCAGCCGTCGAGCGAATCGATCACCACGACCGCATCGGACCCGCGCGCCGCCAGCCGCCGCGCCTGATCGATCACCGGCTCGATCGCGGCGTTCTGGGTGTCCTCGGACGCGGCGAACGTGACTGCGGTAACCGGCGCCACGGCGCCGTCCCATTCGGAGATCTCCTCCGGGCGCACGCCCGCGAGCACGACCTGCAGCGTGATGTCGTCGCGTTCGGCCAGCGCCAGCGCCAGCCGTCGCAGCGTGTGCGATTTGCCCGACAGCGAGTCGCCGACGATCGTTACTCGCGAGCCCTTCCCGAACGGGGTCAGCCAATCGATCGCCTTCAGGGTCGGGTCGTCGGAGCCGAGCGTCAGTTGCTCGCTGGCAAACGCGGCCGGCAGGTCGTCGAAGCGGACGCTGTCGGCGAGCTCCGAGGCTGGCCGACCGTTGACCGTCTCGACTCGGATCAGCGAAGCGAACCGCTCCGAGCGCCGAGGGGCGCGCTTGGGACCGGCGATCCGGTCGCCGGACACCAACTCGCAGCGCTTGACCTGCGCCGACGAGATGTAGACATCGTCGTCGGAGGGGTCGGGTGGCTGCACGCGGACGAAGCCCGACCCGTTGGGCAGCAGCTCGACGACGCCGTCGACAAGCTGCTCGTCGCCGGACTCGGATTCCTCCTCTTCGTCGGAACCATCGGGTTCCTCCGCCGCCGCGCGTTCTTCGCGAGCGGCGCCGCGCCCACGCCCGCCGCGGCGTCCGCGGCGTCGGCGTCCCGGGGCGCGCTCCTCGTCCTCCTCGGCCTCGGGCTCCGCATCGCTGGTGTCGGGCTCTGCATCGCTGGTGTCGGGCTCTGCATCCTCGGTCGACCGATCCTCGGGCTCTGCATCGCCGGTCGACCGATCCTCGGGCGCGGCCGGCTCGTCCTCGGCGGCCTCGCCGGACGGTTCAACTCCGCCCTGCTTGTCGAGGATCGCGTCGATCAACTCGGGCCGCCGGAGCCGGCGGTAACCGTCAATCGAGAGCTCCGACGCGATCGCGTGCAGATCTGCGAGCGGGCTCGCATCGAGCGCGTCGCGGTCCAGTACTGACATCTGAAGTCTCCTTTGCGTGAAGATGAACGGTGGGCTCCGGTCGCGTTGGGCCAGCGACCGGCGATTCGCACCAACCAGGCTAGCGGTCGGCCCGGCGTGCAGCCTCGTCGCCGCCGGCTGGGTCCTGGTCCCAGCGCACGGCGTCGTCGACCCGCAGGCTCGTATCCACGGGCAGCTCGCCGTTGAGCGCGCCGCGGAGGGAGAGAAAGTCGGCCGTCGCGGCGACGTCATGGACCCTGAGCATGTGCGCGCCGGAGTCGACCCCGTGACCTACCGCCGCCAGCGTCCCCGCCAAACGGTCGCGCGGGGCGCGGCCGGTGATCGCGCCGACGAAGTCCTTGCGCGAGACGGCGAGCAGGATCGGACGATCGAACGACTGCAGTGCGCTCAGGGCGCGCAGGACCTCGACCGTCTGTGCGGGCGTCTTGCCGAAGTCGGGGCCGGGGTCGAGCATCAACTGCTCGAAGTCGACCCCGCGAATCAGCGCCTCCTCGATCCGCTGATCGAGGAACGCGTGGACGTCGGCGACGATCCGGCCGTCGTTGGACGCGTCGAGCAGCTTCTGCTTGGGCTCTGCGAGCGTGTGCATCAAAACCAGGGCGGCACCGGTCTCGGCGCACACGTCGGCGAGCTCGGGGTCGCGCAGGCCGCTGACGTCGTTGACGATGCAGGCGCCCGCCGCGATCGCTGCGCGCGCGACGGCCGGTTTGTAGGTGTCGACCGACACGCGCGTGCCGAGCTCGCGGGTGATGCGTTCGATCAGCGGCACGACTCGGGCGATCTCCTCCTCGGGGCTGACCGGCGGCCTGTTCGTGACCCCCGACTCGCCACCGACGTCGATCAGCTGAGCTCCGGCTTCGAGCTGCCTGGACGCCAGCGCGACGCGCTCGTCGAGCGTCTGATGCTGACCGGCGTCCGAGAACGAGTCGGGTGTGGCGTTGACGATCCCCATCAGCCACGGCTGACCACCCAGCGCCAGCGTCCCGGCGCTGGTGGCGAGCTCAAGCGGGCGCACCGTCACGTCGACGCGGTGCTGTCGGCGGCCACCGCCGCCGGGCCCGTGGTAACGCGCCAGCCGCGGTAGCAAGCGGAGCCCTCGAGCATCCCGGCGTGTGCACGGATGCAGTCAGAACAGTGCCCGAGGTGGTCGATCAGCCAGTCCTCGTCGGCGATCGAAACCGGCTCGCCGTCCTGGCGCAGGGTGGCCACGCGCAGCATCCGGTCGCGCTCGGGACAGTCGCTGCGAGGGAGCGCGGCGCCCCGCAGCTCGGCGCGCAGGCGCAGCCGTGAGCGCGCCAGGAGCGGAGCCGCCGCGGTTGGCTCGATCCCGAGCACCGAGCTGAGCTGCTGGTGCGACAGCCGCAGCAGCTCTCGCAGCGCCAGCGCCTCGCGCTGGCGGGGCGGGAGCCGCGCGGCGGCTGCCGACAGCTCGGCGGCGACCGCGGCTGCGAGCTCGCCGGCGGGCGTCGCACCGTCTGCTGGGGCTGGGATCTCACTGCCGCCGCGGTCCCGGCACTGCTTGACGGCGTGCGCGAGCACCGCGAGCTCCTCGTCGCCGCCTGCCTCGCGAGCCGAGCGCGCGACCCCGGCGGCCGCCTCGCGGTCGCCCAACATCCGCGCGCAGAACTCCAGCAGCTCGTCCATCGGACGCTGAGCTTATCTCCCGCCGATGGTCTACCGGACCCTCGCGCCCGGCGTTACGTTATCGGACCCCGGCGGCAACGCGGGCGCCTCGCCGAATCCGTTCCGCCGTGGATCACGCGCCACGCTTATCGCTGCCCGAAGCGTGGCTCGAAGGAGCCGCGCGCCGGTCGCCGGCGTCCAGCAGACGGGTCGGGGACGAAGTCGGGCGGTACGGGCGGCGCTCATCGCGCGCTCGCTGGTGCAGCCGGACGCTGGGCTCAAGTCCCGGCGATCGAGTCGGCCGCGAAGCGCCCGCCGTCGATCATGCATTCTGCCCGGCCGAACGGCCGCCCGTCCCGCTGATAAGGCAAAGCGGTTGTTATTGCGCGACATGGGGGCGGTTTATGTGCTCAGCAGTCCTTCTGCTCGCGCCTCCTCGGCGAAGCGCGTCACCTCAACGGCGACCCGGGTGTCGTCCCAGCCGAGTTCGGTTGCGACTGCGCGCGCGACGCGCAGCGGGGCATCGCTTCTGTGGAGCGCACAGATCGCGGGCGGCCAGTAGCCCGAGGCGCGTGCGCCGGAGCAGCACATCGCCGACGCTGCGGGCCTGCTCGTTGCGAGCCGAGAACGGCGCCTCGGCCAGTAGGTCGGGGAGCCCCGCGACGATCGGCTGCGCGAGCTCACGGTTGTCGGCGGCCAGCTCGAGCACGCGCTCGGCGGCATACCCATAGCGGCCCGCGAGCTGCCCATAGGCATCGTCGGCGATGCCCGGCACGCGACGCAGTGCGTCTGGATCGATCGGCGCTCCGAGCGGTATCTCGTGCGTCCGGCAGGGCGCCTGGCGACCGTCGCGCTCGACGAGCCGGTCAACGACCAGCTTTGCCATCCGCCGCCACGTGGTCAGCTTGCCGCCGGTGATCGTGATCAGGCCGCTGGAGGTCTCGTACAGGTCGGCTCGGCGGGAGATGTCGACCGATTTGCGGCTGTCGCCGCTGGAGATCAGTGGGCGAACGCCGGCGTAGGCGCCCGTCAGGTCCGAGGGCGAGAGCCGGGTGACGAAGAACTCGTTGACCGCATCGAGTAGGTAATCGATGTCCTGAGCAGACGGCCGAACGTGCTCGATGTCGCCGTCGTAGCCGCTGTCGGTCGTGCCGATCAGGATCCGTCCGAGCCACGGCAGCGCGAAGATCGAGCGCCCGTCGCCGACCGGCACGATCGCGCCCCCGACCAGCGGTAGTTGGTCGAGCGCGACCGTGACATGGGTTCCGCGGCTGGGAACGATCTGTGGCACCTCCGCCTCGGAGTGGAGCTCATCGGCGCGGATCCGGTCCGCCCACACGCCCGTCGCGTTGACGACGTTCGCCGCCCTGACGACGAACCCGTTCCCGGTCTCGCGATCGGTCACGTTGACGGCTGTTCCCGGACGCACGTCGGTGACCTGGAGCCGGTTTGCACAGATCGCGCCGAAGCGCTCTGCCTCGCCCAGCACTGTCAGTACGAGACGCGCGTCGTCGGTCTGGCAGTCGTAGAACAGATAACCCCCGCTCGGCGCGCGCGGCGTCAACGCCGGAAGCAGCTCCGTCACCTCGTCGCCCGCGATCGCGCGGTGGCGGGCCGGACTCCAGTAGGCGTCACCCTGCTCGGCTGCGCGGCGCCGTCGTCCCCGCAGCGGGGGCGCGGCCATCACGTCGTACATGTTCAGGCCAATGCCGGTCATTCGATCGGGCCGGGCGCCATCGAACGCCGGCACGACCATCGGCAACGGGCGCACGAGGTGGGGCGCGAGCTCGACCAGCAGCTGACGTTCGAGCAGCGCCTCGCGGACGAGACCGAGGTCGAAGCTCTGCAGGTAGCGCAGGCCGCCGTGGATCAGCTTCGACGACCGCCCGCTCGTGCCGGACGCATAGTCGGACTGCTCCACGAGCGCGACGCTGTAGCCACGCGACGCTGCGTCGAGCGCAACCCCCGCGCCGGTGATGCCGCCGCCGAACACGACAACGTCGAACTGCTCGTCTGCGAGCGTCTGCAGCGCGCGGTCGCGGTTCAGCATCCAGGCAACATATCTGCAGGCCGCCGCCCCGCCCGCGGCACGCCTGACTTCGCGACGCTAGCTGCCGGCTTGCTGATAGAGACCCAGCACGACCTGGTACCAGGCCGGCGACGTCTCCTGGTAGCCCGGACAGCACGGCGGGCCACCCGGCGCGCTGATCCCGATCTCGATGTGCGGCCCTGACGAGATCCCGACATCCCCACAGCCGACTTCGGCGATCGGCTCGCCGGCCGTGACCGTCGCGCCGACCGGGACGAGCGCCGGCGCCGCATGCCCGTAGTAGATGTAGCGCCCCTTGTAGGCGCCGCTCGCGACCTTCAACACGGGGGCGTACGGGCCGAACCCGTCGATCCCCTCCTGCACGATCGCGCCTGCGGTCATTGCCACCTCGACCACCCGCGAGCCGCAATCGCTGTCGACCGTGCCGATGTCGATCCCCTGATCGAGCGTCCAGGCACTCGGCGACAGCACGCGTGACAGCGGCTCCAGTGGAAACACCAGCCCGCTCGTCGACAACGTGGGGCTGGCGCCCGCCTCGAGTCCGACGCCCTTTGCGACGTGCTGAACAGCCGCCTGCAGCGCCGCCGCAGTGCGAGCGCCGACCGTCCCGCTAGCCGGCGCGAGCCCGTTGGCACGCTGAAACCGCGTCACGGCGCCCTTGGTCATCGAGCCAAACAGGCCGGTCTCCGGAACCGCGTAGCCGACGTCGGTCAGCCACGACTGAAGGGTTTTCACGTCGACGCCGCGATCTCCCTTGCGCAGCACGCGGGCGAAAACCTGTGATCCGTGGCTGGGATCCACGATCCCGCTCGGGCTCGCGGGGCCAACCAGCCCCGCGCCGCCGGAGTTCGCCGCGGCGACCGCCGCGGGCACGAGCGTCACGAGCAGCATCAGAATCACTAGCCGAGGGATGGGGCGCATTGCCCGGAAGCGTTCGACGATCGTCCTTCCGCCCGCCGTCCAGCGGTCAGCCCTGCACACGTTCCGGTTCGAGAAGCTGCTGAAAATGGACAAGGACAGCCGCCCGCGCTGGGCGGGGTCTTGCAGGGCGTCGCCTGATTGGCCTGCGGGGTTAGCTGACGGGCTCGCGCTCTTGGGCTTGTGAGCGCTTCTCGCGGATCACCGCGGGACTCGCCCCGAACTGCTCGGGCTCCCCGCTCCCCGGGGCGGCTGTCCGGGGATTGGGCGAGCGGCAAGCTATCGGAGTCCGCAGACGCGCTTACTTGTGCGCGGGGTCGGCGACTCCCGCCTGCCGGCGCTCCTGGATCAGCTCCTTGATCCGGTCGAGCGTCGCGCCGGACATCCTCCGGATCTCCCAATGGGTCAGCTTCAGCAGCCGCATCGGTGAGGTCGCGATCACGTCGGCAGTCCGCGGCTGGCGCTCGAGCAGACCCATCTCGCCGATCAGGTCTCCCGGCCCCACCGTGGCGATCTTCTTGCCGCCCTGGAGCACGTCGGCGGTCCCCTCCTCGATCGCGATCAGCTCGACCGAGTAATCGCCTTCCTTCATCAGGATCTGCCCCTCGGCCGCGCTCGTCTCGGTCGCAAACGCTGCAAGGCGGTTGGCCTCCTCCGGCGAGAGCTCCGAGAAGATCGGTATCGCGGTCAGGCGGTTGACGTCCATTCGACCATCCTCGCTTGCTGTTTTTTCGGCGCCGCCAATCTACCCACACATGCGGCGATCAAGCCAGAAGTTTGACTAAAGCGCCTGTACCTCGGCCGTGACTTCGCTCACAGAAGCCTTCGCGTCGCCGAACAGCATCGACGTCTTGGGGTCGTAGAACAGCGAGTTGTCGATCCCCGCGAAGCCGGACGCCATCGACCGTTTCAGAACCACCACGGCGCCGGACTTGTCGACCTCGAGAATCGGCATCCCGTAGATCGGGCTGCCGGGCTCGTTCTTGGCGGCCGGGTTGGTGACGTCGTTGGCCCCGATCACGAGCGTCACGTCGGTGCGGGAGAACTCGGGGTTGATGTCGTCCATCTCCCTCAGCAGGTCGTACGGGACGTCGGCCTCGGCCAGCAGCACGTTCATGTGTCCGGGCATCCGGCCCGCGACCGGGTGGATCGCGTACTTGACCTCGACCCCTTTGGCCTCGAGCGCGCGTTCGAGCTCGCGGACCGCGTGTTGGGCTTGCGCAACCGCCATCCCGTAGCCCGGGGCGATCACCACCTGCCGCGCGTAGGAGAGCTGGATCGCGACATCCTGGGGGCTGGTCGACCTGACCGTCCCGCCCTCGACCGCCCCGGCCGCCGGTGCGGCGACGGCGCCGCCGAAGCCCCCGGCGACGATCGCCGGAACGCTGCGGTTCATCGCCTTGGCCATCAGGTTGGTGAGGATCGAGCCCGATGCGCCGACGATCATCCCGGCGACGATCAATGCGGTGTTATTGAGCGCGATACCGGTCGCCGCGGCCGACAGGCCCGTGAACGCGTTCAGCAGCGAGATCACGACCGGCATGTCGGCGCCGCCGATCGGCAGCACGACCATGTTCCCGAGCACCGCAGCGGTGACCAGGATCCCGAGGATGAACAGCGCCTGTGAGTGCGTCCCGGCCGCGAGCACGACCGCCGATCCGATCGCGATCACGAGTAGACCGAGGTTGATGAACGTCTGCCCCGGTAGCTTGATCGGACGGCCGGGGAGGATCTCCTGCAGCTTGCCGAACGCGATGTTCGAGCCCCAGAAGGAGATCGATCCGATGATCGCTGCAAACAGCGACGGGATCTCGGTCTTGAGCGGGAAGTCGCCGCCGAAGTGCTTGCGGTACTCGACCCACGCGATCAGCGTTACGGCGCCACCGCCGACGCCGTTGAACAGCGCCACCATCTGCGGCATCGCGGTCATCCGGACATTGAGCGCCGCCGGGATGCCGACCGCGATCCCGATCGCCAACCCCACCAGGATCAGCGGCACCGTCGCCGAGCCGCTCAGCACGTGCGGCTGAATCAGCGTCGCGACGAACGCGATCGCCATGCCGGTCGCCGCGATCTTGTTCCCGCGCACCGCCGTCCGCGGCCCGGTCAGCCCCATCAGCCCGATGATGAACATCGAGAAGGCGATGATGTAGAGCGCGTCGACGAAGTTCGCGCGTTGAAAGAAGAGCGACGCGAACGGCATCAGCCGGCGTCCTCGTGCTCTGCCGCCTCGATCTCCTCCTGCTTGGGGAGGTCGGGCTTGGCCTTGAACATCCCGAGCATCCGGTCGGTGACCAAAAAGCCACCGACGATGTTGATCGTGCCGAAGGCGATCGCGATCACCAGCAGAACGTGCTCGAGGATCCCGGTCGCCTCGTGCATCAGCAAAAGACCACCCAGCAGCACGATCCCGTGGATCGCGTTCGTGCCCGACATCAGCGGCGTGTGCAACGTGTTGGGCACCTTCGAGATCACCGCGAAGCCGACGAATCCGGCTAGCACGAGGATCGCGATCTCGGTGATTGTGGTCATTGCATCCTCCTACAAGCCGGCGGCTTTGCGGGCCCCTTCGTGGACTATCTCGCCGTCGCGGGTGATGCACGCGCCGGCTATCACCTCGTCGTCGAAGTCGAGCTCGAGCGCTCCCTCGTCGTTGATCATCAGCCCGAGTAGCGACTGGATGTTGCGCGCGTAGAGCTGCGACGCGTGCTCGGCCATCGTGCTCGGGACGTTGAGCGGCGCGAGGATCTTGACGTTGTGGCGGACGATGCTCTGACCGGGTTCGGACAGCTCGCAGTTGCCGCCGGACTCGCCCGCGAGATCGACGATCACGGAGCCCGGCTTCATCAGCTCGACTGCCTTCGCAGTCACCAGGATCGGCGCTCGCCGCCCCGGTACCAGCGCCGTGGTGATCACGACGTCTGCCTTCCCGATCGCTTGCGCCATCAGCTCCTGCTGGCGGGCCTGCTGCTCGGGCGTCAGTTCGCGCGCGTAGCCGCCGGCGCCCTCCAGATCGCCGCCGAGGTCGAACTCGAGGAAGGTCGCGCCGAGCGACGCGACCTGCTCCTTGACCGCGGAGCGGACGTCGAAGCCCTGCACAACCGCCCCCAGCCGGCGGGCGGTCGCAATCGCCTGCAGGCCGGCCACCCCGGCCCCCAGCACGAGCACCGTCGCCGGGCGGATCGTGCCCGCCGCCGTCATCAGCATCGGGTAGTACCGCCCGAGCTCCTGGGCACCGATCAACGCCGCCCGGTAGCCGGAAATGTTCGCCTGACTGGACAGCGCATCCATCGACTGCGCGCGGCTGATTCGCGGCACGGCCTCGAGCGCGAAGCTGGTCGCTCCGGTCTCGGCGATCGCCTTGATCCCCTCGCCATTGGTCAGCGGCCCGAGAAACCCGATCAGGACCGTGTCGCTCGTCAGGTTCGAAATCTCCCCGTCATTGGGGGCCGCGACCTTGACCACCAGGTCGGCGCCCAGTGCCTGCGACGCGTCGCCGACTAGCTCGGCGCCCGCCTCGGCAAACGCCTCATCGGGGATCAGCGCCCCCTCCCCGGCCGCCCGCTCGACGATCACCTGCTGGCCCCGATCCCCATCCGAGAGCTTCTTGATTACTTCGGGGACGAGCGCAACGCGGCGCTCGCCGTCCGCCGTCTCCTTCGGGACGCCGATCTTCATGGGGCGGTGCAGGCTATCGAGTGCCGTCCACCGACGCCGGGCAGCGTGTACGACCGGCGTTCACTTGAGGCCCACCGGAGCCAGCAGGACCGCGGTCGCAAAACCGACGCCGGTCGCGAGCCGTCCGATCAACCCAGCTTCCTGCGTCCGCCGAACCACGTGCTGTACTGGGCGGGGGGCGGGGGCCAACGGTAACGGCTTTCGTTCGAGTGCCATCAAGGCCTCGCCAGTTACCCAGACGGGCGTTTGAATATTCCCTCGCGCGTAACTGACACTTCCGTTTGCGTTGATCAGCCCTCGCAGATAGTCAAGCGGCGACACCGCACCGTCACGGTGAAACGTGGCCGGATCGACGCCGGCCGCCACCAGCCCCTGCACCGCCCAGGCCGTCGACTGGGCGTTCGAGCCCTGACCCGGCTGCGACGGGAAGCCGCCGTCACGATCCTGCTGACGGCGCAGGTACACGACCGCCCGGGCACGCGCCTGACTCGCCGCGCTGCCGTTGTCGCCCGCCAGCGCCTCGAGCACCGCCCCAGTGTCGTCGACGTCGCTCTGCCCGCCGGCGACCGCGAAGTTGAAACCGCCGTCTGAGTCCTGCTGCCTGTCCATCCACGAGAGCGTGCGCGACGCGGGGGCGACGCCGGCGGCGCGCAGCGCGAGGATCGCGAACGAGGTCAGGTTGACCTGATCTGACACCGAGCCGTTGCGCCCCACCTGGCGCTTGAGTTTGGCGACCATTCCCCGCGCCGGCATCCCGGCGGCGCTGCAGCACCAGGATCGTGCGCTCGACCGAGCCGACGTCCGTCAGAGACGCCGCGCCGCCACGCACGTAGTCGAGCGCCGTGCGCGAACCGCGTGCCACGTCGGCCGGGTCATAGCCGGCCGACGCCAGCCCCAGCGCCGCCCAGCCGCTGTACAGCGCATTCGAGCCCTGGCCGGGCGCGGCGCCGAAACCACCGTCTGCGTTCTGCGCCCGCAGCAGGTACGAGACCGGGGTGCCGGAGGCCGCGCGCGCGCCCTGCGGTGCCCGTAGCCCGACCGTCAGTCCCGCCGCGAGCACGATCGCGACGAGCGGCGCGCCGGCGCGAGACGGCACCCAGGTCACCTGCAGGCGTCGCGCGAAACGCTGGATCGCGCGCGTCAGCGCCGGCCCGAACGCGAGCGCGAACACCAGGCAGCCAGCAGCGTGAATCGCGTCAAACCCGAGCCCTTTGCCGACGTAGATCCCGAGCTGCCCGGCGCTGTGGTCGCTGTACGTGACCCAGTCGCCGACGTCCTGCACGACCGTGAACGCAAACCCGACCACGCAGCAGACGATCGCCAGCGGCCAGCGCCCGATCCACGGCTGGCCCTCTTCCCCGAGCGGCCGCGGTCGCCCGAGCCGCAGCCGCGAGCGGGCGCCCGGCGAGGTCACCCAGGCGAGCGCGGCGCCGATCACGCCGGTCGCGCCCCAGGCCGCCATCTGCCACGGAGTCCAAGGCCCCTGGCCGAAGAAGAAGTTCGACGTCAGACCCGCCAGCGCCCCGACCGCGAACCCTGGGCCGCCGCCCAGCGCATAGCCGGAGATCAGGACGACGTCGGTCGTCGGCTTGACGTTCGGGATGGCCGCGAACGCGATCCGGCCGAGGGCCGCGAACGCCGCCAGCGTCGCGACCAGCGCGACGATCCGCGCGTCGGGGCGCACCCGCTCATACCAGGTGAAACCACCGAGCAGCGCGACCGCCAGCACGCCGAACGCACCGAGCTGCCAGCTCACGCGATCACCTCGCTGGCGCGCCCACGAATCACCTCTGCACCCTCGTCGGGCGTCAGCGCCGCGCCCCACCCACTCAGGATCCGCGCCGTCTCGGTCGCGAAGTAGCTACCGCCCGCCAGCACTTCGTGCGTGGTGCCGTCGGCGATCACCGCCCCGTCGCCCAGCAGGATCACCCGCTGCGCGAACGCCGCCACGAATTCCGGGTCGTGGGTCGCGACGAGGACCGCGTCGTCGAGCCGCGACAGCAGCCCCGCGAGCTCGTGCTTGCGCTCCCGGTCCATACCGCGGGTCGGCTCGTCGAGACACACCGCGGCGGCGTCGGACCCTTCGCCGAGCACGATCGCGAGCGCGAGGCGCTGGCGCTCGCCGCCCGACAGTTCTCGCGGATGGCGTCCGGCGAACGCAAACGGATCGAGACCGACGCGCGCGAGCGCCGCGTCCGTAGCCTCCTGCTCAACCCGTTCGTGCACGAGGTAGTCGTTGGGGTTCTGAAGCAGCAGCGCGACTCGGCCGGCGCTGCGCACCGTGCCCCTTGTCGGCAGCTGCAAACCGGCTGCGTGACGCAACAGCGTCGACTTACCGGCGCCGTTGCGACCCATCAGCGCGACCCGCTCGCCCCGACGCAGTCGCAGTGAAACGTCGCGAAGGATCACCCGCCCGGCGCGCAGCTCGTGCCAGACACCGTCAAGCTCGAGCGCCGGCGCGTGCCCGGCCGGCGCTGCTCGGCGTCGCCAGCGTCGCGGCGGTGGCTCGCCGATCGGATCTCGGGCCTGGACACCGCTCGGACCCAGCAGCCCTTGGTCGCGCAGCGAGGCCCGCGCCCGCTTGACCCCGGGCACGGGCGCGAGCCCAAGCTGATCGAGCAGCCGCGCCCCGGGCGTCGCGAGCGACGGCGCGGACTCTCCGGCCCAGACGAGGAACTCGTCGGGCGTGGCGTCAGCAGCGACGCGGCCGTCGTCGAGCGCGATCACTCGGTCAGCGGCCGACAGGCAGCGCTCGAGACGGTGCTCGGAGAGCACGATCGTCGTGTCGAAGTCCTCGTTGCAGCGGCGCAGCAGACCGATCAGCTCGTCGCCCGCGACCGGGTCCAGCTGCGAGGTCGGCTCATCGAGCACGACCAGCTGCGGGCGCCCGACGAGCGCAGCGCCGAGCGCGACACGCTGCAGCTCACCGCCGGATAGCTCGTCGGTAGCGCGCTCGAGCAGGTGCGCGATCCCGAGTGCCAGCGCGACCTCCTCGACCGCCCTCGCGATCGCGGCTTGCGATTCGCCGCGGTTCTCGAGCGCGAATGCCAGCTCGGCCCGAACAGTCGTCATCACGACCTGAGTCTCGGGATCCTGGAACAGGCTCCCGACGGCGTGCGCGAGCTCGCCGGGGCCATGGTCGCGAGTGCTGGAGCCCGCGACGGTCACGTCGCCGGCGAACGTGCCGCCGTGGAAATGGGGCACGAGTCCGTTCGCCGCGCGGAGCAGTGTCGACTTGCCCGATCCCGACGCGCCTGCGACCACGACCAGCTGTCCGTGCCCGATCTCCAGCGAGACATCGCACAGCGCCGGTTTCGCCGCGCCCGGGTACGAATACGTCACGCCGTCGAACTCCAGCAGGCTCACCGCTCGATCCCCCGTCGATCGGCAAACGGCGCCAGCGCGCAAACCGCGATCGCGAGGCTGACGACGAGCACTTCGGGGCCGGCCGACGAATGCAGGGCCGGGTAGGCCGTGAACGGCGCCAGCCCGCCGAATCCGCGTCGCCAACGCGATCACGATCACCGCGGCGGCGGCCGCACCGAACTGGATGTCGTGCCGCGAAAGCGGCCGCCTTCTCGCCGCCGGCCGGCGCGCGGAGCCGAATCCGCGCACCTCAAGCGCGGCAGCCACGTCGAGCGCGCGGTCGAGCACGCCACTGGAGGCCGCGCGCAGCAGCGTTACGCGCGATGGCGGCCGGCCGGGACGGCAGCGCTGTGCGTCGGCGAAGCGGTGCGAGTCGCGGATCAGCACCGGCACCATCCGCGTCGCCAGTGTCGCGGTCAGCGCGGAGCGAAATGACACGCGCCGGAACAGGGCGAGGACCTGATCGGGGTCGATCGCGGCCGTGTACAGCGCCCCGCACACGATCACGGTCGTCGCGCGCAGGCCGAGGATCAGACCGTAGACGGTCGCCTCGAGCGTCACGTCGGCGTGGCCGAGAATCGGCAGCTGACCAAGCCTGACGATCACGGTCAGGCCGTTGCGGGACACGAGCGCGTTGATCACCGCGATCCCGAGCGCGAGCGGGAGCGAGAACAACGCCGCGCGGCGGACCTCGCGGCCGACGCCCGCCACCTGGCCGGCGGCCAGCACGACCAGCGCGAGCGTCCCGAGCACGACCGGGTTCGAGAGCATCAGCGCCGCCAGCGCGAGCGCCAGGCAGTAGGCGCAGCCGGCACCGGCGTGCGCCGCGTGCAGCGCGCTCGCGCGGCGCCGGTAGCTCATCGCCCTCCGTCGAGCGGCACCGGTAGTTGCGTCCTGCCCTGGACCGCGAGCGCGAAGCGATCGTGCAATGAGCGCTCGTTGAAAGCGTTGGACGCGGCGGTCACGCCGGCGACGTCGGTGCCCGTGATCAGCCAGGTCGGCGCCGACGAGCTGTCGGCGGTCGCCGCGATCAGCCCGGCGCCCGCGCCGAGCGTATCTGCCACCTTGCCCGCCGGGTTCAGGAGCTCCAGCGAGCTGCCGGCCGGACTCGAGAACTTCGCGTACACGCCGCTCGCCCCGGGCCCGTGTGCGATCAGCTCGGCGGCGACCTCCGGCGCGAGCTCGTGCCACGTGCCGACAACGACCCCGAGCGTGTCGGGCCCGGAACCGGTTCCGATCAGCTGATCCGCTACCGGTACGCCGGCCGCCGACAGCTCCGCCGTCACCCGCTTGCACGCGACGGGTACGTCTGACGCGCACTCGATCGTGACCGGGTAGCGCTTGCCGCCGAATCCGTTTGAGAACGGTTCCGGAAATGAGCCGACGACGGCCGGGATCGACTCGGTCGCGGTCCAGTCGTGCAGGTCGAACCAGATCCGGTCGTCGTGGTGCACGGCGGTCGTCGCCGCGCCTTGCGAGGCCTGAACGCCGTTGACGTAATAGAACCAATCGGTCTGCGAGGCATTGCCAGTGTGGCCGTTGATCGATTCGACGAACCCGCCGCCGTACCGCGTGCCGACCTGGAAGTGGCGCTCGAGCATCCGCATCACGGTCTCCGACCCGGGCACGTGAGCCGCGTCGATCGTCGCCAGCTGGTGGGCGCCGAAGGCCTCGGTAACCGTCAGCGTGACGCCGCCGGTACCGGGACCTGGGCCGAGGCCGAGGCCGCAACCGGCGACAGCGATCGCGAGCGCGACCGCCGCCGCCGTGATTGCAGCCCAGCGGGTCATCACTTGGCGATCTTGAACAGGATCGTCTCGTGCGCCTTGAGCTTGACGTGGCAGATCCCGGAGCTGGCCGACTTTCCGTTGACGAACAGCTCCCAGTAGTCGCTGCCCGTCGGCTTGACGCCAAGGATCGACTCGACCAGGTAGTCGTGGAGCGACGAGTACCACTTGCCACTCCATTTGCCGTGCGTCGCGGCGTTCAGCGCCCCGGCCCCGCCGTCGCCCGAGCACTTGCCGCTCGGCACTCCGTCCTTTGTGATCCAGCCGGTCTCGCCACGGACGGTGGCCGTTTTCAGCGTCTTGGTCATCGTCTTGATCTGGACTGTCACCGCTGGACCCGTGCTGGTCGCCAGCGCGGTCCCTCCGGCCGCCAGCGAGATGACAACCGCTCCCAGAAGAGCGATAACGGTCTTGCGATTCATGAGGGCCACCCCTTTCCACGAGGGCTTGTTGGCTTGGCGGTCGGTGGCTGGTCTCCTGGCTTACGGGCCTATCAACCGCGCCTTCCCGGCCGACTCGCGGCCAGCCAGTGGCACTTGAATGCGATTGACGTCCCCGATCACAGTGGCGGGACCGCGCCGGATTCAAACCGGCTTCCCATCACCACCTACCTTGAACGCTGCGGATCGTACCGCCCTTTCGGGTTACTTACACTGAACCCCAGGGTGACCGTCAACCTGACACGGATCTACACGCGCCGCGGCGATGGCGGCGAGACCCACCTGGGCGACATGAGCCGCGTCCCGAAAACCGATCCGCGCATCGAGGCGTACGGGACCGTCGACGAGCTCAACGCGCAACTGGGGGTCGCGCTGACGATCGACGGGCTCGATCAGCGTTACGCGGACTGGCTGCGCCACATCCAGAACGACCTGTTCGACGTCGGCGCCGACATCGCGGCGCCGCCGGACCCCGGTCGCGAGCGGCTGCGCCTGCTACCGGGACAGACCACGTGGCTCGAGGAGCGCTGCGACGAGGTCAACTCGACCCTCGCGCCGCTGAAGTCGTTTGTGCTCCCCGGCGGCACGCCCGCCGCGGCTCAGCTGCATGTGTGCCGGACCGTCTGCCGGCGCGCGGAGCGGCGCGTGATCGCGTGCGGCGACCAGGCGAGCCCCGAGGTCATCAGCTATTTGAACCGGCTGTCGGATCTGCTGTTCATCCTCAGCCGCGGTGCCAACCAGGGCGACGAGCCGCTCTGGGAGCCCGGCCGCTACCGCTGAAGGCGCGCGGGCGCCGCTGACGACGGGCGCGGCTGCTAGGCGCTGGCGGGGTCGGCTGCGGAAGGGTGAGTGTGCCGCTCGCTCCAAAAAAACCGTCACCGCGCCCTTCCCCAGCCAAACGGGCACCGGCGCCGCCCGGGGAACCGATCAGACCGGGACCTGCGAGCCGAGGATCACGGTCCGCTCGCTCGGCAGGTGGAATGCCTCGATCGGGCTCGCCGTGTTGCGGGCCATCATCACGAACAGCTTCTTGCGCCACCACCGCATGCCCGGATCATCGTTGGGCCTGATCGTGATGTGCGACAGGAAGTAGGAAGCGTGCTCGAGGTCGAGATTGCGCTCCAGCAAGCCCTTCTTGCGTGCCTCCGCGAGTGCCTCGGGGACGTTCTGCCGGTTGCGGTAGCCGCAGCGCGTCGACACATGGATGACCTTGTAGAGGCCGTGACCCATTGTCCTGACGACGAACTGGTCGGAGCCGTCGATTCGTGGGATGCTGATCGGGTCGATCGAGACGATCACCACCTTCTCGTGCAAGGCGTGGTTGTGTCGGACCAGCGCGCGTAACGCGAGCGGCGTTGTCTCGTTGCCCCGGTTGAGGAACACGGCCGTGCCCGGAACCCGCACGAGCGGCGGCTTGATGGTCGGCAGCCCGTCGAGAAACTCGCCGAGGGGGCCCTCCTTCTCGGTCCGGTTGCGGGTCACGATCTCCCGACCCCGCCGCCAGGTGACCATCACGGTTGCGATCACCAGTCCAACCGCCAGCGGAAGGTAGGCGCCGTCGGCGATCTTGGCGAGGTTGGAGGTGAAGAACGCGACCTCGACGGTCAAAAACAGCGTGCCGAGCAGGGCCAGCTTCCACGTCGGCGTCCGCCACAAAGCGCGGGAGACTGACAGGAACAAGATCGTGTTGAGGATGAAGGTGCCGGTGACCGCGACCCCATAGATGTTGCCGAGGCTGTTGGAGTTCTTGAACACCAGCACCAGCGTGGCGACGCCAACGCACAAAAACCAGTTGATGATCGGCACGTAAATCTGGCCCTCGAGGTTCGACGTGTGGACGATCCGCAGCCGCGGCAAGAAGCCAAGCTGGACAGCCTGTTTGGCGACGCTGAACGAGCCCGTCAGCACCGCCTGTGAAGCGATGATCGTCGCGAGGGTGGCGAGCACGACCATCGGCACAAGCAGGCTGTGGGGCATGATCTGAAAGAACGGGTTGAAGTTGGACTTGGGAACGGCCGCCGGGTGAGCCAGGATCCAACCGGCCTGGCCGAGGTAGGAGAGCATCACGGCCGGGAACACGATCCCGAACCAGGTCATCCGGATCGGCGTTGCCCCGAAGTGACCGCGGTCGGCGTACAGGGCCTCGGCGCCCGTGCAGCAAAGGACGACGCCGCCGAGCGTCAGCCATCCGTCCACCCCGTGGTTGACCATGAATCGGGCGCCCCAGGTCGGCGATAGGCCCTGCAGGACGCCAGGGTGCAGGACCACCTGGTGCAGGCCGAAAATCGCGATCACGACGAAGAACAGCAGGATCACGGGTCCGAAAAGCCAGCCGACGGCGGCGGTCCCGAAGCGTTGGACGGCGAACAAGCCAATCAGGATTGCCAGCGAGAACGGCACCACGAGGTGCGACAGGCCCGTACTGACGACGTTCAGGCCGCCGACGGCCGAGGTGACTGAGATCGCCGGCGTGATCATCCCGTCGCCGAAGAACAGCCCGGCCCCGAAGATCCCGAGCACGATGAGCACCGCCATGTGGGGTACGCGCCGTCGCTGAACGAGCGCCGTCAGCGCCATGATGCCGCCGTCACCGCGGTTGTGAGCCCGCATGATGAAGCCCGCGTATTTGATCGACACCTCGACCATCAGCGCCCAGAAGATCAGCGACGCGATCCCGTAGACGCCGGCGACGTCCGCGTGCGCCGCGTTGCGGTGGGCGGTGAAGATGAACTGCTCCGTGTACAGCGGGCTCGTGCCGATGTCCCCAAACACGACGCCCAGCGCCCCCAGCGCGAGCACCAAGCGGCTCGCATGAGCAATCACATCACGGGAGTCGTCGTCCGCTGCCCGCAGGGCGGCGGACGGGCCCTCCTCACGCCGGGGCTCGGTCCGGACCGGCCAGTAGCCGAGCTTGTGCGCCGCCTCGTTGAAACTCCGCTTCGGCCCTGACCCCGCCTCGGGCCCAGAACCATCCTGCTTGGGCTCCAGCGTCGCGCCCCGTGCACGCGCTGGCCCGGGCGGCTCGGTCACATCCGGCCCCCGGCAGGCGAAACGGATTCAGTTTGGGCGCTCGTGCGTGACAACTATAGGTCCCAGAACATTGTGACGGACAACCCAGCGGCTGTCCGCTGTTGTCAACGCCTGAGCGCGATCGTCATCCCGGTCGCGATCGCCAAACCGAGCGTGGCGATCACGGCGGCGCCGGCGGTGAACGCCGCGTGCGCGCTCAGGTAGCCCAACGAGTCGGGGCGAGCGGCCAAGACGGCTGCGATCAGCAGCAGCCCGAGGACGACCACCAGCCCGACGGGAGCGAGCAACGCGGGCACCGATAGCTCCGCGCCGCTCCGATCCGGGGCGGGGCGTCGCGCCGGGCGCGCCTCGGCCAGCCACCAGAGCGCCGCCAGCCCCAGCAGCGTCCAGGTCGCCGCGAGTAGAAAGCCACCCAGGACGTCGCTCGGGTAGTGCCAGCCGAGCTCGAGGAACGAATAGCAGACGGCGACAGCGAAGGCTGCCATCACGGCGCCGACGAGCGGGCGCCGGCGCGGCGGCGCGACGATCACGGCGCACAGCGCCAGTGACATCGCCGCGGTCGCGTGACCGCTCGGCCAGGACGGCGGCATGACGAGCGGGAACGGATACGTGAACGACCGCGGGCTCGCGACCAACTGCTTCAGCAGTTCCGCCGTCGCGGTCGAGCCGGCCATCACCAGTAGGCACATAACCGCTACTCGGGGCCGCCCCCGGACCAGCGCAATGATGATCACCGCGGCGACCAGGAACACGTACGAGCTCGGGTTACAGAGGCTGTCGATCAGCGTCGCGACGGAGTCCAGTCGCGGGCGCTGCAAGCCGGCAAAGCCCTGCAGGATCGACCTGTCGGCGCGCTCGGCGAAACCGATGTGAAAGGCGGCGAACCAGGTCACGCACATCAGCGCGACGCCGATCGCGGCGCCCCAAAACGCGGTCTTGGCACGCGTCGGCACGTCAACCAGCCTATCGGCCGAGCGGGCTGCTGTCAGCCGGGGTGCTCGACCGCGTACCCGTGCCAGACCGAACTGTCAGCCGGCGTGCTCGGCTTGTGTCTTCCGTGTGACCCGAAACTCGGGCGCGGTCCCGGTCCGGCGAACGTGCGAGTAGTGCTCGAGATCCTCCGGCGAGGCGACCTCGGCGCTGATACCTTCGGCGAGCTCGACACGGCCGGCCTCGTAGAGCAATTCCTGGTAGCGCGGCACCCGATCGGGCTCCCCGCCGGGCGCCACGAGCTCGCTTTCGCGCGAGCCTTCGATGTCGAGGTCGTAGTCGCCGAAGCGCAGCATCCAACGGCGCCCACGGGCCAGCTTGTCGGCCGTCAGCTTGATCGCAGCGGCCGCCGTCCGCTGTCCCCGTGACCCGAGATCGGTCCGCAGACCCGCGTGCTCGGCCACGAGCGCGTTGCAGAGCCGCTCGTAGTTGCGGCCATACGGGGCCGGAACGATCGCGACCGGACCCGTGGTCTCGACCTCGCCGCGGATCCTGCGCGCGACCGCACCGACGAGTACGTAATCGACCTTGTTGGCGTTCAGCCAGCGCAGCACGGCGATCGAGTTCTGATCGATGTGCTCGAGGCCGTCGCGTTGCTTGGCTGGCTCCGACTCGATGTGGGGCGGGCGGTGTTTGAGCAGCATGGTGCTGCGTTCGCCCACCGCCGTCCGACTCCTCCTTTTACCGGTCCCCGATCCGGAACCAGCTGGGTCCGGGGCCCGCGCGGGTGGGTCGATCCAGGCTAGCCGCCAGCTGGCTCCGGGGGCCCGCGCGGGGCGTGGGTCGATCTGGGCTAGCCGGCAGCGCGATCCAGGACTAAGCGGGCGTCAAGTCGACCTGGGCGAGGCGGCGCGCGAGCCGCGGCGATAGCCGCGTGATCGCCCGCATCAGCTTCGCCTCCGGCGTCACGATCGCGATCGGGCGGTCGGCGCCGATCGCGGCCACGATCTCGACCGCGACCTGCTCGGCGGTGAAGTTGCGCCGTTCATACATCCGCGAGACCTGCTCGCGCAACCGTTCCTGAACCGCTTCGGGGCGCCCGACGTAGTGGGTCGCGCGGGTGATGTTGGTCGCGATGAATCCGGGGCAGACGGCGGTCACGCCGATCCCGGATGGCGCGAGCTCCGCCCGCAGGCACTCGCTCAGCATCAGCACCGCTGCCTTGGTGGTCGAGTAGGCCGGCAGCGTCTTGCTCGGCATGAAGGCCGCCGCCGACGCGGTGTTGACGAGCTGGCCTCCCTCGCCCCGCTCCACCATCGCGCGGCCGAACAGCCGGCACCCGTTGACGACGCCGAACAGGTTCACGTCGACGATCCGGCGCCACTCGCCGGCGTCGGTGTCGAGAAATGGTCCTGCGACCCCGATCCCGGCGTTGTTGACGACAACGTCCGGGACCCCTTCGGTCTCCAGCACGGACGCGACCAGCTGTTGCATCGCCTCCGTGTCGCCGACGTCGCAGGCCAGCGCCCGCGACCCCGGGATCGACTCCGCGGCGCGCGCGAGCGCCGCTTCGTCGCGGTCGACCAGTAGCACGCGCGTGCCGTGCGTTGCCAGCAGCGCCGCGGTCGCCCGACCGATCCCGCTGCCCGCGCCGGTGACGAGCGCCAACCGTCCGCGCAGCTGCCGAGTTCCCCCGCCGCGCTTCCAGCCGCGCTCCGCAGCAACAGAGCCCCCCTCGCTGTCGCGTACGAACTCGGCAACCCAACGGGCAATCAGCTCGGGCCGGTTGCGCTGGGCCCAGTGCGAGCCGGCCAAGCGGCGGCGGCGCAGCCCGGCAACCGCCTGCTCGGCGGCGTCGTAGTAGGACTCGGATATGAACCGGTCGCCGCTCGGGACGATCAGCTGCACCGGCGCATGTGCGGTCGCGGGTCTGACCGGGCGCACCAGCCGCGGCGGAATGTTGCGGCGGTAGAGGTTCGCGCCGTGGAGCGCGTCCCCGACGACCGTCGGAGCGGGGAACTCGTCATCGACTGTGACTCGCTCGGCGGCCGTGAGCAGTTGCCGCCAGCGCGCGGGCGACATCAGCACGCGCCACATCAGTGTCGGGCCGCCCGGGGCCAGGATCGGCGCGATGTACCACGAACGCCGCGCCCGGCCGAGCCCTCGGATCACGGGCCTGCGCGTCGCGCGCAGCACGTGGTCAAGCGCCGGGCCCGCGATCGTCGTAAACGAGGCGATCCGGCCTTCAAGCCTTCCCGACACGACGAACTCCCAGCCCTGCACGCCGCCCCAATCGTGCCCCACCAAGTGCACGCGAGCACCGGGCGCGACCGCGTCGCAGACGGCGATGAAATCGTTTTCGAGCCGTTCGATCGCGTATGCCGCCGGCCCGCGTGGCGCGCTCGAGGCGCCCGCACCGCGGACGTCGTAGGCGACCACGTGGAACTCGCCGGCGAGGCGCTCGAGCACCGGCGTCCAGACCTCCTTGGTATCCGGATACCCGTGCACGAACACGATCGTGGGGGCCGAGCGCTCGCCGGCCTCGACGACCGCGAGCGTCACGCCGTCGCTCGCGACCGTCCGATTGACAGCGCCTTTCATCACCGCCGTGGCAATCTATACGCTCGTTTCGAGATGGACCCTGAGCAACTGGCCAGACGGCGTGCGCAACGCGCACAAGAACGACACCGCGCGCTGGTCCGCCGCCGGATCGCCGCCGCTTGAACGCTGGCGGTGGTCGTGATTGTCGCGGCGGTCGTCGTCGCCTCGGCGGGGAGCTCGTCGCCTCCGCGCGGCAACGACGACGCGGCCGTAACGACGCGTTCCCACGACGAGCCCCACCCCCACCACCGCGACCGCGCCTCCCCGCGCGGCGGTTCGACCGCCGTCGCACTGGGTCCGGCGACCGGCAAGCCGGGGACGGCGTCGGTCCCGATCCTGATGTACCACGTGATCGCTGCTCCGCCTCCCGGAGCCCCGTTCCCCGGCCTGTACGTGCCGCCGGACGAGTTCGCCGCGCAGATGCAGGCGCTGAAGTCGGCGGGCTGGCACCCGGTGACGCTCGACCAGCTGCTCGCCTATTGGCAGCACGGGTCGCGGTTGCCGCCCGGGAAGCCGATCGTGCTGACGTTCGACAACGGCTACCACTCTCAGTACTCGGAGGCACTGCCGGTCCTCAAGCGGCTCGGTTGGGTCGCCGACGAGAACATCCAGCTGACCGGGCTCCCACCCTCACAGGGGGGTCTGACAGATGCCGAGGTCCGTGCGCTGATCGACGCCGGCTGGGAACTCGATACCCAGGGGATCAGCCACGCGGATCTGATCACGCTCGACCCTACGGAACTGCACTACCAGGTCGCGACGGCGCGCGCGATCCTGCGCCAGCGCTACGGCGTGCCGGTCAACTGGTTCTGTTACCCGTCGGGCCACTACAACGCGACCGTGGTGGACGCGGTGAGAGCGGCCGGGTTCGTCGGTTCGACGACCGTCGTGCCGGGCTGGGCGGCGCCTTCGAGCGACAGCTACACGCTGCCCCGGCTGCGGGTGCTCGGCGGCACCAGCCCGTCGGCGCTGCTCGAGCAGATCGCCTCGACCCGCAGCGCCGCCGCGCCGCCATCGTCATACGGAGGGTGAGCTGCCGTGCGCGGCGCGCGGCCCAACATTTGGCTCGGCGTCGGGGTCGCGGTCGCGGCCGTCGCGGCCGCGACGATCGCGATCTATCCGCTCAAGCACGTCGCGCCGGTCGTCTCGCTGAGCGTCGTCTACCTGCCGGCGGTGCTGCTCGCCGCGACCTACTGGGGACTGGCGCTCGGCATCTTCACAAGCCTGCTGAGCGCGGCCGCGTTCAACTTCTTTCACCTGCCGCCAGTCGGGAAGTTCACGATTGCCGACAGCCGCAACTGGGTCGCGCTCGCCGCGTTCGTGATCGTCGCGCTGGTCGCTGGAACGATCGCCGAACTCGCCCGGGCGCGCACACTCGAGGCCGAGCGGCGCGAGGCCGAGGCCGACCTCGCCGCGGCGCTCGCGCGCGAGCTGCTGCTCGGCGAGGACACCGGCAAGGCGCTGGCGACTACGGCGCGCCGCGTGGCCGAGGCGCTGGGGCTGCGCTCGGCGGCGATCGAGCAGGGCGTGGCGAGCGGCGACCAGCGCCGCGCTGCGCTAGCGCTGCGCGACGCCGAAAGGCGCCAGATCGCGACCCTGCTCGTACCCCGCGATCTCCCGCCGGACGCCGACGAGCAGCTTCGCGAGCGGGTCGTACCGACACTCGAGGCGCTGGTCGCGATCGCGCAGCGCCGCGACGCGCTGCAGGCCGAGGCGGTCGAGACTGCCGCCCTGCGCCGTAGCGACGACATCAAGACCGCGCTCTTGCGCGCCGTCTCGCACGATCTCCGCACGCCGCTGACCTCGGTCGTCGCGGCCGGCCATGCGCTCGGCACGAGCTCGCTGACCGACCAGGAGCGCCGCGAGCTGAGCGCCGCGGTCGTCGAGGAGGGCACCCGCCTCGCGAGCATGGTCGACAACCTGCTCGCGCTGTCGCGGCTCCAGGCGGGCGCCGCCGAGCCGCGCTCCGACTGGGTCTCGATCGAAGAGCTGGTTACGGCGGCCGGCGAGGGGCTGCGCGGCGACCCGGTCGAGATCCGGCTGACGGTCGACCCGGGCGTGCCTGAGCTGCGCGCCGACGCGGGCCAGCTCGAGCGCGCGTTCGCGAATCTGCTCGAGAACGCGCGGCGTTACTCCGGCGGCCTGCCGGTATCGGTGCACGCCCGCCGGGCCGGGTCACGGGTCCTGATCAGCTTCGTCGACCAGGGACCGGGGATCGAGCCGGCCGAACACGACCGGATCTTCGAGCCCTTCTACCGAGGCCGCAGCGCGACTGACCAGCCGTGGACCGGCTCCGGGCTGGGGCTAGCGATCGCCAAGGGCTTCGTCGAGGCCAACGGCGGCACGATCCGGGTCCAATCGCTGCCCGGCCAGGGGACCAGCTTCCAGATCTCGCTGCCGATCCCCGAGCGAGCCCCGGTCAGGGCGCCACAGTGAGCCAGGACACCGGCGGCGGACCGCGCACGAAGGTGCTCGTCTGCGACGACGAGCAGCAGATCCTCCGCGCGTTGCGCGTGATCCTCCGTGACGCCGGCTACGAGGCGCTACCCGCGAGCACCGGCGAGGAGGCACTCGACGTCGCCGCGGTCGGCCACCCGAGCGCGGCGATCATCGATCTCGTGTTGCCAGACATCGACGGGATCGAGGTCTGCCGCCGGCTGCGCGAATGGAGCGACATGCCCCTGATCGTATTATCGGCGGTCGGCGACGAGGACGCCAAGGTCAGGGCGTTGGCCGCCGGCGCCGACGACTACGTGACCAAGCCATTCGGACCGCGCGAGCTGATCGCCCGCCTGCAGGCCAACCTGCGGCGGATCGAGCCCGATCCCGAGCAGTCGCAGATCACGAGCGGCGAGCTCGAGATCGACCTCGCGTCGCACACGGTCCGCCTCGACGGCGAGGAGGTGCACCTGACGCCGACCGAGTTCGGCCTGCTCGCGCAGCTGGCTCGCAACCGCGGGCGGCTGATGACCCACCGCGACCTGCTGCTCGCGGTCTGGGGCGCCGGTTACGGCGAGGACACTCAGGTGCTGCGAGCCCACATCGCCAACTTCCGTCGCAAGATCGAGCCGCCGGGCGGCCCGCGCTACATCCGTACCGACCCGGGGGTCGGCTACCGGTTCGCGGCCTGACCTCTGGTTGAATCACCGCATGGCGAGCTTCGAGGTGCCGGGCAAGGTCGCGATCGTCACCGGCGGCGCGCGCGGGATCGGCTTCGGTACCGCCGAGGCGCTAGCCCGGCGTGGAGCGCGGCTGGTGATCGTCGACCTCGATCAGAGCGCGGCCGACCGCGCCGCCGCGCTGCTACCAGGCGGCGCGCTCGCGTTCGCGGCCGACGTCACTGACCGTGGAGCGATCCAGCAAGTCGTCGCGACCGCCGTCTCCGAGTGCGGCGGGGTCGACATCGTGGTCGCCAACGCGGGTGTCGCTTCCCGCGCGGCGACCGTGCGGGCGATGAACGGCGAAGCGTTTGACCGGGTACTGGCCGTCGACCTCGGCGGCGTCTACAACACCGTGATCGCCGCGATCGAACAGGTCGCCCAGCGCCGCGGCCACATCGTCGTCACCTCGTCGGTCTACGCGTTCATCAACGGCCTTGGCACGGCGCCCTACGCGATGGCCAAGGCCGGTGTTGAGCAGCTCGGGCGTGCGCTGCGGGTCGAGCTTGCCCCGCACGGCGCGAGTGCCTGCGTCGCCTACTTCGGCTTCATCGACACTCACATGCTCCGCGTCGGGATCGACGCCGATCCGCTCTCCGACCGCTTTCGCCAGTTGGTCCCGTCCGTCCTGCGAAAGCGCCTGTCGCCCGCCGAGGCCGGGGAAGCGGTCGCGCTCGGGATCGAGAAGCGCGCGCCAAGGATCATTGCCCCGAAGCGCTGGGCGGCCCTGAGCGCGCTGCGCGGCATCATCAACCCGCTGCTCGACGATCGAATGGTCAAGGACGCCGAGACGCAGGCGCTCGTCCGCGAGCTCGACGCGCGCGGCGACCAGGAACAACCGCTAACGGCCTGAATGAAGCGGGCGGCCAATCTGGCTGGAAGTTCGCGTTGCGCCGCGCAACAATCGTCAGTCACAGCACCCGCACCACGGAGGCCCGATGGATAGCGACTACACACTCGCATACGGGACCCACGCCAACCCCAACGATGGCCGCTGCGCGATGGAGTGGGTCAGCCACCTCGCCGGAGAGCCGCACTCCGATCAACCGCGGTGCGTGAGTCCGGTGCTACGGGCGCTCTGCATCGCGCTCAACGACGGCCTCGATGATGGCCCGCGTCAGCGGCTGCGTCCGTACCTGGCGCGCACGATCGGCACATCCGACGACGATCTCGACCCGGCCCGCTCGTGGCTGGCGATGGATTGGCTGATCCGCCTTTACGCGCCCACCTGGCTGCTGGCAGCTGGGCTGTTCACTTCGGCGGAGGCGCTCCGTTTGCTGGCGCCGATCCTCGACGAAACGAGCCTGCACGCAACGCTGCCGGCGCTCGAGCGCGCCCGGCGCGACGCGCACAGCGCCCGTTGTCAGGAGCGGACTGCGCCCTGGGCCGCGGCCCGCACCGCGGCGCGCGAGACCGCCTGGGGGTGCGCCGGCGCCGCGGCTTGGGCGGCGGCGCGCGTCGGCGTCGGCGATATCGCCGGCGATCGTGCCCGTGCCGCCGCTCGTGCGGCCGCAGCCGACGCGGCGACCATCGTCGCCCGCGAGGCGCTCAGCTAACGGCAGTTGCAGGGCGGGCGGACTGCAGCTCGCGAGTCGGCGTGTGCAGCGCTGGAGCCGATCGTCGAGCAGCTGCACGAGTCCGTGTTCGCCCTCTTAGACCGGATGCTGCCGACCGAGCGGGTCGAAATCCCTGCGGCGGCGCGCATCTTCACAACATCTGTATGACCCGCAGCTAGTTCTGTATGCCGCCTTGATGTAGGGGCGGCCAAGCTGCATGGCATGGATGTCGTTTCAGTGGTTCTGGGCCTGGTGATGTTCGCGTTGCTGTTCGCTCTGATCTACGGGATCGAGCGGATATGAGTTGCCGGATGACTCGCGCGGCCGCCTTCAGGCGAGTCGGAAGGCGCGCGGCGGCAGGCGCGAGCTATCTTCGGGCTCGATCGTCTCCGTGCTCGTCTGCATCTACCTCCTCTACGCGCTGCTGCGCGGAGAGAAGTTCTAAGGCGAGCCGATGACCTTCCTCGGCTGGCTGACGATCTTTCTGTTCGCGGCGATCCTGACCGCACTCGCGCTGCCGCTCGGCCGCTACCTGGCGGCCGTCTATACGGGCCAGCGGACGTTCATGGATCGGATCCTCGGCGGTCCCGAGCGGCTGCTGTACCGGGTCATGCGCGTCGATCCGACCCGCGGCCAGGACTGGAAGGCATACGCCAAGAGCCTGATCATCTTCTCGCTCGCCGGCTGGCTGCTGCTCTACTTCATCCTGCGCACGCAGACGCTCTGGGACTGGACCGGGCCTGAACCCGGAGCACTTCCACTCGGCGCCGTGGAACGTCACGTTCAACACCACTTCGTCGTTCCTGACGAACACCAACTGGCAGTACTACGGCGGCGAGACGACGATGAGCTACTTCAGCCAGATGGCCGGGCTGACGGTGCAGAACTTCCTCTCGGCCGGCGTCGGGATCGTCGTCGCCGTCGCGCTGGTCCGCGGGATCATCGGCCGCAGCGGCAAGAGCCTCGGCAACTTCTGGCAGGACATCGTGCGGACGGTCCTCTACGTCCTGATGCCGATCTCGATCGTCGTCGCGCTTGTGCTCGTCTTCCAGGGCTCGATCCAGACGTTCGCGAGCTACCTGACCGTGCACACGATCACCGGCCTGACCCAGACGATCGCGGTCGCGCCGGTCGCCTCGCAGGAGGCGATCAAGCTGCTCGGCACCAACGGCGGCGGCATCTTCAACACCAACTCCGCGCACCCGTTCGAGAACCCGACCGCATTCACCAACTTCTTCGAGATGCTCGTCGTGCTGGTGATCCCCGCGGCGCTGGTCTTCATGTACGGGCGGATGGTGGGCAACCGCCGGCAGGGCTACGCGATCTACATCGACGATGATGGTGATGTTCCTCGGGGCGGTGATCGTCGCCTACATCGCCGAGGCGCACGGATCGCCCGCCCAGCACGCCGCCGGGATCCACACCGGCGTGATCCACGGCTCCTCCGGCGGCAACATGGAGGGCAAGGAGCAGCGCTTCGGAATCGCGGGCTCGGCGCTGTTCGACGTCGTTACGACGGTCACCTCGTGCGGCGCGGTCAATAGCGCGATCGAGTCGTTCACGGGGATCGGCGGCGCAGTGCCCGTTCGCCAACCTGAGCGCGAGCGAGGTGATCTTCGGCGGCGTCGGCACCGGCCTCTACTCGATCCTGCTCTACGTCCTGCTCGCGGTCTTCATCGGCGGACTGATGGTCGGGCGGACGCCCGAGTACCTCGGCAAGAAGATCGAAGCCCGAGAGATCAAGCTGGTCGCGCTCGGGATTCTGATCACGCCGCTCGCGGCACTGTTCTCGACCGCGCTGGCGGTCGCCAGCAGCGCGGGCCGCGCTTCGATCTCGGCCGCCGCCGCGGGCCAGCCCCAGGGCTTCTCCGAGACCTTCTACGCCTACCTCAGCCAGGCCAACAACAACGGGTCGGCTTTCGCGGGCTACACCGGCTTCATCCAGCCAAACGCGGGCAACCTGGGGTCGCACGGGATCACGTTCGCGGACCTGCTCGGCGCGTTCACGATGGTATTCGCCCGCTACGCGCCGATCTTGTTCGCGCTCGCGGTCGGCGGCACGCTGGCCGGCAAGCGCATCAGCCCAGCGGGCCTCGGGACGATGCGAACTGATAACGGCACCTTCGTCGTGCTGCTGATCGGCGTGATCATCCTCGTCGGCGCGCTCACCTTCTTCCCCGCCCTGCTGCTCGGACCAATCGTCCAGGGCCTGACCGGACACCTCTACGGATGAAAAAAGACATCATCACCTCGGCGATCGGGATCCTCGTCCTCGCGCTGTTGTGCGGGATCCTCTACCCGCTGTTCATCACTGGGGTCTCGCAGGTCGCCTTCCCAGGCAACGCCAACGGCCAGAAGGTCTACGTCGACGGCAAGCTCGTCGGCTCGAAGATCATCGGCCAGCAGTTCGCCGACCCGGTGATCAACAGGAAGACCGGCAAGCCTGAGCTCGACAAGAACGGCAACCCGGTCACGGTTCCAGACCCGCGCTACTTCCAGAGCCGCCCGTCGGCGACCGTCCCGCCCTACAACGCGGCCGCGACGACATTCTCGAACCTCGGCCCCAACAGCGTCGCGACCGAGCAGGAGATCTCGGCCAACGCGAAGGCGTACCTGGCGCTCGAGACGCCCTACGACCCGGGCTTGACGATCGGCAAGATCCCCGTCGACGCGGTCAACTCTTCCGCGTCGGGGATCGACCCCGACATCTCCCCCGCGAACGCCGATATCCAGGCGCACCGGATCTCCGCCGTGCGACACCTGCCGATGTCCGAAGTGATGAATCTGATCTCGACCTACACCTCGGGGCGCGGGCTTGGTTTCTCGGGCGAACCCGGAGTCAACGTGCTCGAGCTCAACCTCGCGCTCGACCGTGTCACGGAAGGCCGCTGATGTCAGTCACCACCTCTGCCAGACGCCGAGCCCCGGTGCCCGTCAAGGCCACCGAGCGGCGCGGCGAGTCTACTGTTTCAGCGAGACATCGCACCGGCGGGCAGTGATCGACAGCTTGATCAAGCTCGACCCACGGGTGCAGATCCGCAACCCGGTGATGTTCGTAGTCGAGATCGGTGCGACGATCACCACCGTCACTTGGCTGATCCAGGTATTCGGCGGCGGGCCGCTTGGCGGCGGCCATGAGCCGGCCTGGTACACCGCCACGATCTCGTTCTGGCTGTGGCTGACGGTCGTGTTCGCCAACATGGCCGAGGCGTTCGCCGAGGGGCGCGGGCGTGCGCAGGCCGACGCGCTGCGCTCCACCCGCCAGGACACGGTCGCCAAGCTGCAAGATGGCACGACCAAGCTCGCGCCACGAGCTCGTCAAGGGCGACGCGGTGATCGTCGAGGCCGGCGAGCTGATCCCGGGCGACGGGACCGTGATCGAGGGGATCGCGTCGGTCGACGAGTCCGCGATTACGGGCGAATCGGCGCCCGTAATCCGCGAATCGGGCGGCGACCGCAGCGCGGTCACCGGCGGCACGCGCGTGCTTTCGGACCGGATCGTGGTCGAGATCACGCAGCAGCCCGGGGAGTCGTTTCTGGACCGGATGATCGCTCTAGTCGAGGGTGCCGAGCGTCGCAAGACGCCGAACGAGATCGCACTGAACATCCTGCTCGCCGGGCTGACACTGATCTTCATGATCGTCGTCGCAACGCTGCGCCCATTCGGACTTGTTCGCGCACACGCCGATCTCGGAGACGACATTGATCTCATTGCTCGTCGCGCTGATCCCGACCACGATCGGCGCGCTCCTGTCCGCGATCGGGATCGCGGGCATCGACCGGCTCGTGCGCCGCAACGTGCTCGCGCTGTCCGGCCGCGCGGTCGAGGCATCCGGCGACGTCGACGTGCTGCTGCTCGACAAGACCGGGACGATCACGATTGGCAACCGACTTGCGAGCGAGTTCATTCCGATGCCCGGCGTCTCCGAGGCCGAGCTCGCGGAGGTCGCCCAACTCTCCTCGCTGGCCGACGAAACCCCGGAGGGCCGCTCGATCGTCGTGCTCGCCAAGCAGTACGGGATCCGCGAGCACGACATGGCGTCGTTGCATGCGAACTTCGTCCCGTTCACCGCCCAGACGCGGATGAGCGGCGTCGACCTCGAGGCAGCCATATGCTCCGGAAGGGCGCCGGCGACGCGGTGATCAAGTTCGTGACAGACGAAGGCGGGCGCCCCCGGCCGAGCTGCAGCCGGTGCTCGGACCGGATCTCCCGCGAGGGCGGGACGCCGCTCGCGGTCGCGCGGGACTCGCAGGTGATGGGCGTCATCTACCTCAAGGACACGATCAAGGAGGGCATGCGCCAGCGCTTTGACCACCTGCGCGCGATGGGCATCCGCACGATCATGATCACCGGCGACAACCGCCTCACTGCCGCAAAGATCGCCGAGGAATCGGGCGTTGACGATTTTCTCGCCGAAGCCACGCCGGAGGCCAAGCTGTCGCTGATCAAGGAGCAGCAGGCGACCGGGCGGCTGGTGGCGATGACCGGCGACGGCACCAACGACGCGCCCGCGCTGGCGCAGGCGGACGTCGGCGTGGCGATGAACACCGGCACTCAGGCCGCGCGCGAGGCGGGCAACATGGTCGATCTGGATTCCAACCCGACGAAGCTGATCGAGATCGTCGAGGTCGGCAAGCAGCTGCTGATCACCCGCGGCGCGCTGACCACCTTCTCGATCGCCAATGACGTCGCCAAGTACTTTGCGATCCTGCCTGCGATCTTCATCTTCACGTGGGCGGCCACGCCGGGCAAGAAGGGCCCGCTGAGTGTGCTCAACATCATGAATCTCGGCGACCCGCGCTCGGCGGTGATCTCGGCGATCATCTTCAATGCGCTCGTGATCCCGGCGCTGATCCCGCTCGCGCTAAGGGGCGTCGCCTATCGCCCGATCGGGGCCAGCGCATTGCTGCGGCGCAACCTGTGGATCTACGGGCTGGGCGGCATCATCGCCCCGTTCATCGGCATCAAGCTGATCGACTTGATCGTCCACAACATCCTCGGGGCGTGAGGAGCGGGCTCGCCAATGGCCGAACTGCGCTCGGTGTCGGTCGCCGATGAAGCGCCGCTCGCGGGCGCCCCGCCCCGGGGCCGCTACAAGGTGTTCCTCGGCATGGCCGCGGGAGTTGGCAAGACCTACCGGATGCTTCTGGAGGGACAGGCCGAAGCCGAAGCCGGGCGCGACGTGGTGATCGGCTATCTCGAACCACACGGGCGGTTGGACACGATCGCCCAGGCCGAGGGGCTCGAGAGCATCCCTCACCGCCAGGTCGAGTACCGCGGCACGACGCTGTCGGAAATGGACCTCCCCGCTGTCCTGCGCCGGGCGCCCGAGCTCTGTCTGATCGACGAGCTCGCGCACACCAACGCGCCAGGAGTCGAGCACGAGAAGCGCTATCAGGACATCGCTGACGTGCTCGCGGCCGGGATCGACGTCTACTCGACCGTCAACGTCCAGCACCTGGAGAGCCTCAACGATCAGGTCGCCGAGCTCACGGGTACACGCGTGCGTGAAACGGTTCCCGATGCGGTGCTCGCCTCGGCCGACGATGTGGTACTGATCGACATCACGCCCGAGTCGCTCGTGCAGCGCCTGCTCGAGGGCAAGGTCTATCCGCAGGAACGGATCCAGGGAGCGCTGAGCAACTTCTTCAAGATCGAGAACCTGTCGGCGCTGCGCGAGGTCGCGCTCCGCCAGGTCGCCGAGGAGATCGAGTCCAAGCGGGTCACCGCCGAGCCTGCCCCGCACCGCCGCGGGGAACGCCTGATCGAAGCGGCCGCCCCGCAGGCGATCGGGGAACGGCTGCTGGCCCTCGTGAAGCCACAGCCGCAGGCGCAACGGGTCGTCCGGCGGGCGTGGCGGTCCGCCCAGCGACTCGGCGCCGAGCTCGACATGCTTTGGGTGGCCGACCATGAGCCCGACGACCAGGAACGCGAGCAGCTCGAGGCGCTTCGCCGACTCGCGAGCGTGCTGGGTGCGCACTTGATCGTCGAGCACGGCGACGACGTCGCGCTCGTCGCCCAGCAGGTCGCGCGCGACCGCGGAACGACGTATGTCCTGATCGGCACCCCGCGGCCACGCAGCGTTCTGCGTCGCCTGACGTCGCACTCGCTGCCGACTCGGTTGACGGAGCTTTTGCCAGGAATCGACCTGCGGATCGTCGCTGACCGCACGATGCGCCCACCGGAGGACTCATGACCGTTGTCCTGATCGCCGTGATCGTCGTACTGTGCGTGGTGGTGGCGGTGATGGCCGCCCGCAACCGCCGCGTCAGTCGGCCGAAATTGCGTACCGCCGAGCAAGGCGCCCGGCGGATCCTGTTTCCGTTCACAGGCTCGGCGCTCTCGAAGCGAGCGCTCGACGCCGCGCTGCGCCTCGCGCGCGCCGAGGACGCGGTGCTGGTTCCGACGTTTCTGGCCAGCGTGCCGATGCACCTGCCGCTCGACGCGCCGCTACCTCGACAGGCCGAGATCGCCAACGCGCTGCAGGAGGCGATCGAGCACCGCGCGGCGGCTTTCGGGGTACCGGTCGACGCTCGCATCGAGCGCGGGCGAACCTACCGCCACGCGCTGCGCCAGACGATCGAGCATGAGCGCTATGACCGGATCGTGATCGCCGGCGCCGCCCATGGCGGCGACGGGTTCGATCCCGACGACGTCGCCTGGCTGCTGGATAACGCCAAGGGCGAGATCGTCGTCCTGCGGCCCGGGACCGACGACCGCTTCGAAGTCACGCCCGCGCACGCCGGCGGCCCCACCCGAGCGCGCGGACGCGCCGCTGCGGGCACTCCGCGCCGCGCAGGCCGCTCGTCGGAGCGGTCGCCGCTGCGGCTGATCGGCGCCCGCCGGACGGCGAGGGCCTGACCGCATCATTTGTGAGGCGCTGTTAGTCGTCGAGCCTGAACGGCAGCGTCGCGACGACCACGTCCGTGCGCAGCTTCAGCACGGATGCCAGCAACCGCCCGCGTTGATTGTGCAGGATCTCGTGGCGGCGCTTGCGGGGAACGATCTCCGGAATCAGGACGGTGACGAGCGCGTTGTGGTCCTCGCGCTCGATCGACTTCACGTACTTGAGCACGCTGCGGATCAGCGAACGGTGGGGGTCGATGATCACTTCGATCGGGGTGCCGCATTTCCATTGATTCCAGTCGTCGATGATCGCCCCGCGCTCCTCTTCATTGGCCGCGACCGCGACCGCGACGACCGTGTCGCCGAGCGAAAGCGCCGCGCTCAGCGCGCGCTCCGTGAGCAGGTTCACGGTCGACGTCGGCACGATCACGATGCTCTCCTGCTTGCACGGCAGCGGCGGCGTGCGTCCGAGCTTCAGCTCGCGACCGACCTCGCGGTAGTAGGACTCCGTGTGGGAGAACAGCCACATCATCGCCGGCACGGCGATCACGACGACCCAAGCGCCCTCGAGGAACTTCGAGAACAGCAGCACGAACACCGCGACGCCCGTCATCACGCTACCGGTCGCGTTGATCGCCACCCGCAACCGCCAGCGCGGCGGCCGCTCCCTGCGCCAATGGCGGACGAGGCCGACCTGGCCGAGCGTGGTGTGACACGCGCGGCACGCGGAAGCGAGTGGATCAGGGGCTCGAGAGGCCTTGGTAGGCGCGCTCGATCGTCTGTGCCGCCTCGATCACGACCGTCTTGTAGCGCTCGGGTGCGGCGGCGAGCCGCTCGGTCGGACCGGCGATCGACAAACCGGCCGCGATCCTGGAGCGGCGGTCGAGGATCGGCGCCGCGAGCCCGGCCGCCCCGGCGTCGAGCTCGCCGATGGTGTACACGAAGCCCGCGCGGCGAATCCGATCGAGCTCGCCGGCCAATCGCGCCGAGCCGACGTCCTGGAGCAGACGCGCGCGTTCCGGGGGGTCCAAATACGCGGCGAGGATCTTGCCCGACGCGCCGCGGTGCATCGGCGCCCGACGGTACAGCGCGTACGACAGCCGAACCGAGTGGCGGTCGGTTTCGACGACGTGCAGCACGATGCCCTCGAGCCCGCACGGCGCGGTCAGGATCGCGGTCTCCCCCACCTGCCCCGACAGCTCCTCCATCACCAGGCGCGCGGGCTCGACGAGCCGCTCCTGGAGCGCTTGCTCGGCGGTCCGGCCGAGAGCGACGAGCCTCGTCCCGAGCGCCACCGTGCGGCCGGCGCCGCGCTGGACCAGCCCATGCTGCTCGAGCTCGGCCAGCAACCGGTACGCGGTGCTGGTCGGCATGCCGGCATCGGAGGCGAGCTCGGCGACCGTCAGCTCGTCGGGCTGATCGCCGATCCGTCCCAGCAGCTCGACCGCCCGCTGAAGCGCTCCCTCGGGCACGGTCAGATGCCGGGCGGCTCGTGCTCCGACAGCGCCGGACGCCCGCCGGCGACGCGGGCGACCCGGCGGGCGAGCTGGCCGTCGCCGACGAGCGTCGCGAGCCCTTCGACGTCGGCGTTCCACTCGGTCTCGTCGGTCAGGCTCCCGGCGAACTCTCTGACCACGGCGTATGCGTGCGCGGTCCCGGCTCCCAGCCGGTCGGGTCCGCCGCGGAGATCGACTCCCTGCGCAGCGATGATCAGCTCGAGCGCCACCAGCCGGTGCATCAGGCTGACCAGCGACGAGGTCGTGCTGACCGCGAGCGGCGCCATCGACGCGTGATCCTCGACCCCCTCGGCCAGCTGCCCCCTGTAGTCGAGCGACACGGGGTTGGCGAGCAGGCGCGCCTCCGAGGCCGCCGCGGCGAACGATCGGCCCAGCGGGCGCAGGCCGCCGGTCGGGCCGTCCTGGGGCGCGAGACCCGTCGGCAAGCCGCTGAAGTGGTGCCACATAAGCTTCTGGACGCGCTCGTTGGCGACGTGGGCGGCGTGCGCGATCCCGAGCCGTAGATGGTCGAACGCCATCGCCAGCGAGGTGACGTCGAAGTTGCCGACGGACACGATCGCGCCTTCGTCGATCAGCACGAGCGGGTTGTCGCTGGCCGAGTTGAGCTCGATCTCCATGTTGCCGCGCGCGATCGAGAGCGCGTCGTACACCGCTCCGTGCGTCTGAGGCACGCACCGGATCGAGAGCGGATCCTGCAGGTTGCGCGCGGCGCCTGGGCGCCAGAGGTCGGACTCCTCGAGCAACTCCCGCAGCCGCGAGCTGGCGGCGGTCTGGCCGCCGTGGGGACGGGCACGTTCGGCCGCCGGATGGATGATCGACAGGTTGGCCGCAAACGCCTCGAAGCTGAGCGCGGCGGCGGTCTGCATGCTGTCGATCAGATCCGCGACGTCGACGAGCACCAGCGACCCGCGCCCGATCGTGACGCCATTTGCGCTGATCAGGCCGAGCGCCTCCTTGGGACCGAGCGTGATCGGCTCGATCCTGGCGCGGCGCAGCGCCTCCGCGCCCGGAAGCGTCTCGTGCCCGTATTCGGCCCACCCGCGCCCGATCAAGACCTTGCCGATGTCGGCCATCTCCGACAGGTCGCCCTGCCCGACCGAGCCGATCATTCGCACGACCGGGTGCACGTTCGCGTTCAGCAGCTCGACCAGCAGTTCGATCAGCTCGCGTCGCACGCCGACCCCGGCCTTCAGCATTCCGTTGACGCGCGAGACCATCATCGCGCGCACGACATCGGTCGGCAGCGGTCGCCCGTACGAGGACACCTGGTCGGCGACCGTCGCGAACGAGAACGCGCCGATCTCGTCGAGCGGGATGTGGTGACGCGATAGCGACCCGAGCCCCGTATTGAGGCCGTACACCGACTCGCCGCTGGCGAGCACGCGATCCACGACCTCGCGCGCGGCGCGCACGCGGATGAGCGCCTCCGGGTCCAGCGTTACGCGCGCGTGCCCGCGCGCGACGGCCAGCACGTCATCGACCGTCAGTCCGTCGCCGCTCAGGAAAATGTTCTCGCTGGTTGAGACGGCAGCCACTGTCTCGATCATATATCCTGGCTTGGATCTCAGCCAGCGAGAAGCTCTCCGGTCGCGTCTTGGGCCCCGACGGGCGGCTCGTCAGGGCTGGGATCACGATCCGTGACGGCCGCGTGCTCGAGGTCGAAAGGCCCGGCGGCGGACTCGACTTCGGCGACGCGCTGCTGCTGCCCGGCGCGGTCGACGTGCACGTCCACACGCGCAGCTACGACGGCGAGGGAATCGAGCGGTGCACGCTGGCGGCGGCGGCCGGCGGCGTGACGACGATCGTCGACATGCCCTATGACGCGGCCGGTCCGGTCGACAGCCTCGAGGCGTTCGAGGCCAAGGTCGACGATGTGAAGCGAGAGGCTCACGTCGACGTCGCGCTGTGGGCGACGGTTCCGCCGCGCGGGCCGATCACCGACGTGCAGGCGCTGGTCGACGCGGGCGCGGCGGCGTTCAAGCTGTCGACCTTCGAGACACATCCACAGCGCTTCCCGCGGATCCCCGACGCCCAGCTGCTGCGCGCCTTCCAGGAGATCGCGGCCGCCGGCGGTCTGGCCGGCATCCACGCCGAGAACGACGAGCTCGTGCGCGCCGGGATCGCGACCGAGCAGGCCGCGACCGGTGGTGCCGACCCGCTCGCGCACGCACGCTCGCGGCCCCCGGTCGCGGAGCACGAGGCGATCGCTCGGGTGCTCGAGTTCGCGCGCGCGACCGGGGTGCGGATCCACATCTGCCACGTGTCGACGCCCCGCGGAGTGCAGCTCGTCGCCGCCGCGCGCCGCGACGGCGTCGACGTCAGCGCGGAGACCTGCCCCCACTACTTATTGCTCGACGAGACCGAACTGGTGCAGCGCGGCGGCGAGGCCAAGATCAACCCGCCGCTGCGCGACGCTCCGCTGCCCGCCGACGGCCTCGACCTGATCTCGTCCGACCACGTCGGCTGGCCGCCCGAGCGCAAGCACGGCCCGGACATTTTCGCGCTCGCGTCGGGCGCGCCCGGCGTCGAGCTGATCGTGCCGCTCGTACACGACGCGCTCGGCCCCCACGAGCTGGTCCGGCTCGTGTCCGAGGCACCCGCGCGGCGGTTCGGGCTGTGGCCCCGCAAGGGGAACCTGTTGCCCGGCGCCGACGCCGACGTGCTGGTGCTCGATCCGGAGCTCGAGTGGGAGGTCGATCCCGCGCAACTGGTGACCGCCGCCGGCTGGAGCCCGTATTCGGGCCGGCGACTGCGCGGCCGCGTGATCGCGGCGTTTTCGCGCGGCGTCCAGGTGTGGGACGGCGAGCGCGCGGGAGCGGCTCCCGGGCACGGCCGCTTCGTGGCCGCGAACACTGCGCGCGAGCCTTCGCGTGTCTGACACGCCGTTGCGCTGCCGGGGCTGGCGCCAGGAGGCGATCCTGCGGCTGCTCGAGAACAACCTCGCGATCGCCGAGGACCCCGAGCACCTGGTCGTCTACGCCGCGCACGCCAAGGCGGCGCGCGACCGCGACAGCCTCGAGGCGATCGTCGCGGCGCTGCGCGAGCTGCGCGACGGCGAGACGTTGGTCGTCCAGTCAGGCAAGCCGATCGCCGTGCTCGAGACCGGGCCACGCTCGCCGGCGGTCCTGCTCGCCAACGGCAACCTCGTCGGCCGCTGGGCGACGCCCGAGGTCTTCTACGAGCTCGAGCGCCGCGGACTGATCGTCTGGGGCGGCCTGACCGCCGGCTGCTGGCAGTACATCGGCTCGCAGGGAGTGCTCCAGGGAACCTACGAGACCTTCGCCCAGGTCGCGCGCGAGCACTTCGGCGGCTCGCTCGCGCGGCCGGCTCGTCGTCAGCGCCGGGCTCGGCGGGATGGGCGTCGGCGCAGCCGATCGCGATCACGCGCATGCTGAACGGCGTCAGCCTGATCGCCGAGGTCGACGCCGAAAAGGCGCAGGCGACGGCTCGGCGCGCGGCGCGGTCGACATCGTCACCGCCGACCTCGACGAGGCGCTCGACGGCGCGCTGGCGGCCCGCGACGACGGTCGTCCGCTCGCGATCGGGCTGATAGCCAACGCGGCCGAACTGCTGGAGGCGTTGCTGGACCGCGGTGTGGTTCCAGACGTGGTCACCGACCTGACAGCCGCACACGACCTGCGCAGCGGCTACCTCCCGGCCGGCATCACGCTCGACGAGGCGGCCGCGCTGCGACGAGGCGATCCGGGCAAGCTCGAGGCGCTCGCGCTGGCGACGATGGTGCGCCACGTTCGCGCAATGCTCGAGCTGCGCGACCGCGGCGCGGTGGTGTTCGACTACGGCAACAACATCCGCCCCCACGCCGCCGCCGGCGGCGTCGACGACGCGCTCTCGATCGACATCTTCACCGCCCGCTACCTGCGGCCGCTGTTCAGCCGCGGGATCGGCCCGTTCAGATGGATCTGCCTGTCGGGCGAGGACTCGGACCTCGCCCGCATCGACGAGCTGTGTCTCGACCTGTTCGAAGACGTGCCCCGGATCACGAACTGGATCGCGCTCGCCCGCGAGCACGTCGTCCGCCAGGGCCTGCCGGCCCGGATCGCGTGGCTCGGCCACGGCGAGCGCACGCGGCTGGGGCTGGCGGTCAACGAGGCCGTCGCCGATGGTCGGCTGCGCGCCCCGGTCGCGTTCACCCGCGACCACATGGACTCGGGCGCGATGACGCACCCCAACATCATCACCGAGGCGATGCCCGACGGCTCGGACCCGGTCAGTGACTGGCCGCTGTTGAACGCGATGCTGACCACCGCGGCGGGCGCCGACCTCGTTGCGCTGCACGCCGGCGGCGGAGGCTATGCCGGCTACTCCCAGAGCGCCGGGATGACGGTCGTCGCGACCGGTAGCGCCGACGCCGCGGCGCGACTGAAGGCGGCTTTGAACGTCGACACGGCCCTCGGGGTGCTCCGGCACGCCGATGCCGGCTACGAGGAGGCGGTGGCCAGCGCCCGCGAGCACGGGCTCGGCCTACGGGCCGCGCCGATAGGGTCCCCGCGATGAGGGACCTCGACCTGCACGCCGTCCACGCGGCGGTCGCCGGCGGGTCGGTGCTCGCCGCCGGCGGTGGCGGCTGGGTCGACCACGGCCTGCTGGTCGGGACGACGGCCGTCCAATACGGAACGCCTCGGCTGGCCGGGCTCGACGAGCTCGAGCCGGACGCGATGCTCGCGACCGTCAGCGCGATCGGGGCGCCGGCGGCGGTCGGCTGGGAGATGCGCCCCGGCGACTACGTGCGCGCGCTGCAGCTGCTCATGGGGGCGGTGCCCGAGCCGATCATCGGCACCGTCACCGCCCAGAACGGCTCCTCGACGACCTGCAACGGCTGGGTCGCCTCGGCCGTGCTCGGGACGCTCGTGATCGATGCGGCCGGCGACGGCCGCGCGCACCCGACCGGCAAGATGGGCTCGTTCGGCCTCGCGGCCGACGACGACTACGAGACCGTGCAGGCGGTCGCCGGCGGGAATCGCTCCGAGAACCGCTACCTCGAAGTCGTGACCCGTGGGACCGTCCGCCACACCGCCAACGTGCTGCGCACGGCCGCCGACCAGTCGGGAGGCTTCATCTCCTGCGCCCGCAACCCGCTGCCGGCGTCGTTCGTCGCCGCGCACGCCGCGGTCGGGGCGATCAGCTTCGCGCTCGGCGCTGGGCGAGGCGATCCTGGCCGCCGAGCACGATCGGGCCGCGGGCGATGATCGAGGCGACCGTCGATCATCTGGGTGGGCGAGCTGCTCGCCGAAGGTCGCGTCCGATCGCGTCAGCTGCGGACCGAGAACGCGTTCGACATCGGCACGATCGTCGTCGAAGAGCTCGAGCTCGGGTTCGTCAACGAGTACCTGACGGCCGAGTGCGGCGGCGAGCGGCTGGCAACTTTCCCCGACGTGCTGGCGACGTTGTCGATCGAGACCGGACGGATCATCTCGATCGCCAACCTGCGCGAGGGCGACGAGGTCGCGGTCCTGCACGTGCCCAAGGCAAACGTGCCGCTCGGCGACGGCGTCAAGGAGCCGAGCGTCTACCCCGAGGTCGAGGCGATGCTCGGACAGCCGCTGGCCCAGTACGCGCTTGCCTGACCTTCAGCGGATCGCCGGCCGTCTCGGAGCGCTATGGGAGATCGCGCACGGTCCTGCCGGGGGCGCCGACCGCCCCGCGTACTCGTCCGCCGAGGCGCAGGCGATGCTGCTCGTCGCGGGCTGGGCCCGCGAGGCGGGGCTCGAGCCGGGAGTCGACGAGTTCGGGAACCTGTGGGCGCTGCCGGCGGCCCCTGGCGCAGGTCGTGACCTCCGGCTCGCACGTCGACACGGTCCCCGACGGCGGCCGCTACGACGGCGCGCTCGGCACCGTCCTGGGACTGGAGCTCGTGCACGACCTCGGGCGCGACGCCGGGCTGCTGGTATGCGCCGCCGAGGAGGCGCCGCGGTTCGGCGCCGGCACCGTCGGGTCGAGGCTCCTGGTCGGCTCGCTCCCGGTCAGCGCACTTGACACGCTGGTCGATGCGGCCGGCACGACCGCTGCACGCGCCCGCGACGAGTACCTGGAGGCGCTCGCCGGGCTGCCGCGGGTGAAGCCGGCCGTCGAGCGCATCCGGGCCCACGCGGAGGTGCACGTCGCGCAGCGGCGGGCGCTGCGCGAACTCGGGGTCGTGACGCGCGTCGCCTCACCCCGTCGACTGCAGGTGACGATCACCGGGCAGCCGGGCCACTCCGGCGAGGTCTCGATGCGCGAACGACACGACGCCCTCGCCGCCGCGGCCGAGCTGATCCTGGCGGTCGAGTCGGCGGCGCGCGCGCAACCGCCCGAGACGGTCGCGACCGTCGGCACGATCGAGGTCGCCCCGGGCGCGATCAGCGTGATCCCCGGGCGAGCTCGGCTCGGGATCGACGCCCGAGGGATCTCGGCAGAGTCGCTCCAGACGCTCGACGCCACGATCCGCAGCGGCGCGGCCGAGATCTCAAAGCGCCGCGGGGTCGAGGTCGAGGTTGAGCTCGTGCGCGCGGGCGAGCCGGTGGCGCTCGACCGCGCGCTCGCAGATGCAGCGTTGCGCGCCGCGCAGTCGCGTAGCATCGCCGCGACGGAGACCTGGTCGGGCTCGGGCCACGATGCCCAGCACCTCGCGGCGCTGTTCCCGACGCTGCTGGTGTTTGTGCCGCTCGAAGGGGGCGAGAGCCACACGCCGGACGAGGGCGCCGACGACGACGACATCCACGACGCGTCGCTGGTGGTCACCGATGTGCTGTCAGTAGTATCTCGATCGAATTAGTTTCGTTAGCCGCTCGTTATGCATCCCACGAGCCTTGACATCGCACCCTCCTCTGAGATGATCCAGATCCATCGGCTGAACACTGTTCCGCCGGTGGATCGACGAGGAGCATGAGGGCCGCCCTGAAGCCTGATGCCGTACCACGAGCACGCGTCCGCTCGGCGGGCGTCGCAACAGTGCTCGACGTGCTCGACGCGCTCGAAGGACACGGCACGATGACGCTGTCCGAGCTCGCGCGCGAGACGGGTGCGCCCAAGAGCACGCTGCACCGCGTCTGCTCGATGATGCTCGAGCGCGGGTGGATCGCGCGGGATGACAACAGCGCTTCGCTCGGCCTCGGCCCCCGGACCGCATGGATGGCGCGCGGGACGCCGGCGGCAGCGCTCACCAACGGCTTTCACTCGGTCGCCGGCCGGCTCGTCTCGCGCCACAACGAGACGACCTGCCTGGTGGTGCTCGACGGTCTCGACAGCCTGTTCGTCGCCAAGGTCGAGACGACCCACCTGGTGCGATTGGTGACCTCAGTCGGTAGCCGCCTCCCCGCCTTCGCGTCCGCCTCCGGACGCGTGCTGCTCGCCGACCTGCCGCGCGAGCGTGTCGACGCGATGTACGCGGACTCCGAGCTCGTGACGCCCACGGGCCGGCGGCTCGGCGGCCTCAGCGAGCTTCATCGGATCCTCAGCCACACCCGAAGGCTCGGGTACGGCGAGAACATCGACGAGACGGCACTCGGGCTCCACTGCATCGCCGTCCCGGTCGGGCCGCCCGGGCACGTCGTCGCGGCACTGACGCTGTGCGTGCCGAGCGGCCGGATGTCGTCCGACCGGGCAGCTGAAATGCTCCCCGACCTGTTCAGCGCCGCACGCTCTCTGGTACCGCTCGCCGATTCGCCCCCTCCCCCGACTCCCCGGATCAAGCAAACGTCTGACTTCAGCGTCGATTCCGCGTCAGCGGCCGACGCAGGATCGATCGCGATAGAAAGGAAGTCACTCCATGGATAAGCACGACGTCCGCAAGCTCGACGAGATTCGCGCGCAACGCTCGGAGCTCGAGAACCACTACATCGACGAACTCGTCGCCGGGCGCATCGACCGCCGCACATTCCTTCGCCGCGGCAGCACGATCGGGATGTCGGCGACGCTGCTCGGCACGATCCTCGCCGCCTGCGGGAGCTCGTCATCTTCGTCGGCGACGAAGTCCGGCGTGAGCTCGGCCGCCGCCCCCGCGCCGAAGGCCGGCGGCACGCTCAACATCGCCGCCGTCACGCCGGCCGCAGCGGTCAACCCACTGACGGTCTCAGACGCGGGCGGCTTGCTGATGCTCAACCAGACCGGCGAGTTCCTTGTCTTCGACAGCAACTTGAAGCTGATGCTCGAGCCGATGCTGGCGCTGAGCTGGAGCCACAACGCCGACGGCAGCGTGTGGACGTTCAAGCTCCGTCCAAACGTCAAGTTCAGCACCGGCGCGCCGATGACCGCCGACGACGTCGTCTACACCTTCCAGCAGCTGTCGGACCCGAAGAACGCCTCTAACGCCCTGTCGACGTTCACCGGCGTCCTGACCCCGTCGGGTGTCAAAGCGGTCGACCCCACCACGGTCCAGTTCACCCTCGAATCGCCGAACGGCAACTTCCCCTATCTGGTCTCGTCCGACAACTACAACGCGATCATCGTCCCCAAGGGAACCGACTTCGGCAAGTGGCAGAGCACGTTCGTCGGCACCGGCGCCTTCAAGCTCGAGAGCTATACGCAGAGCGTCGGCGCGACGTTCGTCCCCAACCCCAACTACTGGGGGACCAAGCCGTTCCTGGACTCGACGTCGTTCAAGTTCTACTCGAGCCAGGCGCCGATGATCCTCGCGCTGCAGGGGTCCGCGGTCGACGTGATCTCGCAGTTCGTGCCGGCGGGCGCGGCGGCGATCCTCCACAACTCGAGCTACCACATCATCAGCCTCCCGTCGGCAAACCACCGCGAGCTGTCGATGCGCAACGACCAGGCGCCGTTCACGGACGCGCGCGTGCGTCAAGCCGTCGCGTACTCGCTCGACCGCAAGGGGATGGTCGCGGCGCTTTTGAGCGGCTACGGCAGCGTCGCCAACGACACGCCGTTCGGGCCGCGGTTCCCGTCGTCGAACCTGACCCTCCCCCAGCGCGAGCAGGACATCGCCAAGTCAAAACAGCTGCTGTCCGCCGCCGGCCACCCGAACGGGATCAGCGCGCCACTGTTCACAGAGATCTACGAGGAGATCCCGGAGCTCGCGCAGGTGATCAAGCAGAACGCGGCGCAGGCGGGGATCACGTTCGACCTCAAGATCGAGAGCCAGTCGCTCTACTACGGCAAGTCGACCTACGGCAACTCCGACTGGCTCGACGGCACGGCGAGCCTCGTCGACTACGGCGACCGCGGCGTCCCGAACGTCTACCTCGAGGCGCCGCTGACCTCGAGCGGTCCGTGGAACGCGGCCCGCTTCCACAACAAGACCTACGACGCGCTGGTCAAGCAGTACGTGGCGGCGCTCGACCTCACGACCCAGAAGACGATCGCGACCAAGATCGAGACGCTGCTGTTGAACGAGACGCCGATCGTGATCCCGTACTGGATCAACGGCCTGACCGCGTCGACGCCGAAGGTCGGCGGGCTGAACCCGACCTCGATCGCGCAGCTGTATCTGAACTACGCGTACAAGGCCGCCTGATCGGGCCTGACGGACATGGTCGCGTTCATCCTCAAGCGACTCGGCCTCGCGCTGATAACGCTCTGGCTGCTGAGCGTGATCGTGTTCGTCCTCGGCCAGGTCCTGCCGAGTGACCCGGGGCGCTCCGTCCTCGGGCCGCTGGCCGCGCCGAGCGCGGTCAGGGCGCTCGACCACCAGCTCGGCGTCGACAAGCCGCTGCTGACCCAGTACTGGAACTGGATCACCAACTTTCCGGGCAAGTCGACCCAGTATCAGGCGCCGATCGGCCCGATCCTGACCAGCGCGCTGGGACGGTCGCTGAAGCTTGCGATCTTCGCGTTCGTGATCGTCGTCCCGCTCGGGATCCTCGGCGGCATCGTCTCGGCGCTCAATTTCGGCAAGCCGATCGACCGCACGATCACGATCTGTCGGACAATCGGCGCTGACGATCCCCGAGTTCGTCTCGGGGATCATCCTGCTGGTCGTGTTCGCGGTCGAACTCGGGTGGCTGCCGGTGAGCGCCACCGCGCCGGCCGGCTCGGGGTTCTTCACGCAGCTGAAGTACCTGATCCTGCCGATGATCCCGCTGGTGCTGGTGTTGTTCGGCTACATCGCGCGGATGGCCCGCGCGGGGACCGTCGAGGCGCTCGAGTCCGACTACGCGCGAACCGCCACCCTCAAGGGCCTGCCGCGCGGCGTGATGATCCGCCGCCACGTGCTGCGCAACTCGCTGCTACCGACGATCACGGTGATCGCCACGCAGACCGGCTACCTGATCGGCGGCCTGGTCGTCGTCGAAGTGCTGTTTCGTTACAACGGGATCGGGATGCTGACCTACAACGCCGCCACGCAGCACGACATCCCGATGCTCGAGGCGTGCGTGCTGACGATCGGCGTCGTCTACATGGTCGTCACGCTGGTCGCCGACATCGGCTTCTCGCTGCTGAACCCCCGGATCAGGCTGCGGGCGGCCGAATGAGCATCGCCGACATCCCGGTCGAGGACGCCGGCGCGCTGCGAGCGGGCCAGACCGAGGTCCGCCGCGAACTGCTGCGCGAGCTGACGCACTCGAAGACGTTCATCGTCGGCGAGTGTGATCCTCCTGTTCTGGATCATCTGCGCGATCTTCGGATCCGTGATCGCGCCGCACAGCCCGTACGCGCAGAGCCTCCTGGGGATCAACAAGGCGCCGTCCAGCGCCCACTGGTTCGGGACTGACCAGCTCGGCCGCGACATGCTCTCGCGCGTGATCGTCGGCTCGCGCGACATCCTGATCATCGCGCCGCTCGCGACCCTGCTCGGTACGGTGCTGGGGACGGCGATCGGCCTGGTGATGGGCTATTTCCGCGGCATCGTCGACGATGTGCTCGGCCGCTTCGTCGAGGCGTTCTTGGCGCTGCCGCTGGTCGTCACGGGCGTGATCGCGCTCTCCACCCTGGGGCGCTCGAATCTGGTGATCATCATCGTGATCGGGCTCGTGTTCACGCCCCTTATCGCGCGCACCGTGCGGGCAGCGGTGCTGCTCGAGCGCGAGCTCGACTACGTCTCGGCGGCGCGGCTGCGTGGCGAGGGCAGCCTCTACATCATGTTCGTCGAGATCCTCCCCAACGTCTCGGGGCCGATCCTGGTCGAGTTCACCGTGCGTCTCGCGTACGCGATTTTCACCGTTCTCACGCTTACCTTCCTCGGCCTCGGCGTGCAGCCGCCCTCCCCCGACTGGGGACTGGACATTTCGTCAAACTACGGCGTGGTGCCCGCGGGCTATTGGTGGGAGGTCGTGTTCGACGCGGTGGCGATCGCCACGCTGGTCGTGTCCGTGTCGCTGATCTCCGACGCTGTCCAGGGGGTGCTCGAGCGGTGATGACCGTCGCCGTCAACGGAGTACGGGTTCTGATGAGTACCATCGCGGACACGCCGACCGGGTCACCGGCCACGACCGCACAACCCGACGCGCTGTCGGTCGACCACATCGACGTCAGCTACCGCGTGCGCGGGCGCCAGATCCTGGTCGTGCGCGACGTCTCGTTCCGGGTCGGCCGCGGCGAGTCCTACGGGCTGGTCGGCGAGTCCGGGTGCGGCAAGTCGACGATCGCGCTCGCGGTCGTCCGCTACCTGGCGCGCAACGGGAAAGTCTCGAGCGGCGGGATCGAGATCGACGGCCGCGACGTCCTCGCACTCAAGAGCGGCGACCTGCGCGAGCTGCGACAGAGCACCGTCTCGATGGTCTACCAGGAGCCAGGCCGGGCCCTGAACCCGACGATCAGGGTCGGGCGCCAGGTCGCCGAGGTATTCGAGATCGCCGGCGTCAAGCGCGAGCAGGCGCTCGAGCGCGCCCGTGAGATGCTCGAGAAGGTGCGGATTGCCGACCCGGGCGGCGTGATGAACCGTTACCCGCACCAGCTCTCGGGCGGAATGCTGCAGCGGGTCGTGATCGCGATGGCGCTCGCGGCCGAGCCGTCGCTTTTGATCCTCGACGAGCCGACGACGGCGCTCGACGCGACCGTCGAGGCCGAGGTGCTCGACCTGATCACGGCGCTGCGCGACGAGTTCGGCACTTCACTGCTGTTCATCAGCCACAACCTCGGCGTGATCGCGAAGATGTGCGACCGCGTCGGCGTGCTGTACGCCGGCGAGATGATCGAGGAAGGGCCTGCGCGCCAGGTGTTCAACGATCCGCGCCATCCCTACACGGTCGGATTGCTCCGCTGCATCCCGCGCCGCGACATGCTCAAAAACCGCGAGACGCTGGACACGATCCCCGGCTTCCTGCCGACCCCCGGGCTCGTCCCTGACGGGTGCATCTTCGCCGACCGCTGCGGGCTGGCCGAGGAGCGCTGTCGCGATGGAGGCGCCACCGCCGTACGACGTCGGCCCGGGACGCCGATCGCGGTGCCACTTCCACGACCGCGCGCAGAGCCTGCCGCGCGTGATCAAGGCCGAGCGACTGCCGACGAGCGTCGCGCAATGGCAATGCGCCGACGCTGATCTCAGCGGCCGACGTCTCGAAGACGTTCAGGATGGCGGGAGAGACGATCCACGGCCTCGTCGACGTCAGCCTCGAGGTCCACAAGGGCGAGACGCTCGGGTTGGTCGGGGAGTCCGGGAGCGGCAAGACGACGTTCGCCCGCGTCCTGGTGGGCCTGACTGATCCCGATGACGGCGCGACGCTCGAGTTCGACGGCGAGCCGTTGCCGGGCACCGCCCAAAAGCGCTCACGCGAACAGAAAAAAGCGCTTCAGATCGTCTTCCAGAACCCCGACTCAGCGCTCAATCGGCGGCACTCGGTCAGGCGCCTGCTGTCGCGCGCGCTGACCAAGCTCGGCGGCTATCACGGCGACGAGATGCTGGCGCGGCTGAAGAAGCTGATCTCCGACGTGCGCCTATCCGAGCGCCACCTCGCGATGAAGCCCGTCCAGCTGTCGGGCGGCCTCAAGCAGCGCGTGGCGATCGCGCGCGCGTTCGCGGGCGACCCTGAGATCGTCGTCTGCGACGAGCCGACCTCGGCGCTCGACGTCTCGGTTCAGGCGGCGATCCTCAACCTGCTGACCGACCTCCAGCAGCGCGAGGACGTCTCGTATCTGTTCATCAGCCATGACCTGGGTGTCGTGCGCTACCTGTCAGACCGGATCGCGGTCCTGTATCTCGGCCGCGTGATGGAGATCGGTCCGGCCGACCAGGTGTTCAACGCTCCGCACCACCCCTACACCGAGGCACTCCTGTCGGCCGTCCCAACGCTCGAGGAAACCGGCAAGGACCGGATCCGGCTCGAGGGCGAGATCCCGAGCGCCGCCAACCCCCCGACCGGGTGCGTGTTCCACACCCGTTGTCCGCGCAAGATCGGCGCGATCTGTGAGACGACCGAGCCCGAGCTGCGCGAGGAACAGGCCGGCCACGGGATCCGCTGCCACATCCCACTAGAAGAGCTACGCCAGCTTCAGGGCAGCGACGGTGCGGCGACCGGTTCCGCGCAAACAGTCTCTGCCACGCCGACCGAGCCCCCGCCGACCGACTAGCGACGCCTACCAGCGAGCGCGGAACGCGAGCCGCCGCCCGGTCCCGGGGCGCGAGCGCGCGATCAGCCAGCACGCGATCGCGCACGACGGGACGATCACCGCCAGGAACGCGGCCTGCGCGCCGCCGCGCTCATCGAGTGCACCGGCGACCAGCGGCATCAACACCATCGCCGCCGCCCAGGCGCCGTTGACCATCCCGAACACGAACCCCTCGCTACAGGGCTCGTCGTCAGCGCCGTCCTCGCTGGCGAGCGAGTACGAGATCGTGCTGACCACCGCCCTCGGCATCGCGGCCAACAGCAGTGCGATCACGAGCGCGGGCGCCCCGCCGCCAAGCAGCGCCGGCACCAGCCCCAGCGACAGCGCGAGCGTCGCGATCGCGTTGATGCGCAGCGTCCGGGCCCGTTCGCCAAGCCGCACGGTCCAGGTGCTGACGGCGATGTAGCAGACGGCCGCGGACGTGAATGCGAGGCCGATCTTGCCGCTCGAGAGCCCGTCGTGGTGCAGACCGAGCGTGATCAGCAGCTGGCTGGAGCCCGACACGGCCCCCGCCACGATCAGCCCTCCCGCCGCCGCCGCGACGCCCGGCCGGCGCATCAGCGCAACGAGCGAGCGGACGGATGTCTTGGGCGCAAGTGGCACCGGCTCAGTCGTCGGCCGCTCGGGGGCGTTTCCGGAACCCAGCGTCAGAGGCACGACCACGAACCCGCAAACAGCCGCGATCAACAGGAACGGCACACCCAGCCCGGCGTGCTGCGCGAGGATTCCGCCGACGGCCGGACCCGCCATCACGCCAACCGACGAGCCCGTCACCGCGGGGCCAAGCCTGCCGCCCTTCGTACCGGTGTCGATCTCTGACACCCACGCCATGCCGGCCGTCCAGATGACGCCGAACCCGACCCCGAACGCGATCCGACCGCCGACCAGCATCTCCAGCGAGGGCGCCGCCTGCAGCAGGCAGGCCGCGAACATCAGCGCGCCGGCGGCGAGCGTCGTGCGGCGGGCGCCGAACCGGTCGGCGGCCATCCCAGCGGGAACCGACACACCGAGCGTCGCCAGTCCCGGCAGCGCCAGCAGGAGCGCGGTCTCGGATGCAGACAGCCCATACACGTCCGCCAACCGCGGCAGCAGCGGGACGATCGCCGACTGCGCGATCCCGGACACGAAGAACAGCGCATACACCAACCACAGCAGCTGGCGCGGGGGCAGCTGCGGACCGCGGCGCGGTGCCCGAGAGCTACGGTGAAGGCGCGGGACGCGCTCGATCTGAAGTGTCGACAGCATGGTCCACACACAGTACGATGCGCATTGCGATTTGTAACTTGACTATTCTGCGCTTCTGTGATCGATTCTCTTGATCATAATTCGATTGAAGTCCGTTCGCTCCGAGCGCTGGTGACGGTCGCGGACCATGGCTCGTTCCGTGGTGCCGCTCGGTCGCTCGGGTACACCCAGTCGGCGATCTCGCACCAGATCGCCGGCCTCGAGCGCGCGCTCGACGCGTCGATGTTCAGTCGCCCAGGCGGCCGCGGGGCCGTCACGCTGACCGCCGCCGGCGACGCGGCGTACCGCCGTGCGCGGCGCGTGCTGGCCGAGCTCGAGACGCTCGGCGCCGACGTCGCGGCGATCGAGCGCGGCGAGCGTCCGACGTTGAGGATCGGTGTCTTTCAGACCGCGACCACGGAGCTGCTCCCGAGCGCGCTGCGGACCCTGCGCGAGAACCGCCCCGACGTCGAGGTCATCCTGTCGGAGATCCACGACACCGGTCAGACGTTTGACCGGTTGGCCGATGGCCGACTCGATATGGCTTTCATCGTCAATCCGGATCCCGACGAGCGGATCCAATCGATCCCGCTGCTCGAGGATCGCTGGGTGATCCTCACGCGCCGCGACAGCGAGCTCGCGGGCGTGCAGGCGCCGACGTTTGACCTGCTCGACGGCGTCGAGGTGGTCACGTGGACGAGGCGCTGGCGCACGCAGCTGCAGCTAGAGGAGGCGTGGCGCCAGCGCGCGATCAGCCCACGCGTCGTCTACCGCACCGACGACAACCTCGCGCTCCAGCGCCTGGTGGCAGCCGGCTACGGCCACGCCTGCGTCGATCGGCTTACCGCCGCGAGCGCGATCGAGCCCTCGCTGACCTGGGTCGAGCCCGCCGAGATCCTGCTCCCGCGGACGATCGCACTGTGCCTGCCGCGGCGGCGCGATCTGAGCGGATCGGCACTGATGTTGATGGACGCCGTTCGGAGCCAGTTCGGTGCCTGAGCTTGACAGCCCGTGTCGGGTATGGCAGAACGCGCGCCTGTGATCGGGCAAGTGCAAGCCGCGCGCGCGGCGACCGCGCCGCCGATGACGCGGCGGATGCGTGCCAGTGTCCTCCGCGAACCCGGCCGCCCCGTCGCCGTCGAAGAGGTGCTGCTCGACCCGCCACGCCGCGGCGAGGTCCTGGTGCGGATCGCGGCCGCCGGCGTCTGTCACTCCGACGTCCACCTCGCGGACGGGCTGCTGGGAGAGGGACGGTGGCCGATCGTGCTCGGTCACGAGGGCGCCGGCGTCGTCGAGGCCGTCGGTGAAGAGGTTTCGGGCGTCACTACAGGCGATCACGTCGTGTTCTGCATGGTCCCGGCGTGCGGCGTCTGCGGCGCCTGTCGCGCCGGGCACCCGACGCTGTGTGAGGTTGCCGGGATGCACTCGGTCGCGGGGAATCTTCTGGACGGCAGCTCGCGCCTGCGCGCGCTCGACGGCACCGTCCTCCAGCACGGGCTCACCGTCGCCTGCTTTGCGCAGTACGCCGTGGTCGCCGAAGCGGGAGCGCTCCGGATCCCGGACGAGATCCCGCTTTGGCAGGCCGCGCTGCTCGGCTGCGGGGTCGTGACCGGGTTCGGCGCGGTCAGCCACGCGGCGGGCGTGCGGATCGGCGAGCGCGTCTGCGTGATCGGCTGTGGCGGCGTCGGCCTGCAGGTGATCGCCGCCGCACGGCTGGCGGGCGCCGCCCAGATCATCGCCGTCGACCGCCGCGAGGACAAGCTCGAGCACGCGGTCCGCCGCGGCGCAACGCACGCGGTCGACGCGAGTTCCGTCGACGCGGCCGCCGAGATCCGGGCGATCACCCGCGGCGGCGTCGACTACGCGTTCGAGGTCGTCGGCTCGGCTCAGACGATCAGGACCGCCTGGGACGCGCTCCGTCCCGGTGGCCGTGCTGTGGTCGTCGGGGTCGCCCCGCGCGGGGTCGAGGTGTCGCTGCCGGCGATCGAGTTCCTGTCCGAGAAGGCGATCATCGGCAGCTACTACGGATCCGCCGATCCTGTGTTGACGTTTCCCGGCCTGGTCGAGCTGGTGCTCGCGGGTCGGCTCGAGCTCGCCGACATGGTCTCGCACCTGATCGAGCTCGACGAGATCGAGGCGGCATTCGAACGCCTGCGCCGTGGCGAAGGCGACCGCTCGGTGGTCGTGATCGACCCACAGCTCGCGGGGATCGACGCGCGGAGCCGCGCATGAGTCCAATTCGCCCTGGGAGCTTTTTGGACGGACTGATCGGCGAGGGCTGGAGCGGCGTCGACCCAGATGGTGCGCACGTCAACGTCGTGCTGGCGGCGCGCGGCACGCCCACCGCCGCGTCGGTAATCGGGACGTTCACCTCCCCCGCTCCAGGGCACGCGCCGATTCTGGTCGTCGTCGGCGAGACCAAGGACCAGTACGAGCCGGTCTGGCCGCCGACGATCATGATCAACAAGGAGACCGCGCTCGAGCCGCGCCACCAGAAGATCACCTGGGGCGCCGGCCAGCTCGGGATCGCGCAGGGCGTGCTCGACGCCGTCGCCGAGGGGCTGATCGAGTCGACCGGCGACCTGATCGTATTCGTCGCGATCTACATCGATCCGGGCGCTGGCGACGAGACGGCCGTGCGCGAGGCGAGCCGCGCGGCGACGCTGAAGGGGATCCGCACCGCGGTCAAAGGGCGTGACCCGGCCGACGCGCGCGCGCTGGTCGAGCGCCGCGACTCCGTGCGCAATCCGTTCTACAGCGGATCGTGAACATCGTGCGCAACCCGTTGTACAGCGGATCGTGAAGATCACCGCGATTCGGGTGCAGCGCCTGCGGCTGCCCCTCGACCCCCCGTTCTACGCCGCCTGGGACCCGGATCCCCGCCGCTCGTTCGATGCGACGATCGTCCGCGTCGATACCGACGAGGGCCTGACCGGGCTCGGCTCCGGCGACACGATGGGCGGCTTTGAGGAGTTCGAGCACCTGTTCATCGGCCGCGACCCGCTGCTGCTCTCGCAGCATGCGCGGACGCTGGAGACGATCTCGTTTCACGCCGGTCGCTACTGGCCGCTCGAGGCGGCGCTCTGGGACCTGTTCGGAAAGGCGCTCGGGGTGCCGGTCTGCTCGCTGCTCGGCGGCGCGCTCGACCGCCTGCCGGCGTACGCCTCACTCGGCGAGCTGCGGCTGCCCGCTCAGCGCGCCCAGGATGCGCGCGCGCTCGTCGAAGCGGGCTTCCGCGCGGTAAAGCTCCGGATCATCCGCGACAAGCTCGCCGAGGGCGTCGCGACCGTCACCGCCATGCGCCACGAGGTCGGCGAGTCGCTCGAGATCATGGTCGACCTCAACCAGTGGTGGCGGATGGCGGGCGACATCGAGCCCCGGATTGGGGCCGTCCGATGCGGCCCGCGTGATCTCACAGCTCGACGAGCTCGGCGTGCTGTGGGTCGAGGAGCCACTCGCCGGCGCGGACCTCGACGGGATGCGCGCGCTGCGCTCACGCGTCACGCGCGCGGATCGCGGGCGGCGAGATGGCGCGCACCTTCGACGAGCTGTTCGCCGCGCTCTGGAGCGCGATGCTTTGGACGTGTTTCAGCCCGACGTCGTGCTGTCGCTCGGGATCAGTGGCGCACGGACGCTGGCCGATCTGGTGCTGCGCCGCAACCGCTGGTTCACGCCGCACACCTGGACGAACGGGATCGGCGTGCTCGCCAACCTGCACGTCTGCTGCGGCGTCGGCGGCGGGCCGTTCTTGGAGTTCCCGTACGACCCGCCCGGCTGGACGCCCCAGCGGCGCGACTTCATGCTCTCGTCGCCGCTGATGATCGATGACGACGGCTGCCTTCGGGTGCCCGCGGCGGCCGGCCTCGGGGTCGAGTTGGACGAGGAGGCGGTTAGCCACTATGCGCTCTGAGCTGTTCATCGACGGTCAATTCGTGCGCCGCCGTTGACGAGCGGACATTTGACACCGTGTCGCCCCGCGAGGGCAGCGTGATCGCGTCGGTCGCGCGCGGCGACGCGCTCGACATCGACCGCGCGGTGCGCGCCGCCCGGGCCGCGTTCGAGCGCGGCGATTGGGCGTACGAGGATCCCGCCGTACGGGGCCGGGTGCTCGTCCGGCTGAGCGAGCTGATGCTCGAGCGACTCGAGCAGCTCGCCCAGATCGAGTCGCGCGACACGGGACACCCGATCGGCGACGCGCGCGGCGTCGACGTCCCGAGCGCGGCGCGCTGCTTTGCGTGGTACGGCGAGGCGATCGACAAGGTCTACGGCGAGATCGCGCCGACCGCAGCCGACGCGATCGCCTTGATCAGCCGCGAGCCGCTCGGTGTCGTGGGCGCCGTCGTGCCCTGGAACTACCCGCTGATCATCTCCGCCTGGAAGCTCGCCCCGGCGCTCGCGGCGGGCAACTCAGTCGTCCTGAAGCCCGCCGAGCAGTCGCCGCTGAGTGCCCTGGCGCTGGCCGAGCTGGCCGCCGAAGCCGGCGTGCCGGACGGCGTCGTGAACGTCGTGCCCGGATACGGTGAGGAGGCCGGCGAGGCACTCGGCCGCCACATGGACGTCGACAAGGTGGCGTTCACCGGCTCGGTTCCAGTCGGTCGTCTGTTCCAGCGTTACGCCGGCGAGTCGAACGGCAAGCAGGTGTCGCTCGAGCTCGGGGGCAAGAGCCCGCAGGTCGTTTTAGCCGACGCGCCGGACCTCGAGGCAGCCGCCGAGTCGATCGCGTGGGGGATCTTCTACAACGCCGGCCAGACCTGTCACGCGGGCTCGCGCGTCGTCGTGGAGAGCGCGGTCCGCGAAGAGCTCGTCTTCCGGTTGAGCGACGCGGCGAGCGGGTTCGTTCCCGCGGATCCGGCGCTGGACTCGACGGTGCTGGGTGCTCTGATCAGCCGCGAACATCTCGCCACGGTGCAGGGTCGCGTCAAGCGCGCCGTGTCCGACGGTGCGCGCGTGATCGCCGGCGGGTCCGCGGTCGAGCCGGTCGCGGGCGGCGCCTACATGGAACCGACCCTGATCGAGGCCGACTCGTCGGACCTCGCGGTCGTGCAGGAGGAGGTGTTCGGCCCGGTGCTCGTGATCCAGGAGGCCGACGGTGTCGATCACGCACTGCAGCTCGCCAACGACACGCCGTACGGGCTCGCGGCCGCGCTCTGGACCTCCGACGTGCGGACTGCGGGGCGCCTGGCACGCCGTCTGCGCGCCGGGACGGTCTGGGTCAACACGTTCGACGCGTCGTCGTTCGCGACCCCGTTCGGGGGCTTCAAGCAGTCGGGCCACGGCCGCGACCGGTCGCTTCACGCGCTCGAGTCCTACACGCAGCTGAAGACAACCTGGATCTCGCTGGCATGACCCGGGTCGCGTTCGTCGGACTGGGTCACATGGGCTCGCATATGTGCCGGCACGTCGTCGATGGCGAGCACGAGGTCGCGGCGTACGACCTCGACCGTTCTGCGGTTCGGCGTGCCGCACGCGCGGGCGCGCGCGCCGCGTCGTCGCTGCCCGACTGCGTTGCGGGTGCCGAGGTCTTGATCACGAGCTTGCCTGGCCCTCCTCAGGTGCACTTGGTTTTGAGCGAAGCTCTGCCGTTGCTGGCTCCGGGCTCTTTGGCTATCGAGATGAGCACGAGCTCGCTCGAGGTTGGACGACGGATGGAGCGTTTGGCGCGCTCGCACAAGATCTCGCTCGTCGATGCTCCGGTCGCTGGACAGACGATCGGCGCCTCGGCTGGGACGCTCGCGATCTTCGTCGGCGGCACCCGCAGCGCGTTTGCACGCGCCCGGCCGCTGCTCGAGACGATGGGCGACCCGGAACGGATCTCGCACCTCGGCCCCAGCGGTAGCGGCTACACGGTCAAGCTGCTGCTGAACCTGATGTGGTTCATGCACGCGGTCGCGACCGCCGAGGCGCTGACCGTCGGAGTCAAGGCCGGCGTGCCGCTCGACAAGCTCCACGACGCGCTGGTGCACTCGCAGGCCAACTCCGTGTTCATGGAGCGCGACGTGCGGATGATCCTCGACGACGGCGACTACGACGAGGGCTTCGCGATGAAGCTCGTCGGTAAGGATCTCCGTCTCGCGGTTGACCTCGCTCGGGATGTCGGAGTCCCGGTTGAAATGGCGGCGTTGGTCGAGCAGATACACGCTCGTGCGCGAGCGGCTTACGGTGACGCCGCGGGCGAAATGAGCGCCTTCCGTCTGTACGAGGAGTTGGCTGGGGTTCAACTGCGGCTTTCGAAGGGGGGCGAATAGGGGGTCTCGGAACGCTCACCACAAATACTGGTGGTCAACGTTCCGAAGGACACCCGAATCGCCCTCCTCGCGGCCAAGCAGCACGGCCACGCCACATACCAGCAGCTGATCGAACTCGGGTGCACCCGCCGGGAGATCGAATGGCGGATCAAGAAGGGTCAGCTGATCCCCGTTCACCGTGGCGTGTACGCGGTCGGGCACCCGCGCCCCGAGGGCGTGGCCCGCGCGGCAGCAGCCGTCCTAGCGTGCGGTCCCCACGCCGTCCTGAGCCACTTCTCGGCCGCGGCGCTCTGGGGTCTCACCCGCTGGCCGACCCTGCACGAGGTCACGGTCCGGGCGAAACGGCGCCCGGGCGGCATCTGGATCCACCTCCACCCCACCCTCGAAAGCCGCGACATCAGGAAGCACCGGGGCATCCGCGTCACCAGTCCCGCCCGGACGCTGATCGACATCGCGCCCCGCCAGACCGAACGCGGGCGGGCGCGAACCGTCAGCGAGGCCCAGCTCAGCAAAATCATGCGGCCCGACCAACTAGCGGTCGACCCTCGGGCGATACCCGTACCACCCTGGCGCCGCCCTCCTAGGCCCAACCATGGACCAGCCCGCGGGCCCGACACGCTCCGAGTTCGAGCGGAGGTTTCCACCCTTCTGCAAGCGCCACAAGCTCCCGGTCCCGCAGATGAACGCCCACGTCGCCGGTCACGAGGTCGACACACTGTTCGTGGTCGAGAGAGTGATCGTCGAGCTCGACAGCTGGGAGTTCCACAAAGACCGCCGCTCGTTCGAGAGCGACCGCGAGCGCGACGCGGCGACGCTCGCGGCCGACCACGCGACGATCCGGCTGACATGGGAGCGGTTCACCAAGACCCCGGATCGGGAGGCCGCCCGATTGCACTCCATCCTCGAAAGCCGCTGTTAACCGGGAGCTTCCAACGCCGATCCGGCTACTGGCTCGCCGAGCTGGAACACCATCCAGATCCGTTTCGGGTCCAGCAGCAGCGACGGCTCGGCCACCGGGTCGCCGTCGACGACGATCAGGTCGCCCAACAAACCGGGCGCGACGGTTCCGACGAACGCGTCGAGCCCTAGCGCACGCGCCGCCGCGCCGGTCGCGGCATGCAGCGCCTGAGCCGGCGGCAGCCCATGGTGGACCATCCGCACGAGCTCGAGCGCGGCGTCGTCGCCCGCCACTCCCTCCCGGTCCGAGCCCAGGGCGATCGGCACGCCCGCTGCCTGCGCTGCCCGCAGCGACTCGCTGCCCTGCGAGAGGTTGTAGTGCGCGAGCTCGACGATGCTCGGGAGCATTTCCGGATCGACGTCGGCGGTCGCCGGGTCGATCGCATCGCCAAAGCCGCCCATCCAGTAGTAACCGCTCAGGGTCGGCACCAGGAACTGGCCGCGAGCCGCCATCCGCTCCAGCAGCTCCGGACGTTGACACACGTACATGCCGTGCTCGATCGTGTCCACCCCGTGTTCGATCGCCGCCGTCGTGCCGTCGAGCCCCTCGACGTGGGCGGCCACGCGAACCCCCATCCGGTGCGCCTCGTCGACCAGCGCCGCCAGCTCGGGATCCGTCAGCTGCAGGGGTTCCGGGTCCTCGAGCTCGTTCGAGCGCGCGCCGCAGGTCATCACCTTGACGAAGTCGGCGCCGGCGCGCAGCTGCTCTCGGACCGCCTTACGGATCTCGTCGGGGCCGTCGGCCTCCCGGTACATCGTGCCGTAGAAACGCCCACCCGGCGCGGTCGCCGAGATGATCTGCCCGCAGGTCAGCAGTCGCGGTCCGCGAAACGCGCCATACCGCATCGCCTGGCGAGCCTCCTGTGGCTGACCCCGCACCGACGAGCCCACGTCGCGGATCGTCGTCACCCCCATCCGCAGGCAATCGCGCAGGCCCGCCTGCAGAAAATGAGCGCCCGTCCCGGGCAGCTCGGCCTCGGCGCCGCGCTCGACCGCCGCCCGCCGCCCCTGCACGTGGACGTGGCAGTTGATCAGACCCGGCATCAAGGTCCTGCCGCCCAGGTCCAAGCGGCGAGCGCCCTCGGGCACGCCGTCACCAACAGCTCCCACCCTCTCGATAGCGCCGTTCGTCAACAGAACCGCAGCGTCCGAACGAACCCCGGACCCCGTCCCGTCGAACAACCGCGCACCCGTCAGCCACAGTCGGCCAGAAGCGGGCGGCGGCGCGGCGAGCAGACACGGATAGCGGTGGGGCATCTAAGACGGGATCTCCGGACTCAACACTGCGGACAGCCGGGCGAGCTCCGGACCGAGCGTCCGGCGCTCGGCGATCGGCGGCACGACCGCCAGCACCTCGCGGGTGAGCGGCTCCAGTGCCGGCGGCACTACCCGGCCCGGGAGCGACAGCGCCTGCGCGGCGAGCGCCACGAGACACGTCAGCGAGCCGATCAAGAAGCCGCGGACGCGCTCGTAGCGGTTGAACGCAAAGAACGACGGCGCCGGCACGTCCGTCTGCCCATATCCGGATAGCGGCAACAGCGACGGCACCGCAGCCGCGCGCGCCTCCTCCGCGTAGCCACCGGCGACCATCTGCATCGTGCCCAATGCCAGCGAGTCGAGGCCCGGCAGCGCCTGCGGGTTGGTCTGTAGACGCTGGACCATGTGCTGGGCGAGTTGGGCGAAGTCGGCGAGCGCGAACGTGAGCGAGTCGATGCTCGCCGGCGCGGCGGCGTTGTGAAAACCACCGTTGGAGACGATGTCGTCGCCCAGAAACACCGGGTTGTCGCTGACCGCCGGCAACGCGATCTCCGCCGCGTCACGCGCCACGGATAGCACGCGGAGCGCGTTGCCGAGGACGCGCGGCAGGATCCGAAACGAGACCGGCGGCTGCGGGTGCTCAAGACCCGCGGGCGTGTCGGCTCCAGCCAGCGCCGCTCGGATCGTGGCGAGCGCCCGCGCCTGAAACGGGTCGCCCCACAGCGCATCGAGCCGGGCGTCATAGGTCGCGGGCGGGACACCGAGCGCCGCCGCCGCGAGGCACGCGACCCGCTCGAAGACACCGATCATCGGCTCGGCCGACAGGCACGCGTCGGCCAGCAGCGCAGGCGCGCAGGGGGCGCCGTTGATCAGCGCCATCCCCTCCTTGAGGCCGAGCGGCAACTCCTCGCCGATGTCGCCGAACAGCCACCCGAGCGCCTGGATCTCGCCCGCGCCGCCGTTGCCGTAGCGCGGCACCGGCGGCAGCGGCCGACCGTCCAGCATCCCCGCGACGTACGCGACCAACTCGGCCGACACGCCCGAGTGGCCCTCGATGAAATTCGCCAGTCGGGCGAACGCGATCCCGCGCACCACCCGGTGCGGCAGCGGCTCGCCGAACGACGTACCCGAATGCAGCCCACGCCCGTAGTCGCGTTGCTCGGCGGCGCTCAAGACCCGATCGGAGCCCTCGCCGGCGTGGACGTTGACCCCGTAGAACTTGCGATCGGGGTGCGCGGCGACGAACTCCAAGAACTCGTTGCGCCGGCGCGCCACTAGCGCCAGCGCCTCGGCCGACACCTCGGCCCCTTCCCGATCCCACGCGACGCGCTCGAAGCTCTCGAGGCAGATGTCCGCGCGACGCCCGAGCGTGACTGTCATCGTCTGACGACCGCTGACGACGCGCACGTGGCGAGTGCCAGCGCGAGATCCTGCTCGGACACCGAAGCGAGCTCGGGCGAGTCGAGGTCGATCTCGATCTCCGTACCTGCCCCGTCGAGCCCCAGGCTGGCCCGCCCGTTGGCGACCGTCTGGCCCCACAGGTCGCCGTCGGCCGCCGCGAGCAGCGCGAACCGCGTCTGGCGCTCACGTCGGGCGAGCGTCTCCATCTCGCGCAGCTCCTCGAACGGATCGATGCGGACCTGGGAGTCGGTCCCGATCGCGAGCCGGACGCCGGCGTCGCGGTAGCGCATCCCGGGCAGGTGGCCGTCGCCGAGGTTGCCCTCGGTCGTCGGGCAGGTGACGACGATCGAGTCGCTGGCGGCCAGCAGCCCCACGTCCCGATCGCTGACGTGGATCGCGTGGACGACGCTCGTCCGGGGGCCGAGAAAGCCGCAGCGTTGCAGCAGCTCGATCGGCGAGCAGCCGTGCTCTGCCTCACACTCGGCCAGCTCGCGTCGCTGCTCGGATGCGTGCACATGGCGGACGAGCCCGACACGCTCCGCGTAAGCGGCGATCGCTTCGAGCCAGTCGGCCGGCACCGCCCGCACGCTGTGCGCGGCCACCCCGACGTGCACGCCATCGCGACCAGCAGCCCACGCGCGCAGGGCGTCAAGACGCGCCAGGAAGGTCTCGACGTCGGGGTCGCAGAACCGCCGCTGGCCGGGATCTGGCGGCCGCCCGGCTCCGGCGCGGTGATAGGCGGCCGGCAGCAGCACGATCTCGAGCCCAGACGACACGGCCGCCTCCGCGAGCGCGATCGCCATCGCATTCGGCTCCTCGTACGGGATCCCGTCGGGCTGGTGCACGACGTAGTGAAACTCGCCGACGGCCCCGTAGCCGGCGGCGGCCATCTGCGCGTAGACGCGCTCGCCGACCGCGCGCATCGAGGCGGGGTCGTGGCTGCCCGCGAGCCGGTACATCTCGGTCCGCCAGCTCCAGAAATCGTCGCCCGGATGCGGGCGCTCGCCGATTCCGCGCAGGTCGAGCTGGAAGGCGTGGCTGTGCGCGTTTGCCATCGCGGGGATCGTCGCGCTCCTCATTCGATGCTCACCCGCCAGTCGGCGTCGTCGCGCACGTACGCGATCTCGCCGCCGATCACCGCGATCACCACCGGGTTGTGGCCCAAGCCGGTAGGCGATCTGATCGACCGGGACGTCGAGCACGAGCAGATCCGCACGCTTGCCGACCTCGATCGAGCCGAGCGTGCGCTCGAGTCCCAGCGTCCAAGCCGCATTCAGAGTCGCCGCGGCGAGCGTCTCTAGGCAACTCATCCCGTACAGCCGCGCGCCGAGCCCGATCACGAGCGGCATCGACACGACCGGCGCGGTGCCCGGGTTCGCGTCGGTGGCCAGCACGACCAGCGCACCCGCGTCGAGCAGCGCCCGCCCAGGCGCCCGGTGCTCGGCGCCGAGGAACTCGGCAGCCGGCAGCAGCACCGCGGCGCACTCGGCGGCCGCGAGCGGCGCGATGTCATCCGAGTGCATGGTCGACAGATGGTCAACTGACCGGGCGCCCGCCGCCAGCGCGACCGGCACCGAGCGATAGCCGCCGAACTGCTCCACGTGGCTGCGGAGGGCAAACCCTGCCGCCGCCGCCAGCGAACCCATCGTCGTCAGATGGTCGTTCGAGAACGCGATCGACTCGACGAAGATGTCGAGCGCGCTGACGCCGCCGCCCTCGATCACCTCGGGCATCATCGCCTGGACCTCGTCCATCCACGAATCGGCGCTGTAGCCGTCGGGTACCGCGTGCGCCAGCAGCGCCGTCGAGACCGTCGTCTGCTGCACCTGACCGGTCAGCTCGCGCGCGAGCGAGAGCGCGCGCAACTCGCCGTCACGCGACAGCCCGTAACCCGACTTGCACTCAAACGTGGTCGTCCCCGACGCCAGCATCTCGGCGGCGAGACCCGCCGACTGCAGCAGCACCTCGGCGTCGGAGCTCTCGCGCAGCGCCCGCGCCGACGCGGCAATCCCGCCGCCTCCCCGTGAGATCTCCTGATACGGAACGCCGCGCAGCTTCTGCTCGTACTCACCCGCCCGCCAGCCGGCGAACGGGAGATGTGTGTGGCAGTCGACGAACCCTGGGACCACGGCGCAGCCGCGCGCGTCGATCTGGAGGCTCGGTGCTTCGTGCGACGCGCCGATCTTGTCGCCGACGACCGTCAGCTCGCCGCCCTCGAGTGTCTGGCCGCCGATGTCTTCGCCGCGCAGCGACCCTAGCCCGTCGCGCGGCGGTCGCAGGATCTGCTCTGCGTCGCGGATCCGGAGTGAGCTCAACGAACGTCAGGTTCGGGGTCGAGCATCGGCATCCGGATTCCGTGCTCGCGGGCCGCGTCGAGCGCCTCCGGATAGCCGGCGTCGGCGTGGCGCACGACGCCCAGCCCCGGGTCGGCGGTCAGCGTCCTGCGGACGCGCTCGCGGGCGCCCGGCGTGCCATCGGCGACCACGACCTGGCCGGCGTGGATCGACTTGCCCATCCCGGTGCCACCGCCGTGATGGATCGAGACCCAGGTGGCGCCGCAGGAGGTCGTCAACATCGCGTTTAGCAGCGGCCAGTCGGCGACCGCGTCGGACCCGTCCCGCATCGCCTCGGTCTCGCGCTCGGGCGACGCGACCGAGCCTGCGTCGAGGTGGTCACGACCGATCACGATCGGTGCCTTGAGCTCGCCACTGGCGACCATCTCGTTGAAGCGCACGCCCGCGAGATCGCGCTCGCCGTAGCCGAGCCAGCAGATCCGCGCCGGCAGACCCTGGAACTGGACCCGCTCCTGGGCGAGCGAGATCCAGCGCGCGATGTGCTCCTGGTCTCCGAACAGCTCGAGGATCGCGCGATCGGTCGCGTAGATGTCCTCGGGCTCGCCCGACAGCGCGACCCACCGAAACGGCCCCTTGCCCTCGCAGAACAGCGGCCGGATGTAGGCCGGCACGAACCCGGGGTACGAGAACGCGTCGCGGTCGCCGTGCTCGAGGGCGAGGCCGCGCAGCGCGTTGCCGTAATCGAACGCCTCGGCGCCGGACTCCTGCAGCGCCCGGATCGCGGTCACGTGGTTGACCGCGCTGTCCCCCACTCGGCGCAGATAGTCGTCGGGGTCGTTGCGTCTGAGCACCTCCGCCTGCTCGACGGTCACGCCCGCCGGGACGTATCCGTTCAAAGGGTCGTGGGCACTTGTCTGGTCGGTGACCACATCGATCTCGACGCCACGCCGCACAAGCTCGGGGAGCACCTCGGCCGCGTTGCCGGCGAGCCCGATCGACAGGCCCCGGCGCTCGAGACGCGCGACGTCCAGGCGACTCAGAGCATCGTCGAGGTCGGCCGCCCGCTCGTCGAGATAGCCGGTTTCGATCCGCCGCTCGATCCTGTGCAGGTCGACCTCGACGCACAGGGCCGCCCCGCCGAGCATCGTGATCGCCAGCGGCTGTGCACCGCCCATGCCGCCCAGTCCGGCCGTCACGACTAGCCGCCCCGCGAGCGTCCCGTCAAACCGTTTGCGCGCCGCGGCGGCGAACGTCTCGTAGGTGCCCTGCAGGATTCCCTGGCTCCCGATGTAGATCCAGGAGCCGGCGGTCATCTGCCCGTACATCATCAATCCGGCCGCATCGAGCTCGCGGAACTTCTCCCACGTCGCCCACTGCGGGACGAGGTTGGAGTTGGCGATCAAGACGCGCGGCGCGTCCTCGTGGGTCTCGAACACCGCCACCGGCTTGCCCGACTGGACCAGCAGCGTGTCGGTGTCGCCGAGGCGCTTGAGCTCCCGCTCGATCGTGTGGTAGCTCGACCAGTTGCGCGCCGCCTTCGCGATCCCGCCGTAGACCACCAATTCCTCGGGGCGCTCGGCGACGTCCGGATGCAGGTTGTTGTGCAGCATCCGGAGCGCCGCTTCCTGTTGCCAGCCGCGGCACTCCATCGGTTCTGTCGGCCCCGCCTGCATCGGCGCCGCACGCTACCGGAGCACCGGCGCGCGCGCCAGCCGACCCCAGTGCCGCGAGTTAGACGCTAGCGGTACGGCAGCCGGGTGCCGACGCCGGCGGATCGTGCCTTGGCAAGCAGCGCCTGGCCGAGCGCGATGTCGGTGATCGACAGGCCTCGATGCCAGAACAGGATCGTCTCGTCGTCGCGTTCGCGACCGGGGCGGGCGCCGGACACGATCTGTCCGAGCTCGGCGTGCAGGTTGCGCTGACTCAGGCGTCCCGAGTCGACGTGTGCGCGCAGCGCGCCGAGCGGCCCGGCGCCGACCTGACCCCAGTCGTCGACGACGATCTTGTCCATGATCGCGGTGAGCTCGAGGTCGACGGCGCTGACGGTCCCGTAGGGCACCACGAGCGCCCCGCGCGAGATCCATTCGGTCGCGAGCAATGGCTGCGGCGCGGTCAGCCGCGAGGCCTCGACGATCACGTCGGCGCCACGGACGCATTCCTCCCAGCTCGCGACCGCGCGGACTTCGCGACCGAGATCCTCGCGCAGCTGTCGCGCAAAGCTCTCGCGGCTCTCGGGCCGCCGCGAGTGGACGCGTATCTCGTCCAGCCCGGGCCGCACCTGGCACAGCAGGCGGATGTTCCAATAGGCGGTCCCGCGCGCACCGATGTGGCCGAGCACGCTCGCGTCGCGCCGCGCGAGGTAATCGGCGCCGATCGCGGTCACCGCGCCGGTCCGCATCTCGGTGATCGCGGTCGCGTCGACGATCGCCGCCGGCACCCCGGTCGCAGGGTCCATCAGCAGCAGCAGCGCCAGCTCGGACGGCAGCCCGAGACGGTGGTTGTCGACGAAGTCACCGACTACCTTGACGCCGGCGTATTCGGCCGTCACCCCGCGCAGGACGTTGAAATGCCCCTCGGCCCGGCCTGGGAACAGGTGCGTCCGCGGCTCGATCACCGTCTCTCCTCTCCCCTGCTGAGCCAGCACCTCGCGCACCGCGTCGAGGATCTCGGCGTCGGTCAGCGCGAGCTGATCGACGTCGGCGCCACTCAGGTAGGTGAGCTCGATCAACTCCGGGACACTCGCGCGAGCAGCTCGCCGGTTGCGAGCGCCTCACGCGCCAGCCGCTCGACCTCGATTCCGAGCGGCCGGTCATCGACCAGCGGCTCGACGAACTCACGCACGCAACGCTGCGCCGCGGCCGTGCCGCGACCGAGGCGCGCGGGCGACGCGAGATCGACCGCCTGCGCGGCGACCAGCAGCTCGATCGCGACCAGTAGCCGCAGCTTGGCGAGCTGCTCACGGAGGCGCAGGGCCGCCTGCGCGGCACCGGTCGAGTCATCCTCGACGCCGTCGGCGCCGACGGTCGAGTGGATCGCGACCGGCGCCGCCAAGTGGCGGATCTCGAGCGTCAGCGCCTGCGCCGTCTTGTGGAGCGGAGAAACGCCCGCGTGTGCCGGGCCGCCCTGGGTGAGCCCCGGGGGCAGGCCGCTCAGGCGCTGGGTCCGCAGACGGGCAGGGCGCTCGCACACGGCTGCCGCGATTTGGGCGACGGCGATCGCGGCCGTGTCGAGCGCCAGCGCGAGCGCCGGCACGTGGAAGTTGCCGGTGCTGACGATCTCACCGTCGGCGATCAGTACGAGCGGATTGTCGGCCGCCCCGTTGAGCTCGGGCTCGAGCGCTGCTTCGAGCTGGTCGAGCGCGGTCCGCAGCGACCCGTGGATCTGGCTGGTGCAGCGGAAGCTGAGCGGATCCTGCAAGCGCCGCGCGGCGCCCGGCTCCGTCAGCGAGCCGCCCGCGAGCAGCTCGCGCAGTCGGGCCGCCGCCCACCGCTGCCCGGGTGCCGGGCGGGCGGCGACCACGCGCTCGTCGAGCGGCGACAGGTTGGCTCGAAAGCCCTCCATCGCCAGCGCCGCCGATACCTGCGCGGCGTGCAGGCACGATTCCCCGTCGACTAGCGCGAGCGCGGCGACGCCCGACGAGACCGCTGAGCTAGAGCAGATCGCGAGCCCGTCCTTGGCGCCGAGCGTCACCGGCTGCAAGCCCGCTCGAGCGAGCGCGACGCCGCCCGGCAGTAGCTCGCCATCGAGCTCTGCTTCGCCCTCGCCGATCAGCACCAGCCCGACGTGAGCGAGCATGCACAGATCGGATGCCCCGACAGACCCGCTGCGCGGCACGCATGGATGCACGCCCGCGTTGAGCAGCGCCGCCAGCCCGTCGGCGACCGCGATCTCGGCGCCCGCTCCGCCCGCGCACAGCCCGTTGAGGCGCACCGCCATCGCGGCCCGCGTCAGCTCGACGTCGAGCGGCTCACCGACCGCCATCGCTCGTCCGCGGATCGTTCGCAGCGAGTACGCGGCAGCCTCAGCGGCGTCGAGCGTGTCGACGACGCGCGAACCGAGGCCGGTCGTGACCCCGTACACCGGCGTTGCCTGCTCGACCGCGAGCTCTACCACGGCCCGCGCGGACGTGGATCCGTTCGCGCGCGCCGGGAGCGATCGTGACCGCCGCCCGGTCGCGGGCGATCGCGGCGAGCGATGCGGGGTCCAAGTCACGTCCGGTAAGTGCGACCGCTCCGTCCATCGGCCCGCGACGATAACTAGAGTCCGGTGACGATGGCGATCCACCCTGTGACCCGGACCCGCCGGGCGCCGGTCGTGCTCGACGGCTCGACGCTGACGCCCAAGGGCGTGGCGCGAATCGCACGCGAGGGCGCGACAGCGCAGCTCGCGCCGGAGGCCCGGATCCAGAACGACCGCGCGCGCGAGGCGATCGCCACGCTGCTGGCGCGGGGCGACGAGCTCTATGGCGTCACGACCGGCGTCGGCGCGCTCCGGGCCTATCGGGTCCCGAAGAACCGCCGCGAGCAGTACTCGCTGCAGCTGCTGCGCAGCCACGCCTGCGGCGCCGGTGATCCGCTGCCGCCAACGATCGTCCGGGCGGCGATGGCGACGCGCGCGAACCAGATCGGAGCCGGCGGTGCGGGTGTCGCGACTGAGCTGCTCGACGGGCTCGTCAACGCGCTCAATGCCGGGCTGTCGCCGTTCACGCGCGAGCTCGGCTCGCTTGGCACCGGCGACCTCACGAGTCTCGCCGACATCGGCCTGGCGCTGCTCGGTGAGGGACAGATGTGGCGCGGCGACCAACTGGTCGACGCGCGCCAGGCGCTCGCCGAGGCGGGCGCTCGAGCCCGCCCGTCTCGGCGCCCGGGACGGCCTGGCCCTGATGAGCTCCAACGCCGTCAGCATCGGCCGCGCCGCGCTGCTTGTCGTCGATGCGCGCCGGCTGCTCGACGCGTGGCTGTCGGTGGCGGCGCTGTCGTTCGAGGCGGCGGCGGCCGATCCCGGCGTGCTCGATCCGCGGATCCACTCGTGGCGCCACCGCCCGGGTCAGGCGGCTGTCGCGGCGCGCATGCGACAGCTGCTCGACGGCCTCGAGCAACGGACCCGCGCCCCGGGGCCGCTCGGCGTTCAGGACCCGTACCCGTTTCGGGCGCAGCCCCAGGTCGATGGGACCGTTCACGACGCGCTCAGGGTGCTCGAGGAGACCGTCGTCCACGAGCTCAACTTCGCGGGCGAGAACGCGTTGATCGTCGCCGACGAGGACATCGCGCTGCCGAACGGCAACCCGCACGCCGCGCCACTTGCAAACGCGATCGACGGCCTGCGCACCGCGCTCGCCCAGTCCGCGGCCTTGATCGGCGCCCGCGTCAGCACGCTGCTCGATTCAGGGCTCACGGGGCTGCCGCCGTTCCTCGCTCGGCGGCCGGGGCCGGAGACCGGCGCTCTGGTCCTCGAGTACACGGCGCACGCCGCGGTCGCCGAGGTGCGGTCGCTGGTCACTCCCGTCGCCGCCCAGACGGTCGCCGTCTCGCGCGGGGTCGAGTCGCACTCGAGTCTCGCCCCGATCGCCGCCCGACGTGCACACGAGACGCTCGACGCGCTCCGGGTCGCGGTCGCGACCGAGCTGGTGGTGGCGACCCGGGCGCTACGGCTCGCAGGTCAGGAGCCTCACGGCACGGGCACCCGCGCGCTGTGGCAACTCGCGACCGAGCGTCTGAACCCGGAGCTCGACGACCGGCCGCTACATCCCGACGTCGAGGCGGCGCGGCAGCTGATCGCAGGCTGGCAGTCCGAGCTGGGCTGACGTGGTGGCCCCTCGTTCGGCGTCGCGGCCCGGCGCCGTGACCCGGCGGCCCGACGAATAGTCCCGGCTAGGATCGAAGTAGTGGCTGACCAGCCGACAAACCACCAGCAGGTGGTCCCGGATCGTCGCCGTCGCCTGTTGATCCTGGGCATCTGCTCGATGAGCCTGCTGATCGTGGGGCTCGACACGACGATCGTCAACGTCGCGCTGCCCGCGATTCACCGCTCGTTTCATTCGTCGCTATCCGAGCTGCAGTGGACGATCGACGCGTACACGCTCGTGCTCGCGAGCCTGCTGATGCTGTCTGGCTCGACTGCCGACCGGGTCGGCCGCCGGCGGATCTTCCAGCTCGGGCTGATCGTGTTTTCGCTCGGCTCGCTGCTGTGCGCGGTCGCTCCGAGCCAGGAGCTGCTGATCGCCGCGCGCGTGCTGCAGGCGATCGGCGGCTCGATGCTCAACCCGGTGGCGATGTCGATCATCCGCAACGTGTTCGAGGACCCGCGGGAGCGCGCGCAGGCGATCGGTGTCTGGGGAGGCGTGGTCGGGCTCAGCATGGCGCTCGGTCCGGTCGTCGGCGGGGCGCTCGTCGACTCGGTCGGCTGGCCCGCGGTGTTCCTGGTCAACATCCCCGTCGGCCTGACCGCGATCGTGCTGACGGCGCTGTTCGTACCCGAGTCGCGCGCGCCCCATCCGCGGCGCTTTGACCCGATCGGCCAGCTGAGCGTGATCGTCGCGCTGTCGACGCTGACCTACGCGATCATCGAAGGGCCGGGCAACGGCTGGCTTTCGGCCCAGACTTTGATCCTGTTCGCGGTCTCGCTGGCCGCGTTCGCTTTCCTGGTCTACTACGAGCTGCGCCGCGACCAGCCGCTGATCGAGGTTCGATTCTTCCGCAGCGCCCCGTTCTCGGGCGCCAGCGCGATCGCCGTCTGCGCGTTTGCCGGGCTGGGCGGATTCTTGTTCCTGAACACCTTGTACCTGCAGGAGGTGCGCGGACTGTCGCCGTTTCACGCCGGGCTCTACACGCTGCCGCTGGCGGTGATGACGCTCGTGATCGCGCCGCTTGTCCGGGCGACTGGTCGGGAGCCGGGGCAGCCGCCCGTCGCTGGTGGGTGGCAGCCTCGCGCTGATCGCGAGCTCCCTGATCCTCACCCAGCTGACCGCGACGACCCCTTCTTGCTGCTGGTGGTGACCTACACGTTGTTCGGGATCGGGTTCGGGCTCGTCAACCCGCCGATCACGAACACCGCGGTGTCTGGGATGCCGCCGTCACAGGCGGGCGTCGCGGCGGCGGTCGCGTCGACCAGCCGCCAGGTCGGCCAGACGCTCGGCGTCGCGGTCCTCGGCGCGCTCGCCGGCGGCGCGGCTGCGGGCGCGATCGGTGTCTCGTTTCGCGGCCGCCACGCACGTCAGCTGGTGGATCATGGTCGGGCTCGGGGTCGTGATCCTCGTGCTGGCGTTCGTCAGCACAACGCCATGGGCACTCGAGACCGCGCGCCGGACCGCGGAGCGCTTCCGCGAAGGGCCCGAGGGCCAGCGCGAGACTCCGGCACCCGAGCAACGCCCCGAGCTGGTCACGAGCTGAAACGGCGGTATGCTCGCCTCAATGGCGAGCGCACCTCCGCCAGTACGGAGCCCGAACGTTCATCCTGGCTGCAAGGACGTCCCGTCGATCAACGACGAGGGGTTCGAGGAGCTGTGCCATCTGGTCACCGAAGTGGATCCCGACACCGCGCTGTGCGGCAAGGATGTGACCGACTATCCGTGGAACCCGCCGTGGCCCCGTTGCGAGGCGTGCCTCGCAGTCGCCCGCGGCGCGCAGAACTAACCCCGGCGGCGTACCTTCCGCGTCTTCAGCGCGATCCCGGCCGCGGCGCCGAGCGGCACCGCGCAGAGGTACCACGGCGAGACCAGCAGCGCGACCGCGATCCCGATCATCGCCAGCCAGATCGCGGGCCTGTAGACCCGCCAGTCGTAACGGGCTCGCTCGGTCGCGAAGCGGACGGGCGGCGGTTCGCGTGCCATCACGCGTCCACGGTAACGCTCATCCGCGCGGCCCGCAGTTCACCCGCCAGCCGCTTCTGGATCGACGTCACGGCCCTGAACGCATCCTTGAGCTCCGTCCTCATCAGCGGGCTGAGGTCCGCGGGATTCACGTAATCGTCGGGCTGATCGCCACACCGCAGCTGCTCTGCCTGAGTCTCGGCCCGAAGGTTTGAGATCAGCACGAAGGCGTCCTCGAGCGTATGCGCGTCGGCGACCGCAAACTTGCCAGCCTGCCCCGCAGCGCGCAGTCGCTCGATGGTCGGGGCGACCGTCACTCCAGCCGCCATCCCGCCCCAGCGGGCGAGATCGGTGATCGGGATCATGCCGCCGTGCTTGAGGTCAAGCTGGCCGCGATGCTCGCCATCGTGCTCGACGACCAGCCCCCGGAGAAACCCGGTCGGGGTCCGGTGCGACAACGCGAAATGCGCGAGCATCCGCAGCAGCACCGGCGAACTCGGCGCGAGCCGGAACGTGTCCGAGACCGGGGTTCCGGTGTGAACCCCCCACACGGGACGCGAATCGACGAGCACCGACGAGAGGATCAGGGCCTGCTCTTGGGTGGGATCGGTGATCCAGCTGCGAGCTAGTCGCTGCCACGATTCGAGCGACCGCACAAACAGCGGGTCCGACGCGGACGCGCCGTGCTCGTCGGGCTGCAACCCGCAGCTGCGCAACCCCTCTTCGACCGCGCAGGCCAGCTGCACCAGCGGCTCGCGCACCCGTTGATTCTCGCCGCCAAACCAGACGATCGCGCTGTCGACGTCGGAGTTCGGAAGCGCCTCGCGCCGTGCCTGGCTTCCGAGCGCCAGCCACGCGAACTCGACTCCGGGATCGCCCTGGCGTTCGAGTTCGAGCTCGAGCAGCTTGCGCGTCAGCGCGTCGACTGACACGGAATAGACCGCCATCACGTTGGGCGCCGAGATACGCGCCTCGACGAGCGATACGACCATCGGGCGCAACTCGGCCGCGAGCACGACCAGCTCCGAGACGCTGCGCGCGACCGAGATCCGCTGGCGGAGATAGAACGAGGAGCGCGTTCGCAGCGCCGCCAGATCCATGTCTTCGACGACGCCGAGCACCTCGCCGTTCACCGCCAGCACCGGGAAATGCCGAAAGCCCCGGTCGAGCATCTCGAGCAGGATTTCGCCTGCCGGGCGCTCCGCTGTGCACGTGTACGCGGGCGCCGACATCGCGGCCGATACGGGAGCGTCGGCGCTCAGGCCGCCGGCCATCACTCGGCTACGCAGATCCCGGTCAGTCATGATCCCGAAACCCGCGTCGCCCAGGTCGATCACCACACACGTCGCCTGGGCGTTGGTCATCCGTTCGGCTGCGTCGCGGATCGTGGTGTCGGGCGTGCAGATGACGGCCTCGCTGCGAAGCAGCGTGCCGACGGGTTGGTCGGCGAGGTTATCGGCCGGATCCCTCGCGACAAGATGCAGGTCAGTTGGCGGCTCGAGCAGTGAGCGCGCCACGAACCGCAATCCTTCGGGCGCAGCCAGCAGGTCCTCGGCGACCTCAGCCGGAATTCGATAGCAGACGGTGTCCTCCGCGGCTCGGGCGGAGAAGCCGGTCGGGAATCCGGTCAGCATCGACGCCTGCCCGAACGAGCTCCCCTTCGCCCAACAGGTCGAGCAGCTTTCCGTCAGATACGACCTCGACCGCGCCGCTGCGCACTACACGGAGGTACTCGATCGGGCTTTCGCCCTGGGAGAAGATCGTCACCCCGGCCGGCAGCTGCTCGAGCTCGGCTGCCGGCGCGACCCTGAGGACGTCGTCCTCGGGCAGCTCGGAGAACGGCGGGTGGGCCCGCAGGAAACGTGCGGCTTCCAGCGCCTCCTCGGCGCTCAGAGCGGCGCTCTCAGGCAGTCGCCGCGTGCGCCTCCGCGCGCGTCTGCGGCGTGCCGATCATGGCACTGCGTCTCCCCGCGGCGCCGGTAGCGGCGGCAATGCAATGTCGGCGCGATGCTCCTCGAGGACTCCCTCCGACTTGTGGCGCTGGACCGCGAAGTAGTAGATGAAGCCGACGATGTACACGATGCCTACGAACAGCACGGCGGCCCACTTCAGGTACCAGTGCTGGGCGCCGAACCCGTTGTAGATCGCGACCCGCGGCCACATCAGGTTGATCACGACGAGCACCTGAAACGTGACCGCGACGATGTTGACAGGCATTCCCCAGCGGCCCATATTGAAGTACTTCCCGGGGTTCGGCGGCGGCCAAGTGCCCCTGAACCGCCGCACCAGCATCGGCATGGTGACGCCGAGATAGCAAAGGTAGAACAGGATGATCGCGATCGACGTGATCGCGGCGAACGCGCTCTGGTTGCCGACATTGATCACGGCCACCAAGATCGCCAGGAACCCGGTGATCAGGGCCGGCACGATCGGCACCTTGCGCGCGCCGGAGACCCGTGCGACGGCCGACCCCGCCGGCAGCTTGTTGTCTCTGGCCATCGAGAAGAGCATCCTGATCGTCGCCGTCTGCACGGCGAGGCAGCAGACGAAGATCGCGATCGCGCAGTCGACCAGGAAGATGTTCCCGGTCGTATTCCCGAACGCCTGCTTCATCACGTATGGCAGTCCGAACAGGCCGATGTTCTTGTTCGTCAGGTCCTTGTTCGACAGGATCGCGAACAGGATCACGAGCCCGCCGATCGTGAATGCCGCCCCGACCGCACGGATGATCGCCGGAGGGGCGTTCCGTTTCGGGTCATTCGTCTCCTCTGCCAGCGTTCCGGCGGTGTCGAACCCATACATCACGTACGCGCTCACGATCGACCCGACGAGCAGGGCGCCGAAGTAGCCCCACGGGTGCCCGGCACCGAGGCCGTAGGAGTGGACGATCGCCGACGGCGGGTGGTGGAGGTGGAACGCCAGCAGGATCACGAGGATCGTCGAGCCGATCAGCTCGCAGATCACGCCGACGTTGTTGATCCGCGACATCAGTTTGACGCCGAGCATGTTGATGATCGTCGTGATGCAGATCAGGATGCCTCCGAGCAGCAGCGCGTTCTGCGCCCCGGCCTTGGTGATCGTGGTACCCGCGTCGGCGGCGGTGCCGAAGAACTGGAGCTTGGTCGTGACCTGGGGCAAGACGACCTGCCAGTCGATCGCGACCGCCGTGATCGTGACGATCGCGCCGACGATGTAGATCCAGCCGGTCATCCACGACGCCATCGGGCGTGAGATCTGCTTCCCCCACTGGTACACGGAGCCCGCGATCGGATAGTTGGCCGCGCACTCCATGAAGCACAGCGCAACCAGCGCCTGGCCGCCAACGATCACCGGCCACGTCCACCACACCCCCGGCCCCGCGAAGCTGTACGCGAGCCCGAACAGCGCCGTGACACCGGTCAAGATCGAGATGTAGCTGAAACCGGCCGCAAACGACGAGAAGCTGCCGAGCGAGCGGTCGAGCTCCTGCTTGTAGCCGAACCCGGCTAGCTCGTTACTGTCGCCTGCCTGCGTGGATTCGGCCGGCGCCTGCGTGGTTGCCATCACTCAACCTCCCCGTCCGCGGCTGTCCGACGCGGCTTGTATTGCCCGGTGGTCCGGTAGGCGGCACGACGGCCGCGACCAAAAGCGATTGACCCGGTCCTGATCCGGCTGTTATATATCAGTTGTCGAAACGTGTCAACGACGCTCGCGGCGACGTTAATGACTGCGCGCGAGTGGGAGGCGAGCCATGGCCACGGGTACCGCGGAGCAAATGTTCGTCGGCGGCCAATGGCGGCCGAGCGTCAGCGGCGAGACGTTCAGCGCGATCAGTCCGGCGACCGGCGAGGAGATCGGGAGCGTGCCGCAAGGGGACCGCGCCGACGCCCAGGCGGCGATCGAAGCGGCGCGGGCTGCGGCCGACGGCTGGGCGGCGCTGACGGCGTTCGAGCGCGCGGCGAAGATGCACGCGGTCGGCGACATCATCGAGTCCCGCCGCGAGGAGCTCGCGCGGACGCTGACGCTCGACCAGGGCAAACCGATGAGGGCAGAGGCGTTCGGCGAGGTCGACGAGCTGGTCGAGTACTGGCGGATGGCGGCCGAGGACGCAAAGCGGCTCGGCGGCGAGCTCCCGAATTCCTTTTCGCCCGGCAAGCGGGTGCTGCTGGCGCGTCGTCCCCGTGGCGTGATCGGCGTGATCAGCCCCTGGAACTGGCCGTACACGATGCCGGCCGAAATCGTCGCCCCCGCGCTGGGGTGCGGCAACGCGGTCGTCTGGACCCCGGCGCCGTCGACCGCGGTTTGCGCGGTCGCGCTCGCGCGCTGCATCGCCGACGCCGACCTGCCGCCGGGCGTGTTCAACCTGGTGACCGGGCCAGGAGCCGTGGTCGGCGACGAGATCGCCCGTAACCCGGGGACTGCCGGGGTCGGCTTCATCGGCTCGACCGCGACCGGCCGGCTGGTCGCGCAGGCGGCAGCGGGAAAGGCGACGCTGCTCGAGATGGGCGGCAACGGCCCGGTCGTGGTGCTCGAGGATGGGGACGTCGACGCCGCAGTCGAGGCGACGCTGACGGCGTGCTTTCTATGCGCCGGCCAGAGCTGCACCGCCGGCGAGCGGATCCTCGTCCACCGCGAGCTCTACCACGAGTACATCGAGAAGCTCGCGCGCGCGGTCACCGAGCGGATCGTGCTGGGTGACCCGTTCGACGACCAGACGACGATGGGCCCGCTCAACAACGAGCCGGTCGCGCTGAAGATGGACGAGCACGTGTCGGACGCGATCGGCCGCGGCGCCGAGGCGCTCACCGGCGGCGCGCGCAGCTCCGCGTTCCCGACCGACCTCTACTGGGAGCCGACCGTGCTCGCCGGCGTTCCGGCCGACGCGCGCGTCTCGACCGAGGAGACGTTCGGTCCCGTCGCCCCGGTGGTCGAGATCAGCTCGCTCGAGGAAGCGATCGCGCTCACCAACGAGGCGGGTTATGGCCTGCTGGCCGCGATCTTCACCGCCGACATCGCGCGCGGGCTCGAGTTTGCCGACCGCGTCAAGACCGGCTGGGTCAACATCAACGAGTCGAGCAACTACTGGGAGGCCCACCTCCCGTTCGGCGGCCGAGCCGGAACCGAAAGCGGGATCGGCAAGGTCGGCGGCGCGCACGTGATGCACTCGTTCACCGAGCTGCAGACGATCGTGATCACGCCCGACCGCCGGCGGCGATGACCGAGGCGCAGGTCGCCGACCGCGTCGCTTCAATCGTCGCGGCGGTGCTGGAGCGCTCGCCGCAATCGCTCGACGAGCTCGGCATCAGTGCTTCCGAAGCCGACGAGCTGCTCGCGCCGCTGCAGCGACACGGGCTGCTGGCGCTCGACGCGACCGAGTCGACGGTGCGCCCCGGCCCCGCCGCGCTGCGCTTCGCGCGCTCGGACCTCGGGGTCGCGGACCTGGTCGAGCTGTCGCGCGCGAGCATGCGCCGGCTGGCGAGCGAGAGCGGCGAGACCACCAACCTGATCCTGCCTCGCCCGGGCGGGACCGAGGCGATCGCCCAGGTCGACGGATCGCACCTGCTGGGCGTCACCAACTGGGTCGGCCGGCCGCTCGGACTGCACATGACCGCGGCCGGCAAGGTGTTCCTCGCGTTCGGCACCGCGACGCTGCCCGACGGCGAGCTCGACGCGGCGACCCCGGCGACGATCATCGACCGCGACCGGCTCGAGGCCGAGCTCGAAGCGGTGCGCGCGCGCGGCTACGCGACGATCGTCGACGAGCTCGAGAACGGGCTGTCGGCCGTCGCCGCGCCGATCCGCGAACGGGGCGGCGCCGTCGTCGCGGTGCTGTGCGTCTCGGGCGCGACGCTGCGCCTGCGCCCACAGCGGCTCGAGTTGCTGGGCCGGGTCGCCGTCGAGCAGGCCGGCGAAGTGTCCGAGCGGCTCGGTTACTCAGAGAACTGAGCGGATCTCGCGCTCGAACGTCTCGACGTGCTCGGCGAGCACGTCGCGCGCGGTGTCCGCCTCGCCCTCGGCGATCGCCCGTAACAGGTCGTCGTGCTCGTGCACACGGGCGAACATATGCGGCAGGCGATCGATCACCAGATACCAGATCCGCAGCGAGAGGTTGAAGTAGCGGCCGAGCGTCTCCTCGAGGTACGGGTTCCCGGCGCAGCGGTGAACGAACCGGTGGACGCGCGCGTCGAGCGCCATCAGCGCCTCGACGTCGTCGCTTCCCTCGCTGTGGGCAAGCTCCTCGAGCAACTGGTCGAGCTCCTCGCGCTGCGCGACGGTGATCCGCTGCGCCGCGCGGTACGCGGCGTGACCCTCGAGCTGGATGCGCACATCCGAGATCGCCGCCAGGTCCGTGATGTTGATATCCGAGGCGAACGTTCCGCGCCTGGGAAACACGGTCACCAGGTTCTCGAGCGCGAGCCGCTTGATCGCCTCGCGGACCGGGGTGCGCCCGATCTGCAGTTCGCCCCCGAGCGCGTCCTCGTCGATCGGGGCGCCGGGAGCGATCCGCAGCGTGACGATCCTGTCGCGCAGCTCGGCGTAGGCACGATCTGCCAACAGCTCCCGAGGACCCCGCTGCGTCACCTGCTCGTTAGCCACAACCCCTCCAGTTCCGCGCCCGAACACGCAACTGATATATGAGTTATCGACTAGGAGTCTAACATTCAGAAGATCGTGGATACAACGGCCGAGGGTAAGAGCGCCGAGCCGGCCGAGCATCCAGGACGCCGACGCGGTCGCCCGCCGGATCGCCGCCGGCGACGCGCGGGCCGCGCGCGAGGTGGTGGCGACCGTCGCCCGCCACACGCCGCTGCTGACGACCCGCAGCCTGTCGGAGCGGTGTGGCGGCCAGATCGTGCTCAAGGCCGAGAGCCTGCAGCGAACTGGGTCGTTCAAGCTCCGCGGCGCCGTGCACAAGATCTCCCGGCTCGGGCCCGTGCCCGGGGTCGTCGCCGGCAGCGCCGGCAACCATGGCCAGTCACTCGCGTACGCCGCCCGCGCGCAGGGGATCCCGTGCGAGGTGTTCATGCCCGCCGATGCGCCGGTCGCCAAGGCCGCCGCGGTGCAGGCGTTCGGGGGAACCGTCAACATCGGCGGCGAGTCGGTCGACGCCTGCGTGGCGGCCGCCCGGGAGCGCGCCGCCGAGACCGGCGCCGGCTTCGTGCACCCGTTCGACGACGCCGACGTGATCCTCGGCCAGGCGACGCTCGGCCTCGAGCTGCTCGAGGACGTTCCGGACCTCGCGGCGGTCGTCGTCCCGGTCGGAGGCGGCGGCTTGATCTCCGGGATCGCCGGCGTCGTCAAGGCGGCGAATCCGTCGGCGCGGGTGATCGGCGTGCAGGTCGATGCGTGCGCCCCGTTCCCGGATTCGGTCGCGGCCGGGGCGCCGGTCCCGTGCGCATCGCGCGCGACGATCGCCGATGGGATCGCGATCAAGCGGCCGGGCGAGCTCACGCTCCCGCTAGTCCAGCGCTGGGTCGATCAGCTCGTGGTCGTCGGCGAGGACGACGTCGCCGACGCGATGGTGTGGCTGCTCGAGCGCTCGAAGCTGGTCGTCGAAGGTGGCGGCGCTGTCGGGGTCGCCGCACTGATGAGTGGTCAGGTCACCCCCGCGCGAACGGGTCGGACGGTGATCGTGCTGTCGGGCGGCAACGTCGATGCCGGGTTGCTGGCCGCGATCGCGCAGCGCCACGAGACGCTCGCCGGACGCCGGCTGAGATTGTTCACGACGATCTCAGACCGCCCGGGCGGGCTGGCTGGGCTGCTCACGAAGATCGCGCAGGCGGGCGGCAACGTCGTCCACGCCGACCACGTGCGCGAGGCCGTGCCGCTGCACGTGCGCGAGACCGGGGTCGAGATCGCGCTCGAGACGCGCGGCTCGGACCACAGCGCGGCGATCGTCTCCGCGTTGGAATCGGCCGGCTACACGGTCCGGCGCCTGGACTTCTGATCAGTCGCCCAGCTCGGCGCGCCGGCGGACGACGAACTCCTCGAGCTCGGCGCGGATCGCGTCGTCGAGCGGCGGCTGCTCGTAGCGCTCGAGCGTCGCACGCCAGATCTCGCCGGCGCGCGCGGTGGTATCGCGCGCTCCCTTCTTGGTCCAGCGGTCGAAGTTCTCAGTCGAGGACAGCAGCGGCCGGTAGAAGCATTCGCGGAACCGCCCCAGCGTGTGCGTGGCGCCGAGGAAGTGGCCGCCAGCGCCGACCTCGACGTGGGCGTCGAACGCCAGCGACTCGTCGTCGATCTCCAAAGGTGTGAACTCGTAGCGCAGCTCGCGCAGCAGCTCGATGTCGACGATGAACTTTTCGTAGCACGAGACCAGCCCCCCCTCGAGCCAGCCGGCAGAGTGGATGACGAAGTTGGCGCCGGCCAAAAACGTCGGCAGGAAGGTCATCAACGACTCGTAGGCGGCCTGGGCATCGACCGTCTGGGAGGCGTTCAGCGCGCCGCCGCCCCGCCACGGCAGCCCAAAGTGCCGTGCGATCTGACCCGTGCACAGAACCCCGATCCCGGACTCCGGCGTCCCGAACGACGGCGAGCCGGACTGCATGTCGGTGTTGGACAAAAACGACCCGAACACGACCGGCGCGCCCGGACGGATCAGCTGCGCGAGCGCGATCCCGGCCAGCGCCTCGGCCATCTGCTGGACGAGCGTCGCGGGCAGCGAGACCGGCGACATCGCCCCCATCAGCAAGAACGGCGTGATCACGACCGCCTGGTTGGCCTTCACGTACTCGAACATCGCGGCGAGCATCCGGTCGTCGTAGCGCAGCGGCGAGTTGACGTTGATCAGCGAGATCGACACCGGCGCGCGCTCGATCGCCTCGCGGCCGCCGAACAGGATCTCGCCCATCCTGATCGTGTCGGCGGCGTTCGGGCCCGACGTCACCGAGCCCATGTACGGCTTGTCGGACAGCGTCTGCAGCGCGAAGACCATGTCGAGATGGCGCGAGTCCAGCGGCCGGTCCTCGGGCTCGCAGATCGTGCCGCCGGGCGAGTCGAGCTCCGGGAACGCCTGCGCGAGCCGCACCAGGTTCTCGAAGTCGGCCATCTTCGCGTCGCGGCGTACGTCTCCCTCGCGGATGAACGGGCACCCGTAGACGGGCGCGAACACCATGTTGTCGCCGCCGATGTGGGCCGTGTTGTCGGGGTTGCGCGCCTGCAGCTCGAACTCGCGTGGTGCCTTGGCCACCTGCTCGAGGATGAACTCGGGGTCGAACCGGACCCGGTTCTCGTCCTCGACGATCTGCCCGGCGCCACGCAGCAGCTCGACCGCCTCGGGGAGCAGAAACTCGATCCCGAGCTCGGAGACGATCCGCCGCCAGCCGCGGTCGAGCGTGTCGAGCGCGTCCTCGCTGAGGATCTCGTAGCGCGGCATCTGATTGCTGTACACGGCTACCTCCGTGGTCGTGGCTTGACGCGGCGGTCGGTGGCCGTAATATAACCGCCGTGGAACAACAGTTCCAAGTTTCTGTGAAGGACGCCGGCCCGGCACCCGGTACGACCGCGATCGACCGCGGAGCGGACCTCTTGGTCCGCGTGCTCGAGTCAGCTCAGCCGGTCGCGCTGTCCGAGCTGGCGGCCGCGAGCGGGATCCCCAAGAGCACAGCGTCGCGGCTGGTCAGCGCGCTCGAGCGCCGCGGGCTCGTCGAACAGGACGGCGAGCGCGGGCGGCTGCGGCCCGGCCCCGCGATCCTCCGCGTCGCCGAGCGCAGCATGCTCGAGCGCAGCGTCGTCGAGCTCGCGCGACAGTCGCTGGACGCACTCGGGCAGGCCAGCGGCGAGACGATCAACCTCGCGGTCCCCGCGCGCGACGGCGTCGAGCACGTCGCCCAGGTCGAAAGCCAGCACTTCCTCGGCGCCGGACAGTGGCTCGGGCAGGCAGTCGACTACCACTGCACGGCGAACGGCAAGGTGTTCCTGGCGTTCGGGCGCGCGACGATGGCGGCGCGCCCGCTGACAGCGCAGACGCCGATGACGATCACTGACCCCGGCCGCCTACGCGCAGAGCTCGAGGTGGTCCGGCGTGAGCAGTTCGCGACCGCGATCGACGAGCTCGAGCAGGGGCTGGCGGCGATCGCGGCACCGGTTCGCGGCGCCGCCGGCGAGGTGATCGCCGCGCTCAGCATCACCGGTCCCACGATCCGCATGACGCCGGCTCGGATCACCGAGCTGAAGCCGATCCTGATCTCCGAGGCTTGCGACCTGAGCCGCCGCCTCGGCAACGACGAGGAAGGAGAAGACGCCGCATGACCCACGAGGAGATCCTGCAACTGCTCTACGACGAGACGCTCGTCGGCAACGCGCCCGCCGTCTCAGACGGCGTCCGGCAGGGGCTCGACGATGGCCTCGAACCCGAGCGGATGCTGTACGACGCGCTGATCCCGTCGCTCGAGGAGGTCGGTGCACGCTTTGAACGCGGTGATTACTTCGTCCCCGAGATGCTGATCGCGGCGCGGGCGATGCAGGGCGCGCTCGACATCCTGCGCCCACTGCTCGCCGAGACGGGCATCGCGGCGGTCGGAACCTTCCTGATGGGCACCGTCAAGGGCGACGTTCACGACATCGGCAAGAACCTCTGCAACATCATGCTCGAGGGCGCGGGCTTCACCGTGATCGACCTCGGCGTCAACGTCCCGCCCGAGAAGTTCGTCGAGCAGATCGGCGAGCACAACCCCGACATCGTCGGCTTCTCGGCCTTCCTCACGACCACGATGCCGATGTTCAAGGCCAACATCAACGCGCTCGAGAAGGCCGGGATCCGAGACGACGTGATCGTGATGGTCGGCGGCGCGCCGGTAACGCAGGAGTACGCGGACGCGGTCGGCGCCGACGGCTATTCGGCGGACGCGTCGTCGGCGGTCAAGAAGGCCAAGGAGCTGATGCAGCGTCGGCGAGAGCAGGTCCCGGCGTGAAGCTCGACGGCCTCGTCGCCCGCGCCGAGCACGCGGTCAAGAAGCCGATCTGGGGCTGTCAGATGTGCGGCCAGTGCGTCCTGCACTCGACCGGCCTGACGTGCCCGATGACGTGTCCCAAGACGCTGCGCAACGGGCCGTGCGGAGGCGTGCGCGCCAACGGCCACTGCGAGGTCAAGCCGGAGATGAAGTGCGTGTGGCTGAACGCCGTCGAGCGGTCCGAGCGTCTGCCGCTGTGGCGCGACCACATCGACCACCTGCGGCCACCGGTCGACAACCAGCTGAAGGGCACATCGTCGTGGCTGAACCTGATCAGCGGCCGCGACAAGCAGGTTCCCGCGGGCTGGGCGCCCGACGCCGATGTCGCTCCTTGAGCGCAAGCTCGCAGCGCGGGACTTCGTCGTAACGGCCGAGATGCCGGTGATCGACGGCGGCGGCAAGCCGGAGATCCTGCGCCAGCTAGAGCCGATGCAGGACTACGTCGACGCCTTCAACGCGACCGACAACCCCTCCGCACACGCCCACACGTCGTCGCTCGCGGTCGCGATCGCGCTCCGCGAAGCCGGCGTCGAGCCGATCATGCAGCTCGTCTGCCGCGACCGAAACCGGCTCGCACTGGAGGCCGATCTGATGGGCGCCGCGATGCACGGGATCGAGAACATCTCGTGCCTGACCGGCGACGATGTGACCGCCGGGGACGAGCCCGAGGCGCGCCGGGTGTTCGACGTCGACGCCGTGCAGCTGATCGCGATCGCCCGCTCGCTGTCGGGCGGCCGCTACCTCTCGGGCCGCCCGATCTCCCCGGCCCCCCATTTCTTCGTCGGCGCGGTCGAGAACCCGAGCGCGCCGCCACTCGATTACCGGGTCAGACGCGCCGCCAAGAAAGCGCTCGCCGGCGCCAAGTTTTTGCAGGTGCAGATCTGCTACCGCCCCGCGCTGCTCGAGCGCTTCATGCACGAGGCCTACGAGACCGGGCTGACCGAGCGGATCGCGATCATCCCCTCGATCTGCATCCTGCGCACGGTCGGGGCGATGCGCTTCGTCGCGACCAGCGTGCCGGGCGTCGATGTGCCGCCCGAGACGGTGGCACGAGTCGAGCGGGCGACCGATGCCGAGCACGAGTGTTTCGACATCGCCTACGAGCTCGCCTCGCACGCGCTCGCACAGCCGGGCGTCGCGGGGCTTCACTTCATCTCGTTCCGCAAGGACGCCGGCATCGCGAAGCTATGCAGGCGGCTTGGAATTCCAACTCGACACGAAAGGGAGACGAATGGACACAGTGCTCAGGTCGCGCTCCAGTAGCGTGACGATCGGCGCCGAGCAGCCGTTCTGCATCATCGGCGAGCGAATCAACCCCACCGGTCGCAAGAAGTTCGCCGAGGAGCTGCGCAACGGCGACGTCGCCACGGTCACGGTCGACGCGCTCGCCCAGGTCCAAGCGGGGGCCAACATGCTCGACGTCAACGCCGGCATCCCGCTGGTCGACGAGTCAGAGCTGCTGAAGTCGATGCTGACCACCGTGCAGGCGGCGGTCGACGTGCCGATCTGCATCGACTCGAGCGTGATCGAGGCGCTCGAGGCCGGGCTGAGCGTGTACGAGGGCCGCCCGCTGGTCAACTCGGTGACCGCCGAGGACGAGCGTCTGGATGAGATCCTGCCGCTGGTCGCCAGGCACGGCGCGGCGGTCATCGGGCTCGCCAACGACGAGACCGGGATCCCGGAGACGCCGCAGAAGCGGCTCGAGTGCGCGCGCAAGATCGTCAGCGCCGCCAACGACCATGGGATCGCGACGGAGGACGTGATCATCGATCCGCTCGCGATGACCGTCGGCGCCGATACCGAGGCAGTTACTACGACGCTGCGGACGATCAGCCTGATCCGCGACGAGCTCGGCGTCAACATGTGCCTCGGCGCCTCGAACGTGTCGTTCGGCCTCCCGCAGCGCCACGTCCTGAACGCCGCCTTTCTGCCGATGGCGATGGACGCCGGCCTGACCAGCGCGATCATGTCGACCGCCGAGGTCTGCGTCGAGGCGGTCCGCGCGGCGGACCTGCTGCTCGGACACGACCCGTGGGGCGCGAGCTGGATCGCCGCTCACCGCGCCCGCCAGGCCGCGGCGGCTGCGCAGGAGGGGGCCGCGCAGGCCGTATGAGCTCGGCGGTGCCCAGACGAAGCGCCCCCGAGCGCGGCGAACTCGCGGCTCCCGACGACGGCGCCCAGCGCGTCAGGCTCCGCTTCCTGCCCGACGGCAACGAGGTTCGCGTCCCGAGCGGGACGGCGATCTTCGACGCCGCGAGCTGGAACGGGATCGCGATCGACTCGACGTGCGGCGGGCACGGGACCTGCAAGAAGTGCAAGGTCCGGATCGTGTCCGGCGAGGTGCCGGTCGGCACCGTCGATCCGCGCGCGTTCACGACCGACGAGCTGCGCGACGGCTGGCGGCTCGCGTGCCGCGCCGGCGCGCGCGGCGACCTGGTGGTCGAGGTCCCGCCGCTCCAGACGCGCCCGAAGGCGGCGCTCGCCGGCGTCGGTCGTCACGTGATCCTGCGACCGTCGGTCCAAAAGCGCCACCTGGTCCTCGACGAACCGTCGCTCGAGGATCAGCGGCCCGACCTCCAGCGGGTGCTCGACGCGCTCGACGACCTCGAGCCGTACGCGTCGCTCGAACTGCTGCAGACGCTGGGCGGCACCTTGCGCAAGTCGAATTTCGACGTCACAGCGGTCGTCTGCGACCAGGAACTGATCGAGCTCGAGCCCGGCGACACAACCGCGCGCCGGTTCGCGATCGCGTTCGACCTCGGGACGACGACCGTCGTCGCGACGCTGCTCGACCTCGATAGCGGCCAGCCGGTGGCCGTGCGCTCGATGCTCAACCGCCAGCAGCCCTATGGCGCCGACGTCATCACCCGGATCTCGGCGACGATGATGGACGAGCTCGCGCTCGGCGCGCTGCGCGATCGTGCGCACGAGACGGTGGCGACGCTGGTCGACGAGGTGCTGGTCGAAGGCACGGTCGAGCCGCACGAGGTCTACGAGATCACCGTCTGCGGCAACGTGACGATGATGCAGCTCGCGCTCGGGATCGACCCCGAGCCGCTGTCGATGGCGCCGTTCATCGTCGCCACGCACGAGTTCCCGCCGGTCCGCGCGCGCGACTTCGGGGTCGAGGTGCACCCCCGCGCGCCGGCGTTCGTGTTCCCGTCCTTGGGCGCCTACGTCGGCGGCGACATCGTCGCCGGGATGCTGGCGACCGGCCTGACGCGCGACCGCCGGCTGCGGCTGTTCATCGACGTCGGCACCAACTCAGAGATCGCGCTCGGCTCGGTCGACCGGGTGCTGGCGACCGCGGCCCCCGCGGGCCCGGCGTTCGAGGCGGCCCAGATCCGCTGTGGGATGCGCGCCGCCGAGGGCGCGATCGAGGGCGTCACGGTCGACGGCGACTCGCTGTCGCTCGAGGTGATCGGCGACGTCGAGCCGGTCGGGATGTGCGGCTCGGGGCTGGTAGACGCGGTCGCGGAGCTCGCGCACAGCGGCGTGCTGGACCACTCGGGGCGTTTCATCCCCGACGAGGAGGCGGCCGCGCGGTTGCCGGGGCTCGCGTCGCGGCTGACACGGATCGGCGAGGAGCGCGTGTTCGTCCTCGATTGGCGCGGGTCGGACGATCCGGCCCAGACCGTGTTCCTCTCCCAGCGCGACGTGCGCGAGCTCCAGTTCGCGAAAGCCTCGATCGCGACCGGCTGGAACATCCTGCTGGCCGAGCTCGGAGTGGCGGCCGACGAGATCACTCAGGTGCTGCTCGCCGGCAGCTTCGGCGCGTACCTGACCCCGTTAAGCGCGGTCCGGATCGGCCTCGTCCCGAAGCTCGCGCTGCCGCGGATCGTGTCGGCCGGCAACGTCGCCGGCGAGGGCGCGAAGATCGCCGCGCTGTCGCTGCGCGAGCGCGCCGAGGCCGAGTCGATTCTGCGCGAGGTCGAGTACGTCGAGCTCTCGGGCCGCGCGGACTTCAACGACCTGTTCATCGACCAGCTCGCCTTTCCGGGATGACTGCCGCGGTGATTTCGTGTGGCGCGCTCGCGTTCGACGTGCGCGCGATCGCCCGCCGCCGCGGCTGGGACGTCGAGGTCGTCCCGGTCGACGCGCTGCTCCACAATCATCCGGCCCGGATCGCGCCGGCGGTGGAGAGCCTGCGGTCAAGGCATGACGTCGTCGCGCTCGCATACGCCGACTGCGGAACGTACGGGGCGCTCGACGAGCTCGGGCTCCCCCGGCTGGCCGGCGATCACTGCTACGACGTGTTCGGTCGCGAGGAGGTCGCCGAGGCGCTGGCCGAGCAGCCGGGCACTTACTTCTTGACGGACTTTCTGGCTCGCACGTTCGAGCACACGATCGTTCGCGAGCTCGGGCTCGACCGGCATCCCGAGCTGCGCGACGAGTATTTCCGCAACTACACCCGCGTGCTGTGGCTCGCCCAGCGTCCGACACCGGCGACGCGGGCGTGCGCCGAGCGTGCCGCGCGCACGCTGGGCCTGCCGCTCGAGATACGAGAGGTCGGCTGCGGCGGGCTGGAGCGGGGGCTCGAGCGGCTGCTGGCCGAGGCGTCTTGACGGCGGACAGCTGGCCGGAAAGACTTCGTCCACTTGTTCCGACGACAAGGAGGGTCCGTGCGGGCCTCAGGGGCATCGGCGGCGTGAGCGCGCCGAACCGATCGTTTGATCCGAACCGGCTCGCGCAGCTCGAGTCGACTGCATGGGTCACCTATTACCGGCGCGACTGGCCGCGGTTCTTGCGCGCGTCGGTGTTGTTGACCCGTCACGGGTTCGGCCTGCGCTGGCCGGCGGCAGTTCGGGGATCGTGGCTGGTGATGCGGGCCCTCCAGCACTGGGCGCCGCAGAACGGCAACAACCCGGACGGCGCGCGCGCGACCATGCAGCGGTTCTACGAACTGGTCAAACGCGAGCACAACGAGAGCTACGACCCGGCGGTCGCCGCAGGGTTGGAGATCGATTGGTGGCGGATCCACCGCCAGCATCAGTGGTACGGCTCAGCGGACGACGAGCAGGCGCTGATCACCGCGATGGCGAAGCTGTACGGCTTCGCGTACAGCGTGCCCGAGAGCGACGTCCGGCCGGCCGCCGAGCAGCGGGCGCTCGCGATGCGACTGTCCGACCGATGGGTCGCGGAGGGCCGTGACCCGGCCAGCCCGCTGATCGGCGACGAGCGCGCCGCGCTGGTCCGCTCATACGCGGCGCTGCTCGCAGCCGTCCATCTGCCATGAGTCTGGGTTTACGTCACGACGAGTGTCGTTGACGAATCAGGTCCGCCGCGCGCTCGCCGATCATGAACGTCGGTACGACGGGATTGGCCGTCGGCATCGACGGGAAGATCGCGCCGTCGGCGATCGATAGCCCGTCAATGCCACGGACGCGCAGCTCCGGGTCGACGACCGCGAGATCGTCGTCGGCGGCGCCCATCCGGCAGGTCCCTGACGGGTGGTAGACGGTGTGGTGGACGGCCCTGCCGTAGGTCGACAGTTCCGCATCGGTCGTCAGGTGATCGCCCGGCGCGATCTCGCGCTCGATCCAGTCCGCGAACGGACCCTCGGCAGCGACCTGGCGAGCGATCTTCATTCCGTCGACGATCGTCTGCTCGTCGTAGTCATCCTCGTCGGTGAAATAGCGGAAATCGAGCGCGGGCTTGACCTCGGGGTTGCGCGACAACAGATACAGCCGGCCCTTGGAGTGCGAACGGGGAATGTTCGGTGTCATGCAGATGCACCACCGGTCGTCTGGCACCTCGTAACCGAGCCGCTCGGTGTTGAACGTGAACGGCAGCTGATAGGTGTGGTACATCAGGTCGGGGCGCTCGTCGCGCTCGAGACGATTGACGAACAGCGCGCAGTCGGCGTCCATCGCTCCTTCCGGCCCCATCGGCCGCTTCAGCTTCCAGATGATGATCGACTCCGGGTGGTCGATCAGATTCTCCCCGACGCCGGGGAGATCGTGGACGACGTCGATCCCGAGGCCCTCGAGCTCTTTGCGCGGGCCGATGCCCGAATAGAGCAGTAGCCGCGGCGAATCGACTGACCCGCAACACACGACGATCTCCTTGCTGGCCTCGACGCGATCGTGCCACGCGCCGTCGTCACGCTCGACGTGTACAGCCACGGCTCGACCGTTCTTGCATTCGATCCGCATCGCGCGCGAGCGAGTCTGGACTGACAGGTTCGCGCGGCTGCCGAGGATCGGGTGCAGGTACATCACCGACGATGAAGACCTGACCCCGTTCGCGGGGTTGTAGCCGACGTCGAGGAACCCCGCGCCATCGTGATACGGACCGGCGTTCCAGTCGGGGTTCGGGGTCACACCCAGCGCCGACGCGCACGACTCGATCCAGTCGTACAGGATCGCGTTTCGATCCTTCTCCTCTACGCGCTGGTGGGGGCCAGGAATCCGAGCGTAGTAAGGGTCGATCGTGTCGTAGTCCCACCCGGTCGCTCCCTGGTCCACCCAATCTTGCCAATCGCCGGGGAAAGGCCTGAACCAGATCATCGTGTTGTGCGACGAGCACCCGCCGAGGACCTTGGCGCGAGAGTGAACGATGTGAGCGTTCCCGCGCGGTTGCAGTGTCGTCCGATAGGCGAGGTCGATCGGGCCTTCGAGCAGGCCCAGCCAACGGCGGATCAGGAGCACATCGTCGTTGCCCTGATCGGTGTCTCCCCACTCCAGAAGACAGACGGACGTCTCCGGGTCCTCCGACAGCCGGGCGGCGACGATCGCACCGGCCGACCCGCCACCCACAACCACGTAATCAAATGCGTCTGACATAACCACCCCTCACCGCTTGCAAACGCCGGTCACCTGCAGTTGCATCAAGACTTGCGCGATCATATGTGAGCCTCCTGTGTTGTGTCTCGCGGGTCGCGGGCGTGTCACTCGCCAACCGCCTCATCGAGCAACGTCGCGACATCAACCACCCGCAGCTCCTCGCCGGCGCTCTGCACGCCGTCATCGAGCATCACCGTGCAGAACGGGCACGCGACCGCGAGCGTCTGCGCGCCCGTGGCCGCCGCCTCGCGTACGCGGTTCTCGTTGATCGCCTTGCCGCGCTCCTCCATCCACATGTGCGCGCCACCCGCTCCGCAGCAGAACGTCCGCTTGCCGCTGCGCTCCATTTCGACCGGCTCGCCGACCGCGGCGACCAGCTCTCGGGGCGGCGCTAGCACGTCGTTGTGGCGCGCCAGGTAGCAGGAGTCGTGATAGGTGATTGGCAGCTCGGCCGACCGCTCCGGCTTCAGCCGCCCTTCGGCCACCAGCCTCGCCAGCAGCTCGGAGTGGTGCACGACCTCGTATGAGCCGCCGAAGTCGGGATACTCGTTGCCGAGCGTGTTGAAGCAGTGCGGGCAGCCGGTGACGATCTTCGTCACCCCCGCCTCGTTGAGCGTCTCGACGTTCTGCTCCGCGTAGGCCTGGAACACGTACTCGTTGCCGATCCGTCGGGCCGGATCGCCGGTGCAGGCCTCGCGGGGACCGAGGATCGCGAAGTCGACGCCGGCCTTCTGGAGCAGCCTCGCGGTGGCCTCGCCGGTCTTGCGCGCGCGCTCGTCAAACGAGGTCGCGCACCCGACCCAGTACAGGTACTCCGGCGGCGTGTCGCCGGGCTCGAGCACCCGCACGCCAAGCTCGGTCGCCCAATCGGCGCGTTCAGATTGCGCCTTGCCCCATGGGTTGGACGAGCGCTCGACGTCGCGGAGCATCGGCTCGGCCTCGGCGGGGAAGCTCGACTCGACCATCACCAGGTGCCGGCGCAGATCGACGATGTGATCGACGTGCTCGATCGACACCGGGCACGCCTGCACGCAGGCGCCGCAGGTCACGCAGTCCCAGACCGACTCCTCTGGGACCGCGCCCGGCACCAGCGCCGCGAGATCCGCCTCGCCGCGCTGCGCGACCAGCGCTCCCCCGTCGTGGAACACCTGGTCTCGGAGGCCCATGATCACGAGCTTCGGCGACAGCACCTTGCCGGTCGCGAACGCCGGGCAGGCGTCCTGGCAGCGGCCGCACTCCGTGCACGAGAACGTGTCGAGCATCTGCTTCCAGGTCAGGTCGGCGGCGGTCCCGGCGCCGAACCGGATCTCATCCTCGGGGACGTCGGGGTCGTCGAACCGCAGCGGTTCGAGCCGACCGCCCGCACGGGTGCGGCCGTACCAGACGTTGAACGCGGCGCTGATGATGTGCAGGTGCTTGGAGCGCGGCAGGTAGACGAGGAACGTCAGGATCGTGGTCACGTGGATCCAGACGAACACCCGCTCCAAGACTCGGGTGACGCCGTTGTCGGCGAACAGGTGCGAGAGCGCGTCCGAGACCGGCGCCGACGACGGCGGCCACTCGTTGAGACCGAGCGCGATTCGGCACGCCTGCCACAAGAGCAGCGTCGTCGCGATCGTCGCGATCAGCGCGAGGATCAGGTCGGCTTCGCCGAGGTGGCTGCCCTTAAAGCGCTCCGGCCGCTGCACCTTGCGGATCCAGAGCGCCGCCGCGCACCCGACCAGCACGAGCGTCGCGAACACATCGGCCAGGAACGCGAACCACCCCTGGTGACCCAGCCACGGCAGCGTCGAATGCTTGTCGACCGCCCCGATCAGCGCGATCAGGATCGTCGGCGCGAGCACCAGAAAGCCCCAGAAGATGAATGCGTGGATCAGCCCCGGCCCCAGCCGCTGCAGGAGCTTGCGCTGACCGAGCACGATCGTCGCCTCGTTGCGGACGCGCCGCTCGACGTCGCCGTCGCGCTTGACCGGCGACGCCGACCCCAGCAGGGCGACCAGGAACCGCACCCGGACCACGAACAACGTCGCGGCCACCGCGAGCATCGCAGCGAGCACGAGCCCGGCGATCAGTACTCCTATGAGGCTCTCGCTTTCCTGATCTCCGCCGAGATCGCGGGCACGACCTCGTGCAGGTCGCCCAGCACCGCGTAGTCGGCGCTGGCGAAGATCGACGCCTCGCCGTCGGGATTGATCGCCAGCAGCCGCTTGGCGCCCTTGCAGCCGGCCATGTGCTGGGTCGCGCCGCTGATCCCGCAGGCGATGTAGATCTCCGGCGCGATCTTGGTCCCGGTCTGGCCGACCTGGTCGGTGTGCGGTCGCCAGCCGGCGCTGGTCACCGCGCGCGAGCAGCCGACCGCGCCGCCCAGCAGCTCGGCGAGCTCCTCGATCACCGCGAACCCCCCGGCCGAGCCGACGCCGCGGCCGCCGGACACGACCACGTCGGCCTCCGCCAGCGACACGCCCGTGGTGGTCGCCGTTACGTGCTCACTGACCGTGACCAGGAGGTCCAGATCGGACGCGGAACCCGTCACCGGCACGGTCTCGACGTTTGCGATCCCGGCCGCCGCGACCGCATGCGGAGCCACCGTCAACAGCAGCGGCGAGCCGTGCACGCGCGCTTCCTCGAGCAGGCTTCCGCCCCAGCGGAGTCTGGTCACAGTCGCCGGATCGCCCGCGGTCACCCCCACGCAGTTGGCCGCCATCGGCTGGTCGAGCTTGGCGGCGACGTGGGCCAGCACCTCGTTGCCGCGGTCAGTCCCGGCTCCGACGACGGCTGAGGGCGAGCGTTCCGCGATCAACTCGACCAGCGTCTGGGCCCAGGCCGCGGGCGCGTAGCTGCCGCCGATCCGCACCGAATGAAGCTCGCCGCCGAGCTGACCGGCGAACGCGACCGCCTGCTGGGACAGCTCGTCGGCCGGGTCCTCGACGAACACCAGCGGCATCAGACGACCCCAATCTCCTGCAGCACGCGAACGACCGCGGGCGCCGCCTCCGGCCCGTTACCCAGCACCTCGGCCTGCTTGCTGGCCGTCTGCGGCAGGACCAGGCGCACCATCTCGAGCCTGCTGTCCGGACGCGCCGGGTTCGACGCCTCGAGCGGCTTGCGTTTGGCCCGCAGCCGGCCGGGGACCGACGGGTAGCGCGGCAGGTTGATGCCCTCCTTGACGCTGACCACGGCGGGCATCGGCACCACGTAGACGTCGCGTCCGCCGGCGACCTCCTGCTCGCAGCGGAGCTTGTCGCCCTCGACACGGATGCCCTTGATCCCGTTCACGCATGGGAGCCCCAGCGCGTGTGCGACGCGAACCATGACCTGGTAATTGCCGGCGTCGGCCGACTCGTTGCCGAACAGGATCAGGTTGTACGGCTCGGATTGCGCCTGGATCGTCTGCACGATCGCGGCGGCGGTTGCCTCGGGGTCCCATTCGCCACCGTCGGTCACGAGGTGGATTCCCTGGTCGATCCCGATCGCCATCATGTCGCGCAGCTGCTCCTCGGCCTCGGCCGGGCCGAGCGTCAGGACCGTGCTCGAGCCGCCGTGTTGCTCGACCAGCCGGATCGCCTCCTCGGCGCCGCACTCCTCGTGCGGGCTGATCGTGAACCCGAGGTGACGGGTCTGGATCGCCTGCTCGTCCGGGGTCAAGGTGATCTTGCCGCCCGTCAGCGGGACGCGTTTGACGCACACGAGGATATTCATGAGCGCACGCGGGAGTTGTCTGGGTCGAAGATCGGGGTCGAGCCCGCGACCGCGACCGTGACCGGATATTGCTCGCCCATGTACTGGACCAGTAGCTGCTCGCCTTGCTTGGCGTGCTCGGGCGGCAGGTAGGACATCAGGATGTGCTTTGAGATCGATGGTCCGGCGCCGGCGCTGGTCACGTACGAGCGGCGGCCCTTGGCGTCTGAGATCGTCTCGCCGTCGAGCGTCAGGACCGGCTCGCCTCCGAGCATGTAGCGCTTGACGCCGGATCTTCGAGGTGTGGTCGTCGACCGTCAGCGTGCACATGTGCGCGGCCGGCTCTGACTCGCGCTGGCGCACGTGGGCCTCCTTACCGATGAAGTCGTCGTCCTTGACCTTCCCCCAGGCCATCCCCGCCTCGACGACGTCGTATTCGCCCTCGAGCTCGGCGCCGTAGGCGCGGTAGCACTTCTCCAGCCGGCCGGTGGTCCCGTACACCCCGGCACCCACCGGCACGGCGCCGTGCGGCAGCCCGGCCTCGGCGATCATGTCCCACAGGCGCGCGCCCTGCTCGATCGGCACGTATAGCTCCCAGCCGAGGTCGCCGACATACGAGATCCGGGAGGCGATCACCTTCAGCGGCCCCACCTCGATCGTCTTGAAGTGCGCGAACGGGAAGCCCTCGTTGGAGACGTCATCGCTTGTGACGCTGGCGAGAATGTCGCGGGCGCGCGGCCCCCACAGGCCGAGCGTCGCCCACGCGTTCGTCTGGTCGTGGATCTGGGCGCTCCCGTCGTGCGGCAGGTGGTCCTTGAACCACTTGAGGTCCGACATTCCCCAGCCGCCGCCGGTCACGACCCTGAACGCGTCGTCGCCGGTCCGCATGATCGTCAGGTCGGCCTTGAAGCCGCCGTTCGGGGTCAGGACCGGGGTGTAGACGTTCCGGCCGACGGCGACGTCCATCTGGCGCATCGCGACTCGCTGCACGGCGTCCAGCGCGCCCGGCCCGGTGACGTCGAAGATCGTAAACGCGGTCAGGTCGATGTACCCGGCGCGGTCGCGCATCGCGAGGTGCTCGGCGTTGATGATCGGTGACCACCAGCGCGCCTCCCACTCGGCCTCGCGAGCGGTTGATCCGGTCGCCGTACTCCTCGAGCAGCGGCGCGTTTGATTCATACCACTGCGGGCGCTCCCACCCGGCCGCCTCGTAGAACACCGCCTTGAGCTCTTGCTCGCGCTCGTAGAACGGGGGCAGCTTGACGCGGCGGTCCGATTCCCACTGCTCGGAGGGATGGACGATCCCGTACATCTTGTTGAAGCCCTCGGCCACCCGCGCCTGGATGTGCTCCTTGGTCTTCTGATGCGGATAGGCGCGCGCGATGTTCGATTCGTACACGTCGATCTCCGAGTCGCCGTGCACCATCAGCTCGGCGACGGTCTTGCCCGCCCCGGGGCCCTCCTTGATCCAGACCGCGGCCGCCGACCACAGCCCCTTGACCTCCGGCGTCTCGCCGAGCAGCGGCATGCCGTCATACGTCACCGACAGCAGACCGTTGATCGCGTAGCGCTGCCCGACGGTCTCGTCGCCGACGATCTCGGGCATCAGCTCGAGCGCCTGCTCCATCTGCAGCTCGAAATCCGCCTGCGTGAAGGGCAGCTCGGTCGGGCTCAGCGCCGACTCGTCGATCGAGGGGATCTCCTCGGCGTCGATCATGATCGGGCGGTGGGCGTAGGACCCGATCTCGAGCCCGGTCCCGTCCTGGCGCTCGTACATGTTGGTGTCCATGTCGCGGACGATCGGGTAGTCGACCAGCGTCTTGGGGTCTGCGAACCGCGGCGCCGGGCCGATGTCGATCATCTGGTGAACGGCGGGCGTCAGCGGGATGGTCGCCCCCGCCATGCGAGGCGATCCGCGGGCTCCAGCAGCCGCAGGCGATCACGACTCGGTCGACCTCGATCTCGCCCCGGTCGGTGCGTACGCGCGTGACGCGCCCGTGCTCGACGTCGAGCCCGATCACCTCGGTATTGGCCGCTACCGTCATCCCGGCCTGTTGGGCGCGTTCGCGCATGATCGTTGCCGCTCGAAGCGAGTCGACGACGCCCGCGCCGGGCGTGTAGAAGCCGCCCAGCAGGATCTCCTCGTTGATGAACGGGACCAGCTCCTTGATCTCGGCTGGAGTCAACAGCGAGACCGGTTCGATCCCCCACGTCCGCGCCGAGACGATCCGTCGCGTCAGCTCCTGCATCCGCGCCTCGGTACGTGCGACCTCGATTCCGCCGCACTCGAGGAACACGTCGAGGTCCTTGTACTGACGCATGCTCTCGAGCGTCAGCGAGGTCATCTCCTTGGAGTGGTCGACCGGGAAGATGAAATTCGAAGCGTGTCCGGTGGAGCCGCCGGGGTTCGGGAGCGGGCCCTTGTCGATCAGCGTGATGTCGGTCTCGCCGAGCTGCGTCAGGTGATACGCGACGCTGTTGCCGACGATTCCGGCCCCGATCACGACCACGCTCTGACGGCCCGGCAGCTGCCTGGATTCCGTAGCCATGGCACTGATATATCAGATGCAGGTCAGAGGCGTCAACGTCGCGGACGGGGTAGACTCGCCGCGGTACGAGATGAGGATCTGCTGTTCTAGTGTCCTCGGCCGGGGGGCGTCAATCGGTGCGATCGTGGCCGCTCCTAATGGCCAGCGGTGCCCAGGCGGCGAAGATCGCCGTCGCGAAGCCGTGCTACGTGAACAAATCACGGGCCAACCGCGCGTCGATGACGGTGACCGGGTCTGGCTTCGCCCCCGGGGGCCAGGTGCAGATCTCCAGCAGTGACGGTTCGGCGAAGGTCGTCGCGAGCGCTGGGCCCACCGGGGCGGTCGCCGCCACGACGTCGGCTCCGGACCCGTCGTTCACGCTGCCCGGGCAGAAGACCGTGACGCTGACCGCCACCGAGGCCACGGTTGCCGGTCCGGCGATCAGCGCGTCGACCCCGGTGACGGTCGCCCCGCTCGCCGTCGGCATCGAGCCTACAGAGGCGCTACCGACTCAGGTGGTGACCTGGTACTTCTCGGGGTTCGAGCCCGGAAAGCCGATCTACGGCCACTACCTGCGGCGCAAACAGGTCGCGTTGACCCGTTTCGGCCGCGCGCAGGGAGCGTGCGGCGTGCTGCGCTCCAGGGCGCTGCTGTACCCGGGCGGCCACCCGCGTTACCGCCTCTACGGCCTGCAGTTCGACGACTCCAGGCGCTACAGCAAACGCTCGACACCGCGGCTCGACAAGAAGGTCTTGTTCCAGCTCATGTCCGCGCCGCCTGTACATCCGTCTGACCGCAACTATCGTCCGGCGACGAGGTCGGCGAGTTTGGCTATCGGCTCCGCGCGCCCGCCGCGGCGCTCGCGCCGGTCGGCGAGGCCGTACAGCGCGTAGATCCCTCGCGCGCCGAGCACCCGCAGCGGTTCGGGTTCCCAGCGGCGAGCCGGATGATCGACCCACGGCAGGCGTGACAGCTCGGTGTCTCGCCGAAGGATCAGATCGCGCAGCGTCCGCCCGGCGAGGTTCGCGGCCGCGACGCCCTCGCCCGCATATCCGCCCGCATACCCGAGCCCGCTCGCCCGGTCAAGCCCGACCGCCGGACACCAGTCGCGCGAGACACCGAGCACGCCCGCCCAGCCGCGCAATATCCCCACGCTTTCGAGACCGGGGAACAGCGCCAAAAGCCGCTCGCGCAGCTGGCTGACCGTCTTGGCCGGCACCGGCCCTTCACGATCCGTGCGGGAGCCGAGCCGGTATGGCACTCCCCTGCCGCCGATCGCAATCCGGCCGTCGGCGGTCCGCTGCGAGTACGTGTACAGGTAGGAGCCGTCGAGCATCGTCTCGGCCGACTCCCAACCGAGGCGGTCCCATTCCGCGTCACTCAGCGGCTCGGTGACGATCATCGCGCTGTTGAGCGGTAGCAACGTGCGGTGCTCGTGCTTGAGGTCGGCCGTGTAGCCCTCGGTCGCCCGCAGCACGAACCGCGCCCTGACTCGGCCGGCAGGCGTCCGAACCTCGCCCGGCGTCAGGTCGAGCGCCCGCGTCGATTCATAGATCGTCGCCCCCGCGCGCTCGGCGGCGTCCGCCAGCCCGCTGACCAGCCGTGCAGGCTGCACGCGCGCGCAGTGCGGCGTGTAGAGGGCGCCGCGACACGCGTGGACGGCAACCCGCGACCGCAACTCCGCTGTATCCAACAGCACGGATGCGAGGTCGCCGCCGAACGCCTCGTGCTCGTCGGACTGCATCTGCTTGATCCGGGCGAGCTGCGTCTCGCTCTGGGCAACGATCAGGCTCCCGCCGCGCTTGAAGTCACACTCGATCCGCTCGCGCTCGACGACCGCGCCAACTTCGTCCACGGTCGCCTGGATCGCGGCGGCCATCGCCCGCGCCGCTTCCGGACCGCCGCGGGCTCGCCAGGCCGCCGGCTTTCCCGACAGCTTGCCGAGCACCCAGCCGCCGTTCCGCCCAGAGGCGCCAAAGCCCACGTTGTGCGCCTCCAGCACCACGACCTCGAGCGCCGGGTCGGCGCGCCGTAGCTCGTACGCCGTCCACAGCCCGGTGAACCCGCCACCGACGATGCAGACGTCCGCCTCGCGGTCGCCGACGAGCGGCGGCCGGGGCGGCTGCGGGGGCAGCTGATCGAGCCAGAACGATGGCGTGGTCGGCATGGCGAGGACGGGCGAGGCTAGAGCATCGACGGGATCGCGCGGCCGCCGGGCTGGCACGATGGCCGGGTGCCGACGGACAAGGAAAAAGATGCTCGCCGGCGGTCTAATCGATCTCACAACCGTGGCCCCGTCCGCGTTTTATCTGCATGTTTGGGATCTCTGACCTTGACTGGAACGCGCTCGAGCAGCAGCTCGACGAGCGCGGATTCGCGATCACTGAGCCCGTCTTGGAGCCTGACGAGTGCTCCGAGCTGGCGGCGATGTTCGACGGCGACGGCTTTCGCTCGACGATCGACATGGCCCGGCATCGGTTCGGCGACGGCCGCTACCGGTACTTTGCGAACCCCCTGCCGGAGCCGATCACCAGCGCGCGCCGGTCCTTCTACGAGCGCCTGGCGCCGATCGCCAACCGCTGGTCCGAGCGGCTGTCGGGCGATAACTCGACCTTTCCGCCGACGCACGCCGAGCTGCTGGAACGCTGCCGGAAGGTCGGCCAGACCCGGCCGACGCCGCTGCTGTTGCGCTATCACGCAGGCGACTGGAACGCGCTGCACCAGGACCTCTACGGGGACGTCTATTTCCCCTTCCAGGTCCTGACCGTGCTCACGCGAGCGGGTGTCGACCACACCGGGGGCGAGTTCGTGTTGGTCGAGCAGCGACCGCGCGCCCAGAGCCGGGCGCACGTGCTGTCGCCCGGACAGGGCGAGTTCGTGATCTTTCCGACCCGCGAGCGGCCGAGCAGTGGCAAGAGCGGCTATCACCGGGTTGGCCTGCGCCACGGCGTCAGCACCGTCACAAGCGGCGAGCGCACGGCGCTCGGCATCATCTTTCACGATTCGAAATGAGGACCAAAATGACCGTGCTCCCTTATCAGAGTCCGATCGGAACACTGACCTTGATCGGCGACGAGCACGCGCTCCGCGAGCTTCGCTTCCCGGGCCGGGGCGCGGCCTTGCCCGGCGAGCCCGACGGACCCAGCGAGGCCGACGAGCCCTTCGCCGCCGGTGACAGCCCTTTGCCGGCAGCCATCCGCGCGGCTGTGGAACAGCTTGACGCCTACTTCGCCGGCGAACTGCAGCGTTTCGAGCTCGAGCTCGAGCTCGAGGGGACGCCGTTCCAGCGCCGCGTCTGGGACGCGCTACGTCAGATCGCGTACGGCGCGACGACCACCTACGGAACGCTCGCGCGCGAGCTCGGCGCGTCCGAGCCACGAGCGGTCGGCGGCGCCGTCGGGCGGACGCCGGTGCCGATCATCGTCCCGTGCCACAGAGTTATCGGTGCCGACGGATCGCTGACCGGGTACGGCGGGGGCCTTGACCGCAAGCGCGCGCTGCTCGCGTTCGAAGCATCGAGCGGCGAGGCCGCGATCCTGCAGGCGAGCTGGAGCCAGCGTCAGCTGGCGCTGCTCTAGCGTCGGATCGCGGGTGCACTAGCGTCAAGCAGCCACGGGCTCGCGCACGCGCAGTGCGAGCAACGCCGCAACGGCGGTCGCGCAGCACGAGAACACGAACGGCGCACTGAACCCCACATCCGCGATCAGCGCGCCGGCGATCGCCGAGCCAACTGCCAGCCCACCGACCAATGCCGCCGAGACCCACGTGAAAACCTCGGTCTCGGCGCCGGCCGTCGCCGCCCGCCCGACGAGCGAGTACTGGCAGGAGAACACCGGCGCGATCGTCATTCCCGCGAGAAATGAACCGATCACGCCCTCCGGGATCGTCCGCGCGACGATCAGCGGCGCGCTGAAGCCGACCGCGCAGACGAACAGCAGGCGATAGCGGCGCATGATCGAGGAGTGCCAGATTCGGGCGCCGTACCAGAGACCCCCGACCATGCTGCCGAGACTCCAGGTGGCGAGCAACAGGCCCGACGCCGCTCGCGAGCCGGCGTGCAGCGCCAGTGACGGCAGTCCGACCTCGATCGCGCCCAGCCCGATACCCATCAGCGTCACCGGACCCAGTAGCGCCCGCAGCTCGGGGTTCGACAGCACGCGCTGCCGCGGCTCGTGCGCGGCACGCGTTCCCGACCCACGCGCGAGAGGCGAGCGAACGAACAACAGCGTGCCGGTCACGCAGACGACCGCCAGCATCAGGACAGCGACTGTCGCCGAGGTCGCCTCCACGACGAGCGCGACCAGCAGCGGTCCGGTGATCCAGACCACTTCCTGCACGACGGAGTCCAGCGCGTAGGCAGTGTCGCGGACGATCGGATCCGGAAACACCTCCCGCATCAGCGCCCGCGCCGTCGGCGACACCGGCGGCATCAGCGCACCTGACAGACCGGCCAGCACGACAAGCGCGGGACTGCCTGCGTCACCGTTGCTCGCCAGCACGAGCGTGATCAGCACCACCGCCTGAAGCAGCGCGAACGGAGGGAGCACGCGCGCCCGGCCGAAGCGATCGACCAGGCGGCCCTGCAGAGGAGCGCTCGCGGCGTTGCAGAACGCGAACGCCCCGACTGTGAGCCCGGCGACCGCGTACGAGTGGCCGGTGCCGCGCACGAGCAGCAGAAACGCGAGCGAGTACATCCCGAGCGGCAGGCGGGCGAGCAGCGCGCTGACGATCAGCGCCGGCGACCCCGGTACCGCCAAGACTGACCGGTACTTGGCGACCACCTTTCCGAGCCTACACGGCCACCTCGTTATCGTTGAGCGGAGGCGAGGACAGTGACGATCCCCAGCCGCGAAAAGCCCCCGTTCCGCGCCGACCACGTCGGCAGCCTGCTCCGCCCGCCTGAACTGGCGCGCGCCCGCGCGCGCTTCAAGGCCGGAGAGATCGATGCGGCGACGTTGAGCTCGGCGGAGGACGAGGCGATCCGCGGCGTTATCGAACTGCAGCGCGAGGCCGGCCTGCGGACCGTGACCGACGGCGAGTTCAGACGCACCTCGTGGCACATGGACTTCATCTACTCGCTCGACGGCATCGAGCAGTCCGACGGCGAGACGATCCACGTCCACTTTCACTCCGACGACGGCGAGTACGACTACACCCCGCCGGCGATGCTGGTGGCGGCGCCGGTCAGGTTGCGCGAGACGATCTTCGCCGACGCATTCGAGTTTCTGCGCGACCACGCCGGCGATGACCAAACGCCGAAGCTGACGATCCCGTCGCCGAGCATGGTCCACTACCGCGGCGGCAACTCGTCGCTGGACCCGGCGGTGTATCCCGAACTCGACTCGTTCTGGGACGACCTGACGAGTGCCTACGCGGCCCAGCTCGACGGCGTCTACGCACTGGGTTGCCGCTATCTCCAGCTCGACGACACGAGCCTCGCGTACGTCAACGACCCAGCGCAGCGCCAGCACATCGAAAGGATCGGTGGCGACCCCGCCCACCTGCACGAGCAGTACATCGCCAACATCAACCGGGCGCTCGCGGCCAAGCCCGACGACCTCGTCGTCACGACCCACCTGTGCCGCGGCAACAACCAATCGATGTGGGCGGCGCGAAGGCGGCTACGACTTCGTCGCCGAGGCGTTGTTCGGCGACCTGAACGTCGACGGCTACTTCCTCGAGTTCGACGACGAGCGCTCGGGAACGTTTGAGCCGCTGCGCTTCGTCGGACCGGGCAAGCAGGTCGTACTGGGGCTGGTCACGACCAAGCGACCCGAGCTCGAGGACCGCGACCTGCTCAAGCGGCGGATCGACGAGGCGTCGCGGTTCGTGGACATCGACCAGCTCTGCCTCTCGCCCCAGTGCGGCTTCTCGTCGACCGAGGAGGGCAACAAGCTGACGATCGACGACCAGCGCGCCAAGCTCGAGCTGATCGTCGAGGTCGCCGACGAGGTCTGGGGCTAGGCGGTTCGCGGAGCCGCGCCTTGGACAACGCGCGGCGATCGCGGGAAACTTTGCCGATGCCGCCTCCGGGAGGGTTGCGCCAGCGGATCGCCGCGACTCTGAACGCCGCCTATGGCGAGGGATTGCTGAGCGAGAACACGCTCGCGCACCGTCTCGATCTGCTGCTGGACAGCCATGTGATCGACCCTTCGCGGCTGATCGGTGACCTGACGATCCGCTCCCGCGAAACGTCGCTATCGGGGGTCGTCGACCATGTGTTGCGCTTCGTCCGCAGCTGGCTGCACGGCGGCACCTACCCACCTCCCAACTTGCTCGCGCTCGACTGGTCCGGCGCGACCGACGAGCTGCTGCTAGGCCGCGACCTGGGTTGCGACGTCGTGCTCGCAAACCCGACCGTCTCGCGCCGGCACGCCCGCCTGCGCTACCGCGATGGCGGCTGGGTCGTGCAGGACCTCCGCTCGACAAACGGGACGCGCGTCAACGACAAGCGCGTCGTTCGCTGCCGGCTGCGACCGGGGGATCTGCTCCTGGTCGGCGAGCAGCACCTGCTCGTCGACTGACGCGACTTACTCGAACACCTCGCCTGAGTCCTCGCTCGGCCGTCCGGGTGGCTCGCGTCTGAGGCCTTCCTGCAGGGCGTCAAAGAGCTCGTTGATGACTCCGACCTTGGGCCGCTCGGCTGCTTGCGCACGCTCAGCGATCTGGGCCAGGCTCTCGGCGATCGAGACGAGCGCGAAGGTTTGCGCCAGCTCGCGCTCGAGCTTGCTGCGTTTGGAGGGAACGCCGGACTGACTCGCCTCGGCGTGTCCTGAGGCCTCCCACGCGAGATCTCGCGCGGCCTCGAGGGGGGTTTTGGGCTTGTCTGGCACTGGCGCTCCTTCCAATCGGGATTCGAATCTGCGCAGTTGGTATTGATTCTGCACGCCGGTGCCCAGGAGTGGTATCCGTTCGCCATGGGGCGCGAGCGCGATGCCGGACACGGCCTGCCGGTCTCGCTGGTGCTCGCCGTCTCGATGACCGCCGCCGGAGTCGTCTACCCGGTCACGGACGCCGCGCTGCATCACACCTCACCGATCATGATCGCGACGCTGCGCGCCC
>CAVYGK010000003.1:0-42119 GCA_963768015.1 uncultured Solirubrobacterales bacterium
ATGCGACGGGCCTCTCGTCGTGCCGGCACCGGAGCGGCCAGGCAGGTGCGCCGGGCAAGCGCCGCGACGATCTCGCGTCGTGGGCGCTGTCGCCGCTTGCGGTCGAGCGGATCCGGCTGGTGATGCTCGAGAGGTTGGATCAGCGTTCCCCGCTCCTCGCGCTCCGCGACGCCACGGCGGTTTCGGTCCAGTACGGCCTCGGCATGCGGAACCAGGAGGTCTGGGCCCTCACCCTCGGCGATGTCGCCGGCGCGGCGGGCCACAGTCCGAGAGGTGCTGAGCTACGGTGCGCTTGACGCCGGGAAGACAGAGGGCGCCACTGGCCGGACACGGCGGCCACCGATCGACGCGCTCCTGGCTGATGACCTTGCGGCCTGGAAGGCAGCGCTCGCAGCGCATGGATACCCGACCGCTCCCGACGACTTCCTCCTGCGCGGCGACCTCGGCGGTCACGGCGCTCGGGAGGGCCACATGACCGGAAGCCAGGCCGACAAGTGGCCAGGCAAATACTTCACGCCCGCCGTTCGCAGAGTCGCGGAGGAGTGGCCGGAGGAGCACAGCGAGATCATCGGCGCAACGCCGTATTCGCTACGACGCGGGATGATCTCGCTGCGCATCCGTGCCGGCGAGGACCGGCAGGCGATCGCCAAGCAGTGCGGGACCAGCGTCGAGATGCTGGAGCGCAACTACTCGTTCGCGATCGAGGACCTCGAGGACGAGGGGCCCAAGCCGGCGGAGGAGGAGCGGATCCGTGCCCGGGCGCTCGCTCCGACCGGTAGGCATCGACAGCTGCGGGCTGCGTGACGCGGTGATGAAACCGGTCAACCGGAGTCTGTCACGCGGCGCGAACGTCGGCTACGCTTGCCCCGAGCAGCGGCCGACCGAGATTTTGCAGCCCCCGTGCAGCCCGAAATAGGCCAGCGGAGGCCGGAAAGCCAGGAAATCCCTGCAAACGCCCTCTTAGCTCAGCTGGTAGAGCACTTCCATGGTAAGGAAGGGGTCGTCGGTTCGAGTCCGACAGAGGGCTTTCCGGCTATTTCCAGGGATTTCTTCTAGGCTCTGGCTCGGCACGTGTGACGAGCGCGTCCGTTCCGCGTCCACCTTCGTCTACAGAGTTAGCACTATCAGAGGCCTACGAGCATTCTTAACGATGATTCGCGAAGCGTAAGGTACCTCCGAGCCCGGACGTCATCTGCGGTCGTGAACAGCCGGGGGGACTGAGTTCGCGGCTTACCACGCTTGCCCTTAATTACGCGGCGACCGCGGCGGGATTGGACACCTGGGGGCGGACCCAGGGCGTGCTGGGGGAGCGGATTCCGCGGAGGCTGGCCTGTGAATCCCCGGCGCTGACCAGCTGACAACGTGTACACGAAATCGGGCCCAGACGTCGACTGGGGCTCGGTGAGCGCGCTCGGTTGTCAGCTGGGAGTGACGAGCTCCTCGGTCGAAGGGCCGTGTGTGCCGTCGGCAGGAGCCTCCCAGCTATGAAGCTGGCGTTCGCGCTCATGGCAGCAATCAACTGTTCCACAGGCTCCTCGGCCACGCTGTCCTCCGGGCTCCAACTAGCGCACCAAGCCTCACCGGCCTCGACCCGGCGGCAGGTGGAATTCTCAATCTTCATGGGTGGCGGCGCAAGGCCGCCCGGGACGCTGTCCTGTGAATCCCCGAGTTTGTGATGGAGCCTGAGGTTGAACATCAGCGCCAGGTCCGTGCGGGTCTTGTCCGATCGGCAAGCGACACGCCAGCGGCGCATCTCACGCCGCATCCGCGTCTTTGCCTCGCCCGACACCGCCGGAGTGAAGTTCAGAAAGTGCTTTCCGAACCTGGGAATGAGGCGTATGAGCAGTTCAAGGAGCGGCGCCGCGCTGCCGGCGGGCGTCGGGTTGGCGGCCCGCCGAAGCCCTACCGGCCGCCCCAGGTCCCGGATGGGAAGGTGAATCTGACCGACCCGGACAGCAAGCGCTTGAAGGCCCGCGAGGGGACTTCTAATTCCGATGGCCGCAGGTTCGAATCCTGCCGGGAGCGTTGTGAAGTGGCTGGAAAACCGCCTATTCTGATGGGGGCGCTGGCTTGGGACTTCGGAGGATCTGTGCCCAATATGTCCCGAACTTGGCAGGCGTGCGGGAATGCGTGGCGACCCGCGTGGATGTGACGCATCCGATGAACGACCACGCGATCGAGTTGCGGCGCGCGGCATTTGGTGGACAGGACAATCCGTGCGCTGACGCCGGAGCTTGCGCCATAAGGGTTCAGGTGCGCTCGACCGCGCTACGCTGCTCGCGTTGAGCCAACGCTTTCCTGAACCGGAATTCGGCGAGGGGCTCGTCGAGGAGCCGGTCGACGTACGGCGCTACATCGAGGCACTAAGGCGACGGGCCGGACTTATCGTGGGCCTCGCGGTTGGCATTGGCTTGCTCGTGTTCCTGATCTCACTGGCGCTGCCGAAGAGCTACACCGCTACCGCGGAGATCGCGCCTTCGGTCCAGGCAACTACGAGCGCCGCGTCAGGCTCGACGACGACGCAACTAAACCTGGCAACGATCCAGGCGTATATCACCTCGCCGGCGGTTCTGGCGACCGCCGCCCGCCAGCTGGGTAGGGAATCGGCCGCGAGCCTGGATCAGAAGATCACGACATCTCTCGACCCGAGCGCGAACATCGTCAGCATCACCGCCACCGACGGCAGTGCCCCTCGCTCGGCGCAGCTTGCCAACCGCGTCGCGCAAACGTTTCTGAGCGTTCGAACCGCGGCCGAGCGTGCGCAGCTAGGCCAGCAAGCGGCCTTGCTCACGGGCAGGATTCAAGCCGCGCACGCGGCCGGCTCCACAGGTCTGGCGGCAGCGCTGCAGCAACAGCTCTCCGGCATCGTCGCGCAGGAGGCAAGTGCCGGCTCGGACCTCCAGCTTCTCGCGCTCGCGCCTGTGCCAGGTAGCGCCAGCAGTCCGCGTCCGACACGCAACGCCTTATTCGCGTTCATCGCCGTTCTGTTCATCGCAGTACTCGCCGTCGGCGGACGGGAGCTGCTTGCGCCGAGCATCTCCGGCGGCCGTGAGCTCAGCGCGCTGATGGGAATGCCGATCCTCGGGCGCGTCCCTCAGGTCGCAAACGCGCGGCGCGTTCGCCGCAAGGAAACCGACGCAGCGGAAGCGGAGGCGTACCGGTTTCTGTCCAAGACGCTCGAGGGAGCTACGTGGCCGAACGGGCCGCGTTTTTTGGCGGTCACCAGTGCCGTTCGCGGGGAGGGCAAGACGACGGTGGTGAGCCGACTCGGCGCGGCGCTGGCCGAGACCGGCAACGAGACACTTCTGGTCTCCGCGGACCTGCGCTGGCCGGCGCTGCACCGGATCTTCGGCTTGCCACTGGGCAGCGGCCTGAGCAGCGAGCTCAACTGGAACGGTCGCCGCGCGGGGGCCGACAGCATTATCAAACGCGTGGGTGAGCATCTATGGGTCCTCTCCAGCGGTCCGCTGCCGCCCGACCCTGCCGCCGTACTGACCAATGAGGTCGTGCAGTCACTGTTCGCGCGCATCCGGCAGCTCGACTTCGAATGGGTGCTCTTTGATCTTCCGCCCCTGATCGCCGTCGCTGAGACACAGCTGTTCGTGCGCAATGCCGACGCGGCTGTGGTGGTCTCGAGGGTCGGCTGGCCTACCGCGGAGCAGCTGTCCGAGACGCGTGACCTGCTCAACCGCCTTCCGGTGTGGGCGGCGGGGATCGTGGTGCTTGGTGTCCGGGCGCCAGGACGTCAGCTCGCCCTCCGGAACGAGGGCCAGATCGTTGCGCCGGCGGATGATGGCGCGCCGCAGAAGGCAGGCGCCCAAGTGTTGGCCCGGTCCCAGCCGGTGTCGCCTGCCCAGGCACAGCCGTCGCCGTCGCGCCGCCGGTCGTCCCAGGCGGTGTCGTCTGGCAAGGCGCAGCGGTCGCCGTCGCGCCGCCGGTCGTCCCAGGCGGTGTCGTCTGCCAAGGCGCAGCCGTCGCCGTCGCGCCGCAAATCGTCCCAGCCGGTGTCGTCTGCCAAGGCGCAGCCGTCGCCGTCGCGCCGCCAATCGTCCCAGAAGGCGTCGTCCCCGGAACCGTCGCAACCGGCGTCGCCCCCCGAGGCATCGCCGCCCGCGTCGCCCCCCGAGGCATCCCCGCCGGCGTCGCCCCCCGCGCCGGCGTCGCCCCCCGAGGCATCGCCGCCGGCGTCGCCCCCCGAGGCATCCCCCCCCGAGGCATCCCCGCCGGCGTCGCCCCCGGAGGCATCGCCGCCGGCGTCGCCCCCCGAGGCATCCCCCCCCGAGGCATCCCCGCCGGCGTCGCCCCCGGAGGCATCCCCGCCGGCGTCGCCCCCCGAGGCATCCCCGCCCGCGCCGGCCCCCGACGCGCCCGCGTCGCCGCGCCGACCGCGCCAGAACGTGCCTCGCTCCAAATCGTCCCGGCCGGCGTCGCGCCGCCAGCCGCGCCAGAACGCGCCGCGCCGCGAGCCGCCCCCGCCCAAATGAGCGCCGCAACCAGCCAAAGGTGACGCCAGTGCAGCGTGTCGATGGCTGCGCTGTTCACGAGCAGGCCACACCACGCGGCGAGCAGTGCCGCCGAGCCGATGCCGTAGGTGTCGCGGCCTCGCACGACGTTGCGGGCGGCGAAGCCGAGTGTGCCCAGCACCAGTGCGAGCAGCAGCAGCAGACCGAGCGGACCTTGTTCGGCGAAGACCCGCACGTACACGTTGTGCGTCGACAGCGGCAAGACCACGTCGGCCTGGCCTGGACCGATGCCGATTGGATGCTGCTCGCCGAGTCTGATGCCGGCCGCCTGGGCACCGAAGCGGGCGGCATCGTAACTCTGCAGGCCGGCCCGCTCCTGAAGGAAGCTGCTCGATCCGGTAAGCGCAATCGCGGCGGCCCCACTGACGACTGCCAGAAACAGCACGGCGAGCAGCCGAGCGGTCGTACGCGCGCTGCGACGTCTCAGAAGCAAGACGGCGAGCATCACGACGAGCGCGACGCCGAGATTGAGCCACGCCGCGCGCGAATACGAGAACAGCACTCCCAGCGCGAGCAGGATTACGCCGGCGAGCTTAAGGCGGCGCGACGCGGTGAGCAGGCGCGGGGCAGCGATCTCCTCGAGCAGTATCAGCAGTGCCGGAATCAGGAATGGGCCGAAGACGTTCGGGTCCTTGAACAAGCCCTCGGCGCGACCGTCGAACAGCAGAGCGCTGCGTCCAGGGACCGGCGCCACGATCGCCAGCACCCCGAGCGCGGCCGAGACCAGCGCGGCGGCGAGGTACCAGACCAGAACTCGCTTCGCACGCCGGCGGCCGTCTACGTAGCTGGCAAGCCAGACGGCGAAGACTGCCAGGTACAGGGTGATCCCGAAGTAGGACGCCGCCGTCCCGATTCTGACCGCGTTCACAGCCGAGACCACGTTGAGCGCGAGCAGCGCCGCAAGCAATCCGAGCACCAGCGATGGCACGCGCCTGGCGTGAAAGCGGCCGCTCAGAGCAGCAACTCCGATCACCAACGCGAAGACCGCGTCGGTAGGTGCCGGTTGGAACCGGACGACCGCCAGCAAAACCATGCCCAAGGCGACCGCCGCCTCGTAGCGGACGACGACCAGCCCCGCGATCGCGAGCGCTGCGAGGGCACCGACGCCGACAAGCGGCGGCGAGGGCGGCAGCTGATGCGCGAGTACGACCGCGAGCACCAGCGACACGGCGACCGCCGCACCGGCGCCCGCGACCATCCGACGCGAGGTTGACGTTATTCGGATCGGCCCAGATTTCGTGGAAATACTCATGTCGTGCGCCTCCGGGATGATCGCGTCGCGCGACCGGCGACGCAAGGGCCTGGCCTGAGCCTGTGGCTTCCCGGCGCGAGCAGATCGCCCTCGAGCCAACGGCGCTCTATGCGGCAAAGGCCGTCTACACGCACGCACGCTCTGCGTGGTGGCAGACGCGCACCCGCGGGCGCGCCGACGGCGCCGGCCTGCGGATCCTTGCCTACCACAGGATCTCGCCGGACCGGGACGAGCTCGCCGTTTCGCCGCGAAGGTTCCGTGAGCAGATGGAACTCCTCGCCGCCGCCGGGTACCGCGTCGTCGGCGTTTCCGAGGCAGCCGCCGCGCTCGATACGGCCGAGCGAAGTCGCATGATCGGCCTGACGTTCGACGACGGTTACCAGGACGTGGTCGACAATGGGCTGCCGGCGCTTGTGGAGCTGGGCTTTCGTGCGACCGTCTTCCTGCCGACGGGGGCGATAGACGGGACTCATCCATTTGCCTGGTACGAACGTCCGCCTCCGCTGCTCCATTGGGCAAGCATCGTCGAGCTCGATCGCGGATCGACGCTCGACTTCGGTGCGCACACCGTTACTCACGCCAACCTGTTGGCGCTCGACGACGCGGCGGCGGAACGCGAAATCGCCGGCTGCAAGCAAACCCTCGAAGCGCGACTGGGGCATTCGGTGGCTGCGTTCTGCTACCCGGCAGGGCTGTATGGCGAGCGCGATCAGAAGCTGGTGCGCGCGACCGGGTTCCAGGTCGCAGTCGGCGCGGAACCGGGCGTAAACGGCCCCGGCACAGACCGCTTGTCGCTGAGGCGGATCGGCGTCGGCCCCCGCGACCGCCTACTCGACTTCCGCGCCAAAGTCGGAGGGGGTCACGACGGCCAGCCGCCGCTGCGCTCGATCTATCGCACGCTGCGCTTCGGCAACCCGCGCTCTTCGAGCAAGCGGCGGTAGAGCTCGAGGTGAGCATCTCGGAATCGCGGCAGGTCGTAGCGGTCCAGCGCCGCCTTCCGTCCAGCCCGGCCCATGCGCTCGCGCAAGGCCCGATCGCCGATCAACCGCGCCAGGGCATCGGCCAGCGGAGCCACCGCGCCGGGCGCGACCAGCAGCCCGGTGCGACCGTCGTCAATGATCTCGGGCACGCCGCCAACGGCGGACGCGACCACGGGCAGACCGACCGCCATCGCCTCGAGGATCGAGACCGGCATGCCCTCGGAGCGGCTGCTGCAGACGAATAGGTCCCCTCCTGCCAGCAACTCGGCGACATCCGACCGGTCACCCAGAAACCGCACGCTTTCGGCCAGCCCGAGACGATTCAGTTCGGCTTCGATCATCGGCCGATCGGGGCCATCACCGACCAGCGACGCTCGGAACGAACCGCGCTCGAGACGCGCAAGCGCCCGTACTAGAGTGATCAAGTCCTTGGGCGCGCGCAGGCGCCCGACGCTGATCAGCTCGACGACCCCGCCACGAGGCGCCGCGCGTGGCAACGCGCTCACGTCGACGGCGTTGGGGATGACGACAGTCTGCTCGGGCAGGCAAACACCGGCCGCCACACCTGCGAGCCGCTCGTACTCCGCCACACATATGATCACGCTCGTAATCGGCCGCATCGAGCGATCGGCCAAGCGGTACAGCCGACTCGGGACGCCGGAGTAAGCGGCGAACGCCCAGCCGTGAGCCGTGAAGATTCTGATCGGGACACCCGCGAGCCATCCGGCAAGACGTCCGAGGACGCCTGCCTTCGAGCTGCTGGCGTGGAGGATGTCTGGGCGCTGTCTGCGGATCAGCCTCACCAGCTCCACGAGCCCGAGAACGTCCTGCCACGGATTGAGCGCGCGCCGCACATGGCGGAGCGGGACGAACTCAACTCCGATGGCGCTCGCCGCATCGGACAGCGGGCCGTAGCCATGAGCCGCCAGAGTCGTTTCGAACCGCTCGGTGACAGCCGGCAGCAGTGAGGCGACGTAGCTCTGCGCGCCGCCGCGCTCGCCGAGCGTGACCAGCAGCAGCAGCCGTGGATTGCGTTCGGCGCTCACCCGGCGTGGGCGATGAGCTCTGCGATCGTTTGGACACTCTGGCGCCAGGTGAATCGGAGGCGCGTTTGGCCGTCCCCGGAACGCAGGGACTCGTCGTGGGCGAGAACGCGGCCGACGTGGTCGGCGAGCTCCTGGTCGTTGGCAGCGACGACGCCAAAACCGTTATCGAGGATCACCCGCGCGGCGATCGAGTCGGGCTCGCCCCAAGCGATGATCGGTCGCGCGGCGCCGATGTACTCGAAGATCTTGATCGGCAGCGCCGCCCGGTCGCCGTCGTTTAGGGGCAGGATCAGCGCATCGGCGGCACACATCCGCGTGAGCAGCTCATGCCTGGGGATCGGATCGCTCGCCTGCACCAAGTCGCCGACACCGAACCGTTGTGCCTCGAGCTCCGCGCGCTCGGTCACGCGGCCGATGAAGCTGACCTGAAGGCCGCCTTCCGGCAGCCGGCGCTCGCGCCCCAGACGCCCGAGGACCCGAAATAGCGGCCCGAGGTTCTGGCTTGGATACAACGCGCCGGCGTAGAGCAGAGTGACTGTTGCACGGCGTGCGCCGTCGCGCTCAATCGCGTCGAAATCCATCGGGTCGAAGCCACTGTAGATCGTCGTCACCGGCTTGCCGGTGCGGCGGCGCAACTCATCGCGCATCGCATCGTTGACCGTAGTCAGCTGGGTCGCCGCGGCCAGCGTACGATGCTCCAGGAAGCCGTCGAGCGCATCGCGCAAGCGGCCGTTGGTGCGGTGTGGATTGAGCGCCCAAAGATCGTTGATGTCAGCCAGCCAGGGGCGTCCTTCGAGTACGATGCGCGCCGCGAGGTGCGCGGAAACGGGGCCCGTGCTGATCAGCGTGTCGTGCTCACCGCCGTGGCGCCGAGCGGTGGCGACGGCGCCCGGGATCCAGATGACGTACCGATCGGGGATCGTCGTACGAGCGACGATCTCGCGTAAGGCCGAGTTACGCGGCTTCCCTCCGCGCCCTCGCGGCCGCGGAAGGTCGCGCAACTCGACACCCAATCGCCGGGCGTGCGCTTCGACGTCGGCCCACGGCGATGGTATGACCTCGACGCCTCCCTCGATCCGTCGCTCGTTACCGGCGCTGCGAGCGCACACGACGGTCACCGCATGGCCGGCGGCGCGCAGGCCCATCGCAATCGCGTGCGCCCTGATGCCGGCCGCGCCTGCCACCCCCTGGGGGGGCCGGTACAGGGCCGTCAGCATCAGCACGCTCGGCTTCAAAGGTGACCCAAAAGGGGAACCGGACGAATTAAGATGAGCCGAGAGCGAATGTACGGGGTTCCGTCATCTCGGGGGAGGCCAAGGTACCAGGCGAGTCGCATAGCCCACGCCGGTTGGTGGCTGGCGCTGTCCGGCGCGCTGCTCATCGCCGCCGCCTGTGGTGGGTCGGGCAACGCCGCGGAGAATGGGTCGACGGTGTTCAGGGTCGCCGGCAGCCGCGCCCCGGCGGCGGTCCCCGCGAGGGCGGCGGGCAACCCACTGGCCGTGGCATACCGGGGCCGGCACACGCTACGAGGACGGGTTACCCTGCATGCGCGGATTCGCGGCCACGCGCGGATCGTCGCCGCGACGTTCATGCTCGCCGGTCGACCGCTGGGCACGGTGACGCAGCCACCATGGGCACTGGACGTCGATGCCGCGGTGTTACCAGACGGCCCCGCGCCGCTGACGGTCGTAGCAGTGGATCGCTATGGACGGCGCGCGGCTTCGCGCGCGATCAATGTTCGCGTCCTCCCAGGGGGCGAGAGCTTGCTTCACGCCTCGCCCGACCAATCCCTGGCGCCCGCGCTGCGGGCGCTGGCCCGCGGTTCGGCGACGGTCCAGCTGTCTCCCGGCAGCTATCGCCTAAACCAGATCGTGCTCGGGCCAGGCGCCCGGCTGATCGGCTCAGGGTGGGGGACGATTCTCACTCCATCAGCGGGCGCGAGCGAGGTCGCGATGCTGAGCACCCGCGGCAGAGACGTCCGGATCTCGGATCTCGCCGTCCAGGGCGCTGGTCGGATCGACGAGGCGGTGTCGATCGGCGACGGTGCAAGTGACGTGCGGGTGCGGCGAATCGAGGTCTCCGGGGTTCGTATGGACGGCATTGCCGTATGGGGCGCCCATCGCGATGTATCGATCCAGGACTCGAGCCTCTCGGGCGGCGGCACGGCCGCCAACGCCGGCGTGTTGGACGAAGGTTCCGTTGACAGCTCTGGGACCAGCGTCGTGCGCACGCGCGTGGACGGCTTCGTGGGCTACGGCGTGCTGTTCGCACAGCGCGTCTATGGGCTCCGCCGCGCGGCGCTCCACAATCTGGCGCTCGACAACACGATCAGCGACATCATCGACCCGCGTCGCCACGACGGCACCGACGCGGGTGGCATCTGGACCGGCGGCGTCGAGGCGGCAGTGATCGGCAATGCGATATCCGATACCGGGACGGACGGGATCGAGACGGTCGGCTCCTCGACCTCTGACACAGTCATCGACAACAGCGTGCAGAACACGCCGGTGGCGATTTACCTTGAGCATTCGACCAACGTATCGCTGGTCGAGGCAAACCGGATCACAGACGTTGGGACCGGCATCAACGTGGAGTGGCGACACGCCGGCGGGGGCTCGAATGCCAATACGTTCGCCTACAACCAGATTTCCGCCACGCAAGTCGGCGTCTTTGTCGATGTCCAGGAGGACGCCAACGCGATCCTCGGCAATGTGTTCAGCGGCGCACATGCGACGCCGGTCATCCTCCAGGGGTCCTCTCACAACATCGTCCGCGGCAACATGGCTTGCGGCGGCGGGCTAGCTGCGTTCGTCATCCAGCGGGCGGCCCTATCGCAGACCGGCGCCTTAGCAAGATCGAGCGACAACCGACTGATCGACAACGAGCGCACCAGCCCCTGCACAGCGGCCTGAGACCGGCGCAGCACCAGGCCCCAGTGGTGGCGCGCCGGGGAGCCAGGGCACGATCGGGCGCAACTCGCTCCGCGTCTTGATCAGCCAGGTCTCAGGTAACACCGGGTACTTCGTCTCTGTGCTGTTGCTGGCGCGGGCGCTCGGTCCGACCGATCGCGGGACCGTCGCCTTCATCACGACGACCGCGCTTGTCGCCTCTCAGGTGGCGAATCTCGGCGTCAGCGCGGCTACGAGCGTGTTCGCCGCACGGTCCCCGAATCTGCGGCCGGCGCTGCTCGCGAACATCACGCTGGTGACGCTCTTCGGCGCGACGCTCGTCGGCGCGGTGATCGTCGCGCTGTTGGTCCTCGTGCCCGGCCTGCGACCAGCGGGGATAAGCGCCGGGGGGCTCGCGTTCCTGGGCCTAGGGACGGCGACCTGTGCGAGCGCTGCCGCGGGCTACGCCTTTCTGCAGGGCTGCGGCCGTTTCCGGCCGTATTCGTACGTCCAAGCCACGGTCCCATGGGTGTATTCGCTCGCCCTGGCCGTCGTCGACCTAGCCGTTGGGCTTACGATCGTGCGGGCTGCGGCGATCTGGACGGGAATGGAAGCGCTCGCCGGGCTGCTGACGGTGTCGGCGGCCGCGAAGGGCACCGGCTGGGGCCGGCCCGATCTCAAGCTTCTTCGCGACTCGGTGCGATTTGGCGCGCGCGCATGGATCGGAAGCCTGTCGCAACTGCTCAACGCGCGGACTGACCAGATCATCACCGCAATCATCAGTACCGAGGCGGTGCTCGGCGTCTACGCCGTGGCCGTCAACGCCTCGGAGGTGCTGTATTACCTGCCCAGCGCAGTGGCCGCCGCCTTGCTGCCGGCGGTCGCAGCCGGTGATCCAACCACCCGACTCGAGCGGACGTTGCGCGTGTACCGCGCGGTCCTGTTACTCACGCTGGTCTTGATCGTGCTCGCGGCCGCGCTCGGCCCGTTGATACTCCCGCTCGTCTTCGGGAGTGCCTACCAGCCCGCGGTGGTTCCGTTCCTGATCCTCGTGCCCAGCGCGCTCGGCTTTGCGACCATGAGCGTGTTCACGGGCTCGGCGCTGGCCTCGCTCGCCCCGGGCCGCGCGTCGCTCGGTCCGCTCGCCGCTCTGATCTCCCAGACAACGCTTGACCTGATCCTGATCCCCCGCGTCGGGGCCACGGGCGCCTCGATCGCCGCGACGGTTGCGCTGCTGGTCGGCGGTGCCGTGGCCGTCTCCCTCTATCGCTCGCGATTCCCATTCGCCTGGGGTCTGTTACGGCCGCGCTGGCGGGACTTCGGCACGATTCGCTCGCTGGCCCGCAGGATCCTGCGACCGCCTGCCGTGGCGCCGTCGTGATCAGCGTCGAGCCGGTGCACACCGTGCTGCCGGTGGCAGCGGAATGGGAGGCGCTGGCCGAACGGCTCAGCGCCGGGCCATTCATCTCGCCGGACTGGATCGAAGCACACTGGCGGGCCTTCGGCGCGGGGCAACTCGTGATCATCGCGGTCCGCCGTGACGGAAGGCTCGGAGCGGTGCTGGCGCTCGCGCGCCGTGGCAGCACGGCGCGATCTGTGACCAACGCCCACACGCCGGGATTCGGGGTGCTGGCCGAGGACGACGAGTTGACCGCGCATGCGCTCGCGGCTCTCGCAGACGAGGGCGTGTCGCGCATCTCGTTGTCCTACGTCGACCGCGAGGATCCGCTCGTACACGCTGTCCGCGAGCAGGCGCTCACGCGGGGCCGGCTGTTGGTCGAGCGTCTGATGCTGCGCTCCCCGTATATTGAGCTCGCCGGGAAGACCGACCCCGGCGGGGATGCGAAGCCGTCCTCGGCGTTCAAGGCCGATCTGCGCCGGCGCAACCGGCGGCTCGCCGAGCAGGGTGCCGTGCAGTTTGACGTCTATGACGGCTCGCGAGGGCTCGACGAGCTGCTGATACAGGCGTGGGAACTGGAGGCGGCGGGATGGAAGGGCCAGCTCGGCACGGCCGTCGCCGCGCACGCCTCAACCCGGAACTTCTACGCCGAAATCGCCCGTCGTGCCGCCCCGCGCGGTCAGCTACGGCTGTTTTTCCTGCGCCTCGCCGGGGCTCCAATCGCGTTCTTCTTCGCACTCGAGCAACGACATGTCCTCTATCTTCTGAAGGGCGGGTTCGACCCCGCCCAAGGTCGGATGTCGCCGAGTCAGCTGCTGCTGGAGCGAGTGATCGAATATTCGTCCGCGGCGCGCCTCGAGCGGATCGAGCTGTTGGGCGCCGACGAGCCGCACAAGCTCGCGTGGACGGACCACGTGCGCGAGCGCGTTTCAGTCGAGAGTTTCGCCCGCTCACCGGCGCGCTTTGTGCAGTGGGCGGCTTACGCCCACGGTCGCCCGGTCGCGTTGCGGATCGGACTCGATCGAGTCCTTCGACGGCTGCGGGACCGTAGCCGGCGCGCCGCGGAGACGATGCGCAAAGTTGGACGTTTTACCAACTCCAGCCGGGAGTTACACTGATTCTCGGTGATCCTGAGCGGTGCGAAGTTGATGGCTTCGAGGAGGTGAGGGTGTGTCAACGACCGGTTCGTCCCGACAGTTGCTTGACATCGAGGAGGCGAACTTTGCGCGATGTTTCTCACAGCGGGCGTTCGCCGTACGACACGAGCTCGCCGATGATCCGAGGCTGACGCTGGAGACGATGGCCGAGCTCGCCGACCGTTTGCCGCTGAAATCGATCGAACGACATCGCGCCGATCTGCCGCTTCTGTCTCCCGGCAAGCCTCCGGAGCTCGAAGGGCCGCCCTCGGAGACGGTCCGGGAGCTCGAGTCGGGTAACGCTTGGATGGTGATGTGGTACATCGAGCAAGTCCCCGAGTACGGCCAGTTACTCGATGACTGCCTGGACCAAGTCGAGGGCTACGTCGGCAGCCGCCACGGCGGCATGCGGTATCGGAAGGCCTATCTGTTCCTGTCGGCGCCGGGTGCGACCACCCCCGCTCACTTCGACCCCGAGCAAAACCTGCTGCTGCAGATTCGCGGCAGCAAGGACTTCAGCGTCGGGTGCTTCCGCGACTCGAGCGACCAACAGGCCGAGCTCGATCGGTATTTCGACGGGGGGCACCGCAATCTCGACCGGATGCCGCAGCTGGAAGACACGTTCCATATGGAGCCTGGCGACGGCGTCTACGTCCCTCCGTTCATGCCGCACTGGGTGCAGGTCGGCGAGCAGGCCTCGATCTCGCTGTCGATCACCTTCCGCACCCGGGCCAGCCTCGAAATGGAGCGGGTCTCGCACTTCAACGCCCGCATGCGGCGTCTGCATCTGACTCCGCATCGGCCCGGGATCTCGCCGTCGCGGGACCGCCTCAAGGCATCGGTGATCGAGAAGCTCGGCTCGCTACGGCGTGTACGCGGCGACGCCGAGCACGGCGACCCGGGCGCCTAGTGGTGTGACCCTAGCGACGCACCGCGGATCGAAGCCGTCGCGCCGGCGCCAAGCCCCGGTAATAAAAGCGACTGATCGCCGGCGTGCGCTTTAGCCGCAGCCGTGTGCTCACCCGGGTAGTCGCCACGCGCGCCAGCAGCTGTCCGCGGATGCCGCGGGGAAGGCCGATTAGGCGGTGCATCGGCTCGACGCCGTCGGCGAGCTCGAGCTTGTACCGCTCGCCGCCACCGAGGAACTCGACCCGCTGAGCGCCCTCCCGTGCCGCGGTCGCGATCGCGTCGAGCGTGTTCACGAGGCCGGGCGAGTAGCGCGCGTAGGCTGGATCGAAGCCCAGCCGGTGAACGTACATCCGCTCGAATAGCGCGAAGTAATAGTGAAACGCGATTGCTCGCCCGTCGAGGCGGAGCGTCACGATTCGAGGCGCATCGAGCTCGAGCAGCGCGTGCAGGGCGGCGCGCTGGAAGCGCATTCCCGCGGGCGTGGTGAAGTCCGAGTGGTCGGGCCGGCCGCGCCAGCGGAGCTCGTGTATGCGGAATGCCTCCTCCAGTGCCAGTTCCAGTTCATCCGCCGACCGCGCGACCGCGATCTCGAGCTCTCCGAACCTTTCGAGTTGGTGTCGCCGGCGTCCGTGGAGGTTTCGCTTCTTCGCACTCGTCTTGTCACGGTAGACCTGCTCCCAGCCGCCATCGAGAGCGAGCACCGGCGCCTCGACGACTGCGATCTCCCAGAGACCGTACGGCTCGAGTGCATGCGCCATGTGGCTGTGGGCCGGCGGACCGAAGACGTCGAGCAGATGGTTCCCCTCCGCGGCCGAACTTTCGAGCAAGAGCGCGCCGATCGCCTCGGGGTTGGTGTCCGCGACTAGGACGTCGGCCAGCGCCGCGCTGTTGCCGCCTAGGTAACCCGCCACTCGCGCGCCGCGACGGCGAGTGACGAACAGCGGCAGCGCGCCCGCGAGCCGGCGCCCCCGGCGCGCGGTGTGAACCTGAAGTGTCGCGTCCCGCCCGTAATGGCGCCACCACTCGAGCAACCAGCCGTGACATAGGAACGGGCTCGGGCGCTTCATCGCTGCGACGAGCCCGTCCCACTCGCCGGCGAGGCCGGCGAACGCGCGTTCGTCTCGTAGCGTTTGGACCGAGATGGTTGGCGGCATGGGGAGGGTGACTATGTGGGCGCGGCCGGGGGATTGCCGCCGGCCACCAGCTGAGCCGCATCCTGCTCGCCGATCGTCTGCGCCGCCACGATCTCGACGGACGTCGTGGGTTTCGCAATCGCTTCGCGTCCACGGATCGCGCCGAGCAGGGCAAGCCTTGCCGTCACCGCAAGGATCCAGAGGTCGACTCGGGTCGAGCGGTGCTTGAGGTAGTACAGATCGTGACAATGCTTCCAAATGCAGCCCGAGTCAGATCGGACATAGCCGCAATGAATCTGGGCCCAGCCCGTGATTCCGGGACGGATCAGATGACGCCGTTGGTAGAACGGGACCTCACGTTCGAGTCGCTCGACGACGGCCGGCTGCTCGGGCCGCGGTCCGACGAGGCTCATGTCCCCTCGAATTACGTTCAGCAGCTGCGGCAGCTCGTCGAGGTGCGTGGAACGCAGGAAGCGACCAACAGAAGTTACGCGCGGATCGTCGATCTCCGCCCACTGGGCATCGGTGCCGCTGGAAGGATGCATCGTGCGCAGCTTGTAGAGCGTGAATGGCCGTCCGCCCTCGCCGATGCGCTCCTGGCGGAAGAGTCCAGGGCCACCATCACGCCGCACGAGCAGGAGCAGCACACCGCACAGCGGAAAAGCGGGCACCGCCAACAAGGCCGCTCCGAGCAGGTCGATCGCGCGCTTCGCAAGCCGATCGGGAAACCGCGAGGAAGGGTCGACGAGGTACTGAAACCAGACCACATTCATCTCGGAGATCGGGACATAACCGAACACCGCTTCGTAGAACGAAGGCAGCTCGACGAGCCGCACCGGGAGATCCAGGCACCGGCTGACGAGCGCATCGAACACCAGCAGGCGCGGCGCCGCTGAGCTGAGGATCAGGAGCCGAATGTTGTGCTCGACGAGTGCTTGGCGAAGTCCGTCCAACGTTGCCAGCTCCAGCCGGGACCCGTCAATGTCGCCGGGCAGCGCGATCCGCCCTACGAGCGCGAAGCGGCGCGAAGCGTGATCGAGGTCGTCCTGTAAACGCTTCGCAACAGCGGCGCTGCCGATGACGGCGACGCGCACTGGTGGTCTGTGGGTCCGGCCCCGCTCGAGCAGCGCGAATGCCCGGTCAACCGCAGCCGCCAAGACGAGAAGCGAGGCGAGTAACCCGAGCACATCTATGCCGCGGAGACCGGTAAGGGTCTCCAAGATCACGAGTGTTGCTGACCCGACGAGGAGGGCAGCGCAGGCGTAAGCGGGCCCGGGGGGCCTTGACCGTCCCGGACCCTGGTTCAGTCTCACGGACCGTCTCGGTCCGCGAACTCCTTTCGCGCTGTTATCCGTGCCACTCGGGCAACCATTCCACCCTGGCCGATGTCCACCGACGAAAACTCAACGAAGATGCCGATTCTTTCAGAGCTTCGTCTCTTTTGGCGCAAAGTTATTGATCGTAGAAAACCTCTCACGGCACCGATGGCTGTGGTGACACTCCTGTATTTCAGGTGAATGGTTGCCCGGTTTTCGGGTGAATGGGAACGGTAACTAGACCCCAAATCCAGCGCCGCGCTCGAGTGGAATTCGACACCGCGCACGTATGAGGATTAACACCCAGTTTGAGCCTGGATCCTGTGCAGTAAGGGTCGACGTGAGCGCGGTTCGAGCTACAGCATCCGGCAGGTGAGCGTGCGCAGGATCGCGTCCCATTGCGCGCCGAGCGCGTCGAGGCCGAAGGCGGGCGCGGGGAAGATCGCCGCGCGATCGAACGCCTGGGCGCGAGCAACCGCCGCGACCGGCGCGGCTAGGAGTGCGCCGACCGGTCGTGCGTTTAGCCCGGTGTTCGACGCGGCGACATTGAGGCTCGAGCTCCTCGAACATAGTGGCGAGTCCGGCGGGGCGCTTGCGGGTCTGCATTCGTCGATCGACACGTTCAGCGGGCTGCGAGCAGCACTGTGGCTAATGCGGGCGCTCCGTGCACTCGGTGCCGCTGGGGTCGCGCCCGGCGTCGGATCGTCGGCTGGGTCTCGGCCGTAGTTGGTGGCGCTCTGGGAACTGAGGAGTTAATTTTCGTCACACTCAGCGGTCACATAAGTCTGATTAGGGTTAACTAGGTTTGACGTGGGGCGCTCGGTCTGCCAGCCGGCCCTGTGAGAGGTTTGATGCCGTATTGGGGGGTGGTCTCTTCCGATGGACGCAACCAGGATGGGTTGTTGCGTCGAGCGATGGAGATCGTCGGAGTCGTGGGATTCGTCGGCACTATCGGCCGTTGAAGGTTCAGCTCGTCAACGGCTCCGATAGCCCGCTCTACAACCCGGACATCCACATATCCGAGCTCCAGGCAACCCTGCAGCACGTCCGCGCCGGGCTCGCACCAATCGGAACTCGCGATCCCCACCTAACGCGCCATCCCCTCACGAACCGCAGCTCAACCCTCGCCGACTCGGCGACCCAAGCGAACGCCTCACGGACCCTGTGCGCCGACCAGCGCCGCGACAGCTGAGAGCCAACGTAAGAAAGTTTGCCGAGGGGTCCCGGCGCCGGGATCCCTCGCGTTCGACACGACGGGGTCTTCGCGCCGTCTCTTGTCGCTCGCCTCGGGCCAGCGCTCGCGTTCGCCGCTGAATGGGCCAAGGCTGTCTTCCAGGGCCGGCGGAACTTTTGCCCAGACGACAGTCTTCTTGGCGGACCGCTGAAACGCTTCCGACGCCGGGAACGTACGACGCGTCGCCGTGGACGCCTCTCGCGGTAAGCGCCCGACCGTCGCTCAGCGAGGGGCCCGCCGATCTCGCGCGAGGGCGCGGCGCTTGCCCTCGTGCATCGCCTGGACGCGAGCCACCGGGATCGCGCGGCCCTCCTCGATCAGCTTGGCGGGCAGCGACTGGTGCTCGGGGAGGTGGTCGGCCCACGGGTTGCGGCCGCGGAGCAGAGCCGGTGCCGTGTGGATCGTGAAGTCGCTCGGCGTCACCCGGTCAAGCTCGTCCCAGGAGACCGGAAACGACACCGGCGTGCCGGGCCGCACGCGCGGGCTGTAGGCGGCGACGACGGTCGCACCGCCCGCGCGCGTTGCGTCTACGAACACCTTGCCGCCCCGCTCGTCGATCACGTAGGCGGTCGTTGCCAGGTCCGGATCGAGGCGCTCGGCACGCGCCGCGAGCGCCCGCGTCGCCGCGGCGATCTGCTCGCCACTCGCGGGCGCCGCCACCGGCACGAACACGTGCAAGCCCTTCGCCCCGCTGGTCTTCACAGCGCCCACGAGCCCGGCATCGTCGAGCGCTCCGCGCACGAGCTCGGCGACGCGCACGACGGCGTCAAACGCGGCCCCCGCGGGCGGGTCGAGATCCAGCACCAGGTGCGTCTGCGCAAAGCCCTGCGAATCGCCTCGCACGAGCGTCGGGTGATACTCGACCGCGCGCTGGTTCGCGAACCACAGCAGAGTTCGCCGATCGTTGCAAAGCGCGTAGGCAACGTCGCGCTTTGAGCGCTCCGCCCAGATCGTCACCGTCTCGACCCACGGCGGCGCGTACTTCGGGACGTTCTTCTGCATAAACGGCTTCTGGCCGCGCAGCGCCCGCACCACCGACAACGGCCGATCGCGCAGCTCGCCGAGCAGCTGCTCGCTCACAGCATCGAGGTAGCCGACCAGATCTCGCTTCGTCGCCCGCGCGTCCTCGAACAACGGCTGGTCGAGGTTGGTCAGCGAGACGTCGTCGCGACCGTCCATGCCCCGCCACTCTACGGCGCGACGCACACCGCGCGCGAACGACTCCGAATCGTCACGTTCTGCGGCGGTACGCGTTCGCGGCACCCCTCGGGGCGTGATGCTCGCCAATTCCAAGACTGGCGGATGTGCGGCGCGCGTTGCCCTGCCGGTAGGCCCCTGCTACGCGCTGGCAGTCAGCGCACGTGTTCAGGCCAAGGCAGCGGGAACAGCTCGCGGTAGGGACGGGCCTCCTCGACGACGCGAGCGACCGACGATCGCGTCAGCAACCGGTCGAAGTAGGCGGCCAGCGCGGGGTGCTCGTCGCGGTCCAGCGGATGGAGGACGTCGGCGTAATGCAGTGCAGGCGCCGCGGCGCAGTCGGCTAGCGTGAAGTCATCGCCTGCCAACCAGCCGTCGTCATAGCGGCTGTTGAGCTGGCAGTCGAGCGTCGCGTACCCGAGGTCGATGGTGGTATGGGCCTGGGAGACACCGTCCGGGTCCTTGAGGTCGGGACGTCGCAGTGCGTCGGCCACGATCCGTTGCACCGGCGTGGCGAGATAGCCGTCGACCACGCGATCCCACAGTCGCGCCTGCAGCGCCTGGTCTGGGTCGGCGGGGATCAGCGGTGGCGCGTCGCCGTGGCGGTCCAGGTGCTCGACGATGACCGACGACTCGGCTACCACGGCTCCGTCGTCAAGAAGAAGCGGGATCGAGGCGGGTGGCCACAGAGCCACGAGCGCGGAGCGATCGGCCTCGACGAGATCCGCCGTGAACCGCACATCACGCTCGTAGAGGGCGATGAGTGCCTTCCAGCAGTACATCGCGAAGGGGTGCTGGTACAGGACGAGGCTCACGCCGGCACCTCGCCGGCGAGGAAGGCCTCGAGCCCGTCGAGCAGCAGAGCCGTGCCATGCTCGCGCTCGGCCGGCTCCTCGAGGCCGTCCAGGAACGCGCCGTGCTCGGTGAAGATCAGGTGCGTGCCGCCGCCGTCGTCGTCGGGGCGCAGCTCGACGGTCGTCAGTGACACGGAAGTCAAGCGGCTATCGATGAGCATGTCGTACGCGAAGACGATCCGCTCGCCGTAGATGATGTCGTGGAAGCGGCTCCGGAAGAGGTGGTGAGTGCCGCGCTCGTCGCGGCCCGCGTTCAGCTCGCCGCCGCCGACGCGGAAGTCCAGCGACCACTCGGTGTCGGCCCAGCTGCTGGGCACCCGGAACCAGCGCTGCCGAAGGTCGGGGTCGGCGAACGCCTCGAACGTCTGCTCCGGACTCTGACGGAAGCGCCGTTCGATTGTGAAGTCGTGCTGACGGATGCTCATTGGCTGCGATATCCCTTGGTGGGCGGGAACGCCTCGTCGAGGACGTCGCCCAAGGCGTCGAGCCGGCGTTCCCAGATAGCTCGGTGCTCGCCGATCCACTGTTCGACCGCCCGCATCGGGTCTGGTACGAGTCGGCAGGTTCGTACCCGGCCGACCTTCTCGGAACGCACGAGCCCGCTGCGCTGGAGCACGTCGACGTGCTGCAACACCGTCGGTAACGACACGTCCAGTGGCGCCGCGAGCTCGCTCACCGACGCGGCGCCACGGGTTAGCCGCGCGATGATTGCGCGGCGGTTGCCGTCGGCTAGAGCGTGAAACGCCTGATCGAGTTGCTGGGGCTCGGCGATCGCCACCGCGGGAGACCGTAGCACATCACTTAGGTAACCGCCTAACTATTAGTGGAGGCACGTCGCGCCCTTCCCAGGGGCCTTCTAGGCGGCTTGGAGCGGGGGGATCGACGTGCGTGGGCGGAGGTGGTTGATTTGTGATCGGTCGCCGATGGTCGACGCGTATGGCGGGGTGGGTGTTCGCCGCCTGGCTGTTACGCGGGCGCTTTCGGCGAGCTGTTCGACGGCGCGTGGGATGGCGGGCTCGGGGAGCAGTCCGTAGCCGAGGACCAGCGCTGGTGGACGCGGTGCGCTCAGGATCGAGTGATGGTGGAGGGTGTGCAGGGCGATTCCGCGATTGGCGGCGTGTTTGCTGATCTGCGCCTCGTCGGCTCGGTCGGGGAGCCACGCGATCAGGTGAAGCCCGACCGCGGCACCGCCGACGGTGACCTGCGGCATTCGGTGTGCGAGCGCCTGGGTCAGCGCGTCTCGGCGGGCCTTGTAGTGGCGGCGGGCGCGGCGCAGGTGCCGATCGATCGTGCCGTGCTCGAGCAGCCTGGCGCACGTAGCCTGGGTGAGGACGCTCGGCGCGGCGTGCGCTAGATCGTGCTCGGCTGCGATATCGGCGACCAGATGGTCTGGAACCACAAGCCAGGAGAGCTGTACGGCGGGCGCGAGCGTCGTGTTCGCCGTCCCGATGTAGACGACCCGGTCCGGGACTGGGCCCTGAAGCGACGCTGTGGGCTCGCCGCCGCAGCGGTACTCGGCGCCTGACTCATACTCCACCACCAGCGTCCCGTGCCGCCGGGCCCACTCGACCACCCTGGCGCGACGCTCCGGAGCGAGCACGGCGCCGGTCGGGTCCTGGTGGGCGGCAGAGAGTACGACCGCGTCCACCCCCGTACTCTCGAGCCGCGCGACCTCGAGTCCGTGCTCGTCGACCCGGACCGGCACGGCCTTCAGCCCCGCTCGCTCGATTGCCCGGTATATGGCTGGCGTGCACGGGTCCTCGACCGCGACGCAGCGGGCGCCGCGGACGCGCAGCGATTGGCAAAGGACGCCCAGCGCGTGCGCCGGCCCCGAGGCGATGAACACGTGGTCGGGCCCGCACACCACTGCGCGCACCCGCCCCAGATAGTCACTCAGCGCGAGGCGCAGCCGGCGCAACCCGCCCCCGGACCCGTAACCAAGCGCGGCATCGGGCAGGTCACGCACCGCGGCCGACGTTGCCGCCTGCCACTCCCGGCGGGGAAACAGCGACAGATCTGGGATGCCGGGACGCAGGTCATAGCGAATCCGCGGCGCGCCCGTCGCACGCGGTCTGGCCACCGACGGCCGCCGCGCGAACCGTTCAGCGATCCTCGTCCCTTGGCCCGCCCGCGCCACCAGATACCCCTCCGCAGCCAGCTGCGAATACGCCTCCACCACAACACCACGCGACACCCCGAGCGCCTCCGCCAACAGCCGGCTCGGGGGCAGCTTCGCCCCCGCCCGCATCCGACCACCACGAATCGCCGCACGCAACTCCTGCTCCAACTGCGCCCGCAACGGCTCCGAACGATCTACCGCGAGATGGATTTCCATTGGCTCTTTATGTGGTGCCGCAGGGCCTGACCGCCGCGAGGCATGAGGCCAGCAGGCGCTGGCGCGAGTCCTCAGTGGTCGCCGATATAGCCCTGTCGACTTGGGGGTCAGATGACTGCAGCGAGGCTCGTGCGCGCTGCAGAGCGCTGTTGACAGCCGCGACGCTGGTCCCGAGCAGTTCGGCGATCTCGTTTGCGTTCCAGCAGAGGGCTTCTCGCAATATCAGCACGGCCCGTTGGCGTGCCGGTAGCTGCTCGACCGCGACGAGTAGCGCGAGCTGGAATGTCTCCTGGGCTAAAGCACGCTCGGCGGGGTCGGCCTCGGCGCCCGCGTCGAGTGGGGTGGCAAGGAGCGACGCGGGATCCGCCGGGACGGGGCGCCTCGAGCGGGCGTGCAGCATGTCAATGCAGACGTTGGTGGCGATCCGGTACAGCCAGGAGCCAAAGCGGCTGCGTCCGTCGAACTGTGCGTGGCTTCGCCAAGCGCGCAGTAGCGTCTCTTGGACCGCGTCTTCGGCCTCCAACCGCGAGCCCAGTATCCGCGTGCAGTGTCGGGTCAAAGCCACACGGTGATGCTCAAGGTCGTTGTGGACTTGACGGGCCTCGATCGTAGGCGAGGCGATGCTCATTGCAGCGCTCGCACGAGTTCGCCCAGCAGCAGCGGCTGCCGAGGATCGGTGACCAGCTCGCGCACTTCGACGCCCGCGTCGCGGAGCGTGGCGCAGTACCGGCTGCCGTCGTCTCGGCGTGGACCGGTGGTGACGATCGTGGCAGGTGGCGTGTCTGCGACCTCGGACGGCACCGGACAGGAATCGGAGAATGCCGGGCGTACGAGCACCTGCCTGGAAACGACTGGCCAGCCGCTGTCCCGTGCCTCGACCGCGAGCCGAGCCGCGAGCGCCGCGCCAACGAGCTGACCGCCGACGATGAGCTGGGCGGGATCTGCTCCGAGCTCCCGGGCGTGCTCGGCGGCCCAGCCGAGCGTGGCCAGTTCATATCCCTCTGCGCTGCCCCCTTCGCGCCTTCCAAGCTCGAGGACCACTGCGGCGGCAGCCTCGCTGAGCTCGCGGCAGAGCACGTCGCGTGCACTCTGGCCGGTCAACCAGATCACCAAAGGGGTCCTCTGGGCGGCCCGCGGCGACGGCAACGGCAGGTAGACGTGAGCCGGCAATCGCGTTTCGCCGAATCGCAACCTCAGATCTGCAACCAACGTCATGTGTTCGGCAGGCTCGCAACGCAACGCGAGAAAGGGAAAGGCCGATCGCGCAACACAGCTGTGCACGATCGGCATCACCGGCGCCGCGCCGGGAGGCCATACTTGCCGAGTGCCCGAACAGGGACATCTGCTCCCCTTCCCACAGGCGCCCGACGGGATCGAGCTGCGTCATCTGCGGGCGTTCGTCGCCGTCGCGGAGGAGCTCAACTTCGGCCGCGCTGCGGAACGGCTGTACATCTCTCAGCCGGCGCTGAGCCGGCAGATCCGCGGGCTCGAGCAGCTCGTGGGTTGCGAGTTGCTACGCAGATCGACCCATCGCGTGGAGCTCACCCTGGCCGGTGAGGCGCTGCTCGAACGAGCCCGCACGCTGCTGAGCGATGTTGACGAAGCGGTGTCGGCCGCACTGGCGGTCGGCGGAGAGCTGCTCGGGCGCGTCGCCAGGCTGCTCGAGCCCCTCGCCTCACTCGTCGCTCGGGATGCCGATTTGCACGAGACGCGCGCAGCGTTCGAGCATCTCCAGGCCGAGTTCGCGCCGCCGCCTGGCACGAGCGTCCGGCCGGTCACCGCCGGGGGAGTGCCGTCGCTCATCGCGTCGCCGCCCGGTGGCCCAGAGCCCACGGTCCTATATCTGCATGGCGGGGGATATGTTGTTGGGTCGGCGTTCGGGTATCAGCCACATGCCGGCGCCCTGGCGGCCGCGGCGCAGACCGGCGTGCTCGTTCCCGATTACCGTCTCGCCCCCGAGCACCCGTTCCCGGCGGCTGTGGATGACGCACTGAGCGCATACCGGTGGCTGGTCGAGCAGGGAGTCCCGCCAGAGCGCGTGACCGTGGCCGGCGACTCCGCCGGGGGCGGACTCGTGATGTCGCTACTTCTGACGCTGAAGCGAGAGCGCGAGCCGCCTCCTGGCGCGGCTGTCCTATTCTGCCCTTGGGTCGACCTCGCTTTTCGCCATGCAGACATTCCGGCGGGTGCCGAGCAGGTCGGCGGCCCGATGGCGACGACCGCCGACACAATTCGCTGCGCGGAGGCGTACCTGAACGGTCACCCGGCCGACGACCCGATCGTCGACCCACTGGCTGCCGACCTCGTCGATCTGCCGCCAATGCTGATACAGGCCGCGACCGGCGACGCTTGCGTGGTCGACGCTGAGCTGCTCGCGGCCCGTGCCGAGGCGCACGGGGTCGACGTCCGGTTCGAGCTCTACCCGGTAGAAGCGCATGCGTTCCAGCTGTTCTGGTCGTTCCTTCCCGAGGCCGCTGATGCGTTTGAAGCCGCCGGCGAGTTCATCCGCGAGGACGCCGCGAAATCGGCGACGACGTCGGATCCGGCACGCCGCAGGTCCACGGTCGCAGCGGACTAGCGCCATGGACGCATGTACCGCGTAATCACGCTGGCCGTGGTCGGTCTCGAGTCGCCGAATCGGTTCGAGTAGCCGATCAGCCCGCGCTTCAGCGCCGGTCTCGCTCAGACCATTGAGACAATGGCCATATCTTGCCTGAAGCAGCTGCTGGTGATCTGGGGGTGCCGGGAACGCTGCCTCGGGTTATCGCCGTGCGCGGGGCACGGCATAACAACCTGCGGGACGTCGACGTCGATGTGCCGCTGTGGCGTACGGTCGCCGTGGTCGGAGTGTCCGGTTCGGGCAAGACGTCGCTGGCCATCGGGACGCTGTACGCCGAGGGCATGCACCGGTTCCTGGAAGGCCTGAGCACGTACAGCCGACGGCGGCTGACCCAGGCGCAACGACCGGACGTGGACCGGATCGACTACCTGCCGCCCGCGCTGGCGCTGCGGCAGCGCCCGCCGATACCCGGACCGCGCAGCACGGTCGGGACGATGTCCGAGGTGCTCAACGTCCTGCGCCTAATGATGTCGCGGCTGGGCTCGCATCTGTGCCCGAACGGCCATCGCGTCGCTCCGTCGATCGCCACACAGGGGGAGGAGATCATCTGCCCGGTGTGCGGCGCACATTTTCAGCACCCCAGCGCCGAATCCTTCTCGTTTAACTCGTACGGCGCGTGCCCAGCCTGCCAGGGCCTGGGCGTACGCTCCGAAGTAGACGTCAGCACGCTGGTTCCCGATCCGGACAAGACGATCGAGGGAGGCGCCGTGCTGCCGTGGAATTCCGGCGGTCGGCGGCTGTCGATGTACGCCGCGGCCGAGCAGGGGGTCCGGCTCGATGTCCCATACCGGTCGCTTACCAAGCGCGAGCGCGACATCGTTCTCCACGGTGAACCGGTTCAGCGCCGCGTGACGCTTGAGTCCGGGCGGACCGGACGGTCCGTGCAGCTGTCGGTCAACTACGACAACGCCGTCGCCGCGGTGCAACGCTCGCTCCGCAGCGACAACGAGCGCACGCGCCGCCTGGTGCAGCGGTTTCTCATCACCCGCGTCTGCTCGGTATGCCACGGCACCCGGCTGCGGCCCGAGGCATTGAGCTCGCAGCTCGGCGGCCGCAACATCGCCGAGATCAGCGCCCTGGGTCTGGGCGAGCTGCGCGGATTCGCCGCTGGGCTGCCGGCCGGGCTTCCGGCCGAGCTCAGCCGGATGACCAACGGTTTGCTCGCGGAACTGAACGGCACGCTTACCCCGCTGCTCGACGTGGGTCTCAGCTACCTGCCACTCGACCGGTCCGGGGCCTCACTGTCGACGGGCGAGCGGCAACGGATCGAGCTCACCTCGACGGTACGCGCGAGCACCACGGGAATGCTGTATGTGCTGGACGAGCCGTCTGTCGGGCTCCACCCGACCAACATCCAGGGGCTGCGTAAGACGATCACCGCCCTGGCTGCCAACGGCAACTCCGTCGTGGTGGTGGAGCACGAGCGGGAGATCGTCCAGACCGCGGATTGGGTGATCGAACTGGGCCCCGCCGCAGGAGCGAAAGGCGGCAGGGTGATCGCCCACGGTTCTCCCGCGCAACTGGCAACGGACCGACGTTCGATCATCGGCCCGTTCCTGGCCGGCGCGTCGGCCTTGCCGGGTGACCGGGCGGAGCGGCGCGGACCCGGCGGCCAGCTCACCGTTCAGGTCGGCGACCTGTACAACCTGCACGACGTTACCGCCGACTTCCCAGTGGGCCGGCTGACCGCCGTCGCCGGGCCGTCCGGTGCGGGCAAGACCGCGCTCGTCCTGGACAGCCTCATCCCCGCCGCCCGGGCCGCCCTCAGTGGGTCGGCACCGCCTGCGCATGTTCGCCGCCTAGACCTGAACGGCATCCGCCAGGTCGTCCAGGTCGACGCCTCGCCGATCGGGCAGAACTCGCGTTCAACGCCGGCGACCTACAGTGGGGCGTTCGACCAGATCCGCCGCGTATTCGCCGACTCCGAGTACGCGCGGCGGCGGCGCTGGAAGCCAGGTCACTTCTCGTTTAACACCCGCGAGGGCCAGTGCCCGACCTGCCGTGGGCTTGGGGACATCGACCTCGACGTTCAGTACCTCCCCGACATCACCGTCCGGTGCCCGACCTGTCACGGGGCTCGCTTCAACGACGCCACTCTGGCGGTGACGGTCGACAGCCTGACCATCGCCGACGTGCTTGACCTGAGCGTCGATGGCGCTGTCCAGCGGTTCGCGGACCGGGCCCCGGTCATCGCGGCGCTGCGGCCCGTAAGCGAGGTCGGGCTGGGTTACCTCCGGCTCGGCGAGCCCACGCCGTCCCTGTCCGGCGGCGAGTCGCAGCGGCTGCGGATCGCCACCCGGCTGCGCAGGAGCCAGCGCGGCGCGCTCTACGTCTTTGACGAGCCGTCCACCGGCCTGCACCCGCTCGACGTGGCCACGCTCGTTGGCGTCTTCGACCGGCTGTTAGACGCCGGTGCCACGATCATCGTCATCGATCACGACTTGGACTTGCTCGCCGCTGCCGACCACCTCATCGACATGGGGCCTGGCGGCGGTCCGGACGGGGGTCACATCGTCGCGGCGGGCACGCCGGAGGATGTTGCGCGCGCCCCGGACAGCGTGACCGGCCCGTGGCTGGCCGACCACCTGGGCCTGCAAGAAACGCCCCCAGCCCGATGAACCACGAGCTTACACGCGCGTTCCAAATCGGCCCTGGGACCATAGGGCGAACAACGATTTCAGCTACGACCAGCAGAGGAGGGCCGAATGGCGTTCGCCGATTTCAGGAACGCGCTCAACGACACCAACGAGATCCAGCTGACAATCACCGGTCGAATCTCTGGACGGCAGAGTTCCCGGCCAGTGTGGTTCGTAATGGAGGGCGAGACGCTGTGTCTGCTACCGGTCACCGGCTCGGACAGCCAGTGGTACAAAAACGTGCTCAAGACGCCAACCATTCGCTTGGCCGCCGGAGGAACCGAATTCTCCGGCCGGGCCAGGCCAGTCACCGATGCCGCCAAGGTAGATGAGGTAGTCGAGAGCTTCCGGGCCAAGTACGGCGCGCGCGACGTCGAGGCGTACTACCCGAAGCACGATGTTGCCGTCGAGATCGCGCTGGCCTAGCGCCGCCTAATCGTCAGCCAAACGCACCCGCCCGCTCCCGGACTGCGTAGGTCAGGTGGGTCACCCGCTGCGTCGGCTCCGCGCGGACCGGCTCCAGGGCCACGCGGCCCGCGTCCACGCCCTCGAACAGGCGGATTCCGGAGCCGAACAGCACGGGTGAGAGCGCGATCGAGAACTCGTCGATCAGGCCCGCGTTCACGTACTCCAGGATCGTCGCGCCGCCGCCCGCGATGCGGACGTCGCGGTCTCCGGCGGCCTCGCGGGCCTGGCCGAGCGCGCGCTCGATGCCGTCGTTGACGAAGTGGAAGGTGGTCCCACCCGGCCGCTCCCAGGCGTCACGCTTCTCGTGCGTCACCACGAAGACCGGCGTGTGGAACGGCGCCTCCTCCGGCCACGCCTGCTCGCCGAGGTCGAACATGCGCTTGCCCATCACGCTCGCGCCGGTGCGCTCGAACGTCTCCCGCGCGATGTCGTTGTCGCGCCCTTCCTCGCCGCCCTCGCCGAGCTTCAGGTTCTCCCGGAAGAACCGCTGCGGGAATATCCACTGCTGCAGCTCCATCCACTGTGCCATCCAGCGCTGCACATCCGGGTCATCCATGCGCTCCTCGGGCGCGATGAACCCATCCAGCGACATCGTCAGGCTGAAGAACGCCCTTCCGGCCATCAGCCCTCAACTCCCTTCCGAACAAGCTCGGTGACGTAGGCAGCCAGGTTGCTCAGGGTCTGCCGGCCGCCCTCGATCGCGTGGTACTTCTCGACCGCCTCGTCGCGCAGCTCCTTGGTGGGGAACACCGCACGCATCTCGATCCGGGTCGCCGCGCCGTCGGACGCGAACGTGAGGACCGACTCGAAGGCGTTCGGGTCGCCGCGGGACTCACCGTGCAGCAGCGCGATCCGCTCTGGCGGGGCGATCTCCGTCCAGGAGATCCACTCCTGGTAGTCCGTCCCGTCGGGTCCGTGCATTACGAAGTCCCACTCCCCGCCGACGCGAAACTCGAACGCCCGCGTGGTGGTGGTGAACCCCTCCGGTCCCCACCACCGCGACAGGTGCCGCACCTCGGTGAACGCCTCGAACACCAGCTCCCGTGGGGCACTGATGACTCGAGAGATCACGATTTCGCGGTCGGCCGTCCCTGACTGTGCCGGCGCGTCCCGTCCTGTCGCTGCCATCGGTCATTCCTCCTGTCGTGCGTGCTTGAGGTCCTGCAAGTACTCGTCCAGCCGGTCGAAGCTCTCGTTCCAGAACCGCTCGAACCCGCCGGTCCACTCGTGAACCGGTCGCAGCCCGCGGGCGTCAAGGCCGTACATGCGCTGCTTGCCTGCCTTGCGGTCCCGCACCAGCCCGACCTCCCGGAGCACCCGCAGGTGTTTGGACGCCCCCGGCTGGGTCATCCCCAACTCCCGGGCCAACTCGGTCACCGGCCGCTCGCCCGCCCGCAGCACCACCAGGATCTCCCGGCGCTGCGGCTCGGCGATCGCGTTGAAGACGTCCGACGTCGTCGCTGCTCGTGCCATGGGCGGCATCATATTCCGATATCGGCATGCGTCAAGTCCGGAAGAATCTGGATGTTCGTGAGTCTTCTATGTCAAGCAGATCGTGGTCGGGATGCTGTTGGGGTCGTGTAGGAGGTGGTAGACGCGGCGGACTAAGTGTCGTTTGAGGCTGCGGATTGCTTCGCGTTTGGTTTTGCCGTTGACGCGTTGTTTTTGGAGGTAGACGGCGGTGCGAGGATCCTGGCTGATGCGGATGATCGCGAGCATGTAGAAGGCGCTGTTCAGGCGTCGGTTGCCGCCGGGGTCGAGGCGGTGGCGGTCGGTTCGTCCGCTGGAGGCTGGGATCGGGGCGCAGCCGGCGAGGCGCGCGAGCTGCGCGTCTGAGGTGAAGCGGTCGATGCCGGCGATCTCGCCGATGAACTTCGCGGCGAGCAGCACGCCGATCCCGGGTTCGGCCAGCAGCTGCGGCGCGACCTTTCTGACTAGGGCGGCGAGCTTGTCGTAGAGGTCTTTGGTGGCGCGGCTGAGCTCGCGGATGCGGCGGATCGTGTCGCGCGCGATCAGGACCTGGGTGGTCTGCTCGGCACGCGCCAGGCGGGAGGCGACCTTCGTCTGCCAGCCGGGCTGGGTCAGCGCCTTGGCAGGGAGCTCCCAGTCGGGCCATAGATCGTGCAGCTGCCAGCGCAGCTCGTTAGACAGTCGGGTGCGCATGTCCAGCAGTCGCTCGCGGTAGAGCGCGAGCATGCGGATCTCGCGGTCGAGACCGACCAATCTTGCGGTCGGGAGCGTCTCCACGCCCTCGCGCAACGCGGCGCGAGCGATCGCGAGCGCGTCGATCGGATCAGACTTCCCGCGCGTGCGCACGCCGCGACGAGCGCCGGCCATCAGCTGCGGCGCCAGCCGCACCACGGTCTCGCCACGGTCGATCAGAAACCGCTCCAGCGATCCCGAGACGTTGCGGACGTCCTCCACCGCCCACACCCGCTCGCAATCCAGCGCTCGAGCCCATTCCAACAGCTGACCGTTCCCGGCCGGCCGCGCGGGTGCTGTGCGGTGCGCGACCTGCACCCCAAGCGGGTCGACTGCGGCGGCGGTATGAGTCTGCTTGTGCGGATCGACTCCGATCGTCACCATCTGCCCTGTCCCTTCGTTTTGATGAACCGATGAAGCGGACTCCTGGCGGACATTCCTCAGTGGAGGCGCTGCCACGCTTCTATTAGGTCACGCCAGGACGTCCTTGACGGCAACGGGCGACAACTCCACGAATAAGTCAGCCCCGCTCGGAGGCGACCGAAGCAGAAAGGGTCAGCCCGAAGCCGTCAAGGACAATCCACCACGCGCGCCAACAGCGCAACGCCTGACCAGCATCACACTGAGGATGCAGGAGCCCGACGATAATCGGGGTATGGCGGAGTCCTGGGAGTGGGATGAGACCCTGTATGCCCAGAGCGCCGGGTTCTACGTTGTCGGCCGGTTGGCGTATCCGAAGCAGATGGCCGCACAGATCGTCTCGGCGGTCGGAATGGGCCGCGATTCTCGAGCGTTGGATCTCGGTTGCGGTCCGGGGTCGCTGACGCTGCTGCTCGCCCCATTGGTCGATCAGATCGTCGGGATCGACGCCGACGGAGGGATGATCGCGGAGGCGCGGCTGGCAGCGCAGCGAGCCGGGATCGGCAATGTGGCCTGGAGGCGCCTTCGTGGCGAGCAACTGCCCGCCGGTCTCGGCGACTTTGATCTCGCCACGTTCGCCCAGTCGTTGCATTGGATGAAGCGCGTCGAGGTGTTGGGGATCGTGCGCACGATGCTTCGCGCGGGCGGCGCGTGTGTCCATGTCCACGCCACGACGAACCGAGGTGACGAGAGCGTCGACCCTCTCCCGCGACCGCGACCGCCGTATGGGGAGATCGAGGCGCTGGTGCGCTCATACCTTGGACCGGCGCCTCGCGCGGGACGGTCGGTGCGCCCGAGCTTTGCCGGCGGCGACGAGACCGAGGTCTACCGCGCCGCGGGGTTTGTCGGACCGCAACACTTCACGGTCTCACGCGGCGAGGTCGTCGAGCGTTCCATCGATCAGGTCATCGCAGCAACGTTCTCTCTCTCAAGCTCCACGCCTCATCTCTTCGCAGCCCGCTACGCCGAGTTCGAAACCGGACTGCGGACTCTCTTGCGGGCCGCCTCGGACGACGATGACCTGTTCTGCGAACGAGCGCGCGACGTCGAGTTCGACGTTTGGCGACCTGGACAGCATCGCAGCTGACTTGGCCAAACTTCCGGCTTCTGCGGGTTCGGGCAGCGGCGACTCTCGCTCCGCCGGTCCGGCGCATGCGCGGCACTATGTTGAGCGCATGCCGAGCGCCGACAGCAATCGGGTTCGCATCCACTACGAGCTGGCCGGGACCGGGGACTCGCTCGTGCTCATTGGCGGGCTCGGCGTCCACACCGGCGAGTACCGGCCGCTCATCGACGCGCTCGCCCGCCACCACCGTGTGCTCGCCGCGGACAACCGCGGGGTTGGCTCAAGCGACAAGCCCGACGAACCGTACAGCTACGGGCTGATGGCGGGGGACACGCTCGCCGCGATGGACGCCGTCGGCGCCCGCGTCGCCGACATTGTCGGCTTCTCGATGGGAGCTCGCATCGCTATCGAGTTGTGCCTCGCGCACCCAGAGCGGGTGCGGACCCTGACGCTCATCGCCGGCCGTCCCGCAGGTCGCTCGCGCCGATGCACGAGGCTGTTGGCCAGGGTCGCCGTCGTAGCCGAGGGGGACGATGGGCACGGGATGCGCCGCCAGCTCGAAGCCGGAAACGGCTACGACGTCAGGGGACGTCTTCGGAACGTGAGCGTCCCGACACTCGTGCTGCACGGCCGGCGCGACCACATCGTGCCCATCGCCGACAGCCGCGAGCTCGCCCGCCTCATCCCAGGCGCCGAGCTCCACCTGGTACCCGGCGGCCATCTCGCCGTCCTGCGCGCCCAGGCGGTCGCGTACGCCGAGCGCATCGACGCGTTCACGGCCAAAGACTGACGATGTCAGGCGGCGGCCCAGCTGCCGCAAGAGCTCACCGCCTCGACGGCCAGGTCGCGACGTGCCACGCGCGCCCTGGTGCGACAGGGCACCGATCGGCCGGACAGCGTTTCAGCTGGTCACGGTCGCGCCGCCACCGCTGAGATCGACCAGGGGCGGGTTCCCGATGAGAAATGCCAGCGGGCCGCCCGCTGTTGGCCGACTCGGGTCGGGGTAGGCCGATGGTCACAGTGACTGGAACCCTGTTCGCTGTCGTTGTCGCTTTTGTGATCCTCGCCGCCTTTCAGACCTACGACGGCGCCAAGACGGGATCGGAGTCCGAGGCCACAGCTGTGCTGGACATGGCCCGCACCGCGGCCTTCTTTCCGCCCTCCCAGCGCGACCAGCTGCGATCTGATCTCGTTTGCTACGGGCCTGCGGTCGTACACCAGGAGTGGCCAGCCATGCGAAACGTGCACTCGAGCCCGCTCGTTGATTATTGGATCGGGGCCTACCGCGCTGTGTTCGGACGACTGGAGCTGCGCTCGGCTCGCGAACGGCTTGGCTTTCAGGAGCTTCTCGACCTGGCCGCCACGCGCACTGCTGGACGTCTCCAGCGGTTGAGCGAGGACACCCCAGCCGTGTCGACGCCGTTATGGATAGCGCTCATCTTTGGTGGCGTTGTGGCCGTGTTGCTCCAGCTCGGGATGGCAGACCCGCGCGAGGCGCTCTACGTCCACGGACTGCTGCTGGCCGGACTCGCTAGCGTCGTGGCCGCCTGCCTGTTGATCGTCTACTTCCTCGACCATCCATATCAATCCAACACGGGTGGCATCGAGCCGAATGCAATGCGGCAGACGATAATGACGATCGGAAGCCTCGAGCCGAATCTTCGGGCCGGGTGCGGTCAGACCGGCCGCCCGGTCTGAGCGGGCCGAGCACCCAGCAAGTCGTCGGCAAACGGCCGAGGCGTGTCAGGTCGGCGCAGATTGCCGCTCCTGTTTCCGTATCTTGGACACGCCTCGTTAACACCTGCGCCACAGCTTGTTTCTACGGTGCCGCCCGGGCCTTTCGCGGAAATCCCGGACGAGTGCGACGACAGGCTCCTATTTCTCGTTATTCAACTCTGGAGAAGACCTCGATGGAAACCGAGTCCTCCCCCGGGCGCGCAACACGGCGCGTCCGCATGCTGCAAGCCGGCGCCCTGGCGGTGTCGGCGTCGGCAGCTCTGACGTTCGCCTCCACGGCGGCTGCCGATGGCTTCGCCCCTCACCGTCACCACGAGTTCGGACAGCACAGCGCGCTTGTTCCCGGCAGCCTCGTGATCAGCGGGACCGTTTACCCGCGCCACGGCGTCAACATCACCGTCGGCCAGAACCTGCCGTACGCGAACAACTACAGCAGCTCTCTCGACCCCGAGCCGACCACGGACCCTGGCTACCCCCAGGCGGTTGTCGACGGGCAGTACCCGTACGTGTTCAACAACGCCTCGGTCGACGGGAGCTTCGGCGTGGGCACGCCGATTGACCTGTTCGACGTGAGCCTGCACGGCCGGCCTCTTGGCGTCGTTCACGTTCCGACCAGCGGGATGACGACGAGCTTTGAGTCGAAGTCCGAGCTCGCGATCAACCTGTCGACCAACGGCGAGGATCTGAGCTTCCTCGGCTACGACGTGCCGACGGGCACGCTTGATGCCTCGAACTCCAACACTCCCGGCGTGTTCGACCCGACCAACCCTGACCTGACCGGTGAGAACAGCTCGCTGACCGCGGGTGGCGTCTACCGCGTGGTCGGCAACCTGTCGAGCGACGGGCGGTGGACGTTCACCGACACCAACGCCTACAGCGGCGACAACGGTCGTGCGGCGTTGCTGGAGAACACCGGCGGCCTCGACGACTTTGTCACGGCCGGCAACGACAACAACGGCAACACCGGCAAGAAGGCGTACCCGACCGTTCCGACCGACCTGATCGACGCGACGGGAGCGCAGATCTTCGGGCAGTCGTTTGCGCCTCAGGGCACCCAGACGCCTGGCGCCCCCACGCAGCTGGCGACGTTCAACGTCACGGAACTGGGCGATCAGGCCGACAAGCCCGGTAAGGACACGAACTTCCGTGGTCTCACGGAGTACGACAACGTCGCGTACTACACGAAGGGCTCCGGCTCCAACGGTGTCAACACCGTCTACTTCGTCGACACCACCGGCAGCGCGTGCTCGAATGGCGTCGGCCTGCCCGCGGCCGGTGCTCAGGCGCCGTCGCCTGGCACGGTGTACCAGCTGTGTGTCCTGAAGGGCTTCAACACCCAGCTGGCCTCGACCGACAACAACGACTTCCCGTTCGGTCTGTGGTTCGCCAACAGGGACACGCTGTACGTCGCCGATGAGGGCAGCGGGAGTTTCGCCACATCGTCGGACCCGGCGACCGACCCGTACGCGGACGCGCAGGCTGAGGTCGGCAACGGCTACACCGGCCTGCAGAAGTGGACGTTCAACGGCACCGAGTGGGTCAAGGACTACACGATCCAGAATGGCCTGAACCTCGGCCAGCCGTACACGGTTCCGGGCTACCCGACCGGGGACAACACCCAGGCGGGCGGCAGCAACGAGCCGTGGGCTCCGGCCACCGACGGGCTGCGCAACATCAGCGGCCGCGTGAACGCAAACGGCACGGTCACGATCTACGCGACGACCTCGACGGTCAGCGGCAGCGGTGACCAGGGCGGTGACCCGAATCAGGTCGTCGCGGTCACCGACGAGCTCGGCGCGGACACACTCTCGCCGTACGAGGGCTTCCACACGGTCGCTCCGGCTCGCTTCGGCGTCCGTTACGGCGGCGTCGCAGTGCTCCCGCGGGACTTCGGCCGGGGACACTAAACCCTCGATCGAACCAGCAGCCGGAGGGTCAAAGGGGGCGGGCCAGCGGGCCTGCCCCCTGACCATCTGGCTGGTTAGCTGCTCGCGACGGTGTACAAAGAAGTGGCGGTGACCACGGCTTTTACACCGGATCAATCCATGCCCACGGAGCTGGATGAGCTTGTGTACGTCCACGGGGGCGAGCCTGGTCTGCGCCGCGAGCGCCGCCACGGGGAGTGGGTAATTCTCGACTCGCTTGGGGAGCCTACGGCGGATACCGAGACGTTGGAGCGGGTTCGTGCACTTCGGATCCCGCCGGCTTGGACGGACGTTTGGATAGCCGCGTCCCCGAACGCGCATCTGCAGGCCACCGGCCTCGATTCCAAAGGGCGTCGACAGTACCTGTATCACCCGCTGTGGCGTGCGCGCCGAGACCACGAGAAGTACGACGACATGCTCGAGTTCGCGGGCAAGCTGCCTCGAATCCGAGCCACCACGAGCAGGAGTCTGCTCGGTGGGCGCCGCGGCGAGCGCGATCGGACGCTCGCGCTCGCGATCCGTTTGCTCGATATCGGATTGTTCAGGGTCGGCTGGGACCGCTACGCGCGCGATAACGGCCACGTTGGCCTCACCACGCTCCGGCGCGAGAACGTGACACTGCGCGGATCTGAGGTCCATTTCGACTTCGTTGCGAAGTCGGGCAAGCGTCGCCGGATGACGGTGCGCGATCCACAGTCGGTCGCTGCGCTCGGCGAGCTCAAGCGCCGCCGCGGCGCGCCGGATGAGCTCCTCGTGTATCGGTCGGAGCATGGGTGGCAACGGGTCCACGCTCCCGACGTAAACAACACGCTGCGCGCATGGGGGGAAGGCCCGTACTCGGCCAAGGAGTTCCGCACCTGGTCGGCGACCGTGCTGGCCGCTGTCGCCCTGGCCCGCGAGCACAAGACCGGAAATCGTGGCCCGAGAGCGGTCACCCGGGCAGTGCGCGAGGTGAGCTCCGCGCTCGGCAACACGCCGGCGGTCGCCCGTGCCAGTTACATCGATCCACGCGTGATCGCGCTGTTCCAGAGCGACCAGGTCATCGAGCTTCCCGAGGCGGCGCCGCCGGCGGCGTTCACGCTGGAGATAGAACTGGCCGGTGACGACGCCGTCGTGGAGCTCCCGACGGACGTCGACGGCGACGCGCCCCGGCTCGAGATCGAGCATCGCGTGCACGCGCTCCTGCTGACAGCGTGACGTGACGCGCCGCGCCGCGCCACGCCGCGGCCTCCGGGTTGAGAAACCATTGAGCGTCGGCACGTAGCATGGACCGCAATCAGGCGAGCCACCGACCACCGTCAATCCGTCCCGGGGGCGGAGAATCGTTCAGATTGCGTGACGCCGATTCGCCCATCCGCGCGAAATGCTTCTGACGGCTCGCTCCCGCTACCGCGGTCGGGGGCCCGGATCAGACGCGGGACAAGCGGTACAAAACAACCACAGGAGGATCCAGGCGATGAATACGACTTGGAAACCGCACGAAAAGCATGGCGAGCTGACCGAGCGAAGCGACCTGCCCGATAGCGTGTTCGCGTTTCCGAACGAACGGAAAGAGCCCCTGACCGACGCCACGCACGTCCGAAACGCGATCGCGCGTTTCGACCAAGTAACTGACGTGTCCGATGAGGACCGCGCATTGGCGTTTGCGAACATCAAACAGGCGGCCGACTACTACGGCGTGGACATGAGCGAGAGCGACTGGGCGGAGCTCGGCAGCCAGCCGCATACGGGACGGACTGCCGAGGATCGACGGGAGTCGGCCCAGGCAGCTGTAGAAACGAAACGGGAGCGAGGGGAGCTATCTGAGGAAGCGCGCAAAGCCGTCGAGACAAAACGCGAAAGCGGGGTCCTGACGGAGGAAGCGCGCAAAGCCGTCGAGACCAAGAGAGAACGGGGCGAGCTCTAAGCCGACCGGATCACCGGTCGCGGTTTCACGCCTCTGCGAAGTAGACCTGTGCGAGTCGCAGGACTTGTCGATCATCGATGTGATCGATGTCGATTCGGACATCAGCCACCAATTTCGCGGCGATATCTGGTCTGTGCTTTTCGACATAGGTCACCCAGTGATGCGACGCGTTGGCCTTCCCGCCCCCATGACCGAGGACGAGGATTGCCGCGGCCGGAGCAAGCGCCTCGGTGAGCTCCCGCCAATACTCCGGACTGTCATCCTCGTAGGTTCCGGATGGGTTCCCAGCGTGATGTCGGACCTTGCGAAACCGCCCGCGCGGATCAGGAGCCACGATGCGGGTTGGTCGTTCACCAGGCGTCGCATCCGTGGGGTAAATATCGCTTTCGCGGAACCCGATGGCAGCAACCACGTTCTTGTCGCGGATAAGTTCAGCGGCTTGCTCGACGGTCGCCATTACGAAGCCTCCTCCTTCTCGCCGGGAAGGTTAGGCCCGAAAGGCTACTTCTCAGGTTGCCCTGGCCGGTATCCGCTCAGAGTGTGATGTCCCACTCGCCGCCGGAGTGCTCTTTGGGCGTTTTGTTGGCTTCGGAGTTCGGCCGCGTCGGCCTTCCGCGCGTGATGTTCGCTTGTCAACCGCGCAGCAGAGCGATCATCCGTGACTCCACGGGTCGATGAACACGTCGTCGACCTGCGGATCGCCGGAGAGCCCGGTGAGGGCCACAGCCACCTGGGCGCTGCCGCCTGATAGGGCCCCCAGCACCGCCGAGTACGTGATCATGATTGGCGATGGCGACCATTCACCGCCGGCGATCGCGATGCCAGCGGGGAGCACCGAACTCCCGTCCACGATGCTGACGGCGATCGATCCCTCGCCCGCAATGAAGAAGCGGATCGACGGGTAGGCCGCGTCCACGCACGTGAGAGGCGACCGTGCCGACGACCCGGCCGGCAGAGACAGCGATGAGGAGCCGAGGTGTCCTGTCGCCGCGTACGGCTCGCTTCCCGCGACACGCTGGGCCCTGCCGGACAACGTCCACGCCGAGCTTTCGAAGTCGCCGCCAGGCGCTAGCTCGTAATCGGCGAAATCCAGCCACGGCGCGAACGGCTGGCTAAGGGCCGAGGGGCTGCAGGTGCTGAGATTGACAGGAGACGTGGGGTTGACCACGTTGGCCCCGGCATCAGGGACGATCGGGGAGACGAGGGCCACGGCCCCCAGGCCGCACAGAACTGCGGCGGTGCTGATGAGACGACGAGGTGAGGTGATCACTGGGCGCTCCACTGGTTGGACGGGTGATCTCCTGCTCCCCACGTGCAGGAGAACGAGCGGGCTGTGAGCGACTTAATACCCACGCCGAGCCGGTCTCAGCGGCAACGCTCGGACGAGTCGCTAGCCGGCGGGCACCGTGGTCGTCCTGGAGGCACAAGGTCTGCAAGGATGGCGAGATCCGGTGCGCCGATGCGCCAAAATTAGGATCATCTCCCTGGGTGGCTCCAGCGGGCCTTAATCAGACCCGCCGGAGCCAAGGGAACTGCGCCCGCACCCCGGCCGGTCGTTGCTTCTCGACCGTGCCGGTGGAGGCTGGCCCGGCTCTTAGGCTGTGGCTCCGGGCCAGCATCAGGGACAATGAGCGGGTCCGCTTTCAGGGCGCTAATCGATCGCTAAGCAGATGCAGTTTCGAATCCTCGGTCCCGCTTGAGGTCTCAAATGGGGAGTGTCTGGTCTCGCTCCCGGGGGCTCAGCGGGCGCTGTTGGCGCTGCTGCTGCTCAGCGCGAACGAGGTCGTGTCCGCTGACCGGTTGATCGACGAACTGTGGGGCGAGGAGGTTCCGCAGTCGGGACGGACCGCATTGCAGGTCCGGGTTTCGCATCTGCGCAAGGCGCTCGGCGACACCGGCGGCCGGATCGCCACCCGCGCGCCGGGATATCTGTTGCGCGTCGATCGCGACGAGCTGGACCTTTCTTGCTTCGAGCAGCTGGTGCGTGACGCGGACGAGGCCGAGCCGGCGGAGGCGGCCGCGAAATTGCGCGAGGCGCTTGAGCTGTGGCGCGGGCCTCCGCTGCTCGATCTGTCCTATACGTCGTTCGCGCAGCCGGCGATCAGGCGGCTGGAAGAGCTGCGCTTGGCGGTGCTCGAGAAGCGCATGGAGGCTGAGCTTGAGCTTGGCCGCGAGGCTGAGCTGGTCGGCGAGCTCGAGACGCTGGTCGAGGAGCATCCGTTGCGCGAGCATCTCCACGCGCAGCTGATGCTCGCGCTGTACCGATGCGGCCGGCAGGCGGATGCGCTGACCGCCTATCAGAATGCCAGGAGCGTCCTGGTCGACCAGCTGGCGATCGAGCCGAGCGCGCCGCTGCGCCGTCTTCAGGAGGCGATCCTTCTCCAGGACGCGTCGCTGGATGTTGAAGCGACAGTTCGTGCGCGCGCGGCGTCGGTCGCTGGAGTATCGGAGTCGACGCTGGGACCGCGCAACGACCACCACCCGCCTCACAACCTGCCCGCCCAGGTCTCCAGCTTCGTTGGTCGAGAACGCGAGCGAAATGAACTTCGGCAGTTGCTGTCGCGCGCCCGCGTGATCACGCTGACTGGCGCGGGAGGCGTCGGCAAGACCCGGCTCGGCCTGCAGCTCGCGGCGAGCAGCCAAAGCGAGTGGGGCGATGGGGTCTGGTTTGTCGATCTCGCGCCATTGACTGACGCCGCACTGGTCCCGGCGAAGCTGGCGAGCGTGCTCGGGGTCCCGGAGCAGCCTGGACGATCGCTGACGCAGTCGCTGGTCGCGGCGTGCGGCGACCGGCAGCTACTTGTGATCTTGGACAACTGCGAGCATGTGATCGACGCTGCCGCCAACGTTGCCGACCAGTTGGTGCGCGGGTGTCCGAGGATCTCCGTTCTCGCCACCAGCCGCGAGCCGCTCGCGATCGAAGGCGAGCATCTATATCGGGTCCCCTCGCTGTCCGTGCCCCCCGCCGGCGCCGATCCCGACTGCCTGCTCTCGTGCGACGCGGTTCGGTTGTTCACTCATCGCGCGCGCCAGCAACGCTCCGACTTTGCCGTCGACGCCCAGAACGCATCTGCGGTCGCGCGCCTATGCCGCCGCCTGGACGGGATCCCGCTCGCCATTGAGCTCGCCGCTGCGCGCCTGCGCACGCTCTCGCTAGACGAGATCGAGAATCGGCTCGATCAACGTTTCCAATTGCTGACTGGCGGAAATCGCACGACGCCCGCGCGACAGCAAACCCTCCAAGCCCTGATCGACTGGTCATACAGCCTGTTGAGCCTTGAAGAACAGGAGACGCTCGAGCGCCTCTCTGTGTTTCCAGGCGGGTTTGACCTCCACAGCGCTGAGGTGGTGGTAGGCGCGGGCTTCGACTCCCCCGTCAGCGTCCTCGATCGGCTCGCCGCGTTAGTCGACAAAAGCCTGCTCCAGACCGACGACGTCGGATCGCTCCGCTACCGGTTGCTGGAGACCGTGGGGAACTACGCGGCGGCAAAGCTGCGGGCGCGAAGCCACGAGGCGGAGAGCGCGTTGCGCGCCGCGCACCGCGACCATTACCTTGCTCTGGCGGAGACGGCAGCGCCGCAGCTGATCGGCCACGGCCAGACTGAGTGGCTCGACCGCCTCGAGCTCGAGTTCGACAATCTCCGCGCCGCAATCTCCTACAGTCTCCACGATCGCGACCCCGCCGCGGGACTGCGGCTGGGCCGAGCGCTGTGTTACTTCTGGCTTTACCGGGAGCCCCGGGCTGAGGGCGCGGAGGCACTGTCCGCCGTGCTCGATCGCTCCGATGCTCAGCGGCCCACGCTCCTGCGCGGCCGTGCTCTTGTCGCCACAGCCATCCTGCTCACCATGATCACGGGGGAGTACAGCGCAGCGGCCGCCCGTGCTCAGGAAGCGCTCGCGATCGCCGGTGCGGTTTCGGATGAGCTACCTCCGTGCCGAAGCGCTACACGTTCTCGCTGTCATCAATGGGAGTCGAGGCAACGAGCAGGCCCACCTCAAACTCACTGGCAGGGGGCTCGCCCTGGCCACGGCGCTGGACGACCGGCATCTCACGGCGCTGTTACTGATGAGAGGGGATCCTCTCCGCGCCTGAGTCACACCGAGCGAGCGCGCACGGTCGAGAAAAGCCTGGAAATGTCTCGCCAGGCCGGCAACAAAGTGCTGCATATCAGCGACTCTCAACAACCTCAGTTACCTCGAGATGGAAGGCGGAGAGATCGGCGTCGCGCGCGCGCGTCTCGCCGAGGGAGTCCGTCTCGCACGAGAGATCGGCGACCGACGAGGCCTGAGCTCGTATTCGTGCACGCTCGGCTTCGCGTCATACCTCGACAACGCCGACACCGATGCCCGTGAGATGTTCGATCAATCGCTCGCCATCGCGCAGCGCAACGGCGACCAACTGATGGTCGCCTACGCCCACCTCGGCCTAGCGTTGATAGCCAGTCGTGCCGGAGACGCACAAACAGCCGCGACGCTGCACGGCACCGCCGACGCGATCCACAACAAGCTCGGTACACGCTTCGACAGCCTGGAGTCCGGCTGCGCGATGCCGACCTCGCCCGACTGCGAGCGGCGCTCGGTGACACCGCATTTGAGGCCGCATACAACGCGGGCCGCGCATCCTGAGGTCCCCGCCGTAGTCGCGCGAGCATGAGCTGAGGTTTGGCGCGGACGCGAGCGGGTAGAACAACGCGCGCGTAATGGTCTCCGTAACCGTCAGGCGGCGCCGCCGGCCAGCCGCGGCGACCACGGCTTTTGATGGAACAAACTCAACGTCGGGGAACTGCGCCCCCACTTCCCCGACTCCCTGGGCGTCCGGACGGACCCGGATTGCCCGGGGACCATGCATGCATAAATCGTCGTGTCGGTCCGTTAGAGGCGACTGAAGCGGCAGGGGACTGTGGCGTGGTTCGCGCCAGGCGATCTAGCATCGTGGT
>CAVYGK010000004.1:0-38148 GCA_963768015.1 uncultured Solirubrobacterales bacterium
TTACCGCTGTAAATTCGCGCGCGGTTCAGGTTCCCGTGGTTGAGTCTATGCGGCGGTCACCTCCTCGTCGAGCGTGTCAGGGTCGGCTTGCTGGTACTTGATTCGGTAGAGGTGTTGGCGGTCGACGTCGGTGAACGTCGCGCCGTTGCTGGCGTGGCTGAAGAACAGGTCGAGGACGGCCCAGACGAGTGAGAGGCAGCTGGTCTCGCCGGGGAAGCGGCCCATCACCTTCGTGCGCCGGCGGACCTCGCCGAGCGAGCGTTCGAGGAGGTTCGTTGACCGCCATCGTTCGCGGTGTCTGAGCGGGTAGCGCAGGTGCACGACGAGCGCGTCGAGGTCGTCAGCGAGGCAGCGAGCGGCCGACTCGTAGCCGCCGTGCTCGAGTTCTGAGATCAGGACCTGGAGGCGGAGCTTGCCGTCCTTGACACTGGTCGCGTCGGTGAGCGCTGACCAGTAGTTGAACCGGATCCGGTCCTGTTCTGACTTCGGCAGCTTCGCCAGCAGGTTGCGCAGGCGGTGAACGGCGCAGTGCTGGCGATCGGCGCGCGGCCAGATCTCCTCGACCGCGCTGATCAGTCCGGGTGCACCATCGGCGACGACAAGCCTGGGTGCGGCGAGTCCACGGCTGATGAGATCACGGCCGAGCTCGAGCCAGTCCTCCTTGGCCTCCCGCGCGCCCAACCGCACCGAAACCAGCTCTCTGCTGCCGTTTTCGGTGATCCCCCAGGCGCAGATCACGCCCTCCTTCGGGCCGCTGGGACGGACGGGCAGGTAGATCGCGTCGAGGAACAGCACGACCAGGTTGACGTCGTAGAGCGAGCGGCGACAGAACGCCTCGAACCGCTCGTGCAGCTCCGCGCAGATCCGGGCGACGGTCGACTTCGACGTCTTCCCGAGCCCCGCCTCTTCGCACAGCGACTCGACGTCGCGCATCGACAGGCCGCGAACGAACCCGCCGATGATCAGCGCCTTGAGCGGGTCCGTTCTCAGTAGCCGCTTGCAGTGCCACTTCGGGAACAGCTTCGAGACGAACGGCATCGACCGCCTCGCGGACCTGCGGGATCTCGATCCGCAGCTCACCCTCAGCCGTCTGCAGATGCCGGGGTCGAAACCCGTTGCGCTTCCCCGGCTCTGCCTCGGGCCGACGCTCATAGCGAGCCCGGCCGAGCCACGTATCGAACTCGTCCTCGACCGCCCGCTGGATGATCAACCGAGCGCCGAGCCGGGCGAGCTCGGACAACATCTTCTGCGGGTCATCGACCATCCCCTTCGACAACAGCTTGTCGATGCTCGCTTGTATCTCCGCCGACGGCGGTACGGTGCGTCTCACGGCGTAGGCCTCCTTCATCGTCTGCCAGGACTTGAGGGAACCTACGCCGTCGTTCTGACAGCACCGGCTCGACCATTTACAGCAGTTCTGAGACGCGACCCCACTTCGGCGCCGCACCCCCAACGCGCGGAAACGAGGGAGCGCCCGGGAGGCCGCTTCGATCGACCACCGGCTCTCTGCGCGTGAGCTCCTCCCAGTGCTTGTGCGAGATGAGCGCCTGAGCGCACGCAGATCGGCTATTCGCGGCCTGGATCGCCGGCAGCTAGGAGGTACGCCCGGTCCTTCGGCCTGTCGGCCGCGCGCTTTGATTTGTGGATGTCGTCGGCAGCCACGAGCACGGCAATGCGAGTGCCAGGCGACAGTGAGGTGCTCCGCGCGGGGGGCGAGTTCTCCGTAGCCGCCAGGGAAGCCGCTCGGTGCGAACGTGAGGTCGAGCTGGCCGTGTCGCGTTGCCAGGTTCCAGACGGTCGCGGCGAGGAGGCTGAGAGGCGTGAAATGGTCGGGCGGGAGTGGCACCCAGGCGGCTGTGTTCGCGGGATTGGTGACGAGGCGGCAGTCGAGTTCGTTCAGCGGATCAGCGAGACGGTGCAGGTTTGCCTCGTCACGGTCGGGGGTGACATCGATGTCGAGCGTGTCGTAGCGACGGCTATGGGATTGGATGCCGGCGCCGCCGATGACGACGAACTGCACGCCCGTGATCGAGCAGAGCTTTTAGGAGCGCCTCGCGCTCAGCGGCGATGGCAGGACTCACGCGACGGGGTCTGTTGGCTCAGCCATTCCGCGAGCCGCTCCCCCGCCGCCCGCTCATCGGAGGCGCCCGCGATGCGCTCACGTTGGACATCGAGCACCGCTTGAAGCGCGAGTGAGTCGCGTCGGGCCGTGCGAGCGTCTGACGCGTCGGCGATTCTCAGCAGGTCGATGAGTCCGGCTGCGTCAACCTCGCCGGCCGGTGTGTCGAACGCCACCCGGTTGCGGGCGAGGTCCGCTTCGCCTCCCGTGCCGGCGGGCGCCTCGATGATGACGATGCTCGCTCCGCCGGGAACGATGTGCCTGCCGCTCCGGGTCTGTCGAGCGCCCATCTGTCGGAGGCGATAGCCCACGCCGTCGACAAACCCACACACCTCGATCGTCGACGAACCGAGCACGAGCGGCCAGCCATGCAGCGCCCCAGCGACCTCTCCGATGACGAGCCCGAACACGTCCGCGGCGGCAAGCTCGGACAACCCCGCTGCGATGTCTGGAGCACCCGGAGGGGTGAGCCGCCGCACTCGCTCGAGCGGATCAAGTTCGAGCTGCATCGCGATCTGCGCCCACCAGCTGCGGTCCTCGACGAGGAGATGCGCGTCGAGCTGCAGGCCGCACGCGTGCGCGACCAGCTCGACGTCGTCGAGGCTGACGCCGCGATCGCCCCGTTCCCAGCGTGCGATCGTGGCCTGGCGGAGGCCGAGGAGTTCGGCCAGCTGGCGCTGCGTGAGCCCGGCGCGTCGCCGGGCCATCATCACGTAGTCGCCGCCTCGCATACCAAAATGGTATCAGTGGTGTTTAGCTAAGTGTGGTCCGTTTGGATTGCCGAGAGGCCTTTTAGTCGCGTGCTCCGCGGGTAGAACGCTTGCGTGGCCACAACTCACCAGCAGATCAGCGCACCTCCCGAGCGGGTTTTCGCCGTCCTCTCAGACCCGCAAACCTACGGCGATTGGGTGGTTGGTTCCGACACGATCCGTGATGCCGACCCCGCGTGGCCGGCCGCGGGTTCCCGTTTCCACCACCGGGTGGGAGTCGGGCCGTTAAAGCTGAATGATCACACCGAGGTGCTAGAGGTCGAGCCCCAACGCCAACTGGTTCTTCACGCTCGCGCTCGGCCGCTGGGCACCGCCAAGGTGACGCTGCTCCTGACCCCGCAGGACGGCACTACCCACGTGACGATGCGTGAGGAGGCGGGGGATCCCCTCTCGCGCCTGGCGATCAATCCGTTGACCGACTGGCTCGTGCACCACCGAAACATCGAGTCGCTGCGGCGCTTGAAGCGGATCGCTGAGACCGGCGTGGTGAAGTCCTGATCAGATCAGGCTCGCCAGGGCCGTAGGCGCCGGTCTGCCAGCAGGGCTCGAGCGGCTGACCGGCCTCCCATCCCGTGCACCGAGCCGCCGGGATGCACGGACGCCCCAGTGATGTACAGGCCGGGCAGCGGCGTGCGGTGGCGGCACAGCTCCGGGGCGGGGCGGAAGATGAGCTGCTGGTCGAGCTCCATCGAGCCACCCCCCAGGTCCCCACCGACGAGACTGGGGTTCTCGGCCTCAGTCCGTTGCGGGTCGCGAACCGCCCGGGCCATGACCGCGGCGGAGAACCCTGGCGCGAACCGTTCAAGCTGCGCTTCGATCCGCGATATCACCTCACCGTCAGAACACTCGTGGCGGGCAGGAACGTGGGCATAGCAGTACAGCGTGTGCTGGCCCTCGGGCGCCCGCGTTTGGTCATAGAGGGTGTGCTGTCCGATGACCAGCGCGGGGCGCTCGGGCACCTCGCCCCGGCTTCCGGCCTGAGCCGCCCGCGAGAGCTCTCGGAGGTCGCCGGCCACATGCACGACGGTGGACTCGCGCGCCTGGGGAGCCGTCCATGGCACCGGCGTGCGCAACGCGTAGTCCAGCTTGAAGGCCGCGGTGCCGTAGCGCCAGATACGCAACCGACGCAGGAGCCGATCGGGAAGCGTTTGCTCGGGAAGGATCGCGGCCAGTGGGCGGGCACTGATCGTCGACACCACATCGCGAGCCGGCAGCTGTTCGCCGTCCTTCAGCTGGAGGCCCACGACTCGTCCGGCGCGCACCAGGATCCGCACCACATGCGCCTGGCAGCGAACGGTGACTCCCTCCCGCGCCGCGATGCTCAGCAGCGCTCTCGTGATCTCTCCTTGGCCGCCGGCTGGGTATGGCCACCCATGTGAATGGCCCAGCAGCTGGAGCAGAAACCCGAACGCTCCACTGCCCGCGGTCGACGGCGGCAGCCCGGAATGTTGGGCCGAGCCGGCCAGCCACGCCGTAGGACGGCGGGCTCCGTTGAACACGTCAAGGCCGAATGCCTCTACGGAGCCGGTCATCCGTCGAGCGAGAAGCAGGCCATCGCGGCGCAGCGCCGCTCCCAATGCGAGCGATTGTCTGACGGGCGGTAGGGGTCCGAGGATCGCTTCGACGAGCCGCTGGGCCAGCGGGCGGTACTGGTTGATGAGCTCGCTCCACGCCACCCCCGCACCTCGACGGGAGGCCTCTAGGGAGGCGACCGTGGCTGCTAGGTCATGGTGCAGCGCGATCGCCGTCCCGTCCTCGAAGGGGTGCGCCATGATCGCGTCCGGGCGCACCCACTGGAGTCCCTCTGCCTCGAGGTTGAGCTCACGGATCGCCGGGGACGCGACCGTCATTGGATTGAACCCGGCGCAGTGGTCGTGGACAAACCCAGGGAGGGTCGCCTCGACGCTCGACGACGCTCCGCCGGGTGCTGGGGAATGCTCGAACACGACCACGTCAAGTCCAGCGCGGGCGAGGTTGATCGCACAGACCAGGCCGGCGGACCCGGCTCCGATCACGGCAACACGCTTATCGCGGGCCATCGGGCAGCGGCACTACCCGGGAAGCGCGTGCTTGAACCTCAGATGCGTGTGAGTAGAGGTCACCTAGCGCAAACGCGCGTTCGTCTTACGCGCCCAAAGAGGCGACGCCATGAGCGTCATGGGCCGGTGGGCAGCACTGTGGGTGATGTCGGTCTCTGCAGGTTCGGTTGACGCGGATGCGAGCGGCAGGATCTCGAACGCGCACGATCGGGATAGGCGGTTGTCGCGCAAACCGCAAGCCTCGAGACCCCCGCCGGTAGAAAGTGGGAGCGCCAGCGCAGGATGTGGGTTCGCCTAGGCGAGGTCGGCCTCGAGCGCGGAGTGGTCGCTCAGGTCTCGGTCGCGCCAGGCGTGGTGATAGAGACAAGCGGTCGGGCGCAGTTCGGAGGAGACAGATATGTGGTCGATGCGCCACCCGCCGTCGTGTCCCGCGATCCGTCTCCAGGTCCAGCTCGGCTCCGGTCTGCCATACCCGTGTACGGCACGGTATGCGTCGCGGTAGCCGAGTTGCTGCAGCCCGGGGACGACAGCAAGTTCGGCAGCGTCCCATTCGGCGCCGCGTTCATGACGCAAGCGTCCGTGCCGGTCGCGTGCAAACGAGATCACCTCGCCGTTGGGAAGTTCGCGTCGGGGGGTGTTGAGATCGCCGCAGAGGACGCGGGGCGCTGGCTCCGCGGTCGCCAGGCTGTGGCGGATCGCTTGAAGGGTCTTGACCTTGACCAGACCGTTGGCGGCGTTGGGAACGTGCAGACACCAAACCTCTATTGGCCCGCGGGTCGTCTCGGCCGCGGCGCACAGAGAGGTCTCTGGCCACGGGACCGCGATCGGGCGGCGGACCTCGCGAAACGGCGTTCGGGACGCCAGCATCACCCCGGTCGTGCGCCGCGTCGGCGGGGTCCGTGTCGGGTCGGCTTGGTCCAGCGACGCTCTGACGTCGACGAAACCCATGAGCTGAAAGGCCGTTCGCCAGAGTGGCAGCGTTCGTCGCGTGACTTCTTGGAGCGCGACGAGGTCTGGTTCGCGGCGTGCCAACGCGGTGGCCTGTTCGACGATCCGCGATCTCCGCCGCGCCACATTCCACGTGATCAACCGCAGGCTGCGGATGCCGACATCCGGTTGGCGCGGCCGATGCGGGCGTCCAGAGCCGCTCACCGTGCTGCCGCGCACCACGGGCGACCGGGATCGGCGCGATCGCAGAGAAGGCCCAGCGGATGCGCTGGGCCTTCTGTTTGCGACGGATCTCGAACGGCGCGGTTAGGCGTTGCTGTGCTCGCGGTAGGTGGCCTGCAAGACGGTTGCGCGGTTCTTGTGGGCATGCTCATAGGAACGAGTCTGGCTGGCGCGGTGCTCGTCGCCCTCGGCCAGCACAGCCCGCACCTCGTCGGCCGGCAGCTCGTCATACCCGGGCCAAGGCTCATCGCCTCGAAGCGAACTGATGCGACCGAGCACCGTGGCGCGGTTCTGATTCTTGCGCTCGTAGGAGTCAAGCTTGGCCAGATCGATCTGCGATAGCTCGGATAGCCTGCCGGTGATCTCCTCCGCCGTCAGTGCGTCATAGCGCGCGATTGCCAAGTCGCCCTCGGATGCCACCGCTCCCTTGAGCTGACCCTCGGCTTGGGCGACACCGGGCACCTTGCGAGCCTGGCGCGCCCTGCGCTTGGTTGCTGCGGTCGTCTTGCGCGAGACCTTTTTCGCCGCCTCGCCCGCCTCGCGGCCGGCGTCGGCGGCGCCGGTCGTCGTAACGTCGTAGGACGGCTTGCCCTTGACGTCAGCCCGGACGACTGCCTCGGTCAGCTCGGGGATCTCCCGCATTACACGATCGAGCATCTTCCTCTCCTGCGCGCGGATCGAAGTGGCTAGTGTGGCGGTCTTCTGATCGCCGATCGAGCGCGCGAGCTGCTCGATCGCCGTGTACGTCGCGATCTCAAGCGCCTCGGTCGCGCAGGCGTCCTTGGCGTTCTTTAGCACCTTTTCCTCTCCGCCCGAGCCGCGGAGAAGGTCGAGCGGCGCCTTAGACAGTGCGAGCGTCTGACCGATCACGCTCTCCCAGAAGCCGATCACCGCCTGCACTGGATTAGAGCCCTCGCCAAGCTCCTCGAGCCGGGTTCCGACGCGAGCTGCGTGCTCGCGCGTCTCTCGTAGATGCGACTCCAGAACCGAGCGATAAGAGCCACGAGGGGTCATCGCTATTTGTGACTGCAGCACGCGAACCAGCGCGTCCTCGGTTGCCCGCGCCTCACCCAAATACTGCACGACCTTCTGCTGAGAAGAATCCATACGACATCCAATCCAAGATCGAAAATTGGGAAGCCGCAACACGGCCTCCAGAACAACGACGGAACGACAATCCGCGACCGCCCTAGCAGCCCCGCGGTCAGAGATGGCAAACGGTTATAGACGGCAAACCCGCCTGGCTCACGGTTACCCCCCAGCTCGCAGCGCAAACACCCCATCGGGGACCGCGCCCCGAGCCCACCGTGCCCGAGGCCGGCCGAAATCGCACCCCTTTTCGCCGGTTGAAAATGCACCCCCTTCGGTCTGTGGTTTGGTCGCGTGATCCCGACCGAGCGAAGCGAGGTCGATAGCTAGAGCCCGCGTTAGCCGGCGGTTTCTGTCGCGCGCGCCGCTGGGCCGCCGGCGGGAGCTCGTTGCTGTTCGTGGCAGTCGTTGCTGTTGGGCAGCGGGACGGTTCGGGGGTCAGTTTTCAACCGGCTTGACATGGGGAGTACCCGCGAAAGTTGACGCCCAGGTGAAGGCTCACGCCGTCGTCTCAGCCCGGCCCCCGTAGGGGCCAGTGACCGAGCCGGACGGGAGCCTGAGCAGCTGTCTTAGCTAGCCGCTGTCACGCGATACCAACGGCGCGTCACTCCCGCGCGAGGCGTGTGCTTCTGGTGCGAGAGAGCAAGTGGCTTGCACGACGCTGGTGGGCGTCAGCGAGGTTGGAGAACCTCGCAGGAGGCGCGCCGCCGTATCGCGGCCGCATGGTCGCGTGAGATCAGTCTCGCGAGACGGCGTCGCGGGCGGGACGGAAGCATGATGGCGTCGCAGTCAAACTCGTTCGCGCCGTCGGGGATCGCCCGGTGCGGCGGACCGAACAGCACGGTGAGGTCCGCCGGCGCTTCCACGAGCTGCGCTGCCCGTTCGAGATCGGCACGTGCGCGGTCGAGCAAGACGTCATTCCAGACGCTCGTCCCTCGGGGCCAGCGCGTGACCCATCGCAACGGTCGCTCCAACTCGACGACGACCACGACCGTCAAGCGGGACCCGTGTTGCTGAGCCAGCAGATCGGCGGCGACGATCGCCTCATCCCCCTCCGACGTTCCGTCGTAGGCCACAAGCAGGTGACGGTAGGCAATCCCGCGCAGCCTAGCGGCGGAGATGGCATTTGAAAGGAGCGTCCTCAGCTGGCCGCGACCGCGCTGTCGCAGTCGCGGTCGCGGCGGTGTTCACGTGTGATCGTTTGGTGTCAGTACGCGCCGGCGGGTTGGAGCTTTGCTTGGTCGTCGGTTTGCGGTGCGGGGGCCGGGGCGCGGCCGTGTAGCAGCAGTCCGGTGATGAGGGCGCCGGCTGCGAAGAATCCGGCGGCCCACCAGAACCCGGTTGTGTACCCGTGCACGGCGGCGTGGGCGATCACGGTCGGGGTGGGGTGCTTGCCCCCGAGATAGTGCGTGGTGGCGGTCGCGGCGAGGGTGCTGAGGAGCGCGAGGCCGAGCGACCCGCCGACCTGGTTGGTTGCGTTGACCAAACCGGACGCGACCCCCGCGTCGCCCGGGTCGACGCCGCGGGTGGCGATGTCGGTGGCGGGCGCGTACACGAGGCCGAGCCCGACGCCCAAGACGACCAGCGCGGGGAGTAGGTGCGCAGGGTAGCTGGAGTGGACGCCGAGCTGCGCGAACAGGCCCATGGCGATCGCCGAGAGCGCCATCCCTGCGGCGATGAGCGGCCGGGGACCGATCCGAGGCAGAAGGCGCGAGTTGGCGACCGCGGCGGCGATCACAAGCGCCGCTGAGAGCGGTAGGAACGCGAGTCCGGTGCGGCTCGGAGAGTAGCCCAGGATCTGCTGCAGGTAGTAGGTCGCGAACAGGAAGACGCCGAAGGTGCCCAGGCCGACGATCCCGAGGGCGAGGAAGGACCCGCCGCGGTTGCGGTCAAGCACGACCCGCAGCGGCATCAATGGGTGCGCGGCGCGGATCTGGATCGCGACGAACACCGCGAGCAGCACCGCTCCGGCCGCTAGGAACGTGATTGTCGTGGAGGACCCCCAGCTGTGATTCTGCGCGTAGGCGAAGCCGTACACGAGCGCGAACAGGCCGCCGGTCGCGGTGACCGTCCCGGGGACGTCGATCGGCTCGCGGGCCGAACGTACGTCCCGGCGTAGCAGCGCGATCGCGCCCAGCGCGGCGACGATCGCGAATCCGAGGTTGACGAACAGCGTCCAGCGCCAGGAGAGCGATTGGGTGAGCACGCCGCCGAGCAGCAGCCCGATCGCGGCGCCGGCGCCGCCGATCGCTCCCCAGATTCCGAATGCCGTGCCGCGCTCGCGCGGATCGGTGAATGTCGTGCTCACGAGGGAGAGCGCGGCGGGTGCCATCAGCGCGGCGAACACGCCCTGCACTCCGCGCGCAGCCACGAGCACGCCGAAGCTCTGGGCCGCGCCGCCGACTACCGATGCGGCGGCGAATCCCATCGTGCTGGCGACGAATAGCCGCTTGCGGCCGAACAGATCGCCGATCCGCCCGCCCGCGAGCAGCAGGCTGCCGAACGCCAGCGCGTAAGCGGTCACGATCCACTCTCGACTGTTGTCGGAGAAATGCAGCGCCCTCTGCGCGGAGGGGAGCGCGATGTTGACCACCGAGATGTCGAGCACGATCATCAGCTGCGCGATCCCAAGGACCGCGAGGACCCACCAGCGTCGCGCGTGAAACCCGTCGCTGCCGTCGGTGGGGGATACGTCGCTTGATGCTCTAGCTTGTCCAGGCATTCGAAGCTCCTTCGGTGCCGTCCTCCCCGAGGAGGCGATCCCCGGAGTTGGGCGACATGGTTGTTGCCGAATGAGACATGGTTGTATCATCACACGACAGCACTGTCAAGACAAGCGTGTCGCACTTTGACGAGACGCCGTCTAAAATCGATCCACCAATGCCACCTCAACCTGACGTCAAGCCCGCCCCGCTCGTCGACCGCACCGCAGCGGCGATCCTCGACGCCGCGGTGCGCGTGTGGTCAGAACGGGGCGGCGTGGCGAACCTGACGGATGTCGCCGCGGCCGCCGGCGTCAGCCGCGCCACGCTGTATCGCTACTACCCCAACCGGGATGCGTTGCTCAAGGCCCTCGCCGCGCACGCGCTCGCCGACAGCGCAAGCCGCGTCGTCGCCGCCGGGCTTGACCGCGCGCCGGTCGAAGTGGCAATCGAGCGGATCGTGCGCGGGTTTGCCTCGGTGGCCGACCAGTACGCCGTCCTCGCGGCCGAGCAGGTCGAACTCGACCTCGACGAGAAGGAACGCCTGGTCGAAGCGCCGATCCGGGCTGTCTTCGAACGGGGGGTCGAAACCGGGGTTCTCCGACAAGACATTCCGCCCGATGTACTGCGGGAGCTGTTCGGTGGTGTGCTCCTAGCCGCCGTCAAGCTCGCTGCGCGGCCCGACATCGGCATCGAAGAGGCGAGCGCGGCGGCGACCAGCGTTTTCCTCGCCGGTGCGCGACCGCGCTGAGTGACTTCCAGCGGGTGGAGGCGTGCTCGCCGCTTCCACCGTTCGCTGCTCGGTGCTGTCTGCCTACGCTGCCGCGCGTCCCACGTCGAGACGTTGCCGCGCGGCCGCGCGATCGACGCCCAGCGCGGCGAGCAGCTCGGCGGCGGGATCTGGCGGCTCGAGCTCGAGAACGGTTAGGAGCACCTGTTGGTCGCCGGTGCCGCGACCACGGCGTATCTCTTTGTTCGCTGATTCCATCGCTCTCTTGGCTGCGGGTGTCATTGGCAAATGGTTCCGCAGAGCGGCTTTGAAAGCCGCCGCCTTCGACGAAAATTTGATCGGCTCGTCGATCGGGATCGGTGGTGCGTTGAACGCAGCGCCGATGGCGACCGCGGCGAGCGCATCCTGATCCATCGCGTCGAGCGTGTCGCGGGCTGTCTGTAGGTCGCATCCGAGGGCCTGCGCCAGGACTGGTTCCCTGAGCAGCCCGAGTATCAGGTGCTCGGTGCCGACCTTGCGGTCACCGCGGCGCCGTGCTTCCTCGCGAGCGTCGATGTACGTGCTCCAGGGGTTCCACGCGTCGGCTGGTTTCGAATGCTTGGTCATGGCAGTCGCTTTCCGTATTTGGCGTGGACTGATTGGCGGGTAACGCCGAGCGCGTCACCGATCTGCTGCCAAGACCACCCGAGCTGGCGGGCGGTCGTGACGTGGTCTGCCTCGACCCGTTCCGCGAGCCGGCGCAGAGCTAGAGCGGCGCGGAGCCCGAGCGACGGGTCGGTGGACGCGATCGCGGAGGCGATGTCTTCGGCGTTCATGGCCGTCAGTCTAGACTGACAACCGGATATTTGTCAACCCAAACTGACGCCGTGTGGTCTCGGGACGATCGGTATCCAGCCCCGTGCATCGCGTGTCGCTCTCGCAGCGACGGTCGGCTCGACGGATCCAGTCCGGAGTTCCGCTGACTGTTGCAACGCCGGGCGGAGCCAGCGGCCCGCGAGTCGCGACGAGATCGCGGCTGCTCGTCGGGAGCAGGAGCTAGGTGGACGCGGTCCGACAGGTTCGCATCCAGCGCGTAGCGCTCGTGCGCGGGTGTCTGTCAATCAAGTCACCGCATCAGGACGGAGGTACGGCGTGCTCATGCCTACCGGTCACACGATGCAACAATCACCGCATGTCCCGCAAGGGCGTCGTGGGACGGATCGTCGCCGACCTCATCTTGGCGGCCGCCAGATGATGCGCCTCTACCACGTACCCGGCAGCCGCTCTACCCGCGTCCTGTGGATGCTGGAGGAGATCGGCGCGCCCTACGAGCTGACGGTCATGACGCGTGAAGACCGCAAGACTGCTCTACACATCAGCCGCCACCCGCTCGGCCGTGTCCCGGTGGTCGAGTTCGACGATGGACGCCGGTTGTTCGAGTCAGCGGCGATCTGCATCCAACTTGCCGACCTGCATCCCGAGGCCGGCCTGATCCCGCCAGTCGGATCGCCGGATCGTGGACTCGTATACCAGTGGTCGTTTTTCGCTATGACCGAGCTCGAGCCGGCCATATTTCAATGGATCCGGGCGAGGCGCGAGGACGCCGACCAGACCGAGCCGTCCGAGCGCTACCAGGCCGCAGCGGCTGTCCTCGACTCGGCGCTCGCCGATCGCGCCTGGCTCCTTGGGGCCTTCGGCGTCGCCGATGTGATCTGCGCAGGCGTCGCCGGTATCACGCGTCGCGCCGAACTCACCGACGAGCCCGAACGGGTGCGTGCCTACGTCGATCGCGCGCACTCGCGTCCCGCCAACCGGCGTGCTGCTAGCCGAGCCGAGTAAGCCCCGTCACAGGCCGTTGATAGATGCCAAGACCCGGCTCTGGCTCGGGTGCCGGCTTCGCGCGGGCTCCGAGTCGTTTGGCGTCAAGGAGCGCCCGATCGACTGAGGCGCTCAGCCCGCGGCGACGGCAACGCACTCTCGTGTTACACGTACTTGACGGTGGCTAAGCGTTCCTGATGGTTCTGCCCGTCGGCTGTGCCTGGCGCGCAGTGTCACGCCGTGCGCTCCTCGTTTCTCGCCACTCCGGCGATGCCGGTCGTGGGCCCGCGGGCTCAAGCACAACCTCCGGGGCCGGCCTTGGAGGGTCAGATTGCGTCGGATCACGTTTTGGTCGTCCATTTGTGAATGATGGCCCTGCGCTTGGAGGTCGTCCCGCCGTGCTCTTGTCAGGCGGCGCGCTCTCGCCTACGGTCTACTGACGATGGCTGACCTGCCTGACCTCGGCGCGTTCGGCGCCGCGTTTGAGGAGTTCTTGCGTGCGATGTCGCTCGCCGCTGAGCACAAGGAGTCAGACGTGACTGTGCGTCTGCGCGAGCACCTCGGGGCAGAGCCAAAGGAGCTTCCGACGACTGGGGCGGAGTTTCCGCTCACCGAGCACGCGAATCTGCAGCTGGCGATCGACGCGGTCCTGAGCGACGCCGCAATTGTTGGGTTTGCGACTCGCCACCACGGCTTTGGCTCCGTCGGCCTGGCCGAGATCGTGGCCGGTCAGGGGATGACTGGGCCGATCTCGTTCGGGCCCGTGCAGTACACCGATGTCGAGGTCGGCGATGGCCGGGTCATCCAGTGCATCGCCAGCGCCATGCTGCTGACCGCATCTCATGGTGAGGCGGTCGCGTTGGTGCTCTCGCGGGGCGGAGATAACCCGATGGCGCCGTCGTCGCTAAAGCTCGAAGGCATCTCGCCCAAGCACGGCGTGGTCTCTGTGCTGCTGCGCGAAATACGCGCCGCGATGCGCGAGCACAACGTGTTTCGCGGCCGCATAATCTCGCTGCACCAGCGTGGTCGTCATCAGGAGACGGTAAGCGTGCAATTTCACTCGGTGCCGACGGTGGAGCGCGCCGGCGTGATCTTGCCCGACGGGACGCTTGAGCGCCTCGAGCGACACACGCTCGAGATGACACGCGTGGCAGGCCGGCTGCGGTCCGCGGGACAGCATCTCAAGCGCGGCGTGCTGCTGCACGGGCCGCCCGGGACCGGCAAGACGCTGACGGTGATGTACCTGCTGCACGCGATGGCCGGCCGGACCACGATCCTGTTGACCGGGCGAGGCTTGGGGCTGATCGAACAGGCGCTGGCGATCGGGCGAGAGCTGGCGCCCGCCACGTTCGTGTTCGAGGACATCGACCTCGTCGCGGCCGAGCGCACGATGCCGTTGGACACGGAGGGCGGACTGCTGTTTGAGCTGCTCAACCAGATGGAGGGCCTGGCCGATGACGAGGACCTGCTGTTCTTATTGACGACCAACCGGCCCGATGTGCTCGAGCCGGCGCTGGCGGCCCGCCCGGGACGCATCGACCTGGCGCTGGAGATCCCGTTGCCCGACGATGACGGGCGGCGGCGGCTGTTGGCTCTATACGGCGGGGGCATCGCCATCGACCAGGCCACTCAAGACATTCTTGTAGAGCGCTCCGCGGGAGTCAGCGGCGCGTTCATCAAGGAGCTGACACGCCAGGCCTGGCTGCGCGGCGCGCTCGAAGACCGCGACGCGCCCACCGGCGAGAACCTCCTCAACGTCCTCGACGAACTGCTTGAGGAACGCTCAACGCTCACGAGACGGCTACTCGGCCAGCCCGGCGACGGAGCCACTGCCACGCACAGCGGAGGCCCGTTCCCTGCAATGTTGCACGCCCTCACTGCCGCTGGGCTGCCGATCCCGCCCTCAGCCTCCATCGGTGGCAATCCGCCCTAGGCGTCCCGCAGATGGTCGCGTCGTGACGGAAGATGGAAGTGACACCGGGCGTGACGGCAGCGGCGGACTAGGAGACCGTGAGCTCCCGCCCGCGACACGGGTATTGAGCTCACACCTGCGCGCGCGGGCTGTGTGTTGCGGTCTGCTGGGGTCGAGCGCCCGAGCCTACCCGGCGAGCGCTCGTGTGAGTTCCTCTCGTGAGTGGATGTCGAGCTTCAGGTACACGTGGCGCAGGTGGTACTCGATCGTCTTGGGGCTGAGGAACATCGCCGCAGCCGTCTCGCGGGTAGTTCTTCCGCCGGCGAGCAGCATCGCGATCTGCAGCTCTTGCGGCGTCAGTTCATCGATCGTGTTTGGGTCCCGACGTCGTAGGGTTTCGCCGCTCGCGGCGAGCTCCGCGCGCGCACGGTCGATCCAGGGACGCGCATCGAGTAGCTCGAATGTCGCGAGCGCGTCGCGCAGGTGCTCGCGCGCCAGCTTGCGGTTGCGCGCGCGCCGCAATCGCGCTCCGTAGGCGAGGTGTGTGCGTGCCGCCTCGAACGCGTCGGGCGTGCCGGCGTGCTGCTCGAGCGCCTGCTCGAAGCTGGAGCTGAACCGATCGCCGGAGGCTGCAAGTCCCTGGCCGCGGAGCGCCCGGGCGATCGACCAGGCTTGACCCTTCGCCTGGGCGGCGGCGATGAATTCGTCGGCCAGCGCGCGTGCTTGCTCGACGCGCCCAAGCCGGCAGCACGCGTCGATCAGCTCGGGCGCCGGCGACAGGTCCGGATCGGTGAAACCCAGCGTTTCGACCAGGCGCTGCTGGCGCTCGAGGTGCTCGACCGCCCGCTCGGCTTCGCCGAGACCGAGCTCGAGCATGCCGAGTGCCTCGACCGCCCACACCTCGAACAGCCGCGTCCCGAGGCGATCGCAGAGCTCGACGGTCTCCGCGACGTTGGCCCGGCACTCGCGTTCGCGTCCCCTTCGGGCCTGGAGTCGCGCGAGTCCTGCGAGCCCGAACGCGAGATCCGTCTGTTGATCGGTCTCGCGGGCGAGACCGATCGCCTCCAGGTATGTGGCCTCGGCCACCGCCCAGCGATCGGTGGTGGCGTGGTCGATTGCGATCAGGTCGAGCACGACCGGCAGGCTCCCGATCGCCGAGCGTTCCCTGGCGACCTCGAGCGCGCGGTCGAGCAGCGCGCGGCCGGCGCTTGCTTCGCGCAGGAAGATCGGCGCGATTGCCAGCCACGGAAGGAGCCGCAGGTCGTCGCGTAGCTCGGGTGATGCACCCGCCAGGGAGACCGCCTGCTGGATCGCCTCCGAACCGGCGGCGGCGTCTCCGCCGGCGACGCGGGCGATTCCGATCGCGATCGAGGCCAGGAAGCGGGTGCGCACTGAAGCGTCCTTCGGGGTCAGGCTCGAGGCTCGTTCGGCGACGACGAGCATCTCTGGCGGATTGCCGGCGTAGAAGCAGGCTCCGGTGGCCTCGACCAGCATCGCGACCGCGCGTTCTGGATCGGCGTGCTCGGCTGCGGCGGTGAGGATCGCGTGGCCTTGCATCACCGGTCCCTGACGGGTCGCGATGTGGCCGGCCAGCTCGTCGATCTCGAGCAAGCTCGCGGGCTCATCGGTCGATGCGCGGGCCTCGTCGAGCAGCGCCACAGCTCGTGGCACGGAGCCGGCGTGCCAGCTCTGCCGGGCGGCGGACAGCACCAGCCGGGAGTGGCGCTCCCCGTCGGCCGCCAGCCTTCCGGCACGTTCGAATGCAAGGGCGGCGGTTCCGTAAGCGCTTCGATCCCGGGCTCGGACCCCCGCCTGCTCGAGCGCGGCCGACGCCTGTTCATCGACGCCGGCCGCGGCTGCGGCGAGGTGCCAGGCGCGGCGGTCGATGTCTCGGTCGGGCAGCGCGGACGCCAGCGCCCGATGCATCGCCCGGCGCTCGTCGGGGTCGGCGCCGGTGTAGATCGCTGAGCGTGCGAGCGGATGGCGGAACTCAACCGCCCCGACTCGTACTGACACGAGCCCGGTGCGCTCGGCAGCGGATAGCGCGGAGAGCTCGACACCCAGCCTGCTCGCCGCGAGTTCCAATAGCGCGAGGTCGCCGCTGTCGCTGGTTGCGACGAGTAGCAGCGCCCGCCGCTCGGCCTCGTCGAGCTCGCCCATCCGGCGCAGGAATTCGCGGGAGATCCTCGCCGAGACGAGCATCGGGACTCCCTCTGGCGCGAGCGCAAGCTCGTCTGCGTCGCCGGCCAGCTCCAGCAGCCCGAGCGGGTTGCCGGCGGTGGCGTCATGCAGCCGGGCGGCGACGTCCGGCAGGAGCCCGTCCAGCAGCGTCGCGGCTTCACCGCGGCTGAGCCCGCCGATCCGGACGGTCGGCAGGTCCGCGCCGTCGAGCAGCGAGGGCTCGCTCTCGCGCACTGCGACGAGCACCGCGACCGGGTCGACCACCAGCCGTCTGACGGCGAACAGCAGCGCCTCCGCACTGGGGCCGTCGAGCCAGTGGGCGTCGTCGACCAGCACGGCGACCGCGGTCTCCTCGCTGTAGCTGGCAAGCAGACTGAGCGTCGCTGCGCCGACCGCGAACCGCTCCTGGGCCCTGGCCGGCCTGAGCGCGAGTGCACTCTCGAGCGCCAGCGCCTGCGGCTCCGGGATGTGGTCGAGCGCCCAGAGCGCCGGGCGGAGCAGCTCGAGCAGCGACGCGAAGGGAATCTGTGCCTCTGACTCGATTCCGCGGGCCCGTAGCACCCGCATACCGTTCGCCCGCGAGGCGGCGTGGTCGAGCAGCGCGGTCTTGCCGATGCCCGGCTCGCCGACGAGCGCCAGCGTCGCGCTCTCGCCCGATCGCGCACGGTCGAGTACACGCTCGACGTCATCGCGTTCACGCTCGCGCCCCACCAGCATGGCGCGATTCTCGCACCGGGGCGCGCGGGGCGAAAAGACTAGGTGGCCCCCGGAAGCGAACTGCGTCTCTCGCACCGTACGGTCGCACCTGGCAACCAACCGAGGGGAGTTTCAAAATGGGCGCAACTACCGAACCCGTCCAGGTCGACGGCGACAAGCTGATGCAGTTCGTGTTCCGCGCGGTCGACGAGGTCGGGGCCACGCTGAACGCGGCGCTGGTCGTGATGGGCGACAAGCTCGGGCTCTACCGCGCGCTCGCCGGCAGCGGCGGGCTGTCCCCCGCGGAGCTCGCCGAGCGCACAGGTACGGCCGAGCGGTACGTGCGCGAATGGCTGAATGCGCAGGCCGCGGGTGGCTTCGTCGCCTACGAGCCGGACAGCGGGCGCTACACCCTGCCGCCCGAGCAGACCGTGGCGCTGACCGACGAGTCGAGCCCCGCCTACCTGCCGGGGTTTTTCCAGATCGCCCTCGGCTCGGTGATCGACTCTCCCCGGATCGTGGAGAAGGCGCGAGGCGGGGATGGGCTCGGGTGGCACGAGCATGTCCACGACGTGCATGAGGGCTGCGAGCGCTTCTTCCGGCCGGGCTACAACGCGCATCTGGTGCCCGAGTGGCTGCCAGCACTCGAGGACGTCGTCGAACGGCTCGAGCAGGGCGCGGTGGTCGCCGACGTCGGCTGCGGCCACGGCGCGTCGACGATCGTGATGGCCCTGGCGTTCCCGAACTCGAGGTTCGTGGGCTCCGACTATCACGATGGCTCGATCGAGACCGCGCGGCGGCGGGCAGAAGAAGCCGACGTCGCCGAGCGCGTCAGCTTCCAGATCGCCCCGGCCGCGGGGTACAGTGGCTCAGGCTACGACCTGGTGACGATGTTCGACTGCCTGCACGACATGGGCGATCCGGTCGGCGCCGCGCGCCACGTGCGCTCGACGCTCAAGCCCGATGGCACCTGGATGATCGTTGAACCGAATGCCGGCGATCGCGTCGAGGACAACCTCAACCCGGTCGGCCGCGCCTTCTACGGGTTCTCGACGCTGCTGTGCACGCCGGCGTCGCTGTCGCAGGAGGTCGGGCTGGCGCTCGGCGCCCAGGCCGGCGAAGCCCGGATCCGCGACGTCGTCGAGACCGGCGGCTTCACCCGATTCCGTCGCGTGGCCGAGACACCGTTCAATCTCGTGTTCGAGGCGCGTCCGTGACGACGACCACCGACGAGACCGAGGCGCCCGCGAACGCGGCGGGCGCCCGGCGGCCCGAGCAGACCCGTGCCCGATATCCGGACCTCACGGGATATGTCGAGCGCGATGGCGTGCGCGTCTTCTACGAGGTGTACGGAGCGGGCGCTCAGACGATCTTCCTGCTTCCGACATGGTCGATCGTTCACTCGCGGTTCTGGAAGGGGCAGATCCCGTACCTGGCGCGCCACTTCCGGATCGTGACATTCGACGGCCGCGGCAACGGCCGCTCGGACCGGCCGGTTGGCGCATCCGCCTACACCCCCGACGAGTTCGCGGCCGACGCGCTCGCGGTCATGGAAGCGACCACCACCGAGCGGGCGGTGTTGGCGGCGCTCTCCTGCGGCGCGCTGTGGGGCACGATCCTCGCCGCCGACCATCCGGAGCGCGTCGACGGCGTCATCTATATCGGCCCCGCGGTGGGGCTCGCGCCGGGCCACCCAGAGCGGGACGTGCATGCCTTCGACGAGTCGCTCGCGACCGCCGAAGACTGGGCCAAATACAACAGCCACTACTGGCGGCGGGACTACCTGGGGTTCCTCGAGTTCTTCTTCGCCAAGTGCTTCAACGAGCCGCACTCGAGCAAACACATAGAGGACTGCATCGGCTGGGCGCTCGACACCGATCCCGAGACGCTCGCCGACACCACCCGTGGGATCGGCCTGGCCTGCAGAACCGAGAGCTTCAGGAAGACGTGCGCGCGCGTGCGGTGCCCGACCCTCGTGATCCACGGCGACCAGGACCTCGTCCGCCCGCACGCGCAGGGCGCGGAGCTCGCCGAGGCAACCGGCGGCGAGCTCGTCACGCTGCACGGTGCGGGGCACATTCCGTGCGCGCGCGATCCGGTCAAGATCAACCTCCTACTGCGCGAGTTCGCGGAGGGGCGCAGGCGGCCGACCTCCGCCTGGACGCGCGCGCGGGGCCGCAGGCCCCGGGCACTCTACATCTCCTCGCCGATCGGCCTGGGCCACGCGCGACGCGACGTCGCGATCGCCGACGAATTGCGCAAGCTGCACCCCGACCTCGAAATCGACTGGCTCGCCCAGCACCCGGTCACGAAAGTGCTCCAGTCACGCGGCGAGCGCATCCATCCCGCGAGCGTTGCGCTCGCGAACGAGTCCGGCCACATCGAGTCCGAGTCGGCCGAGCACGACCTGCACGCCTTCCAGGCGATCCGGAGGATGGACGAGATCCTGGTGGCGAACTTCATGGTCTTTCACGACGTCGTCGCGGCCGAGCAGTACGACGTCTGGATCGGCGACGAGGCCTGGGAGCTGGACCACTTCCTGCACGAGAACCCAGAACTGAAGACGGCCGCCTACGTGTGGTTGACCGACTTCGTCGGGTGGCTGCCGATCGCAGACGGCGGCGCACGCGAGGAGTTCCTGACCGCCGATTACAACGCCGAGATGATCGAGCAGATCGCGCGCTACCCGCGCGTTCGCGACCGTGCCATATTCGTCGGCGACCCCGACGACATCGTCCCGGAGCGCTTCGGGCCCGACATGCCCGCGATTCGGGACTGGACTCAGCAGCATTACAGCTTCGCCGGCTACGTGACCGGCTTTGACCCACCGGGATCCGCCGACCGCGAGGCGCTACGCGCCGAACTCGGCTACCGCCCCGATGAGCGCGTGTGCATCGTGACGGTCGGCGGCTCGGGGGTCGGTGGCGACCTTCTACGTCGGGTGATCGCGAGCTTCCCCGAGGCGAAGCGCCTCGTCTCCGAGCTGCGGATGATCGCCGTCGCCGGGCCCCGCATCGACCCGCAATCACTCCCCGGGCAAGACGGCCTCGAGATCCGCGCCTACGTGCCCGACCTCTACCAGCACCTGGCGGCATGCGACCTCGCGGTCGTCCAGGGCGGGCTCACCACCGCGATGGAACTGACCGCCAGCCAGCGGCCATTCATCTACTTCCCGCTGAAGCACCACTTCGAGCAGAGCTTCCACGTCCACCACCGGCTGTCGCGGTATGGCGCCGGGCGGCGGATGGAGTTCGACGAATCGCCACCCGATGCGATCGCAGCGGCGATCGCCTCAGAGCTTTGCCGTGAGGTCCACTACCGCCCGGTTGAGTCTGACGGCGCCGGACGGGCGGCGACGCTGATCGCCGAGGTGCTCTGAGACACAACTCGGCCGGGACCGTCGCCAGCGGCGTGGCTCGCGGTTGTGGCGTGCGCGTTGCGCGCTTGCAAACTGGTGGCTAACAGCTGAGTCGACGAGGACCAGCCGATCTCGGGGAGCGGTCTTCCCCCGAGCGCGCCGCAATCGCGTTCGAGCGGGAGTCGCGTCTGCCATCGCGTGCTCCCCTCATCGTGGTGTGGCGGTGCCTGCTTGGCCTCACCCCTGGCCGGCTGCGACCGGGTTCGTGCAACATCAGAGAGGGATGCTCCCGGATCCGCTCGCTCCCGACCCGAGTCCGTCCGTCTGGAGGCTTAGCCTGCAAACATATGTTCGCCGTTGCCGAGGACGAGCCCACCGCGCAGGCTCACTGGCTTCACGAGCTGAACCCCGCGCAGCAGAGTGCGGTCCGACACCCAGGCGGCCCGCTTCTGATCATCGCGGGAGCGGGCACCGGAAAGACGACCACGCTCTGCGCGCGGGTCGCGTGGCTGGTCGCCGAGGGGACCGCACCGGAGCGGATCCTGCTGCTCACGTTCACCCGTCGCGCCGCGCGGGAGATGCTCGCGCGAGCCCGGGCCCTGGTTTCGATGCCGGCGGGTGGCGCCGGAATCCTCGGCGGCACTTTTCACTCGGTGGCGCACCGGTTCGTGCGCATGCACGCGGCGGCGCTGGGGCTCGCGCCGGGGTTCGGCGTGCTCGATGCGGGCGACGCGGCAGACCTGATCGATCTGATCCGGGAGGAGCATGGGCACGCACAGCGCCGGGATCGCTTCCCGAAGAAGAGCACGCTGCTGGACATCTACTCGCGTACTGTCAACGCGCAGCGGCCGATGGCGAAGGTGGTGGCGGAAACCTTTCCGTGGTGTGAGGAGCACACCGAGGCGCTGGCGGGGCTGTTCAAGGCGTACTCGGCGCGCAAGCGAACGCTCGGCGTCGTTGATCTCGACGACCTGCTGCTCTATTGGCGCGCGCTCGCGGTCGACGAGCACGTCGGACCGACGATCGGGGACGCGTTCGATCACATCCTGATCGACGAGTACCAGGACGTGAACGGGCTGCAGGTCGAGATCGTGCGAGCGCTCCGGAGCAAACGGCGCGACGTGACCGCCGTCGGCGATGACTTTCAGGCGATCTACGGGTGGCGCGCCGCATCCGCCGAGCACATACTCGAGTTTCCGAGCCAGTTCACGGGCGCCGCGGTCGTGACGCTCGAGCGCAACTATCGATCCACCCAGCCGCTGCTCGACGCCGCCAACGCGCTCGCCGCCCAGGCCGAACGCGCCTTCCCCAAGCGGCTGCGGTCAGACCGCACCCGCGCCACGAGGCCCGAACTGGTCTTCTGCCGCGACGAGTCCGCCCAGGCGACCGAGGTTTGCGAGCGGGTTCTCGCGGCACGCGAGCGCGGGATGGAACTGCGCGAGCAGGCCGTGCTCAGCCGCACATCCCACGACACGGCGTTGCTCGAGCTCGAGCTCACCCGCCGCCGCGTCCCGTTCGTCAAATACGGTGGTCTGCGGTACCTCGAGGCCGCGCACGTAAAAGACTTGATCGCCGTGCTGCGGTTGGCCGACAACCCGGCCGACGAGATCTCGTGGTTCCGGATCCTCCAGCTGCTCGAGGGTGTCGGTCCCGCGCGGGCCCGGCGAGCGCTCGACCTACTGGTGAGAGGAGGCGCAGACGGCTGGCACGCGCGCTGGGCTTCGGCCCGCGAGCAGCTGCCGGTGGACGCGCGAACGGCCGCCGACGCCGTGATCGCGGCGCTGTACGACACGCGGGAAGAGCGTCGCGCCGGGCCGCGCGCCGAGCGCCTGCGCGACGCCCTCGCGCCGATCATCAAGGTCAGGTATCCCGACGCTGGCGCGCGGCTCGCCGACCTGGATCAGCTCGTCGCCGCCGCGCGGGAGTCGAGTGCCGAGCTGCGCCATTTCGTCGGCGATCTCGTGCTCGACCCGCCGAGCTCGAGCGCCGACCTCGCCGGGCCGCCGCACCTCGACGAGGACTACCTCGTGCTCTCGACGATCCATTCCGCGAAGGGACTCGAATGGTCGGCCGTCCACGTGCTGGCGCTCTACGACGGAAACTTCCCGGCCTGTATGTCCGCCGGCTCAGGGGAGGAGATCGCCGAGGAGCGCCGGCTGCTGTACGTCGCGATGACCCGCGCTCGCCGGCAGCTTCACCTCTACGTACCCGTCCGCTACTACCACCGCCCGAACGGGAGCGATGACGGTCACGGCTACGGCAAGCCGTCGCGGTTTCTGACAGCGGACGTCCAGGGTCTGTGTGACGTCACCCGTCCGGTGGAGCAGGTGGCGCAGCTCGATGCGCGCGTCGAGCCCGCGCGCCGGATCCGGGTCTCGGTCGACTCGCTGTTCGAATAAGCCGGCGCCAGCGGCCCCGGGAGGCAGGAAGGCCCGCGTAGGTGGGCTGATTCGGGTTGGCGACTCGCCCAGGCGCGCTCCGTGATCGTGAGGTCGGCGCAGGCGGTCATGCGGTGGTCTCCGTTTTTGGGATGTCCGGTTGGGTGAGGGGGATCCAGACGTGGAAGGTCGTGCCGCGGTCGCCGGTGTCAAACGTCAGCGAGCCGCCGTGGCGGTCCTCGACGATCCGTCTGGCGGTGTCCAGGCCGAGGCCCGTCCCGCGGCCGACGTCCTTGGTCGTGAAGAACGGATCGAACACGTGGGCGCGGGCGTCGGCCGAAATCCCCGGCCCGGTATCGGCGATGTCGACGAGGATGCAGTCGCCGTCGCGCTTCGTGCTTACCGAGATCGTCCCGCTCTCGCCGACCGCGTCAATCGCGTTGTCAAGCAGGTTGGTCCACACCTGGTTGAGCTCGGAGCCGTAAATCGTCGCTGGCGGCAGCGCGCGGTCGTAGTCGCGCTTAATTTCGATCTGCGTGTGCTTGAGCTTGTGACCGAGCACCATGAGCGTCGTCTCGATGCCTTCGTGGATGTCGGCTTGGACGACGCTCCCGCGGTCCATGTACGCGTACGTCTTGACCGCGCTGACGAGCGAGCTCATGCGATCCGTCGACTCGCGCAGCTCGCTGACTAGATTGTGGGCTGCGATCGCGGCTGCCAGCGAGCGGAGCGCGGCCGGGGCTGCCGGTCCCGCGGCGGCCTGCATCTGTGCGAGCCAGTCGTCGTCGACGCCGGCGATCGCCAGCGGCTCGGCGAGTCGCCAGGCATCGCGGATTCCCAGCGCCTCGAGGCGGTCGCGCATCTCGTCTTCGGCGTCGGCGGCGTCGAGCGCAGACAAGGCGCTGCGCTCGCTTGCCTGGCGCAGCGCCTGGTCGCGGAGATCGGCGATGCGGGCGGCGCCCTCGCGTTCCAGGCCGGCGTCGACGAACGCCCTCAGCGTCGAGTCCATGACGTCCAGCGCCTCACCCAGCTGCCCGGCCGATCGACGGGCCGCCGCCGCCGGGTTGTTCAGCTCATGCGCGAGTCCGGCGGCCATCGTGCCTAGGGAGGCGAGCCGCTCACGGCTCTGCTCGATCGCGGTGATCCGGCTCATCAGCGGCCTGACTTGGCGCATGATCCGGCGGTGCACCGAGGCGTGCGCGAGTGCGAGCCTCCCGAACTCCAACGCCGGGATCACGGCGCCGCGCATGCGGGTCACCGCGACCATGCGCACGCTGACCGGACTCTCGGTGAGGGCCGGGACGGCGCCGATCCAGGTCGGGCCCGTCTGGTGGCCGGCCGGCTCGAGCCGGTCGCCGTCGCGCCGGAACAGCTGCAGAGTCCCTTCGAGCAGGCACAAAAGCCCCTCGGACTCGGAGTCCACCTCGAGCACTAGTTCCCCGGCCTCGGCGTCGCGCCGCTCGGCAGCTGCGGCCCACTCGGCGAGCTCGGTGTCGTCGAGGTCGTCGAACAGGTCGACCGGCCTGAGCTCGGCGACGGTGACCGGCGCTGCGCCTGCCGGGGTCATGCGTCGGCGAGGTACTGATGCACGAGGGAAACGGCCATCGATCCCTCGCCGACGGCGCTCGCCACCCGCTTGATCGAGCGCGCGCGAACGTCGCCGGCGACGAACACTCCGGGCACGCTCGTTTCGAGCGGGAACGGGTCCCGCTGAAGCGGCCAGCCATCGTCCTTGACGTCGAGTCCGGCGAGAATAAACCCGCGGTCGTCGCGCGCGACGACACCCTCGAGCCAGTCGGTCAGCGGCCTGGCGCCGATGAACACGAAGCACGCGTCGACCGGCTCGACGGATTCGCCGCCGTCTGGGTTGCGGATGTGCAGGGCGCGCAGCCGGCCGTCGCCCTCGGCCGCAACGGCCTCGCTCCGCGGCCGCACCTCGATGTTGGCGAGCGCCTCGATCTGCTCGATCAGATAGTGCGACATCGACTTGACGAGCGAGTCGCCGCGGACGAGCATCGTCACGTGTCTTGCGTGCGAGGAGAGATAGACGGCCGCCTGGCCAGCGGAGTTGGCGCCCCCGACCACCACGACGTGCTGGTCCTTGCATTCGCGCGCATCGGTTAAGGCCGCGCCGTAGTAGATGCCCTGTCCCGTCAGCTCGGCGAATCCAGGCGCGTTCAGCTGGCGGTAGGAAACCCCCGACGCGATCAGAACCGTCGAGGCGCTTAGGTTCCCGCCGCCCGACAGCTCGACGATCCGCCCCGCGCCCTCGACGCGTAGGCCGGTGGTGTCTCGGAGGGTCAGGAGCTCGGCGCCGAGGCGCCTCGCCTGTGTCGTCGCCCGCTGCGTGAGCTCGGAGCCGCTCAGGCCCGCCGGGAACCCTAGGTAGTTCTCGATCCGGCTCGACTGGCCGGCCTGACCGCCGGGTCCTTCGCGGTCGACCATGATCGTCTTCAGGCCCTCGGACGCGCCGTACACGGCCGCGGCGAGCCCGGCGGGTCCGCCGCCGACGATCACGAGGTCGTAGTGCTCGAGCGCAGGCTGTCCCGCGACCCCGAGCCGCTCGGCGAGCTCGAGCACCGTCGGGCGCTCGAGCACGGTCCCGTCCTCGAGCAGCGCCACCGGCAGCCGGTCGTCGTTCACGCCCGCCACCTTCAGGAGTTGCCTCGCCTCCGCGTCGCGCTCGACGTCGAGCCACCGGGCCGGCACGAGATTGCGCGCGAGGAAGTCGCGCAGCTCGTGGGTGGCGCGCGAGAAGCGGTGTCCGATCAGACGCACCCCGCCCGCCTCGAGCGCGGCGCCGCCCTCCCACGCGCCCACCAGGTCGCTGACCACCGGGAACAGCTTCTCCTCCGGCGGGTCCCACGGCTTGAGCAGGTAGTAGTCGAGGTCGACCTCGTTGATCGCCTGGATCGCGGCCTCGGTGTCGGCATAGGCGGTCAGCAGCACGCGCTTGGCCGTGGGCACGAGCTCCCGCGCGCGCACGAGATAGTCGGTCCCCGACAGGCCCGGCATCCGCTGGTCGGCCACCAGCAGTGCCACCTGTTCGCCGCGGCGGACCAGCTCGCGCAGGACATCGAGCGCTTCGTCGCCGGAGCCGGCGCGGACGATCCGGTAGCGCTCGCCGAACCCTTGACGCAGGTCGCGGGCGACGGCGGCGAGCACCGTCGGCTCGTCGTCGACGACGAGGATCACGGGAAGGCGACGCGCGGGCTCACTCATCGCTTGACCGCAGGCTCTCGCTGACCCCGGCCACCGCGGCGAGCAGCGTGGCCGCGTCGTAGCCGTCGGGGTGTAGAGCCCCGTCGATAAACAGCGTCGGCGTGCCCGTGACCTGTCCGGACACGACCGCGCTGCGGACGTCGCGACGAATGCGCTCGAGCGCCGGCTCGCCTTCGAAGTCGGAGTCGAAGCGAGCGAGCTCGAGGCCGAGCTCGCGCGCGTACTCGCGCAGATCCGAATCACCCAGCGCCTTCTGGCGGCCGTAGAGCACCTCGTGCATTTCCCAGTAGCGGCCTTGGCGCGCCGCAGCCTCTGCTGCGCGGGCGGCGGCGAGCGCGTGGGGATGGATCTCGGTCAGCGGAAAGTGGCGAAACGCGAAGCAGAGATTACCGTCGAGCTCCCGCTCCACCCGTTGGATCTCGCGGTAGGCGCGCCGAGAGTAAGGACACTCGTAATCGCCGTACTCGAGGATCACATGAGCGCCCACGGGCCCGCGAACGTGGTCAACCATCGCATCCAACGGCTCGACTTCAAGCTCTCCTCTCTCGCCCATGCGCGCCGTCCTCTCCATCCGTTACAAAATACGTGAAGAGTTCAATAGTAGGCCGACGTCCTTTGGCAGCTCGACCCGGAACTCGGGCCGCAGTCCCGGCGTGAGCTCGCCGACCGCCTGCACTGCGATCCGTCCAACGTAACGTTCCTGGTTGACCGGCTTGAGCGTCGGCGGTTCGGCTTGACCGTCGGCGGTTCGGCTTGACCGTCGGCGGTTCGGCTTGAGCGTCGGCGGTTCGTCGCGCGCGCTCGCGGCACGCCAGACCGCCGCGTCAAGGCACTGGCGCTCACCGCCGCCGGGGGGCAGGTTCGACAGCGCCTGGTCGCGACGCTCGCCGAGTCCGCGATGTTCTCGCGGCTGACGCGCGCCGAGCAACGGCAGCTCGCCGACCTGCTCGGGCGCTGCGCGGATCAGAGCCGCGGGCCGGCGAGGACATCTGCTGCGTCCGGGTTCAGCGGCTAGTGGAGGTCGAGCTTGGTGATTTGCAGGGCTTCGAGAACGCGCAGCCGCTGGGTCGTTCCGGAGCCGCCCTGGACGACCAGCCAGGCGTTGCCGACGCGCCGGCCGCTGAGGCTGGCAGCAGCGAAATCGACGAGCGACGGATGCCCCGGGACCGCGCGTGCGCCTGGGATCGGTTCGAGCGTCGAGCCCGGATGGCCGGCATCGAGCAGGACCGCGGCCACGATTGGCCAGCCATGCAAGTAGTACTCGGTGGCGACGCAGGAGAGGAACAGCTCGCCGACGTAGTCGGTGACGGTCGGGAGGCTGGTCATCGTCGAGCCCCATTCCGGCGTGAGGCCGGGGAGGCCGTGCTGACCGAGTTCGCAGATGCCGCGACGGGGGCTGGTCCTGCCGTGGTACCGCGGTTCGCGGATGTTGGGGGTGACGGCGCTCGGCGCCTGCCAGAACGACCAACCACGCAGGTACCCCGAGCTGGACGGAAACGTTGTTGGGAGAACGCGGCCAGCGGAATCGAGCGGCAGCAACGCCGTCGTCGGTATCGACGTCCACCGCAACCCCGTGCCGGACGGAATGGGCTGGCGCAGGTGTGAGTCGATCGGTTGCCCCGGGCGCCAGCCGACGATCGGCGTCGGCCCGCGGGCCGCGATGAAGAACACCGCGACGCGATCACCCTCGGGAAGCAGCGGGGAGGTGTCGGTACGAATCGTCCGCGCTCCGATCCGGATCGCCGCGACCTGTGGTCCCGTGAGCACGAACCCGACCGAGTCGCCCTTGGTCTTGGCGCCGATGGGTTGATTCCACGGCGCCACCCCGCCGCCCTGGAAGACCGGATCGACCGCCGTGGGGTAGCCGCCTCCGCCTCCGCCACCGAGCCCACCAGCGAACGGCGGCCCCGCGTACGCGGTCCACGCGGCCCACCCCGCCGAGCCCGTGGCCAGGTCCGGGGTAACCCGGATGCTGTAGCGGTAGCCCGCGACCGAGATCGCGCCCGCGCCGCTTAACGGCGCCGCCCGGCCTGGTACGCGGCCGCTGAGCGGCTGCGACGAGCTGGCCTCCAGCGACACGACGGCGGCCGCCGCCGAGCCGCACACCACCAGCGCCGCGAGCACAACCGCGAGCCCATGCGGCCGCTTGCGCGACCAAACCCATCGTCGGCGGGCGGAGCCGAGCTCCACGCGGGCGGCCGCCTTGACGAGCTCCACTCGCAACGTGTCAAACGGGTCGGTCATTGCTCGCCTCCAAGTTCGCTCGCAACGACGACAGGCCGCGCGACACCCGCTTGCGCACCACCTGCTCCGAGCACCGCAGCGTCTGCGCGATCGCGCCGTAGGACTCGTCAAGGACGACCCGGCGCAGGACCGCCTCGCGCTCCGCGGTGGGCAACGAGCCGAGCGCGGCGCGCAGATCCCCGCGACCAAGCTCGACGATCCGCGCGAGCTGGTCGTCATCGAGTTCCACCGCCGACATTCCCAGCCGAACTCGACTGGCCGCCTCAACTCGGCCACGGCGGCCGGCATCCACGATCAGGTTGCGCGCGATCCCGAGCAGCCACCCGGCCGCCGAGCCGCGCGCCGGATCAAACTGGGCCCGCCGCTCCAGCGCGCGAGCGAATGTCTCGGCGACCAGGTCGAACATCATCTCCGGTTGCCCCACGCGGGTTCCCACGTAAGAGCTGACCACCACGAGATACCGGTCATAAAAGGCCCCGTAATCGCCGGCACAGCCGCTCGCCAACAGCTCCCCATCGGACCGCTCCTGCGGCTTCATATCCCGTCTACGGCTCAGCCAGGTGTTTTGTGACCGACGAGTGCGCTGATCAGCCAGCGGGTGGAACAGACGCTCTGCTTGAGGTGTCGTTCAGGACCCACTTCTCTGACATTACGCCCACACGCCACAGCGATCGTCGTCCTAAACACGGCATCCAGGCTCGATCACTTGCGGTGCCAGGCCCTCCCACGCAGGCTTGGCTCCTCAGGTGAAGCAAACGACACTCCGCTAACGCCGACGCGGCGCCGACGGGTGCCGTTGAGATTCCGCGCAGCGCAGGCACAACACAGCATCAGGCAAAGCCCGTAGTCGGCCTGACGGGATTGGATCGCCGCAGACGTCACACACTCCATAGCTGCCGTCATCCAGCTTGGCCACAGCACGCTCTGTCCGCGCGAGCACTCGCTCAAGCGAATCTCCAACGCCGACGTCGGTCAGTCGCCGCACCGCCTCGGTGGTGCCATCACCCACCCGCTTGCCGAACCCCAGCGCGCTACCACGCTCCGGCCGGCTGGCGAGCGCCGCCACACGCTCACGCGTGGCGTCACGGCGAGCCTCGAGGTCTCGTCGGACAGCGTCTAGATCCAAGTGATCGCCGGGAGTCGCCATCGGTGCTCCCTATTAACCATAGGCCGAAGCAGACGCTCGGGACGATCGCCGGAAAGGCACCGGAGCATCGCGAGAGCCGGGCGGTGGCGCTGAACTAAGCGGTGCCCAGCTCGTTCGCGTGATCGCCTCGTTCGGGCCAGTCCTCGACATCATCGGCTTCGTGCTGTTGCTGATCTTCGTACTCGCGAGCAGCATCACCTTCCTACGGCGAGATACCGCGGTCTCCAACACCGCGGCGGCTGCGATCAGCTAGGGGTCAGCCGTCTTCTTCGCCATTTCTTTTCACGCCGGCCTCAAATAGACGAGGCGCCTGCCGATACTGAGAGAGTGCCGAGTTCGCGGGCAGCGGGCTCGGCCGCTTTGTAACAACAGAAACCAAAACGACCGGCCGCCGGTATGGACGCCGCCGGGCCGACAGGTGGGCTAACTCACTTATGCATTTCTACTCTCGAGCGCTCACGCGTCTCGATCCGAATATCACGCGCCTTAAGTGGCGCCGCGGACGCGCGGGCGCGTCGCCGCCGCCGGGTGCGTGGCTTGCCGTCGAGCAATTCGAGTACGACCGTGTCCACGATCAGTTGGGAGTGCTGCAACTGCTGGCGAAGCTCGACCGCGAGTTCGGCGCCCCGGCCGGCGCCCTGCTCATCGTGCAGAACGACTCCCTGACGCGCGTTCATACGCCGTTGGCGAGCAGCACCTCCTGGCCACAGGCGAGCGGCGCGCACGCGGAATCGCACAGCGCGCTGGTGTGGCGAGCATCATTCGTCGTGCCGCTGGCGGTCGTGGAGTACCCGCAGGCGGCGTTCTCGCTGACCGCGAATGACCACGTAGCGATCGCGCTGCCGGCTCCCCTCCTCACATCGGCGCAGACCCCAGCGCGCGGCCGCTGCGTGCGTTTCACGGGCGCGAGGGCCCGACGCCACGTCGCGGCGCTGACGGCGGGATTGGCCATTGCCATGGCGCCCGGTTGGGCGGTCGGCGTGGCGGGCGCGGCGACGGTGAGCCACGCCAGCTCGCAGCAGCACGCAAGGCACAGAAGCGCCTCGCCACGCTCGCCGGCGGCGACGCAACCCGCCACCACCTCGGCACCGGCGAACAACCAGAGCGCAGCGCCAACGCGCGCGCCCGACCCCACCCATCACGCTGGAACGCGCGAGCATATCCACCACGACTACCGCCATCACCAACTGCATGCGAATGCGCCGCGGACGCACGACAAGGGTGCGCGCCACGATACGTCCAAGCCCGATGCGGACCGCGATCACGCGGGCCAGTCGCACCCGGCCCATCCGCGCCAAGCCCCCGCGTGGGGAGTGGCCTGGGCCGACCTGACCGGTCTCGATCGAAGCCGCGAGCACGGCCACCACGACAACGAGAGCCATCGCCACCATCGATTGCACGCGGACGCGCCGCGGACGCAACATAAGCGTGCGCACCACGACCGGTCGACGCCCGGCACCCACCGCGATCACCGGGGCCACCACCCCCGGTCGCATCAGAAGAGCCACGTGCGCGGCGCCGCCGCGCTGCCTGCACCGCTCACTCCCGCCCCTGCTCCGGCCGCCGCATCACAACCTACGGCACCTGTGGCCCCCGCGACCACAGGGAACTCGGCCAACACGACTACGCTCGCCGCGTGGTTGGGTTTGCCATCGGCCACAGCGGCGTGGCCCGCAGGGCTGAACCGCGATCTGTTCACCGCCGCGGAACTCGGCCAGACCTCGTCCCTGCTGACCCCCGACAATCGGACGCCGGCCTACTTGATTCCGATCTACAAGGCTGCGGCGCGTCGGTACCGCGTTCCGTGGCAGATCCTGGCGGCGATCAACTGGATCGAAACGGACTACGGGCGCGATCTCAACACTTCCTCGGCCGGCGCGATCGGCTGGATGCAATTCATGCCTGGCACCTGGCAGGAGTACGGGATCGCGGCCGACGGGAACAGGCAGCCGAACCCCTACAGCCCGAAGGACGCGATCTTCGCCGCGGCGCGCTACCTGGCGGCCAACGGAGCCGCGCACAACCTTCCGAAAGCGATCTACGCGTACAACCATGCCGTCTGGTATGTGGCCGAGGTCCTCTGGCGCGCACAGATCATCAGCGACCATTCGCGCGTGCGTACCGATTCGTCGCTCGCCGGCACCGGGCGGACCGGGCTTGCGGGCGCCGAGACATTGCTCGTTGCCGCGTTCTCCGCCGTCGGTGGGCCGTATTCGCAGGCCAATCATGATTCCTTCGGGCGGAGCGCGGCCGAGCTCAGGCAGACCGGCACTGACTGCTCGGGCTTCGTCTCATGGGTGCTCGATCAGGTCGACCGGGGCTTCGGCAACCAGACGACAGTCACCCTGCCCGATCAACCACGGATCCATCCGGGCGTCGGCCAGTATGTGACGATGTGGGACCGCCCACTCCCCGGCGACCAGGGCCACGTGATCATCAACATCCTCGGCACCTGGTTCGAGTCCGGCGGCAACTCGGCCGACAACCCCTCCGGCGGAATCTCGCCGATGAGTGAGGCCCAGGCGGTGGGCGAGCTCAGCGGCGGGGGATTCCTGCCGTACCACCTAAAGGGCCTGTAATGACGCCCGGCGTAGCCGTCTGAGCAAACGCAATTGCGTCCCCGAGCCGGCCGAGCCCGGTACCACGTCCGTTGGCCAAACGGCCGCCGTGAATCCTGCTCCGTCGGCGGTGATGGTTGGGGAGCGGGCGGGCTAGCTGAGGGGGTCCGGGGTGACCCTCAGCGCCGGCTCCCTGAGCGCCCCGGTCGCACGGTGGCGCAAGGCAGGCACCCGCAGCGCACCGGCGGCAACAGCCGCAGTCTGCAGGCTAGCCAGACGCCCGGACGCGATCTCGCCTGCAGAACAAAAACGCGGCTCGGGGGCGACGACCGTGCCTGCTCTCGCGCGTAGCCTGCGCGCAAAATAAGCCTTGTCAGTCACCTTCGAGAGCCGCTCCGCTTGGCTTTTGCGAGCTGTGCTCTCTCCCGAACCGCAAACCGCACCCTACCCCACCCCTGATCACTTCGCACCACGTGTTCCCGCAGTTTGGAACAAAAACCCGCTCGCTCATCCCGTGTCGTCGTCATTTCGATAGCAACGTGTTCAGGACGGGGCCGTCGCGCCCAGTCCCGCAGCCGCCATGGACCGATTGAGGTGGGGGTCGCACGCCTGTCGCGCCGCGTAGTACGCCGGCGAACCAATGTTGAACTCGCCGTGCATGATCTGGTGGCCGTTGGCGGTAATCGTCGGGTCACCGAAGTGCGGAAGCCCGTGGCTGCGCATGCAGTTCGCCCACGTCACCATCAGGCCGCGGATCTTCGCGAGCTGTGGGGTCGTCGGCGACGGTGACCGGCCTCGGCGGAATCCTGACCGGGTCGGGCACAGATCCCAACGCAGGGCCGCTGTTCATCCTCTTCGCGCTCGCGCTTTACCCGCTGATCCCGGCCGACGGAACGGTGCATAGTCAGGCGACCGGCATTGCCGGCCGCCCAGCGGCGGCGGTGGCGGAATGATCCGCCCGCGGTAGTAGGCGCAGCTACCCCGGATAAAACTGCCATTCGCCTCCCGCAGGCCTGGCCTGCTGGTCGAGTTCTGAATGCTCGCGTGTCGTCGGGGATTACTCGTTGCTCGAGCAGGCCTGCGCGGTGACGTGACGGCGAGCGAGTAGAGCGCCTCCGACACCGATTACTGCGGTCACAACGCCGGCGAGGGCGCTCGTCTGCTGCACGGTAAAAGACCACCATCCGAACCCCGATCCGAGCGCCAGCGTGGCCGAGACCGTGGCGGTGAACGTCGCCGCGAGCGCAACGGGCTCGTCCGATCTGCTGGGCATGAGGTGCGCGGCGAGCGCCGTGATCAGACCGGCCACCGTGGCTGCCTCGGCCGTCACGAGGGCGGTCTGCGCCGCGGACCAGTCGACAATCTTGAACACCGTGACGATGGTGAGTACCGCAAGCGCGAGGGCCCCTAGACCTCCGACGACGGTCTTCTGGTTTGGGGATTGCAGCGTCGCTGCCGGCGCAGAGGTCGACATCGCTTCTAGACCCCGATCCGGGCGAACAGGGGTTAGAGCGGAAGCTCCCCCATTGCCGTAACCAGCGTTAACGCTCGAACTCATGACCTGCTCCCTTTCGCCCAATGCCCGACCGGATGGCCGAACTGCATCTGGCCGCCGGGTCCACGATGCCTGAGGATCGTGGGCGACGACCGATCCGCCTACCTCCCCTGGGGTTAAAGCGTCACACCTAGGGAGCGCTGGGGCGGGCAGGCGACCCCCCTCGCGTGGAGCAAAACACGGTAGCCCGAGCGGGATCTAGACAATCGCGACGCAGGCACTTACCGCGCCCAAGGTCCCACACCGCCGACGCGCTCCACGCTGATGTGGGTGATGTATCCAGGGGGCGGGTCCTCCATCGGGGGGAACTTGACATCGGGTCCCAGATAGGTGCGAGCAAGCTGCTGAAGGAGGTCAGCCGCGCCACCCTCTGTGACGCGGGCGCTGCCGTGGATGACGATGTACTCGTCGAGCCCGACGCTGTTGCGCGTGCCTGCCACTACGGAAAGTGCCACCCTCGGATCCCGACGAATGTTGCGGACCTTACGGTGTTCGGGAAGGTGCGCCGCGACAAGTTCGTCGCCGTCGAGCCCGACCCAGACAATCGACACCTGCGGACGACCGTCAGGCTCGAGGGTGACAAGGTGGGCCAACGCAGGACCTTGGAGCACGGCGCGGGCGGAGTCGGGAATCCTCGCCACGCCGCCAAACTACCAGCCCGACTCGCCCCACACCTGACGCGTCGGCGACTTCGGTCATACGAGCTGCACGATCGGGGAGCCATGCGAGGTTCGCGCCGGCGTCCTCCAAAGCCCTCGCCGCAGACTGCGTCTCAGCACCGACCGACAGAGTCGGGGTGCGGATCGCGTCCAGGACGGCGGACCAGAAGTGCTGTGCGTCCTGTTGGTCGCGGTCCACCGACACGAACGCGACCCGATGGAGATCGTTTGAGCGGTCAGCCCATGCGCGCAGTAGCGACGTCTTGCCGCTCCCAGGCGGCGCCGAGACGACCGTGATCCGTTTGGTCACGGCGTGATCCAGCGTCTGGAGAAGCTCCCCCCGCTCGAGTAGGCCCGAGGCACTCGCGCCGTCCGAGCCACCCGAGCCGCCCGGTAACAGTGGCCCCGAGTGCCCGTCGTGTCGCGCCGCCGTCGAGCCGATCATGCTGTCCCTACGGTCTAATCCCATCGGGGAGGTTAGTAGCCCGGCGAGGGCTGGTTTGCTCGCATGAGGGATCCCTCACGGCGACCCGAGCCAGTGAACGGCTTTGGTGGTCGGCGCCTCGGCGTGCCCGCGAAGGGACCGGTGGGGCGCCCTCCCGAGCCGCCCCGCCGTGTCCCCGCGGCCAGATGACCGCTCGCGGCCATCGCCGAATCGGGCTATCACGCCTCGACCGGCTCGGCCTCGAGGTACCTCGGGCGCTGGATCTCGAGCTCGTTACCTCGCTAAGCTCTTATGGAGAGAAGTTTGTCAAGTGAGTAACGCCGAATGCCCGCGACGTTGGCGGGCATTCTTGTCGGTCGGGGGGCGGCGGGCTGGCCTGGTGCGCGACGCGCGGTCAGACTCTTATGCGCGGTTCAGCTGCCGCAGGACCGGGTTTCGTCGTGAGAGCCGGGCTGTCTAAGATCGAGCGTGGCCGAGGCTGCTCAGGCTTAGATCGCTGATGCTCTCGCGCGTGTGCCAGGTCCCGCCGCTCCTCGACCGACGTGGCGTGAGGGGCGCGGGGTCAGTCGGCGCGAGCCAGCGCCCAGCAGAAGCCGGCCAGTTCGCGGGCGACCGCGACGGCGACGATCGTGCGGCGCTTGCCGCGCTCGATGTCGAGTCGTTTCCAGAGGCGGTGCAGGCGTAGCTGGGCTTGCCAGGCGATCGCGATGATGTTGGCCGGCTGGCCTTCCTGCCGGCGGGCGAGGGTAACGCCGCGGGCGGGGTTCTTGCGGTAATGCCATGCGGCTTCGACGAGTAGCCGGCGGGCGTGCTTGGGGCCGGTCTTGGTGATGCGGCCTTGCCGGCGGGTCTCGCCGCTGCTGGCCTCGGAGGGGACCAGCCCGAGGTAGCTCATTAGCTTCCCGGCGCGGTCGAACCGCTGGAAGTCGCCGATCTCGGCGGCCAGGCCGACCGCGGAGAGCGTGTCGATCCCGCGCAGGCACCGCAGCCTGCCGACCGTTTGCGCGAACGGCGAGCCGGGCACGAGCTCGCTGATCGTCTTCTCGAGCTGGTCGCGGCGTAGCTCGAGCGTGTCGATCGCGCCGAGGTAGTCCAGCAGCGTCGCCTGCGCGCCGCCGTCGAGATCCTGCGCGCGCAGCCACGAGCGGTGCCGCGCAGTCCAGGTGCTGTGCGTGTCCTCGTAGAGGATGTCGTGGCGCAGCAGCAGCTTGCTCAGTCGTTGCCGGGCGCGCATCAGATCGCCGCGCACGTCCTCGCGGGCGCGGACGAGGTCACGCAGCGCCTCTTCCTCGACCGTTGGCACCCGCACCGCGTGCAGCGCGTCGATCATCAACAGTCGCAGTACCCGCTCGGCGTCACGCTTGTCGGTCTTGAGCTTGTCCTGGGCTGGGCGCTCGATCTTCCCCGGCGCGGCGACGATGCACGCGACGCCGGCGGCGTGCAGCGCCCGCGCCAGCCCGTACCCCGTCGGGCCCGCCTCGTAGGCCGCCCGCGTCGGCTCGGCCAGCCCGGCGCAGAACTTCACGACCTTCGCCGTCTCGCCCGGCAGCCGCGTCGAGCGCAGCTCTCCCGTCTCGGCGTCCACCGTCACCGCGAGCACGCTGCGCGCGTGCACGTCCAGTCCAACCCAGCTGCGAACCTGTGCCATGGTCGGCCTCCTATGCGGTTGTGGCCGGCCGCGCGGGTCGCATCCGCAGCGGCCAGAACTTCCCCACGATCGTGTGGGGGACCGGCCAGATCTACCAGCCCGGCCGGACGTCAGCCTCCATATGGTCTAAGTGCTCTCGGTGATGGCCCGGGTGCTCCAGCCACCGTTCGACGTCTGTCACCGTCTCGGCATACGCCGCGGCGGTCTTCTGCTCCTCGTCGAGCATCGCCGTGTATGCCGCGAACCGCACGGCACGCTCGGGTCCCGACGCGAATGACCACTGGGTGTAGGCCTCCGCGACCGCGCGGGCGCTCTCACGCCAATCGACGTAACCGTCGAGCAGATCGTCCAAGAGCACCTCCCATGCCCACAGTCCCGAGAGGTGGCGTGAAGTCCTCACGCGTTCAGAGGCGGCTAGCCCGGGGTGATCCGTCATCGCCTGGATCAGATGAACTGGCCGACGCCGCCCACCGGGGTGTCACCGGTGGGCGGAGTGTCATGGGGATTCCTTATATCGGTCGGGCTTTTTGAGTTTCCCCGCCTGCGTCGATCGCGATAATCCAAGTCCGTCGCGTCGCGCGCTGCGACGCGACGATCCACCTCCGTCGTGGCCGTGGCCGTGCCGGTTTCGTGCGTGCTGGGCGGATTTGAGTTGTCGGCGGGGGGTCTGCCAGGGCCGTAAGGCGAGACAGAGTCCTGCCGCATTCGATTGACGTCATCGCGGCACCGATGCCCGCGCACATGTCTAGCGTTGCGCCAACCACCGCTAATGCTCGAGCATCGCCGTGTCGCGTTAGCCGTCCCCGGATCAGCTAGCTCACGCCGAGGCCGCTTCAGCCGGCTCCAACTCCTTCAACAGGCGGTCAGTCAGGACGATCTCAATGAGCGCCGGGACCGTTTGGAGACGACCCCAATCGCGCTGCAGTTCGCCGGCCAGGGACACCCAGGTGATTGGCTGCGCTCCGGCCTGGACGGTTCTCTCGAGCCCGGCGCGGTGAGCCTCGAGCGACGTGCCGCCGATTGCGTCGACGACCGGATAGACCTCGTATCCCTCCCGTAGCGCATCGAGGGCGACGAACGCCATACAGATCTCGGTCCACAAGGCGCAGAGGATGAGTTTCCGTCGGCCGGTCGCCCGGACGGCGGCGACGAACTCCGTGTCTTCCCACGAGTTCATCGTCGTACGATCGAGCGGCGCGTTGTCCTCCACAAGCTCCGCGAGTTCCGGCACCGTCGGTTGCTGTTGTCCGGAAGCAACGTTCACCGTCGAATGGACGACCGGCACGCCGTAGGCCTTCACGGTCCTCACGGTGGAGACCGCGTTCTTGAGCAACAGATCTTGGTCCGCCGACCGGACCGTCGAGATCTGGGTCGGCTGCCAGTCGATCAAGAGAAATGCGGAATTCTCCGGAGTTAACAGATGGTCTGCGAGCGGGTCGCGAATCGGTTGGCTAGTCACTGACAACTCTCCTTCGTTGTCTCGAGGGCAGGGTCGCTCAGCGTCACGAACGCTCGGGTGAGCGGTCATCGCCAGATTCAGGCGATTTGCTCTGATCCATGGATATTTCCCTCCATATGCGAGGAAAAAATCCCAGAACCAGGTCTTCAACAGTCGGTGTTGTGCGAGTCCCGCCGCAGCGAGCCCGAGATGCCGAGGATCCGCATCGCCGTCCGGTTCGTCCAGCTCACCCCGCTCGCCGCGAACCGGACGCCCTGAGCTACGCCGTGA
>CAVYGK010000005.1:0-168213 GCA_963768015.1 uncultured Solirubrobacterales bacterium
CTGGTGCTCGACCTCGGCTGAGCGCCGGATCAGACGGCCGCCCAGCGAAAGCCCGTCGCCTCGGGGGCCGGCGACAGCGGGCTCGACGGGAGTCCCGGCCTGGGCTCTGCCTGGTTGAAGCCGACCGGGGCGAGATCGTTGGGCGTGTCCGGGTGAAACAGCGACGCCAGGTACTGAGCCTGTCCGCGACCCGGACCGAGCTCGAACTGGCCGCCGCCATAAGCGCCGATCCCGCGGTCGACGCAGTAGTCATAGGTGTCGCACAGCTTCTTCAGGCCGCCGATCCGCGACGGCTTGATGTTCACCATGCGAGGCGCGAACGGCAGTGCGTCGATGTCGTCGATCGAGTGAATCGGCGCGTCCCAGGTGATGCGGTCGTGAGCCTGCTCGAGCGCGGCCGCGGTCTCCGGCGTGACGACGTCCGGGTCCTCGAGCCAGGCGTCCGGGAAGCCTTCGACGACGCGGTGATAGAGGACCGGGTCGGGGGCCTGATCGACGATCGTGCCGCGATAAAACGACTTGAAGTCGATCGAGTCCACCGCGCCGGTGGCGACCAGCGCCTGGATCAGCTCCGGCGTCCACGAGCTGGTCGCGTCGAGCTTGAAGCGCAGCGTAGGGTAGTGGCGCAGCCGGCTCTCTACCGGCTCGAGGGTGGCCGGCTCCCCGAGCCGCAGCGAGACGACGAACGTCAGCGGCTGGGGGTGAAGACGAAGCGCTTCGTGCAGCGGAATCCCCGCCTGGCGCAGCGCGAGGTCGAGCGCGGCGCTATGGAACGTCCAGCGCCGGTACAGACGCGAGACGTCCCGTTGCGGTTCGACCGGGAACAGGTCGAGGCCGTCGACCAGACTCGCAGAACTCGGCCAACAGGTAGCTGCCGTTGAGGTCGAGCACTGGGCCGGCCTGCTGGAACACGACGTGATCCTCGGCGTCGTAGACGACGTCCTCGCCGACCCCCTCGCCGTCGTCGCCGTACAGGTGGACGACGGTCGAGAGCCGTTCAAATTCGCTTGAGACATTTGCCCGCAGCCCCTCGAGGTGGTAGCCCTCGACCCGCAACGGGAGCTCCGCGAGTAGGTCAAAGGTGCTCATTGGCGCGCCTGCGCTCCTTCGAGCCGTGCCACCAACTCGTCCAGTCGGAGCTCATCGAGTCCCTGGCTGACCGCCTCGAGTTCGGTGGCGCAGTACTCGATCAGCTCGCGGCCTTCGGCGACCAGATCCAGCGTCTCGCGCAAGCCGGCGTCGCCGGAGTCAAGTCGGCGGATGATCTCCTCGACCCGGGTGACCGCGGCCTCGTAGCTCGGAGCCTCAGTCATCGCGCTCCACCTGCGCCGGCACGCGGCCGTCGTGGAAGCCCAGCTCGAGATGTCCAGCGTCGCGCGCTGCGGCAGCGGACGCAAGCGGGTTGCCGTCCACGTCGGTCACGAGCGCGTAGCCGCGGGCCATCGTTCGCTGTGGATCGTGCGCGGCGAGCGCCAGCGCGAGGCGCTCGAGCTCGCGCTCGCGGCGCGCGCCGTCGGGGCCGTGTGCGCGCAGCGCCGCTCGTCGCAGGACCGTCGTGTGGACGACGGTTCGCTCTTCGCCGCGCGTCACGGCGCGACGCGCGCTCGCTCGCAGCTCACGCAGCAGCTGGTGAAGCGCGCGCCGGTTGCGAGCGACATGCTGGCCCGGAGCGCGCGCCAGCTGGGCGAGCGCGCGCGCTCTGCCGAGCACGGCGCGGCGACCGTGATCACGCAGCCGGCGCGAGTGAGCCGCGAGCTCGGCGCGAGCGAGGCGACAATCAATCGCGACTGCGGCCTCGGCGGCGTGGGTCGGCGTCGAGCAGCAGACCGCCGCGACGTCGTCGATCAGCGTCTTGTCGGTGTGGTGACCGACCGAGGAGATCACAGGCACGCGTAACAGCGCCACCGTCCTGCACACACTCTCGTCGCAGAACGCGAACAGGTCCGCGAGCGAGCCGCCGCCGCGCGCGACGATCACCACCTCGACGTCCTCGATCGCCGCCAGCTCGCGCAGGGCAGCCGCGATCCGGGGCGCAGCGTGGCGGTCCTGGACGGGCGCAAACGCCCACACGAGGCGCCCGCCCCAACCGCGACGGCGGAGTCCCGCGAGCACGTCGTCGCGCGCTTTGCCCTGCTCGCCGGTGACGACACCGATCGTGCGCGGCAGCCTCGGGAGTGGCAGCCGCTTCTGGAGCTCGAACAGCCCCTCCTGGTGAAGCTGGCGGCGCAGGCGCTGCAGCTGGACGAGCAGGTCGCCCTCGCCTTCGGGCCGTAGCTCTGTGACGGCGAAGCTGAACGACGGCGAGGAGGTCGCCGTGCCCGGGTAGTAGTCACAGCCGCCGCCGATCACGACCCGCAGACCGTCTGAGAGCTCGACGCCGAGCTGGTCGAAGTCGGTCCGCCACATCGAGCAGGGCAACGCGCCGCCAGGATCGCGCAGCTCGAAGTAGACGCGCGCCCGCGCGGCACGAAAGCCCCAGACCTCGCCGACCAACTGCACTCGGGCGAAGTTCTGCAAGCGGAGCTTGAGCTTCGCCGCGTACGAGCCGACGGGGTAGGGCCCCGGGAGCTCGCTCTCGGTCAGCGGTCGTGCGGTCGCCTGTTGCATCACGCCGCCGAGGCTACACGGCGGTCAGGTCGCGCTCAGCTCAGCGCCTGCCGGAGGTCCTCGACCAGGTCGCCCGGGTCCTCGACACCGCAGCTGAGCCGCACCAGGTCGGGCGGGACGGCGGCGTCCGAGCCCTCGACGGACTGGTGGGTCATCGCCTGCGGCACCTCGATCAGCGACTCGACGCCCCCTAGCGACTCGGCGAGCGTGAACAGGCGCGTGCGGGCTGCGATTTCGCTCGCGCGCGGATGGCGGAAGCTGACCATGCCGCTGAAGCCCGGCCAGCGGACATCCTGCACGTCCTCCGTCAACCGCAGCAGCTCGACGACCGCCGCGGCGCTGCGCGCGTGCGCCTCCATCCGCAGGTGGAGCGTGCGCAGACCGCGGTGAACGAGAAAGCAGTCGAGCGGCCCGGGCACCGCACCGACCGCGTTCTGCACGAACCGGAGCTGTTCGTAGAGCGCGGCGCCACGGGTGATCACTGCCCCACCCACCACGTCGGAATGGCCCCCGAGATACTTGGTCGTCGAGTGCACGACCACGTCGGCGCCCAGCTCGAGCGGCCGCTGGTTGGCCGGCGTGGCAAACGTGTTATCGACCGCGACCACCGCCTGCTGGCGCATCGCCACGACCGCCTCGATGTCGACCACGTTGAGCAGCGGATTGGTCGGGCTCTCGACCCAGATCAGCTTCGTCTCGCGGGTGACCGCCCGCTCTAGCGCGGCCAGGTCGGTCTGATCGACGAGGTCATAACGAAGGCCCCAGCGGCTCATCACCTTGTCGACCAGCCTGAAGGTCCCTCCGTACAGATCGCCGGGCATCACGACATGCGAGCCCGCCTCGCACAACACCGTGATCAATGCGTGCTCTGCGGCGAGCCCGGACGCGAATGCGACCCCGTGGCCACCCTCGAGCTCGCCCAAAGCCCGCTCGAGTGCCGCCCGAGTGGGGTTGGCCGAACGGGCGTAGTCGTAGTCCTCGACGAACTCGCCCGGGCGGCGTTGCGCGTAGGTCGACGTCTGATGGATCGCGGGGATCACCGACCCGAACGAGGGATCGGGGGTCAGCCCGGCGTGGACCGCGCGGGTCGCGAACGCGTCGCGCGCGGAACGGGCGTCGCTGTCGTCGCGCGCGGACCCGGCGTCATTTTCGCCGCGCGTGGGTCCGGCGTCGCTGTCGCCGCGCGTGGATCCGGCGTCGCTCACGTCGCGAGGGCTTCGAGGAGGTCGGTGCGGGTCACGAGCCCCGCTGCGCGGCCGTCGTCGGTGACCAACAGCGCCTGTTGATCGCCGACCAGCAGCTCGACCGCCTCGCGCACCGGGTCCTTGCTGGACACAGCGGCGAACGGGGGCTCCATCACGTCGACGATCTGCGCGTCGAGCAGCGCCGGATCCTCGGCCGCGTGTCGCAACAGTCCGCGCTCGCCGATCGCGCCGACGATCGTCGACGGGTCGTGCGCGCTGACGACCGGGAGTTGCGAGACGCGGTGCTGGTGCAGGAGAGCGACGGCCTCGCGGACCGGAACATGTGGTCCGACCGTCACAAGCGGGGGAATCTCGCCGGCCTGGAGTTTGCGCCGCAGCACGTCGCCGACGGTCAGGTCGGCGCCCCGCTCAAGGAAGCCGTATTGGCGCATCCATCCGTCCGAATAGATCTTGGACAGATAGGAGCGGCCGCCGTCGGGAATCACGACCACGATCAGCGCGTCGGGGTCGTCGACCTCGGACGCGATCTCAAGTGCGGCGTGCACGGCGAGCCCGCCTGAGCCGCCGGCGAGGATCGACTCGGTCTGCGCGAGCCGGCGCGTCGTCAGGAACGCGTCGCGGTCAGAGACGACCACCCAGCGATCGACGACCGTCGGGTCGAAAGTCTGAGGCCAGAAGTCCTCGCCGACGCCCTCGACCAGGTAGGGCCGCACGTTCTCCTCGCCGCCCGAGTAGATCGAGCCCTCGGGGTCGGCACCCACGACGACCAGGTCTGGCTTCTTCTCACGCAGGTACCGCGCTGTACCGGTGATCGTGCCTCCGGTGCCGACGCCGACCACAAGGTGGGTGATCGAGTCGCCCAACTGGTCCCAAAGTTCTGGGCCGGTGCTTTGGTAGTGGGTCTGCGGGTTGGCGGGGTTGACGTATTGGTTGGGCTGGAAAGCGCCCGGGATCTCCTCGGTCAGGCGGTCGGCGACTCGGTAGTAAGACTGCGGGGAGTCGGGCGGCACGTCGGTCGGCGCGACGACGACTTCCGCGCCATAGGCGCGCAGCAGGTCGATCTTCTCGCGCGACATCTTGTCGGGCATCACCGCGATCACGCGGTAGCCCTTCAGGCGGGCGACGATCGCCAGGCCGGTGCCGGTGTTGCCGGAGGTCGGCTCGACGATCGTGCCGCCAGGGCGCAGCTTGCCGTCGCGCTCGGCGGCCTCGATCAGTGAGACGGCGATCCGGTCCTTGATCGAGCCGCCCGGATTGAACGACTCGAGCTTCGCAACCAGCTGCGGCTGCAGCCCGGCGCCGATCCGCGAAAGCCTGACGACCGGCGTGGCGCCGATCGTGTCGAGGATCGAGTCCTTGAGCCCGGGAGCGGCGTCCGCTGACATCAGGGGCAGTCTCGCACGCGGCGCGGGCGCCGGGCGGGCGGCGGAGCGTCAGCGCGACTCATGCGGCGCGGGCGCCGGGCGGGCGGAGCGTGAACGTGACCTGCACGCCGATCGGTTCGAAGCCGAGCTTTGCGTACAGCAGTTGCGGCCAATCATCCGCGTCGGCGGGCAACGTGACGAGGTCGGCTCCCCATTCGCCGGCCGCGGCAATCGCCGCCGACACCGTGGCCCGCGCCAGCCCGCGCTCGCGGTACGCCGGCAGCGTGGCAACCTGCTCGACCATCGCGACCTTCTTGCCGTCGACGTCGGGGTCGAGAAACAGCATGCACATCGACTGCAGGCCGCCGTCCTCGCCGGCGCCGAAGCGCAGCGCCGGGGTCCCGATTCGCATCGCGCTCTGGGCGTCGACCAGCTGTTGCACGATCTCAGGGGACGCGTCGGGGCCATAGTCGTAGTGCTCGAAGTTGGCGAGCATCAAGGCGTCGAGCTCGTCCTCGGAGACCGGTCGCGCACGCGGGTCGCGGAGCGCCGCATCTGGGTCGCTGCGCAGCACCATGAACACGGTCCGGTTCCGCTCCCAGCCGTCCGCCATCAGCGCGGGGGCGAGTCGCTCCGCGGCCGGGCCGTCGTCGACGCGGATGAAGCGGTGGTCGAGGTGGCCCAGCCAGCGCTCAGCGAGCGCAGCCATGGCCGGGGCGTCGATCTCGTCGGGCAGCGGCGCGTCGAGGATCAGCAGGTTGAGCGTGTAGACGTTCGCGAGCTGATCGTCGAGGACGACCCAACCCTCCCGAATCTCGATCGTTCGACGCGCCGCGCGGAGCTGGACGCGGCGATCGAGCTCGAGCGCGCGTTGCAGCTCGTCCATGCAGGCCCGGATATGTCGGCGTCAGTCGGGCGGCTCGCCGGGGAGCGGCCTTCTGGGCGCGGTGAGCGGCGTCCAGCTCGAGGACCGACGGATCGGCGGTCTCGAACGGCTTGCGACCGAAGAACCCCTTGAAGAACGGCCACGACGCGAACATCAAAACCACACCCACGATCAGGCCGCCGATGCCGACGAGAATCGGCGTCTGGATACCGAGCAGCGGATGCGAGTAGTTGTTGCCCGGCGGTGCTGTAGTAGCTATAGGCCTTGATCCCGACGTAGAACATCATCACGCCGCCGACGAACGGCAGCAGCCCGGCGAGGAAGAAATTGCGCGCGCTCTTGGTCAGGTCCTTGCGGAAGTAGAACGGGCATGCGAATCCGGTGAACCCGTAGTAGAAGCAGACCGAGAACCCCAGCGCCGAGATCGTGTCGCCGAGCACGTCCTGGTTGGGATTGAAAGCCAGTAGCGCGATCGTCCAGACGATCGACAGCCCGCCCATCATCAGAGTCGAGAAGCTCGGGGTCAGAAAGCGGGGATGGATGGTGCCGAACGCCTTCGGGATCGCCCCCCAGCGCGCCATCGAGAGCGTCGTACGGGCGGTCGGGAGGATCGTCGTTTGCGTCGACGCCGACGCCGACGTGAGCACACTGATGATCAGCAGCTTGTCAAGCGGCGACCCGAACACGTGGCTGCCGAGCGCGTTGAGCACGTCGGCAGAGTTACCCGAGAGGAACGCGGTCCCGTGATAGGCCTGGGCAGCGATGGAGACCAGGACGTAGATCAGCAGCAGGATCACCGTCGAGACGACGGCGGCCTTGCCGGGGCCACGGTGGCGGTCACGCGACTCCTCGTTGACGGCGACGCCCGAGTCCCAGCCCCAGTAGATGAAGATGCCGAGCAGGACGCCGGCGATCAACGCGGTCCAGCTGAGACCGAATGGGTTCAGCCACTCGGCCGAGAAGTGGATCGAGTCGACAGGGTTGTTCGCGTACACCTTGATCAGCGCGATGATCACGAACAGGGCCAGCGTGAAAATCTCGAGGCTCAGCAGGAAATGCTGAATCCGGGCCGAGAGCTCAATGCCGCGGTAGCAGATCCAGGTCATCACCACGATCCAGATCACGCAGCCAACGATCAGCCAGAAGTTCGAGGGGTGGGCGTGCGAGTCGAACAGCAGGAACGTGTAGTTACTCGCGATCTCCGCCAGCGACGCCATCACGATCACGTCGGCGAGGAAGATCGCCCAGCCGTTGATCCAGCCGATCTGAGGGCCGAACGTTCGCGTCACCCAGGCAAACGTCGTTCCTGCGTCGGGATCTGCGAGGTTGAAGAACCGGTAGCCGACGGACACGAACAGGATCGGGATAAAGGAGACGATCAGGACGGCGGGGGCATGGACACCCATGCCTCCGACCGCGACGATGAACCCGAGTGTCGCCGCGAGGCTGTACGCCGGGGCGGTCGAAGCGATCGCGATGACCAGATTCGACGCATAGCCGAGCGCGTCGGCCTTTAGGCCCTTGTTGCCAGGCGCGAAATCGGCGTCGGCGACAAGAACCTGCTCCGGCGCGGTCGTAGCTGAGCTCTCCAAGGTTGGGAAAACTTACGGCCGCAGGCGGTCGTACGCAAGCCAGATCTGCACGACAACTGGTGCAAGGACTTGTACGACGCGTATAACGGGCTGGCCGTTATGGTGCATCGGCCTGTGGCCCGGCGCACTTTGCGCGCGCCTGCAATCCGTGGAATATCCGCGAGCGGCGCTCGAGTTTCCACGAAACGCCTCGCCGGCGCGACGAACGTGGAAGATCCAAGCCGACGCGGCGGCTTTTCCGCGGATTGCAGCGCAAACACACGCTGGCCCCGATCGTGAACCCGCGCGTCTGAGCGGACTATGCAGGGCTCTCGCTCAAAGCCGGCTTAACGCGCACGAGCGCCCGCCGGGCGGTCGCACGTGCTGCGTAACGCCGGTCATAGCCTGGTCATAGCCAGGTCATAGCCAGCAAGACGCGACACGTTCCCGCCCGCGCGCGGCGCTCATGCACGTTGTGCCGCACGAACACGGGCAGATCGACTCGCTCCACGCTTCCCAGCCAGAATCAGGCTCAAATCAGCGCAGCGCGCAACAACGGTCGAGGCGGCCAGCGCAACGCGCCGGCGGTAGCGCGCGTCGTACGTCGAAACCCGAATCGGGCCGGGCGCTGCGAGGCGTTAGCGTGGAGCGGTGCCGTGCCGCAGCAGTTCGTAGTCGGCGTCGACCATCATCCGGATCAGCTGCTCGAAGCTCACGTCCGGGGTCCAGCCGAGCCGCTCGCGCGCCTTGCTTGCATCGCCGATCAGATGCTCGACCTCAGCGGGGCGGATGAACGCCTCATCCATCACCAGGTGGTCGTCGACGTCCAAACCCGCGTGGTCGAACGCCAGCTCAACGCACTCGCGGACTGAGTGCGCGACGCCGGTCGCCACGACGTAGTCCGACGGTTCCTCCTGCTGGAGCATCATCCACATCGCGCGCACGTAGTCGGCCGCAAAGCCCCAGTCGCGTTCGGCCTCCAGGTTTCCGAGCCCGAGCTTGTCCCGCAGACCGAGTTTGATCGCCGCCGCATGCCAGCTGATCTTTCGGGTCACGAACTCCAGCCCACGGCGCGGACTCTCGTGGTTGAACAAAATCCCACTGGTCGCGTGCAGCCCATAGGACTCGCGGTAATTGACGGTGATGAAGTGCCCATACGCCTTCGCGACCCCGTACGGCGACCGGGGGTAGAAGGGGGTCAGCTCGTTCTGCGGGACCTCGCGCACCTTCCCGAACATCTCCGACGAAGAAGCCTGATAGAAGCGAGCCTCGGGGCAGACCTCGCGCATCGCCTCGAGTAGTCGGGTGACGGCAGTGCCCGAGAACTCGGCGGTCAGCGTTGGCTGGGCCCACGAGGCGGCCACGTACGACATCGCGGCCAGGTTGTAGATCTCGTCGGGGCGCGCCGCGCGCAGCGCGTCGCCGAGCGAGCGACTGTCGAGCAGGTCGCCCTGGTGCAGCTTCAAGCGATCGCGAAGGTGCTCGATCCGGTCGAACTTCTCAGTCGATGAGCGCCGGACCATTCCGTGAACCTCGTAACCCTCGTCGAGCAGCAGTTCGGCCAGGTAGGAGCCGTCCTGGCCGGTGAGCCCGGTGATCAGTGCTCGCGGCTGACTCATCTGGCGTCCGCCGCGGTCTCGACCGTACGCTCGCGCAGCCAGGTCACCGTCTGGCCCAGCCCCTCGCGCAGATCGATCTTCGCCTCCCATCCCAGCAGCTCGCGTGCCTTCTCGACCGATGGCCAGCGGCGCTGCACGTCGACGTCGAAGCTCGGCAGGTGCTTGAGCTCGAGCTCGGCCGGGTCCTCGCCGCACGCCTCCCAGATCAGCGCCGCCAGTTCGGCAACGGTCAGCTCGACCGAGGCCGAGATGTTGAAGTCCTCGTTCTCGCCGGCGGGCGACGCCATCGCGGTCGCCACTCCGTCCGCGATGTCGTCGACGTGCGTCAGCGTGCGGGTCTGCGCGCCGCTGCCGAAGATCTCGAGCGGGCGCTGCCCGGACAGCGTCTTGGCGATCAGGTCGGGCACGGCGTGCGCGATCCCCGGCTCATCGGGATCGGGCAGTTCACCGGGGCCGTAGGCGTTGAACGGGCGGCAGATCGTGAACCGCAGCCCGTGCTGATCGTGCGCTGCTCGCGTGTAGACCTCGCCGGCGAGCTTCGAGAAGCCGTACGCGGAGCGGGGCGGAGGACAGCTGTCGAGGTGGGCCTCGGTGGTCGGAAACTCCGTCGCGCGCTCGAAAACCATCGAGGATGAAACGTAGACGAACCGCTGGACCCGGTGCTCTACCGCAGCGTGGACGATCGCGCCCGTCAGAGCGTTGTTGACCGCGGTAAGCGTGAACGGCAGCTTGTGGAAGTTCGCGATCCCGCCGACGATCGCGGCCAGATGGATCACATGTGAGCAGCCGTCGACTGCGCCCCTGGCGACATCGAGATCGCGCAGGTCGCCAGCATGGAACTGGCAGCCCTCGAGCATCCAATCCGGCGGCTGGCGGTGATCGCAGACGCGAACCTCCCACTCGCGATCGCGCAGCAACCGCCTGACGACGGCGGTGCCGATCGTTCCGGCGCCGCCCGTGACGAGCACCCGGCTCATCAGTGGGTCGTGTCCGGCGAGGTGTCGAGCGGTGTCGCGGAATCCAGCAGCGTTGCGGTCTCGGCCGCGTAGACGAACAGCTGGCCGGTGCCGAGGCTGTTCCACGGGTCGACCAGCAGACAATCGGTTGACGCGAGGGCGCGGATCGCCTCCAGCGTCTCAGGCCGCTCGAAATCCGAGTGGTTGGTCGCGACGATCACGACGTCGGCGTCGCGAACGGAGTCGGCGAGCGGCTGCGTCGGAGTCGCCGCGTGCGGGTCGCAGACGGCGACGTCGGCGAGCTCGCGTTCGAGCAGCCGGATCAGCTTCGGCGACAGCGAGTCGCGCTCGTCGTCCGTGTCGCGCTTGAACGTAAGCCCGAGGACCGCGACCTTGCGTGATCCGAGACTCCCGATCCGCCGCTTGACCCCCTCGACCAGGAACAGCGGAACGCCCTCATTCACGCGCGAGACCGCGAGCAGCATGCCGGGGGCGTGCGAGCGCTCCTCCGAGAACGCGAAGTCCTTGCGGAGGCAGCTGCCGGCGGTCAGGCCCGGCATCGCGATCCCGCCGCGAGGGTAATCGTGGTTGATCAGTTCGATCACCTCGAACACATTCGCGCCGTAGCTCTCGCAATCCATCATCAGCAGGTTGGGGAGCGCGAACGTCGCGTAGCGCAGGATGTTGGTCCAGATTTTCGCAAGCTCGGCCTGGACGGGTGTGGTGCGGACGATCGGGGCGCCGAACACACTGAACAGGCTCGCGGCCCGTTCAGTCGAGTTTTCGCAGACGCCGCCGACGATGCACGGCAGGGTCGAGATCTCCTCGAGGAAGCGGCCAGCGGCGATCCGTTCGGGTGCGTGCGCGACGAACACGTCCTCGCCGACGCGCAGGCCGCGCCGCTTCTCGAGGTAGCCGGCGACGTAGTCGGTCGTGCCGGGGGCGATCGTCGAGCGCAGGATCAGCGAATGGCCGGGACGTAGTAGCGGCAGCAGGTCGTCGACCGCGGCACGAACCTGACGCAGATCGCTTTCGACGTGCGAGAACGACGGCGTCCCGATCGTGATCACGATGTCGTCCGCCTGAGCGGCGTCGGCGGCGCGATCAGTCAGCTCGAACCTGCCGCTCCGCATCACGCGATCCAGCAGCGCCTGGGTGCCGGCCTCGTTGAACGGCATCTGGCCGGCTCTGATCGACGCCAGCACGGTCGGGTCGTGATCGACTCCCAAGACCCGCAGGCCGCGGTCGGCGAAGCACAGCGCGAGTGGCAGTCCCACCCGTCCGAGTCCGATCACCGAGATGTATCGCTCGTCGCTCATCGCGTAGATGTAAACGTATTACGCGCCCCGACGTTGCCCTGTTCGGGTTCTGACTTGCCGCTTGCAGGGCCAATTCGACGGCCCAGCGATGCTCCTCGGTACCGCTCCGCGGCTCGGAGAGCCGCGTCAGTGCTGTTCGTGACGGACGTCGGTAACGCTCGGCATCGGCGTCAGCCCCTGCTCGCCGGCGTGGCCACGGACCTCGCCGACGAACGCGATCCTGTTCAGGCGCGCGATCTCGCGCTCGCCCTCCTTGCGCGCCGGATGGTCCTCGGGCAGGTCGCGAATCAGCGCGCGGATCCGCTCGCGCAGTTGAAGCGCGAAGTGCGGTGTCGAGGCGCCCATCAGCTGGCGCACGTCCTCGACCGTGGTGGTGTGCCCGGGACGCAGCCGCTCTGGGTTCTCGGCCTGGCTCATCGCGTCGTGGTCTGCGGGACGGCCTGTAGGAGATTGTCCATCTGTGCCTGGACGGGAACCGAGATCGCGTTCTGGTCGCCGATCACCCAGCCGTGGTTGTAGACAGCGGCCGTCGGGCCCTCCTGGGTGTAGCCGGGCGTCGCGTAATCGAGGAAGAAGTTGACCACCGCCGTCGGAAGCGTAGAGGGATTGTCGACCAGCAACTGCGGACCGAAGTCGCCGCTGCCTGAGAGCGGCGCCGCCGCGGCGGCGTCGAGCGGCCGGTTCGCGTTGAGCAGGACATAGCCGTGCCCAGGGCTGCGGATCGCCCAGCCGAAGCTGCCCGGGACGTGGGCGCAAGGCTGTAGATATACACACGCGGGGTCGCGGTACTCGGCGAATGCGACCGAGTTTGCGGCAGGGTCGTCGGCGCCGACGCGCTTCACGGGCCCGTACTTGCTCAGCTGCGCCAGGACCGAGGGTCCGATCACGCTCGGCGGCCCGAGGACGTAGATATGGGGCCGCTGGTGGCTGACCAACGCGTGCCGCGTGGCGGCGGGAACGCTCGTGCTGTTGACGAACAGAACCGGATCGCCCGATTCGGCAGCCCATCCGGCCGCCGGCATCGCGTACGCCGGGTCAGTCGCCGACGCGATCACGACGTCGAGGCTCGACGAGCCGCTGGCGGCGCTGAAGAAGCGATCGATGCCTGCCGCGAGCGTGAATGGGTCGGTGCCGCTGATCGACGCCGTACGGAAACCACGCGGGCTCGGGACTGAGCCGATGCGGATCAGCTGTGCGCCGCGGATCGAGCCCGAGCCGGACGGAGCGAGCGCGCTCAGCGTGGAAGAGGTCACCGACGGCAGGGATGTTGGCCCGGACAGCAGCAACGGCGCATGAATTGGTGGCGCCATCAAGACGGCGGCGGCGATTGCCGCCTGCCAGTCGTCCGTCGAAGCCAGCACGACAGCTGGTGGGTGCGTGCCCGGCGCCGCGGACGGATACACGGCCCGCGCGACTCCGGCCGCGTCGGCGATCGGATCTGAACCCGCGACGCGGGTCGTGTTCTTGGTCGCCACCTCGGGGATCCCGAGCTGCGCGAGCGTGCTGGATGAACCACCAGAAACGGTGGCGGTCGAAGACGCTGAGTGGTGTCGCAACGAGGTCCCACCACAGCCACCCGCCAGCAGGGCGGCGCCGAGCACCAGTCCGAACAGCCGCCGTCGCATCGGCGGGCACGTTAGCGGGCCACCACCGCGCCAGCGCCGCCGGGCTCGCGATCTCGACCCGCTCTGCGGGCCGAGCCTGGAGGCGGCGCGGCTCAGCTGCGATGGGCGAGGATCTGCTCGCGCTCGGCGAGGCGGTTCGCGCGCCGAAGGCCAGCTTCACGCTCGCGGCGCTGTTCGTCGGGGGTAGCGGCGATCGCGGGCGGGACCGGTGCCGGACGGCCCTCCGAGTCGAGCGCGACCATCGTCAGGTAGGCAGTGTTGGTGTGACGGCGTTCGCCGGTGACCGGGTTCTCCGCCTCGACACGGACTCCGATCTCCATCGAGGTCCGCCAGGCAGCATTGACCGACGCCTTGAAGGTCACGAGCTCGCCGACATAGATCGGGACCCGGAACACCATCCGGTCCATGCCCACGGTCACCACGCGCTGGCGCGAGTACTTGATCGCGGCCAGCCCCGCGACCTCGTCGGCGAGTTTCATGATCGTGCCGCCGTGGATGTTGCCGGCGTTGTTGGCATCGGTGATGCCCATCAGATGCGCGATCACTGAGCACGACTCGGACACCGGCCTGGGCTCCAATGTGGCGTGGATCCTAGTCCGCAATCGAAATCCGGCCCAGCGGTCGCGTTGCGGTCGCTACGCTTCATGTGCCAGTCCAGCCGACCGCAGAAGGAGGATGCGATGCCGGGCCTCTCCGGGCGCATGTCCACCGTCGTCAAAGCAAAGATCTCAAAACTGCTCGATCGGGCCGAGGATCCGTCCGAGACTCTCGAATACAGCTACCAGAAGCAGATCGAGCTACTCCAGAACGTCAAGAAGGGGATCGCCGACGTCGTCACGTCGAAGAAGCGGCTGCAGCTGCAGGAGGAGAAGCTCCAGCAGCAGGTCGTGAAGCTCGACACTCAGGCGCGTCAGGCGCTGGCGGCCGGCAACGAGGACCTTGCCAGGACGGCTCTCGAGCGCAAGAACGTGGCGCAGACCGAGCTTCAGTCGCTCGACTCGCAGGTCTCGCAGCTCGAGCAGCAGCAGGAGCAGATGACCGCCTCAGAGCAGAAGCTGCGCGCCAAGATCGAGCAGTTCCGCTCCAAGAAGGAGGTCATCAAGGCGCAGTACTCGGCGGCTGAGGCCCAGGTAAGGATCTCCGAGGCGGCGACGGGCGTCGGCGAGGAAATGGCGGACGTCGGACTGGCAATGCAGCGCGCGCTCGACAAGACCGAGAACATGCGCGCGCGCGCCGACGCAGTGCAGGAACTCGAGGCGGCTGGCACGTTTGAGGACCTGACGACGCTGACACCCGGCGAGGACGACATCGACCGGCAACTTCGCGAGCTCTCGAGCACCAGCGAGGTCGACTCGGAGCTCGAGAAGATGAAGGCCGAGCTTGGCCAGGGCAGTGGAGCCCCGAAGGGCGAGCTCGGAGCAGGCGGAGGCGGGTCGACCGCCGAGGGCAGCGGGACATCTCCCGAAAGCGTCGGCACAGCGGGGGAGGGTGGCGGCGCCGGCCAGGAGCAGGCGCAGTGATCGTCCGGATCGCGACCGAGGGTCAGTACGAGCTCGACGAATCCGACACTGCCCAGCTAAACGAGCTCGATAACGCCGCGGTCGGCGCGTGCGAGACATCGGACGAGGCGCGCTTCCGCGACGCGTACAAGCAGCTGCTCGAGTTCGTCCGCTCCAAGGGCCAGCTCGTGCCTGAGGACGAGCTGGTCGGCTCCGACATGATCCTTCCGCCCCCGGATGTGTCGCTCGAAGAGGCGCGAGCGGAGTTCCAGGGCGAAGGCCTGATTCCGGGCTGAGCGGGCTCGGATACCGGCTGGCTGATCGGGATCGGATCCCGGGCTCCGGGCTGAGCGGGATCAGCTAAGCGGTCGGCTTACGGCGTCGCGGACGCCGGAACCGGGGGCGTCGTCTGCACCCATTTAGAGACGCACGGAATCTTGCGACGGTCGCACCGATCGGCGAACCTGCTGGCGATTTCCGTCACCTCCGACAGCAGGTCGTCCTGCAGACGGATCGGCTCGAGACCCAGGTCGAGCAGCTGACGGTTCTCGACGAACAGGTCGTTTTCGGCCGCCTCCTTGCGCGGGTTCTCGACGAAATCGATCTCGGCGCCGGTGAGGCTACTGACGAGCTTGGCCAGGTCGAGGACGCGGTGACACTCGGTCATCTGATTGAAGACCCGTACCCGGTCCCCGGCTTCCGGGGGGTTCTCGATCGCCAGCTGGATGCAGCGCACGGTGTCCTGAATGTGGATGAACGCACGCGTCTGGCCGCCCGTGCCGTGGACGGTCAGCGGATAGCCGACCGCGGCCTGCATCAGGAAGCGATTGAGGACCGTGCCGTAGTCGCCGTCATAGTCGAAGCGATTGATCAGCCGGTCGTCCAACCTGGTCTCTGCCGTCTGAGTCCCCCAGACGATCCCCTGGTGAAGGTCGGTGACGAGGATCCCGTCGTTCTTGTTGTAGTACGCGAACAGGAGCTGATCCTGGGTCTTGGTCATGTGGTAGACGCTGCCCGGGTTGACCGGATAGAGGATCTCCTGCTCGATCTCTTCGCCGTTGTCTCCGTCGATCCGGACCCGGAGGTAGCCCTCCGGAATCTTCACGCCGGCCGTGCCGTAGCCGTAGACCCCCATCGTGCCGAGGTGCACGACGTGGGCATCGAGCCGGGCCTCGACGAGCGCGGCCAACAGATTGTGGGTCGCGTTGACGTTGTTGTTGACCGTGTAGCGCTTGTGCCACGAGCTCTTCATCGAATATGGAGCCGCCCGCTGTTCGGCAAAGTGCACGATCGCGTCTGGCTGCCAGTCGATCAGCAGGTCGAGCAGTTCGCGGTAATCCTGAGCCACGTCGAGGCGGTGGAAGGCGATCTCTCGACCCGTCAGCTCGCGCCACGCTGCCAGCCGAGTGCCAAGCGGCGTGATCGGGGTCAGCGACTCGGCCTCGAGCTCGACGTCGGCGTTGCGTCGCGCGAGGTTGTCGACGATCGCGACGTCGTGACCACAGGCCGAGAGGTGAAGGGACGTCGGCCACCCGCAGAAGCCATCGCCGCCAAGAATCAAGGTACGCAAGGGATCTCCATTGAGCAAGTTTGATGTCGGCCGGAACGCACTGACGAGCGCTTAGGAATGACTCTTCGCCATCTGGTCTCCAGCGGGCCGGCTGATGAGCGTAGCAAGCAGCACGGCCAGCTTATGGGAGCTGCATCCCGAGCTCAGGCTCGCACATCGTCCGTCGCGCTGGCGTAAATCGGCCCGAAGAGCAACATCCGATGGTCGTTCGGCAGCTCATCGGTGGGACACTGGAAAACGGTCAGACACCTCACGGCAGGACCCCAAGAAACACCCGTTATGCGGGGAAACCTTGGGGTCGTAGAGCGATCACAGCGAGCTGATCAAGGCATGCGTGTCGTCTGCGGCCCGATCCCAGCTGAACTCGCTCGCCCGGCGCAGGCCGGCTCGGCGTAGCTGTTCCCGAAGCGATTCGTCGGTCGCGGCTTCGACCACGCAGCGCGCGACGGCATCGGGATCGTCCGGGTCCACCAGCAGCGCCGCGTCGCCGCAAGTCTCCGGTAGCGCGGCGCGATTGGCGGCGACGACCGGGGTGCCGCAGGCCATTGCCTCGACGCACGTGAGCCCGAGCCCTTCGTAGCGCGACGCCAGTACGAACGCCCGTGCGCCGGCGTATAGCCCGGGGAGGTGCGCATCCGGGACGTAGCCCAGTGCGCGGACACCGGATGCAACTCGGGCGCCCGCGAAGTACGGCCGCGACTCCCCCGCCCAAACGAGATCGATTTCCTGCTCGTTCAGTTGGCGTGCCGCCTCGCTCAGAGCGCCGAGATTCTTGCGCCGATCGGCGGTCGAAACAGTCAGGACATAGGGTCGATCGAGGCCAAACGCGGCGGCGGCTGGCGCAGGGTCGGCGGTCACCGAAAAGCGTTCGTCGACGCCGCCGCGGACGACGACGACGCGGTCGGGCCGTAGTCCGACCAGCTCGATCAGCTCCCTGCGGGAGAACTCCGACACCGTCAGCACGCACAAGGCGCGGCGGGTCGCGGCGATCCCGACCGAGCGGTGCCAGAACGCATACGCGCGCGAGTACGCCTCCGGGTCGCGCAGCACGGCCACGTCGTGGACCATGACGACGTTTCGCGGCCACGCGACGGGCGCGAGGTTGGCCGGCGAGAAGATCAGCTTGGCGCGTGCGCGCAATGCCCTGAGCGGGAGCGCCCCTTGCTCCCATGCCTGCCCCAGACCGCGGCCGGTCGCGCTGGGGGGCGGCTGAGCGATCTCGTAGAGGTCGGGTGCGAGCGCCTTCAGCCGCGGGATCAGCTCGACCGTCCACCGCTCCACCCCGGTGATCGTGGGTCGCGTCGCGGCGCGGCGATTGAGGAGGATCGGTCGGCCGTCGGCCGGGCCGGGGCTCAGATCGGGATCCCCCAGAGCGGGAACCAGCGCTGCAGCTCTGGCTCGACCGGCAGCTCTGAGCCGATCTGAGCTCTGAGCACGAGCTCGCGCTCGTTGTCGCGTTGCTGCGAGCCCCCGGCGGGCACGAATGGGTAGAACGAGCCTCGCTTGTAGTTGTAGATCCAGTAGAGCGGGCGCTTGTCGGAGTCCTCGAACGCGAACACCGCGCACAGGATGCGCTCACCGTAGCCGCCGGCCTCGAGCGCGCTCGAGACCGCGTTGACCCCGACCACGAGGTCATCGAAGTCGGAGCCTCGCAAGATCAGCCAGCTGAACCCATAGCTGTCAGCGGAGGTTTCGACGGTTGTGCCGCTATCGCTCGCGGTCGCCCGGACGACCTCCTCCATGTCGCGAACGATCGAGCGAAAGTCAGCGTTCGACAGAGACTGAAAGACGATCGCGCCACTGCCGCGGCTGGTGATCTCGAGCGTCGTCTCGAGCGTCACGTAGGCCGTGCTGATCGCAAACAGGCGATCCGGCGCCGGTTTGGCGAGTTTGCGCCGACCAGTGATGACGTCTAGTAGTCCCATCGAAGGCTCCTACGCGGTGCCCTGGAGCTGCCGCTCGTAGCGCGCCAACGCCTCGAGCCGGGCCTGCAGCGGCGGGTGCGTCGAGAACATATTCGCGATGCTCTGCTTCGCCTTCGGGGGGAAGATGTAGAACGCGGCCAACTCGCCGGACGCGGCGCGCAGGTCGCGCTGAGGAATCTGGTCCATCGTGCCGGCGATCTTCTGCAGCGCGACCGCCAGTTCACTCGGTCGGCCGGTGATGATCGCCGAACCGCGATCCGCGGCGAACTCGCGGTAGCGCGACAGCGCCTGGATCAGGACGAACGAGATCAGGTAGACGACGGCGGAAACCACGATCACGGCCAGGAACCCAGCCCCGTTGTCGTCGCGGTCGTCGAACCCCAGTCCGAACCAGAAGCCAAGCTGGACGATGAACGCGGCGATCGAGGCGAAGAAGCTCGCAACCGTCATCACCAGGACGTCGCGGTTCAGGACGTGGGTCAGCTCGTGTGCGAGCACGCCTTCCAGCTCGCTGGGTGACAGCAGGCTCAGCAGGCCGGTCGTCGCGCATACGGTCGCGGCCTTTGGCGAGCGCCCGACAGCGAAAGCATTTGGCATCGGCGTTTGGGCGATCGCCACGCGCGGCTTTGGCACGTTGGCTTGCAGGCACAGGCGCTCGATCACTGCGTGCAGCTCCGGCGCTTGCTCGGGAGTGACCTCCTGCGCGCCCATCGACGCGAGCGCGATCTTGTCGGAGGTGAAGAACTGGACGAGGAACAATAGGCCGGCGATCACCGCAATTGTGATTGCGCCCGCACCCGCTGCGATCAGGACCGCGATCAGGACTACATAAATGAGCCCTAGCAGGAACATCGTGACCAGCATGCGGGTCTGCAAACCGCGGTCTTTGCCGAATGATCTGGGTGCGGGCATGAGCCCTTCGGATGTTGTCAGACCAGCTAACGCAGGCCCTAACGTGAGGTAGGAACTACAACTTTTGCCAAGCGATCGCCCTACAACGTTTGGCCAGATAGGCCCTCAGAGCTTTGAACTTCGGTCGGGGCTGGCCGTAGACTACGTCAAGTCTGCTGTCGATTTGGGGAAGGTCGTGCGAGCTACTCGCGCCTATATCGCTGGGTTCGGCACCGCGGGATCCATTCTTGCGTGCGCGGCTGTGCTGTTCGTCATCGCCAGTGCGGTGGTCGCGCTCAACGGCTGGCCGAAGTTCGCGGAGCTCACTTCCCCTGCCTCGATCCGGATCACCACTGCGGCGCACGGGCACCAGGGCACTGCCACGGGGACCGGTCACCGCGGTAAGGCCGGACACGCTAACGGGTCGACGCACGCTGTTCTGATCGCCGCGGTCGGCACGGCCGGTGGCGGTCGACGGACCGGCGGCGCTGGGGGTGGCACACGAGGCACACGAACCGGACGCGGGGGCACGGGCGGACGCGCGGGCGGCGGGTCGGGAACGCACTCCGGCTCGCCGCGGCCAGGCGGCGGCATCAGCACGGGCACCGGGCACGCGGTCCCCGGCGGTGGCAGGCACAACAGCAATCCGACCCCGCCCACACCCGACGACTCCGCCCACCACGACCACCCCCACGTCGACCCCGCCGACCACCACGAATCCCGGGAACGGCAACGGGGGCGGTAACGGCGGAGGAAACGGAAACGGAAACGGCCACGGGAACGGCAACGGCGGCGGAAACGGCAACGGCAAGGCGGCGGCAACGGGAACGGTCACGGCAACGGCAACGGCGGCGGCAACGGGAAGTCACGGGAATGGCAACGGTGGCGGCAACGGGAACGGCGGCACCAGCCAGGGGAACGGCGGCGACCAGTCCGGCAACCAAGGCAACGGTGAGGGCAACGGCCAAGGCAATGGGAACGGCCACGGCAATGGCGGCGGAAACGGCCACGGGAACGGCAACGGCGGCGGCAACGGAAGCGGCCACGGCAACGGCGGTGGCAACGGGAACGGCCACGGAAACGGCGGCGGGAACGGCCACGGCAACGGCGGCGGCAACGGGAGCACCAGCCAGGTTCAGGTCGCTGGGCCGATCGTGGTGATCGGTGGCAACACGCAGACGACCGGCCAGGGCGGCTCCGGTCAGGGCCACGGCAACGGCAACGGGAAGGGAACGGGAACGGGACGGCAACGGGAACGGGAACGGCAACTGCGGTGGCAGCGGGAACGGCCATGGTGATGGCGGGGGCAGCGGTCACGGCAACGGCGGCTCCGGAGGCGGCGGCGGTGATGGCGGGGGCAGTGGTCACGGCAACGGCGGCTACGGTGGCGGCGGCAACGGCGGGGGCAGCGGTCACGGCAACGGCGGCGGTGGTGGCGGCTACGGCGGCGGTGGTGGCAACGGCGGACGGCGCTGGTGGCGGCAACGGCGGCGGCGGTGGTGGCGGTGGCGGTGGCGGCTACGGCGGTGGCGGTGGCGGTGGCGGTGGCGGCTACGGCGGTGGCGGCGGCTACGGCGGTGGCGGCGGTGGCGGCGGCGGTGGCTACGGTGGCGGCGGCCACGCGGCTGGCCACGCCCGGCACTAAGCCCTACTGACAGGCCGCCGAGCAGGCTGGCCCCGATATATCGGTATCTGGTGGGTCCGGCTAAAGTCGCGGCTCGCGCGGTCGATACATGAAAGTAGTTTGCGTGCGACCCGGGCATACATAGCCGGCTTTGGCACAGCAGGGTCCTTGCTGGCCTGCGCGGCTGTGTTGTTCGTGATCGCGAGCGCGGTGGTCGCGTTCCACGGTTGGCCGAAGATCGCCGGCCAGCAATCTCCTTCGTCGATCGCGATCAGCCGTTCGCGCGGCGCCCACGCCCGCACCGAGCATCACCTCGCGGCGGCCGTACCCACGGTCTTCGTCCGGATCCCGCCGGCACATGGGCGGTCGCATGCCGCCACGGCGCATCATCTGCGGTCTCCGGTACGCGCGGTTGTGGTGGCGCCGCGCTCAATCTCTTCAAGCCCGCAACCGAGGAGCTCGCTGCGACGCCGAAGCGTGCCCGCCGGGAACAACGCGCCAAGCCCAACCGGCTCCAGCAGCACAGGGAGCGGCACGGGCACGTCGAGCGGCACGGGCGCGTCGAGCGGCGCCAGTGGCTCGAGCACCCAGAACAGTCCGCCTGCGACAAACAGCTCCGCCGGCTCGAGTGATTCCGGAGCCACGGGCACGACGCCCACTCGTCCCCCGATCACGGTCACCGTGCCCAAGGGGCCTGTGCGCACCGTCGTCACGAACGCCACGAACAGCGTGACCAACGCCACCAACAGCGTGAGTCAGACGGTCTCCTCGATCGACTCGAGCGTCGCTTCGGCGACTGGGACGATCAGCCAGACGGTGACGGCGATCACCAACGACACCAACTCGCTGGTGTCGAAGATCGACTCAACCGTCGGCAATCTGGGTGGTGGACCGAGCCAGAACTAGGCCGGCCCGAGCCCGTCAATTCGCTGAGTTGGTGGGGCGCCCGGGAGTGTCCCGTCTCCGGTTGACTCCCTACGAGTCCTGAGCCAACGCTCGCTCCGCGAACCGAAGGCTGACCGCCTGCAGTTCCTCGTCGTGCTGGATCGAGCGGTGGTGACCCCCGGGAAGCTCGATCAGCCGGCTGTCCGGCGATCTCAGCACCGCCGCGAGCTCGCGCGAGTGCTCGACGGGCACCTGTTCGTCGCCACGGGCGTGCAGCAGCAGGATCGGGATCTCGAGCGACGCGGCGATCGGACCAAGCTCACCGCCCGCAAGCAGCTCCAGCAGGGCCGGAACGTCTGCCTCGACGCGCAGCGAACGGCGTTCGATGCCCCGCCGAAGATCTGCTGCGCTAGCCGGACAGATCGCGATCACCGCAGACGCACGCGCGCAGTCGGCCGCGCGAATCGCCAGATAGCCACCCAGGCTCGAGCCTCGCAACGCCACCCGCGCCTCGGGCTCGCCGAGCTCGGCTCGAAGCAACGAAACCATCGAGACGACGTCGTTCACTGCGCGCGCGTCGAGCGGCCCGTCGCTCTCGCCGTGCCCGCGCTGGTCGAACGACAACGCTGCAAGCCCATGGGCGATGGTCGCTCGCGCGAAGTCGTAGTGGTTCTCCTTGCACGAGCCCGCACCGTGCACGACCACGATCCCGGCGCGGACCGGAGGGTCACCGTTCGTCGGCAGCCACAGCGCGTAGCTGAGGCCGTCGTGGATGCCCGTCCGCGCCGGGCGCGCCGGCACGACCGTCCTCGATCCTCGTGCCCTCACGCGCAAGACCATATCTTTCTCTGTCCCGTGGGCCCGAGCATCGCCACATCCCTGTCACACGTGCTGCCGCTGGGCACCCGCGTCAACGCTCGCGGCAGACTCGAGTTCGGCGGTTGCGATGCGATCGAGCTGGCCGAGGAGTTCGGGACGCCCGCGTACGTCGTCGTCGAGGACGACCTGCGCGCCCGCGCGCGTTCGTTCATCGACGCGGTCGCCGCACGTCACGCCGACTTCGACGTGCTGTTCGCGTCCAAGGCGTTCCCGTGCACGGCCGTATACCGGACGCTCGCCGACGAGGGGCTGGCATGTGACGTCGCTTCGGGTGGTGAGCTCGCTTTGGCACTGACCGCAGGCTTCGACCCGCGCCGCACCTATTTCCACGGCAACGCAAAGTCGCTGACCGAGCTAGGGGAGGCTCTCCGGGCGGGGGTCGGACACGTGGTGATCGACTCACTCGACGAGCTCGCCCGGCTCGCCGCGGTCGCGGCTGAGCTGCGCCAGCGTCAAGAGGTCCTGATCCGCATCACTCCGGACGTCGCAGGCGACACGCACAGCAAGATCTCAACCGGGCAGGCGGACTCGAAGTTCGGGTTCGGGATCGCGCAGGCGCCCGAGGCGATCGAGTCGCTCGTCGCGAGCCAATGGCTCGAGCTCGTCGGGCTGCACTTCCACATCGGTTCGCAGCTGTACGACCTCGAGCCGTTTCGGGCGGCGGTCAGGGCGATCGCTCCACTCGGTGACTTTCCCGTCTACAACCTCGGCGGTGGGCTTGGCGCCGCGTACACCGTCGACCAGCGGCCCCCGAGCCCGAAGCAGTACGTCGACGCGATCGTCGACGCGCTGCACGCCGAGATCGGCGCCGACAAGCGGCTGCTGCTCGAGCCCGGACGCGCGCTGGTCGCCAACTCGACGGTCACGCTCTATACGGTCCAGACGGTCAAGCGCAACGTCTCGACCTGGGTCGCCGTCGATGGCGGCATGTCCGACAACCTGAGGCCAATGCTGTACGACGCACGATATGAGGCACTGATCGCCGACCGCCCGTACGCCGAGGGCGGGGAGCTGTGCCAGCTCGCAGGCAAGCACTGCGAGTCCGGGGATGTGCTCGTCACAGACGTCGAGCTTTCTGATCCCCGCGCAGGCGACGTGATCGTCACGCCCGCCACCGGCGCCTACGGCTACTCGCTGGCCAACAACTACAACGGCGTGCCGCGGCCGCCGGTGATCTTCTGCCGCGACGGCGACGCGCGCGTGGTGGTTCGCCGCGAGCTGTACGCCGACCTGATGAGCCGGGACGTCGTGACGTGACCTTCCGCGTTGGGCTTCTGGGTCACGGGACCGTCGGTGGGGCGTTCGCGACGCTGCTGCCCCAGCACGCCGATCGGATCGAGCGGATCACGGGTCTGCGCCCGGAACTGTCCGGCGTGCTGACCAGGAGCCGCGGGTCCTTCGATGAGATCCTCGAGCGCTCGGACCTGATCGTCGAGCTGATCGGCGGGCTGGAACCCGCGCGCGGGTACCTGCTGCAAGCCATGCAGGCCGGCCGCCACGTCGTCACCGCGAACAAGCAACTGCTCTCTCACCACGGCGAGGAGCTATGGGACCAGGCGCGCGAGCACGGCGTCCAGCTGCGCTTCGAGGGCGCGGTCGCCGGCGTCGTGCCGGTGATCCGCGTGCTGCAGGAGTCGCTTGCCGGGGCGACGATCGATCGTGTCCATGGGATCGTCAACGGGACGACCAATTTCATCCTGACTGAGATGGCGCGTACCGGCGCCACGTTCGAGCAGGCGCTAGGCGAGGCGCAGCGGCTGGGATACGCCGAGGCGGATCCGTCCGAGGACGTCGACGGGCGCGATGCGGCGGCCAAGATGGCGATCCTCGCCAGGCTCGCGTTCGAGACCCCGGTTCACATCGATCAGGTGCGTTACGAGGGCATCGAGCACATCCAACCGGACGACCTCGAGTACGCACGCGACCTGGGGCTCGGCCTGAAGCTGATCGGTACGGCCGAGCGGGTCGGACGAAACGCGCTCGCGGTCCGGGTCTATCCGGCATTCCTCTACCCGGGTCACCCGCTCGCTTCGGTCAACGGGCCGTTCAACGCCGTGACCGTGGAGTCGGAGGCGATCACCGAGATCACGATGTCCGGTCCCGGGGCAGGCGGCCCCCAAACGGCGTCGGCCGTGCTGGGCGACGTGATCAGCGCAATGATCCCGCCGGCCTCGACGCCGCCGGCAACCGAGCGCCTGGAGCTGGTGCAGGATGTCGTCAGCGCCTTCTATCTGCATCTCCAGGTCGCCGACGAGCCCGGAGTGCTGGCGCAGGTCGCGCAGGTGCTCGCGCTCCAGGACGTGTCGGTCAAGTCGGTCGTCCAGAAGGGGTTGGGCGCTCAGGCCCGGCTGGTGATGGTCGTACACCCGGTGCTCGAGTCCCGATTTGCCGCCGCGATGGACCTGATCGCGGCGCTCGACATCATGCGCGCGCCGCCGCGGGCGATTCGAGTGCTCGAAGAAGAGTTCAACTAATAGGATCCCCGGCCGCCGATGCGCGCGATGCAAATCACTGAGCTGACGGGCCCCGCCACGGCGCTCAAACTCGCCGATCTCCCCGAGCCCGAGGCGACCCACCCGATGACCCCCGGCAGCGGCGTGCTGGTCGACGTCCACGCCGCCGGCGTCTCATTCCCGGAGCTGCTGCAGACCCGGGGGGAGTACCAGTACAAGCCACCACTGCCATTCATCCCCGGTAGCGAGGTCGGCGGCGTCGTACGCGAGGCGTCCGATGACGCTTCCGTCAAGCCCGGCGACCGGGTTGCCGCCTTCTGCGGCGAGGGCGGGTTCGCCGAGGTCGCCGTCGCGCCCACCTACTTCACGTTCAAGCTGCCCGACGAGCTCGACTTCGCGCAGGGTGCGGCGCTTGTCCTCAACTACCACACGGCCTACTTCAGCCTCAAGCTCCGCGGTCGGCTCCAGAGCGGCGAGACCGTGTTGGTCCACGGCGCCGCTGGCGGCGTCGGGACCGCGGTGCTCCAGGTCGCCAAAGGCCTCGGCGCGACCACGATCGCGAGTCGTGTCCAACGACGAGAAGGCGGCCGTCGCCACCAGCGCCGGCGCCGACCACGTGGTGCGCTCCGAAGGGCCATGGAAGGACGAGGCCAAGGAGATCTCGGGCGGCGGCGTCGACATCGTGATCGATCCGGTCGGCGGCGACCGCTTCACCGACAGCCTGCGCGCGCTGCGCGAGGGTGGGCGCGTGGTGGTCGTCGGGTTCACGGGCGGCTCGATCCCCGAGGTCCGCGTCAACCGTCTGCTGCTCAACAACACCGAGGTGATCGGCGCCGGCTGGGGCGCGGGCGTGCTCACCCACCCCGAGCGCACCCGAGCGATCGGTAGGGCCTTGGACGAGCTGATCGCCACCGGCCATGTCGATCCGATCGTCGGCGCGCGATTTCCGCTCGAGCGCGCCAGCGAGGCGCTCGAGCTGATCGATCAGCGAGGCGCGACCGGCAAAGTCGTGCTCGAGGTCGGCTGACGGCCGGTCCCCCGGCGTCACCGTCACTCTGACATTCTCCGGCGCAGCAATGCCTGGCCTGATCGAGCGCTACCAGGAGCGATTGCCGTTCGCCGCTCGACTGACCCAATCGTGTCGCTCGGCGAGGGCGCGACGCCGCTGGTGCTCGCCCCGAGGTTGTCCGAACGCGTCGGGGCCGAGGTGTGGCTAAAGCTCGAGGGGGTCAACCCGACGGGATCGTTCAAGGATCGGGGGATGACGTGCGCCGTGTCGGCGGCGGTTCGCGAAGGAGCCGAGACGGTCGTTTGCGCCTCGACCGGGAACACTGCCGCTTCCGCGGCCGCATACGCAGCCAGGGCGGGGCTGCGCTGCGCCGTGATCGTGCCGGAGGGCAAGATCGCGACTGGCAAGCTCGCGCAGGCGCTGATGCACGGCGCCCGCGTGATCGCGCTGCGGGCCAACTTCGACGTCGCCCTTGAGCTCGTCCGACGGCTATCGGCCCAGCATCCGATCGCGCTCGTCAACTCGGTCAACGAGTTCCGGATCGAAGGCCAGAAGACGGCCGCGTTTGAAATCGCCGAGGCGCTCGATGACGAGCTCGACGCGCTATGCATCCCGGTCGGCAACGCGGGCAACGTGACCGCGTACTGGCGTGGCTTCGCCGAGCTCGGCCTCCGGCCGCGGCTGCTCGGCTTTCAGGCGGCCGGTGCTGCGCCGCTGGTGTTGGGCCATCCGGTGGCACAACCGGAGACCGTCGCCAGCGCGATCCGGATCGGCAACCCAGCCCGCTGGGAAGACGCGATGAACGCGATGACGTCCTCCGGCGGCGCCGTGCAGGCCGTCAGCGACGAGCAGATCCTCGAGGCCTACGGAATGCTCGCCAGCACCGAAGGCATCTTCTGCGAGCCCGCGTCGGCGGCGAGCGTCGCGGGAATGCTGGTCCACGGCATCGGCGACGCGCGTCGCGTCGCCTGCGTGCTGACTGGCCACGGCCTCAAGGACCCACAGACTGCGTTGGGCCGGGCAGGCGCGGTCGTCCCGTGCGAAGCCGAGCTGCCCGCGCTCGAGCGGGCGGTGCTCGGGTGACGCTCGCGCGCCGGCGGTTGGTGCGTGTTCCCGCCTCCAGCGCCAACCTCGGCCCCGGCTTCGACGTGCTGGCGGCCGCGCTGGCATTGCACCTCGAGCTCGAGGTCGTGGAGACCGGGAGGTTTGCGGTCCAGACCGACCTCGACGTCAGCAGGGACAGGGAGAACCTCGTCGTCAGGTCATTCGAGCTCCTGCGCCCGGCCGACGGCTTCGAGTTCAGGATCAGGTCGCAGATCCCACCAGCGGAGGTCTTGGATCGAGTGCAGCGGCGATCGTCGCCGGGCTGCTGGCCGCCGACCACCTGTTCGAGCTCGACGCCAATGTGCGCGCTTCACGCGACCGAGCTTGAGGGCCACCCCGACAACGTCGCCGCGGCGCTCGACGGAGGGTTCGTGATCTGCGACGGTCCGCGGGCGCTACCGCTTCGACGCGCCGATGGGACTCGAGGCGGTGCTCGTCGTGCCGCGCACTCCGGTGCAGACCAAGCTCGCGCGCGAGGCGCTTCCGGACGCGGTCCCGCTCGCCGACGCGGCCTTCAACGTCGCCGCGGCGGCGACGCTCGTACTCGGACTGAGCACCGCCAACTGGGATCTGATCGCGGCGGGCCTGCGCGACCGGATTCACCAGCCCTACCGCGCACACCTGTATCCGCGCTCAGCGGAGCTGCTGGAGCGCGCGACTACGCTCGGAGCGCTGGGCGCCACGATCTCGGGTGCCGGGCCGACGGTCATGTTCTGGTGTCACTACGACCAGACCGCCGGCTCGTCAAAACGCTGCAGCGCGAGACCGAGGGTTGGGCGGACGTCCTGCAGGGCGCCGTTCGAGTCCCAAGGCGCCGACGTCCGCGAGCTCTAGGGGCGCTCGATCCGCTCGCGGATCATCGCCGCCTGCTGCTCCTGGAGTTCGCGGCCCAGCTCGTGGAATGCTGATCAGTAGCTCGATCTCCTCGTCGGTGTAGCGATCGAGCTGCGTCCGGGCGGCGTCTGCCATCGGGCCGAACATCTCCCCGCTGAGGCGCCTGGTGAGCTCCGTGGCCTGAACGAGCACCCGCCGGCGGTCAGTCGGATCCGGCACCCGCTTGGCGTAGCCGGCGCGCTCGAGCCGGTCGATCGCCGCGGTCACCGCACCGGTCGTCAGGCGGCACTCGCGAGCGAGGTCGCCGGCGCTCATCTGGCCGTGCTGATCGAGCAGGTCCAGAAACTTGGCGTCGGTCCGGTTGATGCCCATCAGCTGCGCTGCCGCCTCATCGACCAGGTCGGTTGCGCGCTGATTGGTGCGGACCGCGTCGCCGAGCGCTAGCAGCAGTTGCTCGCGCTTGCGCGGCCCTGTGGGGGGAGGGTCAGGGCCGGTTCGGCGCTCAGAATCGGGGATCGCGGACATTTGACTTGACAGCTGATTATCTCAATAACTAAGATAACCAATCAGTGAACCAATTAAACAAGAGGTGAGGCGGGAATGGAAGCGGCAATCGAGGCGCAAGACCTCGTCAAGACGTATCCGAACGATGTCAAGGCGCTGCGCGGGGTCTCGTTCGCGGTCGCACCCGGGACGGTGTTCGGGTTACTCGGTCCCAACGGGGCGGGCAAGTCGACGGTCGTCAAGATCCTGACCACGCTGTCCGAGCCCGACGAGGGGCGGGCGGCGGTCGCGGGGATCGATGTCGTCGCGCAGCCGGACGGCGTGCGGCGCGCGGCCGGCGTCGTAGCCCAGGGGTCGGGGGTCGACATCCAGGCGACCGGGCGCGAGAACCTCCGTCTCCAGGGTCACATCTACGGCATGCGCGGGCGCCAACTCGAGCAGCGGGTGTCGGACCTGCTGGAGCGGTTCGGGCTCGCGGATTCCGCCGACCGGATTGCGCGCGGCTACTCGGGTGGGATGCAGCGTCGGCTGGACATCGCGATGGCGCTGGTCCACGACCCCGCGGTGCTGTTTCTCGACGAGCCGACGACCGGGCTCGATCCCGAGGTGCGCGCCTCGATGTGGGAGGAGATCGCGACGCTCTCGCGTGAGCACGGAAAGACCGTCCTGCTCACCACCCATTACCTCGAGGAGGCTGACCAGCTCGCCTCCCAGCTGGCGATCGTCGATCGCGGCGCGGTCGTTGCCAGGGGTACCCCCGAGGAGCTCAAGAACGAGTTGCGCGGCGACGCGGTCGAGGTCGAGCTGGCCGCCGAGTACAACGGCGATGCGAGTGCGGCTGTGCGGGATATGTCGGGGGTCCGTGACGTGACCCTCGACGGCCGCCAGCTGCGGGCCCGTGCCGACGACGGCGGCCGCGCGGTCCCGGCGCTCCTGCAGGCGCTCGAGGCGCGCGGGGTCGAGGTCGCGGCGGTGCGTGTCTCGCGGCCGTCGCTCGACGACGTCTATCTCAGGTACACGGGGCGCACGTTTGCGGCGGCCGAGGCACAGGCGGAGGTGAAGTCATGACGCTCACCAGGCAGACCCTGTACATGACCGCGCGCCACCTGCGCGAGCTCTGGCGCCAGCCCTGGTTTGTCGGCGTGACGCTCGTGCAGCCGGTCATCTGGCTGCTGTTGTTCGGCGCGCTGTTCAAGCGCGTGATCGAGATCCCGGGGTTCGTCGGCAACTCGTACATCGCGTTCCTCGCTCCCGGCGTCGTCGTGATGACCGCGATGTTCAACTCTGCCTGGAGCGGGATGGCGCTGATCGAGGACCTCAACCGCGGGGTCACGGCGCGGTTCCTCGTCTCGCCGGTCCGGCGCGAGGCGCTGATTGCCGGGCGGCTGGTGAAGGAGTCCGTCGTGGTCGTGATTCAGTCGCTGATCATCGTCGCGATCGCGCTGGCGGCCGGGGCGACGTTCCCCGGCGGCGTCGCCGGGATCGCGGTCCTATTCCTCGTCGCGGCATTGCTGGGCGCGACCTTCGGCGGCCTGTCGAACGGATTCGCGCTGATCATGCGCCAGGAGGAGGCGCTGATCGGAGCTGTGCAGTTCATCGTGCTGCCGTTGACGTTCCTGTCGACGACGTTCCTCGAGGCGCAGCTGATGCCCCACTGGATCCGCGACCTGTCGGACTTCAACCCGACCAACTGGGCCGTGATCGCGGGCCGCGGAGCGACCTCTGTACACCCCGACTGGGGGCTAGTCGCGTCACGCACCGGCTTCCTGGCTCTGTTGCTGCTGTGCAGCCTGGCGTTCGCAACGCGCGCCTTCAGGTCCTATCAGCGAAGCGTCTGATCAGGTTTCTGCCGTGCGGCGCGCGCTCACGCTTACTAGCGGCGTTGGCCGCCTCGACCTTTCTTCCGCGCTGCGCTCATTTGAGCCGATTTTGGCTGGCGAAGGCTGGTTTGAGCGTCGCCTTGCTCCTCTGTTTGATCGTGCAGAACGCGCAAAAGCGCCGCGGGCGTTGGCGGACGTGTCACGTTTTGCTGCCTCTGACCCGCCTTACGCAGCGCGTTCGATCGTCCTTCGGGCGCTTCTTCACGTTAAGCCGGTTGCGCGCGTGCGTCGCTAGATCCCGACGCGGCGGTTAGGCGTTGGCGCCCGCTGCTTCGCGGAAGCTCTGGAGCATCGGCTCCAGCCGCCTGCGAGGCTCATCGAGGGCGAGCCGCTTGAGCAGCTCGTCGGCGACCGCAAGGTAGTCGGCACCCAGGTCCGGACGGTAATCGAGGATCGACACGGCGCGCTCGGCCGACTCGGCATAGGCAATCGAGGCCTTGATCGTCGTGTCGAGCAGCTTGTCGCCGAAATGCTCGCGCAGCGAGTCAAACGCCTCGCGGGAGTGCCTCGTCCGCATGTCGGCGATATTGAGCACGACACCGAGCCATTGCAGATCGGGGTTGAGGCTGTCGCGCGCGAGCTCGATCACCTCGAGCGCCTGCTCGACGCCCTGGAGCGCGAAGTACTGCGCCTCGGCAGACAGCAGCGCGTAGTCGGAGGCGACCAGCGCGTTGACCGTCAACAGGCCGAGCGACGGCGGGCAGTCGATCAGGACGAAGTCGTAGTCGCCGGCGACCTCGCGCAGAGCGCGCTTGAGCGTCAGCTCACGCCCCATCTTGCCGCCGAGCGCGAGCTCGGCCTCGGCCAGACCTAGGTTCGCGGGAATGATCCCGCCATGAACTGCGTCGGAAGCCTTCGCCCGGCCGGCGAGCACGTCGCCGATCGTCGGCGTGGCGTCGGGGTCGACGTCGAGATAGTCAGACAGGTTTCCCTGCGGGTCCAGATCGACCGCGAGGACGGACAGCCCGGCGCGTCGAAAGACGTCAGTCAGCGTCCTCACCGCTGTCGTCTTGCCGGTGCCACCCTTCTGCGAGAGGACAGAGATCGTGACGGGCATCGGCGCCTGACTATAGGCGAGCGACAGCGGCTTGCACCGCCCGGCAGCCGGCGTCTCGCGCGACGGACAACGGCGGGGTCTGCGTCAGGCGCCGAGCGGCTTTGACCCGAACTCGAACGGCTCGGCCGAGCGCATTCCGGAGACCACGGGCACGTCCAGAAAATGCAGGTGGTGGCGACCGATCACGATCTCATCGCCGTCGGCCAGCGTGCTCCACTCGACGCGCTCGCCGTTGACGAACACGCCGTTGAGGCTGCGATCGTCGAGTACCCGCAAGCCGTCGGGCTGTCGGACCACCAGCGCGTGCCGGCGCGACACGGTCGGGTCGTCAAAGCGGATGTCGGCCGCCAGGCTGCGACCGATTCGCGTCCACTCGCGCTCCAGCGCGTATGCGACCACGTCGTTTCCCGACCGATAGGCGACGTACTGACCGGGCTCATCGAGCCCCGCGCGCAGTTCCGTCAGCCAGCTGTGATCCTCGAGGTCGGGAGCTAGCTCGACCACCGCCTGCTGTGAGGTCGTAAACAGCGACGCCCGGACGAACTCCGTCCCGCCGCAATTGGGGCACGAGGGCAGTTCGTCGGCGGCGTCGAGAGACACCGGAAAATCGCATTCGGTGCAGCGGAACGTGCCGGTCCCAGCGACGTTGCCCGACATCCAAGCTTTCATCGGCCGTTCTCCTGGCTACGGGTCTGTCGGCGTCCAGAGGTCTCAGGCGAGCCGTTCAGACCGGGGGCTTAACACGATGATAGTGGTCGCGTCAAAGCAAAGGTAAACAGCCGTAAACGAATATCCAAGAGCTTTTCGCGCATAAAACCCCTAAATAGTGAGCTTTGTAGAAACGCGCCTTTCGGGCTCCCGAACGGGTCGCGCGCGGGCAGGAACGGTGGTCGGCGAACCGAACCTAGGCTTGTTGATGGCGACGCTTCGCGACACCCTCGCTCTCGAGCTCGCGCTGTTGCGAAAGGGCCTCGACGAGCGGCTGGCGGGTTCGGAGCGCTGCTCGTGCTGCAACCGGACGCCGCTGGTCGGGGAGCGGGTCTACGTCTATCAGTCGGGCACGATCGCGTGTGCGCTGTGCCGCGCGCGACAGCGCCAGACCCCGGTGCAGACCCGCGTCGTCCACGGGCCCGAGTTCGGCCACACGATGCGGATCACGGATCAGCGGACCGCCGCCTGAGGGGAGACATAAACTCCCGCTCCGTGGAGCCGTTCACCGTCACGACGACGATCGCCAGGCCTCGGGAGCAGGTGTATGAGTACCTGGCCGATATCGCCAACCACCCCGAGTTCAGTGACCACTACAAGGTCGACTGGCACCTGACCCGGATCGACACCCACGGACAAGGGGCCGGGGCGCGATTCCGGATCAAGGCTCCGATGAATCGGTTCGCCTGGGGCGACACGACGTTTGCGGAGATGCAGCCGCCGTTTCGGATCGTGGAGCGCGGCAGGGGCGGCAAGTTCAACCGAATCCGGATGGTCGGCACCTACACCCTGACGCCGGGCCCGGGGGACACGACCAAGGTCGAGTACACGTTCGAGACGCTCCCCGTACAGCTGTCCGACAAGCTGCTCGACACGTTCGGGGGGCGGTCCTGGAGCAAGCGCCAGGCCAACAAGGCTATGCGGCGTCTGCGGACGATCCTCGAGGACGGTAAAGGCCGCGGGACGCGTGCGACGGTCGAGGCGGGCTGACGTCACGCGTCGCGAGGCGCGTGCGACGATTCAAGCGGGCTGACGTCAGGCGTCGCGAGGCGCGCGCGACGATTCGAGCGCGCTGAGATTAGACTTCCGCAGCCGTGAGAGCCCGCCGTTTGTGGACCGCTGCCTGCGCCGTGACGCTGGCGCTCGGGGTCGCCGCCTGCGGTCACAAGCAGCCACATCCGCACGTAGCCGACGCCAACAACAACGGCACGTACGTCGACGCAGGCCCGATCACCTACCAGCTGCAGATCTCGCGCGAGCTAAACCCCTACAGCGCCGAGGACTCGCAATACCTGCTCGGGCTGCCTCCGGGCACCGTCAACCCAGGCGCGACACAGTTCTGGTACGGGGTGTTCCTGTGGGCGATCAACCAGACCCACCACGTCGCTGCGACGACGGACAACTTCGTGATCGTCGACACCCAGGGCAACCGTTACTACCCGATCAAGCTCAACACTGCGGACAATCAGTTCGCCTGGAGATCGCAGCTGCTGGCGCCGCTGGGGACCCAGCCGGCGCCCGACACGGCCGCCTACTACGGCCCCACGCAAGGCCAGTTGCTGCTGTTCAAGATCAACGACACCGCGTACGGCAACCGGCCGCTGACGCTGTTCGTCCTGGGTCCGACGGATCAGAAGCTGGCGTCGATCTCACTCGACCTTTGAACGACGACGACCGGTGGCGACGAAGCGAGCCAACAGGCCGAGGGCCGTCGACGCCCAACACGCAGCGGTTCGACCCGCTCGCGACCGGGATCGGGGTGTTCTTCGCGGTCGCGATCCCGGTTTTCGTGGTTGGCTACACGCAACCCGCTGGAGCCGACGCCACGATCATCGCGATCGGGGTCGTCGTCGGGCTGCTGGCGGGGGTGCTCGCCGGTATCTGGGTCAAGCACCGCGACGGGCGCGTCTGGCGAGATCCGCGGTTCTAGCGCTCGCGCTGTTGGCCGCCTCGGCGGTCGGCGCGCCGGCGGCCTGGGCGGGCTGGAGCAGCGCATTTGAGCTCGTCAAACCCGGCTCGCTCGACTACCTGCCGACCCAACTGGCTTTCTCACCTGGCGGCGCCGCCGCGGCGGCGTTCGCGACCGACAACGTCGATACGCCCGGGAGCTCGCAGGCGTACCTGGTCGTGCGGGCCGCCGACGGCGCGATCAGCCCGACCTGGCCGCTCCCGGCCACCGGGCAGGTCCTCGCGCTCGCGTACGACCGCTCCGGGATCGAGCTGCTGATAGGTCCGACCTCCGGCGGGCTTGACTGCTGCAGCAGCGCCGAGGCGGTGAGGTTCACCGTCGGGGGTTCGCTGCAGCGCCCGCAGACGCTCGTCGGCGGCCTGACGGGGGCGACGCTCGCCAGGTTGGTGGTGCTCGGCGACGCCCGGATGCTGGCGGCGATCGCGACCGAGCAGGGAGTGTGGGCGCTCCAGTCAAACCGTGCCGGCTCGTTTTCCGGCAAGCGCCGGCTGACCGCGACCAGCGAGGCCCCCGAATCGCTGTCGGCCACCTGGCTGGGCGGCGAGAACTCGCTCGTCGCCTGGACCGCGGCCAGCGGCCCGCCGGGCTCGGCTGATCCGCGCGACATCTACTACGCGCAGGGCTCCAAGAAAGACGGCCCGCAGGCGGCTCACGTGCTGTTGGCCGTCGCGGCCGGCCACCGGATCGATGAGCTCGGCGTCGCGCGGCACGGGTCGGGCGCGACCGCGGCCTGGGTCGAGAGCTGGTACGACGCCCACGGCTATCACTCGCAGGTCCGCGAGGCCGACTTCGGATCGCACCCGACGGCGCGTTCGCTGTCGTCGGCCAACGGGCAGGCGAGCGGGATCAGCTTCGCCGCCGACGCCGCCGGCGCGCAGGCAGTCGCGTGGGAGACGTGCACCGGCGCGGGCACGTGCAGCGTCCACGTCGCCACCCGGGGCGCGAAGGGCCAGTTCGGGTTTCCGGTCGCGCTCGGGGCGATCGACGCGACGCAGACCCCGTCGGTCGCGGTGGGGCCCGGTGGCCAAGTGGTCGTCGGGTGGGTGCGCAACGGCAATCCCGTGGCTGCGGTCGGTTCGGCAGGCGGTGGACGCTTCGGCCCGGTCCAGGTGCTCTCGCCGACCGTCTACGCACTCGATTTGACGGTCGCGTTCGGCCCGCGGCGCGACGCGCTCGTCGTCTGGACCCAAGGGACGCTGAACCCGAGCGTGGTCGCCACGGACTACCACGCGCCCTAGTCTGAGAGGCGCCCACGCTCGCGCCGCTGCGGTGCGAGCGCCGCCGCTGGATGCGAGGGTGCAGTTCGTGGAAAAACCGCGCGCCGCCGCCTGATTTTCCACGTTCGTCGCGCTCACGCCGAGTTTTATGGAAGATCCGGCCGGGCGGTGCGGATTTTCCACGTTCTGAGGCCGTCGCTCACCCGACCTCCAGCCTTCCCCAGCCAGAATCGGGGCTCGGAGAGGCGCAACGCGCGGACGGTCGAGGCGGCCAACGCGCGGACGGTCGAAGCGGCCAACGCTGAAGCCAGGTGCCAGGGCGCCAGGCGCCCGGGGGCCAGGCGCCGCGGGGCAAGGCGCAGCAGCGGGCCAGGCGCGGCGGTCAGATGCGGCGCTCAGTGCTGCAGCGCGGAGACCAGGATCTGGCGTACCGGCGGCGCGGCGGCCGCGCCACCGAACCCCTGGTTGGGGAACAGCGCGCCGACCACGTAGCGCGGATGGCCGGCCGGTGCGTAAGCGACGAACCAAGCGTCGGTGTTCTTCGGCGAGCTGGCGTTGGGGTTGTTGCTGGTGGTCGCCGTGTCCGTCAACTCGGCAGTCCCGGTCTTGCCGGCGACCACGACGCCCGGGATCTGGGCCGAGGTGCCGGTGCCGTAATCGATGACCGCGATCATCATCTGCTGGACCTCGTGTGCGACGCGCGCGCTCGTCACGCGCACGAAGTGGGGCCGCTGACCGGCGAGCAGCGTCGGGATCGGACGCCGCCCACCCATCGCGATCGTCGCCGCGACGTCGGCCATCTCGAGCGGGGTGGTCTGGACGACTCCCTGCCCGATCGCTGACGAGCCGACCGCGAGCGCGTCGCCGATCTTATTCGCGGGCGGGATGAAGCTCTCGGCCGCGCCGGGGATCGACGACGGCTGGTCAAACCCGAACCGCTGCGCGGTCGCGACCAGCCGGCGCGCGCCGACGCTGACACCGAGAGGCGCGAACACAGAGTTGCACGAGACCGCAAACGCGTTCAGCAGCGTGCCGCCGCACGCCTCACCGTTTGAGTTCTGCAGCGTGTAGCCGTCGATCGTCGCCGACGTCTGGATCGGGAACTGGGTCGAGGGCTTCGCGACCCCGGCCTGCAGGGCGGCCGTCGTCGTGATGATCTTCATCGTCGAGCCCGGCGGCTGCGGCGCCGAGAACGCGATTCCCGCCAGCGCCAGCACGGCGCCGGTCCGGGGGTCGAGCACTGCGATGCCGGAGTACTGGCCGCCCATCGCCGCGACGGTCTCGCGTTCGAGCGCCGGCGAGATCGTCGTCGTCACCGGCCCCGCCGCGCGCGGCGCCGCGGTCGCGAGCACGCGGTGGCCGGCCATCAGGCGGCCGCCGGGCCGGCCCGCGAGCTGCGACTGGAAGATCCGCTCGAGGCCGTCCAGCCCGACGCTCGCCTTGGGCGCATAGCCGGCCGCGGCGTAGCGCATCGCGTCGATCGTGGGAATCGGGCCCAGCGTGCCGACGATCTGGTCAGCGACGTCGGGGATTGGCGAGCTGCGGCTCGGCCCTTGCGCTAGCGGCGTGCCGTCACTGGCGAGGATCGTCGCCCTCGGCGGGAGCTCCATCACCCTGTGCAGCCGCTCGCCGGGCCGCAGTCCCGGGAACAGGATCTGTGGCGTCAAATGGACGCGGGCGCTCGAGCCGCTGCCGCTGAACGGGACCAGGAGCGTCCCGCGCAGGGGCCCCCAGATCCGCGTTTGCGCCGACATCTGCACCGCGATCGTGTTCCCGCTGAGGCTCGAAACGCGCGAGTGGCGAAGCGAGATCAGGGTCGCGGTCGCGGCCGCACGTCGCATCTCGTTCGCGAACTCGCGCTCCGAGGTCCGCCGTCGCGAGGCAGAGTCGAGCAGCTTGTACATCTGGGCGTAGTCGCCGTGGTCCCACGCGGTCACGTAGTCGGTCACAAGCTCGCGCTCCTGGCGGCCCGGTTCGGTGGCGAACACGATCCCCGCCACGAACGCGATCACCGCCGCAGCCGCTACCGGCAGCGCACGCGTGAGCAGCCGCCGTCGTCGCACTCGTCTGCGCCTGACGGGGGGCGCCTGCCGCGCCACGATGACCCCCCTGTCTGCCACCTCAACACACAACGGTAGAAGATGCGCGCCCGGACAGGCGCCCGATTAGCATTTTCGCGATGACGGCAATCGATTGGGCGATCGTCGCGTTCACCGCGCTGCTCGGCTTCTACGGGTACATCCAGGGCTTCATCATCGGCGCTCTGTCGCTCGTCGGATTTGCCGCGGGCGCATTTATCGGTACGCGGCTTGCGCCGCTCGTTCTGTCCCAGGGCGACCACTCGCCGTATGCGCCGCTGCTCGGGCTGCTCGGCGCGCTGCTCGTCGGAGGCGTGCTCGCCAGCGGCTTCGAGGGCCTCGGCGTCCGCGTACGCGGGACGCTCCGGCTACCGGGCCTGCGCACGATCGACGGCCTGATGGGTGCCGTCCTGACCGCGTGCATTGGGCTCGGCGTCGCGTGGATCGTCGGCGCAGTCGCGCTTCAGTCAACGGGCTCCCAGCCGCTTCGCGCCGACCTCCAGCGCTCGGCGATCCTGACTGAGCTCGACCAGCTGCTACCGCCGTCGGGACCGATCCTCAACGCGCTGGCGCGGTTTGACCCGCTGCCGGCCGTCCGCGGCCCGATCGCCGACGTGGGGGCACCGACGCGCCGGATCCTCGGGGTTCCGGGCGTACGCGAGGCGAGCGGGAGCGTGGTACGCGTGTTCGGCACCGCGTGCGGCCTCGGGATCGAGGGCAGCGGTTGGGTCGCCGCGCCGGGCGTCGTGGTCACCAACGCCCACGTCGTCGCCGGCGAGAGCGACACCGCCGTGCAAGTCGCGGGCGCCGGCGTCGGGCGGCCGGCGGAGGTGATCGACTTCGACACGCACGACGACGTCGCGGTGCTCCGCGTGCCCGGCTTGTCGCTGCCGACACTGAAACTTGGGAACGACGCACCGGTCGGTTCGGCTGCGGCGATCCTCGGCTACCCACTCGACGGGCCGTTCAACGCCGAGCCGGCCAGGGTCGGCCGGACGAGCACGGTCGTGACCGAGAACGCGTATGGCGTCGGTCACGTGCTCCGCAGTGTCACCGCGCTGCGCGGTCGCGTGCGCCCTGGCAACTCCGGCGGCCCACTCATCGGCGCCCACGGAGTGGTTCTAGCGACGGTCTTCGCTGCCCTGACCGGGACCTCGCGGCCGGGCGGCTTTGCGGTACCCAACGCGGTCGTCCAGACGCAGCTCACCCGGGCGCTGGCACGTGACCGGGTCGTCGGCACCGGTCACTGCGGCTAGCGGCGCCTCACAGCTGACGCGGGCCGCGTCTATGCAGAGAGGAAACGCCATGGCGGGCGGCGGTCTGCGTCGCCGCCCGCCTCAGGCGTTTGCTGCCCCCGGACGTTCCTCGGCCATCTGTTGCACCACGTCGAGCCCCAACGCCCCAAGGAGCTGCGGGTGATGATGGGCGAGGTGCCGTTGCGCCGCGTCGAAGAGCTCCTGCTCGGAGTGGCCCGAGAGCCGCGCCCCACACTCGCAATAGGCAATCCGGCTTGGCTCATCGTTGATCGGGGTCAATGCGTCCTCGAGTATTGCGGCTACAGGCGTGCGAAGTACCCTCTGTTCGACCACTTCGCAGGTCGTCCCACGTGGCCCCGGTGACCACGCGCGGAAACGGTCCCGAAGCCGCGTTGGCGATACGTTTCCGAAACGTTGCAGAACCCGCCCAGAGCTACCGAGCGCACTCGTATCCAGCTCTGCGGGCGCCTGTCCATCGAACTGGACGGCGTCGAGTTGGCGGGCAAATTGCGGGGCAAGCAGGTGCCGCTGCTGTTCGCCTACCTGGTGCTCGCGCGCGACCGTCCCGTCGGCCGCGAGGAACTGATCGGTGCGCTGTGGCCAGAGCGCGCCCCGCTCTCGCAGGACGCGGCCCTGCGGACGCTGCTCTCGCGGCTGCGCTCGGTGCTCGGTTCGGTGCTGTCAGGCCGCGACGAGTTGGTGCTCGAGCTCCCAGAGCCGGCATGGGTGGACATCGAAGCCGCTTCGCTGCAGGTGGAACGCGCCGACCAGGCGCTACAGGCCAGAGATCCCCGCGGCGCCTGGGCGCTAGCGCAGGTGCCGCTCAACATCGCCAGCCGCGGACTGCTGCCGAGTGCGCAGGCGACGTGGCTCGAACGGCCTCGCCGCGAACTGGCAGATGTACGGCTGAGGGCACTGGAGGTGCTGGGGCGAGCTGGGCTGGCGATGGGCGGCACGCAGCTGGGCTCGGCCCAGCGCGCCGCCCAGGCGTTGATCGACGCCGAGCCGTACAAGGAATCCGGATACCTGCTGCTGATGCAGTCGCTCGAGGCACAGGGCAACGTGGCCGAGGCGTTGCGCGTGTTCGATCAGCTGCGAACGCTGCTTCGCGAGGAGCTCGGTACCGCCCCGTCGCCGGACGCGATCGCCGCTCACGAGGCGCTGTTGCGCCCTCAGTCATGGGCGCCGACGCGCCCCAGCGGACGCCCCGGACAGCTCGACCACGATACCGACTGGGCGAGGCCGGGCGGCCGAGCCGCGGGGATCGGCGCAGACGATTCCGCTCCCGGCCGAGCTCCGGGCGCTGGCGGCGCCGGCGATGATCGGTCGGGTCGCCGAGCTCGATGAACTGGAACGCTGGCTCTCCGAAGCCGGCTCCCAGGCCGAGGTGGGGACGCGCAGCGAACGGGTGCTGCTGATCGGCGGCGACCCGGGGATCGGCAAGTCCCGCCTGCTGGCCGAGACCACGACGCGGGCGCACGCGGCTGGGACGCTGGTTCTCGCCGGGAGCGCGCCGGAAGAGACGCTGGTCCCGTTCCAGCCGTTTCTCGAGGTGCTCGGTCACTACATCGCAAACGCGCCGCTGCCCGAGCTACGGATCCACGCCCGCGTCCACGGACCTGAGCTGTCGCGGCTGCTGCCCGAGCTCAACCGCCGGCTGCCTGAGCTGAGGCCGTCCGAAGCCGGCGACCCGGAGACCGAGCGCTACCGCTTGTTCGAGGCGGTGGTGGGTCTGTTGGGTGATCTATCGGCGTCGATGCCGGTGCTGATCGCGATCGACGACCTGCACTGGGCCGACCGGCCGACGCTGATGCTGTTGCGACATCTCGCACGCGCGCCTGGCCTCGGGCGGCTGTCGATCGTCGGCGCCTACCGGGTGGTCGAACGCTGGAGCGAGGGCTACTCGGCGGCGCTCGAAAACCTCCGTCACGAACGGCTGATGAAGCAGATCGTGCTCGCCGGGCTGCCCGAACGCGACACGGCCCGGCTCGTCAGCGCGCGACTGGGGCGGACGCCGTCGCCCGAGTTCGCCCAGGCCCTGTATGCGGAGACCGAGGGCAATCCGTTCTTCATCGAGGAGATGCTGCGCCATCTCGAGGACTCCGGCGTCGAAGTCCGCAGCGCCGGGGCGTTTGACCTCCAGCGGTTCGGGATGCCCGAGAACGTACGCGAGCTGCTCTCGCGTCGGCTCTCGCGGCTCAGCGACGACGCGCTCGAGTCGATGCGGGTCGCCGCGGTGATCGGAAGCGAGTTCGACGGGACGCTGCTCGAGAGCGTCCTGGCGCTCGACGAGGATCGCTTTCTGGTCGCGATCGAGCAGGCGCTCCGCACCGGTCTGGTGGTCGAATCGGCGAACGGCGGCAGCTATCGCTTTGCCCACGGGCTGATCCGCGAGACGCTGTATGAGGGAATGTCGGCCGCCCGTCGCGCGCGGCTTCACCGGCGGGTCGGCGTGGCGCTCGAGCAGCAGGGTGCGGATCACAACACCAATGCGCTCGCCCACCATTTCACGCGCGCGGCCAGCGCCGAGGATGCCGGGCGGGCGATCCGCTACGCGCTTGCGGCAGCCGAGCAGGCGACGACGATGCTCGCGCACGAGCAGGCCGCCGAGCACTATGCGCTCGCGCTCGAGGTGCTGGAGGTGTTCGAGCCGAGCGCGGTCGCGCGCCGCTGCGAACTGCTGCTGCTGCTCGGCGAGGCACGGGTGCGAAGCGGCGAGCACGCACGCGCCTGGCCGGCGCTTCGCGAGGCGGCGTCGCTGGCAGGGCAGTTGGGCGACGGGCAGGCGCTCGCGAGGGCCGCGATCGCTGCCTCGCGTCGCTTCCTGCAGCCGCCGGGGATCATCGACGACGAGCTGATCGCGATGCTCGATCAGGCACTCGCGATGTCTTCGCCTGAGCCGAGCGTGATGCGGGTCCGTCTCCTTTCGCGGTTGTGCGGAGCGCTCTACTACTCGCCTGAGCGCGATCGCATGCGAATCCTGAGCGCGGAGGCGACTGAGCTATCCGCGGCGCTCGACGATCCGCGTGCCACCGCGCTCGCGGCGGCCGCGCGCCGACGGGCGTACTGGGATCCGGTGCACCTCGAGCAGCGCCTGGCAGACTCGACGCAGTTGCTGCAATCAGCGCTCGAGGCCAGCGACCTCGAGCTGATCCTGCAGGGCCACGCCTGGCTGGTGATCGACCTGCTCGAAGGCGGCGACCCAGCCGGCGTCGACGCCCAGATCCAGGCGTTTACGACCGGCGCGAGGGAGCTGCGTCAGCCGCTGTACCTGTGGCAGGTGGCGATCTGGCGCGTCATGCGAGCACTGCTCGCCGGCCATTTGAACACGGCCGACAGGCTTGCCTCCGAGGCACTCGCGGCCGGCATTCGACCCGAGCGCGAGACGGCGCCGCAGTACTACGCGATCCAGGTGCTGGCGATCAGGCGCGAACAGGCCCGGATGGGCGAGCTCGAGGCTTCCGTGCGGGACCTGGTCCAGAGCAACCCCGGCCGCCCCGCTTGGCGTGCGGCGCTCGCGACGCTGCTACTCGAGACCGGGCGACCCGTGGAGGCAAAAGCCGAGTTCGAGGTAGCGGCCGCCTCGCAGTTCAATGACATCCCGTTCGACGGCGATTGGCTGATCACGGTCGCGCTGCTGGCCGATCTGGCCTGGGGGCTCGACGACGCGCCGCGGTCAGGGCTTCTATACGAGATGCTGCTGCCGTACTGCGAGCGCAACGTCGTGATCGGCGCCGCGGCCGCCTGCCTGGGCTCGGTGGCGCGGTACGCCGGGCGGCTGGCGCTGACGATCGGCGAGCGGGCAGGCCGCCCTCGAGCATCTGGAGAGGGCGCTCGAGGCGAACACGGCGCTCGGCGCGCCGGTCCAGCTCGCTCACACGCAGCTCGATTACGCCCGGGCGCTCGGGCGCGGCAGCGAGGCCCGGCTGCAGGTACAGGCCGCTCGCCGGACAGCGGACGAGCTGCACTTGGCGGCCGTCGCGCGCCGTCTCGAGCAGATATAGCGTTTGCAAAGGCGTTCACGAGGGGCCTTGAGCAGGGCGCTACCCTGCGACCCCATGCCCAAGACGCTTGTGATCGCCGAGAAACCGTCCGTCGGCCGCGACTTCGTGGGCGTACTCCCCGGTGCGTTCACGAAAGGCGAGGGCTACCTCGAGGGGCCCGAGCACGTCGTCACGTGGGCCGTTGGCCACCTCGTGCAGCTCGCGGACCCCGACGAGTACGACGACCGCTTCAAGAAGTGGCGGATGGCGGATCTGCCGATCGTCCCTGAGCACTTCAAGCTCGTCGTTCGCGACGAGCGCTCAAAGAAGCAGATGAACGTCGTCAAGCGCCTGCTCGCGCGCGATGACGTCGACTCCGTCATCAACGCCTGCGATGCGGGGCGGGAGGGCGAGTTGATCTTCGCCTATCTGTACGAGAAGTCGGGCTCGCGCAAGCCGGTCAAGCGGCTGTGGCTGAACTCGATGACCAAGCGCGCGATCCAGGATGCGTTCTCGGAGCTGCGGCCCGGCGAGGAGCTCGCGACGCTCGAGGACGCGGCGCGGTCGCGCTCGGAGGCGGACTGGATCGTCGGCATGAACTCGACGCGCGCCGCGACGATCCGGCTGCGGTCGTCGTTCGACGGAGCGGTCTCGCTCGGCCGCGTGCAGACGCCGACGCTCGCGATCCTGGCCCGTCGGGAGGAGGAGATCCGCGCCTTCAAGCCGGAGCCGTACTGGATCGTCGACGCGCAGTTCGACACGGTGCAGAACTCGCCAAGGCGGTACGAGGGACGCTTCCACGCTGGAGCCAACCCCCGCCTGAAGAGCGCCGACGAGGCCCGCGCCGTGGTCGCCGCATGCCAGGGCCAGCAGGGCACGATCACGAAGCTCGAGAAGTCAGAGCGCAAGGAACGCCCGCCGCTGCTGTATGACCTCACCTCGCTGCAGAGCGATGCGAACTTCCGCTTCGGCTTTACCGCTCGGCGCACACTGGCCGCCGCCCAGCGTCTGTACGAGGAGCACAAGGCGCTGACCTACCCGCGTACGAACTCGCGCTATCTCACCCAGGACATGATCAGCGAGATCAGGCCGATCGCCAGGCTGCTCGGCGAGCGCAGCGAGTACGCCCAGGCGTCGCGCTACGTGGTCGGGCTCGAGAAGCTGCCGCTCGGGCGCGTGATCGACGACGCCAAGGTGACCGACCACCACGCGATCATCCCGACCCGCGCCGACTCGCATCCGGTCGAGAAGATGAACGAGGACGACAAGCGGATCTACGACCTCGTCGTGCGGCGCTTTTTGGCCGTCTTTCACCCCGAGGCCGTGTTCGAGAACACGCGCGTCGAGACGACCGTTTCCGAGCGCGTGTTCCGCACCCGCGGCAAGGTGATGCTGGTGCCCGGATGGCGCGGCGTCTACGGGGAGCTGCCCGAGTCCGAGCGCGCCGACGACGACGAGGGGCGCGAGCAGCAGCTGCCCAAGCTCGACCGTGACGAGGCCGTGACGGTGCTCGAGGTCGGCTCCGAGGAGAAGGAGACCAAGCCGCCGCGTCGCTACACGGAGGGCTCGCTCCTGCGGGCGATGGAGACCGCGGGCAAGCTCGTCGACGAGGAGGAGTTGCGCGAGGCGATGAAGGACTCCGGGATCGGCACGCCCGCGACGCGGGCGGCGATCATCGAGCGGCTCCTGCAGGTCGGCTACATCGAACGTGATGCGCGCGCCCTGGTCGTGACCGAGAAGGGCCTGAACGTGATCCGTCTGCTGGGCGAGCACCCGTTGACGTCACCGGGCCTGACCGGCGACTGGGAGCACCGGCTGGCGAAGATCGAGACCGGGCAGGACTCGCGCCGGGCGTTCATGGGGGACATCGTGAAGTTCACGCGGGAAACGGTCACCGAGCTCGACACCAAGCTCAAGGACGTCCGCATCCCGCGCGCCAACCTCGGTCCGTGCCCGGTCTGCGGTCGAGACATCGTCGAGAACCGCAAGGGCTACTCGTGCTGGTCGCGCGAGGACCCGGGCTGCGGGTTCGTGATCTGGAAGTCCAAGACCGGCAAGCAGCTGCCGATCGCCGTCGCTCGCGAGCTGATCAAGACCGGGCGCACGCAGAAGGCCGTCACCGGCTTCCGGGGTCGCTCGGGCAAGAGCTTCCGCGCTCGCCTCGCCCTGATGCAGAACGAGGAGGGCAAGTGGCGCGTCGAGTTCGACGAACCGTGGGCGCGAGAAGGCGTCAAGCCGCCGGAGGGGGAGGAGGCCGGCAACGGCGATTCGCCGGCCGCCGTGGGCGTCGAGCAACAGGCGGCCGCCTGAAAGCTAGCTGAGGCAAGGCGGAGCCGTCGTCGGCTCACGCCACCATAGGCCGATGCCATGCAAGCTCGTGCTGGGGCCGGCCAACTCCGCCAAGGCCGGGGAGGTCCTCGGGTCCTACGCGGCGGTCGCGTCGCGCGGTGCGCTGCTGGTCGTGCCCACCGCGGTCGACGCGCGCCACTACCAGCTCGAGCTCGCGATCGACGACATCGTGTTCGGCTCCGTGCTCACGTTCTCCGGTCTCGCGCGCCAGATCGCGATCCGGACCGGATATGCGGGCGCCAGGCTGTCGGATTTCCAGCGCGACCGCGTGCTGGCGGCGCGCGCTGCGAGGGCAACGATTTGAGTCGATCGGGCCGTCGGCCGCGGCGCCAGGGTTCAGGATCGCCGCCGCCGAGCTGATCGCCGAACTGGAGCGCGAGCTGGTCACGCCCGCAGAGGTTCGTCGCCGCGCTGCGCGCGTGGTCGGCGCAGGACCCGCGCCAGGCGCCATATGCGCGCGATCTGGGCCTGATCTACCAGCGGTACGCGCGCGAGCTCGAGCGCTTGAACCGAGTCGACCGCGAGCTGTACGCGTGGCGGGCGCTCGACGCTCTGCGCGCACAGCCGGGCAGCTGGGGAACGGACGAAGTCTTCTTCTACGGCTTTGACGAGCTGACCTCGCTCGAACGCGACGCGGTCGAGACCCTTTCGCGGATCGTCGGTGTGCAGGTGACGGTCTCGCTGACCTACGAGCCAGGGCGCGCCGCGATGCTCGCGCGGGCCGGCGCGGTCGCGGAGCTCGCGCAACTCGCCGACGAAGTCGTCGAGCTACCGCCGCTCGCCACCCACTACGCGCCGGCCTCGAGGGCCGCGCTCCACCACCTGGAGCGGCGGCTGTTCGAACCCGCCAGTGAACGGGTCGACCCCGGCTCGGCGGTGACCCTGCTCGAAGCGGGCGGGGCCAGAGCCGAGGCTGAACTGGTCGCGGGCCGGGTGCTGTCGCTGCTGCAGGCGGGCTTTCGGGCCGGAGAGATCGCGGTCGTGTACCGCTCGGCGCGCCAGGTCTGGCCGTTGCTACAGAGCGTGTTTGCCCAGTACGGGATCGCGCTCGGCGCGACCCGCGAGCTGCCGCTGTCGCACACGCCGCTAGGTCGCGGCCTACGCGGCGCGGCACGCTGCGCGTTACTCGACGAGCGCCACACGCGCGCGGCGGACCTGCTCGATTACCTGCGCGCCCCCGGCGTGCTCGAACACCCGGAAGTGGCTGACCGCCTCGAGGCGCGGCTGCTGCGCGACGGGCTCGAGAGCGCCGCGGCGGCGCGCGAGCTGCTGGGCTGGGAACTCGGCGAGCTCGACGCGCTGTCGCAGTCCGAAGACCGGGCGGGGGCGCTGGGCGAGCTCGCGCAGCGGCTGTTCGCGCGGCCGCATCGAGGCGCGGCGGCGACGCTGACCGCAGTCGAGGAGCTGGACGCGCGGGCTCTGGCGACGTTGATGCGAGCGCTGCAGGAGATCGCCGAGCTCGGCCACCGGCTGTCGCGCGATGAATTGCTGGAGCTGCTCGACGAGCTGACCGTCGACGCGGGCTCCCGAGACGACGATCGCCAGGTGCTGCTCGCAGAGCCGCTCGAGATCCGAGCCAGGCGCTTTCGAGCTGTGTTCGTCTGCGGCCTTCAAGAGGGTGAGTTTCCGCTTCCGGCTCGCCCGGACCCGTTTCTTTCGGATGAACTGCGGCGCGAGTTGGCCGCCTGCTCGGGCCTTCGCCTGCGGGCGTTCGACGACGCGCTTGACCGCGAGCGCTACCTGTTCTACACGACCACGTCGCGCGCGACCGAGCGGGTCGTGCTCAGCTACCGCAGCTCCGACGAGGAAGGCAATCTGGCGCTGCCGTCGCCGTTCGTCGCTGACGTCGGCGAGCTGTTCGACGCCGTCTTGGGAGCGCGCCGTGCTCAGCGACTGCTGGCAGACGTCGTCTGGGACCCGGACGACGCGCCGACCGCTCGCGAGCTCGCGCGCTCGCTGGCGGCAGCGCGGGCGCCAGCGGCCGGCGAGCGACAGGCCGCCGAGCGCTCGCTCAGCGGGCTCGCGCTCGCGCGCCTTCGTCACAGCGAGATCCTGTCGGCCGGAGCGCTCGAGTCTTACGCCGACTGTCCGGTCAAGTGGTTGGTCGAGAGGGAGCTCCGTCCCGAGCCGCTCGAGCCCGAGTCCGAGGCGATCGCGCGCGGCAACCTGATGCACGCGGTGCTCGAGCGGGTGCTGAGCGAGTTGGGTGAGCCGCTGACGCCCGTCTCGCTGAGCGTCGCGGAGGAGATTCTCGAGCGCGAGCTGCAGGCCGATCGCGGGGTGCGGCTGGGGGTCGGCCGGCCCGAGGTCGTCCGCCAGGCGTCGCTGAGAGCAATCGAAGCCGATCTGCGGCGCTATCTCGCCCACGAGGCGCGGGCCCGCGGCGACCTGCGGGTGGTGGCACTCGAGCAGCAATTCGGATTCGACCGGGAGGGTTCACTCCCACCGCTCGAGGTCGGCGGAGACGCCGACCAGGTGCTCGTCCGCGGCGCGATCGATCGCATTGACGTCGACGGCCAGGGCCACGCGGTCGTCCGCGACTACAAGAGCGGCGCCAGCCGTCCCGCGTGGCCGGCCGCGCGGTGGGCGACCGATCGCCAGCTCCAGGTGGCGCTCTATCTGCTGGTCGTCCGCGAGCTGACCCCGTATCAGCCCGTCGCCGGCTTCTACCAGCCGTTACGGGGCGACGACCTGCGAGCGCGCGGCATGTACCTCGAAGGCACCGGCCTGGGCGCGCTCGGCAGCGACGCTCGCGGGCCCGATGAGTTCACCGACGAGCTGACGCAGGCGAGCGAGCGCGCTGTCGCGCTCGCGGCCGCGCTGCGCTCCGGGTCGCTGACGCCGTGTCCGCAGACGTGTACCCGCGACGGCTGCGCGTACCCAGGGATTTGCCGTAGCCAATGAGCGGCGAGCGAAGCTGGACCAGCGAACAGCTGCAAGCGATCGCCCGGCGCGACGGCGATTTGCTGCTCGACGCCGGCGCTGGCAGCGGCAAGACCTCGGTGCTCGTCGAGCGGGTCGCCCGCGCGGTGGTCGAGGACGGGGTCGATATCGGGTCGATCTTGGCGATCACGTTCACCGACAAGGCCGCATCCGAGTTGCGCGACCGGATCCGCGCGCGCTTGCGCGAACTCGGGGCCGACGAGCAGGCGCGCGCGACCGAGCGGGCGTTCATCTCGACGATTCACGGTTTCTGCGCGCGCGTGCTCCGCGCCGGCGCCCTGGCCGCGGGTCTTGACCCTGGGTTCGTGGTGTTGGACCGCGACCAGTCTGAGCCGCTCGCGGTGACGGCCTTCGACGAGGCGCTGACCGAGCTCGCGCGTGGCGATGCTGGAGTCGTCGAGCTGGTAGCGAACTACGGCGCCGGTCCGCTGCGCAGCGCGGTGTTCGCGATCTATGCGCAGCTTCGAAGCTCCGGGCAGCAATCGCCACGCCTGCCGCAGTGTCCGCCGTTCCCCGGGCCCGAGAGCGCGGCGCAGCTGATCGACGCGGCCGCCGCGCTGGCGGCAGAACTGGAGATGATCGCCGAGCCGGGCGCGAGGGTCGCGGAGATGCTTGACAAGCTCCGCAGGCTGCCGGAAGTCGCGCGCGCAATCGACGATCCGTGGCCGGCGGCGCTCGACGCCTTCAGGCTGAGTGGAAACGGCGCCGCGCTGAGTACCGATGCGTGCGTCGCCTACGCCGCGGCCCTCGCCCGCTTTCGGGCCGACTGCGCCGCGCGCGCCGCCGCCCCGGTGCGAGACCAGTTCGATGCGCTGCTGGCCGCGTTCGGCGAGCGCTACGCCGAGCGCAAGCGCGCGGTCTCGGGTGTCGACTTCGAGGACCTCGAGCTGATCACGCGCGCGCTGCTGCGGACCCAGCCCGAGTTGCGCGAGCGGTACGTGCAGCGCTTTGAGCGGATCATGGTCGACGAGCTCCAGGACACAAATCGCGTCCAACTGGAGCTGATCGAGACGCTCGCCGACGACAACCTGTTCACGGTCGGTGACGCCCAGCAGTCGATCTACCGCTTCCGTCACGCCGACGTCGGGCTGTTCGAACAGCGGGGCGAGCGGCTGGCGGCGGTCGGGCGACGGGACCGGCTGCAGACCAACTTCCGCTCGCGGCCGGAGATCCTCGACGCGCTGAACGCCGCATTCGCACATGCGCTCGGAGAGCGGTTCAGGCCGCTGGTCGGCGGCCGCCCCGACGCCGGCGGCGAGGCGAGGGTCGAGCTACTGGTCGTCGACAAGGGCGCCGACTGGGAGCTCGAAGGGCTGGCGGCTCCGTGGCGGCTGGCCGAAGCGGAGGCTCTCGCGTGCCGGATCGCCGAGCTCGTGACCGCCGGGACCGCTCCTGGTGAGATCGTCGTGTTGATCCGCGCGACGACTGACATGCGCGCCTACGAGCGCGCGCTCGAACGGCACGGGCTACCGACGTACGTGATCGGTGGCCGCGGCTACTGGCTGCACCCGCAGGTGCTTGACATGACCAGTTACCTGCGGGCGCTCGCCAACCCGCACGACGAGCAGGCGCTCTACGCGGTGCTCGCGTCGCCGCTCGTCGGGGCGTCGTTCGACGCGCTCGTCGTGCTGAGCGGATCGGCCCGCGAGCTCGGGCACGATCCGTGGCGGCTGCTGAGCGACGGCGGCGGGGAGCTGAGTGGGCTGCCCGAGTCAGACCGCGAGGCGCTGGCCACGTTCGCGTCCTGGTTTGCGCAGGAGCGCGCGAGCGTGGCGCGCAGCGGGATCGAGGAGCTGGTCGACCGCGTGCTGTCGCGGACCGGCTATGACCTCGCGATGCTCGAGCTGCCCGGCGGCCGTCGCCGGCTGGCCAACGTCCGCAAGCTGATGCGGCTCGGGCGCGAATACCAGCGCGACCACGGCCCGGACCTGCGGGGCTTTTTGAATTTGATCGCCGACCGCGAGGCGGGCCGGGCGGTGCAGTCGCGCGAGAGCGAGGCGCCAGTCGAGGGCGATGGGCTGAACGCGATCCGGCTGATGACGATCCACCGGGCAAAGGGGCTGGAGTTCGGGACCGTATGCGTCGCCGACCTCGGCCGCTCGGCGCGCCCTCCGTACGAGATCGTCCGCGTCGACGGCGACGGACGGCTGGGCCTGCGGCTGATGCGCGCCGGTGTCGGCGGGCGCGTCTCGGCGCTTGACTTCGACGCGATCGCCGCCGCCGAGAAGGAGGCCGAGGAGGCCGAGGAGCGGCGCCTGTTCTACGTCGCGATGACCCGTGCCCGCGAGCGCCTGATCCTCAGCGGCGCGACCAAGTTCGATGGTTGGGCCGAGGGCAAGGGGACCGGAGGCGGACCGATCTGCTGGATCGCGCCGGCGTTCGTCCCGGAGCTGGCCCAACGGCTCGCCGACGGGGGAGGAGAGGTCGAGCTCGCCGGCGTGCGTGTCCGGCTGTCGATCGCGTCGCCGGCCGAGCGGTCTGAGCCGCCGCCACCTGTCGCGCCGGTACCCGTGACCCCGCCCGGGCCGCCTCCCGCGCCGCCGTCGCCGTCGCCGACCGAGCGACTGAGCCTCGAGCCGCCGCCCGCACCAGCCCCGGTCGCCGCGCTCAGCTACTCCTCTCTGGGTGAGTACGCCCGCTGCGGCTATCGCTTCTACGCGGAGCGCGTGCTCCGGCTGCCCGCGCGGCAACGAACGTCGGTGGCCGCCGAAGTCCGCCCGGGCCGCAGCGCCGCCGATCGTGGCGTGCTGATCCATGCGCTGCTCGAGCGCCTCAACTTTCGGCGGCCGGTGGTGCCCAGCCCGGCAGCGATCGCGGACGCGGCCGCACGGGCCGGCCTGTCGGCGGTGTCGCCCGACGAAGCGGTGGAGCTGGCGGCGCTCGTGCGCGGCTTCGCGGCGACCGATCTATGTGCCCGGCTGGCGAAGGCGACCGATGCGCGCCGCGAGGAGCGCTTCGCGTTCGCACTGCAGGAAGGGCCGCTCGTGACCGGCGCGATCGACGTGCTCGCGCGTGAGCCGGGCGACCAGGTATTGATCGTCGACTACAAGAGCGACCGGCTCGACGGAACCGCCCCCGCCGTGACGGTCGAGCGCGACTATCGGACGCAACGTCTGATCTACGCGCTCGCCGCGCTGCGGGCGGGCCCGCAGCGCGTCGAGATCGCCCACTGCTTTCTGGAGATCCCCGAGCGGCCGGTGTTCGCCTCCTACGAGAGCTCCGACCGCGCGCGGCTGGAGCGCGAGCTCGCCGATCTCGCCGGCGGCGTCCTGCGTCGCGAGTTCTCCGTAAGCCCGGAACCGCACCGCGGCCTGTGCGACGGGTGCCCGGCCGAAGGCGGCCTCTGCTCGTGGCCGCTCGCGGTCACCCGGCGCGAGTCGCCAGAGCAGCTGTTCTGAGACTCGGGATCTTCAGGATCTGAACTCGACGTCGATGTGCTCGGCGTCGGAGCGCTCCTCGACCTTGGCGAGCGCGCGTAGCGCCCGCTTGTCGGCCGGCGCTTCGGGCGGACCGAGCATGCTCCGGGGCCACAGCCGCCGGGTCACCACCACGTTGATCTCGGCGCAATACAACGTCAATTGCGCGCCCAGGTGCAACCAGATCAAGAGCGCGATCACGAACCCGAAGTCGCCATAGGTGCTGTTGGAGTTCTTCAGCACGTGCCCGACGTAGTAGCCGCCGACGACCTGCAGCACCTCCCACACGATCGCCGCCGCGATCACGCCGATCCACAGATCGCGGGTGGGGACCGTCCTCGCCGTCATCAAGCGGAACGAGGTGAAAAACAGTGCCACGTTCAGCAGCAGCGAGATCACGATTCCGGCGATCTTGGCCGCGACTCCGCCGAGCCCGCCGCTGACGACGCCCGACACGATCGTCGATGCCAAGAACAGGAATCCGAGCAGGAACAGCAGCCCCAGGCCGCGAAGCCGCGAGTGGACGAAGTCGGGCCTCTCCTTGAACGGCACTGCCCAGATATGGTCGAGCGCGTTCTGAGCCTTGTTGGTGACCCCGAGGCCCGCCCACAGGGACGTCAGCAGGCCTAACACCAGTGCCGGGACGCTGCCGCTCAGCGAGTGCAGTCCGATCTTCTGGCCGATGATCGGAAACTGCTTGAGCACACTGTTCTCCACAGAATGCTGGACCCCGGGATTGCCCGCGAGCACGAAACCGAGGATCGTCGTGAACACCAGCAGTAGCGGGAACAGCGAGAAGAACGCGTAGTAGGCGACCAGCGCCGCGAGGTTGCCGGCCTGATCGTTACTGAACTTGCGGATCACGGCCATCGGCACGGCCAGCCAGTTGTGGCGCTGCTGGAAGCGATCGAACGCGCGGACGGGGCGCAGCGCATCCATACTTGGAAGGTACCCCGCCAGGCGCGCCGACACGCAGTGGGCGTCGAGGTTTTTGGCCGATCTCAGCCCGGCGACGCTTGGCCGCGCTCGATCGCCAGCAACGCGCGCTTGCGTTCGAGTCCCCCCGTATAGCCGCCGAGCCCGCCGCCGGAGTGCACGATCCGGTGACACGGGATCACGATCGGGATCGGGTTTGAGCCCAGCGCGTTACCGGCGGCGCGCGAGCCGCGCGGGCTGCCGGCAACGGTCGCGACGTGTTTGTAGGTGGAAACCGCGCCGTACGGGATCGCCGCCGTCGCCTCGAGGACTCGCCGCGCGAACGCGGTCATCAGCCGCCAGTCGAGCGGCAGGTCGAACGCGCGTCGCCGGCCACGGAAGTACTCGTCGAGCTCACGGCGAGGCTGGTCGAGTTTCCGCGGCGCCGACAGCACCCGGGGAGAGATCCGCGTCGCGATCTCGTCGAGCACCGTGTCCTCCTGCTCGCTGTCGATGTACGCGAGCCGCAGCAGGCCCGTGGGCGTCGCCGCCAGCAGGAGCGTTCCGACCGGGGAGTCGAGCTTCCCATATGCGACGTCGAGCAGATCGGCCGTCGCCGCCGCGGCGGCGAAATCCGGTGGGTCCAGCTGCACGGCCGACGCGGACCGCCGTAGTTCGCGCTCTAGCGATTCAAACTCTGACATCAGGCGTATTCCTTTCTCAATCTCTTCAGGCCTTCGTGCACGTTGCGCCGGGCTGCTTCCTCGCTCGTGTCCATCACAGCCGCGATCTCGGCATAGGCCGCGTCGGTCACAAACCGCAGCGCGAGCGCGGTCCGCTGCTTGTCCGGCAGCCGCGCGACCTGCGCCCAGACGTCACCCGGCGGTCGGTGCTCGGCGACCGTCGCGCCGTCTCCGAGCGCGTCGCTGCTGCCGACCGGCACTGGCCGGCGCGCCCGTGCGCGGACCTGGTCGATCGCCTTGCGGTGCGCAATCGTGAACACCCAACTGCGCAGGTTCGACGCATCGCGCAGCTGGGGATACGCGCGCAGCGCCGCCAGCCACGTCTCTTGGTAACAGTCGTCGGCGTCGACGCGACCGACGATCGCGATCAGGAACCGGTGTACGTCGGCGCTATGCGCGTCGAGCAGCGCTTGGAATGGTGGGAGCTTCACCGCCGATGGAACGCGTTTGGCTGCCATGTTCGTGAGATCTTGGCTTCGATCGGCGGGCAAGAGTGCAATCAATGCTTGCCCGTTTCGCCGGTGCGGTATACAAAGTTCCTAATGGCACGCGCAATTTGGAGCGGCGCAATCAGCTTCGGGCTCGTCAACGTCCCCGTCAAGCTCTACAGCGCCACATCACCCAAGTCGATCCGCTTCCACCAGATATCGAGCAAGACCGGGGCTCGGGTCCGCCAGAAGCGGGTCGATTCGACGACCGGCGATGAGGTCCCGTTCGAGGACATCGTCAAGGGCTATGAGCTGAGCCCCGATCGGTACGTCCTGATCGATCCCGACGAGCTCGACGCGCTCGACCCCAAGCGGACGAAGACGATCGACATCGAGGAATTCGTCGATCTCAACGAGATCGACCCGATCTACTACGACCATTCGTATTACGTGGCGCCGACCGCCGGCGGGGCGAAGGCATACCGGCTGCTGCTCGACGCGATGCGCGAGGCGGGCAAGGTCGCGATCGGCCGGATCGTGATCCGCACCAAGCAGCAGCTGTGCGCGCTGCGGCCGAACAGCGACGTGATGACGTTGTCGACGATGCTGTTCGGCGACGAGGTGCTGTCGCCCGATCGGCTCGATGAGCTCGACGCGATCGGCGACGCCGAGGCGACCAAGCGCGAGCTGACGATGGCCCAGCAGCTGATCGACTCGCTGTCGGCCGAATTCGACCCGACCAAGTTCCGCGATGACTACCGCGACCGGGTGCTCGACCTGATCGAGCGCAAGGCGGCGGGCGAGGAGATCGCGGTGCAGCCCGAGGCCGAGGACACCTCGCCGGCGCCGGACCTGATGGCCGCGCTCGAGGCGAGCCTCGCCGAGGTCCGGGGGGGCGAGGACGCCAAGGAGACCGACGGTGGCGCCAAGAAGCCAGCGGCCAAGCCGCGCAAACGCGCCACGACCGCCAAGGGCTCCAAGAACGGCTCCGAGTCGAAGTCGCGCACCAAGTCGAAAAGCTAACCCGCGACGCCTGTCCGCACCTACCCGCTGGTAGCCTTTGGCACGAGCCTCACCGTGCCCGCTCTCCCTCAGTAATTCGGGCGCCACACAATCCATGTACAGCACCGCTCGACCACGGGCCACCGGCCTCTACGACCCCTCGTACGAGCACGACGCGTGCGGCATCGCGCTCGTCGCCAAGCTGTGGGGCGAGGCGACCCACGCGGTCGTCGAGAAGGCGCTCGACGCGCTGGAGAACCTCGAGCACCGCGGCGCCGAAGGCGCCGATCCGAACACCGGGGATGGCGCCGGGATTCTGCTGCAGATCCCCGATGCGTTCATCCGCGGGGCGGTCGCCGGGATCGAGCTGCCGCCCGCAGGGCGCTACGGAGTCGGCGTCTGTTATCTGCCGACGGACCCCGAGCGACGGCTGATCCTCGAGCAGCTGATCGAGGAGACGATCAGCGCCGAAGGGCAGCGACCGCTGTGGTGGCGCGACGTCCCGGTCGACGACCGGTTTGTCGGCGAGACGGCCCGGCTGTCAGCGCCCGTGATGCGCCAGGTGCTCGTCGAGGCTTCCGACGAGATCGAGGATCAGGGCGCGTTCGAGCGCAAGCTATACGTGATCCGCCGGGTGATCGAGCGCGCCGCCGGCCCCGACCTGGCGATCCCGAGCTTCTCGAGCCGCACGATGGTCTACAAGGGAATGCTCACGGCGCCGCAGCTGCCGCGCTACTTCCCGGACCTGCGCGACCCGCGGGTCGCGTCTCGGCTGGCGCTCGTCCACTCGCGCTTCTCGACCAACACCTTCCCGAGCTGGGAGCTCGCGCACCCGTATCGGATGATCGCCCACAACGGTGAGGTCAACACGCTGCGCGGCAACGTCAACTGGATGCGCGCACGCGAATCACAGCTCGCCTCGGAGCTGTTCGGCGACGACCTCCACAAGGTGATCCCGGTCGTACGCGAGGGGGGCTCGGACTCGGCGATCTTCGACAACGTGCTCGAGATGCTCGTCCTCAGCGGGCGCTCGGTCCCGCACGCGGTGATGATGATGGTCCCGGAGGCATACCGGACTCGCACCGATCTCGACCCCGACGTGAAGGGGTTCTACGACTTTCACTCGTGTCTGATGGAGCCGTGGGACGGCCCGGCAGCGATCGTGTTCACCGACGGGCGGCTCGCCGGCGCGGTACTCGACCGCAACGGTCTGCGCCCCGGACGGTGGGTGCAGGACACCGAGGGCTACGTGGTGCTCGCGTCCGAGACGGGCGTGATGACCGTCGCCCCCGAGCACGTGCAGCGCAAGGGGCGACTGGCTCCAGGCAAGCTGTTCCTGCTCGACCTCGAGGAGGGGCACATCGTCGAGGACGAGGAGGTCAAGCGCCGCGTCGCCCGGCGCAAGCCCTACGGCGAGTGGTATGAGCGCAGCGTCGTCCACATCAACGACCTGCCCGATCGCGAGCCGCGCGCGCCGCGCGTCGAGCCGCTGCGCTCAAAGCAGCTGGCGTTCGGCTACTCGCAGGAAGACCTGCGGATGATCATCGCGCCGATGGCCACCAAGGGCGAGGAGCCGGTCGCGAGCATGGGCAACGACGCCGCGCTGGCGGTCATGTCCGACCGTCAGCCACCGCTGTTCGCTTACTTCAAACAGCTGTTCGCCCAGGTCACCAATCCGCCGATCGACCCGATCCGCGAGAGCGTCGTGATGAGCCTTCTGACCGGCGTCGGCGGCGAGATGAACCTGCTCGCCGAGGCACCCGAGCAGGCCCACCAGCTGGTCATGGACCAGCCGATCCTCCGCAATCACGAGCTCGAGAAGCTGCGCCAGGTCTCACACGAGATCTTCGACGCGGCGACACTCGACATCACGTGGCCGATCGAGGAAGGGGCCGAGGGGATGACGCGTCGGCTGTCGGCGTTGTGCGAGGAGGCCGGGCGGCAGGTCGATCACCGCGCCAACATCCTGATCCTGTCTGACCGCAACGTCGGTGCCGAGCGGGTCGCGATGCCGTCGCTGCTCGCAGTCGCGGCGGTACACCACCATCTTGTCCGGGCCGGCACGCGGCTCCGGACGGGACTCGTGATCGAGTCCGGCGAGCCGCGCGACATCCACCATATGGCGACCCTGATCGGCTACGGCGCGGCGGCGATCAACCCGTATCTGATGTTCGAGTCGCTCGACGAGCTGGCCGACCGCTCGCTGCTGCCGGCCGACCTGGAGCGCGAGGAGGCCGAGCAGCTGATCGTCAAGGCGATCGGCAAGGGGCTGCTGAAGACGATCTCGAAGATGGGCATCTCGACGATCCAGTCCTACTGCGGCGCGCAGATCTTCGAAGCGGTCGGCCTCGACCGCGACCTGATCGACAAACACTTCACCGGGACGGCGTCACGGATCGGCGGCGTCGGCGCGACTGTGCTCGCCACGGAGGCGCTCGAGCGCCATTTCCGCGCCTATCCGCGCACCGGCCGCGACCTGTTGCCGGTCGGTGGCGTCCTGCAGTGGCGCCGCGACGGCGAGCTGCACATCTGGAACCCCGACACGATCGCCTCCCTGCAACACGCGGTCCGGGCCAACGCCGACGAAGCGATCGCCGCGCTGCGCGATCCCCAGCAGACCTACGACGAGTTCGCCACGCAGGCCAACGAGGAGTCCACGCGCCGCGCCGCCCTCCGTGGCCTGATGAAGTTCCGGTTCGCCGATCAGCCGATCCCACTCGAAGAGGTCGAGCCGGCGACCGAGATCGTCAGGCGGTTCAGCACCGGCGCGATGAGCCTCGGGTCGCTGTCGCGAGAAGCGCACGAGACGCTGGCGATCGCGATGAACCGCCTCGGCGCAAAGTCCAACACCGGCGAGGGGGGCGAGGACCCGGCACGCTACACAGCCGACGAGAACGGAGACCTACGCCGGTCGGCGATCAAGCAGGTCGCCTCGGGGCGCTTCGGGGTCACGATCGAATATCTGGTCAACGCCGACCAGTTGCAGATCAAGATGGCCCAGGGCGCCAAGCCCGGCGAAGGCGGTCAGCTCCCGGGCCACAAGGTCGACGAGTACATCGCCAAGATCCGCAAATCGACGCCGGGCGTCGGCCTGATCTCGCCGCCGCCGCATCACGACATCTACTCGATCGAGGATCTCAAGCAGCTGATTTATGACCTGCGGTGCTCCAACCCGGAGGGCTCGGTGTCGGTCAAGCTCGTTTCCGAGGTGGGGGTCGGGACGGTCGCCGCCGGGGTCGCGAAGGCAAACGCAGACCACGTCACGATCTCCGGCCACGACGGCGGTACCGGGGCGTCGCCCCAGTCTTCGATCCAGGCGGCCGGCGTGCCGTGGGAGATCGGGCTCGCCGAGACCCAGCAGACGCTGCTGCTCAACGACCTGCGGTCGAGGATCACGGTCGAGGTCGACGGTCAGCTGAAGACCGGCCGCGACGTGGTCGTCGGGGCGCTGCTCGGGGCCGACGAGTTCGGCTTTTCGACCGCGCCGCTGATCGCGATGGGCTGCATCATGATGCGCGTCTGCCACCTCAACACCTGTCCGGTCGGGATCGCGACCCAGGATCCTGAGCTGCGCGCCCGCTTCCGCGGCACGCCCGAGCACGTGACTGCGTATCTGATGTTCGTCGCCGAGGAGGTCCGGGGCCTGATGGCGAAGCTCGGCGTGCGCCGCTTCCAGGATCTGATCGGTCAGACGTACCTGCTCGAGACCGACGAGGCAATCGAGCACTGGAAGTCGCGCGGCGTCGATCTGTCGATGGTGCTGGGGATGCCCGATCTGCCGCCCGACATGCCGCGCTCGCGGACCCGGCCGCAGGTGCCGGTGCTCGACGACGCGCTCGACTGGGAGCTCGTGCAGGTGTGCTCGCCGGCGCTGACCGGCGGCGAGCAGGTGCGACACGGACCGGTGCCGGTACGCAACGTCAACCGCACGGTCGGTGGCATCCTGTCCGGCGAGATCGCCAGGCGCTACGGGGCGCGCGGCCTGCCCGACGGGACGATCGAGATCTCGTTCTCGGGGTCGGCGGGGCAGAGCTTCGCGGCCTGGCTGGCCCCCGGGGTCACGTTCTCGTTGCGCGGCGAGACCAACGACTACACGGGCAAGGGACTGTCGGGCGGAATCGTGTCCGTCCGTCCGCCCGAGTCGGCGCTGTTCCGCGCCGAGGAGAACATGATCGTCGGCAACACGGTCCTGTACGGAGCCACCGGCGGGCGCGCGTTCTTCCGCGGCCTGGCGGGCGAGCGCTTCGCGGTCCGCAACTCCGGCGCCAAGGCGGTCGTCGAAGGGGTCGGCGACCACGGCTGCGAGTACATGACCGGCGGCCGGGTCGTCGTTCTGGGGCCTACGGGACGGAACTTCGCCGCCGGGATGAGCGGCGGGATCGCGTATGTGTACGACAAGGATCGCCGGCTCCAGCGGCGCTGCAACTTAGACCTGGTCGATCTCGATGCGCTGGCCGAGGCCGACGAGGTGGAGGTCAAGGCGCTGATCGCCGAGCACGCGCAGCGGACCGGCTCGCTGGTCGCGCGCAACGTGTTGGCCGCGTGGGAGCGGACGCGCGAGCGGATGGTGAAGGTGATGCCGCGCGACTACAAGCGGGTGCTCGCCGAGCGCGCCGAGCGCGAGGCGGCCGAGGCGGTCAGCGCGTAACTTCGTCGACGGTCGTCCCGCGGTCGCCCGCGAGCCGGATCAGGACCGTCGCCCACGTCCGAAACGGCCGCCACCGCTCGGCCACCGCCGTCAGCCACTGCAGCGTTGCGTCGCCGTCGCGGTACCCGTAGAAGCGCGCTGTATGCGCCAGCAGCTTCGGCTCGGGCGTCCGCAGCAGCGCGTCGGCGAAGCCGCTGGCGCGGACGACGATCAAGCCCGCGTAGAACGGCCCGATCCCGTTCAACTTCTGAACGTGCTCGGTCGCGCGGTCCGGGCCCATCTGGTGCAGTAGCGCAACGTCGAGCTGACCCTCGAGCGCCGCCTCGGCGACGCTGCGCAACCGCGTCAGCTTCTCGAAGTTCAAGCCCGGGAACCGGTCGCCGAGCTCGACCAGATGGGCCGGCTGCGGAAACGCGTGCAGCGTCTGGCCCTCGAGCTCGAAGCTGTCACCCAGCTGGACCGCTAGCTCGTCGCGGACGCGGCGGCCCTGGAGGACCGGGCGCCGGGCGGAGATGATCGACCAGGCTGCCGCCTCGTGGGGCGAATGAAACAGGACCGGACGCTGTCCGGGATGCGCGCGCTGGAGCGCACCGAGCACGGGGTCGGCCTCGCCGATCCGCAGCCAGCCGTTGCCGTCGTGATCGAGCGACACGATGCGCGCGACCTGGGCGAGCGCCGCTCCGATCGGCGCCCGATCGCGCAGCGTCAGCCGCACGCTCACGGGGCCGTACGGCTCGTCGGGTTGTCGCAGCACGGCGCCCGCGTAGCCGCGCCCGCCGTCGACCGCGAACGCCAGCCGCATCACATCTCCGGGGCTGCCTTCGGTCGGCCCGAACCCGAACCCGGCTGCGGCCCGCAGCGAGAACTCCCCCAGGACCGGCAGCTCGGCCGCGTGCTCGGCGATGTCCGTCACGCCCGCAATCTATGTAACCGGGTGGCCCGTTGGTACCCTCTCGCGTCCGATGGGCGAACTCGGCGCGTTCCTGAAGGTGCACCGGGTCGGCTTTGACAAGCGCGACCCCGAAGCGCGCGTGGCGGATTACAGCCAATACTTCGGCGTCCAGTCCGAGGCCGAGCTGCGGCGTCAGGGATCGCGCTGCATGGACTGCGGGGTGCCGTTCTGTCACGAGGGCTGCCCGCTCGGCAACCTGATCCCCGACTGGAACGACCTCGTCTACCGCGACAAATGGCGCGACGCGATCGACCAGCTCCATAGCACCAACAACTTCCCCGAGTTCACCGGCCTGATCTGCCCCGCGCCGTGCGAGTCGGCGTGCGTGCTGGCGATCAACGACGACCCGGTCACGATCGAGCAGATCGAACTCGCGATCGTCGAGCGCGCGTTCGCCGAGGGGTGGATCGTGCCCGAGCCGCCTGCCCGCCGCTCGGGGCGCACCGTGGCGGTGGTCGGTTCCGGCCCCGCCGGGCTGGCGGTCGCCGCGGAACTCAACCGCTGCGGCCATCGCGTGACGATTTACGAGCGCGACGAGGCCGCCGGTGGCCTGCTGCGGTTCGGCGTCCCGGACGCAAAACTCGAGAAATCCCTCATCGATCGGCGGCTCGCGATCCTCGAACAGGAGGGGGTCGAGTTGGTTTATAACGTCGATGTCGGGCGTGATTTGACGGCCGCTGAGCTGCAGGAGCAGTTCGATGCGCTCGTGATCGCGACCGGATCACGGGTGCCGCGCGATCTGGACGCTCCCGGGCGCGAGCTGGCAGGCATCCATATGGCGATGGACTACCTCTATCAGCGCAACCGCTGGGTGGCGGCGCGCCAGGGTCGACCCGCGCGCGCGCCGGACCCGGGCGCCGAGATCACGGCCCGCGGCAAGAAGGTGATCGTGATCGGCGGTGGCGACACGGGCATGGACTGCATCTCCAATTCGCATCGTGAGCAGGCCGAGAGCGTGGTGATGCTCGACGTCTACGCCGAACTTCCACCGGGGGAAGATCCCCGGCATCCCTGGCCGCTGCCGCCCAAACGGACCGAGACGACCTATGCGCTGGACGAGGGCGGCAAGCGTCGATGGGGCACGGAGGTGACCGGTTTCGGCGGCAAGGGCGGGGCCGTCAGCCACGTTTACGCCCGCAAAGTAACGGGAATCTCGTCCCGCGACCTGACCCCGGTGCCGGGGAGCGAGTTCGTCCTCGAGGGCGATCTCGCCCTGATCGCGATCGGTTTCGAGCATCCCGAACACGACGGCGTCGTCGGCGAGCTGGGGCTCGCGCTCGACCGCCGCGGCAACATCCGCACTGAGCAGACGTACCGGACCTCGGTGGGCCGCGTGTACGCGTGCGGTGATGCCCGGATCGGCCAGTCGCTGGTGGTCACCGCGATCGCGGAGGGGCGCAAGTGCGCGCGGATCGTCAACGCCGACCTCGGCGGCAGCCCGATGGACGCCGATCGCGAGATGCTCGCTGTCGGCGCGTGGAGCGGCGAGGCCGATCACACACTGCGACACGAGGCGGAAGCGGCTGGTACCGTGAGGGCGGGAGAGGAGTTCTTCAGCGGCCCTGCGACCCGCGAAAAACGTCCCTAGTGGATCACTAGAGACATGGTTGTGTGCGAATGTGCGGCCGTGCTACGCTAGCTTTTTAGTTGGAATTGAAGGTTGGTTCGGTTTTTTTGGGGCAATAAGGTTTAGGCAAGGCTTGGGACGGGGAAACTCGCCCCTGTCGGTCAGGGAACTGCGCCCCCACTTCCCTGGCTCTCCGGGGGGCTCAGATGGATCTGGGCCCCCCGGTCCTTTTTAAATGCCGCCTCCGCGGCTCGACTGGCCGTTATGCGACCGTGTGTGAATGCTCGGGCTGGCCACGATCTCCGCCTCGCATCACCCCGGCTGTAGCTCGGTCGCCTGCACGGTCAGCGGGCTGGTCAGCTCGGCGGGAACGTTTTTCTCCCAGCTCGCGAACCTGGCGTGGATTCCGCTACTGCTGGGCCTGCTGCTGTACGCGCTCTATCTGGCGCTGCGCTCTCGTGCGCTCTGGGGGGCGGTGCAGACCGCCTATCCGGACGTACGGGTGCGCTGGCGCGATGTCTGGGGCTCGTACATGGTCGGCTACGCGATCAACAATGTCTTTCCGCTCGGTGGCGGCAACATCGCGCAGCTGTTTTTGACCCGGGTCGCGATCCCGCCGTCGAGCTATCCGACGATCGCTGCGGCGCTCTCGACCGGGCTGATCTTCGACTGGTTCATGGGACTGCTGGTGATGGCGTTCGCGTTCACGCAGGGCGTGTTCCCCAAGCCGCCTGATTTCTCGAAGCTGCCGGCGTTCGACATCAGCTTCTTCGCCTCCAACATGCGCTTCACGCTGTTCGTCGTGACCGTGCTGCTGATCGTGTTCGTGGTCGGCTTTGCGCTGCTGTCGGTGCGCGTGCGCCAGTTCTGGCAGCGCGTCCGCCAGGGACTGTCGATCCTCCGCGACCGGGAGGCCTACAAGCGCAAGATGGCGAGCTGGCAGTTCGCGAGCTGGATTGCACGCTTCTTCTCCTACTGGGCGTTGCTCGACGCGTTCCACATCGGCGGCTCGGTCCGCAACGCGCTGCTGGTGCTCGCCGTGCAGGTGGTCGCGTCGGTGTTCCCGTTCACGCCCGGCGGGGCCGGCGTCCAGCAGGCGCTGCTGCTCGCGATCTTCGCCAACAACCCGGAGGTCGCGGCGTTCTCAGTCGGTCAGCAGATCGCGACCGCCGTGCTCACGTCCGCGCTAGGTTTTGGGGCATTGGTCTTCATCTTCCGCTTCAAGAGCTTCCGCGAGGTGATCGCGCGCGGCAAGGAGCACCGGCGTGGTGAAGCGGACGCCGGTGGCCTGAGCCCGGCGGTGACCTCGGTCTCGGCGGCATCTGAGCGCGGGGGGTGACGTGAGCCGCGTATACCTGAGCGCGGCAGCACCTGAGCCCCGCAGCACCTGAGCCCCGCAGCACCTGAGCGATGCCCACCTTCTGTCGACATAACCGTCTGATCCAGAACTGCCCGATCTGCTCGCGCGAGCAGGACATCGAGATGCGCCCGGTCGTGTCATCGAGCGCCCCGAAAAGCACGCTGCCCCGCACCGGGGGCTCGGACGTGGCGCGAGCGCCTCGCGCGCCCTCGGGTGCGCGATCACGGCCGGCGCGGACGGCGCCTGGTCTCACGGTTCGGAGGCTCGAGCGCGGTGCCGACGACGGCTATGAGTCGGAGCTCGTGCCCGGCCTGAGGTCGAGCGCCGACGCTGAGCGACTCGCAGCTGAATTGGGGTTCGCCGCGGCGCGGCTGCGTCAGTTGGCGGCCGACCCGCCCGGTCTATACGCGCAAGCAGCGGACCGCTCAGTCGCGCTCGAGGAGCGTCTGTGGCTCGCGTTTCTGATCGCCTATCTGGGCCCACTCGACGGCGAGCAGCCGTTCGCGTCGATCTCGCAGGTCCGGACCTGCTGGGCGTCTGGCGAGGTCCCGTCGCTGGATGGGGTGGAGCTCGGCCCGCGGACCTCGCACGAGCCCGGGCGCGGGACACGAGACGCTCGACGCCTACCGGGCGTGGGCCGCACGGGCGGGCTCCCAGGAGGCGGCGTTCACCGGCGATCCGGCGTGGCCGGCGGAACGCCGCTATGCGCGCGCCTTCGAGCGTCTTGCGCTGCCCGGCCTGCACCGCGGCGCGCGCTTTGACCTGCTGACGACGCTCGGGCGCCTGGGCGTGCTCGAGCTGTCCGCCGGGTCACTGTTTCTCGGCGGTACCGACGAGGTCACGATCGCCGCCAAGCGGCTGCTGGGGATCGGCGATCCGATGCTGCTGGACCGCCGCGCCGCGACGCTGGCTCAGGCCTGCGAGCTGCCGCTCGAGGCGCTCGACGTCGGCTTTTACAACTGGGAGCGTGGCTCGCGGGCTGGCCTTGGCGTCGACCCGTCGCTCGAGCCGGATTCGGCCTCGCTTGCGGTCACGCTGGCGGCACTCGGGCGCTGAGCCGGGGGGTCGCGCCGGCGGCATTCGGGCGCTGAGCCGGGGGGTCGCGCCGGCGGCACTCGGGCGCTGAACCGGGGGGCCGCACCGGTGGCACTCGCGGCTCTGAACTGGGGGCCTTGGAACCTAATGCCACGTATACGGTGCAAAGCGTTCCAAGCCCTCCGTTTTGACCTCCAGATTCTCCGAAAACCTCGCGGCGCGATGGCTCCGTCCGACGGAGGGCCTACCTTGCGCTCGTCCGTATCCACGAGACGGAGCTTCCATGTCCCTCTGCTTCATCGAACCGCAGAACGCCATCCGGGTGATCGCCGACTCGGTTGGACGCGAAGCACGCCGCCAGATCCTCGGCGAGGTGGTACGCGCGTGGGTGGATGAGATCCCCGAATCGGAGCTCGAGTCCCACTACGCCAAGGCGGTCGCCGATCTCGACGAACACGACCTGTCGCTGCTGGCCGCGTGGCACGTCTCGCTCGAGGTGGGTCAGCCGCTGCCGAGCAAGGAGTTCCTCGTCAACGTGTTCCCTTCGCTCGGAGACAACCGGCGCGAGGCGCTGAAGATCGCCGCTGGATTCCGTGGCGAGGAGGCGTTCGATGCCGGCGTAGGGGAGGAGCAGGCGTTCGACACAGTGCTCCCGTGGTTGTCGGAGGAGCGCTGCACGGCGCTCGCCGCGGAGTGCCTCGAGCTCTACTGCTGGGACCGGCTCGGCGTCGAGAACTAGAGCTGGAAGGTGACGAGCGCCGCGCTGGCAGGGGGCACGACCAGCGTGTAGGCGCCGTCGCTGCGCTGGATCGCCTGCTCCTGCGGTTCCGGGAGCGCGCCCGTGTAGGTCCGCGCGCCAAAGCTCACGCCGCCGATCGTCACGCCGCCCCGTGCCCAGGCGCTCGGGGCCTGCATCCTCACCAGCGTCGCGGGGCCCTTAGAGCCGGCCGGCGCGTTGAACGCGACCGTTGCCGCCGCGAGACGCTCTCGTTGACCAGCACGGCCTCCAGTTGGCCGTCGGGCGCCCGGGTTGCCCAGACGCTCAGGCCGTGGCCGCGATGGCCGCCGTAGACCCTCAGCAGCCGCGAACCGGGCGCGGCGGCCCGCGCGAACATGTCAAGCCCGTAGTAGACCGGCGCGACCGAGGCGCTCCAGCGACCTCCGGCGTGGCTGAACTCGAACAGCTGATACGCCGAGCGCGGAAGCGTGTGTATGTTGACGCCGTCGACGCCGTCGCGTGCCAGCGCGAACAGCGCATCAAGCACCCAGAGCCCGGACGCGAACGTATTGCTGACGCCGGTCTTGCCCCGGCACGCGACCGAGTTGAGCTCGTCAATACGAAGCTACCCGGTGCGCCGCGTGAGCGAGCGCCACGTACCCGCGGACGCCCTGCGCGAGGCCCGCCGTCGCGTAGCTCGACAGCAGGTGGTGGACCGTCGGATACTGGGGCGAACCCTTGCCGACGAAACAATTGCGCAGCGGATAGCGGTGGATCGTGAGCGTCCGCACCCGCCGCTCGGACGCGAGGAAACGGGACAACATCACCGCCCACCAGCCCGTCGACGGCGTTGGGCCGGCCGCGAGCGCGGGGCCGGCGAGGCCGACCGGTGGGAGTCTTGACGCGATCGAATGAAACTGGTCCAGGTATTCGGGATACGCGTATCCCGGCGCGCGCGTCAGGACAGGCCCGCCCGAGCGGGTGTGGTAGGCGGCGATCACGTCGTAGACGTTCGGCTCATTACCGATCTCGAATGCCTCCAGCGCGGGGCCGAACGCCCGCATGTCGGCGCTCGCCTCGGACGCGGCCAGCGCCGGCTGGTTGGCCCCGAGGTTGACCCCGGCGATCACCTTCGCCCCGAGCGTTCGAACGAGCGCGGCGGTGGTCGCAAACCAGCCCGGCGTGAGCGCGTAGGTCACCTGCGGCGGAGGCTTGACGCCGGGCGTCGGCACCCACGATTCGTCGGTGCTGTCGCCGCCGATCCGGATCACCGGGGCCTGTCCTGGGGCAAGGTTGCGGATCAGCTGGACGAGTACCGGGTTGATCCGTGCCGGGTCCCGCCCGGTGTAAGAGCGGATCGCCTGAAACTCGATCGACAGGCCGAGGAACCCGTCCGGGATCGGCCGCCCGACGGGACCGCCGATCGTGAGCGCAAAATGCGGCTTGGGGATCAGCGGAGCGCTCGGGATTGCGTGGGTCGGCGCATCGCTGGGGTCGCCGCTGCCGGAACTCGCGAGCGCCGCCGCGACCGCACCGGCCACGACCAGCAGCCCGACCGCTAGCACCGCCAGCTGACGCCGTAACAGCGGCTCGCCCACGGTCTCAGGCGGCCCCGTCGGCCAGGATCGTTTCCACGTCCGCGATTGCCTGCTCGGTCGACTGGAACCAGACCGCCGGCATGCCGAGCTCGCGGGCGGCTTCGCAGTTGAGTTCGATGTCGTCGATCAGCACCGCGCCTTCCGCAGCGACGCCCAACCGCTCGAGTGTCAGCTGGTAGATCTGGTGATCCGGCTTGCGCGTGCCCACGAACGCCGAGTCGACGATCACCTCGAACAGGTCGTCTATCGGCAGCATCGCTCGCCAGAGCGGCTCCCACTCGCGAACGTTGTTGGTGCAGAGCGCGAGCCGGTAACCCCGCTCGCGCAGGGTGCGCATGTAGTCGATCACTACCTCGTTCGGCTCGAGGCTGGCAAAGTAGCGCTCGCCAAACCCGTTCAGCTCGATCGGCCTACCGACCAGCTGAGTGAGTTGCTCGCCGAGCAAACCGAGAAACTCCGTTTCGCTCAGCCGACCGGTCTCGAGCTCGAACAGCGGGTTGGCGCCGAGTTGCGCTCCGACGGCGGCGATCGCGTGGCCGAGTTGGTCCTGTGAGACCCCGGAGTAGTCGTAGAACGCGTCGAACGCGCCCGCGAGAGGAGAGGTCAGCACGCCCCCGAAGTCGCTGATCACCGCCTCGATCCCCGACATCGGCTTAGCTCACTGAAGATGGGCGAGCAGGTAGACGCCGGCGCCGTCGAGGCCCCGCGCGTGACATCGCATCGGGGTCACCAGCAGGGTCAGACCATCTCGCTGCACGGTCGCCCCGTTGGCTGAGGCTTCGGCGGCGGCGCGGCGCGGATACTGCTCGTCGCCCTCGCCGACCCATAGTTCGAGGCTTGCGCGCGACGGCTGCTCGCCAGGGCCGTAGGTCGTCGACATCCGCGGGTCCTCGACCGTCGTCCATCCCTCCGGCTCGAACAGAGCCGCATCGACGACGTCGCTCTCCTGGCCCTTGGCGCCGGCGGGACGCAACGCGATCAACGTCAGGCCGCGATCGGCGTCGAACCAGCCCGACAGGCCGCGGAGCGACTCCAGGTGCTTGGGCCGCAGTTCTGACGCGACGCTCCTGATCCCGACGCAGTCGACGGTGCGGCCCTGGCCGCCGGCCGACAGCGTCCCCGATACCTGACACAGCTCGGCCTGCCCGGTGCTTTCGGGGTGACCCGACGCCGCCGCGACGCTGAGGTCGAAACCGTCTCCGGTCAGTCGCCAGCGGCCCTGATCTTCGGTCAGCCCTACGGCACCATCGACGCCCGGCGAACCGACGCCGTCCGGAGTCGCGAACACGATCGCCGGCTGACCGAGATCGACCAACGCACCCCAGACCCCGCCCTCGAGGTCACCGAAGCAGACGATTCGAACCTCTGACGGCTCGCTCGCCGTCATCGATGCAGCTGAGCGCTGTCGACGTCGGTCGCGGTCGAGTCGACGTCGTACGGCCGCGAGGCGCCGGAGAACTGAGTCGCGCGGACGACGAAGCGACTCTGGAAGTTGCGCGCGATTCCGCGACGCGCGAGTGACCGGGTCGGCGCCAGCAGCAGCGCGAGACCAATCGCATCGGTGATGAAGCCGGGCACGATCAGTAGGAAACCGCCGACGACGATCAGCGCGCCGTCGAACACTTCCTTGGCCGGCGGGCGGCCGGCGGACACTGCAGCGCCGAGACGCCGCCACGCGCCACGACCCTCGGCCCTGAGCAGCCAGATACCGATCGGCCAGCTGAGCAGAAGCAGGAGCACGGTGGCCAGGACGCCAATCGTCTCGGCGACCTTGATCGCCACCAACAGCTCGGCGATCGGCCAGATGATCAACAAAAGCAACGCGAACATCGTTAGCTCTAAGGCTAGACGGTCGCGGCGGGTGTCGCGCGGGCCGTGGACTAGGCGAGGACGGGGGCCTGCTCGACCCGCACGCCCGCGATCCGGTGCAGCCCGACGGTCTCGATCAGCGCCTGAATCTGTGGCTGGGCGCCGACCAACAGGATCGTGCGGCCGTGCTTGCGCAGCCGGCGGGCGACCATCGCGAAGTCGAGCATCAGCGAGGGGTCCGCGAACGCCAGGTCACGGAGGTCGACGACGACGTCTGCCTGGGCGCGGATCGCGCGCGTCAGGGCCTGCCGCCGGCTCCCCTGCGTGCTCCGGTCCTCGTCACCGCTGCAACGCAGTGTGGGCGGTTTGTCATCGAAGTCGACGATTTGGGAAAGCTATCCAAAGGCGATGTCGGATCACAAGACTTTGGAGCCTTATCGGGTCTCTTTTTAACCCAGGTTCAGGATTCAGCCCAGAAATTGAGGATTCGCCCCAGATTTAGCCACAGGGCTCCATCAAATCGGCGGCGGTGTGTTGCGTACACTTGTGCGTATGGCGACGGTTGATGATGTAACAGAGGCGCTTCGCGACGTGATCGATCCAGAGCTCGGGCTCGATTTCGTCGAGCTTGGCCTGATCTACGACGTCGAAATCGAAGGTGGGAGCGTTCGCATCACCTATACGCTCACCAGTCCCGGCTGTCCGATCGGGCCGCAGGTTTCGGAGCAGATCGAGGAGTTCGTCGGCGAGCTCGATGGCGTCGACGAGGTCCACCCGACGATGACGTTCTCGCCCGCGTGGACGCCAGAGCTGATGAGCGAGGACGCGAAGTTCGCGCTCGGGTTCTGACCGGGGGCCTGTGACGCGGTAGCACCCACCGGGTAACGCCTGTACCTGCTCGCGCTGGATCCGGTGGCTCAGCTCGCGGGCGGCTACTCGCTGAAGCTGCCCGAGCCCAGCTCGCGCCCGAGGTCGATCGCCCGGATGTCGTGCTCACTGGGCAGCTTGTCCAGCACCTCGGCGACGATCTTCTTGACGTCGTGCTGCTCGCGCCCCAGATCGTCGAACAGAGACTTGAGCGCCGTGTGCACGATCTTCAGCTGTGCGGCCGTCAGGTCCAGTCGGTAGGCGATCTCGCCGGGCTTGATCAGGTCGTCGTCCATGCTCATCTCGGTCTCGCTCAGGAGTCGGAACGCTTCCGCGCCGGGCGGCTGCCGCGCTGGCGTTTGGCGCGCATATCGGCGGCGGGACCGTGCTTGGCGCGACCGGATTCTTGGGGGATGATCGGCGCGGGCCCGCCGTTGGACCGCGCCGGCTTTGCGCTGGAGCCGTTGGACGACTTCGCCACCGGAGGTTGGCGCGCGGAAGGCTGCGACTTTGGCGGATTCCCGCGCGCGCTGTCGAGCAGTTCTCCGAGCGATGCGACGATTCCGTCGGCGACCACGTCGATGTCCGGCAGCGCGTCGTAGTCACCCAGCAGACCGAAGTCGATGCCGCCGTTGTAGGACATGATCGCGATCGCGAGCGCGTGGTTCTCGGGCAGGAACGCGAGTGGGAACAGGTCCAGCAGCTCCCGACCGAGCAAGTACAACGGCACCTGCGGACCGGGAATGTTGGTCACGAGCAGGTTGAACAGTCTGGTCGAGAAGTTCAGCCGTGAGGCCTGGGCGAGCACCGTCGGCGGTGCGAGGTTGTTGACCGCGGTCAGGGTCGCCGCCCCGACCGCCTGCTTTGACTCCTTGAGTCCATCCATCGCCGCGCGCACGAACCGCAGGCGCGCGACCGGGTCATCGATGTAGACAGGCAACGGTCCGCGCATCACCGTCAGCTGGTTGCCGAGCGTGTTCTTCTGCGCATTCGTACGGACCGAGACCGGGACCAGGGCGCGCATCTCGAGCCCCTCGGTGCGGATCCCGCGCGAGCGCAGCCAGCTCGCGAGCGCCCCTGACACGACGGTCAGGACGACGTCGTTGACGGTCCCGCCGAGCGCGTCCTTGACCTCTTTGTAGTCAGACAGCTCCTGGCGCACGACCGCGTAGCGCCGGTGCGGGCCGATCGGCACGTTGAGCGGCGTCTCCGGGGCCGGGTTCAGCCCCGCCCACGCAATCTCGCCGACCCCCTCCGCCGCGTCCCGGAGAGCGCCCAGCGTGGTCGCGGGCCGGGTCGCGGCGCTGACGGCCCGGGCCGCCAGGCCGACGCCGGCCGTGACCATACCCTTGACGCCGGCCGCGACGAGTTCGGCGCCCGACGGCTCCGGGTGCGGGCGCCATGGCTCGAGCTCCTCATCGTGCGGCTGCGGCTCGCGCTCGAGGTCGAACAGGACGGTTGCGAGGTCGACCCCCGAGATCCCGTCGACGAGCGAGTGGTGGGTCTTGGAGATCAGCGCGAAGCGGCCGTCGTTGAGCCCCTCGACGAGCCAGAACTCCCACAGCGGCTTGGAGCGGTCGAGCTGCTGGGAAGCGATCCGAGATGCCAACAGGAACAGTTGCTCCTCGGTCCCGGGAGCGGGCAGCGCCGTGTGCCGTACGTGGTACTCGAGGTTGAAGCTCGGGTCATCGACCCACAGCGGGCGGCCGGTCTCGAGCGGCGGAGTCGCGAGCTTCTGCCGGTAGCGGGGCACGAGGTGCAACCGCGAGCGGACGTGATCGAGGAAGTCCTCGAACGCCGGCGCCGGACCTTCGAAGATCAGCACGCCGCCGATGTGCATGTGCGACGCGCGGCCCTCCTGGTGCAGGAACGACGCGTCGACCGAGGTCAGGCGATCGAGGTGCTGCTGCGGCATTCTGGTGAGTACTCCCGTGGCGCGCGTACGAAGTTGGAGAAGCCTACCCGGTAACTCCGAGCGCCTGTAGCCTTGGGGGCGAACGTGGCCTGGGACTTCTCAACAGAACCGGAGTTTGAAGCCAAGCTCGAGTGGATGCGGGCGTTCGTGCGCGAGAGCGTGTGGCCACTCGAGACGCTGATGGAAGAGCTCGGGTGGGACGGTCTGCGGCGTGCCGCCCGGCCGCTGCAGGAAGCGGTCAAGCGCCAGGGACTGTGGGCCGCGCACCTCGATCCGGAGTTGGGTGGCCAGGGGTTCGGTCAGGTCAAGCTGGGGCTGATGCACGAGGTCTTGGGGACGAGTCCGCTCGCGCCGCTGATGTTCGGCAACGCGGCGCCGGACTCCGGCAATTCCGAGATCCTCGCGATGGCCGGCACGCCCGAGCAGAAGGACCGCTACCTCTATCCGCTGCTGGCCGGGGACCTGAAGTCGGCGTTCAGCATGACTGAGCCCGACACCGCGGGCTCCGATCCAACGTTGTTGAAGACGCGGGCGACCCGCGACGGCGACGACTGGGTGATCAACGGCCGCAAGTGGTTCTCGTCCAACGGCTCGATCGCCGACTTCCTGATCGTGATGGCGGTCACCGACCCCGACGCCCGGCCGCACCAGCGCGCCTCGATGCTGATCGTCGACGCCGACACGCCCGGCGTGACCGTCGTCCGCGACGTGGCGACGATGGAACATCCGTACGAGAGCTTCGGACGCTACGGCAACCACGCCGAGATCGTGTACGAGGACGTGCGGGTGCCGGCGCAGGCGCTGCTCGGGGCGGAGGGAGCCGGATTCCTGATCGCCCAGCAGCGGCTGTACCCGGGTCGCATCCACCACTGCATGCGCTGGCTTGGCGTCGCGCGGCGGGCGTTCGACATGCTGTGTGAGCGCTCGCTGTATCGGTACGCGCACGGCGCCGTGCTCGCCAAGCACGAGACCGTGCAGAACTGGATCGCCGACTCCGAGGCGGAGATGCAGGCGGCAAGGCTGATGACCCTGCACGCGGCGTGGAAGATGGACACCGAAGGCGTGGCAGCCGCGCGCAAGGAGATCGCGCTGATCAAGTTCTACGGCGCCAAGGTCCTGCACGACGTCGTCGACCGCGCGCTGCAGGCCCACGGCGGCCTGGGTTACTCGACCGATCTGCCGCTCGAGGCGATGTACCGCTTCGCCCGCGCGGCGCGGATCTACGACGGCCCCGACGAGGTCCATCGCGCGTCGGTCGCGCGCCAGGTCCTGCGCGGCTACGAGCCGCCGCCCGACGGCGTCCCGAGCGAGTTCATCCCGGCCCGGCGTGAGGCCGCACGACGCCAGTTTGCGGACCTGCTCGAGGCCGTCACGGCCAACGACTGAGCCGGCTGACCGGCTCCTCCTACACTCTCTCCGATGCCCGACAGCGTCCCCGAGACGATTCTGCTCGCGGCCCCGCGCGGCTACTGCGCCGGCGTCGACCGTGCCGTCCAGACGGTCGAGCGCGCGCTCGAGCTCCACGGCGCGCCGGTGTACGTGCGCAAGGAGATCGTCCACAACAAGCACGTGGTCGAGCAGCTGCGCGCCCGTGGCGCGGTGTTCGTCGAGTCCGAATCCGACGTCCCCGAGGGTGCGACGGTCGTGTTCTCGGCCCACGGGGTCGCCCCGAGTGTCCATTCGACCGCTCACACCCGCGGCCTGAACACGATCGACGCCACCTGCCCCTTGGTGACCAAAGTGCACGTCGAGGCGAAGAAGTTTGCCGCCGACGGCTACACGATCGTCCTGATCGGTCACGCCGGTCACGAGGAGGTCGAGGGGACGATGGGCGAGGCTCCCGATCACATCGTGCTGATCGAAGACGAGGCCGGCGTCGAGCAGCTCGAGGTCGACGATCCGACAAAGGTCGCCTACATCTCGCAGACGACGCTGTCGGTCGACGAGACGCGCGCGATCATCAACCGCCTGCGCGAGCGCTTCCCGGCGATCGTCGGCCCCCGTACCGACGACATCTGCTACGCGACCACCAACCGCCAAGCGGCGGTCAAGCAGCTCGCGCGGGAGTCAGACCTGGTGCTGGTGATCGGGTCGCGCAACTCGTCGAACTCGAACCGGCTGGTGGAGGTAGCGCGCGAGCACGGCGCCGACTCCTACCTGATCGACAACGAACTTCAGGTGCAAGACGAGTGGCTGGAGGGTAAGCGCGTGATCGGGATCACGTCGGGCGCGAGCGCCCCCGAGGAGCTCGTCCAGCGCTTGGTCGGCTTCTTCCGCGATCGGGGCGCCGAGGACGTGCGAGAGCTCGAGGTGGTCTCCGAGGACGTCCGCTTCATGCTCCCCAAGGTGATCCGCCAGGCGCTGGCGGGTAACGTAGACTGACAGCCCGTTCAGCGGAGACGCAAGCTGCGCACGCTGGTCGTCTCCGATCTTCACCTGGGCTCGCACAACAAGCGTGCGGCGCTGCTATCCGACGCGCCGCTGGCCGCGCTCCTGCAAGCCGCCCGCGCGTGTGACCGGTTGGTGCTGCTGGGCGACGTGCTCGAACTGCGCCACGGGCCCGAGCGGGACGCGCTCGCGGCGGCACGGGGGCCGCTGACGCAGATCGGTGCCGCGCTACGACCTGGATGCGAGGTCGTGATCGTGCCCGGCAATCACGACTATCAGCTGCTGCGGGGTTGGCTCGAACGCCGGGCGAGCGCCGCGTCGCCGCCCGCGCTCGAGCTCGACTCGGCGGTCGATGTGCACGACCGCGACACGCTGGCGACGCTCGTCGAGTGGCTCGGGCCGGCCGACGTGCGGGTGCGCTACCCGGGCGTCTGGCTGCGGTCCGACGTCTACGCGGCCCACGGCCACTTCGCCGATCTTCACCTGACGATCCCGACGCTGGAGCGGATCGCCGCCGGGGTCATGCGACGGATCGTCGCGCTGCCCGACGGCGGACCGCGAGCGATCGAAGACTACGAGGCGGCACTGGCACCGCTCTACGCCTGGATCGACGCGGTGGCGCAGCGGGCCGGGCCAAGGGTCGGGGGAACGCTGCATGGGAGCTCGGTTCGGGGTTGGCAGGCGTTGCGCGGCCGTGGACTGAAGCAGCGCGTGGCAGCGGCCGGCTTTCCAGTGTTCGTGTTTGGGCTAAACCGGGCGGGGATCGGCCCGCTGAAGGCGGACCTGTCAGACGGCGCGCTTCGTCGCGGCGGATTGTTCGGCGTCGCGCAGGTCGCGCTGCGGCTCCAGATCGCCGCCCCGTACCTCATCTTCGGGCACACGCACCGGGCGGGTCCGCTGCCGGGCGACGACCTGTCCGAGTGGCAGACGGCCGCGGGCGGGGCCCTGATCAACTGCGGCTGCTGGGTACACGAGCCGGGGTTCGGCGACGGCGGGCCGTACCGCGTCGGGTTCGCGGTCACGGTCGACGACTCGGGACCCCCGCGGCTCGTCAACCTGCTGGACGATTGACGCACGCGCGCCCAGAACGACATTTTGGGGCGAGCACGGGAGCACTCGGGACGCTGGGCGATGTCGCTTGACCGGCCGAACGTGCAAAAGCGCCCGACGGCTGGTCGAACGTGCTGCGTAGCGCGTTATATCGGCCGTCAAAGCGCGACACGTGCACTGGTGGCCGCCGCGCTGTTTCACGTTATGCCGGTCGTGAGCGTTCTAGACGCTCGCTCCGCCGGTCTCAGGCGTTCGCTGCCCGGCGGGCGCCGCTCTCGGCTTAGGTGCTCGCTCCGCCGGTCTCGGCGGGAATCCAAGCCACCGGGCATATGCCGCAGTTCTACGCCAATCCGGGCGTGAAGCACACGGCGTGGCAGCGCACGCCGGGACCGACGTCGAGCTCCAGCACGCCCGCGGTACTGCGCTCGTGTCTGATCAGCTCGTAGGCGCCCGGATGATCGACTCTGAATGTGCGCCCGTTGGCGGTCACAGACCCTGAGCCGTCTAGCACCGCCCATACGGCGCCGGCCTCGTACGGACCGCTGAAGGGCCCGGGAACGTCGTCGGTCTGGACGCGCAGCTGCGCATCGGGGGCATCTTCGGGGCGCAGCGGCGCGAGCGTCGGGCGCTCCACGCCCAGCAGTTCCTGGATCGCCAGTTCGGTCTGCACGTAGGCGCCCTCGCCGTAGTGGTACTCGAACAGCATCCCGTCGCCGTTGAACAGGTAGCGCGCCGGCCAGCCGAGGTTTTCGTACTCGCGCCAGATCTCGAGCTCGGCGTCGACGACGACCGGGTAGCGCACGCCCAGTCGCTGCACCGCGGCCTCGACCGCGTCGGGGGCCAACGATGGCTCAAAGCCGGCCGAATGGACGCCGACGACGCGCAGTCCGTCGCGCTCGTAACGCTCGTGCCAGGCCTTCACGTAGGGAAGCGTGCGAATCGAATTGGGTCGGCAGAAGTCCCAAAACTCGACCAGCACCGGATGGCCGCGCTGCTGGTCCATCCGCAGCGTCGCGACGTTGATCCAACGCGCGCGGGCGGAAACGGGGGCGCGGGGATGTGATCGACGGGGCGCGCATGTCGGACGAGCCTGATCGTAGACCGGTGGACGCCCAGAGGCGCATCGAGACGCGCATGTCGCGCGCGGATGCGCATAGCGGACGCGCATGTCGCAGGCCTAGGGCGCGCGCGCTGGTGCACACGTGCATGCCAAATCGGTTATATTCCGCTGATGGCATCTACGTGGTCGGCGCTTTCTGACCCCCACCGCCGCGCGGCGGTCGAGCTGTTGCGCGAACGCCCGCGAACGGTCAACGAGCTGGTCGAGGCGCTAGGGATCAGCCAGCCCGGGACCTCCAAGCACCTGCGGGTTCTCCGGGACGCGGGCCTGGTGCGCGTCCGTCCGCAAGCGCAGCGGCGCGTATACGAGATCGATCCGGGCCCGCTGGCCGAGCTCGACGCGTGGCTGGCGCCGTATCGCGAGCTTTGGGAGCAGCGCCTCGATGCCCTCGGTGAACATCTTCAAAGGAGGCACCATGCCGACGACAGGAACGTATGAGAACGCCAACGGCCAGCCGATCGTGCGCTTCGAGCGGACCTTCCCACACGGCGTAGATGCGGTCTGGGAGGCGATCACCGATCCCGGCCAGCTCGAGCAGTGGTTTCCGACCACGGTCGAATTCGACGAACTGACCACGGGCGCCTCGATTGCGTTCCGTTTCGCGCAGGACGCGTATCCCCCGATGACCGGCAGTGTGCTCGAGGTCGATGAGCCGCGGCGCCTGAGCTTCAGCTGGGGCGAAGACGTGCTGACGTTCGAGCTGGCCCCAGAGCAGAGCGGGGCCGCCTGCCGGCTGTCGTTTTCAGTTGCGCTCGACAGTGCCGACAAGGCCGCGCGCGACGGCGCCGGGTGGGAGCAGTGCCTTGACTGCCTCGCGCGGGTGGTCGCCGGCGAGCACCCGCAACGACCGATGCCGGCCGACGAGTGGCGTGCCTACTATCAGGAATACAAGCGGCTCGGCCTGCCGGCCACGGCGCCGATTCCGCAGTAGTCGAGCGGTGGATTCCGCAGCGATGGAGCGGCGGATCCGCAGTAATCGAGTCGTGGATCCGTATGTAAATCGGCCGCGAATTTCGCAGTAGTCTGGCCTCGAAACGGCGCATAATTGGGCGGTAGCCGCGTCGGCGGATGGGCGCTATACTCTCTGAAGTATTGAATCCGTACCGCATTTGAGGAGTTTTACGAGATGAGCCCGTCAGGAGCCGAAGTCCTGCGCCAGATCAAGAGCCGGATCGACGAAGTCGATCCCTCGGTTGTGCGCGAGCAGGCCTCCAACGGCGCGGTCGTGGTCGATGTGCGCGAGGTCGACGAGTGGTCGACCGGCCACATCCCCGGCGCCAAGCATGTGCCCAAGTCGCACCTCGAGTCGCGGATCGAGGGCGCCGCCCCGGACCGCTCACAGCATGTGATCCTCTACTGCCAGTCGGGCAACCGCTCGGCATGGGCGGCGCGGACGTTGATCGACGACCTCGGCTACGAGAACGTCGAATCGATGACCGGGGGCTTCACGCTCTGGAAGGACCGCGGCTACGACGTGCTGCAGCCGCGCACGCTGACGCCCGAGCAGCGCGAGCGCTACTCGCGTCACCTGCTGCTGCCCGAGGTCGGCGCGGAGGGCCAGCAGAAGCTGCTCGACGCCAAGGTGCTGCTGCTGGGTGCCGGTGGTCTGGGCTCGCCGACGGCGCTCTATCTGGCCGCGGCCGGCGTCGGCACGCTCGGGATCGTCGACGACGACGAGGTCGATCTGTCGAATCTCCAGCGCCAGGTGATCCATTCCTCCGAACGGATCGGCGTCCCGAAGGTCGACTCGGCGGAGCAGACGATCAATGCGCTCAACCCCGACGTGAAAGTCAACAAGTACGCGGTCAGGCTCGGCCCCGAGAACATCATGGACATCCTGCCGGGGTACGACATCGTCGTCGACGGGCTCGACAACTTCCCCACCCGCTACCTGCTCAACGACGCTTCGGTGCGGCTGCAGATCCCGGTCGTTTCGGCCGCGATCCTCGGCTTCGAGGGGCAGCTGTCGGTGTTCAAGCCCTATGACGGGCCGTGCTACCGGTGCCTGTTCCCGGTTCCACCGCCGGCCGAGCTGGCGCCGTCGTGCGGCGCCAACGGAGTGCTCGGCGTGCTGCCCGGGACGATGGGCCTGCTGCAGGCGACCGAGGTCATCAAGCTGATCCTCGGCGAGGGCGACCCGCTGATCGGGCGGCTGCTGATGTACGACGCGCTCGCGGCCGACGTGACCGAGGTGAAGGTCCGTCGCGACCCCGACTGCCCGATTTGCTCGCGCGACCCGAGTGAGATCTCGGACGACGAGCTCGGCGTGTTCCCCGACTACGAGGCGTTCTGCGCCGGCGCTCACTGAGTAGGGTTTGGAGATGGCGACGATCAAGATCCCGCCGGTGCTGCGCGCGTCGGTCGGCGGCGAGCGCGAGCTTAGTGCGGTCGGGAACTCCGTCGGGGAAATACTCAAGGCCGTGGCGGACAGCCACCCAGAGACGCGAGTCGCAGCTGTTCGCCGCCGACGGCGGGCTCAATCGCTACGTCAACGTGTACCTCAACGACGAGGACGTTCGGGTCCTGGACGGGCTCGACACTGCGGTCGGCGCGAGCGACACGCTCGTGATCCTGCCGGCGATGGCGGGCGGCGCGGCCTGAGGCCGCAAGCGCCAAGACCGGCTCCCGTACCTCGCTACACTTCGTAAAGCAATGGCCGCCGAGAGCTTGCAGAACAAGCCTTGCGGGGGACGCTACGGCGACATCGTCCAGTCGATCGGACACACGCCGATGATCGAGCTCAAGCGCCTCAGCCCCAAGCCGGGGGTTCGCATCTGGGCCAAGCTCGAGTCGCGCAACCCGACCGGCTCCGTCAAGGATCGCGTCGCGCGAGGGCTGATCGAGGACGCCGAGGAGAAAGGCCTGATCTCCCGCCACGCGACGATCCTCGAACCGACGTCGGGCAACACCGGCATCTCGCTGGCGATGATCTGCGGGCGCAAGGGATACCCGGTCAAGGTCGTGATGCCCGAGAACGTGACCCCGGAGCGCACGCAGCTGCTGCGGATGTACGGCGCCGAGATCGTCTACTCGGAAGGTTCCAAAGGCTCAAACGGGGCGGTCGAGATGGCGCTCGACATGGCCGAGCACGATGCCTCGTACTACATGCCCTATCAGTACGGCAACGCGGCCAATCCAGAAGCCCACTACAACGGGACCGCGCTCGAGATCCTCGAAGAGCTCGACGACATCGCCGCGTTCGTCGCCGGGCTCGGGACGGGTGGCACGCTGATGGGTAACGGCCGCCGGCTCAAGGAGGAACTCGGAGACGACGTCAAGATCGTCGCGGCCGAGCCGATGCAGGGGGAGCCGGTGCAGGGCCTGCGCTCGCTCGAAGACGGCTTCATCCCGCCGATCATCGATCTGAGTCTGCTCGACCGCAAGATCTTCGTCACCAACCACGACGCGATCGTGTTCACGCGCAAGCTGCTCGACGAGGAGCGGCTGTTCGCGGGCGTGTCGTCGGGCGCGATCGCGCGCGTAGCGGTCCGGATCGCGGGCGAACTCGACGAGGGCAACGTCGTGTTCATCGTCTGCGACGACGGCTGGAAGTATCTGTCGTCGGGCATCTACACGCGTCCGGTCGAAGAGATCGAGAACCTGGACTCAACCGTCTGGTGGTGAACGACGACGACGGTGACTGCAGCCGGACGCTGCAAGGCGGCGCCGGCGCTCCCGGCAGCCCGCTGCTCAGCGGCGCCGGGACGTCCTGCCGCGCGCTGCTGAGCGGCGCCGGGACGTCCCGCCGCGCGCTGCTGAGCGGCGCAGGCGCGACGCTGGTGACCGGCGGCGCCCTGGCGCTCGCTGGCTGCGGGCGCAAGGAGCCGGTCGGGCGCAAGGCCGTCAAAAAGGCCAAGCCGAAGGTCCAGCGGTCGGACCTCGCGGTGCTCGCCGAGCTGCTCGACCTCGAGCGCAAGACGGTCGCCGCCTACACCGCCGGCTTCCCGCTGCTGAGCCGGTCGGACGCCAAGACCGCGAAGCAGTTCCTAAACGAAGAGCTCGAGCACACCGGCGAGCTGCTGTCGCTGATCAAGGCGGCCGGCGGCCCTGCGCCGCTGCGCTCCGCCAGCTACGACCTCGGTCATCCGAGCAACGATCGCGAGGTGCTGGCGCTGCTGCACGAGCTCGAACGCGCCCAGGTCGCCGCGTACCTGAGCGCGCTCCCGCGCCTGAAGCCGGGGCCGGTGCGCGCCGCTGTGTCCTCGATTCTCACCAATGACGCCCAGCACATCGCGGTCATCCGTGGCGCGCTCGGCCTGATCCCCGTGCCCTCGCCGTTCGTGGACGGGAGCGAATGAACCGGTGAGCGCGCGACCGACTAGGCGTGAGCTGCTGATCGCCGGCGCTGCCGCCGCGACGTTGATCGACGCCGGCACCGCCGACGCCGCCACGCATCACTCGACGGTCACGACGCCTGCCCTGGCCGAGTTTGAAGCCGAGCGGATCGAGCGCCTTTTGCGGGTCGAGTTGCTGCTGCTGTTCTCCTATCAGCAGGTGCTCGACTCATCGATCCTGCCGCCCCACGAACGTCGCGCGCTGGAGCCGCTGCGCGCCCACGAGGAGGCCCACGTTCGCGCCCTGACCGTACAGCTCAGGGCGCTCGGTGGCACGGCGCCGGCGCCGCCTGCGAACACCGCCATAGCCGACAAGGATCTGGCCCACCGCAAGGTCAGGGGCCGGCTCGGTCAGCTACAGGGTGCGCGCGATGCGCTGGGTCTGCTGCTGGCGGTCGAGCGTGTCGCCGTCGGCGCCTACTTTGTGGCGCTGATCAAGCTAGATGATCCGAGGCTGATCACGCTGATCGCCCAGATCATGGCGGCCGACGCCCAGCACGAGGCTGTGATCGGCGAGCTCATGTACCACGGCGATGCGCAAAAGGCCGTCCCGTACGGCCTCGTGCAGGGCGTTCAATGACCGTCGGCCGCTGGTAGCCTCGGCCAGTAGATGCGTATTTCGCGCACTCTGTACGACGACTTGATCGCACACGCGCTGGCCGACGCGCCGAACGAGTGCTGCGGCATGATCGCGTCGCGCGACGGGGAGGCGATCAGGGTGTTTCGCGCCGGGAACGCGGCCGCCAGCCCGCTCCGGTACGAGATCGACGGCGCCGAGCAGTACCGGATCCAGACGGAGATCGACGACCTCGGCCTCGACCTCGGCGCGATCTACCACTCGCACACGCGGACGGCGCCGTACCCGTCGCAGACGGACATCAACCTCGCGTTCTATCCGGACGCTCTGTACGTGATCGTCGGTGTCGCGACGGACGAGCCCGAGGTCAAGGCCTACGAGATCCGCGACGGCGAGGTCGCCGACGCGCAGCTGACCGTGGCGGGCTGATGCGCACGCAGCGGGGTGAGCTCGTCTGCCCCGGGTGCGGCGAGCGCTTCGACCCGCAGGAACGATTCTGTCCGACCTGCGCGCTCCCGCTCGTGTCGGACGCCCCGTCGCCGGAGGTGTCCGAGCGCCACCGCCGGGCACGGAAGGTAAAGCCGCAGCTGAGCGAGGGCGAGCTCATCCGGGTGGCCGGGGCCCGTAATCTGGCGGAGGCCGAGTTCATCCAGGGCCTGCTGCTCGAGGAGGGCGTCCCGAGCATGCTCAGGCGCAGCGCCGGCTTCGACGTCCCGGACTTCCTCGCCGCCGGCCCGCGCGACATCCTCGTTCCGATCACCGGGGTCGACACCGCTCGCGAGGTGCTGCTGCAGGCCGAGCTGATCGGCGACGAGCCCGTGGGCGCCGCGGTCTCACCTGCCAAGCTGCTGGCGTGGTTGATCGTCGCGCTCGCCGCAGGCGCGCTGATCGTCTGGCTGGCTTCGCTCGTCGTGCGCTAGTCGGGCGCGCCCGCGATCCGCGCTGATCGCCTGGCTCGCGTCGCTGGTCGCGCGCTAATCCGGGGCGCCCGCGATCCGGGCCAGATGCGAGCGCCAGGCGTCCTCGGTCTGGCTCAGCGGGCGGCCGTCGAAGGCCTCCGACAGTGCGGCGCGTGGCCCTTTCGGGTGCAGTCGTGAAGCGAACGCGGCCGCGGCCGGCTCGCCCTGCTCGCGCACGAGCAGGTCGACGACCGTGCCCCCCAGCAAGGTCGCGTCGCGCAGCCCCGGGGGGAACTTCGGGCGCGCGCCCTCGTGCAGGCGCGTCGCGACCGCCGGGCGGGAGTACTCGGTTTGGCCGGCGAACCAGCGCGCCGAGCCCTCGAGCAGCCACCACCAGCGCAGCTCGCGCCGCAGGCGCAGCGGCCCCATCACGCGCCGCAGGTCCCTGTTGTTCTCGAGGATCACGCGTCGCGCGTAGAGCGCCGCGCCGCTGAGCGCAAGCATCTCCCGCGAGCCGGTTACGTTCGAGGCGTGAGCGCGCAGGACCGCCGGAGCGAGCATGTGGATCTCCTCTGCTCCCGCCCAGCCGGCGACGTACCGGCGAGCCGACGGCGAGGTCATCACCCACGCCAGCGGCAGCGCCGGGTTGGTCATCACGAGCGAGCCGACGCTGCGGTGCAGCACGACGGCGATCTCATCGACGGGGCGCGGGAACAGGCCCTCCATCCGCGCCGCGGTCGTCGACAGCGACTGCAGGACGCGTCGCGCATCGCGGCTGTCCTGCTCGTCGTGTCGAGCACGAAAGCCGTCGAGGCGCGATTGCACCCAAGACATCGCCAGGCGCTGGGAGTTATCGCGAGTCGCGGCACTAGACGAGCGCCGGCTGACGGTCGGAGGCGATCGTCGCGATCTCCTCCGAGGCGCGCTCGAACTCCTCGTCGGACAGCACCGGGGTGCCTTCGAACGGGAGATCGCGCGTCAACTCCAGCCACGACCTGCAGCCGCCGTACTCGTCGCGGACCTTGACCGTCACCGGCCGCGGAATGCGGTACGTGCGCAGCAGGATCACGTGCAGCGGATGCCTGCGCTTCCACGCCAGTCGCTTCTCGGCGTAATCGGTTGTCCAGACATAGAACGGCGACAGGGCGTCGACCGCGCGCCGGTCAGTGACCGTGTAGTGCGCGGCGACCTCGGCCCAGGCGCGGATTCTGACGCGATCCGGTTGCGCGAGCTGCTCTCCCCGGTGTAGAGCTTGCGGATGCGGCTCGCCATCTGACCAGACGCCCTCTTCGAGGGCACGCGAGAGCTCGGGCTGGTGCGATTCGCGCACCAGATCGGCCCGCTGATGGTCAAACGTTGGGTACAGGAAGAAGCGCTCGTAATCGAGCTGGAAGTGTTTTTCGGGCTCACGGATGCCGCCCTTGCGGAGCGTTACAAGTTGCTCGCCTTCGGCGAGCGCCCGCACGGTGACGGCCCATTCTTTAAAAGCAATCGGCATTTAGGAATAAAGGGGGGAGACGAGGTTTTTTCTATTCGAGTGTCCCGTGCGCCCTGCCGGGCGAAGTCGGCAACGGGACGTGGGCAATTGTATGCGAACTGCCCAAAATCGCCAAATGTGCCTGCAAAGCAGGGATCTTCGGGGCTGACGAGGGTCCCGAAGCTACGCGAGAGTAGATAAAGAGCGACGCTAGAGCCTGGTCCCAGCCATCCCTTCCAGCACCTCGATCAGCGCCGCGAAGTCGTCGTCAGCATGGCCGCGCCCCATGGCCGCGACGAGCACCTCGCGGGCGAACGCCGCCGCGGGAAACGGGACCCCGCGGGCGTCGGTCTCGTCGAGGCACAGGTTGACGTCCTTGAGCATCTGCTCGAGCTTGAACAGGGTCGAGTAGTCGTGCGCCCGCATCGGACCTGACTTCAGACCGAGCATCGTCGAGTTGGCTGAGCCCGCGCCAAGCACCTCGACCAGCGCGTCGAGATCGAGCTCCGCGCGCGATCCAACAAGCAGCGCCTGGCCGACGACCGTCGCGTTGGCCGCCGCCACCGCATTGTTGATCAACTTGACCATCTGGCCGTGGCCGAGCGGGCCGACATGGACGATCAGCTCGCCCATCGTCTCCAGCAGCGGCCGGATCAGCTCGAAGCCCTGGTCCGAGGCGCCGACCATGAAGGTCAGCGTCCCGTCCTGCGCCTTCGGCGACGAGCCGGTGACCGGCGCGTCGATCAGCGTCAGGCCACGCTCGCCGAGCACGCCCGCGATCCTGAGGGTGGCCGCCGGGCCGATCGTCGAGCAGTCGATGAACGAGGCGCCGGACGGCGCCGCCGTAGCCGCGCCGTTGGCCCCCAGCAGCAGCTGCTCGACCTGCTCGCCGTTGACCACCATCGTGATCACGAAATCGGCGTCACGGGCGGCGTCTGCGGGCGTTTGCGCGACCGCGGCCCCGTGCTCTGATGCGAACTGCTCAGCCGTCGCCGCGGTCCGGTTGTAGACCGTGAGCTGGTAGCCCGCACGTGCGACGTTGGCCGCCATCCGCGAGCCCATGATCCCGAGGCCCAAGAACGCGACGCGCTCGCTCATGCTCGGGATGATTGCGGGTTTCCGTAGCCGCCGCCCCCCGGGGTCTCGATCCGCAGCCGCTGGCCGACGCTCAGCTCGCCACTGGCCTTCGAATCGAGCTCGTGCCCGTCGAGCAGGTTCCGTCCTGGCAGACCCGGCTCGCCGCCCGCGGCGCCGGCGGGGAAGTGGCGCCGCCGCTCGGTGATCAGCGAGTAATGCAGCGGCGCGAGCGCCTCGAGTTCGCGGATCACGCCGTCGCCGCCGCGAAACCGTCCCGCGCCGCCTGAGCCGTGTCGCAGCGAGTACTCGAGCATCCGCAGCGGGAATTCGAGCTCGAGCGCCTCGATCGGCGTGTTGAGCGTGTTGCTCATCGCGACGTGGACCGCGCTCGGGCCGTCGGCATCGCGACATGCGCCCTGACCGCCGGCGATCGTTTCGTAATACACGACCTGGTCGTCGCCCAGCGTGACGTTGTTCATCGTTCCTTGCCCGAGCGCCCGGCCGAACGCGCGCAGCACAAGATCCGCGACCCGCGAGGAGGTCTCGACGTTTCCGCCGACGACCGCCGCGGGGAACCGAGCGTTGAGCAACGAGCCCTCGGGCGCGATCACCTCGACGGGGCGGTACGCGCCGGCGTTGGCCGGGATGTCCGGGTCGGTCAGAACGCGGACGGCGAAGTAGCAGGCCGACCGCGTGACCGCCACCGGGCAGTTGAGGTTGCCCAGGTGCTGAGCGGCAGAACCGGTGAAATCGAGCGTCAGCGCGTCGCCGTCGACGGTCGCGCGCAGCGTGACCGGTAGATCGCCCTCACGCGCCTCGAGCACGTCCTCGGCCTGATAGACGCCGTCGGCGAGCTCGCGCAGACAGGCACGCGTGCGCCGCTCGGCGTAGTCGAGCGTCTCGGCGAATGCCTCGTCCAGGAGATCGGCGCCGAATCGGTCGTGCAGCTGGACGGTGCGCAACGCTCCGACCCGGCAGGAGGCGAGCTGCGCCCGCAGATCGGCGCGTCGCTGTTCGGGGCGTCGCATCTGAGCGACCAGCTCATCGATCGCGGCGCCGTCGAGCACGCGCGGCTCGATCACGACGCCCTCGTCGGCGAGCGTCGTCGAATCGGCCGGCATCGAGCCCGGCGTCGGGCCGCCGACGTCGGCGTGGTGGGCCCGGCTGGCGGCGAATGCGATCAATGCGTCGCCGGCGAACACCGGCGTGATCACGGTGATATCCGGGAGGTGTGTGCCGCCCCGGAAGGGATCGTTGAGGATCCACGAGCGCTCGGGCGCCTGCTCGCGGTCGAGCACGGCTGCTACCGCCGCCGGCATCGCGCCGAGGTGAACCGGGATGTGCTCGGCCTGCATGACCATCTCGCCGCCAGGCTCAAACAGCGCCGTCGAGGCGTCGCGGCGCTCCTTGATGTTCGCCGAATGGGCGGAGCGGATCAGGACGGCGCCCATCTCGTCGCAGATCGAGTGCAGCGCGCCCGACAGGACCTGAAGGTCGACGGGATCCATCAGCGCGAGAGGTGGAGCGTCCCGTGCCGGTCGGTGCGGGCCGACCAGCCCTCGGCTACCAGCAGCGTTGACTCGGGCAGCGTGACGACGGCCGGGCCCTCGATCGACGGGGCGAGCTTCAGGTCGCCAAGCGACGGCTCCTGCCCGGCGACCGACGCGCTGACGCGGATCGTCACCAGCTCAAGCTCCTGCCGAGGGTCGTGGTAGCCGTAACGCTCCTGGTGGCGCTGCTCGAACGCCTCCCGGAGCCGCCGCGGGTCTCCAGGCCCCGTAATCGCCAGCTCGAACGCTTGACCGCGGTAGCGGAGCTCGTAGGTCGTCGTCAGCGCAGCATCGGCCGCCTCCAGCTCGGACCGAGCCCGCGCGCCAAGGTCGGCGATCGCCTGCTCCAGCGCCTCGCGCGTCAACCCGTCGCCGCTCAGCAGCAGGGTGCGTTGCACGTCGCGCCGCCGCGGTGAGACGAGAAGTCCGAGCGCGGCCAGCACCCCCGAGGCGCGCGGGACGACGATCCTCGTAATCCCGAGCTCCTCGGCGATCGCGCAGGCGTGCAATGGCCCGGCGCCGCCGAACGCGAGCAGCGCGTAGCGCCGCGGATCGACCCCGCGCTCCACGGTCACGACCCGCAGCGCCCGCACCATCTCGGCGTTTGCGACCCGGACGATCCCCTCGGCGCAGACGAGCGGCTCGAGGCCGAGCTTCCCCGCGAGCGCGGCGACGGCCCGCTCAGCGGCGTCGTGGTCAAGCGCGATGCCGCCGGCAACGCTCGGGAGCCGCTCGAGCAGCAGGTTCGCGTCGGTGACGGTCGGTGAGCTGCCGCCCCGGCCGTAGCAAGCGGGGCCCGGGTCCGCGCCGGCCGATCGCGGTCCGACCCGCAGCGCGCCACCCGCATCGCGCCACGCGATTGAACCCCCGCCGGCGCCGACCGTGCTCACCGCGAGCATCGGCAGCGCGAGCGGCCGATCGGCGATCGCGCCCGAGCTCTGCTCCTGCACGGTCCCGCCGTCGACCACGCAGACATCGCACGAAGTGCCCCCCATGTCGAAGCACAGCGCGTCAGGCTCGCCGCTCGCGCGGGCCACGAATGCCGCTCCGGCCGCCCCGCCGGCCGGGCCCGACAGCACCGTCCAAGCCGCGTGCGCGGCGGCCGCATCGAGGTCGATCAGGCCGCCGTTTGATTGCATGATCGCCGGCTCCGGCAGCGAGCGCTCCGCGCACCGGTCGCGCAGCTGTCGCAGGTAGCCCGCCAGCAACGGCGACAGCGCCGCGTCGACCTCGGTCGTGGCGGCGCGCTCGAACTCTCTGAACGTTCCGACCACCTCGTGGGAGAGCGAGACATGGACGCCGGGTAGCGCGGCCCGGAGTGCAGCCGCGATCTGGAGCTCGTGCTCGGGGTGGCGGTATGAGTGCAGCAGCGTGACCGCGACGGCTTCGGGCTCACAGGCCGCGACCGCACGCGCGAGCTCGCCGGCGTCCTCGAGCGGCCGCAGCGGTCCGTCGGGCGTCATCCGCTCCCGCGCGCCGAAGCGGCGCTCCGGCGGCGAGATCGGCGCCGGTGGAGCGGCGCACAGGCGGTAGAGCTCAGGCCGATTCTGCCGGCCCAGCGCGACGATGTCGGCGAACCCCTCGGTGCCGACAAACGCCGTTCGCGCAGTGCGGCCCTCGACGAGTGCGTTGGTCGCGACGGTCATTCCATGCGAGAAGCTCTCGACTTGATCGGGGCGTGCGCGCGCGAGCTCGAGCACCGCCTCGACGGCGGCGATCACGCCCTCGGACTGATCGCGCGGCGTGGTGAGTGCCTTGGCGGTGACGATCCCGCCGTCGGACGCCAGGACGGCGTCGGTGAACGTGCCTCCGACATCGACGCCGAGCAGCATCGGCGCACGTTACACCGCCTCGGGCACCGCTCGGAGTCACGACCCAACCGTGGGCGGGGCACAAGGGCCCGCGAACGCGGGCCCCTTAAATCGGTCAGGCGGCGAGTACCGCTTCGAGCTCCTCAGTCTCGGCCAGATGCTGGTGCGATGGGCAGTAGCCGTTGTGGGGTAACGGCATCCGCTGGCAGGGAGTTCCCTTGCGGGTGCTCGCGCGGCACTGGAGCGGATTTCCGTAGAGATCGAAGCCGTTCTGCGGCTGGGTGCGCAGAAACTCGTCCGCGAACTCCAGATAGCGCTCGATCACGTGCAGCACGCGCGCCTGGGCGAGCATCGGGAAGTAGGCCCGAATGTCGTTGAACAGCGTCTTTGACGGATGTGCGAAGTAATGCCTGTCCGTGGCCATCCGCTCGACCGCCGCCTCGCAGGCACGCAGTACCCGCTCGTGATTGGCGTACGGACAAGTGCCGTGCGGATCTTCGATTACATCGCTTGCGATCTCCCGGTAGATCGCGCGGCTGAAGCGATACATGTGTATGTGTCTCCTAGCTTTTGGCGCTCCCGGCGGGCGCCAAGCCTCATTGCTACGGGGGAGTATTTCCCGTTCTTTCGGGCGAGTATTCCCGCCGTCTGTGAAGTTGGCGCGCCACTTCGCGTTAACCGCGCGTTAAGTGAGAACTTGCGCGTTTATCTCCAGCGGGACAGCCCAGGCGTCCCGTCTGGCGCGAGCGTGACGTGAAATTCGTCAAGCGCGGGGTCAACACTCGGAAAATCGGTTCGCTGGTGGGCGCCCCGGCTTTCTTCGCGTTTGAGTGCCGAGCGCGCGATCAGACGCACGAGCGGATAGGGGTCCTCGGCGAGGATTCGCAGGCCGTCGCCGTCGCGCTCGAGGCCGGCGTAGCGCCACAGCGCCTGACGCGAGGCGGTGCTCGGCCCAGGCGCGGCGGGCGCGGGACGCGGGTCGGGTTCGGCGGTCGGTTGATCGGCGAGCTCGACGCCGGCACGCGCCGCCCGCGCCCCGAACACGAAGCACTCGCTGAGCGAGTTCGAAGCCAGGCGGTTGGCGCCGTGCAGGCCCGTACACGAGCACTCGCCGACCGCAAACAAGCCCGGCAACGTCGCCCGGCCGTCGAGGTCGGTCGCGATCCCGCCCATCATGTAATGAGCCGCGGGAGCTACCGGGACCAGCTCGTGCTCGGGGTCGATCCCGGCTCGCCGCAGGGCGCTCACCACGTTCGGGAACAGCGCCGGATCGACGTCGCGCATATCGAGTCCGACCGCGCGGGCGCCCGTTCGATCGATCGTGCGCTGGACGGCGCGGGCGACCTCGTCGCGCGGCGCGAGCTCATCGACGAACCGCTCGCCCGCGGGGTCGAGCAGCAATGCCCCCTCGCCGCGAATCGCCTCGGTGACGAGAAACCCGTCACCTCCGTTATCGCCAACGACGGCTGTCGGGTGAAACTGCATCAGCTCGAGGTCGGCGAGCTGGGCGCCGGCGTCGAACGCCAGCAGCAGGCCGCTACCGATCGCCCCGGGCGGGTTCGTGGTTCGAGCCCAAAGCGCCGCCGAGCCGCCGGTGGCGAGCACGGTCGCGGGGGCCAGGATCGTCGTCTCGTCGTCGAGCGTCACCCCGGCGGCCCGCCCGCCGGCCGTCGCGATCGCGACCACCCGGCGGTTCTCGAGCACCTCGATCCACTCGTGCTGCGCGACCAGCGCCGACAGCTGGCGGACGATCTGCCGGCCGGTCGCGGCGCCGCCCGCGTGAACGACGCGCCGGGCGCTATGGCCGCCCTCGAGTCCGAGCGCATAGTGGCCGTCCCGGTCGGCGTCGAACTGGACTCCGAGCTGCGCGAGGTCGTCGACCGCCTTCGGTGCCTCGTCGCACAGCACCCGAGCGGCGGACTCTCTGACCGCGCCTCGGCCGGCTTTGACGGTGTCGGCGAAGTGCAGATCGGGACTGTCGTCCTTTGCCAGCGCCGCGGCCAGCCCGCCCTGGGCCCAGTAGCTCGACGACTCGGCCAGCGGCGTCGCCGACACGAGCATCACTTTCGCGCCGAGGCGCGCCGCCGAAAGCGCCGTATACAGACCGGCAGCGCCGGCTCCGACCACGGCCACCTGTGTCCGCTGCTTGGTCACCGGTAGGTACGGTACCCGGCGATGGCCGCCGCCCCAGTGCTGCTCGAGCATCCCTCGTCGCTTGAACACGACACCGGCGGGCATCCCGAGCGCGCGGCGCGCATCGTCGCCATCGACTCAGAGCTCGAGCGGCGCGGCTGGCTCGGGTATGAGCGCCTCAGCTCGCCGGCCGTCGATCGCGATGTTCTGCTCGCCGTGCATCCCGAGCCGTACGTGCTGGCGGTCGAGCGTGCGTCGGCGAGTGGGGCGCAGCTCGACCCCGATACGCCCGTCAGCACAGGGTCGTTCGATGCCGCCCTGCACGCCTGCGGCGGGGCGGTCGAGTTGGTCAGGCTGCTGCTGGACAGCGAGGTGCCCCACGGGTTCAGCATTCACCGGCCGCCGGGCCACCACGCCGAGCCGGCGCGGGCGATGGGCTTCTGCCTGTTCAACAACATCGCCGTCGCCGCCCGTCACGCGCTCGACGCGTTCGGGCTCTCTCGGGTGCTGATCGTCGACTGGGACGTGCACCACGGCAACGGCACCAACGACATCTTCCATTCAGATCCCCGTGTCCTGTTCATTTCGATCCACCAGTCGCCGCTGTATCCGGGGACGGGGCCCGCAGCAGACGTTGGCTCCGGGGACGGGGTCGGCTTCACCGTCAATCTGCCGGTCGCCCCGGGCTCGGGCGACGAGGTGTTCTGCTCACTGGTGGAGTTCGTCGCGTTGCCGTTGGCCAGGGCGTTCGAGCCCCAGCTGGTGCTGGTGTCGGCGGGCTTCGACGCCCACCGCGACGATCTGCTCGCTGACTGTGTGGTGACCGAGATGGGGTTTGCCTCGATGGCGGGCGCGATCCGCGATCTATGTGTCGATGAGCTCGAGGTTCCATTCGGTGCGGTGCTCGAAGGGGGCTATGCGCTGGAGCCGCTGGCGCAGTCGGTCGCGGCCACGCTCGACGCCTTCGCCGGGCGCCGCTTGACGCGCGAAACGGTGCCGATCACGCGCCAGTCGATCGCGGCGCGCGAGCGGCTCGCGGGGCGCTGGCCGATCCTGGCCTCCTAGTCCGAGTCCAGGATCCTGCGCCACGCGTCGATCAGCCTGGCTGCCATCGCGTCCGTTGAGTAGAGCTCGGCTCGTTGCCTGCCTTCGATGCGGGGGTCCGGTTCGCGCGACCTGCGCTCGAAGCGTCTGGCTCCAGATGTGGCGATCGAAGGGGGCGCAGAGGGTGCCCTGGACGTCTGTGAGCACCTCGGGGGCAATGCCTGTGACGGTGCTGAGGACGGGCACGTCGCAGGCGAGCGCCTCGAGCGTTGCGAGCCCGAAGCCCTCGCGGTCGGACGTGACGAGGATCGCGTTGGCGGCGTTGACGTAGAGCGGGACGCGGTCTGGCTCGACGTCGCCGAGCGTTAGCAGCTTGACTCCCTGAGCGATCTCTTGCGCGCGGTCGAAGCGCTTTTCGGGCCGTCGGGGATCCGCTGGGAAGAGGACTGACGGCTGATCCGGGTCGAGGCCGAGCGCGGCGCGTGCCTGTGCCCGCGGGATCGGCTTGAAGCGGTGCGTATCGACGCCGGCGGGCAGGATCTCCGTGCTTGGTTGCCGCCCACTTTGGAAGCGTCTTCGCGAGCGGCTCAGAAACGACACCGACCAAGTCGATCAACCGCAGGCCCGCGAGCGTGATCTTCCGTGACCGGGGGTGGCTGAGGTCCGTGCCGTGCAGCGTCACCCCCCGCTTGCGCCCGCCGGCCGCTAGCGCCGGCCAGAGCGTCAGCCCGAAATGCGCGTGCACGATGTCGTAGCCGCGCTTGTGCCGGAGTGCGGCGGCGGCCTTGAGATATCCCCCGGGCTCGAACGCATATAGCGTCGAGCTCGACGGCGCCGGTGCGCCTCAGCGCCTCGACCTGATCCCTGACGAAAGCTCCCGAGCGCGGGGTGCCGTTGGCTCGGGTACATGTTCGTGACGATCAGGGCGCGCACGCGGTGCCTGAGCGTACCGGCGCGGTCTAAGCGACCATGTGGAGACGCTTCGACGCGCAGGTTCCCGCGGCCGGGCCCTCTGGCAGTATGGAACCGATCGCTTTGCGCAACGCCAACGCTCAGCTGCCGGTGGCCGTGTTCGACTCGGGCGTCGGCGGCCTGACCGTCCTGCACGAGCTGCTGGTCTCGCTGCCGACCGAGGACTACGTCTACCTCGGTGACACCGCGCGCTTCCCGTACGGCGAGCGCTCGCAGACCGAGCTGCGCGCGTTCGCGATCGAGATCGCCGACTACTTGCTCGCGGCCTGGCTCGAAGCTGCTGGTCGTGGCGTGCAACGCCGCGAGCTCTGCGGCCTTGGGTCCGCTCGAGGCGCACCTCGCCGACGTCGACGTGGACGTGATCGGGGTTGTCGCGCCGGCCACGCAGCTGGCGGTGGCCGGCAGCCGCACGGGCCGGCTCGGTCTGTTGGCGACCCCGGCGACGGTTGCCAGCGGCGCCTACACGCGTGCAGTTCGGGCCGCCGACCCGCACGTCCACCTCGAGAGCGTCGCGTGCGCGGACCTCGCACCGCTGATCCAACGCGGGGCCGAGTTACGACGACGAGCTGATCGAGACCGTTCGCGGCTACTGCGCCCCGCTGCGAGCCGCTAGCGTCGATACGGTGATTTTGGGCTGCACCCACTACCCGCTCGTCGCGCCGATCCTTCAGCGCGCGCTCGGTCGCGGCGTGACGCTGGTCACCTCGGGTCAAGGGGTGGCGCGTAGCGTCGAACGGGCATTGACCGCCCGAGGATTGCTGAACACCCGCGCGAGCGAGGGCAGCTACGAGTTCAGTTGCACGGGCGACGCCGAGGTATTCCACGCGCTCGGCACGCGCTTCTTGCAGATGCCGCTGGGGGAGGTGGGACACGTGGACCTCGGCGCGCGAATCGCGGCATGAGCATCGAGACCCGCGAGCGCAGCTACGGCCGGGGCGCCGACCAACTGCGGCCGTCGGCGATCGAGCCCGGCTTCGTGCGAACCGCGACCGGCTCGTCGCTGATCTCAATGGGCGAGACGCGCGTGATCTGCACCGCCTCGGTCCAGGAGAGCGTGCCGCGCTGGCTGACCGGCTCGGGACGCGGCTGGGTGACGGCCGAGTACGGCATGCTCCCCGCGTCGACCGGCGAGCGCAAGCAGCGCGACGTCAGCAAGGGCCGAGCCGATGGACGGTCGGTCGAGATCCAACGCCTGATCGGCCGCTCGCTGCGCGGCGTGATCGACTTCACCGCGCTCGGAGAACGCACGATCTACATCGACTGTGACGTGCTCCAGGCCGACGGCGGCACGCGTTGTGCCTCGATCACCGGCGGCATGGTCGCGCTGAGGCTCGCCTGCGAACGCCTGGTGGCCGACGGCAAGCTCGAGCGCACGCCGCTGACCGCGACCGTGGCGGCGGTGTCGTGCGGGATCGTGGACGGCGTGGCGCTGTTGGATCTCGACTACTCGGAGGACTCGACCGCCGAGGTCGATGCGAACGTCGTGATGACCAGTGATGGGGGACTGGTCGAGGTCCAGGCGACCGCTGAGCGCACCCCTCTATCGCGTGCCCATTTGGATGATCTGCTCGTACTGGCGGCCCACGGAATCGAGGCCCTGCGCACGCTGCAGGATCAGACCGCCGGCTCCTGAGCCGATGAGGATTCCCGCGTCGCTCGTGCTCGCGACCCGCAACCCGCACAAGCTGCGGGAGTTCGATCGGCTGCTGGCACCGGCAGCCGTGACCTGATGCCGCTGCCCGATGGGATCGAGTTGCCGCCCGAGGACGGCAACACATTTGAAGCCAACGCGCTGCCGAAGGCGCGCAGCGCCGCGGCGCGCACCGGCCGTCCCGCGATCGCCGACGACTCCGGAATCGAGGCTGAGGCGCTCGGCGGCCGACCCGGCGTGCGCTCGGCGCGCTACGCCGGCCTCGAGGCCACCGACCAGGAGAACCTCGACAAGCTGATCCGTGAGGCGCCCCCTGGAAGCGGCCTCCGTTACGTCTGCGCCCTGGCGTACGTGGATCCGGAGAACGGCACCGAGCGGGTGTTTTTCGGCGACAGCCGGGGCCGGCTGGCATCCGACCCACGTGGCGAGCGGGGATTCGGGTACGACCCGGCCTTCCTGCCGGACGGCGACTTCGGCGGCCGTACGATGGCCGAGCTGAGCGACGAGGAGAAAGACGCGATCAGCCACCGCGGCCGTGCTGTGCGGGCGCTGCTCGCGTGGGGCGACGGAGGGTCCTGATGTCCGCGGGCGATATCGCCCAGCATGCGGAGGCCAAGCAGCGCACGGCAGCGCTTTCGGTCCTCTCCAACTCGGCGCTGATCCTGCTGAAGGTGATCGCGGGGACGATCACCGGCTCGGTCGCGATCCTGACCGAGGCGGTCCACTCGAGTATCGACCTCGTCGCGTCCGTGGTCGCGTTCTTCAGCGTGCGCAAGGCCGATGAGCCGGCCGACGAGTCACATCGCTACGGCCACGAGAAGATCGAGAACCTGGCGGCCGCGATCGAGGGGATCCTGATCCTGGTCGGCTCGGCGGCGATCGCATTCGAGGCGATCCGGCATTTGATCAATCACAAACAGATCCAGATGGTCGGGTTCGCTATCGCGGTGGTCGCCGTCTCGATGGTCGTCAACCTCGGCGTCGCCGCGCGGCTGCGCCGGACGGCGAACCGGACCGGGTCGCCGGCGCTCGCCGGTGACGCCGCGCACCTCGGCACCGACGCGCTGACGTCGGCGGCGGTGCTGGTCGCACTGATCCTGGTCGCGATCACAGGCGCGCAGTGGATCGACCCGGTCGCCGCGCTCGCGGTGGCGGCGGTGATCGTGACGACCGGGGTGCGGTTGCTCGCCCAGTCCTCGCGCGTGCTCGTCGATGAGTCGTTGCCGCCGTCGGAGGTCGAGGCGATCAGGGAGGCGATTGAGGCGTTCGCGAACCGCGGCGTGGTCGGCTATCACGAGCTACGCACGCGGCGCGCCGGAGCCCGCCGCTACGTGGACCTGCACGTCCAGTTCCGCGAGGGCACGTCGCTCGAGGTCGCCCACCGGACCGCCCACGAGTTGCAGGACGTGATCGCCGAGCGGCTCGATGGAGCCGACGTCTTGATTCACCTGGAACCGGAAGATCGGGTGCGCCCGGGCGAGGTGCTGGTCTCGGAGCGGGGCGTCGGCCCGACGTCAGGATGATTGTGGAGCGGGGTCGCGGTCCTAGGTCAGGTTGATTCCGGCCGAGACGGCGACCGCGAAAGTCACTCCCGCATAGCCGAAATATCCCTCGAGCACGAGGATCACGACTGCGAGGAGACATCCGAGGACGATGACGAGCCATCCGAGGCGGGCGAGATCCACGCGCTTATTCTGTCCGTAGACGGGGATGATTGGCCCTGGTAGGCCGTTAACCAAGGGCTCGTACAGCCAAAAACGGCCCGATTGATTTCCGCAATTTGCGGAAAAGCGCGCCGATTCGGGCGCAATTGTGTCTTGCGCGGGGCCAGAATGGGCACGGTCGAGGGACGCACGGCCCAATCGGCCGTCCGCAAGCCCTGTTAACGTCGAAGATTCCTACCAGCTTCGAAGGAGGAGCAAGTGACAAAGTCCGAGTTCGTAGACCAGGTCGCGGATCGCGCCGGGTTGAGTAAGAAAGACGCCGGGGACGCTGTCGATGCGATGCTGGACACGATCGAGGAGGCGCTGAAGCGCGGCAGTGACGTGACCTTCTCCGGCTTCGGCAAGTTCAGCGTCTCGCACAGGAGCGCGCGCGAAGGGCGCAACCCTGCGACCGGCGAGAAGATCCAGATCGCGGCTTCGCGGGTCCCGAAGTTCACGGCCGGCGCCGCGCTCAAGAAGGCAGTCAAGTAGGACCGCAGAACTCAACCGGGCAACAGCGCGGCGGCGACGCCCTCTTCTCGGGCGAAGTCGTCGCGAAAGCGGCGCAGGACGCCGAGCGCACAGACGGCGAGTTCGGCCACGCCGCGAAGTTCGGGGATCGGCTGGCAGCTCACGTAGCGCGCCGCAGTTCGCAGCTGGTTTTGGGACTCGATCCCGATCCAGCGAAGCTGTGGCCGCGCGCGCTCGAGCTCACCGCCGCCCGCGATCAAGGCTCAGCCGCCGAACGGGCGGCCCGGGCGGTCGCGGCGCATTGCCGTCTGGTGCTCGACAGCGTGGCCGAGCAATGCGTCGCGGTCAAGCCCCAAGTCGCCTGTTTCGAGCGGCTCGGAGCGCCCGGCTGGGGGGCCTTGCAGGAGGTCGTCGCCGACGCACAGGCGCGAGGACTGCTGGTAATCGCCGACGCCAAGCGCGGCGACATCGACGTGACCGCGAAGGCCTACGCGCAGGCCTACTTCGGCGCGACGCCAACGCCATTTGGGGAGGTGCCGGGGCTCGGCGCCGACGCGCTGACAGCGAATCCGCTGCTGGGTGCCGACTCACTCGCGCCGCTGATCAGCGCCGCGAGGGCGCGCGGCGCCGGGCTGTTCGTGCTCGTGCGCACTTCGAACGCCGGCGCTGCCGACCTGCAGGACCTGCAGTTGGAGGGTGGCGAGACCGTCAGCGCGCGGCTCGCCGGGCTCGTGGCTCGCCTCGGCGTGACCGGGCGGTCCGGGATCGCGGATGTAGGTGCGGTGGTCGGCGCGACCGCCACGGAGCTGCTCGGGTCGCTTCGCGCGGCGATGCCGAATGCGCCGTTCCTGCTGCCCGGGATCGGGGCGCAGGGCGGCCGCGTTCAGGATCTGGCGCCGGCGTTCGCGCCCGGACGCGCCGGTGGTTTGGTCTCAGCTTCGCGGGCGATCGTCCAGGCTCACGAGCAGGCCGGTGGGCAGCCCGGACCGGCGGCGGGCGCCGAGGCGGCGCGGTTGCGTGAGCTCGCCTGGAGTCTCGCCGGCTGATCTGGGGGCTGTCGGGCCCCGCTTCAGCAGTTGGCCCCCGAGCCCGCTTGTATGATCGGCACCGCCATGGTGGCAAAAAGCGCGCGCCTGGTTGCGCCGGTCGCACTCGCCGCGGTGGCCGTGGCGACGTACCTGATCGTCCACGCCGGGCTGAACCCGCAGCATACGTCGACGACGGCTTCTAGCCTCCTGTCCACCGGGCATGCAGGCGCTGGGAGCCACCGGCATCGACCGACGCCCAAGTTCTACATCGTCAAATCGGGCGACACGCTGAGCCAGATATCCATCAAGACGCACGTCTCGATCGCGACGATTACGGCGCTCAATCCGGGTATGAACCCCAACGCCTTGCAGACCGGACAGCGACTGAGGTTGCGGCGGTGAGCGGCGCGGCCGCTCGCAAGCCGCCCGCGACAGCTCTACGACACGCGTTCGTCGCGGCGGCGCGTTTGGGCGCGGGGGTCCTGTGCGCCGCGGCGTTGCTGGCGACGATCAGCGCCGGAGCATCGGCCGCGCCGGCGCCGCCGCTCAGCGTTCGCGCCGCGATCCTGGTCGAGCAGGGCACCGGCCAGGTGCTGTACGGCATCAACGCAAACCAAGAGCTCCCGATCGCGAGCACGACCAAGCTGATGACGGCGCTCGTGACGCTCGAGCACGTCCACCACCTGAGCAAGGTGTTCACAAATCCGGATTACCGGGTCGCGGCGGTCGACTCGCAGATCGGGCTCGAGCCAGGCGAGCGGATGAGCGTCCACGATCTGTTGTTGGCGCTGATGCTGCCGAGCGCCGACGACGCGGCCGAAGATCTGGCTTTCAACGTCGGGCACGGCTCGGTCGGGCGGTTCATCGCGATGATGAATGCGCAGGCACGGCTGCTGGGGCTCCGTCGCACGCACTATTCGACGCCGATCGGACTCGACACCCCCGGCAACTATTCGACCGCTGCCGACCTCGTCAAGCTCGCCGGCTACGACCTGACGCACTCGGCCTACTTTGCCCGGATCGTCGCACTCCCGCACGCGGTCCTGCGCTCGGGCGCGTACCCCCGGTACGTCGTCAATCGCAACGACCTGGTCGCTAAATACCGGTGGATCAACGGCGTCAAGACCGGACACACCGCCGACGCCGGTTACGTGCTGGTCGCGTCCGCGCACCGGGACGGAATGCGCCTGCTCAGCGCCGTGCTCGGGACCAGCAGCGAGGAGTCGCGCGACGCCAACACGCTCGCGCTACTCGATTACGGGTTCGCGAACTTCCGGATCGCCCACCTGGTCAAGACCGGCCAGCAGCTCGCCGCTCCAACCGTCCACGACCAGCCTGGGCTGCACGCGTCGCTGGTCGCCGCGACGGGCGTGACGTACGTGGTCGCGAAAAGCGCCCGGATCCGGATCGTCGTGAAGGTTCCCCATCAGCTCACCGGCCCGATGCCCGAGGGCGCACGGCTCGGCTCCGCGACCGTGCTCGTGGGCGGCCGAACGGTGGCTCACGTGCCGCTGGTGCTCGCCCGCGCGCTGCCCGCCGTCAGTTCGCTCACGCTCGCGGGGCGGTTCATCACCAAGCCGTTCATGTTGGTGCTGATCATCGGACTCGGTGTTTGCGCCGCGCTAGCGTTCGCGGTGCGACGCCGCAGACGCGCGCGCGCGTCGAAGGGAGGATTGGAGACTGCATGATCATCACCGTCACGCTCAACGCGGCGATTGATAAGACGCTCGAGGTACCGAGCTTCACCCCGGGCCGCCGTCACCGGACCGTCGACCAGACGACGATGCCGGGTGGCAAGGGCGTCAACATCGCGCGGGCGCTGAAGCGGCTTGGACAGCCGGTGATCGCGACCGGATTCGCAGGTGGAGCGACGGGTACCAGGATCGCCGAAGCGCTCGGCGCCGAGTCGATCCTCAACGATTTCGTCCGCATCCACGACGAGTCGAGAACGAATACGGTGGTGCTGGATCCGACGACTGGGATGCACACCGAGATCAACGAACGCGGTCCGGCGATCTCCGACCAGGAGCTCGAGCTGTTTCGCGAGAAGCTGCTCTATCTCGCTCAGGGTGCCAGCATCTGCGTGTTCGCGGGCAGCCTGCCGCGGGGCGTCGAGCAGGACGTCTACTACGCGTTGATTCGCGAGGTGCGTCGCCTCGGCGTGACGACGATGATCGACACCGACGGTGAGCCGCTGCGGCTGGCGATCCGCGCCGAGCCCGACCTCGTGTCACCCAACGAGCTCGAGGCGGAGGAGCTCGTCGGGCACGAGTTCAACGACGCCAACGATCGCGCGCAGGCGGTCGTCGAGATGACGCGACTCGGCGCGCGCGAGGCGGTCATGACCGTGTCCGACGGTTGCTACGCACGGTTGCTCGAGAACGGAACGCCGACGCTGCACCGTGTCCGGGTCGGGGAGCAGCCTGCCCGGTCGGTCGTGGGCTCTGGCGACGCGTTTCTGGCCGGCTACGTGGCCTCGCGCTACGCGGGCCAGGAGCCGGTCGAGTGCCTGCGGTTCGGGGTCGCCTGCGGCGCCGAGTCGACGCAGCATTTCGGCGCCGGGATCATCGATCCGGGTCGCGTCGACCGGCTGCTCGGTGAGGTCGGGGCAGAGCGGCTCGAGATCGCTGCCGAGATCGGCTGAATCGGCACGCCGCGGGCGCGGCCGAGATCGGCTGATCGGCGCGGCGCCGACGCGGATCGGCGTCGGGTCGCTGCTAGGATCGACCGACCGATGGTTGCCGCCGCCGCGTCGCTCTCACTGTCGTCCGAGTCCCGGTCTACGCTTCTGAGATGGAAGTAGAAATCGGTCGCGGCAAGAAGGCCCGGAGGGCGTACGGCTTCGACGACATCGCGATCGTCCCGTCACGCCGGACGCGCGATCCCGACGACATCGACATCACGTGGACGCTCGGGCCCTACCGGTTTGAGCTGCCGATGCTCGCCGCCGCGCTCGACGGCGTCGTGTCGCCGGAGACCGCCGGCCTGATCGGGAAGCTCGGTGGCCTCGCGGTCCTCAATCTCGAAGGAATCTTCTGCCGATACGAGGACGCCGACGCACAGCTCGAGCGGATCGCGAGCTTCTCGCGCGAGATCGCCACGCGCGAGATGCAGGACATCTATCGCGAGCCGGTCAAGCCCGAGCTGATCGCCAGGCGGATCGCGGAGATCAAGTCGCACGGCGTCGTAGCCGCGGCGTCATTGACGCCGCAGAAAGTTCGCACGTACTACGAGGTCGCGCTCGAGGCGGGCCTTGACATCCTCGTCATCCAGGGGACGGTCGTGTCGGCCGAGCACGTCTCGCGCGACGAGACGAGGCCGCCGCTGAACCTGAAGGAGTTCATCCGCGAGCTCGCGCCGACGCCGGTCGTCGTCGGCGGCTGTGCGTCCTACCACACCGGCCTGCACCTGATGCGGACCGGCGCCGCCGGCGTGCTCGTCGGCGTCGGGCCGGGAGCGATCTGTACGACCCGCGGCGTGCTGGGGATCGGCGTACCGCAGGCGACCGCGATCGCCGACGTCGCCGCTGCCCGCTCGCAGCACATGCTCGAGACCGGCGACTACGTGAAGGTGATCGCGGACGGCGGAATGCGCAACGGCGGCGACATCGCCAAGGCCGTGGCGTGTGGCGCCGATGCGGTGATGCTCGGTTCGGCACTCGCGCGCTCCTATGAGGCGCCGGGGCGCGGGTACAACTGGGGCATGGCGACCTTCCACCCGACGCTGCCGCGCGGCACGCGCGTGGCGACGACCCAGAACGGGACGCTCGAGGAGATCATCAGGGGCCCCGCGCGGGAGAACGACGGGACCTTCAACCTGATGGGCGGTCTGCGGACCTCGATGGCGACCTGCGGCTACCGCGACATCGCCGAGTTCAACCGTGCCGAGCTGATGGTCGCGCCGGCGCTCCAGACCGAGGGCAAGCATCTCCAGCGAGAGCAGGGCGTGGGGATGGGCGCTGGCAGCCGGGCAGCGGCGGTCGGTGTCGCCGACTAATACGGATCTCGACCTTCAGGGGGCGCCCGCGCGCGATCTACGCGACCAGCTGCCGGCTGCGACCGACGAGGTCGTGGTGCTCGACTACGGCGGCCAGTACTCACAGCTGATCGCACGCAGGGTCCGCGAGTGCGGCGTCTTCTCGGAGCTGCTGCCGCATCACGTGGGAGCCGAGGAGGTCGCGCGGCGCCGACCGAAGGGGATCATCCTGTCCGGCGGTCCGGCCTCCGTTTACGCGGCCGACGCGCCGCCGCTGGATCCGGAGCTGCTGGATCTCGGGGTGCCGGTGCTGGGGATTTGCTACGGCATGCAGCTGATCGCGCTCGAACTCGGGGGGCGCGTCGAGGGGGCCGAGGTCGGCGAGTTCGGCCGATCCCAGTTGACCGTCCATCAGACGGGCAGGCTGCTGGCGGGCACGCCGACCGCGCAGTCCTGCTGGATGTCGCATCGCGACACCGTGTTCGCGCCGCCGCCCGGGTTCGACGCTCTGGCGTCGTCGACCGCGTCGCCGGTGGCCGCGTTCGAATCGTCGCAGCGGGCGATCTACGGCATCCAATTCCACCCAGAGGTGGTGCACACGCCGTACGGCCAGCAGGTGCTCGACAACTTCCTGCGCGACATCTGTGGCTCGAGCGGCGACTGGAGCGCCGCGTCGGTGATCGACGATCAAATCGCGCGGATCCGGGCGCAGGTAGGCGAAGGGCGGGCGATCTGTGGCCTCTCGGGAGGAGTGGATTCCAGCGTTGCGGCGCTGCTCGTGCACCGGGCGATCGGCGACCGCCTGACTTGCGTGTTCGTCGATCACGGGCTGATGCGCAAGAACGAGGGCGCGCAGGTGATCTCCGCCTTCCGCGACACGTTCAAGGTGCCGCTGGTAGCGGTCGACGCCGCCGACAGGTTCCTGGCGCGGCTGAAGGGCGTCAGCGATCCCGAGCGCAAGCGCAAGCTGATCGGGGCCGAGTTCATCCGCGTGTTCGAGGAGGAGGCGGCGAAGCTCGAAGACGTCCGCTTCCTCGTGCAGGGGACGCTCTACTCGGACGTGATCGAGTCAGGCGGCGGCACGGGCGCGGCGACGATCAAGTCCCACCACAACGTCGGCGGCCTACCAGACGACCTCGAGTTCGAGCTCGTCGAGCCGCTGCGGACGCTGTTCAAGGACGAGGTCCGGGCTGTCGGCGCCGAGCTCGGCCTGCCCGAACGCCTGGTGTGGCGCCAGCCGTTTCCCGGGCCTGGGCTGGCGATCAGGATCGTCGGCGGCGAGGCGACGCGCGAACGGCTCGACACGCTGCGCGAGGCGGACGCGATCCTCCAGGACGAGATTCGCAAGGCCGGCCTGTACCGCGAGCTGTGGCAGTCGTTCTGTGTGCTCCCGGACATTCGCACGGTCGGCGTCCAGGGGGATGGGCGCACATACGGCAACGTGATCGCGATCCGCGCGGTCACGAGCGACGACGCGATGACCGCCGACTGGGCGCGGCTGCCCTACGACCTGCTCGAACAGATCGCGTCGCGGATGATCAACGAGATCCGCCCGGTTGGCCGGGTGGTGCTCGATATAACGAGCAAGCCGCCCGGCACGATCGAGTGGGAGTAGGGGAGTAGGTCCCCGCTGGCGGCGGGTGTCACGCAACCGGTGCATGCGCCAGCACCGGGACGACGTAGGGCCCAAGGTCTGACGGCAGCTCGGCGCGGCGGAACCAGTGCGCGTCGGCAAGCTCGCCCTCGTCGAGTGTCAGCGTCGGAGAGCTGACCTCGGCCGCGAACAGATAAATCGTGTCGCGACGGTGATCGACGGTGCCGCGCAAGTGGCCGATCCCGGTCCAGGGGACCGAGCTCAGACCCAGTTCCTCCTCCATCTCGCGGCGCGCGGCGTCGATCGGCGGCTCGCCCCGCTTGACGGCGCCGCCCGGCAGGTCCCACGATCGGCGCCCGTACGTGTGGCGCACCAGCAGCACGCGGTCGTCGGTCGTCAGCACGCATTTGACGCCGTCCTTCTGCGGGCGCCAGAAGAACCAGACGACCTGCAGGACGCGATATCCGGATCGATACGTCAGCCGGCGAAGTGGGACAGGAAACCGCACCCAACCACAGTAGATCCTCTACTTCCGACGATTGACTATCATCGTCCCGAGCCGCGCGACCGTCGCGCGGCTTGTGCGTGCCATGAAGACCTACGTAGCCACACCTGCAGACCGCGAGCGCAACTGGCTCGTCGTCGACGCGACCGGGCAGACGCTCGGCAGGCTCGCGACGCAGATCGCGGATGCACTGCGCGGCAAGCGCAAGCCGACCTACACGCCGCACGTCGACACCGGGGACTTCGTGATCGTGATCAACGCCGAGAAGATCAAGGTCACCGGCAACAAGCTCGCCGACAAGCGCTACTACCGCCACTCCGGTTACCCCGGCGGCCTGCGGTCGCGAACGCTGGCGGACATGCTCGAGCGTCGGCCCGAAGAGGTCATCCGCCTCGCCGTCAAGGGCATGCTGCCGCGCAACCGGCTCGCCCGCAGGCAGATCACAAAGCTCAAGATCTACGCCGGCCCTGACCACCCGCACGCGGCCCAGCAGCCTCAACCGATGGAGATCAGTCAGTGACCGAAGCAGAGAATCCCGAGGACGAGCAGCGCAACGAGGAGCCCGCGCCGCCCGAGTCGCCGGCGGAGGAGGCTCCCGCCGCGGAGGAGGCTCCCGCCGCGGAGGAGGCTCCCGCCGCGGAGGAGGCTGCTGAGGCTCCGGTCGCGGAGGAGCCCGCTGAGGCCCCGGCGGCGGAGGAGCGTGCTGAGGCTCCGGTGGCGGAGGAGCGTGCTGAGGCTCCGGTGGCGGAGGAGCGTGCTGAGGCTCCGGTCGCGGAGGAGCGCTGCTGAGGCTCCGGTGCGGAGGAGCCTGCTGAGGCTTCAGCGGAGGCGCCTTCCGAGGCGCCCGTCGCCGAGCAGCCCGCAGCCCCCCAGGCGGTCGAGGAGGACGAGGAGTTCGAACTGACACCGCGCCAACGCCCCGAGATCCCGGGCGCAGATTTGATCCCCGACATCGTCCCCGACGCCGACGAGTTTCTCGACGCCGAGGCTCGCGCGGCTGCGGAAGCCGAGGCCGAAGAGGCCGCCCGTGCCCGTGACGAGGACACGCAGGAGGAGGCCCGTCCGATTGCCGACGCCGCGATCGACCTCGCCGCCGGCGCCCGCTACACGTCCACCGGTAAGCGCAAGACCGCGGTCGCGCGCGTGATCCTAAAACCCGGCACCGGGACCTACGCGATCAACGGCCGTGAGCTCGAGACGTTCTTCCCGCGCGACACGCTGCAGCGGATCATTCGCCAGCCGCTCGAGGCTGTCGGCTACGAGTCGCGGATGGATGTCGTCGCGAGGATGCACGGCGGCGGCGTTGCCGCCCAGGCCGGCGCGCTCCGCCACGGGATCTCGCGGGCGCTGATCGTCGCCGACCCGAATCTGCGCGGCGAGCTCAAGCGGCGCGGTTTCTTGACGCGTGATCCGCGCGTCAAGGAGCGCAAGAAGGCGGGCCTCAAGAAGGCTCGCAAGCGACCGCAGTTCTCCAAGCGCTAACTTCGGGCGCCATGCCGCGCCAGCTTTTCGGTACGGACGGCGTCCGTGGCCGGGCCGGGGAGTTCCTGACCGCCGAGTTGGCGTTGGCGCTCGCCCGCACGGCGGTCGCGAGATCGGAGCACCCGCGGCCGCAGGTCCTGATCGTCCGCGACACTCGCGAGTCCGGCGAAATGCTCGAAGCCGCGATTGCTGCCGGCGTGACTTCCGCCGGGGGTGATGCGCTCGTCGGGGGCGTGCTGCCGACCCCCGCCGCGCCGCTGCTCGTGCGCCGCCATGGCCTGCAGATGGCGGCGGTCATCTCGGCATCCCATAACCCGTTCGAGGACAACGGGATCAAGCTGTTCGCCGCCGACGGTTTCAAGCTCGACGACGACACCGAGCACGAGATCGAGGCCGCGCTCGCGCAGCCCTGGGGTCCGCCGGAGCGGATCGGACACGTGAACCGGCTGCACGGAGCGCTGGAGGACTACGTGCGCGAGCTCCACACGCGGTTCGCCGGACTGGAGCTCAGCGGCACCCGGGTGTTGCTCGACTGCGCCAACGGGGCGACCTACCGGGCGGCGCCGGAGATCTTCCGGCGGCTCGGCGCCGAGGTCACCGTGATCGCCGATCAACCCGACGGACGCAACATCAACGAGGGCTGTGGCTCGACGCACCTCGAGGCGCTGGTCGCCCGGATGCGGGTTGGGGGCCACGACATCGCGTTCGCGTTCGACGGCGACGGCGACCGCGTGCTGGCCGTCGATCGCGACGCCACGGTCGTCGACGGCGACGAATTGATCGCGCTCGCAGCGCTCCATCTCCACGGTGAGCGCCGCCTCCCCGGCGAAGGCGTCGCCGTGACCGTGATGACCAACTATGGGTTCCACGCCGCGATGGCCGCCGCCGGCGTCGAGGTTGCGATCACCCCGGTCGGCGACCGCTACGTGCTCGATGAGCTGCGCCGGCGTGGTTGGGCGTTCGGGGGCGAGCAGTCGGGCCACATCATCGATCTCGGCTTCGGGCCTTCCGGCGACGGAATCGCCAGTGCGCTGCTGACGCTCGAAGCCCTTCGGGGACGGGATCTCCGTGAGCGAAACGCGATGGAGAAGCTCCCGCAGCGGCTCGTGAACATCCGCGCGGCGGACCGAGCGTCGCTGGCGCACGCGACCGAGGCGCCTGCGGTGGTGAAGGCGATCGCGCACGAGCATGAGCAGCTCGGCGGCCGCGGGCGAGTGCTGGTCCGGGTCTCCGGGACCGAGCCGCTGATTCGCGTGATGGTCGAAGCACCGACCGAGCTCGAGGCGGACACGGTCTGCGAGCGCCTTACTAACCTGGTCAAGCACGCCCTCGGCGACCGGCACGTCGCATAGAGCGGACCGAAAGCCGCCGAGCGCCCGTTAACATTTCTGGACCATCAGCCGATGGTCCATTGAGAGCCGGTGTGGGCACCGGCTGTGTCGATTCGGAAACGAGCCAGGAGGGTTGGCAAATGTGCGGCATCGTCGGCTACGTCGGCCCTCGCAAGGTCCGCGCGCAGTTGCTCCAGGGACTGGAGCAGCTGGAGTACCGCGGCTATGACAGTGCCGGGATCTCGGTCCTGGCCGGCAACCGGATCGAGGCGGTCCGCGCAGTCGGCAACCTGAGCGCGCTGCGCACGGCGCTCAACGGGTCCCTCGGCAGCGACGACGCGGGGTCGGTAGCGGTCGCCGAGCGTCCACAGCCCGGAACAGGAATCGGGCACACGCGCTGGGCGACCCACGGTCGCGTGACCGAGGAGAACGCTCACCCCCACTACGACACGACCGATCGGGTTCACATCGTCGTCAACGGAATCGTCGAGAACTACGTCGAGCTCAAGCAGGAGCTCGTCGACGCGGGCGCGGTGTTCACCTCCGAGACCGATGCCGAGGTGATCGCCCACCTCGTCGCGAGCCTCTACGACGGCGATCTCGTGGCGGCCGTTCGCGGGGCCTACAACCGTCTGCGCGGCCACTACGCGTTCGTCGCGATGAGCGCCGACGAGCCGGGCGTGCTGGTCGGCGCGCGCAAGGAGTGCCCGCTGATCGTCGGGCGCGGTGACGGCGAGCAGTTCATCGGCTCGGCGATCCCCGCCTTCCTGCGCGACACCCGTCGCGTTCAGTACATCGGCGACGACGAGCTGGTCGTTCTGCGACCCGATGGGGTCGAGTTCCAGACTGCCGCCGGCGAACCGGTCGAGCGCGAGATCGTTGAGATCGACTGGGACGCGGACACGGCAGAGAAGCAGGGGTACGAGACCTTCATGCTCAAGGAGATCAACGAGCAGGCCGACGCCGTCGCCGAGACGATCGGCGAGCGCGCGGCTCACCTCGATCGGATCGACCTCGGCGATCTGGGTGCGATCGACGACGACCTCCTACGGAGCGCCCAGAGGGTCGTTATCGTCGCCTGCGGCACGGCCTACCACGCGGGGCTGGTAGGTCGGTACGCGATCGAGCAGTGGGCTCGGGTCCCGGTCGAGGTCGACATCGCATCCGAGTACCGCTACCGCGACCCGATCGTCGGTCCCGACGATCTGGTGATCGGGATCTCGCAGTCCGGCGAGACCGCCGACACGCTGGCCGCGATGCGGACCGCCCGCGCCCGGGGCGCGCGGGTACTGGCCGTTACCAACATCATGGGAGCGCAGGCGACGCGCGAGGCCGACGGCGTCCTCTACACGCGAGCGGGACTGGAGATCGGGGTCGCGGCGACAAAGACGTTCACCGCCCAGATCACCGCTATGTACCTGCTGGCGCTGCGACTCGCCGAGCTGCGCGAGACGGTTTCGCCGCCGGTGCTCAAGGCCACGATCGCCGACCTCAAGCGCCTGCCGCACCTAATCGCCGAGTTGCTAGAGCGCGACGCCGAGCGCCTGCAAGAGATCGCGCGGCGCTGCTACGAAGCCGAGTTCTTCCTCTATCTCGGACGCCACATCGGGCTGCCGGTCGCGCTCGAGGGAGCCCTGAAGCTAAAGGAGATCTCCTACATCGCGACCGATGCCTACGCCGCCGGCGAGATGAAGCACGGCCCGATAGCGCTGCTCGACGAACAGACACCGGTCGTTGTGGTCGCGACCGAATCGCCGGTGCTCAGCAAGATTATCTCCAACATGCAGGAGGTACGTGCGCGCGGCGCGCGGGTGATCGCGGTCGCCAGCGAGGGCGATGAGCAGATCGCCCAGCACGCCGACGAGGTGATCCGGGTGCCGCGGACCGATTGGATGCTCGCGCCGTTGCTCGCGGTGATCCCGCTCCAGCTATTGGCCTACAACATCGCTCGGCTGCGCGGGCTCAACGTCGATCAGCCGCGCAACCTGGCCAAGACGGTCACGGTCGAGTGAGCGGCCCGACGTGGAGCATCCGTCGATCGGTCTGGACCTGCTGGAGATAGAGCGCCTTGAACGCGCGCTCGACCGCCGGCCGAGGCTTGCGCAGCGCCTGTTCACGGCCGGCGAGCGGCAGTACGCCGCTTCACGGGCGCGTCCCGGCCAGCACCTGGCGGCCAGGTTCTGCGCCAAGGAGGCGGTCGCGAAGGCGCTTGGGGATGAGCGCCTGGAGCTGGCTCGACGTCGAGGTGGTGTCGGACGGAGGCGCTCCAGCCGTCGCGCTGCACGGCGCCGCCGCCGACCGCGCCGCCAGTCTCGGGGTCGGGGTGCGGATCTCGCTCACCCACACGAGCCGCGCGGCGGCGGCGGTCGCGATCACCGTCGCGCAACGGGCATAAGCTGCCGAGCGTGACCTCGTCTACCGCCTGGCTGGAGCCACTGCCCGACGCCGAGCAGCAACGGGCAATCGACGAGTGGGCGATCGAGCAGCGTGGGATGCCCGGAATCGACCTGATGGAGCGCGCCGGCACGGGTCTCGCCGAGCTGGTGCAGGCACGCGTCCCGGAGGGGCGGATCGTCGTCGTGTGCGGCAAGGGCAACAACGGCGGCGACGGCCTCGCCGTCGCTCGGCTATTGCGCGACCGCGGACGCGATGTCGACGTGCTGCTGCTCGCCGAGCGCGAGGCGCTGCGCGGTGACGCCCGCACGAACCTCGAGCGGCTCCCGGGCGAGCCGCCGCGGCCGTTTGAGGCGGCCGCCCTGGGGCGCGCTGCCGGGATCGTCGACGCGATCCTCGGGACCGGCTTCGCGGGTGAGCCGCACGAGCCCGCTCGGGGTGCTATCGAGGCGATCAATGCGGCTGCGCACGATGCGGTGGTGATCGCCTGCGACGTACCCAGCGGCGTCGACGCTTCGACCGGAGAGACGGCCGGGGTCGCGGTTTGCGCGGCCGCGACGGCGACCTTCAACGCCGGCAAGCCCGGCCTTTGGATCGCCCCGGGTAAACGGCACGCAGGCGACGTGAGCGTGGTCGACATCGGAATCCCGGCCGGGGCACCGGCGACTCCCCACATCGGGCTGATCGGCGAGGGAGTGACGGAGGAGATTCCGCTCCGCGGGCGCGAGTCGACCAAGTTCGCAGCGGGCAGCGTGCTCGTGTGCGGCGGCTCTCTCGGGCTCACCGGCGCCCCCTCGATGGCGTCGGAGTCCGCGATGCGCTCGGGCGCGGGCTACGTGACGGCGCTTGTGCCTGCGTCGCTGAACCTGGTCTTCGAGCAGCGGCTGCTGGAGGTGATGACGATTCCGCTCCCCGACCGCGATGGGGCGCTGCAGCCTGCCGGCGCTGAGCGTGTGCGCGATCGCGCGGCGCGGTCAGACGCACTAGTGCTGGGCCCCGGGATCGGACGCGCCGAGGAGACCGTCGAACTGTGCCGCGAGCTCGCCGCCAGTGTCGAGCTCCCGCTGCTGCTCGACGCAGATGGCCTCAACGCCCATGCCGAACGGCTGGAATCGCTGGCAAAGCGCTCCGGGCCGACGGTGCTGACGCCGCACGCCGGCGAGCTGGGACGCCTGCTGGGTCTCCCCAGCGATGAGATCGAGCGCCGCCGCCTCGCCTACGCCCGTCGTGCGGCCGCGCTTGCGCAGGCGATCGTCGTGCTCAAAGGCGACGACACGATCGTGGCCGAGCCGTCCGGGCGCGTCGCGGTCAACCGTGGCGGGGCGCCGGCACTGGCGACAGCGGGAACGGGCGATGTGCTCTCAGGCGTGATCGGTGCGTATCTGGCCAAGCACATGGATCCGTTCGTCGCCGCGTGCGCCGGGGTGTTCGTCCACGCCCGCGCCGGACAGCTCGCGGCCGAGTGGATCGGACCCGAGGGCGTGGTCGCGCACGACGTGATCGAGGCGTTGCCCCGGGCTCGACTCGGGAGCTGAGCGTGGCGCTGCGAGCGCTGGCGCGCGTCAATCTGGCGGCGATCGAGCGTAACGCCAGCCACCTGCTGGCCGGTCTCGCCGGCGGCGCGCAGCTGTGCGCGGTGGTGAAAGCCGACGCATCGGGCCACGGAGCGGCGCACGCGGCACGCGCGGCGCTGGCGGGCGGCGCCAGCATGCTCGCGGTCGCGGCTGCCAACGAGGCGGCCGAACTGCGCGGAGCCGGCATCTCGGCGCCGATCCTGGTGATGGGCGCGCTCAGCACCGAAGAGCTACCGGTCGCGCTGGAGGCAGGCGCCGAGGTGACCGCCTGGACGGCGGAGTTCGTGACTAGGCTCGAGGCAGCCGCCCCCGTGCCCGTCAAGGTCCACATCAAGTTCGACAGCGGAATGGGGCGGCTTGGCACCAGGGACCTCCACGAGGCGCTGGCGGTTGCCGACCAGGTGCTGGCCGCGGCACCGACGCTCGAGCTGGCGGGGGCGATGACCCACTTCGCGACCGCCGACGGCGACCCAGGGTTCTTCGCCACCCAGCTGGCGGCGTTCACACCGTTCGCGGAACAGATGCGCCGCCGGGTTCCGGGAATCGTGGTCCATGCGGCCAACAGCGCCGCGACCGTGCGCGAGTCCGCGAGCCACTTCGACATGGTCCGCTGTGGCATCGCACTCTACGGTTGTGACCCGATGAACGTGGACGCAGCGCGCTACGGGCTGGAACCGGCGCTCGAGCTGAGCTCGTACGTCGCCGCGCTGAAGCTCGCGCGACCGGGAGACAGCGCAGGCTACGGCCGCCGTTTCATCGCCGATCGCGAGACCTGGATCGCGACGCTGCCGATCGGCTACGGAGATGGTGTGCGGCGCGACCTGAGTAACAACTGCGATGTGTTGATCGGTGGGCGCCGCTATCCGCTGGTAGGCACGGTGAGCATGGACAACATCACCGTCGACGTGGGCGCCACGCCCGATCCGGGCGCCTCGATCGGCGCCAAGGCGACGCTCATCGGTTTCGATGGGGGCGAGCAGCAGAGCACCGAGGACGTCTCGAACCGGCTCGGGACGATTGCTCACGAGGTTCTGTGCGGGATCACTCGACGGGTGCCGCGTAGCTACCACCGCGACGGCGTCGCCGAGCCGTGACCCAGCCGCTCGACACTCTCGCCGCGCACGTCGATCGAGCGTGGCTCGTCGGCGGCGCGCTACGCGACAGGCTGCTGGGACTCAAGACCTCCGACTATGACGTTGTGATCGAGGCCGCAGACGGTCTGGAGCCCGTCGCTCGAGCACTCGCGCGCGCCGCCGGCGGGGCTGCATTCGCGCTGTCGGACGAGTTTGGGGCCTGGCGCGTTGTGGCTCACGATCGCAGCTGGCAGGTGGATTTGACGGCGCTCGACGGCGCCGAGCTGGAGGCCGATCTGGAGCGGCGCGACTTGACCGTCAACGCGATCGCCGAACCGCTATCCGGCGGCGCGCTGATCGATCCGCTCGGCGGGCTGGGCGACCTCGACGCCCGCCGGCTGCGGGCGGCCTCTGAGCACGCATTTGTGCGCGATCCGCTGCGGGCGCTGCGGCTCGCCCGGCTCGCGTGCGAGCTGGAGTTCACGGTCGAGCCGGCGACCGTGACGCTCGCGCGCGCCAGCGCGCCGGATCTGGACTCCACCGCCGCCGAGCGCGTGTTTGGCGAGCTGCGGCGGCTACTGACTGCCAGCCAGGCGCTCTACGGGCTTGATCTGATGGACGCGATCGGGGTCACCGATGCGGTGCTGCCCGAGCTGGCGCGGCTGCGAGGCGTCGATCAAAGCCGCTTTCACCATCTCGACGTGTACCAACACACCCGCGCGGTGCTGGCGGAGGCGATCGCGCTCGAACGGGATCCGGCTCCCGCTTTCGGCACCGACGCCGACGCCGTCCGCGCGTTGCTGTCGGAGCCGTTCGCGGACGAGCTGACGCGCGGCGGGGCGATGCGGTTCGCCGCCCTGCTGCACGACATCGCCAAGCCTCAAACGCGGGCCGTGACCCCCGAGGGGCGCGTCACGTTCATGCGCCACGACGAGGCTGGCGCGCAGCTTGCGGCCTCGATCCTCAGGCGGCTGCGCGCGAGCTCCCGCCTTACCGAGCACGTCGCGGCGCTCACCCGGCACCACCTCAGGCTCGGTTTCCTCGTTCACAGCATGCCGCTCGACCGCCACGACATCTACCGCTACCTGGACGCGTGCGCGCCGGTTGGCGCCGACGTCACCGTTTTCAGCGTCGCCGACCGTCTCGCGACCCGCGGCGAGAACTCCGAGCGCGCGATCGACAGACACCTCGAGCTCGCGCGCCAGATGCTCCGCGAGGCGCTTGCGTGGACGGCCGATCCACCCCGGCCGCCGATCCGCGGCGACGAGCTCGGCTCCGCACTCGGGATCCGGCCCGGGCCGCTGCTTGGCGAGCTCCTGCACGAGCTCGAGGAGGCCGCGTACGCCGGCGAGGTCTCATCGCCGGAGGAGGCGATCGGCTTCGCCCGCCAGCTCGTCGGCGCCGGCTGACGCCGCAAGGGTAAGCTGCGGCCCGGATGCGCGATCCGAACTGCTTGTTCTGCAAGATCGTCGCCGGCGAGCTGCCGGCGACGATCGTCGACGAGGATGAGCTGACCGTGGCGTTCATGGACATCAACCCGGGGACGCGCGGCCACGCGCTCGTCGTTCCGCGCAACCACGCGGCGACCCTGCTCGAGATCGATGGCGTCGACCTGTCGGCCACCATGCTGGCCGCGCAGCGGCTCGCCCGGCGCGTGACCGAGCGCCTCGGCGCCGACGGGGTGAACCTCCTCAACGGATGTGGCGCGGCGGCCTGGCAGACCGTATTTCACTTTCACGTGCACGTGATCCCGCGCTACGCGGGCGACCCGCTGACGCTGCCATGGCGACCAGCCCCCGGCGATCCGGAGGAGATCGCGGCGGTCGCGGCCGAGCTTCGATGACCGGGCGACCCGGTCGAGCCGCAACGGTCGCGGCCGAGCTTCGATGACCGGCGACCCGTCAAATCGCGCTCCCTGATACGTTTTTGCCCGTCTGGTCGGGGTCGTGGTGGCGCCGATCGTGGTTCGAAGGCGACTTGCGCCGAAGGGGAGTTTCATGGCAACGGGTACCGTCAAATGGTTTAGCGACGACAAGGGTTTCGGGTTCATCACGCCCGACGACGGCGGTCGCGACCTTTTCGTTCACTTCAGCGGGATCAACGGCGATGGCTACCGTTCTCTGGCTGAGGGATCGAAAGTCTCCTACGAGGAGGAGGCTGGCCCCAAGGGCCCCAAAGCGGTCAACGTTACGAAGATCTAGCGCTCGCCGGCCCATAGCGGGGTTGCTCCGCCCCGGGATATGCGAACCGTAAGGATTACGGTCGCCGCGTGTCGTGCGCGCAACTGCCGTCCGTGGGTCGTGTTCAATGGGGATGATCATGAAACGTTTCTCGCTGGTAACCGCGAGCTTGCTCGCTTTGGGCGCGGCCGTCGTGCCCGGCATCGCACAGGCGAAGATCGTCGAGCTCGGGCAGACGACGACCCCCGTCGCGGCGCCCTCGTGCCCGAAGGGCGTCTCGCCTTCGCAGTGCTTCATCATCTTGACCCGTACGACGGCGCTCCAGACGACGAGCGATGGGGTCACCAACCCGACGGTCGTCAAGGCAAACGGCTGGATCGTGGCGTTCACGGTCGGCCTCTCGCAGCTGTCGACCAACGCGGGCACGGAACACAGCTACCTCAAAACGCTCGACACGGCCTACGGCGGCACGCCGCAGCTGGCGCTGACGGTGCTCCAGCCTGGGCCGAAGAACCAGTACACGGTCGTCGCCCAGAGCGGCATCTACCACTTGACGCCGTTCCTGGGACAGGTGCTGCAGGAGCCAATTTCGCTGCCGCCGACGTTCGCGACCTTCACGGCGATCCCGGTCAAGAAGGGCGAGGTCATCGGGCTCACGGTCCCGACCTGGGCTCCGATCCTGACCTACAACCTCACAAGCTCGAAGTTCGCCTACCGCCAGAGCCGGATGGCCAACTGCAAGAACGCCGCGGGCGCCCAGACGGCCCAGCTGACGATCGGGGCCAACACTCGGTACCTGTGCCAGTACGCCGGCACGCGGGTTGAGTACACCGCGACCGAGGTGGTCAACGCGCCGTACCCGAAGACCTACGTCCACTGACCGGCGCCTCGTAAGGGGGTCGGGGCATAGCAATGTGATGGATCAGGTCCCGTCGGCTCGCGGAGTCGGCTCCATCGCCCCTGCGTCCGTGACCATGACGCAGTAGTCGTCCGGGTCGGAGATGCGGAACTGACGGTCAGGGCCAGGGTCTCCGGCGTCGGCCTCGGCGGGCATCAGACGCGCCTGGTGCCGTTCCAGCCAGCACCACAGCCGCCGGCCATCCTCCTCATAGGATGTTCTGCACCTCGAAGCCGAAGTGCTCGTAGAACGCGGCCGACCGCATCACGTCGCGCACGTGGACGAACGGGACGAGGCCTTCCACATACCCTCGGCTGGATGCACAGTGACCGAACCGTATCCAGGCGGCGCGGCGCGCGAATGACGCGATGCGACCAGGAACTAGCAGGCGCCGGGGTTCTGCTGGCAGAAGGCCGAGCCGAGGCCCGCGCCGCCGGTTCCGCCTGAGCCACCGCCGCCGCCCCCGCCGCCGCCCCCGGTCCCGCCCGACCCGCCGGTCGCGCCGGTGCCACCCGTGCCGCCGCCGGTCACGCCGGCTCCCCCTCCGGCTCCAGTCGTGCCGCCGGTACCGGCGCCGCCTGACGGTGCGGTGGTGTTCGCCGGGGTGGTGCCGGCGGGCGCTGTGGAGGTCGGCGTCGGTGCGCCGCCGCTGGTGCCCGTGCCCGCGCTCGCCGCCGTGCTGGTCGTGGTCGTGGTCGTGCTCGAGCTCGAGGTCGAGGCGGGCGGAGGCGAGTTGGCGGGCGCCGTTGTGGGCACCGTAAAGCCTGGTGCGCCCGCGGTATTGGTGGTCCCGGAGCCGCTGCTGCCGCACCCGCCGACGACGGCAGCCAGCGCCACAACGGTGCCGGCGACGGCAACGATCCTCTTGGTTTCGAACACCATCTCGCCTTCTCCGGAAGCCCTCAGGCGTCGAGCGGCGACATGCGCCGGCCGCAATACGGGCAGTCGTTCAGGTCCTTCTGCACGTGCTGATCGCACCAGTTGCAGAAGCGCAGGTTATCCACGGTCCAAGGCAGCTCCGACGGAGTCGGAGCGAGCGGCAGCAGTTCGCCGACGACCTCCAGCTGCTCGCCGGTCTCCCGATCCAGGTAAAGCTGGTCGGCCTCTGCTTCGACGATCACTTCGCGACCGGTGGAGGGCGTCCGCATCCGGTACTTCTGGCGCGTCCTCATTGCGGGGCATGCTACCAGCGGGGTCAGCGGTAGCGCGTCGCTGCAGTGGTGGGGCTGAGGCTCCGGGGCGGGTCATGGCAGCGCTCCCGGGGCGGGTCATGGCAGCGCTCCCGGGGCGGGTCATGGCGGCGCTCCCGGGGCGGGTCATGGCGGCGGCTTCCGCGACCTCGCGTCGGCGCGAGATTGCCGCGGCCTTGGATAGAGTGCCGCCCGAGCCTATGGTCAGAGCCTTCGCACCTGCCCGTCGGAGCCTCGTAGTGCTGGCGTCGTGCGCCGCGGCCGTGATCGCGCTCGGGGGCTGTGCGATCAAACACCCGACCGCCAACGCGGTGCAGGGCAAGATCCTGTTCGTCGCGAAATGCGGCGCCTGCCACACGCTCGCGCACGCCAATACGACCGGCGTCGTCGGACCCAACCTCGACGACGCGTTCCGCCAAGATCGTGCGGATGGTTACAAGAGCACGTCGATCGAGGGTCTGGTCGATTACTGGATCCGCTACCCGAACAGCCAGGGCGTGATGCCGGCGATGCTCTACAAGGGGCAGGATGCCCAGGACGTCGCCGCCTACGTCGGCGAGGTCGCTGCGCGCCCGGGCGTCGACACGGGCGCGCTGGCCGCGGCCGGTGGGGTCGCCGGAACAACGCCGGCCGACGGCAAGGTCGTGTTCACCGGCGTCGGCGGATGCGGCAGCTGCCACACGCTCGCCGCGGCTGGTACGACCGGCATCGTGGGGCCCAACCTCGACCAACGCCTGCGCTCGGACTGTGCGCTGCCGGCGTCCAAGCCGATCCGCGGGGCGACGCTTCAGGAGTGCATCGAGAAGGCGATCACGGATCCATACGCATACATCCCGAGCGGCTATCACGCCGGCGTGATGCCGCCCAACTTCGCAAAAACGCTCACCAAGACCGAGATCACGGCGCTCGTCAACTTCCTGTCTACCGCGGCGAAGTAGGGCGGCGTGGGTCAGGCCCGCGCTCGCGCTGCCCGAACGCGGGCGGCCGTCCGGCGTGACCGCCGAGTTGGGCGCTGCGCTGTCCGGCGTGACTGCCGAGTCGCGCCCTGCGCTGTCCGGCGTGACTGCCGAGCTGGGCGCTCCCGCTGCGGGCTCCGAGACGCCCGCGCTCCGGTGCAGCCGCTCCCAGAGCTCACCGCTGTGGCCGGAAGCGACCGCGCGCTGCGCCCGCCGCTCGTCGAGCGCGATGTCGTGCTCCATCGCGTAGTCCAGCAACTGCTGGCGTTCCTCGTTCTCGCGGGCGACCCGCAGGAACAGCCAGCAGAACAGCCCGATCGTCAGCAGGCTCTCCTCGACCATCATCAGGCCGCCGGCCGCCACCTGGTCGGCGATCGGCGAGATGTGCCAGTGGGCGTCGCCGGCCCGGTAATACGGGTAGAAGACCGTGCCCCCGAAGATCAGGATGTTGGCCAGCACCGTCCCGATCAGCCGGACGACGATGATGTAGACCAGCCGAGCCCAATTGTTGAACCAGGCAGGCTTCGGGAGCGGGCCCAGAAGCGCCATCCAAACGGCGATCCCGAAGACGAGAAACGTGGCGTGTTCGAGCGCATGCAGCGCGTCGTGGCGCAGTGCAGCCTGGTACAGGGCCGGGCTGTGCCAGGCATAGAAGTTGACCGCCCAGACGACGATCGCCACCACCGGATGCGTCAGCACGCGCAGCTTTGAGACCCAACGGTTGCGCAGCAGCGGGGCCAGCAGCGGGCCCGTCATCCCGAGCACGATCAGCAGCGCGGCGACATCGCCGATCAGCAGGTGCTCGGCCATGTGGACGACCAGCAGCTGCTCCGACAACGTGTCGACCGGCGGGCTGGCGGCGATCAGCAGCGCGACCAGGCCGCCGGCGTAGCACGCCTGGCGCCAGGTCGGGACCGGGCGACGCTCGCGCGCCAGCGTTCGTGCCCGGATCCAATACGGGAACCACGACAGCACGACGATCACCGGGAAGCCGATCTGCTGGGCGGGGGCGTCGGCGAAAGGAATCACAGGCACCGCTCTTCAATGGTGACACGCAAAGCCTTGCGCCGAGTCACGCCGCCGCTCACGCTCAGCGGGCGCTGCAGTTCGTGGAAAAGCTCCATGCCCCGCCGCGGTTTTTCCACGAATCGGCTCGTGAGCGCAGCGAACGTGGAATATCCGAGGCGCGAGCGCGGATTTTCCACAAACTGCACCCTCGAGTCGGGGGAAACCGGCGGCCCGGCAAAGGCCGAATGGGCGCGCGTCGCGGCCGACTGGGGAACGCCGGCGCCGCGCAGCCCCAACGCTCACGCTTAGAGCGCCCGCGCGATCAGCACGATCGCCACGATCACCGCGATCACGACCACGCACCAGACCAGGCAGCCAAACGCGTCGCCTTCGGACTTCAGCGGATTGGGAGGGTGCCAGCGCAGCCGCATCGCTGAGCCGCCGAACGGCGTCTCTAGAGCACGTAGACGGTCGTGTAGACGACCACCCACATCAGGTCGACGAAGTGCCAGTAGATCCCCGGCACTTCCATCCCGCGGTGGTTCTCAGGTGAATAGTGGCCGCGGAAGGAGCGGATCGTGACCATCAGCAGCGCGCCCAGACCGATGATCACGTGGCAGCCATGCAGCCCGGTGAGCGAGTAGAAGACGGTGGCCTGGGCGGAGTCGCTTTGGTGCAAAGCCGACGTGGACGTACTCGTTGATCTGGACCGTCAGGAACGTCAGGCCCAGCAGGAAGGTGGTAACCATCCCAACCTTGAGCCCGAACCGGTTGCCGCGCTTGATCGAGCTCAGCGCCCAGTGGATCGTCAGCGACGATGACAGCAGGATCGCGGTGTTGACTCCGGCGACCGCCTCCGGCAGGTGCTCGCCCGCAGCCGGCCACGGGTTGTGATTGACGACCCGGATGAAGAAGTACGCCGTGAAGAAGGCGCCGAAGATCATCACCTCGGAGATGATGAAAAGCAGCATCCCAAGGGTCGGCGCCTCGACGCGGGACGACGCGTGGGCGGGCGGCGGACCGTGGGGCTCGACGTGCGCTACCGATGCGGCTTCCATCTATCTCTCGGCTCCCACCGGGTCGGGTTGGACGACGTGCTCGACGTCCTTGCCAGTCGCATTGCGAACGCGCTCGATCAGGTCCGCGCGCAGCCATCCCGACCTCGTGTCCGGGAAGGTCGAGATCACGATGTCATCGACGCGGAAGTACTGCAGCGCGTTCATGATCGCCGTGTACGGGTCGGGATCGCCGATGATCCCGGCCGCGGTCAGGCCCGCGTCGCGGAGGCGCGTCAGCACCATCGCGAGCCGCGTTCGCGCCCGCCGGGTCGCGCTCCCATCGCCGCCCTCGAGCGGGATCAGGACGATGAACAGGCGCTCGCGGTGATCTGGTTCGGCGGCCGCTTTGGCCTTCAGCGCATCGAGCAGCTCGTTCCCGCTCGCGGTCCGGTTGGCGACCGCCAGCGTGACGTCAAACGCCAGGCCCTCGGTATCGAGGTCGGCCACGACGTGCTCGACCGGCAGGCCGGAGGCGTCTCGCACCCGATCGACCAGGTCACGGCGCTGCCAGCCCGAGCGGTGGTCCGGATAGGTCGAGATGATGATCGCGTCCGGGTTGTATTCGCGTATCGCGTCGACCGTCGCGGCGTACGGGTCCGGGTCGCCGACCTCGCCGATCGCGTCCATTCCCTCCGAGCGCACGAAACCGACCGCCAGGTCGACGCGCGCCTGCGCGGCGTCGAACACCGCGTCGTCGTAGATCACGTACCCCGCCCGCGGCCGGGTCTGCGGGACACAGAGCACGAACCGCGTCTCCTCCTTGGCGGCGTGCGCGCGCATTGCGTCGATCAGCGGCCGGCCGCCGACCGTCTCGTTGGCGACGACGAGGATCGTCTTCACTCTCGTCCCTCCGCGCTATCTGCCCGCGCGAGCCTCATTCGTGGCCCTCCCGGCTCGGCGGGGTGGTGAACGAACCGGCACCAGGACTCGCGCCCGCCGGTGCGAGCGGCTTGGCCTCCGCCGGCGGCTTGAAGATCCCGTGCACCGCGCCCGGGACTCCGTATTCGTACGGGCCGCCGACGACCGTCGGCACCGAGTCGAAGTTGAAGATCGGCGGCGGCGAGGAGACCTGCCACTCGAGCGTGAGCCCGCGCCACGGGTTGGCGGGCGCTCGCGGTCCTGACCGCCAGCTGGCGGCGATGTTGTAGATGAAGATCAGCGTGCTCGCGCCCAGCGCGAACGAGGCGAACGATATGAATAGGTTCCAGTCGGCGAACTTGGCCGCGTACTCGGCGACGCGGCGTGGCATTCCCTCGATGCCGATGATGTGCATCGGCCCGAACGTCAGGTTGAAGAAGATGAACGTGCACCAGAAGTGCCAGCGGCCCAGGCGCTCGTCGTACATCCGCCCGGTCATCTTCGGGAACCAGTAGTAGACGCCCGCGAAGATCGTGAACACGGAGCCGCCGTAGAGCACGTAGTGGATGTGGGCGACGATGAAGTAGGTCTGCGAGACGTGGATGTCGAACGGGATCATCGCCAGCATCACGCCGCTGATCCCGCCGAGCGTGAACATCGTCAGAAAGCCGAGCGCGAACAGCATCGGCGTGTCGAGGTGCAGCACGCCGCGCCACAGCGTCGCCAGCCAGGAGAAGATCTTGATCCCCGTCGGGATCGCGATGATCGCGGTCGTGATCATCATCGGGATCCGGATCCACGGGGCCATCCCGGAGACGAACATGTGGTGCGCCCAGACGGTGAAGCCGAGCACGACGATCGCCAGCAGCGAGAAGGCCATCATCCGGTAGCCGAAGATCGGCTTGCGCGACTTGACCGCGATGACCTCGGAGATGATCCCGAACCCCGGCAGCATCATGATGTAGACCGCCGGGTGCGAGTAGAACCAGAAGACGTGCTGGTACATCAGCACGTTGCCGTTCTTGCCCGGCCCGACGAACGCGTTGAAGAACTGGAAGTGCAGCGCCGTGTCGAGCAGCACGAAGAACTGCGAGGCGGCGATGAACGGGGTCGCGATCACGACCAGCAGCGAGGTCGAGAAGTTCGCCCACACCAGCAGCGGCAGCCGGAAGAAGCTCATCCCCGGCGCGCGCATCGTGATGATCGTGACCAGGAAGTTGAGCGCGGTGAAGATCGACGAGAAGCCCGCGAACTGAACGGCGATCGAGAAGAACAGCTGCCCGATCGGCATCGTCGTCGAGAGCGGCGCATAGGCCGTCCAGCCGGCCGCGAACGAGCCTCCCGGCGCGAGGAAGCTCATCAGCATCATGACCCCGCCGATCGGGAGCAGCCAATAGGAGAGCGCGTTCAGGCGCGGGAAGGCCATGTCCGGCGCGCCGATCATCAGCGGCAGCACGAAGTTCGCGAGCCCGGCGAAGACCGGGATCACGAACAGGAAGATCAGCACGGTCGCGTGGACCGAGAAGACACCGTTGTACTGCTCGGGCGTCAAAAACTGCATGCCCGGCTTGGCCAGCTGGGCGCGGATCAGCATCGCCAACAGGCCGCCGACCAGAAAGAAGAAGAACGAGGTGACCGTGTACTGGATCCCGATCACCTTGTGGTCGGTGTTGACGCGGAAGTAGTCGCGCCAGCTGCGGGCACCGTGGTCTGAGTGGCTCTCGGGGCGGGTCGGCCTGCCCGACGCCCAGTACAGCCAGTAGTCGCACGTGCCGATGCCGAGCAGGAAGCCCAGCGGCACCGCGAACAGCGCGACGATCGTGATCGCGTGGCCGTCGAGGACCGGGTGCTCGTGCATCAGCCAGCGGATCAGCACCGTGAGCCCGAATGCGAACGCAAATCCGATCACGTCGTACAGTGCCGCCCGATACCAGCCGGGGGCGCGGAGCTTTGCCGGGATGGCCATCAGCTCTCCTCCTTCATCTTGCAGTCGCTCTCGGGGTCGCGATCGCGCGCACGTTCACCGCTCACTTTGTCACGCTCGCCAGGTAGTTGACCAGCGCCTGGATGTCATTGGATCCCAGGCGCGGCGAGAAGTTGGGCGGCATGATCCCCGAGTGAAAGCCCGTCGGGATGTAGGCGTACGGGTCGGTGATCGCGGTGTGGATGCACTCGGTCAGGGTCTTGCCGCGGATCTTCATCGAGGCGGGCGTGGCGCAGTCGCTCGCCAGGCGCTGGGTCAGGTTCGGTCCCACGGTGCCGGTGGTGCCGGCGGCGGCGAGCGTGTGGCAGGCGCCGCAGGTGCCGACGCCGGTGAAGATCGTCTTGCCGGCCGCGGCGCTGGTCGCCGATGGAGCTCGACGACGGGGCGCTCGGGCTCGAGCTGCCGGTCGGGATCCCCGGCTGGGCAGCGTTCGGCGCGGGGCACGCCGACCGGCGGCGGTGCCGTTGGGCTTCTGGGAGCTCAGCCAGGCCTGGAACGCAGTCGGCGAAACGACGTAGACGGTAGCCCGCATCAGCGAGTGGCCCGGCGCCGCACAGCTCGGTGCATTCGGCCGGGATAGGTTCCGATTCGCGTGGGCGTGACCCGCAGCGTGGTCGTGATCCCCGGCACGGCGTCGAGCTTCTCGGAGAACTGCGGAACGAAGAAGCTGTGGATCACGTCCAGCGAGCGGAGCTTGAACACGACCGGCCGGCCCTTGGGCAGGTACAGCACCGGCGAGACGATCTGGTTGGAGCCCGACGTGCGGATAGGAGAACTCGAACGCGAACTGGCGCGCGGTCACGTTCACGGTCATCTCGCCCGGTTGGCTGTCCTCGTTCGAGCGCAGGACCGTATATGCGTACAGGCACATTCCGAGGATCAAGACGGCGGGGATCGCGGTCCAGACCACCTCGAGGCGCGTGTTGCCGTGGATCGGCGGCCCGTCCTTCTCCTCCTCGCCGGGCTTCATCCTGAACTTCCAGACTGAGAACACGACGACCGTCACGACCAGCACGAAGATCGGCACCGTGGCGATCAGCAGCACGTCGTAGAGCGTGTGCACGTTGCTCGCCTGCTTGGAGGCGTCGGCCGGCCACCACGGGATCACAAAGAGGCAGATCGGGAGCAGGATCGCGACGCCGACGATCCCGACACAGGCCATCTGCAAGAACGGACGGTTACGAAACACGCTGTCCTTCGCCCTCGTGCATCAAGCTACCGGCATCCTATGGGTTTGGAGCGACGAACGGCGTCGGCAGATACGCCTCGATTATGATTGCGTCAATCGTTGCAAACTAATCTGGAGAGGCGATGTTCGTTCGGGAGGGGATGACCGACGTACTGCTGACGGTCGGACCGGGGCATACGCTCCGCGAGGCCGCGGCGGCGATGGTCGAGCGCCGAGTCGGCGCCGCGGTCGTGCTCGATCCCGAGGCGCCGGGGCCGGGCGTGATCACCGAGCGCGACGTCCTGCACTCGGTCGGCCGCGGGCGAGGATCCGGACGAGGAGCGCGTCGCGGACCACCTGACCGCGCGGCTCACGTTCGCGTCACCGGAATGGTCGCTCGAGCAGGCTGCGGCGACGATGGTCCGCGGCGGTTTCCGGCACCTGGTCGTGGTCGACAACGGCGAGCTGGCCGGGATCCTGTCGATGCGCGACATCGTCAGGGTCTGGACCGGCGACGGGGCGAGCTGCGAGCTGCCGGCGCCCGTCACCCTCGGCTAAGGGCCGGTCCGGGGTCGAGATCTCGCGCCGGCTCAGTGTGGTGGTCTTCGGGCAGTTCGTCGATGTCGCGACGCGTGTCGCGGATCCAGATCACGGTCGTGACGACGAACAGGATCAGCCCGGCTGCCGAGAGCACCAGGCTGACGGTCGTGCCGACGATCGCCATCGTGATCCCGATCGCGCACAGCACGGGGATGATCGTCGGTCCGGGGAGGTGGAGTCTCCTCGCCGACCGGCGGCGTGTCGGGGTCTACCTCACTCACGGATGGATGTAGATCGCGGCCGCGACGAACGAGATACCGAACATGAACAGCGCGGCGCCGCCTGCGATCAGGCCGGTGCGGATGTTCTTGCGGGCGAGCTTTCGGTCCATGTGCGAATCCTAATCGTTAGATCTTGACGTCGGCGACCATCACCGCAAACAGCGCGCGAGGTAGAGCATCGAGAACAGGTACAGCCGCAGCGCCGTGCGGCGGTCGGCGCGGCGGTAGAGCGTCACCGCACCGGCGACGAACGCGAGCCCGAGCGTGATCGAGCCGGCCAGGTAGACGCCCCCGAACGCCCCGGCGCAGAACGGCAGCTGGCTGACCGCGTACAGCAGCAGGGTGTAGAGAACGATCTGGCGGCGCGTCTCGCGCTCGCCGCGCACCACCGGCAGCATCGGCACCCCGACCTCCGCGTACTCGTCCTTCATCAGCAGGCTCAGCGACCAGAAGTGCGGCGGCGTCCAGTAGAAGACGATCGCGAACAGGTAGACGGCCGTCCACGACAGCGAGCCCGTCGTTGCCGCCCACGCGACCAGCGGCGGCATCGCGCCCGCCGCGCCCCCGATCACGATGTTGTAGCTGGTCCGGCGCTTGAGCCACACCGTGTAGACGCCGACGTAGCCGACGAAACCGCCGAACGCGAGCAGCGCGGCGAGCAGGTTGATCGTCAGCGTCATCAGGATCAGCGACGACAGAGCCAGCACGATCCCGAACCGCAGCGCGGCGGCCGGGGCTGACGCGGCCAGAAGGAATCGGCCGGTTTGCCGTCCGGCGCATGCGAGCGTCGATGTCGCGGTCCCAGTAGTGGTTGACCGCGCCCGCGCCGCCCGCCGACAGATAGCCGCCAAGGCAGGTCAGCGCGATCTTCGAGAGCGGAGGATTCCCCGCGATCTCCATCGTCGTGATCGTCGTGAACAGCAGCAGCGACTGGACCTTGGGCTTGGTCAGGTCGACGTAGTCCGACAGGAGCTGCCGCGACCGACTCCAACTGGTCGCGGTTGCGGTCGTGGCGTTCACGCGCGCCGCCGATCCACTAGACGCGCGCGAACCGCTCGCTGCCGCCGGTCTTCTGCGTGACGCCGGTCTGGCGCTCGATCTGGCGCCTGATGTCGCGCATCGGCTCGACCGAGCGCACGCGCGGGATCTCGTCGAAGTTGTTGACGGGTGGGGGCGACGAGATGAACCATTCGAGCGTGTTGCCCTTCCACGGATCGGGCCCCGCGATCTTCCCGTGGGTCAGGCTGCGGGCGACGTTGAGGATCGTGACCAGGACGCCCGACTCCGAGGATGAACGATCCGATCGTGGAGATCAAGTTGTAAGTGCTCCAGCCGAGACCGGGCTGGTAGGTGTAGATCCGGCGCGGCATTCCGGACAGGCCGAGAGCGTGCTGCACGAAGAAGGTGGCGTTGAAGCCGATAAACATCAACCAGAACGACAGCTTGCCAACCGGCTCGCTCAGCATCCGGCCGGTCATCTTCGGGAACCAGTAGTAGATGCCCGCGAAGACCGTGAACACGGCGCCGCCCATCAGCACGTAGTGGAAGTGCGCGACGACGAAGTAGGTGTCGTTGAGCTGCCAGTCGACCGGGAACACGGCGAGGAAGATCCCGGTGATCCCGCCGATCGTGAAGATCCCGATGAAGCCGACGGCGAACCACAGCGAGGTCGTCATCACGATCGATCCACGCCACAGGGTGGCGATCCAGTTGAAGATCTTGACCCCGGTCGGGACACCGATCAAAAACGAGCTCAGCATGAAGAAGCCCAACACGACGATCGGGACCGGTGAGGCGAACATGTGGTGCGCCCAGACGAGGGTCGCGAGGAACGCGATCAGCGCCGTCGACGCCGCGATCGCCTTGTAGCCGAAGATCGGCTTGCGCGAGAACACCGGGATTACCTCGGAGATGATCCCGAACCCCGGCAAGATCATGATGTAGACCTCGGGGTGGCCGAAGAACCAGAACAGGTGTTGCCACAGGACGGGCGAGCCGTGCGCGGTCGGGTCGAAGAAGTGCGTGCCGAAATGGCGGTCGGTCAGCAGCATCGTGACCGCGGCGGCGACCACCGGCAGCGCGATGATCAGCAGCAGCGAATAGACGAGGATCGACCAGACAAACAGTGGCAGGCGGCCCCAGGTCATCCCGGGCGCGCGCATGTTGACGATCGTCGCGTAGAAGTTGATCGCGCCGAGCAGCGACGAGATGCCGGTGATGTGGATCAGGAAGATCCACGCGTCCTGGCCGCCGCTGGGCGAGTAGAGCGACTCCGACAGGGGCGGATAGCTCCACCAGCCGGCACTCGGCGGGTGGAAGAACAGCGTGATGTAGAAGATGATCCCGCCGAGCAGCAGCAGCCAGAACGAGAGCGCGTTGAGCCGCGGGAACGCCATGTCCCGGGCGCCGATCATCAGCGGCAGGAAGTAGTTGCCGAACCCGGCCATCACCGGCACGACGAACAGGAAGATCATCGTCGTCCCGTGGAGCGTCAGCAGCTGGTTGTAGTGCTCGGACGTCAGCAGCGTGTTGTTGGGCACGCTCAGCTGCAGCCGCATCATCAGCGCCTCGACCCCGCCCATGCAGAAAAAGACGAAGGTCAGGACGAGGTACATGATCCCGATCTTCTTGTGGTCAGTCGTCGTCACCCAGTCGACCCAGCGCTTCGTTGTCCGCGGCGCGACCACCCGACGAATGGTGACCTGGGGGACCGGTTTGACTGGGTACTCGGTGATCGCCATCTGAGTTAGTTACCTAGTTGCCCTTCCGCGGTCAGAATCGCCCGCAGCTGGGTGACATTGTTATTGGCTTCGCTGATCAGCTGCGACTGGCGCTGGAGCCAGGCTTGATATTCCGCCGGCGTGACCACCTTGACGAAGGCGGTCATCGCCGCGTGCTGGGTACCGCACAGCTGTGCGCACTGGCCGTGGAACAGGCCTGTGTGTAGCGCCTTGAACCACGTGTAGGTCGTGTAGCCCGGGACCGCGTCCACCTTGCCGCCAAGTGAGGGCACCCACCACGAGTGGATCACGTCGGTCGACTGGATCGCGAGCACCACGGTCGTCTGCTCGGGGACGACCATCTCCTGGTAGGAGTACGGCAGCTTGAGCGCGAACGCGTTGTTGACGCAGCCGTTGCCGTAGCTGTAGCGCCAGATGAACTGGCGTCCCTGGACGCAGATCATCAGCTTTTTGCCATTCGGGGGCGTCGGCTGGGTCAGCGAGGCCGATAGCACAAGTCCGTTGGCGCCCGAGTTGGGCGGGTTGACGATGCTCGGCAGCTTGGCGAACGTGACCACCGTCAAAACCAGCAGGACCAGCGCGGCGGCGACCGTCCAGCCGATCTCGAGCCGCGTGTTGCCGTGGATCTGGGCCGCGACCGCCCCCTTCTTGGCCCGGAATTTGTAGACCGAGTAGACGAGCGCGCCCTCGACGATGAAGAACACGACCGCCGCGAGGTAGAGGACGATCGAGTACAGCGAGTGGATCTGGTTGGCGTTCGGCGAGCCGCCCGATTTCGGGGTGATGAAGTTCGCCAAGGCGTCGGGGGCGACCGCGAGCGACACCACCAGTGAGACCGCTAGCAGGCCGATCGCACCATGGAGCCGGGGGCTCGAGAGCAGTCGGCGGCGCCGGAGGCCGGGCTTGGCGCGGTGAGCGGCAGGTCTCAAGGCGGCGGGCATTCTATCTGTCGAGGCCTGGGGACGCGGCGCCCGCCCCGCCTATACTGGCGGCCACTTGCGTATCTCGAGGGCAATCAGAGCCGGTGCCTGGGCCCTCGTCGCAGCAGGGGCCGCCGCTCCTGTGGTGCGTCGGCGAATCAAGCTACCGCCGGCCGCCGTGATGGCGAGCTCGGCCCTCGCGGCACCGGCGCTGGCCGTCGCCATGCCGCCCAGCCGCGAGCGCGAGCTGGCGATCTGCTCGCTCAACATGTGGGCTTATCTGGCGGCGTACGAGCTGCCCCACGACGACGCAGAGACCCAGGCGCAGCGGGTCCGGATCGACTACCCGATCGACGCCGACAAGCTCCTTGGGCTAGGCATCCCGCCGACCGTGCGCCTCCAGCACGGGCTGTCGACGCCGGGCGCGATCAACCGGTTCGAGCGCGTCCTGGTCTGGTGTCACTGGGTCTGGTTCGCGGTTCCGCACGTCAGCGTGCTGTACGTCCTGGCTCGGCGCCCGGAGCGGTTCCCATCGGCCGCCGCACGGATGTACGCGGTGTTCGACATCGGCGCGACGTTCTACTGGGCGATCCCAACAGCGCCTCCGTGGTATGCGGCGCGGTACGGGCGCTTGGTCGATGCCGGCTCGCCCCGGGTGAGGCGGATGATGATCGAGTACGGCGAGGAGTTCTGGGGTGACCGCTGGCCCTCCCTCTACGACGTCCTCGGAGGGAATCCGCTCGCTGCGATGCCGTCGTTGCACTTTGCCACCTCCTTGATGGGTGCGCACCTGCTTTCGGAGGTGGGTCCGGTCGCGGGCACTATCGGCTGGACCTACGCGGGACTGCTCGGCCTCGCGCTCGTCTATCTGGGCGAGCACTACGCGATCGACCTCGTCGGCGGCGCTGTGCTGGCGGAGACGGTGCGCCGCGCCTCCCCTCGGGCCGCGCCGCTCGCGCAGCGGTTCGCGTGCTGCCTGGCCCGATTGCAACAGCTCGCTACGGACGGGTAGGAGCACCGGGGCGAGTGGGGGACAAGTCCTCGATCGAGCGCCGGCGGCCTGCAGCGCCCGACGAGGACACTTCGACCAATGGGGACACACGGCTCTTGGGAGCCTCGCAGCAGGCACGGCAGCTCGGCTCCAACCACCGCCGGGCGAGCGAGGAGATGCCGCGGGTCACGTTCACCCGCAAGCGTCTGCTGGCTTCGATCGTGTTGGTCGTCTCGGTTGCCGCGTTCTTGTATTTCGTGCTGCCGAAGCTGCTCGGCTTGCGAGAGACGTGGAACCGGATCGAGCACGGCGACGCGCTGTGGCTGGGGCTCGCGGCGGTGCTCGAGGTGCTCTCGTTCTTCGGCTACATCGCGCTGTTCCGGGGCGTGTTCGTGCGCGGGCACTCGCGAATCGACTGGCGCGCGAGCTACCAGATCACGATGGCGGGACTCGCGGCGACGCGGCTGTTCGCCGCCGCGGGGGCGGGCGGGATCGCGCTGACGGCGTGGGCGCTGCGCCGCTCGGGGATCGAGCGCGAGGTCGTCGCCTGCAGGATGATCGCGTTCATGGCGCTGCTGTACGCGGTCTATATGGGAGCGCTGGTGCTCGACGGGCTCGGCCTGTATCTAGGGCTGTTTGCGGGCCCGAACCCGTTCGCGCTGACGATCGTGCCGGCGATCTTCGGCGCCGTCGTGATCGCGATCTTCCTGATGGTCTCACTGCGCCGACGGACTTCGACCCGCTCGTCAAGCGCTGGCTGCACGGCGGCCGGTTGAGCCGGATCGCCGGTCCGGTGGTCGCCGCGCCGGCGGCGGCGGCGAGCGGCGTGCGGACGGCGCTCGACCTCGTGCGCGGCCGGGACCCGTACCTGCTGGGGGCGATCGCCTGGTGGGGGTTCGATATCGCGGTGCTGTGGGCGTGCTTTCACGCCTTCGGCGCTCGCCGCCGGGGCCGTGATCGTGATGTCGTACTTCATCGGGATGCTCGGTAACACGCTGCCGCTGCCGGGTGGAATCGGTGGCGTCGACGGCGGCATGATCGGCGCATTCTCGCCGTTCGGCGTTTCGGTTCAGCTCGCGGTGGTGGCCGTTCTGGCCTATCGCGTTTTTGCCTTCTGGCTGCCTACACTTCCTGGCGCCGTCGCATATCTGCAGTTGCGTCGGACGGTCGCTCGCTGGCGCACCGACGCAGCCCCAAGCTATACTTAATGAAGTGACTGCGCAGAAGATCGAGAACGTGATCATCGTCGGGAGCGGTCCGGCCGGCTATACGGCGGCGCTGTACACGGCGCGCGCGGACCTCGAGCCGCTCGTGATCGAGGGCTTTGCGTGGGGCGGTCTGCTGCAGCAGACGACCGATGTCGAGAACTACCCCGGCTTCCCGGAGGGCATCACCGGCCCGGAGCTGATGCAGCACTTCCGCGACCAGGCAGAGCGGTTCGGCGCGCGTCTGGAGACCGACGACGTGACCGCGGTCGAGTTCTCGTCGGGAGGCGGCCCGCACAAAGTCTGGGTCGGCGACGACCTTCACCTCACGCGCGCGGTCATCCTGGCGATGGGTGCCGAGCACCGCAAGCTCGACGTCCCGGGCGAGATGGAGTTGGCAGGGCGCGGCGTCAGCTACTGCGCGACCTGCGATGCGGCGTTCTTCAAGCAGGTGCCGACGATCATCGTCGGCGGCGGCGACTCGGCGATGGAGGAGGCGATGTTCCTCGCCAAGTTCGCCTCAAAGGTTGTGGTCGTCCACCGGCGCGACAACTTCCGCGCCTCGGCGATCATGCTCGACCGCGCGCGCGCAGTCCCGAACATCGAGTTCTTGACGCCGTATGTGGTCGAGGAGTTCTCGGCCGGCGACGATAAGTCGCTCGCGGTCGCCAAGCTGCGCAACACCGCCGACGGCTCTGCCCGTGAGCTCGAGATCGGTGGCGCGTTCATCGCCGTCGGTCACGTGCCCCAGTCGCAGCTAGTCGAAGGTCAGGTGCAGACCGACGACGAGGGCTACGTCGTGACGCAGGGCCGCTCGACGCTGACCAACGTGCCGGGAGTGTTCGCAGCCGGTGACCTGGTCGATCACACTTACCGCCAGGCGGTCACCGCGGCAGGCTCTGGCTGCCAGGCAGCGCTCGATGCCGAGTGGTATCTGCGCGACACGCCGGCCGGCGCGGACGCTGTGACCGATACGGCGGTCGCGCGCAGCTAATAGGGGCAGCCGGCGGCCGGTCCCGAGTTGCGCGACGGCGGTCGATTCCCGATCCACAGCCCGAAGTCCTGGGTCCACGTGCCGACGCTCCCGTAACCGCGCACGCCATCCCGGCTGACGCCCGTGCCGACGGCCGCGAACGTCGGGCTGAGGATGTTGCGGCAGTGGCCCGTGCTCGCCATCCAAGCGTTGACCACCGCGGCCGGCGTCGCGAATCCGGTCGCGATGTTCTCGCCCGCCGCCGACCAGTCGTAGCCGGCCGCCCTGATCCGGGCGGCGAAGTTGGTGCCGTGCGTGAACTCGTGATCGTCGACCATCACGTTCGTCCACCCCTGCGCTGAGCGGTTGAGGTGGGCGTTGACTCGGAGCCGCGGCAAGCCTCGCTCGGTCCGCTGATCGTTGATCAGACACACCACGGCGCTGCGCATCTGCGCGGTCGAAGCATCGAGCACGGAGCTCGACGCCTGAGCACATTGTGCGCTCGCCGCGGGCGTCAGCACGACGGCCGGGGCGACGGCCGCGATCAGGGAGCTGATCAGGATCGCGCGCACGATCATCGATATTCGAAGAATCCCGCCCCGGTCTGGCGACCCAAGCGGCCCGACCAGCCGAGTCGCCGCAGGATTGGCGCAGCGCGGTAGCGCTCCTCGCCCCGCTCGAGCGCGAGCGCATCGAGCACCGCGAGCACATGATCGAGGCCGATCCCGTCGGCCCACGCGAGGATTCCGCGCGGATAGCTGAGCCCGTGCAGCATCCCAGCATCGATGTCCTCCGCGCTGCCGAGCCCCTCGCCGAGCGCGAACGCGGCCTCGTTCGCGACCTGGCAGATGATCCGGCCAAGGACCAGACCGGGCGCGTCCCCGACCCACAACGTGTGCTTGCCGAGCGTCGCGAAGAACTGCTCAGCCGCCGTCGCCGCCGATTCGGCGCTGTCGGGCCCGCGCGTCAATTCGACCAGCCGCGACGGTGAGCAGCGGCGGCAGCGCGTGAAAGCCGACCGCCGAGCCGCCCGGATCGAGCGCCGCCAGCGAACCGGCCGCGACGCAGATCGCCTGCGGGCCCCCCTGCAGGGGCGCGTCGGGCTCCTCGCCGCCGATGGTGGCATCGACGATCAGAAACGGCGCGGCGAGCTCCTGCGCCTCGAGCGGATCGGCGACAGCCCAGCCCGACTCGCCCGCCGCCTCTCGCAGCTCGGACGCCAGCGCGGTTTCGCCGGCGATCACGACCAGGCCGTCGCCGCCGCCGGGGGCGGGCGGCTCAGGATCTGGCGGGCGGTAGTCGCCGTCGGCGGGGTACTCGTAGTACCCACGGCCGGCCTTGCGTCCCAGACGCCCGGCGGCGACCGTCTTGACCGTGATCGGGGACGGTCGCCAACGGGGCTCGCCGAAGCTCTGCTCGTAGAAGGACCGCGCAACGTCGAGCCCGACGTCGACCCCGACCAGGTCCATCAGCTCAAACGGCCCCATCCGGAAGCCGCCACCCAGTCGGCAGGCCGCGTCGATCTCCGGGATCGTCGCCACCCGCTCCTGTAGCAGCCTCAGCGCCTCGAGCCCAAACGGCCGGTTGCAGCGGTTCACAATGAACCCCGGACCGTCGACGGCGTCGATCACCAGTTTGCCCATCGCCTCGCCGGCGGCGCGGGCGACCGCCAGCGCCCGCGGCGACGATTGCGGCCCCGGCGACCACTTCAAGCAGGCGCATCACCGGCGGCGGGTTGAAGAAGTGCATGCCGACGACGCGTGACGGGTCGCCGGCCGCGTCGGCCATCGCAGTCACCAGCAGCGATGACGTGTTGGTCGCCAGCACGCACCCGGGGTCGACGATCTCCGCCAGCCGTGCGAACAGCTGGCGCTTGATCTCGAGCCGCTCCGGCGACGCCTCGATCACCAGCTCGCACGGTGCCAGTTGCTCCAGTGCGGGCGCTGCCACGAGCAGTTCACGGGCCCGCTCGGCCTGCTCGGTCGTCAGGCGGCCGCGATCGGCGCTGCGCTGCAGCTGGTCGGCGATCCGCTTGATGCCGCGCTCGAGCGCCTGTTCGTCGGGATCGTGCAGCAACGTCCGCGCGCCGGCCTGGCACGCGAGCTGCGCGATCCCGGCGCCCATCGTTCCTGCGCCGGCGACGCCGATCACGCTCGGCGCCGCGTCACTGCCGGTGCCCATCGTCGCGTTAGGCGGGGACCAGCGCGTTGATCCCCGTCAGCGCGCGCCCGATGATCAGCTTCTGGATCTGCGACGTGCCCTCGTAGAGCGTCGTTACGCGGACGTCGCGGAAGTAGCGCTCGACCGGGTGGTCGTCGACGTAGCCGGCGCCGCCGTGCACCTGGATCGCGGTGTTCGCGCACTTGACCGCCGCCTCCGTGGCATACAGCTTCGCGATCGAGGTCTCAGTCGTGTTCGGCTTACCGGTGTCCTTGAGGAAGCCCGCGCGGTAGACGAGCATGCGCGCCGCGTCGGTCTCGACCGCCATGTCGGCGATCATCGCCTGCACGAGCTGGAAGCTGGCGATCGGGCGCCCAAACTGCTGGCGCTCCTTCGCGTAGTTCACCGACTCTTCCACGCATCCCTGACAGATGCCGACGCAGCCCGCCGCGACGCTGTAGCGGCCGGAGTCGAGCGAGGTCATCGCGATCTTGAAGCCGTCACCCACCTCGCCCAGCATGGCGTCGTCGCCGACCTCGCAATCGATCAGTGAGATCGACGCCGTATCTGATCCGCGCAGCCCCATCTTGTGATGGATCTCCTGGGGCTGGAACCCCGCATTGCCCTCAGTCTCGACCAGGAAGCAGGCCAGCCCGCGGTGAGCCTTGTCGGGATCCGTCTGCGCGAAGATCATCGCGACATTGGCGTGGTTGCCGAGCGAGATCCACATCTTGGCGCCGTTGATTACCCAGCCGGAGTCGGTCTTGGTCGCGCGCGTGCGCTGGTTGGCCGCATCTGAGCCGGTGTCGGGTTCGGTCAGTCCGAAGCAGCCGAGCCACTCGCCGGAACAGAGCTTCGGGAGGTAGCGTTGCTTCTGCTCCTCGGTCCCCCAGCGTAGGATCGCCGAACAGACGAGCGAGGTCTGGACCGAGATCACGGTTCGCATCGCCGAGTCGCCGCGTCCGATCTCCTCGACGACGATCCCGTAGCTGAGGTAGTCGAGGCCGGCGCCGCCGTACTCGCGGGGCACGATCGCACCGAGATAACCCTGGTCCGCGATCTTGCGAACCAGTTCGAGGTCGAAGTGTTCGTTGCGATCGTTCTCGCGCGCGCGGTCGACGATCTCTTTGTCTGTGAATGCGCGCGCTGTCTCGCGGATCAGGCGCTGCTCGTCTGTTAGTTCGAAGTCCATGCGCTGGACGCTACATCAGCGCACCCGCGCCCGTCGGAAACGCGACCGGCCCCCGCCGCCGAGGCGACGAGGGCCGGAGCGCAGCGTACAATCCTCTCGGCCTAGGTCGCTCGGCAGGATGGGGCAGCGCCGGCAGCGTCACGACGACCGTCGCGGGCTGACGAGGCGCCACCCACGTTCGCGGGACCGCCGGTGATCCGTGCCCGAAACTCCTTCGAGCCCGGGGTTCCGAACGTCCACGGGAACTGCGAAGTTCGAGGCGGCGTTCACAAACCCCGTCTCGACCGTGTGCCAGTTGCCGTCCGAGCCCAGCTTCTGAAGGTAGATCACGTGACCGGCCTTGTCCGGTGAGACATTGCCGCTGAACGTGACCGTGCCGCCGACCATCGAGGTCGAGGAGCTCGAGTTGAACGACAGCACGTCCTGGATACCTTCGAACAGGACCGCGCTGGCACGCTTCGGCGGGAACGTGGTCCGCACCTGGTAGAGCTGGTTCGTCGGCGACGTCAGGTTCGGGAAGTTGTAGCTCCCGTCCGTTCCTGTGGTCGTCGACTCGAGCTCCCGGAACGGGCCGTCGGCCGGTGAACGGTCGTACAGGCTGACGCTCGTGCTCGGCTCCGGCGTGGTTGTCCCCGGCTCGTACAGAACCCCCGAGATCGTGTACGGCGAGCCGTCGGTCACGATCGGATCAGACGTGTTGATCGTGAAGTCCGGCACCTCGGTCTGTTGGATCACGATTGGGATCGAATCCGAGGGGCTCGCGACGTTGCGCGGATCCGCCGGCAGCAGCGCCCGCACGTTGTAGCCACCCGGCACACGCCATGCATGCGTGATCAGGAAGTTCGAGCCCGGCCCGACGCGGGTCACGCCGATCGTCTTCCAGTTGGCGCCGGAACCCCCCTGCAGCTGTTGCTGCAGCAGGATCGGGTCGCCGCCGTGGTTGGGCGTCACGTGCCCGGAGAAGGTCAGCGCGTGACGCGTCGTGCCACTGATCGCGCTCGACGCCAGCGTCACCTCGGCCGCGACGCGCTCCTGCACCGTGCGGCTGTGAGTGAAATCAGGTCCGCGAACGAACCAGCTGCGGTTGGTGAGCACGATCCCTTCCGCGCGCGTGAACTCGTAGAAACCCAGCGCGTCCGTCCGCGTGGTCGAGATCAGCGTGAAGAACGGGTTCGGGTTGATGCGGTGGTACAGCCGGATCACCTGGTTTGAGTGACCCGGACCCAGCAGGCGGCCGTAGATCAGCACCCCCTCGCCGGCGACGATGCTGGGTGGGCTCGGGTGGATCGTGAGCCCGCGATTTTGACGCGGCGCTGCGCCGGCCGACGACGTGATGGCTGCGCTCGCGAGCGCGACAAGCACGGCCGCGAGCACGGTGAAGCGAAGACGCATGAAGCCTCCTATCGACCTGCTATGGGATCCGCCTCCGCTGGCTTCCGGCCCGCCCAGTGCGGTGGCGTTCTAGACGCCCGCATAAACACAAACTCAATCTGGGAAGTTGCGCCCTTTACACTCGTCGCCGGTGGATCCGTTCGCGATCGTGCTGCTGGGTTCTATCGCAGTAGTGGTGTTGTGGCTGTGGTTACATCGGCAGGCATTTCCCCGGCTCTGGGCTCGAGCAGCTGGGGCTGCGGTCGGCGCGACAGATCATGGAGGAGCGCGAGGAGCTCGAAGCCGAGGACCTCGACCAGATGCTCGCTGCCCACAACGAGCGGCGCCGCCGCCGCGGCGAGCGCGAAGTGACGGTCGCCGACCTCGAGCGCCAGGTGATGGACGACTACAACGAGCAGCTCCGTCGCCGTGATTCCTACCTCGCCGATCGCGACGTCGACGAGCTGCTGCAGGCGACCAACGCCCGGCGCCGCGCCCGCGGGCTTGCCGGAGCGCACGCGTGCCGACATCGAGCGCGAGTCCGGGCGCAGCCGCGGCACGGACAGCTGACTCCGCCGTGCTGTGGCGCGCTGCCTGATCATCGGCTGCGGCTGCCGCGGTCTATCGCTCGCGCGCGAGCTGCACGAGGCCGGCCATGCGGTCCGGGGCACGACGCGAGATACGGCGCGCGTGGACGTGATTGCGGCGGCCGACGTCGAGCCGTACGTCGGCGATCCCGACCGGATCGCCACGCTGGCGCCGGCGCTCGCGCAAGTTGGCGTCGCGTGTGTGTTGCTCGGTTCGGCGAGCGGCAGCCGCGAGCAGCTCGCGGCGCTGCACACAACGCGACTCGAGATGTTGCTCGAGCGGATGATCGACACCACCGTTCGCGGCGTCGTTTACGAGTCGGCGGGTTCCGTGGGGGATCAGCTGCTCTTGTCCGGCGCCGAGCGGGTCCGTCGCCGCTGCGAGCGATCGCTGATCCCGTACGTGTTGCTGGACACCGTCCCGCGCCTCCACGACGCGTGGCTGGCTGCGGCGGTGGCTGCCGTCGAACGCATACTCACGAGCTAATTCGATCGAACAGATCCGCCAGGATCCGCGCCGTCGCGCCCCAGATCAGCTTCCCGTCGACGACGTAGGTGTCGGTCCGGATCGGGATCCCGCGGCGCAGCAGCCGTCGGCGCCCGTAGCCGGCGCGCAGTTGTGTGAGCGGCAGCTCGAGCACCTCGGCGACTTCAAGCGGGCTCAGCTGCCAGGTCTGCCCTGGGTCGATCAGCCCGACGAACGGATAGACGGCGTAACCAGTGGCGATCGTGGGTGTCGGCTGCAGCGCGCCCAGCAGCTCAACGGCGTCGGGCGACAGGCCGATCTCCTCGTGTGCTTCGCGCAGCGCGGTCGCGCTGAGATCGATGTCGGCCTCGTCGTGGCGTCCGCCCGGGAACGAGATCTCGCCCGCGTGGCGCCGGAGGTCCGCGCGGCGCTCGGTCAGCACGGCGACGAGCTCGTCCCGATCGAGGTACAGGGGGACCAGGACCGCTGCGTCCGTCCCGCCGCGCACCTCCAGCGCGACCGCGTCCTGGGTGCTCAGCAGGACCTTGCGCAGCTGGTCCCGGACGGCTTCGCGCGAGCGCGAGGGTGGGCTCATCGCCGGACTATATTCGCGGTTATGGAGGCGCTTGTGATCGTCGATGTGCAGAACGACTTCTGCCCCGGAGGCGCACTCGCGGTCCCCGACGGCGACGCCGTGATCGAGCCGATCAACGAGCTCGCCCAGGAGTTTGAGTTCGTCGTCGCGACCCGCGACTGGCACCCGCCGGATCACGGCTCGTTTGCCGCTCAGGGTGGTCCGTGGCCCGACCACTGCGTCGCCGATACGGCCGGTGCGCAGCTCCACGACGAGATCGACGGGTCATTGATGCATTTCGTGATCGACAAGGGACGGCTCGTCGACACCGACGGATATTCGGGATTTGAGGACACCGAGCTCGAGCAGCTACTGCGCGAGCGAGACGTCGACACCGTCCACGTGGTTGGGTTGGCGCTCGACTACTGCGTCAAGCACACCGCACTGGATGCGCGGCGAGCAGGGTTTGACGTGATCGTGCACCGACCCGCGACGCGCGCCGTCGAGGTCAACGCCGGCGACGCGGAGCGCGCGGTGTCGGCGCTGCGCGAGGCCGGGGTACGGGTCGTCGACTGATGGCCGTCAGGTCAGCGGGTTGAACAGCAGCCCGGTCGGGACCTTGGGGAAGAAATACGTCGACTTCGGCGGCATGCTCTCCCCGGCCGCGGCGACATCCTGGACCTCCGCGATCGGCGGCGGGGCCATGAAGAACGCGGCGTCGTAAGCGCCGCTCTCGATCAGCTCGAGCGCTTGGTCGAAGTCGCGCGCGTAGGCGAGGCCGTTCAGCTCGTCGATGTCCTCGTCGCTCATCTCGAGCGCGCCCTTGAGGATCAGCGCCTCCAGCACGGCCGTGTCGAGTCGGCGATAGGGGGGCGCGTGATCGGGCAGCGCCGCGTCGGCGATCGCCTGATCTGTGAGGGTGAGCATGTACGGCTTGCGAAAGTGCGAGTCGGCGTACCCGATCCGGACCGTGTTCGATGCCTCTGGCACGAGCTCGGAGGTGCTTTCGAGCGCTGCGATCTCAAACTCGTTTCGGAGCGAGGTGGCGAGCGCTTCCTGCTGATCGGCCGTGAGGCCGTTGACGAGCCGGTGGGTGGGAAAGACGGTCAGACCGGGGTCCTGAAGCGCGACCAGGCACATCAACACGTAGCGGTGTGGGCCCTCGCCGCCGACCTCGTCGGCATACACGCGCGCCGTCTCGTAGCGGTGGTGGCCGTCGGCGATCAGCAGCTCGGTCTGGCTCAGGATGCCCTCGACACGCTCGATCGCCGCCGGGTCGTCCACCCGGGCAAGGCGGTTGACCGTTCCGTCGTCGTCGGTTGTCTGCGCCCACGGCTCGGCGTGCTCCTCGAGCGTTCGGCGAGCTGAGCCGTCGGGGTCTGAGTAGAGGGAGAAGATCGGTGACAGGTTGGCCTTCGTGGCCCGCGTCAGGCGCAGCCGGTCCTCTTTCGGACCTGGGTGGGTGCGCTCGTGTGGCCGGATCCTCCCGGGTCCGTATTGCTCGACGCGCACGCGCGCGAAGAAGCCGCGTCGCGTCCGGCGCTTGCCATCCGGGCCGGTGTAGTCCTGCTCGAGCGTCCACAGCGCGGGTTGCTCGTCCTGGACGATGATCCCCTGGTCGCGCCACTCGCCAAGCAGCGCGGCAGCCTTGTCATAGCGATCGTCGCCGCCCTCGGGGAGGTCGATTCGCACCACGTTGTATGGCGAGCGCCGCTCGAGCTCTGCTCGCTGCGGCGCGTCGATCACGTCGTACGGCGGAGCTACGACATCCTGCAGGCCTCCAGTCTTTTCACGGTCGTAGCGCAGTGCGCGCAGCGGCTGGATCTCGGCCATTGGGCGCCCGAGGCTATCCGATCGGGTCGCTCGGTTCCTGAGCGATCCGTCCGCCCCGGATGCGAACATACGTTCGTAGCAATGGCCTACCCCGAGTACCTCAGACTCCGTGCGCGTGCCCTGCGGCTCGAGAAGCACCTGACGCTCGACGAGCTCGCCGAGTGTCTGGCGTTGCCGCGGACCACCGTCTACTACTGGATCCGGGATCTACCGCTCGGCAAGCCCCGGCGTTGGTCGGCAGGCCAGAAGAAGGGCACAGCTGCGATGCAGGCCAAGTACCGCCGTTTACGCGAAGCCGCTTACGCCCAGGGCCTAATCGATTACGACGAGCTCGTGGCGGTGCCGACCTTTCGTGACTTCGTCGTGCTCTACATCGCCGAGGGTTACAAGCGCAATCGAAACGTCGTCTCGATTGGCAACTCCGATCCCCGGGTCGTCTGCGCTGCAGCGAAGTGGCTGGCGAGGCTGTCCAGCAAGCCGCCGACCTACTCACTGCAATATCACGCGGACCAAGACCTCACGGAGCTTCGCCAGTATTGGGGGCACGTCCTGGATATCGATGGAGCTGTCATCACGTTACAGCGGAAGTCCAACAGCGGTCAGCTGCACGGTCGGCTCTGGCGGTCCAGCCACGGCGTGCTGAGTGTCCGCGTCTGCGACACGCTGCTCCGAGCAAGACTTCAGGCCTGGATCGATCGCGTACGCGACGACTGGGCCGGGTAAACTTCCGCCCCATCGGGGCGTAGCTCAGTCTGGTCAGAGCGCTCGCTTTGGGGGCGAGAGGTTTCCCCGGTTCGAATCCGGGCGCCCCGATATATAACCCCACCAGCGCGGTAGTCCGAAAGAACTATTGCGCGCTCAGGAAATGTCGCGTTATAGTGCCCGCCAGCCAAGGGAGTGGGGATGCAGTCTCGTCTGGGATGGATGATTGCCGTGGGGCTTGGGGGCTTGATCGCGGTGGGGGCCGCGATCGCTGCTCCCCCGCTGCCCGCCGCGCTCTACACGGGCACCGGCACGGACTACATGAACGACGCTACCGGCTGGACGGCGGACGGCGGCGGCGCGATCTCTTTTCAGACCTCGTCAGACGGCAAGGCGGTGACGGACTTCCGAGGCGGCTATTCGTTCTACTGCGGTTCGGGAACGGCGACGGTCACCGAACGGCGCATGTCGATCTCGAAAGCAGGCCGGTTCAGCACCAGCTTCAAGGTCAAGACACGCGGGCCGCGCGGCAAGATAAACGGCACCGCGTACGTCGAGATCTCCGGGTTGTTCAGCGCAGATCGCCAGACGGCCGACGTCTCGTACCTCGTCGATTATGTGTTCAAGGGGCGGCACGTGAAGCACCCGTACGCGACTCAGCACCCGAGGCGACTCGGCTGCGCGTCATGGGTCAAGGGAACGGTGACGGCGAGCGCGCCGTCCGCGAGCTCGTCGACGTCACCTTCTCCCGCCTAGCCCGCGCTGGGACCTGGTCGCTGCAACCCGCCGCCGGCTCGCGTTTACTCTCGTGCTGAGCCCCCGTAGCTCAGTGGACAGAGCACCGGACTTCTAATCCGATGGCCGCAGGTTCGAATCCTGCCGGGGGCGTAAGAAAAGCGCCTGAATCGGTCATGCTGAACCACCTGACCCAGGTCCGGCGTGTTCGCCGTCTGTACTGAGCGGACTGCCGGTGCGCGCGGACGCCACGTCTGCGAGAGACCGGATGTACTCCAGTCGCCGGTTCTTCGGTGCGGCGCTCGCGCGGTCGCGGATGGCTTGAGCCTCGTCGGCCGGCAGCCTGCCCAGCGCATCGTCGATGGCCTGGGAAACCGTCATGCCTGACTCCCTGACGAGCGCCAGTGCGATGCCCTGCTCAGCCGCCGCGAGCTCCAGCAGGATCCCGGCTTCGAACGCTGCCGCCGGGTCGTGCAGCGCGGACAGCCCCACCACGATGCCGGCGGCGTTCCAGATCGCCGAGCCGACATCGCCCTCCACCAGCGCCGAGGTCATCGCCGCGGTGTAGCCCGCGAGCGCACCGTGCGCGTCGCCTTGCCCAAGCGACCAATCAGCACGAAAGGTGGGCAGCCACATGGCTATGGTTGTGTCTGTTTGCAGGGCGAGCGTCTCAGCCTCGTCGAGGAGCGGCCCCGCGGCATCGAACTCGCCGACGCACACGAGCGCCTGCGCGTGATAGGCCAGGCTGGCGAGCAGGGTGCCCTGATGGCCGAACGACCGCGCCTGGAGGACCGCCTCGCCGGCGGCTTGCACCGCGGCGGGGTAATCCCTGACACCGATGTGGGCCAGGGAGGTCACATGCGCGATGTGAGTGGCCTGCTCCGGCGACGGATCCGCGATGAGCTCCGCGGCGCGTTGGGTCGCCCGCAGGCTTTCGCCGGCCTCGCCGGCCCACGACAGAGTCTGCGAATGGGTCAGTAGCGCCTCGGCCAGCTCGGTGGGCGTGGCGATGGTCTCTGCAGTGGACACCGCCAGCGTGCTCTCATTCAGGGCCTCACGGACGCGGCCCTGGAAGAACCCCCAGGGTGTGGCATACAGCGTGGCCAGCCGCAGGTGAAGGCGTGGGTCAGCCCCACGCGCCCACGCTGCGGCCCGCCACGCTTCGTCGAACAGGGCCACAACCCGCAGGCGATCGGCGCGCCCGGCACTCGGGACCCGGCCAGCGGCCGCCGCGGTGGCGATGATGACCCGGGCATGGGCTTGTCGCACCCGCTTCTCGTCACCAGACACGGCCAGCCGTTCAGTGGCGACCTCGCGCAGTGCGGCGACCAGCTCCAGGCCGGCCGGGTGGCGACGCAGCAGCGCATAATCCAACAGCTCGGACGCCGCCTCGAGCACGTCGATCTCGTCCTCGCACACGGCCTCGATGACCTCGAGCGCCACCGGACCGGCGAACACGCCCATCCAGCTAAACAGCTGCTGGGCGGCCGCGGAGAGCAGCGCGAGGGACCACTCGATGGTGGCGCGCAGCGACTGCTGGCGAACGGGCAGGTCAGGCGAGGCTGATCGGAGGTCAGCCAGAGATCCCAACCGCTGAGCCAGCTGGGTTACGGTCACGACACGCAGCCTTGCCGCCGTCAGCTCCAGCGCAAGCGGCAACCCCTCGACCGCCCGGCACACCGCGTCGATTGCCGACGAGTCGTCGAGCGCTGCATCGGGATCTGCTTCACGCGCGAGCACCGCGAATAGCCGCGCCGCGTCCTCCGCGCCGAGCGGCTGCACCGCGATCCGATGTTCGATCGCTACCCGCAGTGGAGCGCGACTCGTCGCCAGGACGCGCAGCGACGGAGCCGCCGACAACAGCTCGACGACCTCCATCGCCGCACCCGGGAGATGCTCCAGATTGTCGAAGACGACGAGCGCGGGATCGGCCTGGAGATGGTCGGCGATGGCGTCCACCAGTCGGACATCTGGCACATCGCGCACGCGCATCGCGGCCGCCGCCGAGGGAATGAGCTCACTAGCAGCGGTCACGCGCTCACCGTGGACCAGCCACACACCGCCCGGGTGCCGTTCCAGCTCCGCGAGAGCGACAACTAGCGCGAGATGGGTCTTACCGACACCCCCGAGACCGGTCAGGGTGACCAGGCGATGCTCCCGCAGCCCAGCGCGCGCCTCGCTCACGACCGCACCCCTGCCAACCAGAGCACGACGCGCCGGCGGCAGGTTCGTCGGTCGCACCTGGAGCGAGCGGGGCGCCGGGAACGCCCCCGCCCCCCGGTCGGGGTCAACCCGCAGATGGAACAGGCGCATCGGCTCCGGAAAGTCCTTGAGGCGGTGCAACCCCAAATCCTCGACCTCGGCCGAGTCATCCAGCCCCGCCCGAGTCTCTGCGGACACCAGTACCTGACCTCCGTGAGCCGCGGCCGCGATCCGCGCTGCGCGGTGAATCTCGATCCCCACCAGGCCGGTCTCTACACGCTCCACCAGACCCACGTGTACACCCATCCGCACGCGCAGCTCTTGCACCATCGCCGGCCAGCGATGCCCCCGCAACGCTCGCTGCGCAGCGGCTGCGGCGGCCACAGCATCGCCGGCACCCCGGAACGTGGCAAAGAACGCGTCCCCCTCCGTGAGCTCGACCCGTCCGCCGGCCTCAGCGATGGCCGATCGCAGAATGTCGTGGTGCTCCCTCAGCACTGGCGGCCACTCCGATCTCAAGGCCCGAGCCGCCAGGGTCGAGCCCTCAATATCGCTGAACAGCATCGCGATCGGGACCTCCGTCACGGACCTCGGAACCTCGCGCACTGCCCCTCTGTAGCCGATCCCGGGCGCGTCGTCAACGCAAGCCCCGCCCATTTCAAAAGCACGGTGGAGCACGCCCCCCGTCGCGCTCGCTCGAGACCCACTGTTGGTGGATGTCCCCGGCATGCCCCGAAGTCAGCAATTCTGACCTCCGCTAGCTGCACTGACTTGCGCTAGATCGCCCATACCAGTGATAAAAGTCCTGCAAATGAGCAGCTTCTAAGTCGATGGCCGCACCTTCGAACCTGCCGGGGGCGGAGCACTCGATGTAGCCGAACAGCGGCCGGCCTCCCCGGGAACTGTTCGTGCCTAGGACCGCCCACCTCTAGGCTGATCTTCATGCGAAGGGTGCTGATCACCGGCATGTCCGGGACGGGAAAGTCCAGCGCGTAGGTGGCCCTGGGAAGACTCGGCTGTCGGGTGGTCGACAGCGACGAGCCTGGCTGGACCCAGTGGTCTGATCACGAAGGCGGGTATGTCTGGCGCGAGGACCGGATCACCGAGCTTCTGGCGCGCGAAGCTGGCCCATCGCCCTACGTCTCGGGGACGGTGTCAAACCAAGGCCGGTTCTATCCGCGCTTTGACGCCGTCGTCCTGCTCATCGCCCCTGCCGCGGTCCTCCTCACGCGTGTCGAGACCCGAACAACGAACTCGTATGGCAAGAGCCCCGAGCAGCGCGAACTATTCTCCGCGACCTGGCCGAGGCCGAACCGCTGCTGCGTAGAACCTGCACCCACGAGATCGACGCTACACAGCCGCTCACGAGCATCGTCGACCAACTTGCCGAACTCGGTCGAGAGCCTTCCCGAGGGCGGGGATGGCCGAGCGTTTAGGGTTTGTTCACGGCGCGGAAATCACAGCTGCCGCCCTGTTCACCGCCCTCGTCTTCGACGATGACTGAGAGTAAGTCCGACCAGCCCAAGTTTGCCCTGCGCCACTCGCGGGTCGCGATGGCACTCGTGGGTGTGTGCGCCGCAGCGGTCGTCGGCGTCTGGAGCGGCGCCGGTCGCGCATACTCCTCGCGAGCACCAGCGCACACCGCAACCGCTGCCGATGTGGTCAACAGTCAGACGCACGTCGTCGACACCCCGGCCGGGCCGGTCGGCTATCGCGAGGTCGGCTCCGGCAGTCCGCTGCTGCTGATCATGGGCTTCAGCGGCTCGATGGACTATTGGCCGCCCCAGTTCATCGACGCGCTCGCCGAGCATCACACGATCGTCGTGTTCGACAACGCCGGCGTCGGCAGGACCTCGGCGCTCAGATCGCCGCTCACGATCACGGCGATGGCGAGCCAGACCAGTGCCCTGATCGCGGCGCTCGGGTTGCACCGCCCGGCCGTGCTCGGCTGGTCGATGGGCGGGATGATCGCTCAAGCGCTCGCCGTTCTTCATCCGCGACAAGTGAGACGATTGATCCTGGCCGCGACACAGGCTGGCACGGGCACGTCGCTGCCGATACCGCCGCGGCCCGCCGCGATCCTCGCAGGTCCCAACCCCGCGGCCGCGCTTTCGGTGATCTTCCCGCGCAACCAAAGCCGCGCGGCACAGACATACGTCGAGAGCATCCTCCAGTACAAGCCGTTCTATACCGTCAGCAGCGCCACTAAGAACCAGCAGACTGCTGCGATCGCCCGGTGGATGGCCGGCAACGACCGCGCGGGACGCAAGCTGGCGAAACTGCGACTCCCGACACTGGTCGCCGACGGGACGCTGGACGAGCTCGACCCCACCTTTAACGACCGCTTGCTGGCTAAGACCATCCCCGGCGCTCAGCTGATCCTCTACCCCGACGCTGGACACGCTTTTCTCTTCCAGGACGCGCCGGCGTTCGAGGCGAAGATCGAACGGTTTCTGAAGTAGCGGTAGGGGGAGCAGGATGATCATTTCGGTCTCCTCGGAATCACAGTTTTCGGGGCGCCGCGGTGCCGGTCTCGGCGGGTAGCGGCGATGGGAAGAGACTGACATCTCGCCTGCCGTTGCGTAAGTGCCGCCAACCACCATTTCGGCATGACGAATGTCACGAGCGCGCCGACGTTTTCGCGTCGGCCGCGGCGAGCTTCTCCTCCAGACCCGGTCAGTCGAAACGAGTTCTCGGGCGGCGCCGGAGCGAAGTCCCGGTCGAGGCGCCAGAGACTGCTGGTGTTCGATCAATCCAGCACTTCGAACTGTCCGGGAGAGTACATCCAGCTAGTCTCTGCCCATGAAGATCCAAGCCGCCCGGTGGCGGGGCGCGCTTACGCGTCTTCCGCCTGTCTGGGTTATCTGGCCGACGATGGCCGTGGTGGTGGCGCTTTACGCCGCGCACCAGGGCCTTCGGCTTGGGGGGCGGGGCGCCGACGGTCTCTTTGATTACTGGATCAACGACGGGCTGCTGTGGTGTGCCGCAATCGTATGCGTGGGAGGAGCGTTGCGCGCAAGCCGGAGCCGCGCGCCGTGGCTGCTGGTTGCTCTCGCGCTCGCGAGCTGGGCTGTCGGCAGCACGATCTGGAGCATTCGGTTCGGCGGCGCCGCTGCGCCACCGCAGACGAGCATCTCAGATGTGTTCTGGTTGGCCTGGTACCCGCTGATCGTCGCGGCGCTCGTCCTCCTGGTTAGAGACCGGATCCCAGGCTTCGAGCTTGATCGATGGATTGACGGCGTCGCGGTGATGCTGCTCGTCGCAACGCCCTGGGTGGCTCTGTTCCTGCAGCCTGTCGCAGAGCATTCCAGCGCATCTGGGCTGGCCATTGTGCTCAATTTTGCCTATCCGCTGTTAGACGCCGTGCTCGTCGGGGCTGTGCTCGGGCTGTTTGTCCTGATGGACTGGCGCCCCGGTCGGATGTGGCTGGCGCTCGGGATCGGGCTGGCGGTGATTAGCGTTGCTGATGCGATCTCTTCGGTTCAAGCTCTCGAGCACACTCATGACCGCGCTATCTACGATTCGGCATGGGCGGGCGCCGCAGTTCTCGTCGCCTACGCAGCATGGCAACCGTACCCGGGTCGACTCGAGCGGCGGGAGGTGACAGGGTGGCGGGCGATCGCCCTGGCGCTCGCGGCCCAGGTGCTGGCGATATCGCTCCAGATCTACGCGTTCTTCCACGAGGTTCCAAGGAGCGAGCGCATCCTGACCGTGATCGTTCTGGTGATCGCGACGATCCAGATCGTGATCAGCCGGCCTCGCCCGCGATCCGACTCGCGCGCAGAGTGGGACCCTCCCGGCTTGCGTGCACCGGTGATTAACCCTAACCGGCCAGGTGGCTTCGAAGCGAACAATGCAGCGGCTAAAGCGAACCAGCTAACCGAGCCGGAACATCGCTCCGGTCCAGTCGTACCGGCCGAGTAGATGGTCGTTTATCTCGGTGTGGTTGCCCCCCGTTGCGATTCGCTCGTTGTGACAGCGTGCTGATGCGACCATACGCGCCGGGTCTCTAAGTGAATCGCGATTCGCGATAGCCGGCGCCTCATCGTTACTGGTGCCGCTGCTTGATTCTGGTAGATGCAAAGGTCAGAATCGCGGCCGTCCCTCACAGGAAGGCAGGTGTGTTCGTCATGCTCAATCAGCGCCTCATCCGTTTGCTGCTCGCTGCGGTCACGGCGGTCGCGGCGGTCACGGCGGTCAGCGTTACCGCATCCGGAGCCTCGAGTACCGCCGGGCGGCGCGGTCTCACTGCTCCTAACCTGCGTGTGCGCGCGGCGGCCGCGGCCGCTCCGACAGCCACTGATCCGTGCGGCTACCGCGCGTCGATCCCGGCGGACAGTTTCAAGGGCATCCCGGTATTCGACGCCGCCCAGGCCGCGCAGCCGTTCGACGTCAGGTTCATCACCACTCAGGGCACCATCACTGTGCGGATGCTGACCGCCCAGGCGCCCTGTACTACATTCTCGTTCCGCTTTTTGGCCAGCCGGGGCTACTTCAATAAGACCCACTGCCATCGGCTTACCACTCAAGGGATCTTCGTTCTGCAGTGCGGCGACCCCACCGGCACCGGCGCCGGCGGTCCCGGCTACGAATTCAACGATGAGAACCTGGCCGGTGCCACCTACCCGGCCGGGACGGTCGCGATGGCGAATGCCGGACCGAACACCAACGGCAGCCAGTTCTTCTTCACCTGGCAGAACACGACCCTGGCTCCGGCCTACACCCCATTTGGCACCGTCATCGGCGGCATGGACGTGCTGCAGAAGATCGCGGCGGCGGGCGACGACAGCCAGAACGGCCCGGGCGATGGCTATCCCAACCTTTACACGGCATTCCGGACAGTGAAGGTGATGCCCAAGTAAGAGGCAACCGGTCGCGTAGCAGGCTGAGACAGCGTCCCGAAAGAGTCGCTGCTGGCTGTATCTCGCTGAGCTGACGACAAGCTGACGTACCGGCTGCCGGTCACCCGGCGGGCGCATCGCTGCGCGGTCCCGCACTCCCGATCGGGGCTTGAGAGTGGAAGCCCGGCGGAGCGGGCCATCATCTCTGCCCGCGATCCCTGACCTGCGGTGCACGGGACGGCCCACGTCGGTTTCACGTGGAGGAGTGAGAGCCGCGACCGCTGGCCTTCATAGGCTGTCCTGCCGTTCATCACACAAATGACTTACGGCCTCGTCGCATATTGCGATCAAACACCTACCCGTAATGCAAGGGATGAACCGTCATGACTGTCAAGCCCACGATTTTGAGCAGGCACAAGCTCACCACGTCCATCGCTACCGGCGCCACGGTGATCGTACTTGCGACCGGTGGCTACGCGATCGCCGACTCGGGTTCGAGCGGCAGCAGCGCCAACGCCACAACGGCCACGTCCCACTCGGCGGCATCAGGGCAGCCCACGCGCGGCAGCGAAGGATCGAATGCTCGGTCTGGGCCGGCCGCTGGGGGAGCCTCCGGCACCGTTGGCAACGTGTCCACCTCGAGCTTCACCCTCACGACACCGGCGGGTCAGAAGGTGACCGTCAACAAGACGTCCTCGACGACATTCAAGACGAGAACAAGGTCGATCTCGGCGAGCACGATCACAAAGGGCCAGCGCGTCCTCGTGCTCGGCACGACCAGCGGAACGACCATCACGGCCAGCCACGTGATCGTGCAACCGACGAGAGGCGGCGGATCTGCAACTTCCTCGGCGGCAGGGGTGGTCCCCTTCCAGCGTGGTGCACCGTTCCACGTCTAAGAAGGTCGGTGGGATCCCAGCGAGCTACAGTCAAGGGTCGGGGACAATCGTCAGCGGAACGACAGCGAACAAAGCGACAGAAGCTGCGCTGGCCGCCTACCCGGGGGGCATCGTCGACCGTGTTGTGAAGCTGAGCAACGGCGAATACGAGGTCCACAACATCGGCGTCAACTGGCCCCACCACATCTTCGTCAACCAGAACTTCAAGGTCGTCGGCGCCGATTAGCCCGGGATCGTTCAGCAACGCCGACCCGGACCAACGCCGACCCGGACGTCTGAGCTAACGCTGGTGTCAGGGTGCCGCCTGTTCGATCATCTCGACACCCTCCTGAGGGTGGGCGTGGGCCGTAACACGGTCATAACGCCGTTATGCCGTTGTTATCGCTGCTCCGCTAGAACCGCGTCGCAGACATGCGCTCCATGAACGCGATGTGGGCGAGGCGAGCCACCCGGCCGGTGATGGCGCTTGCCGCGCTCGGTTGCGTGCTCGCGGTCGCAGCTTGTGGATCCTCCAAGACGAGCACCACGGCGGGCGCGGCCGGGTCGAGCGCCTCGACCAGCGACTCCAGTTCGACGTTGGCGTTCTCGAGGTGCATGCGCACAAACGGTGTGCCGAACTTCCCCGACATCCCCAGGGGCGGCATCCACATTGGAACCAATGGGCAAACGCTCGCGATCAACGGAGTGACGGTCAGCGCTCCGGCGTTCGCGGCTGCCCGACACAAGTGCGAGCAGTACCTGCCGCACGTGAACGTGAGCCCGGCGCAGGCCGCGCAGGGTCTCCAGCGAGCGTGAATTTGCCGGTGCATGCGGGGGCACGGCGTGCCGAAGTTCCCCGGTCCAAAGGTCACCACCGGCCCCGGCGGCGGCCAGGGGATCGACTTGCGCGGCGCCGGGCTCGACTTGCAGGCGCCCGCTTTTCAGGCCGCCGTGAAGGCCTGCGGCGGCGGCCCCAAGGGAATGATCCGGACTGGGCGCCTTAGTCCGGAGTTTCCTTTGGTTGAGGCGCCAGCCAGTGGGTGACCGTCGGAGGCCTGCTCGGATCGGTCATGTCGGCGATCTCTTGAAGGCGCTGCTCGTCGCGGCGGCTAACGCGTTCATGCTGGCGGAGATGCTCCTCCCACGAGGCGACGACGAACTGCTCGAGTACTCGTGTTGGATCGGCTGCATCCACCCACACACGCCAACTAACCGCACCCGTACGGCGTCTGGCGTAGCGGCCGGCGTAGAGCTTCGCGACGACTTCGCCCTCAAGGCCGGGCTTTGGCCGGTAGTCAACGGTCACGAGCACGGGTCCGCTGGGAGCGGTTCCGGTCACGAGCTGCGGGTCAGGCCAATCGCCGGCCGGTAACAGGTCGGGCGGAGCGATCGCCTTGAATGGCATCAGCGGTCCGATCGCGGCGACGAGCGCGAGCCCGATACCCGCCGCCAGCAGCGCCGTCGTGAGTCCGGCGCGCTGCGCAAGCAAACCGAACGCGGCAGCGCCCAGAGCGCCGCCGCCCTGAAAAATCACGAGGTAATAGGACATGCCACGGGCCTTGGCCCAGCCCGGCAGCGTCCCCTGATACTGGGAATTAAAAATCGAAAGGACGAGAATCCACGCGGTGCCGGCGATCGCTAGGACCAGGCCGGCCAATGCCACGACGCGCGCATACGTCAGGGCCACCGTCGCCGCCGCCAAGACAAGCGTGGCCGTGGTCAAAAGAACCCCGATGGTGGTCCGGGCACGCAAGCGCGGCAGCGCGGTGGCACCGGCGACCGCTCCGATCCCCACGCAGCCCAGCAGCAACCCATAGCCACCGGATCCGAGATGCAGGTGTCCGCGCGCCACCAGCGGCAACAAGGCCCAGATCGAGTTGGCGAACAGCATGAACAAGCCCGCACGCAGCAGGATGACCCGCAATGCCGGGCTCCCAGCGACGTAGCGCGCTCCAGCACGGACCGCTTGGCCGACGTGCTCACGTCCTACCGCACTGGCCGGGCGGCTCCGACCCCGCCAGCGAAAAACGGCGCCGATGACAGGGACGAAGCTCAGCGCGTTGACCAGGAACAATGCGCCGGCGCTGGTCGCTGCATACAGCGCGCCGCCGATCGCCGGGCCGATCGCTCGGCTGAGGTTCATGTTGACCGCGCCCAGAGCGATCGCCTGCGGCCGGTCCTCCGGGGCAACCAGCTCGGGCTGGAGCGTCTGCCACGTGGGGGAGGTCAGCGTCTGCCCTGCCCCGACCGCGAAGATCAGCCCCAAAAGCACCACCGGAGTAACAAGCCCAGCGAACGCCAGACCGGCCAGTATCCCGGCCGCCACAAGCATGAACGACTGCGAGACGATCAGAAGCCAGCGACGATCGACCACGTCCCCCAAAGCGCCGGCCGGCACCGCAAGCAACGCCGTCGGGAGCGCCGCCGCGGTCTGAATCAACGCCACCAGCGTCGCGGACGTCGTCAACGTCAGCATCAGCTCCTGAGCGCCGACGGTCTGCATCCACCCGCCGATATTGCTCAGGAACTGCGCCGACGCCATCCTCGCGAAATCCGGCGAGCGGAACGGCGCCCACGCCGACGACTCGGCGACCCGCGACCGATCGCCGCGGGGCGCTTCTTCTGTGGACTCGGTCATCGCCACGGAATTATTCCCATGCCGCAAGCCCCGGAAGAGATCGATCGGATCCTCTCGGAGCTCCCAGACGCGGTGGACTTCCAGCACTCAAGCCTGCACTCGAGAAGCTTGGGATCACCCTCGAGTCGTCGATGGACGACCGGGGCGCAAGTCCGTAATACCCGCTGCCGAGCTCAGGCGGCGGCGTGCGCTACCGGCACGCCGGTCTCCCACGGCAGGATCCTGCCGAACTGGACGAGTTCACCGTAGAAGTCCGGGTCGAAGCTGTCGGATAGGGCGAGCTCGACCGGGAACGATGCGGCTTGGGTCGGGGTCTGGGCGTTGCTCATGTCGTCGAACCACGGGCGCGACGCGTCGGTGTCGATCAGTCCGGGGCACAAGCGCCATCAGAAGCTTGTTCTGCTCGAGGTCGACCTCGCGGCGTTGGCGGGCGATGGCGCGGACGGCGGCGACTTGCGCCACCTTCGATGGAATGTTCAGCCAGCTGCCGTAACCCTCGGTGACCGCGCGGCTGTCGTGGACGGCACGGCGCCAGTCGGCGATCAATGCGTCGACCGCGTCGAGGTCCTGCTCTGCGACCGCGGCGAAGCGACCGCGGATTCGCTCGTCGAGCTTGTCGAGCGTGCCGAGCGCGCTGGCGACTATCACCAGCCTGCCACCGCGACGCAAGCGTGGGGCGAATGCCCGGAGGATCCGCGTCGTGGCGAGGTTGCTGGTCTCTGCAACCGCGTCGACCTCGTCCTCGGGGTCCGCCTGGGGGCTCATCCGGGAGGTGGCGTTGGAGAAGATGATGTCGACCTCACCGAGCTCTTCTGCCAGCGCGTCGATCGCGTCGCCGTCGCGGACGTCGAGCACGCAGCCCTTCCACGTGGGCAACCGCGGGACCGGCTGCGACGGCAGCGACGGCGGCTTGCACGCGCGCTGGGTTCCGGCCGGTCAGTAGGACACGGTCCTGCGGAGACATCCGCGCCGCCAGACCTTCGACGAGGGCGCGACCCAATCCCTGGTTGGCGCCGGTCACGAGAGCGATTCGAGAAGTTGTCATGCGTTCAACATAGGCCCAGACGAGCCATGCTTCAAGCGAAGATCTGTCACGGGTACCATGCGTGATACGAATGGTTGCGGGCGACTTCTCCCCCAGCGGGCTCCGCGTCCTGCGCGAGGTGGCACAGGCCGGCTCGTTCTCCGCGGCAGCGCGATCACTCGGCTACACGCAATCGGCGGTCTCCCGGCAGGTCGCGACACTCGAGGCAATCGCGGGCCAGCGACTGTTCGAGCGCGGCCGGCACGGCGTCACCCTGACCACCGCTGGAACGCGCCTGCTGAGCACCGCGATGCGCGTGATCGACGAGCTCGACGCGGCCCGCAACGAGCTGGCCGGAGAACAGACCGCGGTCACGCACGTCCGGCTGGGCGGTTTCGCCTCAGCGGCGGCCGGACTGATCCCGAAGGCGCTCGCGTCGTTGCCCTCGGGACTGAGGGTCACCGTGCGCGAAGGAACGACACCGGCGCTGACACGCGCCGTACGCGCGGGCACGCTCGACCTGGCCGTGATCGCGCAGGCGCCGCCGTTCCGCCCGCCGGACTCGGAGACGCCGGCGCTCGAGCTCACGACTCTGACCGAACGCGACCTGATGATCGGCGTATCCGTCGACCACCCGTTCGCACGCGCGCGAGCGGTCGAGGTTCATCAGCTCGAACGCCAGGTCTGGGTGGCCAGCCGCTCAGAAGCGGGCGAGACGCTGCTGGGCGCCTGGCCAGGCCTCGCGGAGCGGCCCGACGTCCGCTACGTCGTTCGTGACTGGCTCGCCAAGCTCCAGATCGTCGCCGCCGGATTGGCGATCACGACAGTCGCCCCGATCGCGCTGGACGCGCTGCCCCAGGGGGTCAAGGCGATCGCGGTCCGAGGGGAACCCCACGAGGCCCGGCGCGTCATCCTGGCGCGACTTCCCGGACCGCGCGAAAGCGCCACCGACCAAGTAGCGGACGCGCTGATGTCAGCCGCACGCCACTAGCTCGGCCTTCGAGCAGGCGGCAAGCACGCGCCCTCGCTCGCAATGACTACGCTGCGCGGAGTGAGCGCGACGGTGACCCTCGAGCCCTGGGCCAGCGGCGACTTGCCGCTACTCGAGCGGCTGATGGGCGACCCGCGCATGACCCGGCACCTCGGCGGCCCCGAGAGCCCCGACAAGCTGCGCGAGCGTCAGAGCCGCTACGAGCGCCTCGCGGGCGGCGACCGCATGTTCAAGATCGTCGACGCCGGAGAGCGGCGGCGGCGTTGGTTCGGTCGGCTTCTGGACCAAGGAGTGGCGCGATGAGCAGGTCTACGAGGTCGGGTGGATGGTCGTGCCGGAGTTCCAGGGCCGCGGCATCGCGGTGGCGGCCACCGCGCAGGCGATCGAGCTCGCCAAGCGCGACGACAAACACCGCTTCATGCACGCCTTCCCGAACGTCGACAACGCGCCGTCGAACGCGATCTGCCGCAAGCTCGCGTTCGAGTTGCTCGAGGCCTGCGAGGTCGAGTTTCCGAAGGGTCACTTCATGACCTGCAACGACTGGCGGCGCGACCTGCGGGCGTAGGCGACCGCCGCCGAGCTGATGCCGCGCTCGTCGGCAGACGAGGGGGGTCCGGGCGCGCCTCAGCGGTGCGGTCGCAGACACGCGGCGATCGGCACGGCCCGCACGATCCCGTTCGCGATCCCGGTCGTGTAGTCGCGGAAGTTGAATCCGATGTCCCCGTCCTCGTTGTAGATCCACGGAAACCGCTGATCGACGACCTGGACGATCGAGATGTTGCCGTACGCCGGCAGACCACGAGACCTGGGGAAGCTCTCGTCAAGCGGGGCGACATCGACCCCGTCGCCGGCGGCGGCGCGCGCCTTCTGGATGATCCTGGCATCCCGTTGGGACTCGGCTGCGACGCGCGCGTTGGTGAAGCGGATCGTGTCGCCATTGGTCACATTTGTGCGGTAGCGGCCCACTTGTTGCGGGGTGACGCCGAAGTGGGCGTTGGCCTCTCCAAATGGGATCCCGCCGCTGTAGTGCAGGCTGACCGCGATCGTCGCGTGGTCGTTGATCGCCTCGCGAACCCGCTCGAGGAGACCGACGTTCTGGTTCGCGCTCGACTTCGTCAGGTCCACGATGTAGCCGGCGGAGCGGAGGATCGTCTGGATCCTGAGCGCCGCATGCCACATCGTGACCCGCTCACCGGGGGCGCCGGCGTTGTCGATCGACATGATCCCGGAGTCGTCGATGTCGACCGGGTGAAACGTGATGCCCAGTGCGGTCACCGGCTTGGGGCCGTCGACCTCGGCGGTGGAACCGAAGTTCGGTCCACCCGAGTGGCCCGGATCGAGCACCACGACCGGCCGGCCGGCCGAGCAGGCTGGCGCGGGGTCAGCGGGCTGCATCGATGCTCGAACGGTCAGACCCCGCTCGGAGTGAGGGGCAGCAGCCCAGGCGCCGCAAGCCCCGGCGAAGCACGCCGCGGCGGCAAGTGCGGCCGCGACTGCGCGGCCGCGACACCGTCCTGTCACGCGTTTCACCTTGGATATCGGCACCGATCTGGTCTAGATAGCTGACTTCGAAGCCGTCCGAGCTTACGGCAGTCACCGCAAATTACAGCCCGACAACACGCGCTCGGCGGAACGGTGCTGGAGTGGTTGGCCGGATGCGGGAGCACCGACAGGCGGGAGGCGAGCAGGTGAAAACGACAGGCTTTTCTCCGCGGCTGACGCGCCGACAGTTGCTCTACTCCGCGGCTGGCGCGGGTGCCGCACTCGGCGCGGGCTCAGTCGCAGCCCGGGTGGTCGCTGCGGCGGCCGGCGTGCCACCTCGCGGGAGTGGGCTCGATCGATCGAGCACGTCGTCATTCTGATCCAGAAGAACCGGTCCTTCGACCACCACGTTCCGCCGCCGACGGCGTCTCCGTGCACTCCGGACGAATACATCACGGCCTCGCCGCTCCCGGCCGCCGCCGATGGTGTCGCGGGACCGATCGGGCTCGGGTTCCGTGTCCCGCTGCTGTGGCGCCGGTCCGTTACCGGCGACCTGACGACGACGCTCGGGAACCAGCCGGACCTTTCTGTTCCGCGCCTGCCGGCGACCGAGTTCGCGGATGATCCGACCGTCCTGCGCGAGTGCCCGGCGGGAGACCGGGGCACCGGGATCCCGGGGACCGCGGCCGCGGGCCCCTATCGACGCGTCAAATTGTCACTCGCCGAGCTCGCCGTTCTCAGGCTGATATCCGTCGGGGGGCGGCGGCCAGGGCGGCGGCGGCCACTGAATTGCGGGACCCACCTCGGGGAGCCACCAAGGGATCCATATGGGCAGCCAGAGGCTGTATATGTAGAGCGTGTTCTGGCACCCGATCACGACGTAGTCACCGGCGATTGCCGGGCCAATGACGACCGTGCTGTCGCCGGGGCCGCCGCCGGGCAGTCCGGGCGCCGTCCACAGCTCGGCACCGGTGGCTGTGTCGAAGGCGTACAGGGCGGGGAGGTTCGTCGGGACGAACACCAGGTCGTGGACGATCGCCGGTGACCCGAGCCCGCACTCGCCGTCGTTGGCGTACAGGGGCGGGTCCCCGGTGATGTAGCGCCGCACCCCGTCGACACCCACCGCGGTCGGCCATTTGTCGTGGAGGTCGTGCCAATCGACGGCGCGGACGAACGGAGTGTTCGGGGTATCGATCGAGGCGCCCCAGCCACCCAGCCCCACGTAAAGGTTGCCGTTCACGGAGTCGAGTGCCGCGCACCCGTAGACGCCGGAGTGATTCTCGCCGCCGCCGGTGTCGAGGCTCGGGAGCGGCTGGGCGGGATTGTCGTTCTTGTATGGCAACAGCTGGCGCTTGGCGATCGGAGTCATCGTGGCCGCGTCGAGCAAGAAGTAGCTGCCGTTCTTGCTGCCGCACCCGACGATGTGCCGGTGGTGGCGGGTGTAGACCGTCGGCGGGCACGGCACATCGACGTCGTCGTCGGTCGGCCGGTAGCTATCGGCGGGGGCCGGCTGGTAGAAGCCGTGCAGCTGTCCGTTGTCGGCGTCGAGGGACAGCACGCCGCTCGAGTACAGCTCGTTCGGGAGCGGATGGTCGGGGTTCGGGTTACCGGTGCCGACGAAGATCCGGTTGCGGTGGCGCTCGTACGCGCACGACGACCACACCGATGCGCCGCGGACGGGAGGATCGGCGGCGGCCGCCGTGAACGGCGCCGGCAGCGGACCGGACGCGAGCGACGGTGGGATCACGTTCGGGCTGTTGTCCACACCTGTCTCGAATTGATTGGTGCAGAACAGCCACTTCACCTTGCCGTCGTGGGAGCTCAGGCAGTACACGAACCCGAACGATGCCGCGGGGCCTGGGCCAGGAGCGTCCTCGCCAAGGCCGACGCCGACGTACACGCTGTCATTCACCACCAGCGGGGACGGCCAGGAGCCGGCCGCGGGATCGGAGTTGTCGACGTACTGGTCCTGGCCCGGGTCCGGATGGCGCAGGTCGGTGGACCAGACCTTGGCGAAGCTGTGCGCGTCGATGCAGTAGACGAGGCCATCGACGGAGGAGAAGTACACCTTTCCGTCGACTACCGCCGGCGAGCTGCACACGCCGGAGCTCCATACCCCGCCGCCGTTGGACGGCACCGGGAACGTCTTCTCGATCGCGCCACTGGCCAGATCGATCCGGTACAGATTGCCGCCGGCTGCGCCGGTCATCGTCCCCACGTAGACCTTGCCGCCCACGATCGTCGGGATCGTGATGATCGTGCCGCTGACGCCGACGCTCTTGTGCAGGTGCAGGTGGGAGACGGTGCTGCTCGAGATCGCGCTGTAGCCGCTCGCGTGGCCGGTGTGCTCGGCGTTGGCGTGATACATCCACCAGTCCGCGGACCACAGCCAGCAGAACAGCGGCCAGGGAAACCACGGGAGCGGGAGGAATCGGGCGCGGAGGCCGTCACGGAGCTTCGGCCACTCGCGCAGGGTGTCCGGATCGGCGGGCCACGGCGGTCCGTGCGGCGATGTCGCGCCCATCCCGCTGAGCGTTTCCTCAGGCAGCCCGTCCAGGGGGGTTTGCAGCCGCTTCACCCGCCGGCGGAAGGCCTCGAGCGTCGCCCCGCTGGGGAGCATGAACGGTTCGGGCTGACGCTCAGAGTTGTGCCTGAAGTCGTGGCCGAGGAACCGCTCGATGCTCGTCTGCAGCTCCACGACCGTGAGCGCTTGCCGGGCGGCGTGCAGTTCGTCTTCCTTGACGTCGGTGAACGGCTGCAGCGCATCTGCGGTGAGCCGGTGGCGTTCGTCCTCGTCGGGGGCGTCGACATCTGCGCGTTGCCGACGGAGGGCCTTGAGCGACTCGGCTAGTAGCCGATCGCGCGGAGCACCGACCGTCACGTAGGTGCCTGGGCGCGTGACCTGCGACCACACGCGCAGGCGCGCGAGGTCGAGCCCGGACCGCGCGATCAGCTCGAAAGAGTTGTTCTCGGGATCGAAGCGGAACACGCGAACTGCTTCCGGTCGCAGACCCGCCAGGTCACTGAGCTCGACCGCCTGGTGCACGAGCAGCGGCTCGAACCGCTGGCGTCCGGTCACCGAGAACGCGGTCGGCATGCCGCACAACGACAACCGCGTGGCCGGGTTCCGGACCGCGCGCACTCGGACTCCTTCTGGCGCCGGCCCGAACGGCTGCACATTCCGTGCGGCCGCACTCGCGGGCTTGTCCCGTCTTGTCTGCCGTGGTGCCGGCATCGCGTCCACCTCTCCGCCCGAAGCGCCCCGCTACCAGCGCGCGCGGCTCACTCCTAGCTAGAGCGAAAATAGCTTGCCGGCGGCTGGTCGGTCAAGCGCTGGGTCGCCGCCAGCCCCAACCGTCGCCTGCCGCAGCGTTCACTGCTCAAGTCGCGCGGCCTGCCCATGGCGTTGGCCAGTTCTTCAAGTTTACTTGACTATCAAATTATCTTTGCTAAACTACGACGCTATCCGGGCAGCGAAGAAAAGAGACCCGAAATGCACGCTAACTACACCGATACTCCACGCCGCAACGCGAGACGGTCTGCGGGCCGGCGATCACGACCGCGACGCCGTCGCCGAGGTGCTCCGCGAACAGCATCTCGCTGGACGACTCGATTCCGACGAATTCGAAACGCGGCTCGATCTCTCCTACGCCGCGAAGACCTACGGCGAGCTGGACGCGCTGGTCGCGGACCTGCCTTCCGAGCAGCAACCCGCTCGCGTCCGGTCGACCGTGCGGTGGCCGGCCGTGGCACTGATCGGCTTGCTGATCGTGGCGATCGCGCTGAGCCGTGGTCACCTCCTGTGGCTCGCGATTCCGCTGTTCTTTCTGGTTGGTCGCCCGCTCCTGTGGCGCTACTCCGGTCGTCGCGGCTGGGGATCGATCGCTGCTGGGCCGCGGGCCTAGGTTTCCGAGTTCCGTTTAGTCACAGGCCCATTCGGTACTGTTCGTGCCCGCCACGACCGACTGATTGCGGCCGTGGCCGTGGTCACGCGAGAAGAGGCGTCGAATGCCAGACGCTAGCCAGATCCATCGCCCGGGCCCCACGAGACCGCGGGCCCATCGCGCCCGTCGAGTGGCGGCCTGGCGCTGCGCGGGCGCGTTGCTCGCGAGCCTTTTAGCCGCAGGGATCATCGCTTCGAGCGCACTGGCGGATGGTGATCCGGCGAGCGACGTGCTCGTTTCGCAGGTCGCGTTCGTGCCGTCGGACGCCGGGGCTTCGGCCCGGCAGCAAGCGGAGCTGGTGCGGACGATCGATGCGTCTGACCGAGCGGGCTACCAAGTCCGTGTCGCGATCATCCCTGACGGCTACGACCTCGGCTCGGTAACGGCGCTGTGGGCGAAGCCTCGGGCTTACGCCGAGTTCTTGGGGATCGAGCTTTCCTACATCCACAAGCAGCCGCTGCTCGTTGTGATGCCAGACGGGATCGGGTTCTACTGGCAAGGCCACTCCGCGGCGTCGGCGAATCGTCAGCTCGCGGGGATCTCGACTCGAACAGCCAACGCCGGTCTGCTGACCGCGGCGCAAACGGCGGTGCGCACGCTCGCCACCAGCGCCGGTTTCCACCTCGCCTCGCAACCACGGTCTGGTGGCGCAGGAGCGCCGGCGGTGGAGGGAGAGTCTCGCTCGCGCTCGTGATTGGACTGGCGCTGGCGATTATCGCGGCGACCGTTCTGCTGGCGGCCTACGTACGTCGGCGCCGGGGGGCGCCGCCGCCGCGGTCGGTCTCGCCCGCGCCAACCGCGGCCAGGACCGCGAACCGGTCCGCGGCTTCGGTTCGGATGCGATGGGCAATCCCGAGCTTTGCGCTCCTGGCGATCGTCGCTGTCGGCACCCCGATTCTCGCCCTCGTTCTGCTACGGCACCCCAAGTCGAGCCCCGCCGGACGGACGAACGTGGCAACGCCGTATGAGTGGGCGGCGCACCAGCGGCCGGCGCCGAACTTCCGCCTGACCGATCAGAACGGACATTCGATCACGCTGGCCGCGTTCCGCGGGCGGCCGGTGATCATCACCTTCGTCGACCCGCTGTGCCGCAATCTATGCCCGCTTGCCGCGCACGTGCTCAACCAGGTCGACGCGTCGATGCCCGCTTCTGAACGGCCCGCGATCATCGCCGTCAGCGTCGACATCTACGCCGATAAGCGAGCGGACCTGATGCAGGACTTCCAGAAGTGGGATCTGGTGCCGCAGTGGCATTGGGCGGTCGGCAACCCGAAGCAGCTGGCGGCGGTCTGGAAGGCATACAAGGTCGGCGTCCTGGTCACGACCAAGCGGATCGCCGGCACGACAGTCCACTACATCACCCACGACGAAATCGCCTACGTGATCGACCCCAACGGCGACGAGCGAGGGCTGTTCGTCTACCCCTACTATCCGCCGGACTTCGAGCACTTCATCGAGCGCGTCGGACAGCCGGCAACCGCTTAGCCCGGGCCGGATTCTGCAGATCACCGCGGGAGCGTGAACACAATGTGGCCTTCGATATGGGCGCGCGTTGGCCCAACGGCCACGAGCCGCGCGCGGCACGTTTGACGACACGTAACGTCGATCGTCGTCGCGCCCCCTTCGCTCGCCACTAGAAGGTCGCCGGCGGCCACCCCGTGCGCCTCGAGCGATGCGCGGGAGATCCCGAGGATCAGATTGTCTCCCGGATGCCGGTTGCGCGGCGTCAGCCGGTCGGAGACGAGCGCGTCGCCAAACCGGGACGGGACGAACCCCTCGCTCTCGACACCGATGTCCTGACCGTGCGCGACGCCCGAGTGGGCGAGCAGCATCGAGCGACCGTCGCGCTCGATCGCGTACAGCAGTCCACCGACCTCGTCGGGCGCGATCAGGTCTCCTCCAAACCGGCCGAATCCAGCCGGGGCGACGGCGAGGCCACCCTCGACCCTGGGCGCCGTCCGGGTCAGGACCTGCACATGGCCGCGGCAGTCGATCGCAAAAACGGTCGTCGTACCCGCGGCGGTGGCCGTCACCAGCAGGCGGTGCCCGAAGCGCCCCGTCGTGTCAAACGCGATCCCGTTCTCGAGTCCACGGTGCGGGAGCGCCGCGAACTCGGCCACGCGGCCACGGGGGTCGATGACGGTGACGCCCGTGCCGTGCTCGAGTCTCAGCGCAAACAGGTTCCCCGCCGGAAAGCGGCACCCCGCGCCCGCCACCCGCTGCCCAGGCGAGAGCGCGATGTAGGGCTCGAGACCGGGGGGCGCCGAGTAGGCGTCGGCGAACCGTCGCAGCGTTCCATCCGTGCTCAGCCGATCAAGCCGTCCGGCCGCGGCGACAAAGATCGATCCGTCAGGCGACGGCGAGCTCAGGTCGACCACGCCCGCGACCCGATGCCGAGCTGTCCAGCGCGCGACCGGAGAGCCGCGCGCCGCGTGAGTCTGCTCGCCGCCTGCTGTGGCGCAGCCGGCGATCGAGAGACACGCCAAAAGCGGCCACAGCAACCTTGTCGCAAACCCGCTCAGCATGTGGCCGATGCGACGATAGCGTGGCCTCAGCGCAGATACACGGCGAAGAAGTCGCGGTCGTCGGGAGACAGGTAGCGGGTCACGGGGCGCGTCATGCTCGGCAGCAGGCTGGAGGGCCGGCCGGCATCCGGTTCGGCGTATGAGTTGAACGTGACCCAGTAGGAGTTGATATCGAGCTGCATCGCGCGGATCGCGCCCGCGTGGATCAGGATGGCGGCCAAGCTCGAGACCGTCTGGTCGTTAGCGGCGGCGTAGATCAGGTCGCCCTGGGGATTGATCCCGATTCCCGAGCGCCACACGCGGATCGCGTTCCCGAGCGTCGCTCCCCACTGCGGGCCGTCGCTGAGGTTGGGGTTCGGCCGGCCACCCTCGACGATCAGCGGCAGGTTCTGGCGTGCGAACTCGACGCCGCGCGGAACGTCGGGTCCGCCCTGCCACGACTCGATATTGACCTGCCCGTCGGTGTAGTCGACGAACGTCGCCTCGCCCTTCTGGAGCGGCGCGTATGTGACGCCGCCGTCCGCCCAGCCGCCGTTAGCGTCCTCGAGTTTGAAGCCGCTGTTGAACGTCGCCAGCAGACGGGCGCGTAACGAGGGAGGTACCTGCATCGGGCCCCGGGGCAACGAGACTGACGGCTCGAGCCTCCCGGCGTAGAGGACGATCGACGTCCGTCTGGGGTCGATCCAGGCGACGCCCGCGACCATCTGCGGGTAATTCGGGTCGCTGCGGAATTGAGCGATCTGGATGGGCGGTCTGAGGCCGCTCCAGGTCTCGGTCGGCACCCAGATGCCCTCGCCGAGCAGGGCGGGGCGGATGATCGGCGTGATGTTCGTGGGATGGACGGCCGCCGATCCGCTTACCTTGAGCGGTAGCTTGCGCAGCGGCGGGCCGCCCGTGGACGGCGCGTTGAGTGTGTAGTAGATGTTCTCGACCTGGCTTGCGATCCCCGCCGCGCCGTGGTCGCGGAGCCATTCGAACGAGCGGATCGTGAAGCTCGAGTTCGACGGCCCCGCCATCGTGGTCAGATACGAGACCGCGATCGGGATCAGGCAGATCGCGAACGCCAGCCAGCCGACGCGGCGCGCGCGCCGGAGCGGGCCGAGCCGTGGCGGTAGCGGTCGGCCGCGAGTGCGGCGGCGAAGGTCGGAGCGGTCGGCGGCGTGTGATGACATGAAGGCGGCGCGATTGGCGGTGCTCGACTGGGGCTTCGGCGCACCGATACGGCGTCCTGCCGCCTGAGAGAAGTCTCACCGCGTCGATGCAGGCGATCGCTTAACCCCGGGGAAATGCGAGCCGTGAGAACGGTGGCAAGGGCTGTCGCGACCCCTGCAGAAGGGCGATCGAGTGGTGCGACGAGTCGTGGCTCGGTACGCGCTGGCCCGCCGCGTCCCCGCGTTGCCGCGCGGACGGCTTCGGGAGCCGTCTGGCTGCGTGCGGTTCGCCCCCGGCAGTGGCCAAAGAACGCGCTTCTGTTCGGCGCGCCGGCTGCGGCTGCAGTGCTGTGGCGTGCCGATGTGCTTGGCCGTGTGTCAGTTGCGGCACTGGCATTCTGCCTGCTATCGAGCGGTGCGTACCTGCTCAACGACCTGCACGACGCACCCGATGACCGGCGGCACCCGGTCAAGCGTCACCGCCCGATCGCCGCCCGGCTGATCGACCCCAGGCACGCGTTCGCGGTCGCGATCGCCACCTACGCGTTGGGCCTCGGCCTGGCAGCGGGTCTCGGCGTCGGCGCGTTGGTGGTCGCAGCCGCCTACGCGGCGCTCAACTTTGCCTACACGGGCTGGCTGCGCAGGATCGCGATCGCTGACATCGCCGGGATCGCCGCGGCGTTCGTGCTCAGGGCCGTCGCGGGAGGCGTTGTCGCCGGCGTGGCGATCTCGCCGTGGTTTTTGGTCGTGGTGTCGTTCGCGGCGCTGCTCGTCGCCGCCGGCAAGCGGTACGCCGACTTCTGCGACACGGCTTCGCGGGGCTCACGAGCGGTTTTCGGCGAGTACAACGCCGACTTCCTGCGGATGGTGATCACGGCGGCGCTCGCGGTTGCGGTCACGGCGTATTGCCTGTGGGCGTTTCAGGCGGATCGCGGTGGGGCGGTGGGGTGGCGCGAGGTCACCGTCGTCCCGTTGACGTTCGCGCTGTTGCGATACCTGCTGGTCGTCACCAGCGGGCGGGGCGGATCGCCGGAGGACGTGATGCTCGCCGACCGCCCGATGCAGTTCGCGACGCTCACATGGTTGCTCGCGTTCGCCCTCGGACCGGTCACGTGAACGTTTCGCCAGCCCACCGGGCGCCCCTGTCAGGCGCGCCACACTCCCGATCGGAAAAGCGTGCTGTGGTGCGCCGCACCGAGCGGCGCCGGCGGGAGCGGCACTTCCGCCGGCGGCGGCGAGACCTGCTCGAGGACACGACGGTTGCGCTCGTGATAGCGCTCGTTCTGCTCACCGTGACCGCGGGGCTGGGCGTCCTTGCATTGCTCGAGCTGCCGCTCGCGGCCGTACTGGTCGCTTCGAGCGTCTTCGAGCGGCGGCTGCGCAGGCGGCGCTCGCATCCAGCGTCGTCGCAGACAGCAAGACGGGGCCCGGGCTTCAGCCCGCCAGCAGACGCTCTACGAATCGCTCGCGCGCCTCGAGGAAGCTCTTCGTCAGACGTACCGGTTCGGCGTCCTCGTAGCTGATCTGTTCGAGCCCGACTGTGTGACAGACGTAGATCGTTGCCTCCGGGTAGGCGAGGATGATCGGCGAGTGGGTCGCGATGATGAACTGCGACCCCTCGCTGACGAGTTCGTGGACGCGTCGCAGGCAGGTGAGGCAGTTCTGGGTCGAGAGAGCCGCCTCCGGTTCGTCGAGCAGATAAAAGCCGTCGGGCCCGAAACGGTTGATCATCACGGCCAGGAACGATTCGCCGTGCGACTGCTCGTGTAGCGACACACCGCCGTACGCGCGCAGCGGATTGCCGTCCAGGGGATGCTTGGCGAGCTGCTCGAGATACGTCGCGGCGTTGAACATGCTCTCGGCTCTCAGAAAGAAGTCCGTCTTCGGCCGGCGAGCGCCGCGGGTGAGCGCGATCGCGTCGTGGAGTCCGGAGTGCGAGTCGCGCGTGGAGAAAGCGAAGTTGGACGAGCCGCCCTCCGGGTTCATGCCGGCCGCGACCGCGATCGCTTCGAGCAGCGTCGACTTGCCGCTGCCGTTCTCGCCGATCAGATACGTGACCTTTGGATCGAACTCGAGCCCGCGCGCGAGTGCGGCGATCGCCGGTAGCTCCCATGGGTAGCCGGCCCGAGGCTCAGTGCCGGCAACTGCCGGCAGCCGGACCGATCTGACGAACGCGTCGTCCATCAGTCGAGCCTACCGTCGAACCGTCGTCCGGCCGCCGGAGCCGGTGGGATGCTGCGCGGATGGAGCAACGCATAAGTCTCGTGACACTCGGGGTGACCGATCTCGCCCGCGCGCGATCTTTCTACGAAGCGCTCGGATGGAGGGGCGCGCGCCAACCCGATGATGAGGTCTGCTTCTTTCAAGCCGGCGGGATGGTTTTCGGCCTCTGGACGGCGCTCGGCGGGCACGGGGCGCCCGGCATCGAACTCGCTCACAACGTTCGCTCGCCAGCGGAGGTCGGTGCGGTGCTGGCCGAGGCCGAACGCGCCGGCGGCACGATCACGCGGCCCGCGGGCCAGGCCGAGTGGGGAGGCACGACGGGAGCGTTCGCAGACCCGGATGGGTACGTGTGGGAGGTCGCGCACAATCCCGATTGGTCGCTCGACGAGCACGGCGCCGTGACGATCTAACGGCCGCCGGCACCGAGGTGATCAGCTGCCGCTGCCGTCGACGCTCGAACCCTCGTTTTATGGAGTATCGCGGTGCTTTCGGCCGAAACGACGGACTGCCGTTTGCTCATCAATTGGTCGGCTAAGCTGCCGCGGCTCAAGGACGAGCGCAAACGATGTCGTCGGTGGAAGAAACGTCAACAGCCGGAAGCGAGCGCGGCGTAGAAGCCCTTTGGTCGGTGTTCGAGCAATCGCGGATTCCGATGGCGCTCGTGGACGAGCAGCGGCGCTACGTCAAGGTCAATAAGGCGGCCGTCGAGCTGTTTCAGTACGAGCGCGCCGATGCGATCGGCGCGCGTGCTGCGCGCACCGCGAGGGACGCTGACCCGCTGACCCTCGATGCTCAGTGGGAGCAGCTTCGCCGCGGGGCCGAGGTATACGGCGAACGGGTGGTGGAACACCACAGCGGCGCACCGATTCGGGTCAGCTTTGCGGCTCACGCGATGGTCATCGAAGGCCAGTGGATGGCGCTGCTCGTCGCACATTCAGCGCATCACGAGCCCGGCGGCATCGAGCTGATCGACACGGGTGAGGGCGAGCGATCAAACGGCGCCGACGATGTCCTCACCCGCCGCGAGCGCGAGATCGTTCGCTTCCTGGCGCTCGGGCGAAACTCGCGCCAGATCGCGACCGAGCTGTATCTGAGCCCCGCGACGGTCAACAGTCACATCCGTAACGCGATGCTGAAGGTCGACGCGCGGACGCGGGCTCAGCTCGTAGCGATCACGCTTGGGTACGGCCTCAACGGCCACTAGCTCGCGAGGCTCTACGTTCCGGTGCCGTATGCGGCAAGGAACACCCGGACGCCGCTATCGGCGTAGCGCTCGAGGTCCTGCTTGGACGGCGGCTCGTCGTCTCCCAACAGCATTGCGCCGTTGAGCGGCGTCGACATGATCAGCCAATTGAAATGTGCGGCCGCGACCAGCGGGTCATCGATTTTCAGGCGGCCGTCCGCTGCGAGGGGCTCGAATGCCGCCGCCAGCGCAGCGATCGTCCGACCCGGGCCGCGCTCATAGAAGAACTGGCCGAGTTCGGGAAACCGTCCCGCCTCACCGATCACCAGCCGGCGGAGCTGGAGCAGGCGCGGTTGCATCACTCGAGCCAGCTGACCGCGCGCAAAATCACGCAGGTCCGCCTCGAGGTCGCCGCTGTCTCGCAGGTGGAGGACTGCCTCGTAGTTGGGGTCGCTGATCTCGTCGACCGTGCTGGTGACGATTTCACGAAACAGGCTCTCCTTGTCCGCGAACTGCTTGTAGACCGTCTGCTTCGAGACGCCGGCGTCGTAGGCGATCTGATCCATGGTGGTGCCGAGGTAGCCCGTTTGCAAAAAGCGCGCGGTCGCGGCATCGAGGATCGCCGCGCGCTTGCGGTCGGTCGCTCGCAGGGGAGGCCCTTCAAAAGCTGCCTCAGCCGGCATCACACGTCGCCATACTAGACCGTCCAGTTCCGCTCGAGATGACCGTCCAGTTCCGTGGACGGCGAGCGCTACCGGTGCCCCGTGATCCGCCACGGGCCGGGGAGGAAGTCCAGCGCCATATTCACGAGCCAGACGATGATCGTCGCCTCGACCAGCGTCCAGAACCCGTGGATTTCGAAGCCGCTGACGATCGCCCTGGTAATCACGAGCATCAGCAGCGAGACGAAGAACCAAGCGATCCCGAGCGTCAGGATCGCGAGTGGCAGCGTGATCAGGCGCAGCAACGGCTTCAGGATCGTGTTGAGGATGCCGAACACGGCTGCCGCCAACAGCAACGACCCGGCGCTCGAGACCGTGACGCCGCTGAGAACGGCGGCGACGATTCCCAGCACGATCGCATTGGTCAGCCACGAGATCGCGAGCCTGACGGAGAGCGGCGGCGCGTGCTCTCGACGCTGTGGAGTGTGGCTCGACCCGCTGGCGCTCACGCCAGACAGATTACGCTCCCGCTCGAAGGCTTGGGCGTTGCGCTGGTAGATTCAATCTCCTCCACGGTGGGCGTAGCTCAGCTGGTAGAGCTCCTGGTTGTGGTCCAGGCGGTCGTGGGTTCGAGTCCCATCGCTCACCCCTCAAAGAGCCCGGCCACGCTGAACTTTTGCAGAGGGATAGCGCGGGAGTCGGGAGACGCGGGCCAGCAGACCCTCCGGTCTCAAGAGCGTCCGGCCATGCTTCGACTGCGGATTCCCGGAACCGCCCTGGACCGAGCTCCGGGGGGCTGGTCGGCCCAATAGCGAGCGCGACCGCTCGCCAGCACTCGCGCCTCCTGTGCGACGGTTATGAGCGTCAGGCACCGTGTCGTGAGCGGTAATGTCCGCCGACAGTGGTCGGCTCTGTTCAAACAGGCGCTCGGCGTGCGCGGATCGCGCTGGTGCTAGCCGGCGGTGGGGCGCGGGGTGCTTACGAGGTGGGTGCTCTCGACGTGCTAGCGCGGGCGCTCGCCGCGGACGGCGAGGTCCTGGACATCGTGGTCGGTACGAGCATCGGTGCGCTCAACGCGGCGTTTTTCGCCGCTCGAGCGGATGAGCCGCTTGAGACGGTCGCCGCGGGGGCGCTCGAGATGTGGCGCGAGCTGCGGTGGGGTGATGCGCTGAAGCCGTTGGTGTCCCGATCCGAGCTTGGCCGTTTGTTGGGTGTGGGCGCGCTGGTCGCCGGCTTGCCGGGCCCGGGCCTGCCTGGACTGCTCGATTCCTCGCCCTTGCGCGGCACGCTCGCGCGGCTTGTCTCATTCGATCGCATCGCTCAAAACGTCGAGAGCGGCGCGCTGACCGCGGCCGCCGTCGTCGCGACCGCTTACGCCACTACGCGCAGCGTGGTCTTCCACCACGGTGGCCCAGCTCTCGGGCTCGATTCCGCGCGCGCGATCGAGTACATGGCGACCAAGCTGGCCGCAGAGCACGTGCTCGCTTCAGCGGCGATCCCAGGCGCGTTCCCGGCGGTCGAGATCAGCCGGCCGCGTGCGGCGACGGGCTGGTATGGCGACGGTGGTGTGCGCCTGAACGCCCCGCTCAAGCCGGCCCTAGCCCTCGGCGCCGAACGCGTCGTGGTCATCGGACTGAACTCTTCGGTCACGCCCGCCCAGGCGTCGGCGCGACCCGATGCGATCGACGGTATAGCGCAGCTGCTCCAAGTCGCGCTCGCCGACCAGCTCGCCGACGACGTCGCGACGCTCGCGACTGTGAACGAGACTCTGCCACCAAACGGATCAGCGACCGGCGTCCACCATCGACACCGCCGCAGGATCCCATACATCTTCATCGCGCCAGGCGACCGCCTCGAGATCGGCCGTCTCGCGCGCGAGGTCTACAGGCGCCACTACAGCGGGATCGGCGGCCTCGTGCGTGACCCCAACCTCGCGGTATTTGGACGAGTCGTCAACGCCGAGCGCAGCGCGATCCACGGTGAGCTGCTCAGCTACCTATTCCTCGCCCGTGCGTTCATAGATCAGCTGATCGCGCTCGGTCAACGCAACACCGAGCGCTGGATTGCCGCGCAACACGACGGCGGCCTGTGGCAAATCGGACCGCTACCCGCCGACGCACCAGCCCGGCGCGCCCTCTAGCCGGATCGAGCATTCACCGGACCATCGCGGGGTCCGAACCCGAGGGCATCTATGGCTGACCGCTGTTCGTATCACGCGGCAGCAGCGGCGAGGCCGGCTGCTCAACCCGCCGTTGCTTTCCGTCCATCTGGGAGGTCGCGCTTTGGTCACGAACGTGTCCGCTGTACACCACCTAAAGCCGCCCGCTAGATCGGTGTGCCGACCGAATCCAGACGCCAACCTCGACGAGGGCCACGATCCCGGTTACCGGCACGAGCGCGATGCTGAACAGCAACGCGATCGCCGAGTCACGACCAGAGTGACCACCAACCACCAGAAACAAAAAACCGCGCTGGTCCGGTCGCCGAGCCCCTGCACCAAAGCGCGCAACGGCCCCGGGAGGCGACGCGCTAGCAATGCGGTCAGGATCCTGCGCGCCTGCGGCGTGGCAGCGCTCGTCTGAGCTTGCGTTGCAGGCGGCGAAGCGAAATCAGCAGTAACCGCCATAGTGCGGTCAGCAGGCCGTGGCTCTGGTGTGAAGGAGCTGCCGCTCGCTGGCGCTCGTGCTCCGACGGCGCACCGCCGGTCGTTCTCTCGCCAGCTTGCGTCCTCGGTCCGGGTTTGCCGGACTCCCGGAGGCGGGTCGCCCGCTTTCCGGCCGGTGCGGTTGATGTGGTCGCGGCTCGAGGAGCCCGGGCGTTGGTCCGGTCGGATGAGGTCGACCGCCGCCGCCCAGTGGTGCTGGCAAGCTCTCGCCCTCGCTGCGCGTCCGGGGCCGGTGCACGACGTCCAGCGCCTTGCCCCCGGCGAGATCGAGCGGACGCCTGCTTCTGGCACCCAGACATTCGCCACGCGAGGGGGCGTCGGTGATGTCATCGCTCGAAGCGATGTCATTGTCCTACCCGCCGAGACGAGGAGGTAACGGACACTCAACTGATCTCTGCCACGGAGACGGTTAGCCGCGTGACAAAGCCGGTAGGTCAGCACTGCAGCAACGTCCCGACGATGGCTGCGCTGCCCCCGCGGCCGTGGGGGTGATGGTCGTGGGCTCGCGAGAGGAAGCGCTGCCACGAGCGGCGAGCGAAGGAGAAGCCTGCCGAAGGGGGAGGAACGTTTGTCTCGCGTCAAACGGCTGGCCCCGCGGTCGGGCGCTGTTTGCCTTCGGTCCGTCGCCTCGTCCGCGCCGATGGCGCTTTCGGCGGCTTGCGGCCTTTGGCCGGCGCTCTGGCTGCAGGGCCAGATACATCAACCGTACTCCTATATCGACCGAGTTGTGTTAGGCCGCCAACCGGTATCAGGCAGGCCCCCTTCCCGCCGCTGATCGCGCGTTGCTTATGTCGTTTCGGTCGACAAGGTGCCCGTTTGAGGAGGGCCGTTTGAGCACGAGCAGCCATGCGAACCGCCGGTGTGTGGATGCTCCGTTCACGAAGCACGAGCTACGCAGCGGGGTGTTGACCGGGAGCTTGGGCTTCTGCTTCGAGCTCGGCGGTGGCCCAAGCAGGCGGGTCGGGAAACCCGGCCGACGCGTCCGCCACCGATGTCGCACCGTGGGCTTTTTGACAGCTTCGCCGCCGGTGGGATACGCGCAACCAATGGTCAAGGAACGTCGTCACTATCCGTTCAGGGTTTACGTCTTGACCGTGCTCTGCGCTCTCGGTCTGGCCTCCGTGGCCACAGGGATCGCTGACGGCTGGGTGCTGATCGCTGCTGGTGGTGCGGCCGTCACGGTCTCGCTGGCCCGCCTGTATGTGGTCCTCCATCGGAGGCGAGCAGCAGTGGTCCCAGGCCTCTGCCACTCGACCGTGCCCCTTTGTCGAAAGGCTG
>CAVYGK010000006.1:0-133831 GCA_963768015.1 uncultured Solirubrobacterales bacterium
AATGGGCCGTGGAGGACTCGAACCTCCAACCTTGGGATTAAGAGTCCCCTGCTCTACCAGTTGAGCTAACGGCCCTTGGCGGGCGATGTTACGCCGGCGAAAGTGATCGCGAGGGTCAGCAGGATGCCGCGATCGAGGGCGTCGTCTTGGCCGACTCGATCTCGGACTTGAGGGTCGCGCGGCTGAGCTTGGGGACGAGCGTCAGGGCTTTGTTGAGCGCCAGGTCTCCCTCGCGGGTCTGGCCGGCAGCGTAGGCAGACGCGGCGAGACACTCGTAGCCATGGGCGACCGTCGGGTTAGCCGCCGACTGGATCCCCCAGGCTTGCGCCTCCTCGGAATAGTCGCCGAGCGCTCCGTATGCCCGGGCCGCGAGGATCGCGGTGGTGGAGTTGGGGGACTTGGTCAGCGACACGTAGCGCTGCCAGGCGGCGGCGGTCTGGGCGAGCTTCTGCTTGCCCGCGGCCGTGAAGGTGTCGTTGGCGGTGTCGTAGTTATTGCCCGAGCTGGCGCTCTCCCAACGGGCGGAGACAAGCGCCTGCCAGCCGCTGGGGTCGCTGGGATTGAGCCTCGTCTGCTCGAGCGCGGCCTTCTCCTGGGAGCTCAGCGCCGAGCTCTGGGCGGCGGAACCTGATCCGCCGCCGGTGAGGGCGTTCAGCAGACCACCGTTGCCGTTGCCGGTCCCGACACCGAACAACACCAGACCGCCTCCCAACAGCAGGGCAAGCCCCAGGTAGACGACCTGGACGGTGCGTCTGCGGCCACGGCTACGGAGATCGAAGAGCATCTAAGAGGGTGAGGTTCCGTCGTCGACGGTCGTCAAGTCGGCCATCGCTCGCCTTGCGTCACGACGATCCGCAATCTTGAGCAGCACGATACTCGCCAAGAATAAGAGGAGCAGAGGAAGCGTTTCGAGGCCGGTCGTGACCGGATCTGCGCCTGGCATCGCCGCGCCGATGATCGCGACGATGATGATCCCGTAGCGCCAGTGCCTGGTCAGAGTGGTGCCGTTGATGATGCCCGCACGCTGCAGACCGAGCAGCCCCAGCGGTAGCTGGAACGCGAGCCCGATCGCCCCCATCGTCAGCACCTCGAACTGGTACAGAGGCTTCGCTTGGACGAGCGCGTTGAAGTAGTTGCTGTTGTAACCCTGTAGAAAGTGGATCGCGGCCGGCAGCACGATCAAGTACGTGAACACGACCCCGACCGCGAATAGAAGCGGCGCGGTGAACATGACCGGTAACGCGACGCGTCGCTCGTGCGGACTGAGGGCCGGGATCACGAACGCGTACACCTCGTAGAGCAGCAAAGGCAGCGCGAACAGCAGCGCGAAGTAGAAACAGACGGTCAGCGTCGTCGTGAACGGCTCACCAACGCCGATCGTGATCGGGACGTTTTTCGGCAGCGTTCGTGGCAGCGCGTTGGCGGCCGACTGCACGTCGGCCCTGATCGAGTCGAGGATCGCGCGCTCCTGCGCATTCATGCTCGGCAGGGCCGATAGCGCCCCGAACTGAGACGCGGCCTTGCTGAATTCGTGCGACGCCTTCACCGAGTCGCTGGTCAATCCCGACAGGTGGTTCGCCTCGTTCGTGACGGACTTCGGCAAGGGCGCGTTGAGGATGTTGAGCAGCGCCTGGTTCTGCCAGAAGCAGAAGGCGAACGCGATCACGAGCGCGACGCCACAGACGATCAGCCGCGAGCGCAGCTCATCTAGGTGATCGACGATGCTGAGGCGGTCCTCGTGACCGATCTTCCGAGGGATTCTCGGCATCAGGTCAGCTCCGGCGGCGCATCGCCCCGGCGCGTGCCCGCCCGGCACCCCTAGCGCGTAGCGCCCGCGCGAAACCCCTAGCGCGTAGCGCCCACGCGGCGCCCCTGGCGCGCCGCGCCGACGCACCGCTCGTCAGCCCCGGCATACGGCTACGAGTTGCGCTCTGAACCGACCTCGGCCGACTCGCGACCAGCGGCCGGGGCCTGCTCGGCGCCGGTACGCGGCGCCTGCTCGGGCGTCGAGGCGGCAGGGGTGATCGCCGGCTGGTCTTCGTCCTCATCCTTGGAACCGCCCGTGATGCCCTCCTTGAACTCGCGCATCCCCTGGCCGAGTCCCTTGCCAAGTCCCGGCAGCCGCTTGGGGCCGAGAATCAGCAGCACGATGACGAGCACGACGATCAAGTCTGTGGCTGGGTTACGGAACATCTTCGATGCCTCCGAGAAGTGGGCCACCAAGGGTAGCGGGCAATCGCGGAAAACGGGGCCGATCCTCGAAGTTGTCCGCGATCAGTGATCGCGGCCCGCGCAAGGACCACGAAGGACCACGCAAAGGCTAAATCCGGACTTTGCGGGTAAGCAAGTCACCGCTCAACGCGGTTTGTCCAGTTGGGCCACGTCAACCGCTCAAGCCCCCCGACACGAGCGCCGATACGAAATCAGCAGCACTTCCAGTCGCAAGCCGAAAACCAATGAACAAAGAACCAGACAGCCCTTCCGTTCGCCGGATCGTCCTGCCCAGTGGGCGAGCGATCGAGGTGGTTCGCTCCGCTCCCAAGGCGGCGCCGCAGGGCCTGCACATCTGTCCCGACTGCGCTTCCAACCTGGTGCAGCCGCTCGAGTGGGGCGCAGGAACGGACGGCTCCTGGGAGCTCACGCTCCAGTGCCCGAACTGCCACTGGCTCGTCGAGGGTGTCTACGCCCGCGAGCAGATCGACCAGTTCGAGGAGCAGCTCGACGACGGACTGGCGGACATGCTCTCCGACCTGCGCCGGCTCACACAGGCGAACATGGCCGAAGAGATGGAGCGGTTCATCGCCGCACTCCGGGCCGACGTCATCCTCCCCGAAGACTTCTAGACGCCCGAAGACGGCGGACGACGCCGGAAGGCGCCCGAGCGCTCAGGTGTAGCGCTCGACAACCCCGTCGGCGACGAGCTCGAGCGCTGCCCGCTGGCGCGGGGGCAGCGCGGGCAACGCCGCCTTCGCGCCCGCGACGAGATCCAAACCCTGCTCGCGGACCTCGTCGAGCGCGCCGGTGGCGGCGATCCGGTCACAGACCAGAGCCGCGGCATCCGCACTGTCGACCTCGGCGAACGACAGCGCGGCGAGCTCGCGGTCGCGCGAACGCGCGATCAGCAGCGGGAGCGTGATCGTCCCGTCCAGCAGGTCCGTGCCCCGCGGCTTGCCGGTCCGCTCCGGCGGGCCCGAGACATCGAGCACGTCGTCGAGCAGCTGAAACGCGATCCCGATCGTCTCGCCGAACGTCCCCAGCTCCGACGCGGGTCCGCCGCCCTCGATCGCCCCGAGCTCGCAGGCGGCGCGAAACAACACCGCGGTCTTCAGGCGGCAGCGTTCGAAATAGCGCTGCACCGAAACCGCGGTCCACGCGTCGGCGCGCTGCATCAGCTCCCCCGCGGCGAGCTCCGAGCTCGCTCGCGAGAGCGCGCGTACCGACTCGAGCGAGCCCGTCGGGGCCAGCTCGGCGAACGCGCGCGAGAACAACAGGTCCCCGGCGGCGGTCGCCACCCGCCGGCCGCCGGCGGCGACGACCGTTGGGCGCCCGCGCCGCAGCGTCGCTCCATCGAGCACGTCGTCGTGCACCAGCGTCGCGCTGTGGACGAGCTCGATCGCGACCGCCGCGCGGAGCAGGTTCTCGGTCTCCGGTGGTGGGGCGCCCGCCGCGAGGAACACGAGCAGCGGCCGCAGCCGCTTGCCGCCGGCCGCAATCGTGTCGCCGGCATAGCGTGCGAGCAGCGGCCCGTGGCCCCCGCGAGCTCGCCCAGGCTCGGTTCGAGCCGCTCCATCAACCGCGTCGTCGCCGGGCCGCCGGCCTCGACCACCGACTCGACGACGCTCACTTGGACACCTCGCCGGCGTGCAGGGCGATGATCCCGCCCGCGGTCAGGACGTAGGTGACTTCGCGCAGCCCGATGTCCCACATCGTCGCAGCCAACTCCGCGGGGCCGGGGAATCTCCTGACCGAGTTCGGCAGATAGCTGTAGGCCTCGGCGTCTCCGGCCACCCGCCCGAGCGTCGGCACGATGTGGTCAAACCAGAGCTCCAGAAACGTCGACAGCGGCGGCCGCGTCGGCGTGGTGATCTCCAGGATCACGACCCGGCCGCCGGGCTTCACGACTCTGGCCATCTCGGCGAGTCCCTGCCTGAGGTCTGAGAAGTTGCGGGCACCGAAGCCGACCGTCGCCGCGTCGAACTCGTCGTCGGCGTAAGGAAGCGCGAGCGCGTTGGCCTGCTCGAAGCGGATCTCCAAAAAAAACCCGGCGTCAGAAGCCTTCGCGCGCGCCAACGCCAGCATCCGATCCGAGAAATCCGCGCCGACGACGGTCCCGCCCGGCGCGACTCGCCTGGCGAGCTCCAGCGCCAGGTCCCCGGTGCCGGTCGCGACGTCGAGTGCGTTAGAACCGGGACCAACGCGCGCGAGATCGGCCGCGCGCCGCCGCCACTGGTGGTGCAGACCAGCGGTCATGACGCCGTTCATCAGGTCGTAGACGCCAGCGATCCGGTCGAACATCGCACGCACCTGGGGCTCGGGCAGGGTGCCGGACCCGGGCGGTGACCGATCGACGTGTTCCGCAGGCGGCGGAGGTGCGCTCGCCGTCATCGAAGAATGGCGCCAGCCTACTGAAGCTCGGCCAGGAAGTTGACGAGGTTTGAGAACTTCTGCGGGTACTGCCGGGCGAGACTCTCGAACGACGGCATCGGCGCCGTCGGATTGCGTAGTGTCGAGGCGATCGCCTGCGGTCGCAGGATCGAGCCGATGTGCGTCAGCGGCGGTCCGGGGCCGTTGTTGCCGTTGGAACCCAGCACGTGACACGCCAGGCACCCCGACTGCCCGACGACCAGCGATCCGGCCACGAAGGTCGCCTTCTGCGACGCGGTGAGGTTCGCCGGCGGCTTCATATCGACCGAGTTCGGAGAGCCCGTGTTGGCGCCGGAATAGGTCAGGTAGGCCATCGCGAAGATCGTCGCCAGGCCGGCCACCAGCGCCACCGGCCGGCGCTCGATGCGGCGCTCCGGGCTGCGGTCGTAGAACGGCAGCAGGAACAGCAGGATCATGCAGATCGTCGGCACGCCGATCGTCGCCATGTCCGTGAACTTGGGGACGTTCTTCATCACGCGCAGGACTTCGAACAGGAAGAAGAAGTACCAGTCGGGCCGCGGTACGTAGGTGGTCGTCGTCGGGTCGACCTTGGGCCCCAACTCGGCGCCGAACATCGCCGCCAAGAAGATGATCACGATCATGACGATCACGGCCATGATCGCGTCCTTGGTGACCGCGTACGGGAAGAACGGCTTGCCCTCGTTCTTCAGGATCGAGTACTCGCGGAGGTATTCCTCCTTCTCGGCCTGGTTCACGAGCTCACCACCCGGTCATACCCGCGACTCGCGCAGTTCGGGCTCCTCTTCGGCCTTGAGCCACGGCGGCGCGGAGATGCCGAGCTTCGTGATCAGGTACAGGTGCGCCCCGATCAGGGCCACGATCAAGCCAGGGATGAGCAGCATGTGGATCGCGTAGAAGCGCGACAGCGTCGTCGCGCCGAACTCCGGCCCGGCTCTGAGGAAATCGGACAGGTAGGGACCGATGAACGGGCCCGTGCCGTTGATGTTGACGCCGACGATCGTGGCCCAATACGACTGCTGGTCAAACGGCAGCAGGTAGCCGGTGAAGCCCATCGCGAGGGTCAGGATCAGCAGCGTGACGCCGATGATCCAGGTCAATTCGCGGGGGTACTTGTAGGCGCCGAAGAAGAACACCCGCCCCATGTGCAGGAAGATCAGGATGATCATCACGCTCGCGCCCCACTTGTGCATCGCGCGGACGAGCTGACCGAAGAATGCGTCGTCGGTGATGTAGCGGACCGATTCGTAAGCGCCGCCGGAGGCGTCCGGCCGGTAGTACATCGCCAAAAAGACGCCGGTCACCGCTTGGTTGAGGAACGCGAACAGCGTCGCCGAGCCGAGCGTGTAGGCCCAGTTGATCCCCCGCGGGACCTTGCGGAACAGCAGCCACCGGAGCCCGCCCGAGAGCGACGTGCGCTCGTCGATCCAGTCGACGACGGTGATCCCGGCCTCCTGGGCCGCCTCAGCGGCCGACAGGTGGCCGTTCTCGAGCGGGTCGCCGTTCTGGCCCGGGCGGCCTCGGCGCCGGCTTGAGGATCTTGGGGGCCGGAGGCGTTCGGGGCATCAGCTTCCGGGAATCATCGAGGTGTCGAAACGCGCGGGATACAAGTACTGGCCGATCCCGTCGAGCGGCTGCCCCGGGTCGCGCGGTGAGAAGCGGCGCAGCTCCGAGTTGACCGAGTAGCGGGGACCGATCTCGACCAGGCCCGTGCTCTTGTCTAGGCGGGTGTAGAAGCGGTCCAGCGGCCGCACCGGAGGGCCGCCCGCGACCATCCCGCGAAAGTCGTACACGCCGCCGTGGCAAGGGCAGATGAACCGCTCGGCGGCCGCGACGAAGCGCACCGGGCAACCGAGGTGCATGCAGCGCGACGAGAGCGCGATCCAGTGGTTGTACTGATCTTCGGGCTCGGTGTCGATCGCCGGGTTGCGGAGCGCGGACGTAGGCAATCGACTTGCCCGCCTCGCCGATCCCCTGCACGATCGTGATCACCTCGGTCTTGTAGGTGGTGTCGACGAAATCGCTCGGCGGGCCGATCGGCTGCCAGTTGAACGGCTCGCGGCTGAACAGCGGACCGATCGCGAACCCGAGTGCCGGGAGCGTGAACGCCGCCGCCGCCACGGCCCCCGCACCGTTGGCGACCAGTTCCATGAACCGCCGGCGATTTACTGTCTCGCCTTCGAAAGGCCCCCGGCATCTGCCGGTCGAGCGTGTACTTCGATTTTGCGGCCTGGTGTCTGTCTTCCAACGTGCGCCCTTTGATCAACGGCGGCTAAACGGAATTGAACGCCGCGCGAAGCCTACCGTCAACAAAGAGGCGGGCGTCACGAGGCGCGCCGCCCCGCGGCGTCCAGCAAAGCCTCGACGGCGCGCGGGTCGCCCGCGCGCGCGAGCGCTTTGGCCGCCTCGTGCGCGGGGGTCGACCCGGACCCGACTGCCACGCAACCCGCACTCCAGATCGCCGCGACGAGCTCGCGATCGGCGGACGCGGTCTGTACCTGCGCAAGCAGCGAGATCAGGTCCGCCAGCTCGGCCACCGCCTCGAGGTCGCCGAGCTGCGCCAGCCGCGAGAGCCCCATCGCGTAGAGCTGGTCTCCGAGCAGCAGCGCCAGGTCTCGATCCTGGTCGTCGACCACCCTCGGGTCGCCGTAGTGCAAGCGGCTCCCCTCGTGGATCATCTCGACGAGCAGCTCGTACTCGGCCTCGAGGCCCGCGGCCCGCGGCCCGTCGGCGGCGACCTGCGCGGGACCGGGCCGCGACAGCTCGTCGCCGCCCGCGATCTGATCGCGCAGCACGCCGGCCGCCGTCCCGTTTTGCGCGCGCAGCTCGGCAGCTAGGGCCAGCGCCCCGTCGCGGGCGGTCCTCATCCCGTCATTACCTCCCTGAACGCCTCACGGGCGGCGTCGATCGTGCGCTCGATGTGCTCGGAATCGTGCGCGAGCGACGGGAACCACGCCTCGAACTGCGAGGCGGGCGGGTACACGCCGCGCTCGATCAGCGCCCGGCACCAGCGCCCGTATGCGGCACGGTCGCACGCGGCGGCATGTGCGTAGTTGAACACCGGCCCGTCCGAGAAGAAGACGGTCAGCAGGCCGGGAACGGTCTGCACTTGGACCGGGCAGCCAACCTCGGCTGCCGCGTCGCGCAGCCCGTCCGCCAGCGTGTTCGTGGTCGTCGCGAGCTGCTCGTAGGCACCGTGATCGAGGTGGCGCAGCGTCGCCAGCGCGGCCGCGACCGCGACCGGGTTGCCAGACAGCGTCCCCGCCTGGTAGACGTCGCCGGCCGGCGCGATCCGCTCCATCAACTCCCGCGAGCCTCCGTAGGCGGCCGCCGGCAGACCGCCGCCGATGATTTTGCCCATGATCGTGATGTCCGGGAGCACGCCGTAATACTCCTGCGCGCCGCCGCGCGCGACGCGGAAGCCGGTGATCACCTCGTCGAAGATCAGCAGCGCGCCCGTACGGTCAGCCTCCGAGCGCAGGATGTTCAAGAAGCCGTTCGGCGGCACGACGTCCGGGTTCGGCGGTGTCGGCGGCACGACCCCCATGTTGGCGGGGACCGGCTCGACGATCACCGCGGCCACATCCCACAGGTCTGGAAGCGAGTTCGATGAGTTCCAGGTCGCCGTAATCGTCGCGGCCGTGACCGCGGGCGGGACGCCCGGGCTGGTGGGGATCCCCTGGGTCATCAACCCCGAGCCGGCCTCGGCGAGCAGCCCATCGACGTGGCCGTGATAGGCGCCGGAGAACTTCAGCACCTTCTCGCGTCGCGTGACCGCCCGGGCGAGCCGCAGCGCGCTCATCGTCGCCTCGGTGCCCGACGCAGGTCATCCGCAGCATCTCGACCGACGGGATCCGGTCGGCCACGACCGCCGCGAGCTCGACCTCGCCCTCCGTCGGCGCGCCGAAGGTCGTACCGCGTGAAGCTGCTTCGCTGACCGCGGCCACGACGTCCGGGTGGGCGTGACCGAGAACCAGCGGACCCCATGACGAGACCCAATCGATGTACTCGTTGCCGTCGACGTCCCAGATCAGCGGCCCCGCACCGCGAGCGATAAAGATCGGGTCGCGGCCGATCGAGCGCATCGCCCGGACCGGTGAATTGACTCCCCCCGGCAGCAGACCGAGCGCCCGCTCGTAGAGCTCGGCCGAGCGGGTGTCAGTCACACGCCGGCGTGCTCGCGTTCCCACGCGCGGTAATCGTCGGTGAAGTAGAGCAGCCGAATCTTCTTGAACTCAGTCGAGGAGTAGAGGGTCGCGCGCTCTTCGATCCCGGTGTCGGCCGCGATCGAGTCGAGGATCGCGTCGCACTCCTCCTTCGAGCGCCCGTGGGCCATCGTGAACACGGAGTACGGCCAGTCCGCGTAGGTGGGGCGCTGGTAACAGTGCGAGATGCCGCGGAACGACGCCATCCGCATCCCCAGCTCCATGATCCGTTCGTCGGGGATTTTCCAGACGCCCATCCCGTTGGCGCTGAAGCCGGCCCGGCGGTGGAACAGGATCGCGGCGACACGGCGCAGCAAACGGCGCTGCTGCATCCCTTGCAGGTGGTCGAGCAACCTTTCCTGCGCCAGGCCCAGGGCCGCCGCCGCGGGCGCGTACGGCTCCGGGATGACAGGCATGTCGCCCTGCAGCGCCCGGATCACGTCGCGGTCGAACTCGTCGTAGGGCTGGGGCTCGGTCTCGGCGGGCGGCACCGCGTCGGCCGCGCGGGCGAGCGCCTCGGTACCCGCCTCCATCTCGAGGTCCATCCGGATCTTGAACAGCTTCAGGGTCGGGAGCTGGCGGACCGACTCGGCGCCCGCAATGCGCGCGAGCACCTCGAGCGTCCCGTCGAGCCCGAGCGGCGAGTCGGGCTCAGTCGCGATCGTGAACCAGATGTTGAACTCGTGGTTTCGCAGGTAGTTGTGCGACACGCCGGGGTGCTCGTTGATGATCTTCGCCGCCCGCCAGGGGTTGTCGGGATCGACCTTGGCGGCGACCAGCATCGACGAGTAGCCGAGCGCGCGGGTGTCGAAGATCGGCGTCACCTGGCGGATGATCCGCTCGTCGAGCAGCCGCTGGACGCGCGCCATCGCCTCGTCTTCGGTGATCCCCGCCCCGGCTGCGACGTCCAGATAGGGCCGCGGGGCGATCGGGAACGCGCCCTGCATCAGGTTCAAAAGCCGCTTGTCGAGGTCGTCCAAAACGACGGCGGCCCCTTGCTCGCGGCTTCTCAGCTTCGGTCCGTGCCGAGAAGAGCTCACTGAAGCCATCGCGCGGCCTCCTTCGCGTGGTAGGTGATCACGATGTCGGCGCCGGCGCGGCGGATCGAGGTCAGCGCCTCGAGCACCGCGGCTCGCTCGTCCATGTATCCGGCCGCGGCAGCAGCTTTGAGCATCGCGTACTCGCCGCTGACGTTGTAGGCGGCGACCGGCATCGAGGTCGCCTCCTTGACCCTGCGCACCACGTCCAGGTACGGGAGCGCCGGCTTGACCATCACGATGTCGGCGCCCTCCTCGACGTCGAGCAGCGCCTCGCGCACCGCCTCGTCGCCGTTGGCGGGATCCATCTGGTAGCCGCGGCGGTCGCCGAACGCCGGCGCAGACTCGGCCGCTTCGCGAAACGGCCCGTAGAAAGCCGACGCAAACTTCGCCGAGTAAGCCATGATCGGGGTCTGCACCAGGCCCTCGTCGTCGAGCGCCGCGCGGATGAACCCGACGCGCCCGTCCATCATGTCGCTGGGAGCGATCAGGTCGGCGCCGGCGTGCGCCTGTGAGACCGCCGTTCGACCCAGCAGCTCGAGCGTCGCGTCGTTGTCCACGGACCCCCGCGCCAGCCGCCGGCTCGGCCTCCGGCCTCGCCAAGACCGGCGGCGCGCGAGTCATCCCGCTGCACCACTCCGCAGTGACCGTGGCTCGTGTACTCGCACAGGCACAGGTCGCAGATCACGAGCAGCTCGGGGTGGGCTTCCTTGATCGCCCGCGTCGCCAGCTGCACGACTCCCTCGTCGTCCCAGGCGCCCGAGCCCTCCTCGTCCTTGGTGGCGGGCAGCCCGAACAGCAGCACGGCCGGGATTCCGAGCTCGAATGCCTCGCCGGCCTCCTCGACGGCGTGGGCGATCGAGAGGTGATCGATGCCCGGCATCGCGTCGATCGGCTCGCGGCGATCGAGGCCGTGGGCGACGAACATCGGGTAGACGAAGTCCGCCGGCGTGAGGCTCGTTTCGCGGACAAGGCCCCGGAGCGCGTGGCTTGACCGGAGCCTGCGGAGACGGGTCTGCGGGAACGGCATAGTCGACGATCGAGCATACCGGCGCACCGCGAAGCGGTCCTCGGTTGTCTCGCGCGATGGTCGCACCAGCGCCGATCGGCGACACTGTGGAGGTGTCGCGCTACGCGTTCGACAAGCTCGGATGGCTGCAGTTCGAGCAACTCGTCGCGGCATTGCTCGAGCTCGAGGGCGGCGTCGGCGCGGGCGCTTGGAGCGGCGGCGCGGACCGGTTGCGCTACGCGGTCAGCCAGGAAGCTTTCAGGCCGCCCTTGCTCGGGTATGAGCTCCCGGCGCCGGTGCTCGTCCAGTGCGCCTGGATTCGACCCGGGACCGAGGTCGCGCAGGTGGTCAACCGGTTGGCGGTCGAGCAGCCGAGCGAGGTCGCCGCCGCGCGGTCATACCTGCTGATCTGCAACGGCGATCTCGAGCGGCCGATCAAGGCGCCGTCGGGCGACGGCTCGCTGGCGGTCGGAGTGGTCGGCAAGCGCGAACTGGCAGACCGAATCGATGCCCGTCCGGAGTTGCGGCTGACGATGCCGTCGCTGTTGGGGCTGGGGGCAATAGAGCACCTCGTCGATTCCGAGCTCTGCGCCCGAGCGACGCTTGACCTCGACGCCAGCCATCAGCTCGCGGACGTGTTCGTTCCGACGCGCGCGTACGCGCGCGCGCTCGATGCGCTGGCCGCTCACCGCTTCGCGGTCCTCACCGGACCTCCGGAGATGGGCAAGACGGCGATCGCGCGGATGATCGCGCTCTCGCAGCTGACGTGCGGCTGGGAGGCGCACGAGTGCACGAGCCCCGAACAGGTCTGGCGCGTATTCGATCCAGGCCGCGCGCAGGTGTTCATCGCCGACGATGCATTCGGCTCGACCGAGTACCGCGCCGACGCTTCCGAACGGTGGGCGCGGGCGATCGAGCGCCTACTGCGGTCGCTCGACGAGCGCCACTGGCTGATCTGGACGTCGCGTCCGGCGCCGCTGCGGGCCGCGCTGCGCCGACTGCACCGCGAACGAGGCGCGGGGCAGTTCCCCGCTCCGGCGCGGGTGCTGGTCGACGCCGGCGACCTGGACCCCGTCGAGAAGACGCTGATCCTGTTCCGCCACGCAAAGGCCGCGGCACTACCGGCCGCTGTCAACCGCTTGCTGCTCAGGTACGGAAACGAAATCGTCGACAACGACCACTTCACGCCCGAGCGGATTCGACGCCTGATCGCGCGATTGCGCGCCGGCGAGACCGACGTCGCCAGCGCGATCGAAACCGAGCTGACGACCGCGACCGAGGCGATGTCCACCTCGTTCGCGACCCTCGGGCAGGAACATCGGGACCTGCTCGTGGCGTTGCTCGACACCCCGCCGGGCCCGGTCGCCGAGCGCGAGCTGGCGGCCGCCGTCCGCCGCCACCACGACGGCTCGCTGTCGCATCCGCCGGCCGAGCTTGTCGACCGTCTCACCGACCATTTCCTGCGGGTACACGCGTGAGAATCGAATGGGTCCACCCGACCTGGCGCGACCTCGTGATCGGGATGCTGATCGCCGACGATCGGGCGCGTCGCCACTTCCTCCGTCGCTGCGGGGTGCACGGTGTGGAGCTCGCGCTGTCGACCGCCGGCGGCGCGGCCGGCGAACGCACGCTGCCGCTGATCCGGTCAGACGAGGACTGGGACGCACTCACCGACCGCCTGTACGAGCTGGTCTCCGAGCTCGAGCCGCAGGATCTGATCGCCGCGCTCGCGGCGCTGGGAGCGGCGATCGACGATCTCAGCCCCGAGCTTGTGGCCAGGCGCGAGGCACTTGCACTCGCGCAGACGGTGCTCGGTCGCGCCGCGGCGCTCTGGAACGCGGGTGGGCGCCCCGTGGCGTCGACCTGCTCGACGCGTGGCTGTCGCTCGCCACTCGCTTGCAGCCGCGGCCCGCGCCGCCGGCGCTGGGAGCTGACGTGGACCAGCTGTTGCCGACGAAGACCCCGCCCCTCGACGACCGCGCCGCGCTGGAGCGGTTCGCCGATTGGCTCGCGCTCTGCGAGCTGCTGCGCGATTACGAACAGCTGGGCGATCACGACCAGCTGCGCCTCGACGAGCTCGGCTTCGGGCCCGACCAGCTGGCACTCGCCTCGCGTTCGTCCTGATTGAATCGAGCGCGATCCCGACCAGGTGACGCCGGGGACCGAAGAGCCGGCGCTGCGTGCCGTCGAGTCGATCAGGCGGCTTGCGCCCGAGCTCGGCGAGTGGCCGAAGACGGTCGCGCACGGGACTGAAGCGCCGCGCAATCGCTGCAGGTCACGGCCGGCTCCGAGGCGCCTGACGCCCCCGAGTTCATCGATCTCGAGCGGCTCGACGTCGGCCGGGTGCTCGCGGATCTCTAACGCGCGTTCCAGCGCTCGATGCGCCAGGAGGTGATCAGCCCGGCCTCCATGTACGGATCGCGCGCGACGTAGCGCTCGACGTGTTCGCGGTCGACGCCTTTGAACACGATCGCCGCCCCCGTCGGCGGATCGTACGCGCCCGCGACCGGAACATTGCCGGCTTCGCGCTCCTCGCCCAGCACCCGCAGGTGTGCCTCGCGATGCGACTCGCGGCGCGTTGCCATGTCCGGGACGTACTCGTACAAGAGCAGATGCTGGACTGCTTGCTCGGCCATCGCAGCCGCAACCGTAGCGGACCGCCGTGGCGCGACCGCAGTTCGCGCTACGCTTGCCTGCGATGAGCAATCTCGATCGACGCCGTGGCTACTCGCCGAGACGACAGCGCGAGCAACGCGCCTACCGGCTGGTTCAGGTGGGTGGCGTCGCGGGCGCGATCGGTGTCGTGAGCCTCGTGTTCGCGATCGTCGGCGTGATCACGTTCGCGCTTCCGGTGATCGCGCTGATCGTCACGGCAATCTGCCTCGTGATGTTCCAGCGCACGACCGGCCAGCGCTGAGTAGCCTCCAGCCGCGTGAGCGGTGGGGTTAGTGGGTCTGTTTCCACTCGACCTACTAGGGACTGGCGAGGGCTCGGCAGGCTGACGGTTGCGACGGTCGCGCTCTTCGCGCTGCTGACGACGGTCGCGACTGCCGCACCCGGCAAGCCGAAAGTTCCCGTCGTGCTGGGTCCGAAGGTCGACGTGGTCGTCACGAGCGCCAACCTTCACCAGGCACTGGCCCAAGTCGCTCCGCTCCAGTCCTCGAGCGCGGAGCCGAAGAAGACACCGCTGATCGACGTCAACGAGCAACTCCGCTACCAGACGATCAAGGGCGTCGGCGGCGCGATGACCGACACCTCGGCGTGGCTGATGTACCACGACATCAACGCCGGCAAGCGCGCCTGGCTGATGCGAAAGCTATTCGGCTCCGACGGGATCGGACTGCGGTTCATCAAGATCCCGATCGGCGCGTCTGACTTCACGGCCACCGGCGTCCCGTATACCTACGACGACGTGCCGGCCGGCGACGTCGACCCGACGCTCGCGGACTTCTCGATCGCGCACGACACCGCGTACGTCATCCCGGCGCTCAAAGCGGCGCTCGGGCTCGCCCCCCACGTATTCGTCATGGCGAGCCCGTGGAGCCCCCCGGCGTGGATGAAGACCAGCGGCACGCTCGGGAACCCCGCGAACGCCCCCGGCTGGCTCAAGCAGGCCGACTATGGCGTGATGGCCCAGTACATGGTCAAGTTCCTGCGCGCCTACGCCGCCGCGGGGGTGCACGTCGACGCGATCACGCCGCAGAACGAGCCCGGCCAGCAGACGACGTATCCCGGAATGAACATGACCGAGGACAACGAGGCGTCGTTCGTGACCGCCGACCTGAAGCCGGCGCTCGACGCCGCTCACCTGCGTACGAAGATCTACGGCTACGACTTCAACTGGTGGCAGGACAATGTCGGCTTCGCGCGCCTGCTCGCCGGCGGCCCGGCGGCCTCTGATTTCGCCGGAATCTCGTCGCACTGCTACTTCGGCGCACCGACCCTGATGTCGGAGCTGCACGCCGAGGATCCCGCGCTCGACGAGGTCGTGTCAGAGTGCGCGATGGGGGCGCTCCCGTTCACCACGTCCGAGCTCGAGATCGCCTCGATGCGCAACTGGGCCTCCGCGGTCGCGCTCTGGAACCTGGCGCTCGATCAGGACGGCGGACCGGTCGAGCCCCCCAACTCCGGCTGCGACCACTGCACCGGAATCGTCACGATCAACGACCAGACCCACAGGGTCACGTTCACGCGCGACTACTACCAGCTCGGGCAGGTGTCGAAGTTCCTGCAACCAGGCGCCGTGCGGGTCGACTCCAACAACTTCGTCACGTATCGCTACATACCGACCGGGGTCGATGTCGCCGACAACTTCGCCACCCCTGGACTCGACGACGTCGCGTTTCTGAACCCCGACGGCAGCCGCGTGCTCGTCGCCTACAACAGCGCCGCGGCGCCGGTCAAGTTTGCGGTCAAGAACGACGGCTACTACTTCGAGTACACGCTCGACCCAGGCGCGACCGCGACCTTCGTCTGGAAGCCGCTGCCGGCCAACGGCTAGCGTCCGCTTCGGACCCGGGGCTCCGAGCGAGGCGCCGCACTCGCTGCAGAACGAGTCGTCGGCGCCCGGCTCGGGCGCCGCACTCCGGACAGCGGTCCGGGCCGTCTGCGCATCAGCCCAACGCCGGCGCCACCGCGCACGTCCCACGGCTCGAGCACCGTGTGGCGGCGTAGATACACGACCGTCTGCCGGATCACGGCGATCACCGGCAGCGCGACCAGCGCGCCCGCGATCCCGTAGATCTGGAAGCCGATCAGCAGCGCCAGGATGATCAGGATCGGGTTGATCCGCAGCGAGACCCTGAACACCTGCGGCGCGACCACGTGCCCCTCGAGCTGCTGCAGGGCGACGAACAACAGCACCACCCAGACCGCCGATATCGGGTCGTTGAACAGCGCCAGCACCACGGCCGGCACCGGCCCGATGATCGGCCCGATGTAGGGGATGAACTCCATCAGGCCGTAGAACGCGCCGAGGAAGACCGCGTACTTCTCGCCGTCCGGGAAGATCCCGAGCAGCCCGAATAGCGCCAGCGCGGCCGTCGCGCTCGCCCCCATGATGAAGCTGAACAGGAGCTGGCCGCGGACGTAGCCCGAGACCGCGCGCTGGACCATCAGCGGGTAGTCATCCTCGGGCGTGCCGTCGCCGGGCGGCATGATCGAGCGCACGAGCTTGCCGATCTGGTGCCCATAGATCAGCAGGTAGATCGACAGGACCAGGATCAGGACCAGGTCAAAGCCGATCGTCACGATCGACGACAGCAGGTCGCGCGAGAACGAGACGATGTCGCCGGAGCGCTTGAGGATGTCCTTCTGCAGCGTGTCGAGCGCCGTGTGCCCCTGTTGCTGGATCTGGACGTGGATCCCGTGCTGGTTGAGGAAGCGCTGCAGGTTCGCCAGGTCGCGGTTCGCGGTCGAAACGAGGCTCGGCACGTTGCGCTCGAAGTTGCTGATCTGGTCCGAGATCGGATTGACCAGCAAGAAACCGATCCCGCCGAGGATCAGAATCCCGGTCAGGTAGACGGCCAGGATCGCGAGGCCGCGCGGCACCGCACGCTCGAACAGCCGCACGAGCGGCGCGAGGATCAGCGCGATGATCGCGGCGACGATCAGGATCAGTAACACTGACCCGGCGGCGCGGGCCAGCGCCCACAGCCCGAGGAGCGCCAGCGGAAGCACGACCAGCTGCACCCAGCGGGGAATTACGACCGGCGTCGTTGGTGGGGCGACTGGCGTCAGCTCGAGTCCGGGCGGCTCGTGGGCCGCGTCCGGGCCGGTTGCCGCGTCCGAATCTGACCCGGGCGTCTGCTCGGGTTGACTTGCCGGCGCCGGGGCCGTCGTGCTCGGTCGGACCCTGAAGCGCATGTACATGGAAGTATCCCCAGACTCGCGGAGCACATGAGCGAAACAGCGAAAATCCTGTTCGTCGGAGACGTCGTTGGAGGACTCGGCAAACGCACCCTGCTCGGCTTGCTGCCGCGGTTGCGTGAGCGCTACGAGCCCGACTTCGTGGTCGCCAACGGCGAGAACGTCGCGGGCGGCACCGGGATCACCCCGAAACTCGCCCAGCAGATGCTCGACGGGGGCGTCGACGTGATCACGCTCGGCAACCACACCTACCGCCAGCGCGAGGTGTACGGCTACCTCGACGACGAGCCGCGGATCTTGCGGCCGGCGAACTTCCTGCGCTCCCAGCCCGGGCACGGCTCAGTTGTCGTCAGCCGCAACGGGGTCCGGTTGGGGGTGCTGTCGCTGTCGGGCAACCTGTTCATGGACGCCGGACGGTCGGCGTTCGTCGAGGCCGATTTGGCGGTCGGCGAGCTGACCAAGTCGGCCGACCACCTTCTGGTCGACATGCACGCCGAGGCGACCAGCGAGAAGATCGGCATCGGCTGGCATCTCGACGGTCGCGTGACCGCGGTCGTCGGCACCCACACGCACGTGCCGACCGCCGACGCGCGGATCCTTCCGGGTGGCACGGCCTACATCACCGACGTCGGGATGACCGGCCCTCGCGGCGGCGTGATCGGGGTCAAACGCGAGCTCGCGATCTCGGCGATGATGACCAAGATGCCGACCAGGTTTGAGACCTCGACCGAGGATCCGTGGCTTCAGGGGGTCCTGATCACCGCCGCCGAGCAGCCGATGCGCGCCGCCGCGATCGAGCAGATCCTCGAGCCGGCGCCCGGGATCAGCTAGCGCTTGCAGCGCCGCTAATGCTAATCGAGGACCTGATCGAAGAACTCGAGCGGGCCCGTCGACGCGCGCAGGTCGTCGGCGATGGTGCCGTCGATCAGCACGAACACCATCCGCAGCTGGTCGATCCGAGCGGTTGGCCCAGGCGTGGTTGGTGCCGCGCTGCACGACCGCGTCGCCCGCGCTCACCCGAGTCTCGGAACCGTCGTCGAGCAGCAGCCAGGTCTCCCCTTCGAGGACGATCCCGACATCGACCGTCTCTGTGCGATGCATCGGTGACTGGCCGCCCGGCTCCATGTCCGTGAACCGAACAACCACGCCGTCGGCAGGCGGCGGGACCCGAACGGGGCGGTCAGTCGGCTCCTGTTCGTTCGCCGCGATCGGGACCGCCGGCTGCGGCGTGATCCAGATCTCGTGGAACGCAGCCGTTCCGATGTTGGTTGTCTTCGGCGATGGCGCATCTGAGAGCACGACCGACTTCCCCGACGCGTCGTGGCCGGTGACGATCCGCCGCGGCGTCCTCATCGAGGTTGTCCTTGCTTGACCCGAGCCATGCAACGCCAGCCTAGAGTTTGCGGCGCGAGCGTTGCAATTAGCTGGCGATCAGCGCAACCGGCTCGCGACGATCCACGGCCGGCGGCTCCGGTGCGGGGCGGGCCTCGGGATGAGCCGCGAACAGCGCCACCGCGACGAGCGGGAAGAACCACACGATGTAGGGGTACAGCCAGTAGTTGGCGGTCAGCTGCAAGCAGATCAGCACCGCTGCGCCAAGCGCCGCCACCTCGACGAGTCCGCGCAGCCGGATGACTCGCCCGCCGCGCTTTCAGGCGAGGTGGGATGCCGAGCGCGCGGCGAGGGCGTAGGGGACGAACGCGACCACGATCGCGAGCCCGACCGCGACTCCCTGGAGCAGGTGCTGGACGGCACCGAGCCCGCCCCACAGGCCCCAGATCGAGAATGGGGTGTCGCGGCTGGCCTGGTAGGCGACCGAGTCGTGCCAGAAGTAATGCAGATCCCCGTTGAGCAGCACCGGCAGCATCGCGACCACGACGGTCGCCGCGAACGCAAGCACATAGGCTGCGGTAGGTCCGGCCCCGGGACGCTTCCCGGTGCCCCGCCACAACAGCGGCGCGAGCGCGAACGGCGCGAACTTGGTCAGCCCCGCCATCGCCCCCAGCACCCCGCGACCCGGTGCCGAGTTGATCGCCAGTAGCGCGAGTACGAGCAACGCCGCGACCAACGCGTCGTTCGTATTCGAGCTGAGCGTGAACAGCGTGAACGGATACGCCACCCAGGCGTACATCAGGACGACCCCCAGGTCGTGTCCCCTGATCCGCCGCCCGAGCAAGTACAGGCCGCCGACAGTGACCAGATCAAACGCGATCGCGGCCGCGTGGGCCGCCGGCAGCGAATCCCAGCTCCCGCTCCAGCCGAAGATCAGCCTGAACGGGACGTAGGCGAAGTAGTTGATCGGCCCGTAGGTGTCGCCGTACGCGTTGTCGCTCGGCCAGTGCCCGTAGAGCATGTGACCGTGGAGCAGCTTGGTGGCGCCGATCACGCCCGCGTAGCCGACGTCGATCACGTTCGAGTTCAGCACGTTGAGGCCCAGCCGCAGGCCGAGCAAGAACACGACCCCTAGGGTCAGCCACTCGACGGGCACGAGCAGCTTCAGTGGTCTGCGCGGGACTCCTTTGCCGAACGCCAGCAGCAGCATCCGGACCAGCAGGTAGACGAGGAACGGGTAGACGAGCGGGACCGACAGCCCGATCTGCCCGTGGTTGAAGAACGCGAGCGACACCGAGAACCCGAGCAGCATCAGCAAATCGAGGTGCAGGAGCGTCGGCCTTCGTCGCCAGGGGAGGAACGGCACGATGAACAGTGCGCACAGCGGTAGCCAGACGTAGAGCGCGTTCGCGCGTCGCCCGAAGGCTCCCGGGTAGCCGCGCGCCATCGTCCATGCGACCTGGTAGCCGGTCCACACTTGGGCTACGCGCCCGGTCCGGTCGTCGACGTAGACCTGCATCAGCTCGCGCTGCGGGTTGGTATTCGAGAACCAGCTCACCTGCCAGGTGCCGTTGCCGTGCGTGTACTCGTACGGCAGCGCGGCTGGGTGCCTGGCCAGCTCGGCCTTCACGCGCGAGTCGGCAGATGCGAGCTTGAGCACCTCGCCCGCGGTCAGGCGGTAGGCCGCCGGCGGGCGGTCCAGGTTGGTGAGGAGAACCGGGTTACCGACCGGCGCGCCGTTCGTCGGCGCCGAAGCGCGGGCGACGCCAGTTGAGCCAAGCAGCACCAGCGCCCCCGCCAGGAGCGGTAGCCAGCGTCGGATGATCTGCGGCAGCGCGCGCGCCCGGCCGTCGCCGTCTAGGCGCGGAAGCTCCACAGCTTCTGGCCGACGAACGACAGCGGCGTGGCGGCGGCGATCGAGATCGCCTGCGCGAATACCTTCGAGAACCCCGCGCCGTCGACCAGCGAGATCAGCAGCACGTAGCTGAAGCCGAACGCGATCAGCGAAACGGCGAAGAAGCGGACGCCCTGCCGCACCGGATGGGCTTCTTTGGCCCCGAACGTCCAATGTCGATTCCACCAGAAGTTGTTAAGCACACTGACCACGAACGCGAGCACCGCGGCGATCTTGTAGTTGATCGCGAGCAGGTGAACGCAGGCTGCGAACACTGCCAGGTTGACCACGTACCCGGTCGCGCCAACCGCGACAAACCGGCCGAGCTGGAACCAGTTGTGCGGTTTGCGCACACCGTGCCGAACGCGGTGTCGGAACGGCAATGGGACGCTGTGCGCGTGGGGTATGTCGACAGTCGCGAGCTCGTCAGACACTTCGGGCACTGTATCGGCCGTTGTTGTGCGGTTCCTAAGAGTGCCGCCCGCGTTAACGGGGTTCTAATCGGCGGATCCTAACCCGAAATGCGCCAGGACCATCGGGGTAACGTCGCGCAAGGACCATTGATCGCGCACATCCCGCGAATCGGGGCCGGTTCCGCACCACAGCAAGGCACCGAGCGAATCAGTCCGGTGCAGGGATCCGTGCGAGCCGCCGCCGACATGGTCAGAGCCGCCCCAGTCGACGAACTCGTACCCCGGCGCCGCCGACAGCAGCACGTCGCCAGCGTTCGGGCAGTTGAGCGCCGACCAAGCGCGCTCGAGCGCGTTGGGGTATTCGGTGCTGAGAAAGCGCCCGTCCTGTAGTTCGGCGCGCAGCACGGCGAGCTCGCCTTCGACGCTCCAGCGGCCACCGCGCAGGTCCTCGAGCTGGCCCTCGGGCCGGAAGCGCAGCTCGCCCCGGCGGCTGCGGATCACGGCCTCGGGCTCGTCGCCTTCGGTGAGAGTCATGATCAGGTCGATCCCTTCGAGCTCGCTGACGGTGGCGATCGACCGGGCGACGAGCTCGTCGCTGTGCTCGTCGTCGAGCACGTAGATCATCGCCGAGCGTTGCGCGGGACTGAGCGCCACCTCGGCGCCGATCGAACGCGACGGGCTCGGGGTCGCGACATCGAAGTCGGCGAACGCGACGTCAAGCCGGATCGACTTCTCGACCGGCGCCTGGGAATGGTCGGACAGAACGACGACCGCGTAGTTCTCGAGGAACTCGTCCGGGCCGCCCGCGGCGTGCATCAGGCGCTCGAGCTGGCGGTCAGCGGCGGCGATCGACGTGACCTGCGCGTGCGGGCCGTTGCGGTGCGAATACGCGTCGTTGTCGGGCAACGAAAACAGCATGAAGTCGAACAGGTCGTGTTCGGCCAAAAACGCGCCGACGCAGCCGGTGTGCTGGTCGCGTGCGCCCGGCAGCCCGAGTTGGCCCCGGCAGCCGGTCTTGCGCGAGGCGTACAGGTCGGCGTAGAACAGCTCGCGGGGACCGTAGATCGTGCGCCGGAACAGGGTCGAGGTGACGATCCGTGCGAGCGCGGACTCGTTCGCGACCTCGTGCAGGTAGCGGCCGCGATAGATCAGATAGGTGGTCCCGGCGGTCCGGACGTCGCCGTCGTCGAGCGATTCGAACACGGTATTGACGTCGTGGGACAGGTGCTCGTCGTTCATCCGGTAGACCGTGTCCGTCATCGAGCGCACGACGCCGAACTGGCGCGACGCCGAGAAGCTCGAGCCGTATTCGACGTAGCGCTCCTCCTCGCGGTGGTACCAGTTCATGCTCGGGATCAGGTGCTGGTCGGGCCCGACGCCGGTCGTGATCGTCGCCGCGCAGACCGGCGTGACCGACGGGAATGCGGCCACGCAATCGCCGACATAGACGCCCTCGGCGTGGATCCGCGCGAGCGCGGGCGCGCGGCCGGCGGCGATCGCGCGCTCGAGCATCGACGGCTTCAGCGCGTCGATCACGACCAGCACGAGCTTGCTGGGCTGTCGGCTCATCGGGCGGTCCGCATTTGCGGGGTCGGGGTCAGCGGAGGATGCGAAGGCCGGCGTACTTCTGCTCGTCGCGGCCCCGTCCGGCGATCAGCAGCCAGAGCAGCAGCCCAAGGACGACGATGCCGACCGGCGGCGCGACGACCGACAGGACCGCGGCGACCACGGCGAACGCCTCCGTGAATACCGACAGGAGTCCCGCCGAGTCGCCCTCGAGTCGCGCTCGAGCGCGCGCCAGCAACGGCCGCGTGGCCAAGATGCCGACCCCGGCACAGACCACGCCGCCGACGATCCCGGGCCAGACCGCATACCCACCCCTGCTCAGCGACCCCGCGAACAGCAGCGCGCCGAGTGCGATCGAGGCGCCGGCGATCAGCAGCCCTACCGGGGGGCGTTCGAGCTGCTCGCTCGACATCCGCCGCTCGAGCAGCGCGAGGACCACGACTCCGACCACCATCCCGAGCAGGAAAGGAGTGCTCTCCAAAAAGGAGAAACTGGTGTGATCGAAGTCGATCTGGACGTCGCCCGCGGCGAGCGCGCCGACCGCGAGTGCGGGGAGGAAAGGTCGGACACCGACTGCGGCCGCGACGCCGATCCCCTGGAAGATGTCGAAGACGAGATTCACCGTGCTGTACCGTGACGAAGCGTGACGATAGACGAGAGGGGAGCGTGAGCCCCGACGTGGGCGGCGCCGGCCCCGGCAGTGGCGGCGTCTCGCGGCGGCCGCGCTCGACCGCACGAGACATCGAGCGCTACGGCGCTCTGTTCGCCGAGCGGACCAAGGTGATGCGCTCCTCGGCGATGCGCGACCTGATGGCGCTGACCGAGCGCGACGACGTGATCTCGCTCGCCGGTGGCTTGCCGGATACGACCACGTTCCCACCTGACTCCTACGCCGCGCTGATGCGCACGATCGCCGCCGAGTCGTGCTCGCGGGCTCTCCAATACGGCCCGACCGAGGGGTTGGCGGTCGTCAAGGACTGCATCGCGACCGTGATGGAGGCCGAGGGGATGACGGTCGATCACGACGAGGTGCTGGTCACGACCGGCGGCCAGCAGGTGATCGATCTCGTGTGCAAGACGCTGATCGACCCCGGCGACGTGGTCGTGACCGAGGCGCCGACGTACCCCGGAGCGATCCCGACCTTCTCCGCCTATCAGGCCGAGGTCGTGCAGGTGACGATGGACCGCGATGGAATGCGCGTCGAGGAGCTCGAGGAGCTGCTCGATCGGCTCGAGGCGAGCGGCCGGCGGCCGAAGTTCATCTACACGGTCCCGAACTTCCACAATCCGGCTGGGGTCACGATGTCGCTCGAGCGCCGTCGCGAGCTGGTCCGGATTGCCGGCGAGCGCGAGTTGCTGGTGCTCGAGGACAACCCCTACGGGCTCCTGCGCTACGAGGGTGAGCCGCTGCCGACGCTCTACTCGCTCGACGACGAGTTCGTGGTCTACGCGAGCACGTTCTCGAAGATTCTGTCGCCGGGTGTGCGGCTCGGCTGGGCGGTCGCGCCGCCGCCGATCCTGGCGAAGATGCAGATCGGCAAGCAGGGATCGGACCTCTGCTCGTCGTCGATCTCGCAGTACTTCGTCAGCGCCTACTTCGAGTCCGGGCCGTGGGACGACTACGTGCGCTCACTACTGGAGATCTACCGCCGGCGGCGCGATGTGATGCTCGACGCGCTCGCCGAGCACTTCCCGCGTGAGGCCGAGTGGACCCATCCACAGGGCGGCCTGTTCATCTGGGCGACGATGCCCGACTACATCGACACCACCGACCTGCTGGCGCGCGCGCTGTCCGAGCAGGTCGCGTTCGTGCCGGGACGCGCGGCGTTTGTCGACGGGCGCGGAGGCTCGTCGATGCGGCTCAACTTCTCCGGTGTCGGCGAGGACGCGATCCGCGAAGGAGTGAGGCGGATCGGCGAGGTCGTGCGCGAGCAGGTCGCGATGTACGGCACGCTGACCGGCGCGCGCGTCGAGCAGCCGCGCGACGATTCCCGCCGGCGGGTCTCGATCCCGGCGCCTGCGTCGGGCGCCGACCGTGCGGACGAGCTCGCCACCAATAGCGCGGACGAGCTCGCAAAAGTCCTGCGGCTACCCGCAAAGCGCAAGCGCGCCAGTTAGGCTGTCGCGCCCGTGAGCCGGGTCGCGTGGCTGTCGCAACGGTGAGCCGGGTCGCGCAACCGGAGCCGGGTCGCGGTCCTGAAGGGCGGGCGCTCGCTCGAGCGCCAGGTCTCGCTGCGGTCGGGCGCGCGTGTCCAGGAGGCGCTGGCCCGGCTCGGGCACGAGATCGTGCCGGTCGACGCCGGACCCGACCTGGTGGACACGCTGATCGCCGACCCGCCCGAGGTGGCGTTTGTCGTCCTCCACGGGCGCGACGGCGAGGACGGCACCGTGCAGGAACTGCTGGAGGTGCTGGGTATCCCGTACACGGGGTCGGGCGTCTCGGCCTGCATCCGCGCGGCCGACAAGGTGCTCGCCAAGCACGCGATGATCGACGCCGGGATCCCGACGCCGGACTTCTATGCCTTCAACGACACGGCGTTCGAGGCGCTCGGTGCGGCCCAGGCACTGCCCGCGATCGAGGAGCGGCTCGAGTTCCCGATCGTCGTCAAGCCCGCCCGTCAGGGCTCGGCGCTGGGGATCAAGTTCGCGCGCACGGCGGCCGATGTGCCGGCGGCGCTCGTGTCGGCGTTCTCCTACGACCGCAAGGTGCTGCTCGAGCGCTACGTCCAAGGGCGCGAGCTCGCCGTCTCGATCATCGAGGACGGCGGCGCGCCGGTCGCGCTGCCGATCGTCGAGGCGCTGCCGGAGCAGGAGAGCTTCTACGACTTCGAATCCCGTTATGAGATCGGACGAACGCGGTTCGTCTGCCCGGCTGAGCTGGATCCGGCGGTCGGCGCCCGGGCCGGCGAGATCGCCCTCCGTGTCTATGCCCTGCTCGGGTGCTCGGGCTTCGGGCGCGTCGACCTGATGCTGTCGCAGGACAGCGACGAGCTGTTCGTGCTGGAGTTGAACCCGATTCCAGGCTTGACCGAGACGAGCCTGCTGCCGCAGAGCGCCGAGGCCGCGGGGATCTCGTTCGACGATCTGATCGCGCGGATCCTCGCCGCCGTCCGCCGCGCCTGAGCAACTCGGAGTTCGGAGCATGGATAAAAGGGAACTCCGGGTGCCACTTATCATCCATCACGTGAGGTGCGTGGATAGGCCTTCAGTCGTTCACCGTGACGGGGTTGGGTTGCTGAGGCAGCGGGGCGTCGTTTGGCGGCGGCAGCGTGCTGCCATCGCGCAGGATCACGTCGCTGACCGGCGACGGGATCTTGACCGGCGCCGGGGGCAGTGGGTGCGGCGCGGGCGTGGGGCTGGGCGCGGGCGGCAGCGGGATCGTTGACTTGTACGCCGGCGGCGCCGGGGTCGGCGTCTGGCCGGAGTCGACGAGATCGGCGAGCGTTGGTGCCGCGTCGACTCGCGGGACTCCCAGCGCGGGAAGCCCAAGCAGATCGATCGCTGTCTTGGTGATGCTCGCGTGACCGCACCAGCGGCTGTCGATCCCGGGTTTGACCAGCCCACCGAACATCAGCAGCGGGATGCGCGACCCGTAGGCGAGCTGCACATTGTCAGGCGTGTACTCGAGGACCGGCGTCTTGACGTGGTCGTCATAGCCGCCCCAGTCGTCCCAGGTGAGCATGAACACGGTCTCGTCCCAACCGCCGGTTTTGACGACCGCGTCGACCGACTGCCAGATGATGTCCATGCCCTGGGTGACGTCGGCCGGCGGGTGCTCATCGAGTGGCGAGTTGTGCCACAGCATGACCAGCGTCGGTAGCGCACCGGCGGCCGCGTCGGTCAAGAACTGCGAGCTCGCGACGACGTTCGCCGACCCGCTGAGCTGCGTATAGAAGGCGGTCGGATAATCGCCCGACCCCGTATACGCGCGCCACGACACGCCGTTGTCGCCCGCCAGGCCGGGAAGTGAGGGCATGTCCCACTGCGGCGACTGGCCCGTGCTCGGGTTCTTCAGCGTCGGCGACTGGCCGCCGACGATGATCAGGTGATTGGGCGTCGAGTTGGTGCCAAACCCGGAACAGTGGTTCTCGAGAAACGCCCCGGTGAGCGCCAGATACAGGTAGTACTCGAGCAGGTTGACGGTGTCGAACTGGACGTGCGCCCCGGTCGACGCCCCGGTCAGCCACTCGAAGTAAGCCTGCCGATCGTGGGGCGGGTCGCCGGTCGGCGGGTTCGGCGACAGCGGCCAGTCAGTCACCACATTCCCGCCATAAGGCCCGAGCCCGCGGAAGTAGCTGTCGACCGTGTGGTTCTCCTGGACCATCACGATCACGCGCTTGACCCCTGCGACAGCCATCCGCGCGACCGTACCACCCGCGCGCGCGAGGACCCGCGCCCGCGCGAGATTGGGGACGCGCCGTGAACGAGCGCCGACAACGTGTGACCAGGCCGTGTGGTCGCGACCTCGGCCCGCGCAGGCTCGGTCGCGGTGAGCCAAACGCGACATACCCGATGCCCGTCCTGCCTGCGCGGGCAGAGCGTCGCGATCACACGGCCGCGAAACTACTCGTCGCTAGCGAAGTCCTCAGGCGTGACCTGGTCGAGGAAGTCCTTGAACTTTTCCACTACTTCCTCAGTGTCTTCTACCTCGTGCTCAAACTCGATCGCCGACTCCGAGATCACGTCGTCGGCGGCGAAGATCGGCGCCCCGGATCGGACCGCCAGCGCGAGCGCGTCACTCGGACGCGAGTCGATCTCGAGCTCACGGCCGTTGGCCCGCAGGCTGATCGACGCGTAGAACGTGTTCTCGCGCAGCTCGGTGACTGCTACACGGGTGCATTCGACGTCGAGCTCACCCAGCATCTCCGACAGCAGATCGTGCGTCATCGGCCGCGGCGTCGAGGCCCCCTGCAGCTTCATCAGGATCGCCGCCGCTTCCGGATGACCGATCCAGATCGGCAGGAATTTGTTGCTCTCGACGGTCTTCAGCAACACGATCGGCTGCTTACCGACCATGTCGAAGCTAACGCCGTAAATCACCATTTCCTGCACGCGTAGGCTCCTCGTCGGGTGGGGCAAGTATAGGGGCCGCCGAGCGGCCCCCGGAGCGCTCGCGGTCGTATTCCCCCGGCTCGGGCGTTTGCGGCGGACGGGTCGTTCGGGGATGCTGTGCGTGCAACCCCCAGAAACACGGAGGAACGAACGGTGAGCACTTCAGAGACCCGGGGTCTGGTGACGACGATGGCCGAGCTGCGCGATCACGTCGGCACGCACCTTGGCTTCACGGATTGGCGCGAGATGGAGCAGGAGCGTGTCAATCAGTTTGCCGACGTGACCGACGACCACAATTTCATCCACGTCGACCCCGAGCGCGCGAAGTCGACTCCGTTCGGCGGCACGATCGCCCACGGGTACCTGACGCTGTCGCTGGCAGCCCCAATCGGGATGGAGCTGCTCCACGTGACCGATGCGACCGTCGGGCTTAACTACGGACTCGACAAGGTGCGCTTCCCGGCGCCGCTACCGGTAGGCGCGCAGTGGCGGGGCGGCGTCGAACTCGTGTCGGTCGACGAGGCGGGCGGCGGGCTGCAGGTGAAGTCTCGCGTCACAGTCGAGGTCAAGGGCCAGGAGAAGCCCGCGATGGTGGCCGAGACGCTCGTGCGCCTCTGGGGCTGACCGCACCGCGCCGCGGCTGCGGCGGACCCAATCCTTAAAGTGAGAGCGCCCCAGAACCGGCGGGATATGAGGCCGGATCCATGGGGCGCGCTCGGAGGGAGGAGAGGTACTTCGCACGACATAATGACGCATTCCGGCTAGAAGTCCAAGACGAGTATTCAAATTCATTGATAATCCTTACTTATGGACTTGCGCCAGCTCCGATCTCTCGTCGCGCTCGCCGAGGAGGGAAGCTTCACCCGCGCGGCCGCCAGCGTGAACATCGCCCAGCCGGCCGTCTCTCAGCAGATCCGGCGCATCGAGGAGGAACTGGGCCTGGCGCTCGTTGAGCGGACCACGCGCCGGGTCACGCTGACCGACGCCGGCGAGCTGCTGGTGATCCGCGCCCGCCGGATCCTGGCAGAGCTCGAAGCCGCCGAAAAGGAGCTCCAGGCGCTCAGCGGCATGTACGCCGGCCACGTGACGATCGGCACGATGCACACGATGGGTCCGGTCGATCTGTCGCTCGCGTTGGCGCTGTTCACCGAGCGCCATCCCAACGTCCGGTTCACGGTTCGCGAGCTCTCGAGCGACGAGATGGCCGAGTTGCTGCGCGTCGACGAGCTCGATCTGGCGTTCCTGTCCGTCACTGAGCGGATCGAGAGCCACGGGCTCGGTCTGCACCAGCTCGTCTCCGAGGAGCTGGTCGTGCTGCTGCCGCGATCGCACCCGCTCGGTGAGCGTCGCGAGGTCCGGATGGCCGAACTGGCCGATCAGCCGTTCATCAGCTTTCGCACCGGCGCCCGGTTGCGCGAACTGCTCATGTCCGCGCGGCCGCCAAGCCCATTTCGAACCGCGCGTGACGCTCGAGTCCAACGACAGTCAGCGCGTCCGGAAGCTCGTTTCACGCGGCCTTGGGGTCGCGATCCTGCCGCGCTCGGATGCCGAGGGGCCCGGCGCCGACGTCGCGGTAGCGAACCTTGTCGAGCCCGCGCTGCGCCGCGACATCACGCTCGCCTGGCGCGAGGGGCGCCGCCATGCGCCGGCCGCGGCGGAATTCCTCGAACTCGCCCGGGAGACGTTCACCGCCCGCCGGCAGCCGCTGCCGGCCTAGCGGCACCAGCTCAGCACCGCCAGCAGCCGCTACCGGTCCAGCGGCACCAGGAAACGGCTCGCCCACACCGAATTTCGCTGCGTCCGCGAAGCGCGCCCAGATTTCACTGGTTCTTACGAGGAACCGGTGTCATTTTTCGGCCCCTTTGGGGTACTTAATAGCGAGAGAGCGGTCGGCAAAAGACCGAATTGCGGGCGACATGAGACGCCCAGGAAGACGACCTGTTCCCTCCCTCCCAAAGCATAGTTCGATGATCATCGAACTTTTGCTATGATTATTTACGGAAGAGAAGCCCATGAGAACACGGGAGACAGAACTGAACACCTTTGATACCCAGGCTCGCGAGGCATCGAGCCCGGGACGCGAGCACGCGACTGATCCCAGTCAGCGCGCACGCCGCCGGGGCGAGCATGCCGCGAGCGCTGCCACCACCACTCCGCGGCGCCAGAACCGTCGGCGGGTCGCGCATGACGGCGAGCATCGCCCTGCGGGCGAGGGTCGTCGCGCGAGCGGCGACACCGGAGCGCTGAGCGAGAACTCACTTGATCTATTCCTTCGGCAGGCCCGTACGCATTCGCTGCTGACCGCCGAGGAGGAGGTTGAGCTCGCCAAGCGGATCGAGCGTGGCGACTTGGAGGCCAAGGAGAAGATGATCAACTCGAATCTGCGGTTGGTCGTCTCGCAGGCGCGCCGTTATCAGGGTCACGGGCTGCCGATGGAGGACCTGGTCCAGGAGGGGATGCTTGGCCTGATCCGCGCGGTCGAGAAGTTCGACTGGCGGCGAGGGTTCAAGTTCTCCACCTACGGCACGCTCTGGATCCGCCAGGCACTTCAGCGGGGCCTGCAGAACCACGGACGGACGATCCGTCTGCCGGTCCACGTCGCTCAGCGGCAGACCAAGGTTCGCAAGGTCGAGTCGGAGCTCAGCACTAAGCTCGGGCGCGAGCCCACCGACGAGGAGATCGCCGCCGAGGCGGAGCTCCCGGTCGAAGAGGTCGCAGAACTGCGGGAGCTGACCCGCGGGCTGACGAGCCTCGACCAGCCGGTGGGTGAGGACGGCGAGACCTCCTTCGGGGACCTGCTCGCGAGCGAGCAGCCGCGTCCCGACGAGGAGGTCGAGACCGCCGAGCGCCAGGAGATGATCTCCGGCGCCGTCGACCAGCTGCCGGAAGCCGAGCGCAACGTGATCCGTCTGCGCTTCGGCCTCACTGGCGGCGACCCACTGAACCTGCGGCAGACCGGGCTCGAGCTCGGGATTCCGCTCGGCAAGGCTCGGGAACTCGAGCAGCAGGGTCTGAGCCGACTGGCTCAGAGCTCGAAGCTCGAAGAGCTCCGCCGCGCAGCCTAAGAACTAGCCACTTTCAGACGCCGGTCACGGATCGGGCACACGATGCTCGGGCGTGGCCGGCGTTTGTGCGTCCTTTGGGCCAGCTCCCCGCTCGCGCGCGTCCTCGGGGCCGGGTCCCCCCTCGCGTGCGTTCTCGGGGCCAGGCGCGCGCTCCGGGTCAGGCGCGCGCTCGCCCTCGTCCGCCGGCTGGGCACCACCGTCGTCCGCTCCCTGTGGTGGACCCTCTGCTCGCCGGGCACTACGCCGCCATCCTCGTCGCGACGGAGGCGCGTGCTCGTGCTCGTCGGGGAGCGCTTCGTAGACGCCATCGAGCCCGTCAAGGGCTTCGACCGCCGCGGTGTCGGGAAAACCGCCCGCGGGATACGGGGCCGGGCGTAGCCGCGCTGAATAGATCGACGGCACGCCCATGCGACGAGCGACCACGGTCGCCTCGGCCACCGCCACCAGCGTCGGCGCCATCAGCAGGTCGAAATGGCGGGTCAGCTCCAGCACCAGCACGACAGCGGAGAGCGGACCCTGCATGGACGCCGCCAGAAACGCGCCGCCGCCAATCAGCGAGTAGCTCGCCGCGATCGTGTGAGGCCAGATGTGTGTCCAGATCTCTGCCAGCACGCCGGTCAGCAGCACTCCTACCGTGAGTGTCGGCGTGAACAGCCCGCCGGGCGCGCCCGACCCCAGGCAAGACGCCGTCGACAGCGGCTTGAGCACCAGCAGGCGTGCGAACAGGCTCAGCGAAATCGCGCCGATCAGCGCGAGTTGGACGATCGACTGGCCGTTGCCCAGCAGCTGCGGATACTTGATCGAGACCACGCCGAGCAGTCCGAACACGATCAATGGCGCGATCCACCGCCCGCGTCGCCCCGCGGGGCGCATCCTGCTGGCACGCTCGATCGTCCGCACCCACACTACAGCGGCGACCCCGATCAGCGGACCACACAGCGCCGCCCAGACCATCTGCGCCGGATGAAGGTTGTAGGTCGGCATGTGATAGCTCCGCGCGGTGCCGAGGGTGATCCACGCGACCGCGGTCGCGGTCACGGAGACCACCAGGGCCGGCAGCACGAGTGGGAGGGCGATCGTCCCGAGCAGCACCTCGAGCGCGAACAGGGCCCCTCCGAGCGGCACGTTGTAAACCGCGGCGAAGCCTGCGCCGGCGCCGGAGGCGACCAGCAGTCGCCGCTGCCAGACGGGCAGCTGTGCCCACTCCGACACCCGGCTGGCGATCGCGGCGCCGGCTAACTGCGGAGCGCCCTCGCGTCCAAGCGAGACGCCCAGGCCGACGGTGACAATTGACAGCACGGCGCGCGCGAAGCTCGGGATCAGGGACAGCTTTCCGCCGTGCAGCCACAGCGCTTCCGAGACCTCGGCCCCGCCGGAAATCGGCAAGCGCTGCAGAATCTCCGTACCCGCACCCACGATCACCGCCGCGACGAGGAGTGCGATGACCCGCCGCGCGTCGGACGACGACTGGACAGCGGCCAGGTAGGACCCGGAGGTGTACCCGTAGGCGAGGTGCTCGGCTACGTGCAGCAGCGCCATCAGAAGCGACGCGCTGGCGCCGGTCAGGACGCCGAGGCCGACGGCGATCGCCCAAAACCGCGCTCTGTAGCTGGCCACGATCCCGCGCCCTGGAACGTTGGGCTGCGGTGACTGCCAGCGACGCGTGCGCTCAGTGGCCACTGCTCGTCAGCATATGGTCCCGGCTGGAGTGCGGCGGAGCCGCAATCGACGCAACTTCCGGTGCCAGTTGTCAGTTGAAGTCAACGTGTTCGCTGATGGTCGAGCATCCAGACGTCGACGCCACTCCCGATCCCGGCGCCAGCTGCCGCGATTGCCCTGGCGAGCTGCCCGCGCACGCGCTCTGCGCGTGACCGCGTGTCTCGCCGCCGCATACGTGATCCTGGCGCCCGACCACGCACGCGTACTCGCCGCGGCGACCGACCCCTACCGGGTGTCGGTCGTGCAGACGAGCGCCGATCTCTCGCAGAGCTTGACCGCGCTTGCACCGCTCGAGTTCGCGCCCGCACACGTGTCGGGCGAGCCGGTGATCAGCGTCGACGCTCGGATTCGCTACCAGCGCGTACGGGGTTTCGGCGCGGCGATGACCGACACATCCGCCTGGCTGATCGAGAGCGCTCTATCGCCCGCGGCCCGCCAGGGGTTGATGAACGAACTGTTCGGCTCGGACGGCATCGCCCTGGACTTCGTCAAGGTGCCGATGGGAGCATCGGATTTCACTGCCGCAGGGCAGCCGTACACCTACGACGACCTCCCGCCCGGCCGCTCGGACCCGACCCTGACGCACTTCTCGATCGCCCACGACCAGGCGTACATCCTCCCGGCGCTCCGCGAGGCGCGCGAGTTGAACCCAGCGGCCGAGTTCCTGGCGACGCCGTGGTCCCCGCCCGCCTGGATGAAGACCAACAACGCGCTCAGCAACGTCGCCGACAGGGGCGCGCTTCGCAGTCGCGATTACCGACCGTGGGCGGCGTATTTCGTCAAGATGATCGGCGCGTACGCGGCGGCAGGAATCCCGATCAGTGCCGTCACGATCCAAAACGAGCCCGGGGTGGGCACGATGTACCCGGGTCTGGACATCTCCGCCAAGCAGGAGGCGGCCTGGCTCGTGCGCGATCTCAAACCCGCGCTCGCCAGAGCGAAGCTGAAGACTGAGGTCTACGGCGGCGACCTCGGCTGGGGTCCGACCACGACCTACACCTCGGCCAGCGCGCGTGGAGCGGCGCGGAGCGCGCTCAGCGGGATCGCCTGGCATTGCTACTTCGGCTCACCCACGGTCATGAGCGAGTTCCACCAGATGGACCCGGCCTGGGATCAGATCGTCGATGAGTGCTCGCCCGGGATCTCTCCGACCCCACTGACGGAGATCGTGATCAGCTCACTGCGCAACTGGGCCAGCACGGTGGCGCTCTGGAACCTGGCGCTCGATCCCTCCGGAGGTCCGGCGCAGGCACCCAACCACGGCTGCAAGGACTGCCAGGGGCTGGCCACGATCGACCCCCAGACCGGCACCGCGTCGCTGAACCAGAGCTACTACGCCCTCGGGCAGGCGAGCGCGTTCATCGCGCCCGGCGCACTGCGGATCGCCGCGAACCACTTCGTGACCTACAGCTACGCCCGGCCGGGGGTCAACATCGTCACCGCAGGCCTCGACGACGTCGCGGTGCGCAACCCAGACGGGAGCCTGGTGCTCCTGGCTTACAACAACTCGTTCGCGCCGATCACGTTCGCGGTGGCGTGGGCCGGCCGGACGTTCAGCTACACGTTGCCGGCAGGGGCGACGGTGACGTTCGCCTGGGACCGACCGTGAGCGCGCGCCGCGATCTTGTCTGCTCGCCGTAAGCTCGCGGGTCGGTATCGGGATGCTCTCGGCCGCGGTTTCGATTTGATGACGGCGTGTCCGACGATCAAGGACGATCAGCGTTGGCCGCCGCGCGCTTGCGCGCCTTCGTTTTGCGCATGCTGGGCGCGGCGGTGTCGATCGCTGTCGCTTGCCTCGCGCTCTTACCCGGTGACACGGACCGCGGTCTGGCAGCTGTCGCGGACCCGTACCAGGTGCTCGCCGTCCAGACCAGCGCAGACCTCTCGCAACGCCTGACGGCGGTTCCCGCACCCGAGTTCCAGACGGTCGCGCCGGCCCACTTGCCGGTCATCAACGTCAACGCCGCCATCCGATACCAGACCGTCCAAGGGTTCGGCGCCGCGATGACAGACAGCTCTGCCTGGCTGATCGAGCGCGGCCTCTCCCAAACAGCGCGCGACACGCTGATGAGCGAGTTGTTCGGCGCCAGCGGGATCGACATCGACTTCGTCAAGGTCCCGATGGGAGCCTCGGACTTCACCCACAACGGTCAGCCGTATACCTACGACGATCTGCCGACCGGGCCGCTCGGACCCGACGCTGGGGCACTTTTCGATCGCCCACGACCGGGGCTACATACTGCCGGCGCTGCGAGAGGCGCGATTCCTCGATCCGACGACGGAGTTCGAGGCCACGCCGTGGACAGCGCCGGCGTGGATGAAGGCGAACCACTCGCTCGGTAATGCGGGGAACCGCGGGACGCTCCTGCGGGCCGACTACCGCGCGTGGGCCGCGTACTTCGTCAAGATGATCCGCGCTTATGACAGGGCCGGGATCCCGATCAGTGCAGTCACGCCGCAGAACGAGCCCGGCACCGCCACGCTCTACCCGGGCATGAACTTCCCGCCCTCCGACGAGGCCAGGTTTGTGTACCAAGACCTCAAGCCGGCGCTGGCCGAGGCCAGGCTCGCGCCAAGGATCTACGGTGGCGACGTCGGCTGGGGACTGAGCCCGACCGAGGCCGCCGCCAGCTCTCACAACCAGGCGAAGGCCGCGCTGAACGGGGTCGCGTGGCACTGTTACTACGGCTCGCCGACGATCATGGGCCAGCTGCACCAGGCGCACCCGGGACTCGAGCAGATCGTCGATGAGTGCTCGCCCGGGATCTCACCGACGCCGATTCCCGAGATCGTGATCAGCTCGCTGCGCAATTGGGCAAGCGCCGTGGCGCTCTGGAACCTGGCGCTGAACACGTCGGGCGGCCCGGCGCAGGCGCCAGACTCGGGCTGTATGGGGTGTCAGGGGTTGGCCACGATCGATCCGCGAACGGGGTCCGTGTCGCTGAACCAGAACTACTACGACCTAGGGCAGGCGAGCGCATTCGTCCAACCGGGCGCGCAGCGGATCTCGAGCGGGCACTTCGTGTCATACAGATACCCGCGGCCCAACGTCAACGTCGTCTCGCCGGGACTTGACGACGTCGCCCTGCGCAACCCGGACGGGAGCATCGTCCTGATCGCATACGACAACTCGCCGAAGCCGACCACATTCGCGGTTGCCTGGGCGGGTCGGACGTTCAGCTACACGCTGCCGGCGGGCACGACGGCGACGTTTGTCTGGAACCGTCCGTGACCGGGTCCGAATGACGGCGCTCGCAGCCGTCTTGCGCCGGGTCCGTACCGCGGTGCCGGTCGCCGTCCTGAGCCTGGTCTGCTGCGCTTCTGCTGTCGCAGCCGCGGGCGCGAGCGTCCCGCTGGATGCGGCATCGCCGTGGCCGGAGATGCGCCATGACTCGCGCAACACCCGCTTGAGCCCGATCGTCGCTCGCTACCACGGCGACCGGCCGTGGGTGTTTCAGCCGTGGGTGTTTCAGACCGGCCGCGGGATCTTCTCGACGCCCGTGATCGGGGCCGACGGGACGATCTACGTCGGCTCGGCGGACAGCTACTTCTATGCGATCGCTCCCGACGGCCGTCTGCGCTGGCGGCTGAAGACCGGAGGCCTGATCGACGCTGCGGGAGCGCTGGCGGCTGAAGACCGGTGGCCTGATCGACGCTGCCGGAGCGCTGTCCGCCTACGACGGCGCGCTCGTCCACGCGCGTCCGACCTGGAGCACGCAGTCAACACCGATGCTTGTAAGCCCAAGGCGGCGGTCCTGGCCCGTGTCTGACGACTGCTGGCTTGGGGATCCGAGGCGCTGACTCTCTACCGGTCTACGCAATTAGTCAGATCTGATCATCGACGCGGCCGCTTGTAGTAGCGAGTCGACCGGAAAGTCCATCAGCTTGCGTCATGACAGCGTCACTGCCGCCACCTAAGCTCGCCGCATCACACTGTGAACCGCCACGGAGGAGGGGCTATGAGCGCCACCCAAGAACAGACCGAGACGATCGCTGCGATCGCCGTCGACTGCCCGCAATGCGGCCTCCCGGCCCAGATCGTCGATCGCTTCACGCTCGGCGGCAGTCCTGGCCCGGTCGAGCACGTCAAGATCGTCTGCATCGTTGGCCATTGGTTCACCCCACCGATCGACGGCCTGCCGCGCCCGCGGTCCGGTCAGTCCGAAGCCAATTCAGACGGAGATCCTCATCTGAGTTACGCACCGGTCAGCGCGCAGGGCCCACCGCATGGTCCGAGAGTCGCGCAGGTCTAGGCCAAGTCTTAGGCAACTCTCCGAATGCCTTCACCGCGAGCGCGCTGAGCGTCGCTCAGCGGACAAGCAGCAGCCAGGCGTCAGCGCTCCTGCTCGATCAACTCACCGGTCTGCTCGCCGCCGCCAGGGGCTGCTGGTGTCCGATCTGAATTCGGAGGCGTCGATTGCTGCCAGGCTGGCTCCGATTCGTCCGCTGCGACGGCGCCCGGCTCGGACGCCAGACGTATCGGCGTTGTTCCAGGTGCGGGTACGATGGGCGCGCGATGCCGGTGCTGTTTCACCTGGCTCGCCTGCCGACTGCCGTTGTCGTCGTGTCGGGCGTGCTGGTGATCGCCGGCTGCGGGTCTTCGAGCAAGCCGAGTAGTAGCGCCAGCAAGAGCGCTTCGAACGGGGGACCCGGGCTCGAGTTCTCGCGTTGCGTGCGTTCGCACGGGGTGTCGAACTTCCCGGATCCAAGCGCTAGCGGCCCCTTCCAGGTACAACTCTCCGGCTACCACACCCGCGTCATTCTCAGCGACATCCCCGGGGTCAACCCCGTATCGCCGGCGTTCAAGGCGGCCCAATCAGCGTGTCAGAAGCTGCTGCCCGGAGCGTTTCCCCAGTCCCGACCGCCGTCCGCCGCCGCGATGGCGCAGGCGCGGGCGTGGGCCACATGCATGCGTACCCACGGGGTGCCGAACTTCCCCGATCCTATGACGACCATGCCCGGCCACGGCGCCCCCTTCAACGGCCTCGTGAACCAGATCAACGGCGCGGTCTTCATGCTTCCGGCTGCCACGATCAACACCCAGTCGCCCGCGTTCAAGCGGGCCGCGACCGGCTGCCACCTCCCCGGTTCCTGATCGGCGGCTGACGCTGCGATCAGATCCCAAACCAGAAGCGACGCCCGACCGGCGGCAGCCTTCCCGTCGGGCTACCAGCATCGGTGTTGACTGCGTGCTCGAGGCTGCTGCACCCGCCCGGCAGCAATACTCGCTCGAGCTCGGGATGCGACGTGGCGGGCAGCCGGTCGGCTTCTGCCCGTCAGGCGCGAGGGGTTGACCCCCGCCCCTGCTAGCGCGGAGAATCGCCGTATCTGAGTCTTCGACTGGGGAGGTGGGTCGCTGTGTCTTGGAATCTCAAGGGCAGTTACGTGGAGACGTGTTCGTGCGAGCTGATGTGCCCGTGCAACCTGTCCTTCGACCATGGGGCCACGTATGACTTCTGCCGGGTGGTGCTCGCGTTCGACATCCATGAGGGCGATATCGAGGGCACGGGTGTCGGCGGCCTGAAGATGGTGGCGATTGCGGACACGCCGAAGGTCATGACCGAGGGCAACTGGAGGCTTGGCATCTTCGTCGATGCAACCGCGAGTGACGAGCAGGCCGACAAGCTGGTTCAGGTCTTCAGTGGACGGCTCGGGGGTCCGATGGGTGCGCTCGCTCCGCTGGTGGGCGAGGTGCTTGGCGTTGAGCGGGCGCAGATCGAGGTCAATGATGACGGGCTGCGGCACAGCGTCCGGGTGGGTGATGCGATCGACTTCGAGATCGAGGACATCGTGCCGTTTGGGACCAACACCGGCCGGCCGGTCAGGTTCGACGGCATGTTCCACCCCGTAGGATCCGATCTTACGATGGCGGAGGCGAAGCGCTCGCGGATCAGCGCCTTTGGGATCGAATACGAAGGTAAGACCGGGCTTTCGAAATCGGATTTCTCCTGGGCGGCGTGACCAGATGATCATTTCAGCGCAGGGAGCCGGCCGACCAGCTGGCCTTGCTCCGGCGTTCGCGGCCGCGCGGGCTCAGATCGGCCTGGTCGCCGCGCTGGTAGCCGTCGCGGGCCTCGGCTGGTGGTGGACGGTTGGCCAGATGCAAGGGATGGACAACGGACCGTGGACCAGCCTAGGAACGCTCGGCTGGTTCCTCGGTATCTGGGTGGTCATGATGGCCGCGATGATGCTCCCATCGGTCGCCCCGACAATTGCGCTCTATTCGCGCATGACCCGTGCCCCGGCGCCGCTCGCGCCGGTCATGTTCGTCGCGGGCTACCTCCTCACTTGGGCGGGGACGGGCGTGGTCGCGTTTGTGGCCGCGAATGCCGCGAATTGGACCGAGGGGCACGTCCTCGCGTGGGATCGTGCCGGCCGGTGGGCCGCGGGCGGCACGCTGGTCGTCGCCGCCCTGTACGAGCTCACGCCGCTCAAGGACGTTTGCCTCGGGAAGTGCCGCAGCCCACTCGGTTTCCTGCTCGGTTCCTGGCGCGAGGGGCGGTTCGGCGCACTGCGGATGGGAGTCAAGAACGGCGCGTGGTGTGTCGGGTGCTGCTGGGCCTTGATGGCGTCGCTGTTCGCGTTGGGGATCATGAGTGTGGGCTGGATGGCGCTTGTCGCCGGACTAATCGCGGCCGAGAAGATCCTTCCGTGGCGTCGTGTGGCCACCTACGGGACCGCCGCGATCCTGCTCGCACTAGGGCTGCTCCTTCTCGCCGCGCCCGGCGTCATACCCAACCTCACGATTCCGGTGCACAGCGCGATGCCCGCCATGGGGATGATCGGCAACTAGCGGGTCGGCGGGCGGTGTTCAGCCGCTCATGCCGCCGTCGATCGCGAATGTCTGCGAGGTCACCATCGCGCTCTCGTCCGCGGCGAGGTACAGCATCCCCCGGGCGATCTCCTGAGTGGTCGTGTGCCGACCGAGCGGGATCAGCTGGTTGAACGCCTGCGCGGCCTCCTCTTGCGACAGTCCGGTCGCGCGCATCTCGATCGAGTCCTGAAACGGGGTCGACGTCGGGCCCGGGTGGATCGTGTTGACCCTGATCCGCCGCGGGGCCAGCTCCTTGGCAGCCGTCCGCATCAGACCGACCTGGCCGTGCTTGGCGGCCACGTAGGCCGACACGCCGGGGGCCCCGATCAGGCCGACGACGCTCGAGGTGATGACGATGCTCCCGCCGTCCGTAACGTGCGGAATCGTGTGCTTGAGGACGTGAAAGGCACCCAGCACGTGCACTGCCACGGTCCGCGCGAACGCCTCCGAGCGATAGTCGACGATCGGGCTCACCTCGCCGCTGATCCCCGCATTGCTGATCACGATGTCGAAGCCGCCGTAGCGGTCGACGCCCTGCGCAACGGCACGTGCGACGGCGTCTTCGTCGGTGACGTCGGCGGTGGCGGCGAGCGCGCTCTGCTCACCGATCTCATCGACGGCTGCAGCGAGCATGGGCTCGTCGATCCCGACCAGGTGCACCCGTGCGCCCTCGGCGACGAACAGCCGCGCGGTCGCGAGACCGATCCCGCTCTCGCCGCCGGTGATCAGTGCGATCTTGCCGTCAAGCCGGCCCATCGTCACCGGCCTCGCGCTCGAGCGTGCGCTTCATGGCGGCGGCGCCCAGCTCCATCGCCTGGTCGAGAAACTCACGCAGGTCGTTCGGAAGCAGATCGACGATCCAGTCGATCCGCGTGTTCGAGTTGGTGCCCGCGGAAACCTGGACCGAGGCGTTGTAGTGAGTCATCCCGACCGGCGAGTCAGTGGCGCTGTACACGAGGCGGCGGCCGCGGTCATCACAATCGACCAGCGGCTCGCGCTGAACTGTGCCGCTGGCGAACGTGACGACCCGCGTGTCTCCATCCATCCGCGTGTCGACCACGAATCCCCGGACGAACCGCGTGTGGGGCGAGCCGAAATCGCGCACCGCGTCCCACACCTCGTCGGGGTCGGCGTCGATCTCGATCCGCTTGTGGATGGACGCCATGCGCGCGGCACTATCGCATGTTTGGGCGTAGGCACGTGGGGGTATACGGCTCCGACTGGACGGGGCCACTTTGGGCTGCCATTATTTACCATAAAGTGGGGGGTCAGGAATGACCAATACCGAGCAGGACCTGCGAGGCCCAGACGGCGGGCGAGCGCTCCCTGAGGGAGACCTGACCGAGCTGCTCGGCGCGTTACGCGCCGCGCGCGACGGTGATTTTTCAGTCCGGCTGCAGCCAGACGGCGATGGGATCCGGACCGAGATCGCGACGGCTCTGAACGACCTGCTTGAGCGCAACGATCAGATGTCGGGCGAGCTCGTGCGGGTCGCCAAGATCATCGGCGGTGAGGGACGGATGACCGAGCGCGCCTCGTTGCCAGACGCCGATGGGGCCTGGGCGGCGAGCGTCGATTCGCTGAACTCGTTGATCGACGACCTCGTGCGGCCGACCACCGAGGTCGCGCGGGTGATCGTCGCGGTCGCCGAGGGCGACCTGTCACAGAAGATGGCGCTGAAGATCGGCGGCCAGCCGGTCAAGGGCGAGTTTCTGCGGATCGGCACGACCGTCAACACGATGGTCGACCAGCTGTCCGCGTTCGCCGACGAGGTCACGCGCGTCGCGCGCGAGGTCGGTACCGAGGGCAAGCTCGGCGGGCAGGCCGAGGTACCCGGCGTCGCCGGCACCTGGAAGGACCTCACCGAGTCGGTCAACTTCATGGCCTCAAACCTCACTGACCAGGTCCGCAACATCGCCCAGGTCACGACCGCCGTCGCGCAGGGCGACCTCTCCCAGAAGATCACCGTCGACGTCAAGGGCGAGATCCTCGAGCTCAAGAACACGATCAACACGATGGTCGACCAGCTCTCGTCGTTCGCCGACGAGGTCACGCGCGTCGCGCGCGAGGTCGGCACCGAGGGCAAGCTCGGCGGCCAGGCCGAGGTGCAGGGGGTCTCCGGGACTTGGCGTGGTCTGACCGAGAACGTGAACGGGATGGCCAACAACCTGACTGACCAGGTGCGCAACATCGCGCAGGTCACGACCGCCGTCGCGCAGGGCGACCTGTCGCAGAAGATCACCGTCGAGGCCAAGGGCGAGGTCGCAGCGCTCGCCGACACGATCAACTCGATGACCGACACCCTCCGCGTGTTCGCCGAGCAGGTGACCAGCGTCGCTCGCGAAGTCGGTACCGAGGGCGTTCTCGGCGGCCAGGCCGAGGTGCCCGGCGTCGCCGGCACCTGGAAGGACCTCACCGAGTCAGTGAACGGGATGGCGTCCAACCTCACAGACCAGGTCCGCAACATCTCCCAGGTCGCCACGGCGGTCGCGCAGGGCGACCTGTCGCAGAAGATCACCGTCGAGGCCAAGGGCGAGGTCGCAGCGCTCGCCGACACGATCAACTCGATGACCGACACCCTCCGCGTGTTCGCCGAGCAGGTGACCAGCGTCGCTCGCGAGGTCGGTACCGAGGGCAAGCTCGGCGGGCAGGCCGAGGTACCCGGCGTCGCCGGCACCTGGAAGGACCTCACCGAGTCGGTCAACTTCATGGCCTCAAACCTGACTGACCAGGTCCGCAACATCGCCCAGGTCACGACCGCCGTCGCGCAGGGCGACCTCTCCCAGAAGATCACCGTCGACGTCAAGGGCGAGATCCTCGAGCTCAAGAACACGATCAACACGATGGTCGACCAGCTCTCGTCGTTCGCCGCCGAGGTGACCAGCGTCGCTCGCGAGGTCGGCACCGAGGGCAAGCTCGGCGGACAGGCCGAGGTACCCGGCGTCGCCGGCACCTGGAAGGACCTCACCGAGTCGGTCAACTTCATGGCCTCGAACCTGACCGATCAGGTGCGCAACATCGCCCAGGTCACGACCGCCGTCGCGCAGGGTGACCTCTCGCAGAAGATCACCGTCGACGTCAAGGGCGAGATCCTCGAGCTCAAGAACACGATCAACACGATGGTCGAGCAGCTGCGCTCGTTCGCCGCCGAGGTGACCCGCGTCGCGAAGGAGGTCGGCACCGAGGGGAGGCTCGGCGGGCAGGCCGAGGTCGAGGGCGTCTCGGGCACGTGGCGTGGGCTGACCGAGAACGTCAACCTGATGGCCGCCAACCTGACTGACCAGGTCCGAAACATCGCGCAGGTCACCACGGCGGTGGCAAACGGCGACCTGTCGAAGCAGATCACGGTCGAGGCCAAGGGCGAGGTCGCGGCGCTCGCCGACACGATCAACACGATGGTCGAGCAGCTGCGCTCGTTCGCCGCCGAGGTGACTCGCGTCGCGCGAGAGGTGGGGACGGAAGGCAAGCTCGGCGGACAGGCCGAGGTCGCCGGCGTCTCGGGCACGTGGCGTGGGCTGACCGAGAACGTCAACCTGATGGCCGCCAACCTGACTGACCAGGTCCGAAACATCGCGCAGGTCACGACCGCGGTCGCGAATGGCGACCTGTCGCAGAAGATCACCGTCGACGCCAAGGGCGAGATCCTCGAGCTCAAGAACACGATCAACACGATGGTCGACCAGCTCTCGTCGTTCGCCGACGAAGTGACGCGCGTCGCGCGCGAGGTCGGCACCGAGGGCAAGCTCGGCGGCCAGGCCGAGGTCGAGGACGTGTCCGGCACATGGCGCCGGCTGACCGAGAACGTCAATCAGCTGGCCGGCAATCTGACGACCCAGGTGCGCGCGATTGCCGAGGTTTCGACTGCCGTCACGCAGGGCGATCTCACCCGCTCGATCACCGTCGAGGCCCAGGGCGAGGTCGCCGCGCTCGCCGACACGATCAACTCGATGACCGACACCCTCCGCGACACCACGACCCGCAACCAGGAGCAGGATTGGCTGAAGACAAACCTGGCGCGGATCTCGGGATTGATGCAGGGTCAACGCGAGCTGGCGACCGTCACGCAGCTGATCATGTCCGAGCTGACGCCGACGGTTTCCGCCCAGCACGGCGCTTTCTTCCTCGCCGTGCCCGACGCCGATGGCCAGCCACGCGAGCTCCAGCTGATCGCCAGCTACGGCTACACGCGCCGGGACAGCGTCCCGGAAGCCTTTGCTCTGGGCGAGTCGCTCGTCGGCCAGGCCGCCCTCGAGGGGACCACGATCCGGATCGACGACGCGCCCGAGGACTACATCCGGATCAGTTCGGGGCTCGGTGACCGCGCGCCCGCCAGCATCTTGATCATGCCGATCCTGTTCGAGGATCAGCCACTGGGCGTGATCGAGCTGGCCTGGCTGCGCCCTCCGAGCGAGATTCACCGCACGTTCCTGGAGCAGCTGGTGGAGACGCTCGGGGTCGTGCTGAACTCGATCATCGCCAACATGCGCACCGAGGAGCTCCTGCAGCAGTCCCAATCGCTCAACGCCGAGCTCGAGCAGCAGGCGCAGCTGCTCGAGGAACGCAATCTGGACATCGAAGGAAAGAACCGCGAGATCGAGCAGGCCCGGTTGGGTCTGGAAGAAAAGGCGGCCCAGTTGGCGCTGAGCTCTCGCTACAAGTCCGAGTTCCTGGCGAACATGAGCCACGAGCTCCGGACGCCGCTCAACAGCTTGCTGATCCTGTCCAAGCTGCTGGTCGACAACGAGCGCGGCAACCTGACGCCCAAGCAGCTCGATTTCGCGCGCACGATTCGAGCCGCGGGCAGCGATCTGCTCGAGTTGATCAACGACATCCTCGATCTGTCGAAGATCGAGGCCGGCAAGATGGACCTGCTGTTCGACACGATCGCGCTCGACGACATCTGCGTTTATGTGCGCCGCACGTTCGAGCCGGTCGCGGCCGACAAGGGGCTGTCGCTCAACATCGTGCTCGTCGACGGCGTGCCCGGAGCGATCGTCACCGATGAGCAGCGCCTCCAGCAGATCCTGCGCAACCTGCTCTCGAACGCTTTCAAGTTCACCGCCGAGGGTGGGGTGACGCTGAGAATCGAGCGAGCGGCGGAGGACGCGGTGGCGTTCTCAGTGATCGACACGGGAATCGGGATCGCCGAAGACAAGCTCGAGGTGATCTTCGAAGCGTTCCAGCAGGCCGACGGCACGACGAGCCGCACCTACGGCGGGACCGGCCTCGGTCTGTCGATCAGCCGCGAGCTCGCCCGTGCGCTCGGGGGCGAGCTCAGCGTCCAGAGTACGCCGGGCGCCGGAACGATTTTCACCCTCAATCTCCGGCTCGACGCCGTCCCCCGCGACCGGATCGTTGCCGACGCCCCCAGCCAGCCGGGTCAGCAAGCCGCGCTGCCGGCACCGTCGCCCACCCGAGCGAATGGCGAGAGCCTCGGCGAGCCCGTCGCCGGGGCGGGCTCGAGCCGATTCGTCGTCGGGCGATCGAGCACGAGGCTGCGGCGACTGCTGGTGGTGGATCGCGGCGGCCTGGCGCTGCATGCGATCCGGACCCTGGTGGGCCGCGATCGTGGGGTCGAGTTGACCACTACCCAGCTGACCACGGAGGCGCTGGCGATCGTCGGCCAGTCGCCCCCAGACTGCCTCGTGATCGGCTCTCGGATCTCCAAGACCGCCGTCTTCGAGCTTCTGGACGAACTGCACGAGCACCACGACTTCGAGCGTTTGCCGGTCATCCTCCGGCTCGATCGCCGGGTGACCGACCGTGACCGCCGGCGTTTGCGTCGCTACGAGCCGGTGCTACTTCCGCGCGTGGCGGAGTCAGACGAGGCGCTAGCGGCCGAGGCGGCGCTGCTCCTGCATCCCTCGGCTGGACCCGCCGTGGCAGGTCCCGAATCGGAAGCCGAAGTTCCCGGCGCCTCCGGCGCGCTGCCTGCGCTGCACGGCCGGATCCTGCTGGTCGACGACGATGTGCGCAACCTGTTCGCCCTGGCGAGCCTGCTCGAGGATCGCGGTCTCGAGGTCGTCTTCTCAGAGACCGGGCCGGAGGCGCTTCACATACTCGAGAGCGACCCGTCGATCGACCTCGTGCTGATGGACATCATGATGCCTCAGATGGACGGTTACGAGACGATCAAGGCCGCGCGCTCGATGGCGGCGCTCGGTGCGCTGCCGATCATCGCCGTCACCGCCAAGGCGATGCAGGGCGACCGCGAGAAGAGCATCGCAGCCGGCGCCTCGGACTACATCACCAAGCCGGTCGACCCGGAAAAACTGATCTCGCTGGTCAGCGGGTGGCTGCCCGCCGAACCAGGCATGGCCGAACCCACCGCGTGACCGTCGAGCCCCTGGCGCAGTCAAAGCTCGGTTCGACGCCCGAAGGTGACGACTCGGTGACGACGCCCGGCTGGGTTACGGACGGGCCGGGCGCGGATCAGCGGCGCGTAGGGATTCTGCTCGTCGACGACAACCGCCAGAATCTCACCGCCCTGGAGGCCGTGCTCGAGCCTCTCGGTGAGCGGCTGATCTCGGCCGAGTCCGGCGAGCAGGCGCTGCGGATTCTGCTGCGCGAAGAGGTCGCCGTGATCCTGCTGGACGTCCGGATGGCGGGATTGGACGGCCTTGAGACGGCGAGGATCATCCGCGATCGACCGGCGACCCGCCGGATCCCGATCATCTTTCTCACCGCTCACGCGAGCGAGGTCGAGGAGATCGCGATGGCGTACGCGACCGGAGCCGTCGACTACGTCATCAAGCCGTTCGAACCCGAGATCCTCCGCGCCAAGGTCGCGGTGTTCGTCGAGCTCAGCCGCGAGCGCAGCGAGCGCGTGCGCCAATCGCACGCCCGCGCCGAGGCCGAGGCCGTGGCCCGCACCGTTCGCACGCTCCAGATTCTCAGCGACGCCGCGCTCGCCCACTTGGACTTGGACGAGCTCGCCGCGGAGTTGCTCGATCGAACCGGCACCCTGTTCGAGGCCGATGCGGCCGCGCTGCTGCTGCGCGACGAGCGGACCTCAGGCCTGTATGTGAAGGCGATGCGCGGCGCCGCGCTGGCCCCGTTCGCCGCCCAAGCGTGGGTGCTCGGCGAGGGCGTGTTGGGTCAACTCGCCGCCGAGCGCCGGCCGGAGCTGCTGCGCGGCGATGATCTCGCGCCGCTGCAACCGGCTGCGGAGGGGCCGCATGCGATCGCCAGCCTGCTCGCGGTTCCACTGGTGACCGCCGATCAGCTCTTGGGTCTGCTGTTGCTGGGAGCCGGCGACGATCGCTTCGACAGGCGCGATCTCGAGCTGCTGACGCTCGCGGCCGATCGGATGGCGATCGCCGTCGACCATGTCGAGCAGTTCGCGCAGGGTCGCCAGCTGGTCGAGACCCTGCAGCGCAGCCTGCTGCCCGAACGGCTGCCACGACACCCGCACGTAGAGCTCGCAGCGCGCTACCTACCGAGCGGCCTGGCTCCGCAGGTCGGCGGTGATTGGTACGACGCGCTGGAACTCGACTCGGACCGCACGGCGGTCATGATCGGCGACGTCGTCGGACACGGCGTCCGTGCCGCGACGACGATGAGCGAACTACGCAACGCCTTGCGCGCGTTCGCGGTCGAGGGTCACAGCCCTGGCGAGGCGCTTCACCAGCTCGACCGGCTCGTGCACGTCACGCTCGGTCCCGGCATGGTCGCCACCGTGCTGGTGGTGGTGATCGACGTCGCGAGCGGGACCGTGACGGTGGCGGCCTCCGGGCATCCGCCGCCGGCGCTCCGCGATGCCGACGGCAACGTGCGCATGCTCGATAGCGACAGCGCCCCGCCGCTGGGCGTCGACCACCGCATCCCTCCGAAGGAAGCGCAATACCCGATCCGGCCCGGCGAAACGCTGTTGCTGTTCACCGACGGGCTCGTCGAACGCCGTCGCGAACCGATCAACATCGGATATCGACGGCTGCGCGAAGCGTTCGCAAGCGCCCCGGCGGACGTCGAGGCGATCTGCGACCACGTGCTGGAGCGGACGATCATCGAGCAGGCAAGCCACGACGATGTCGCGCTGCTCGTGGTACGGCTCGTCAAACAGGCGGCCGCACCGATGCGGCTGACCCTGGCCGCTACACCCGCGTCGATCCCGGTCGCACGTCACGGCCTGCGGGACTGGCTGCGCGACTCGCTGCCGGAGCTCGATCCCATCGTGGCGTCAGACCTCGAGCTCGCCTGGGCGGAGGCATGCACGAACGTCGTCCGTCACGCATACCGGTCGCCGCACGAAACCTTCATCGCCGCCGCGATCCTCGAACCGGACGCGATCTGCCTCGAGATCGCCGACCACGGAGGTTGGCGTGGACCCAGCGAGCGCGAGGGCGGACGGGGCCTCCCCCTGATGCGTCAGCTATGCGACGAACTCGAGATCGATCGCCGACCGGACGGGACGACCGTCAAGATGCGACGGGTGCTGAAATCCGATCCGGACGACGTGCGGTGACCAGCGTGCCCCCGCCCGGCGAGCCCGGCGCGAGCACCAGGCAAGCGTTGGCGACCGTCAACAACCAAGATCACGACGGGGTGACGGTTGCTGCGATTACCGGCGAGGTCGACATGTCAAACGTCGACGAGATCGCCCGCGCAATCAGCGGCCTGCCCGACGCTGCCGCCAACGGACTGGTCGTCGATCTGGCTCAGACGCAGTACCTGGACAGCAGCGGGCTAGCGCTCCTGCACGACCTCGCTTCGCGCCTAGAAAGGCGATCGCAACGGCTGGTGATCGTCTCGCCGCCCGGCTCGGCGCCGCGCCTGGTGCTCGACGTGACCGCGATGAGTGCGCATGCCCTGTGCGTCGACGCGCTCAGCGCCGCGATCGACGCGCTGACCGACTAGCCGCCGGCGCGCCGCCTATGGGTCTCGGAGGCCGGCACGCGGGTTGCTGCGGTCCGTCTTTCGTTTAGGCGGTGGCGACGGCCACCTCCGAGTACGCGCTGAGTGCCGGCGGGAATAAGATTTCGATGATGAGTCCGCCGCCCGGTCGCGAGCGAGCGCTGAGCTCGGCACGGTGCGCGACCGCAATCGCTTGGGCGATCGAGAGTCCGAGTCCGTGCCCGTCTTTGTAGTGCGCCCGGCGCGGATTGAGCCGTTGGAAGGGCTGGAGGAGGCGTTCGACTTCCGCTGCTGGGATGAGTGGTCCGGTGTTGGTCACCGAAAGGACGGCCCTGCCGTCCTGCACGTCGGTCACGACCACGACAGAGCCGTCGACGATGTTGTGGCGCACGGCGTTGGTGAGCAGGTTGACCACGAGGCGTTCAACGAGCAGTGGGTCGCCGTCGAGGAGTGCCGACGTCGTAGTCTCGTCTATGTGAACGCCGACGCGGTCGATCTCGGGCTGGAGTTCGATCAGGGCCACGGTAACGGTCGTGGCGAGGTCGACGGGTTCGTGTTCATTGAGCCCCCTTTGGCTGCTGGCGAGAGCGAGCAGGGCTTCGATCAAGCGCGCGTGCTCGTCGTTGGAGCCGAGCACCTGATGAGCGGTGGACCGCCACGCCGCGGTTGTCGTGTCTGGATCGTCGAGCGCGACCTGGAGGAGGGCGCGCTCGGCAGTCAGCGGGGTGCGCAGTTCGTGGGCGGCGTTGGCGACGAACTGCCGTTGGGCATCGAAGGCGGCTTCGAGCCGGGTAAACAGGCCGTCGAGGGTGTCCCCGAGTTCCTTTAGCTCGTCGTCGGGGCCGTCGAGGGCCAGGCGTTCGTGCAGGCTTGTAGAGGAGATCCTTCGGGCCGTGCGGGTGATGGTCCGGATCGGCCGCAGCATCCTGCCGGCGACGAGCCAACCCGCCAGGATCGCGACTATGGCCATGATCGCGAGAGCGATTCCCGAGTTGACCAGGAGCTCGTGCGAATCGGAAGCACGCTGCGCCGCTTCGACAGGGCCGACCTGTCCGAGCTGGTGCACGGCCTTTGCCAGCTGATGAACGGCCTGGGCGAGCTGGCCTCGGTCCCGTAACAGCAGCTGCTGCTGACCGAATGTCAGCGGACCCGGTCCAAACGGACGCTGGTTTTGCAGCCGATGTTCGACTTCTGTCAGCTGCGGCAGAGCCCCTGCAAACGCTGGCAACGGTTTCGAAACCCGGATCGTAGGAGCGTGAGGGACCTTCGGTAGATGCGGCGTCTTGTATTCCGTCGCCCGCTCAAACAGGACGTAGGTGCTCGTTAGCAACGCGACGCCGGACAGTAGGACGAGACCGCCGTAGAGAGCGGTGAGCCGGAGCCGAGCGGTTCGGCGAGGCAATCGCAGCCAAGCGGGTCGGGTGCGATGTCCATCACCGGCCTCCGATCCGATAGCCGCGCTCGCGAACGGTCTCAATCATCGGCGGCTCACCCAGCTTGGCTCGCAGCCGGTTGATGGTGGCTTTGACGGTCGTGGTGAACGGGTCGGTTGCCTGGTCCCACACTCGTTCGAGCAGCTCCTCCGCCGACACCGGCCTTCCTTCTGCACTAAGCAAGCATTCCAAGACGGCAAACTCCTTCGGGCTGAGCGCCAGGCGTCGCCCAGCGCGTGTTGCGAGACTTTTTTCTGGGTCCAACGTCAGGTCGCGGTAGCCCAACGGCTCCGGCTTCGGCGCACCCGGCCGCCGGCCCAACGCCTGCACCCGGGCGAGCAACTCGGTGAAGTCGAACGGCTTGGCGAGGTAGTCGTCGGCGCCCAGGCCGAGGCCTTGCACCCGGTCGCGGACCGAGCCGGCCGCGGTCAGCATCAGCACCCGGCTCTCGCATCGCTCGGCGGCAAGCGTGCGACAGATCTCGTCCCCGTGGGTGCCGGGGAGGTCGCGGTCAAGCACGACCACGTCGTAGCGGTTTACGACCAGACGAGCGAGCGCGTCGTCCCCGTCGAGCGCGACGTCGACGAGCATCCCGCGCCGACGGAGCCCAGCCGCGACCGCGCCGGCCAACAGCTCGTGGTCCTCGGCTACCAGCACTCTCATCGTTTTCTTGGGCAGAAGCCTGGCAGCGGTTCTGGCGCCATCGGACGGCATCCCGCCAGCGGTTTCCTGTACGTCCAAAAGATGCCAGTCGTCGGTCACAGCCAGGTCACAGCCATGACCGGGCTGTGACCTCCGGTTTCGTACAACTGCTTCCGACACTGCATCAACCATGGAGACACAGCAGATGAGAGATAACCAGGAAGGCCCGGAGACCGCCAGTAGCGCCGCTTGGAGGGCGGACGGACGATCACGGAAGTTGCTAACGACGCACTGGCGGTCGGGCGGACTAGCGGTGTTCGCCGCCGCTGCTGCCGTGGCATTGGCCGCGTTCAGCGCGACCGGCTCCTCGCGCGCTGCCAGCCTGCGGAAGAGCGGTGGCGTCGGCAGCCACAGGGGGAGTCATAGGAGCGGGAGCAACCACAGCGGGAGTCAGAAGAGCGGTGGCAGCGGCGCGGGCTCCGCGACCAGGCTCGTGAAGGACAAGTCGACGGGGCTGCTGGACGACTGGGCGTCGTGCGAGCGCGGCCACGGCGATTCCAACCAGGCCGATCTGACCGTCGAGCACCAGGCGATCTACATCGCCGTCCAGATAGGGGCGCTGCCGGGCTTCGATCCCAACGATGCCACCGCTGCGTGCGGCGAGTACCTGGCCGCGGCCCGAAGCGCAGTGGCGGGGGGCCAGCCCGTCAAAGGATGGGGAGACAACGCCGAGTACGTTCAATACGCCAACTGCATGCGTGCCAACGGCTACCCCACCTTCCCCTACCCCTCGGGGATCGAACCGGACGGCAACGAGAGCACCAACTTCAACGGCACGGGCATCGACCCGAACAGCCCGGCCTTCCTGAACGGGAACGCCAACCAGACGTGCAGCAAGCAGATCGGCGCACCGGCTTGGTGGATCAACAATTGGGGCCCTCCCGGAAGCGTCGACGTTTATCCGGCCGGGGGCAATCCGAACGACCCCCTACCGACCGCAGCCCCACCTTTCAGCGCCAAACCGGCCCCCGTGCCGGGCACCGGGTCGGGCGGCAACGGCCCGTCAGCCGCCGGTGCATGTGTTCGGGGCCCCGCGGCTTCACCTCCCGCTCTGCGTAGCCGTTGCATAGGCAAACCGCACACACGCGGACACCGGGAGCAAGGCTGCAGCATCCCCAAAACGCGAATCGCCCGTGGTTGCGGGCGATCAAGCGAACGAATTGGATGGACGGATGGATGGGCGATCCAGGACTCGAACCTGGGACCTCTTCCTTATCAGAGAAGCGCTCTAACCGACTGAGCTAATCGCCCGGCGCAGCTCGATTCTACGCGACCCGTCCGAGGGCTCCGAGGACCGCGGCGCGCGCCAGCCTCGAGTCAACTCACCCCGTAAGCGAGTCGGATCCCGGTGTATAGCTCGTCGAGCCGCTGTCAGAGGGGCCATCACCGGTGAATGAGCCACCCCGGAGGTACACGTCCTTCCCTTCGACGAAATTGTCGGTAGACCCGGCGCCGTTGAACTCCACCGTGCCGTTGGGCGCGAATAGTGCGCCGGTGAGATCCTGATTTTGCGCCGGCACGCAAATCCCGCCCACCGTGGACGAACTGCAGTCGCCGCTGCCGACGGCGTAGAAGAGCGGATACGTCGGGGTTGTGGTTTGCGGCTCGAGATAGGTCTGGTGGTCGACATCGATCGTGCCGGCAATCCATGTGCCTTGGATGGGACTAGAGGCGGTCCCCAAGGTACCCGACTGGAACTCGATCAACCCGGTCCACGTCGCGGGATTGCTCGGAGTGCCCGTGCCGACTGCGCACCAGACGTTTTCGGATGTGAGGGTCGTTGCGCCGTTGCCGAATGTGAAATTCGCCGCCTCCTGCGTGCAGTAACTCGGGGTGCCTCCCGGGCCGGTACAGGCGACCTCCCCGGTGCCGCCGCAGGCGGTCAGAACCTGCGAATAATCATCCGGCCAGGTCAGTATCGGGCGCTTCAGCGGTTGGACCGGATGTAAAGAGGTCGCCCGAGCCACCCTGTTTGGTCTGACATCCGGAGCCGTTGCCGTAGGTAGTCAGCCCCAGTATCTGGCTGCCGCCTACGAGGTCGATCGAACCGTTGCTGTGGACGCCGCCGTCGATTGTGTCGCTGCTGCCGTTGAGCACCAGCGGCGAGCCGCTGGACTCGCTCGAGCCCACGGTGCAACTCGAGTTCATCGCGAAGATCGCGTAGCAGCTGTTACCCGGGGTCGTGCAAGCGCCAGAGGTAGGCGGCAACCACGAAGCAGTGGCCGTCGACGTCGGAGTCGACGTGACCCCGAACAGCTTGGCGAAGAACGACGGCGCCGGGTCGGGCGCCGTGACGGTGACTGTCTTGTTGGTCGTGTTGGGACTCACGTTCGAGGATGTGATCGTGACGCCGTTGTCGCCAGCGAACGTGATCGCCTGGGTAGTCGCGTTTGTGGTGTCGGTGCTCGACGTGCACTGATTGCCGGTGCTGTCTGCGTTGGCCATGCAGTTGGCGAACGCGAGCGCGGCGCTATCGGCCGCGACCTGCGCCTGGTGGTGCTTCTGGTACCAGGTTGACGCGTCGATCGCGAGCGCGGCCATGCCGATGACGGCGACCATCGCCAACGCGACAAGGACAAGCGACTGGCCCTGCTCGTCGGCGGCGCGCGCCCGCACCCGTTTCATCACCGCTCGGCCGCCGCGACGCCAGTCCTTGAAATCGCCCATTTTGAAGAGATTGATCGGCTGTTCGTGCCTAAAACTTGAGGCGCCTGGCGCTAAGCGGCCCCGCTGGCCCCAATGGTCCCGTCATGTCCGTAGTTCGCCGATGAGCCCCGTACGACTGCTATCCAGCGCGCTGGATCCGGACCGCGCGTGGACGCAACTTTTGGACGGATTTACGAGCGATCGTGGCACGACGATTGGCGGCCCCGCGGATCGCTTTCCGCCCGCGGCCTCCATGTCAGACTCGGACGCGGGTGGCTGTCAGGCTGCCGGATCCAGACGCGGGTAGCTGGTTAGGCTGGCGGGCCCGGACGCCCCTAGCCGGTCAGGCGCGAGGCGAAGTCGAGCGCCTCGTCGGCCGACTCGAACGTCAGGTGGACGCGGTAGTCGCCAGCTGCGGTGACTGTAACGTCGACATCGAGGCCGAATGCGACGCCGAAGCTGTCCGCGATCTGGCCGACCGCCGCCTCCTGGTCGGGATGCAGCGCCGGTCGGCGCGGCCGCGCACGTGGCCGTCCGTTGCTGCCGGCGTTGGCGCGCCGAGCGCGCTCCTCGAGCTCGCGCACTGACCAGCCTCCGTCGATCGCGGCACGGGCCAGCCGGCGGCGATCGGCGTGGTCGGCCGCCAGCAGGAGCGCACGGCCGTGACCCTCGCTGAGCTCGCGGCGCTCGATCGCGACGAGCGCATCGTCGGGCAGGTCGAGCAGGCGGATCAGGTTCGAGACCGCGACCCGGCTGCGGCCAACGCGAGCGCCCACCTCCTCGCGCGACAGGCCGAGCTCCTCGGTCAGGGCCGCGCATGCGCGCGCCTCTTCGACCGGGTTGAGGTCCTCGCGCGCCATGTTCTCGATCAGCGCGACCTCGAGCGAGGCCGCGTTGTCGTGGTAGCGCACGATCGCCGGCACGGTCTCGAGCTCGGCCATGCGCGCCGCCCGCCAGCGTCGTTCGCCGGCGATCAGCTCGTAGGTTCCCCCGGGCACGGGCCGCACCAGGACCGGCTGCAGGACGCCGCGGAGCTTGATCGACTCGGCCAGGCCCAGCAGCGCGGCTTCGTCGAACGTGCTGCGGGGCTGGTGTGGGTTCGGAGCGATCAGCTCAGTCGCGATCTGTCGAAACTCCTCGGGTTCGTCGCGCGGCGCGACCGACAGGATGGCCGCCAGGCCGCGTCCCATCGCACGCTGGCGTTCAGCCACGGGCCACCCCCAATTCGGAGCGGGAACTTTCAGCCACTCGCGCCCCCAATTCGGAGCGCGGACTTTCAGCCACTAGCTCCCCCAATTCGGAGCGCGGACTTTCAGCCACGGGCCGCCACCTCCTTTGCGAGCTCGAAGTACGCATCGGCGCCCGCACAGTGCGGGTCGTAATGGATCACGGGCTTGCCGAAGCTCGGCGCTTCGCCGACCCGAACGTTGCGCGGGATCACTGTGTCGAAGACCAGCGACGGGAAGTGGTCACGGACCTCGCGTTCGACGTCCTGGGCCAGCCTGGTGCGGCTGTCGTGCATCGTCAGGAGCATCCCGGCGACCGTCAGGCTCGGGTTCAGCTCGCGCTGGATCAACGACAGCGTGTCGAGCAGCCCAGCCAGACCCTCGAGCGCGAAGTACTCGGCTTGCACCGGCACGATCACGCGATCGGCCGCCACCAGTGCATTGACCGTCAGCGGCCCGAGCGACGGCGGGCAGTCGAGCAGCGTGAACGCGTAGCGCCCGCGGATCGGCGCCAGCGCGCCACGCAGGCGGCCCTCCGAGGCCGCGAGGCGAGGCAGTTCGACCGTGGCGCCCGCCAGGTCGGGTCCCGAGGGAACGACGCCCAGGTGCTGGATGCCGCTGTCGACGATCGCCTCCTCCAGCGGCAGGTCGCCGACCAAGGCGTCGTAGACGGTCGGCGTGCGGTATTTGTCGATCCCGAGCGCCAGGGTCGCGTTGCTCTGCGGGTCGATGTCGATCAACAGCGACTCGTAGCCGGCCTCGGCGACACAGGCCGCGAGGTTGACAGCGGTCGTCGTCTTGCCGACGCCGCCCTTCTGGTTGGCGATCGCGTAAACGGTCCCCATCGGCTGGCCTCAAGCTACCGCCGTCAGCGGTCAGATGGCCGCCCAGCTACCGCCGTCAGCGGTCAGAGGCCGCCCAGCTACCCCCCCCCAGATGGCCCGCCCAGCTACCGCCGTCAGCGGCCAGATGGGCCGCCCAACGGCCGCTTGCGCGCGATTCCCGGTCGTCGCGGAAATCTCGGAGGCGTCGCTGCAACCTTCACCATCGGGTGTAGGTGCCGATGCGCGGCCCCGACGTACGGCTCCACGCGGATTGGCGGGAGCGGCTCCAAACCCAGCAGCGCCGCCGCCCGGGCGCCGGCCGCCTCGTCCGCCGGATCGCGTCGACCGCGCCAGACGATCAGCGTTCCGCCAAGCCGGAGAAGCGGGGCCGCGTACTCGGCCACCACCGCCAGCGGCGCCAGGGCGCGCGCGGTCGCCGCGTCGCAGCGCCCGACGTCCGGCCTGCCACTCCTCCGCCCGCGCGTTGACGACCTCCACGTTGGCGATCGAGCAGACGGCGGCGGTACGTTGCATGAATGCGCACTTGCGCCCGTTGCTCTCCAGCAGGCTCACTGCGCTCTGGGGGAGGGCAATCGCCAGCGGCAGCCCGGGGAACCCGGCGCCGGCCCCGAGGTCGGCGAGCGCCGTCGCGCCGCGAACCTCAGGTAGCTCGAGCGCGACCAGCGAGTCGGCCACGTGGTCGCGGAGGATTCCGGCGCGGTCTGTGACGGACGTCGGAGCTTCGGCGTCGGTGGCGACTCGATCAACCAGCGACCGCAGTTGATCCAGTTCGGGCGCGGCCAGGCCATACCGTTGGCCGAGCGCCTCGATCAAGTGGCGACGTCCTCGTCGTCCGCGATGTGTTCGTCGTCCCCGGCATCCTGGTTGTCCCCGGCGTCCCCGGCGTCCCCGACATCCTGGTCATCCCCGGCGTCCCCGGCGTCCCCGCGGACGCGTAGGCGTTCGCGCTCTCGCTCGATCGCCGGCGCGTAGCGCTCACACATGATCCGGAAGCGCTCGGCGCTGTGTTCGTCGCGCTCGGGGACGATATCGGCCTCGAGCAGCGGCAGCAGGTCCTCGACCAGCGCACGTCCGCGGGCCATCCACTGGTAGTAGGACCGTCCGGAGTGGTGATACGGGCCGTACAGCCGACAATTGGGGAACCGCGCTTGCAGCCAGCGGAAGATCGCCTCGTGGCGGACGTGCATGCGGAGCACGACCTGCGGCTGGCGCCCGTCACCGCCGAACGAGCCCTCGCCGACGAGCAACCCGATCAGGAACCCCCGGTCAAACTCGGACAGGTCTGTCACGGCCGCAAGTTCTAGCGACCCGTGTGTTTCACCGTCAAGAAAAACGTGAAACATGCGTCAGGCACGTCGCTCGAATCTGGTGTGCGCTGCGTCGTGCCGTTCTGCAAGCGGCACTACGCAGCACGTAGGGCCGGCAGCGGGGCGCTTATGCGCGTTCCTCCGGTTGAGAAGCACCGCCACACTCGCGCTGGTCCGCGCCGTCTGCGGCCCGGATGATCCGCCAGGCGAGGTGCAATGCCGAGGCCTGGATGATCCGCCGGCGCAGGGTCCGCGGCGGGTGGTCCGCGCCGTATCGGCCGAGACGATCGGCGCCTAGCCCGCGTCGCCTGCCCGAATCCGCGCGCGGCCGGTCAGTCGACCAGCAGCGCGGACGACCAGTCGGGTCAGTCGACGAGACGGCGGACGACCAGCCGATCAGTCGACGAGCGGCGCGACCACGAGGCGGCGGGCCGGCTCCTGGCCCTCGCTGTAGGTCTCGACGTCGCGGCGCGACTTCAGATGCTCGTGGATCACCTTGCGCTCGATCGGGCTCATCGCCTCGAGCGGCACCGCACGGCGATGGTTGATCGCCGTCTCGGCTGCCTGGTCGGCCGTCGCGCGCAGCGCAACCGCGCGCCGCTCGCGGTAGCCGGCGGCGTCGACGACGACCGACTTGCGCTCTCCGTCACCGTGCATCGCGAACCGGTAGGCGAGGTGCTGGATCGCGTCGATCGTCTGGCCGTGATGGCCGATCAGCCGGCCGAGGTCGTCACCTTGGAACTCAGCCAGTAGGCCTTCGGGGCCGTCGTGGACGGTCACTGTGACTTCGATCTCAGCAGCGTCGGCGATTCGCTCCAGCAACTCCTGGACGCGCGCCGCAGGCTCATCAGGCAGCCCCGACACGGCTACCTCCTGCGGCCCGAGCGCTTCTTCTTCTTGCGCGGCGGTCGTGGTGGCGGTCCCGATCTAGTCGTGGCCGCACCGACGGCCGTCTTCTCGTCGTCGTCGTCGCTCTTCGAGCGCCCACGGATCAGGCCGCTCAGACCGCCCGAGGCCGCGCCGTTGCCCGACGAGTCGTCGGCGGTGGCGGTCTTGCTCTTCGGTGGCGGGCTCTTGCTCTTGGGTGGCGCGCTCTTACTCGTCGTCGGCACGACACTCGTCGCCGTGCCCGCTGCACCGGCTGGGGCAGCGGTCACAGGCCCGATCCGGCGTTTGATGATGAATTGCTGGCCCATCGTCCAAGTGTTGGTCGTGATCCAGTAGACCAACACGCCGGCCGGGAAGCGGATCACGAACAGCACGAACAGCAACGGCATCGCGAGCATCAGCTTGCGCTGCGTCGGGTCCATCGTCGACGAGGTCATCATCAGACTCGAACCGAGCTGGGTCCCGACGTACAGCAGGATAAGAACGATCAGCACGATCCCCGTCGCCGTGGCCGTGAGGTCCGGGATGAACAGGAACGACGCGGGCGCGAACGGGCCGTGCGCGGTGCATGGGACCGTGTGGGCGGTGCTCAGCACCCCGTGGTTGTGCGCGCGCTGGACCGCGGGGCAGATGTCGACCCGCAGGCTCGTGCGGAGCATGTAGTACAGCGAAATGAAGACCGGCAACTGGGCGACGAGCGGCAGACAGGAGCCAAGCGGGTTGACGCCGTTCTCCTTGTAGAAGCGCATCATCTCCTGCTGCTGGCGCTCCTTGTCTTCCTTGTACTTGTTCTGGATCGCCTTCATCTCGGGCGCCAGCCGCTGCATCTTCTGCATCGAGTGGAACTGTTTGACGGTCAGTGGGATCAGCACCGCCCGCACGCAGATCGTCAACAGCACGATCGCCCAGCCCCAGTCGAGCCCGAGGCTGTTGTGAAAGAAGACCAGGACCGACTGGAAGACGTCGATCAGGGGCTGGAAGATGTTCGCGCTTACAAGCATCGCTCAGACACTCGTCGGCGTCGGCGCTGATTTCTTGAACAACCGCTGATCCTCGACGTGATCGACGCCGCCAAGACTCCAGGGGTTGCACCTCAGCAACCGCCATCCGGCCAGGACGAGGCCGCGGAGTATGCCGTACCGCTGGATCGCCTGCGCCGCGTACTCCGAGCACGACGGGTAGTACTTGCAGCGCTCGCCGAACATCGGCGAGAGCAGCCGCTGGTAGACCCGGATCGGAAGGATAAGTAGCGAGCGAGGCCGCATCAGGCGGCGTCCTCGGCGCGGCCAGCAACCTGCGCGCGGGCAGCTTCCTCGGCGCGCGGCACGGCCTGGTTTTCCGCATCCGCCGGCTCGGCCGCACCCGGGACCCGGTCGATCAACTCCGCCAGCGCCGCCCGTACCCCGTCCAGCCCGTCGCGCTCGGCGAGCTCACGCGCTCCGCGGCGAGCGACGACGACCGCGTCGGTGTCGGCCGGCAGCCGCGGGCTCTCGAGCGCAAACGCCTCGCGCAGCAGTCGCTTGACCCGGTTGCGCTCCACCGCACCGCCTACCTTGCGCGACACGGATAGGCCGAGGCGCGGTACGCCACCGTCGCTGCCGCGCGGGAACACGTACAGCACCAGGTCTCGGCCGGCATGCGACCTTCCCTGGCGAAACACCCGATCGAACTCGGCGCTACGCGAGAGCCGTCCGCGACCTGTCCGCTGCCCCGCGCCGGGCACGGCCAGCATTAGACCGTCAGGCGCTTGCGTCCCTTTGCGCGCCGTCTCTTAATCGTCAGGCGCCCGGCGCGGGTGCGCATGCGTGCGCGGAACCCATGCGTGCGTGCGCGTTTGCGCTTCTTTGGCTGATACGTACGTTTCATGACTCTCAGAAGCCCTGGCCGGGCGAGGGAACGGAGGTCTGAGTATACGCACGCTTGGTGGCCCAGTTCTGAGGGCCGCGCGGAGGCTCCGGAAACATCCTGGCTACTTCGCGTTCACTTTTTCTCGCGCTTTGCGTCAAGACACCGTCAGGCCCGTTCTGACGCCACATTGCCGTTGGTATATTCGCCGACCGCGGGCGGATTCCGCCCCGGCCTCGTAATCAGTCTGCAGTACTCCTGGGAGGAGGCGTTTGGCGCTGCCCGCGCAAAGTCAGCCGCTGCCCGCGTGGCGCACAATCCGCACCGAACTCCGCAACCAGGTCGGGGACTCGACCTACGAGATCTGGTTGGCGCCGATCGAACTCAAGGGGTGGGATGGAGAGTTGCTGCTGCTCGAGGCGCCGGCGGCGACGCGCGACTGGGTATCAGACCGGTTCGGGCGCGTGCTCGAGCGGTGCGCGCGCCAGATCCTGGGCGCCAACGCACGCGTTGCGCTCGACGGCAGCGGCGAGCAGCCGCGCACGCCGTCACGCACGCCGAGCATCTCGCTCGGCGTCCCCGACGGCGGTCCGTTCAACCCCCGCCACAGCTTTGAGCAGTTCATCATCGGCGCCGGCAACCGGCTCGCGCACGGCGCCGCGCTCGCGGTCGCAGAACTCCCAGGCCAGGCCTACAACCCCCTCTTCCTCCACGCGCCACCGGGTCTCGGCAAGACCCACCTGCTGCACGCGATCGGCAACTACGTGCTCGCGTTCGGCGGCGGTGCGACCGTTCGTTATACGACCGCCGAGTCGTTCACGAACGACTTCATCAGCGCACTCGGGAGCAAGTCGCTGGCGGCCTTCAAACATGCGTACCGCGACGCCGACGTGCTGCTGATCGACGACGTCCAGTTCCTCGCCTCGAAGACCCGCACCGAGGAGGAGTTCTTTCACACCTTCGATGCCCTCTACGAAGCCGGCCGGCAGCTCGTTCTCACCTGCGACCGGTTGCCACGCTCGCTGCTCGACATCGAGACCCGGCTCCGCGAGCGTTTCGAGGCCGGCCTGGTCGCCGACATCGCCCCTCCGGACCACGCGACGCGCGTCGCGATCCTCCGCAAGCGCGCCGCGCTCGACAACATCGCGATCACTGACCCCGCTGTGCTCCAGTTGATCGCCGACCGCGTCACGACCAACATCCGCGCGCTCGAGGGAGCGCTGATCCGGGTCGTGGCGTACCACTCGCTCACCCAGCGACCGGTCGATCTCGAGCTTGCCACCGAAGTGATGGATTCGATGTACCCGCTCGGCCGCGGACGGTCTCCGTCGATCGGCGACGTCCAGACGGTCGTCGCAGCGCAGTACTCGTTATCGGTCGCAGAACTGGTATCGCCGACCAGAGCCGCCCGGGTCGCCTGGCCACGCCAGCTCGCAATCCATCTCGCACGCGAGCTGACCGGAGCGTCGCTCCAAGCGATCGGCGAAGCGTTTGGCGGCCGCAACCACGCGACGGTCCTTCATGCCTGTAAGCGTGTCGCCGAGCGGTTGGCAGATGATCAACAGATCACGACCGAGCTCGACGCCCTCGCGACGGCCGTCGCCGACCAGGGAGCCGACCGCCAGTATTGACAGACTTGCCTGTCCGCCCAACGCAACAACTAACCCGCTAGATGCGAGCGAACGCGCACTTCTCCACAACCTTTGTTCTCTCTATGACTTCTAATTCCTTTTCGAGGTATCAATCGTGAAGATCTCTCTCGAGCGCGACACCCTGCTTGCACAGCTTCAGACGGTCAGCAGGGTCGCCTCGACGCGTAGTGCGATTCAGGCTCTGTCGGGTGTGCAGCTATCGGCGACCGAGGGCGGCTGTGAGCTGCGCGCGACCGATATGGACGTCGGCCTACGGGTCCCGCTCGAGGCGGAGATCGCGCGCGAGGGAACGGTTGTCCTGCCCGCGCGGCTGCTGGTCGATGTCGTTCGATCGTTGCCTGCCGATCGCGCGTCGCTCGAGTTTCGAACGGCGGAACAGGACGTGGAGTTGGTCTCCGGCAACGCGACCTTCCACATCCGCACACTGCGCGGAGAGGACTTTCCACCGTTCCCGGAGCCCGACGACGGCGACGCGGTCGAGCTCGCGGCGGACGCGTTCGTTTCAACAGCGTTGAAGGTCGCCGGTTCGGCGTCGCGGGACGAGACGCGACCGGTGCTGACCGGAATTCTCGTGTCCGCCTCCGAGCGGGAGTTGAGGATGGTCGCGACAGATTCGTACCGGCTGAGCGTCAAGGAGACGACGCTGGAGGCGCCGTTGTCGTCGGGCTTTGAGGTCAACGTGCCAGCTCGCGCGCTGCAGGAGCTCGCTCGGCTGGTGACTCACGGCGAGGACGAGCAGCTGCGCGTCAGCGTGCGTCAGAACCAGGTGCTGTTCACGCTCGGCCGCGTGATCCTCTCCTCGCGGCTGATCGACGGGCAATTCCCGAACTTCCGCCAACTGCTCCCCGAGAGCTTCGAGCACGAGCTGCGCCTCGCCGGCGGAGAGTTCACCGACGTGGTGCGGAGGATCAGCTTGCTGGCGCAGAAGAACGCGCCGCTGCGGCTCGCGTTCGCGCCCGGCGAGCTGACCGTGTCGGCGCAGACCCCCGACGTCGGGGAGGCGCTCGAGTCGATGCCGGTTGCCTTCCAGGGGGAGCCGCTCGAGATCGGCTTCAACCCCGAGTTCCTGCGCGCCGGGCTCGAGGCGATCGATGAGGGTGACGTCGTCCTGAAGCTGATCAGCCCGCTGCGACCGGGCCTGATCGAAGCCGGCGATGAGAGCCGCTTCCGCTACCTGATCATGCCGATCAGGCTCAACGTCTGACGGGAGTGCGCCGGTGCAGGTCGTGCGGTTGTCTGTGCGTGACTTTCGCTCCTACGACCGCGCCCAGGTCCATCTCGGCGAGGGCCTGACCGTGATCACCGGCCCGAACGGGGCGGGCAAAACAAACCTGATCGAAGCCCTTTACTTCGGCTGCACAGGTCGTTCCTGCCGGACCGCCAACGAGCGCGAGGTGGTCCGCTTCGGAGAGCAGGCGACGCGGGTCGTGGTCGACGTTCAGGGCGTGGACGGAACCCACGAGCTGGCGGTCGGGTTCGCCCCCGGCGATCCGAAACGGATGCGCGTCGACGGTGCGAACGTCGAACGCCTGACGGACGCGGCGGAGCGGCCGCTGATCAGCGTCTTCTTGCCGGACCGGCTGGAATTGATCAAGGGTGCGCCGTCTCTGCGCCGCGCCCACCTAGATCAGTTTGTCGCTGCACTGTGGCCCGCCCGGGTCACCACTCGGCGGGCGTACGCGCAGACGCTCGCACAGCGCAATGCGCTGATCTCCCGGGTCCGAGCCGGCGCCGCCAGCCGCGAGTCGCTCTCCAGTTGGGACCTGCAGCTGGCGCGCCACGGCATCGCGCTGATGGAAGACCGCCGCCGAGCGGCGGACACGATCGCCGACCGGTTCGCGGCGTGCTGTGCCGAGCTCGGGCTCGACGGAGACCCGACGCTCGTATACCGCCCGCGATCGCGGGCGACCAATGCCGACGAGTTGCGCGCCGAACTGACCGAACGGGTCGACAGCGATATCGAGCGCGGCTACAGCAGCCACGGGCCGCATCGCGACGACCTCCTGGCTCGCCGCGAGGGTCGCGAGTTGCGCGCGTACGGCTCGCAGGGCCAGCAGCGACTCGCGCTGCTCGCGCTGCTGCTGGCCGAGCGCGAGGCGATCTCCGCCCTGCGCGAAACGCCGCCCGTGATGCTACTTGATGACGTGATGAGCGAGCTCGATCAGGGACGCCGACGTGCGCTCGTGGATCTGCTCAAAGCGAGTGGTGGCCAGGCGGTGATCACCGCGACCGACAGAGACCAGATTCCGGGCGCCGACGACGATGACGTGATGCGTCTGGCGGTGTCGGGCGGGCGGGTGCTGGCGGGCGCTGGGGCGCTGTGAGCTACCGCCGAGTACTGCACGAGGCTGGAGCGGTGTGAGCTACCGCCGGAATCCACGTCCGCTCGAGGTCGCACTCGGCGAACTCGCCGGCGAACTGGCGCCCGAAACGACGCTCGCCGAGGTGCAGCGCGTGTGGGGAAAAGCGGTCGGCGAAGCGATCGCGGCCGAGGCTGAGCCGACCGCCGAACGCGGGGGCGTGGTGACCGTCTCGTGCTCGGCGTCGGTGTGGGCGCAGGAGCTCGATCTGATGGCGCCGCAGATCGTCGCGCGGCTCAACGCGCTGCTCGCGCGCGGCTCTGTGCAGCGGCTCCGCTGCATCGCCGTCGGACCCGCCAGATAACCCCTCAGCGGGCGTTATTTTGCCGCGTTTTGCAGGTAAAATTACCTGGCGAAGGGGGCGGTTTTGACCGCCCACTGTGCTATTCTTCTGTACACCAATTCTTTGACGCCCCGGCGCGCCCCGCGCGGCGCGGGACCGGGGCGTTGCAACGTCATCGGAGGAATCGTTGGCGAACGACGACCGCGCCTCAGCGGGCGCAGATAAGGAATCCAGCTACGACGCTCAGGACATCACCGTGCTCGAAGGACTCGAGGCGGTTCGCAGGCGTCCTGGGATGTACATCGGCTCCACTGGAGAGCGAGGCCTGCACCATCTCGTCTACGAGGTTGTTGATAACTCTGTCGACGAGGCGCTTGCCGGTCATTGCACCGCGGTGACGGTGACGATCCACCCCGACAACTCGGTGACGGTCGCCGACAACGGTCGCGGAATCCCGGTTGCTGTGATGGAGAAGGAGCAGCGTCCGGCGGTCGAGGTCGTGCTGACCGTCCTTCACGCCGGCGGCAAGTTCGGCGATGGTGGTGGCTACAAGGTCTCGGGCGGCCTGCACGGCGTCGGCGTGTCAGTCGTCAACGCACTGTCGGAGCGGCTCGACGTCGAGGTCCGCCGTGACGGCTACGTCTTCACGCAGACCTACGAGCGCGGCAAGCCGCTCGGCGATCTAAAGCAGGGCGAGGCGACCAAGGAGACCGGCACGACGATCACGTACCTGCCCGACGCGGACGTGTTCGAGACGCTCGAGCTGAACTTCAAGACGATCGAGGAGCGGATGCGCGACACCGCGTTCTTGACGCGCGGCCTGCATATCACGATCGTCGACGAGCGCGGCGTCGGCCACCGGGTCGAGTTTCAATACGAGGGCGGGATCGTCGACTTCGTCAAGTACCTGAACGAGAACAAGGACCCGATCCAGCGCAAGGTGATCTCATTCGAGGGCGAGAGCGAAGAGGGCGCCGTCGAGGTCGCGATGCAGTGGAACTCGTCGTATCAGGAGTCCGTGTTCTCGTTCGCGAACAACATCAACACGCTCGAGGGCGGGTCGCACCTGAGCGGCTTTCGCTCGGCCCTCACCAGCGCGCTCAACAAGTACGCGCGCGACAAGGGCGAGCTCAAGGAGCGCGACGAGAACCTCAGCGGCGAGGACGTCCGCGAGGGGCTGACCGCGGTGATCTCGGCCAAGCTCACGGACCCGCAGTTCGAAGGCCAGACGAAGACCAAGCTCGGCAACCCCGGGATGGAGGGGTTCGTGCGTTCGGTCGTCTACACAAAGTTGAGCGAGTTCCTGGAGGAGAACCCGCAGGATGCACGCGCGGTGATTCGCAAGGCCGTATCGGCGGCGCAGGCGCGGGCCGCGGCGCGCAAGGCGCGGGACCTCACGCGGCGCAAGTCGGCGCTCGAGAACTCGACGCTGCCCGGCAAGCTCGCGGACTGCTCGGTGAAGGACCCATCGCTGGCCGAGTTGTTCGTGGTCGAGGGCGACTCGGCGGGCGGCTCGGCGGTCAGCGCGCGCGACCGCAACACGCAGGCGATCCTGCCGCTGCGCGGCAAGATCCTGAACGTCGAGAAGAGCCGGATCGACAAGGTGCTCGCCAACACGGAAGTCCAGGCGCTGATCACAGCGATCGGCACCGGCGTGCGCGACGAGTTCGACATCACCAAGGCGCGCTACCACAAGGTGGTGCTGTTGACAGACGCGGACGTCGACGGCGCCCACATCCGGACGCTGGCGCTGACACTCCTGTTCCGCGAGATGGAGCCGCTGATCGAGGCCGGCTACGTTTATATCGCCAAGCCGCCGCTGTATCGCCTCACTCGCGGACAGAAGCACCGCTACATCGAGCGCGAGTCCGAGCTCGAGGACATCCTGCTTGGAGACAAGTTCGAGAAGCTCGAGATCTACGACCGCTACAACAAGCCCTTCAAGCTGACCGAGGCGCGCTGGAAGCGGTTCTCGCAGCTGCTCAAGAAGTACGAGGGCTGGGCGGCTGCGCTGCGCGCTGCCCACGGCCACGGCATCGTCGCGTTCATGCAGCAGGCGCGACTGCTCGAAGAGCAGATCACCGACGTCGACGGCCTGATCAGGCACACCCGTGGCAGTGGTCAGAACGGCGACGGCGAGGCCTACACGCTGGAGCTGGTCGAGGAGCGCCCCGAGGAGATCGTGATCAAGACGGTCGAGACAAAGACGGGGCTTGCGACGACCCACCACGTGCGTCGCGCGGCGCTCGAGGCCCACGAGTATCACCAGCTGGCCGATCTGCACAGGGATCTCGCGACACTGACTGGTACGCCGCCGTTCACGATCCGCCTGGGCGAGAACTCGAGCGACGCCGCGAGCTTCGATGACTTGCGCGACGCAGTGCTCGCGATCGCGCAGAAGGGAATCGACTACTACCGGTTCAAGGGCCTCGGCGAGATGGACGCCGACGAGCTGCGCGAGACGACGATGGATCCCGGGACGCGCACTCTGGTGCGGGTGACGATGGAGGACGCTGCCTCCGCCGATCGGGTGTTCTCGATGCTGATGGGCGATCAGGTCGAGCCCCGCCGGGCATTCATCGAAGAGAACGCGCTCGCCGCGACCCTGGACGTGTAACGGGCCTTGTCTGCGATCGACACCATCGGCGGCGGCAACATCGAGCCACGCGGGCTCGAGGAGGAGATGCGCTCTGCGTATCTCGACTACGCGATGTCGGTCATCGTCGGTCGAGCGCTGCCCGACGTCCGCGATGGACTGAAGCCGGTCCACCGTCGCGTGCTGCACGTGATGAACGAGCTCGGCCTGCAGCCGAACCGCAGGCACGTCAAATGCGCCCAGATCGTCGGCGAAGTGATGGGCAAGTTCCATCCGCACGGCGACTCGGCGATCTACGACACGCTCGTCCGGCTCGCACAGGACTTCTCGATGCGCTACCCGCTGGTCGACGGGCACGGCAACTTCGGCAACATCGACGGCTACTCCGCCGCCGCGATGCGCTACACGGAGGCTCGGCTCGCGAAGCTCGCGACCGAGATGCTTCGCGACATCGACGACGAGACGGTCGACTTCGTGCCGACCTACGACGGCACGCGGCAGGAGCCGGTCGTGCTGCCGGCGCGGTTCCCCAACCTGCTCGTCAACGGCGGCTCCGGGATCGCCGTCGGGATGGCGACCAACATCCCGCCCCACAACCTGCGCGAGGTGATCGCCGCCACGATCGCCTACGTCGACGACCCCTCGATCGACGTCGAGGGGCTGATGAAGTACGTCAAGGGCCCGGACTTCCCAACCGCCGGGATCATCCTCGGTCGCGACGGGATCCGCGAGGCCTACCGCACGGGTCGCGGCCGGGTCCGGGTGCAGGGCAAGGCGCACATCGAGCCGATCGGCCAGGGCAAGGAGGCGATCATCGTCACCGAGCTGCCCTACCAGGTGCGCCGCGACGGCGAGGGGGGCCTGATCCTGAAGATCAAGGAGCTACACGACCAGAAGAAGATCCCGGAGATCACCGACCTTCGCAACGAGTCCGACGGCAAGGGCATGCGGATCGTGATCGAGCTCAAGCGCGACGCGATCCCGAAGGTCGTGCTCAACAAGCTCTACAAGCACACGCCGCTGCAGACCACCTTCGGCGTCAACATGGTCGCGCTGGTCGACAACGTGCCGCGCACGCTGTCGCTGCGCGAGGTGATCGGCCACTACGTCGACCACCAGCGCGACGTCATCATCCGCCGCACCAAGTACGAGCTGCGCCGCGCTGAGGAGCGCGCACACGTCCTGGAGGGACTGCTGATCGCGCTCGCGAACCTCGACGAGGTGATCGAGCTGATCCGCGGCTCGCGCGATCCAGAGGCCGCTCGCACCGGATTGGTCGAGCGCTTCGAGCTGACGGTCGTCCAGGCCGAGGCGATCCTTCAGCTGACGCTCCGGCGCCTGACCGCGCTGGAGGCCGACAAGATCAAGCAGGAGCACGCCGACCTCGCCGAGCGGATCAAGGAGCTGCGCGAGATCCTCGGCGACGAGCAGCGCATCAACGGGATCATGAAGGACGAGTTGCAGGAGATCGCCGACGCCTACGGCGACGGTCGGCGCACGGAGATCACACTCTCCGACGACGAGATCGATATCGAGGACCTGATCGCCGACCAGCAGATGGTGATCTCGATCACGCACTCCGGCTACATCAAGTCACTGCCGCTCTCGACCTACCGCATGCAGCGCCGCGGCGGCGTCGGCGTGACCGGCATGGACATGAAGGACGACGACTACATCGAGCATCTATTCGTCACCTCGACGCACGACTACCTGCTGTTCTTCACCAACCGCGGGAAGGTCTACCGGCTGAAGGTCTACGAGCTCCCCGAGGCCTCGCGCACCGCCAAGGGCCGCGCGCTGGTGAACCTGCTGCCCCTGCGCGAGGGCGAGCGCGTCCAGTCCGTGCTTTCGACGCGCGACTTCAACGAGGGCAAGTACCTCGTGTTCGCCACGCGCCGCGGGACGATCAAGAAAACGTCTTTCGGCGCCTACAACACGCCGATCAAGGCCGACGGGATCATCGCGATCAACATTCGCGATGACGACGAGCTGATCGCGGTGCGCCGCACCAGCGGCCACGACGACATCATCATGGTCTCTCGTTCGGGCCAGGCCGCCCGCTTCAGCGAGCAGCAGGTGCGCGCGATGGGCCGCGACACGAGCGGCGTACGCGGCATGAACGTCTCTCAGAAGGGCAACTCGGTGCTGGCGATGGATGTCGCGCGCGACGACCAGGAGCTGCTGGTCGTGACCGAGAACGGCTACGGCAAGCGCACGCCGATCCCCGACTACCCGGTCAAGGGCCGCGGCACGATGGGCGTCAAGACGATCCAGCTGACCGAGAACAAGGGCGCGCTGGCCGGCGCGCTCGTGGTCCGCGAGCACCAGGAGCTCGTGTTCATCTCGCAGAACGGGATGGTTCAGCGCACCTCGGTTCGCGGCATCAACCGCTACGGCCGCGCCTCGCAGGGCGTGCGGGTGATGAACATTCGCGACGACGACCAGGTGTCGGCGGTCGCGCTGGTCGTCGAATCCGAAGCAGAGACGGCGGCTCCGGTCGTCGACGACTTGCCTGTGGATCCTGAGCCCGAGCCCCCCACCGCTTCGGACTCAAACTCCGACTCGGACGAGTAACGCCGGTCAGCGCCGATCGCGCGATCGCGCACCCCGGCTCGCACCGCTAGCTGTTGCGGCCGCGCTAACGGGTGGTCAGGGTCCGACCGAGCGGTGCGAGCCGTGGTCGCGACACGCGTCGGCGCCCGCGCGCATGACCCAAATCGGGAGGCGCGGCGGGCGGTGGGGACCTCGGCCGGAGCGGCCGATGGTCCCTAACGCTTCAAAAGTGTCGCCAGTCTTCGATAACCTCCTGACTACCAGAGAAAGGAGGTGGTCCGAACTTGTCTGACAGTTCTTGCGGGACCCTGGAGGTGTCCGGCCGCTAGGTCGGAGGCTGACCCCGCTTAGCGGAGTCCCCCCGCGACACCGCCGTCCTGATGAGCGCCGGCATTAGTCCCTCCGGCACGTAGTTTGCTCATCGCGGAAAATGGCAGCCAGAAGTTGTGCGAAGGGCGCCGGCGTCGGTCGGCGCCCTTCGTGCGTCTGGGCTCATGTGGGCAGGTGATCGACACCTGCGCGTCTAAGGGGAACATACGCCCACTTAAACGCGCAGGTCGGCGCTCGCGGGGCAGTACGCCGCGCTCGCCAGCCATTACGCTGGGTACATGTGCCGAAACATCCGCAACCTCCACAACTTCGAGCCGCCGGCGACGCACGACGAGATCCACGCGTCGGCGCTCCAATACGTCCGCAAGATCAGCGGCTTCACGAAGCCGTCAAAGGCAAATGAGGCGGCGTTCGAGGCGGCCGTCGAGGCCGTCGCCGCTGTGTCGGTGAAGCTGCTCAGCGAGCTGACGACCAACGCGCCGCCCAAGAACCGCGAGGTCGAGGCGGCCAAGGCGCGCGCCCGGTCCGCGCAGCGCTACGCGGCCTAACAACCGCCACCGCTGCCGCAACGAACGCGGGACGGACATTTCTGAGCGCGCCCGCTCACCGCGATCGGATGCGCGCTCTTGTCGTGTCCATCTGCTGGATCTTCCTGAGCGCGGCTCGCGTCTGGATCGGACGCGCGCTCTAGATCTAGAAAGTGCGCCCGCGGCCGCGGGGCCTCGCGACGATTGCCCCGCCGCGCCCGCCGGCGCCTCGCGACGATTGTCAGGCCGCGCCCGCGGCCCCCGACGATTCGTCAGGCAGCGAGGTACGCGCGCCAGGCTGACGGGATCGACGGGCTCGCGACCCTGATGAACACGTGCGGGCTCGGCGTCTTCGGCTGCCGGACGAGCTTCATCCCCGCCTGACGAGGGAGTGCGTTGCCCTTGCGCCGGTTGCACGGCGCGCACGAGGCGACGATGTTGTCCCAGCTCGAGGAGCCGCCCTTCGAGCGCGGTACGACGTGGTCGACGGTCAGGTTCGAGCGCGAGCCGCAGTACTGGCACGTCCAATCGTCGCGTGCGAACACCGCTCGGCGCGTGATCTTGCGCCGGTGCGTGTCGCGCGGGATGCGCACGTAGGTCACGAGGCGGATCACTACGGGGCGCGCGATCGTCGTGGTCGCGGAGTGCAGCTTCCATTCGGCGTGCTCGATCACCTCGGCCTTGTCCTTGAGCAGCAGGACGACCGCGCGACGGACAGTGCAGACGTTGATCGGCTCGTACGTCGCGTTCAATACCAGCACCCGGCCAACCTCACGCCCGCGCCGCTGGTGCTGGGAAGGCGGCGCGGACCCCAATGGCTCTGCGGGTGTAGAGACGGCCATGGCTTCGCACGCGGCAGTGTAGCGGCGCCACCGGCCCGTCTTTGAGGCTGCATCAAGCGGCCGGGTAGGAACCCAGCACGCGCAGCGTTTCGACGTGGGCGCGCAGACCGTCGAGCGCTTCCCCGACGTGCGGCTCGGTGTCGCGACCTTCGAGATCGCAGAAGAACATGTAGCGCCCGAGGCCCTGCTTGCGCGGCCGCGACTCGATCCGGGTCAGGTTGACACCGCGGCTGGCGAACTCCGATAGGCATGCGACCAGCCACCCGGGCGCCTCCGAGCCGATCCCCCAGAACACGATCGCGGTCTTCCACGGGCCCAGCGGGTCGCGCTCACCGGGACCGCCCGCGGCGGCGCCGACCGGACCGATCCACACAAACCGGGTCTCGTTGTCGGCCACGTCCTCGACCCCCGCGCGCAGCACGCGGCAGCCGTAGCGCTCGGCCGCGAGCCGATTGCCGAGCGCCGCCCAGGGGCCGTCGTGGCCGGCGACCTGCCTCACCGCCTCGGCGGTGGAGCTGCCGGCGAGCACCTGGGCGCCCGGCAGGCGCGTGCGGATAAAGCGCGCGCACTGCGCGCTGGCCTGCGGGTGCGAAACGACGAGCTCGATCTGTTCTAACTCGAGTTCGGTGCGCGCGATCAGGCAGTGGCGGATCGGATGCACTAGCTCGCCGAGGATGCCCACGTCCTCGGTCTCCATCGCGAGCGCATCGAGCGTCGCGTTGACGGATCCTTCCAGCGAGTTCTCGATCGGCACCAGCGCCCGCTCGACCTGACCGGAGTGGACGGCCATCACCGTGTCGTAGATCGTCGGCAGGGGGACGGCGTCGAGCTCGGCGCCCCTGGTGCGAGCCAGCAGCGCCTCCTGGGTGAAGGTCCCCTCCGGCCCGAAGTAGCCGACTCGCATGCCGCCAGACAGGGCGGCCGCCTAGGCGGACGCCGCGCTTTCGCCGCCGCCCTCGAGCGCCAGACGGATCGCCTCGTCCTCTTCGGGCGACAGCTCGAGCTCGCCGCGGCCGGCGTTCACCTGCTTGGCGTACATCCGCGCCTGGTCACGGTGGTGGATCGAAGACAGCACGACCCCCGAGCGCGTTGCGTCGAGCAGCGCGATCGAGGTCGACTGGCGGCCCGACATCTCTCCGTAGGCGTCGTACCGAACCAGAGACCGGTAGGCGATCGCCCCGTCGAGGCGCTGTTCGGCCGTTCCCATGCGCTGGTCCAGCCGGCCAGCGAGGTCCTGGACGTAGTCGTTGAGCGCCTCGAATTGAGTCTGGATCTCCGCAGCGTGGCGGACCAGATCCGTCTGGCCGTCGCCGAGCACTGTGCGTTGATCGCGGCGCACGCGACGCAGCCGGATCGCGAGGCCGAGGCTGACCAGCAGGGCTACGACGGCCACGGCACCGGCCGCCAGCGCGACGATGCCCACGGTGCTTGTCAGGTCGTGCACCGGTGGAAGGATAAGCGGCGGGGCGGAGCCCGCGCCGTCTACCCGTGTCCTTCGGCGCTACTGGAAAGTGACCGGGAACGACAGCGAGTTGTTGGCGATGTCCTTCTCGCCCTCGACGGGCTCGATCGTCGCCTCGACGGTCGCCGTCCCCTTCGCCGGCACCGATTTGAGCTTCACACTGCAGGTCGCCGGCTTGCCGGCGAACGTCTCCGGCACGGTCGTCTGGGCGGTATTGCTGGTGCCCGAGACCGTCACCTTGCAGACGACGTTGAACTCGTTGAAGTTGCCGCCGTTGGTGAAGTTCAGCGTGAAGGTCGGCGCCGGGCTCGCCGGGATCGTGTTCGGCGACCCGGTCTGCAGCGTCGTGCCGGCGACGCTGACGGAGTTGAGCGCATGGCCGTGCAGCCCGGGAACGAACTTGGCGCTGCCGTTGTTGCCGGACGTCGGCAGCGTCACGTGGAGCTCGTTGGCCAGGAACGTCGGTGTCACCCAGTAGACGTCCGGGACGAACTGGCCGCCGGCGATGTTCTGGCCATTCGGCGGTCCGACCGCGATCCCGGCGCCGTGCAGCGCTGCCGCGATCTCCTTGGTCGTGTAGTCCTTGTAGACGACGTCGGACGAGTACAGCCGCGCGATTTCCGCGGCGATCGCGTAGACAGCGTCCTTGCTGGCCGAGGTGCCGAGCGCGGGCTGGATCTGCTGGGCGATGTTCGTGAGCGCGTCGACGCGCATCTGGAGCGTCAACAGCAGGTTCTGGTTGGCGGTCTTGACCTGGTCAGGGACGCTGAATCCGCGCGCCGTCGAAAGCTGCTTCTTCGCCTGCGAGAGCGTCTGCGTGATGCTGTTGTAGACGCTCGTGCCGCTGGCCGAGCTGACGCCGCTGGAAAGGATCCGGAACAGCTGCGCTCCGGTGTTGTTGGAGTCCGTGATCACCGACGAGACGTTGTTCGTGTAGTCCTTCAGCGCGCTGTTGCGCTGGCTGACCTGGCAGCTATGGACCCCCAGTGCGATCAGGATCACGACGACCACCAGCACGACAGCCGCGATCACGCGCCGCGTCTGGATCGACTGCTGGCTCGTGGGCGGCCGTCGCCCACTCCCGGACGACCGGCTACGACGGGGTTGTGTCCGAGGCGCGGAACGAGGCTGTTCGTCTACCTCGTCGAAGAACGACACGCAGGACTTCTCCTTAAGGAATTGTGAAGCGCCCAGTATGACCGTCGAGACGGCTGGATAGCGCAGCGCAGCAATCGAGGGTGCGCCCGCAGGGAGGCGCGACCAGGTGTTGAAAACTGCGACATGAGGTCAAGCCAGGCACGGACCGCCCGGCGATCGGCGTCCGATACGCATCGCCTCCCCGAGGACGGCGCGCCCTCGGCTACCAATCGCCTTTACCCGGATGGTGCGCCCTCGGCTACCAATCGCCTTGACACGGATGGTGCGCCCTCGGACACCCATCGCCTCCACACGGATGGCGCGCCCTCAGACACCCATCGCCTCCGCGGGGACGGCGCACCCGCGCCACTCGTGCTGGGCCGCTACCGGTTGTTTCGCCGGCTCGGCAGCGGCGCGTTCGGGACCGTCTGGATGGCGAGCGACGAACGCCTCGAGCGCGAGGTCGCGGTCAAGATCTTGCCCCGCGAGCGGATCGTCGGCGGCCGCTTCGAGCGCGAGGCGCGTGCGGCGGCGCGACTCGCGCACCCGGGGATCGTGACGCTGTATGAAGCGGCGGTCGACGACGAGGGCGCCTACCTGGTCTCGGAGCTGGTGCGGGGCAGAACGCTCGACGAGCTGCTCGCCAGCGGGCACCTCTCTGACCAGGACATCGTGGCGATCGGAATCGCGCTTTGCGACGCGCTCGAGCACGCGCACCAAGAGGGGGTCGTGCACCGCGACGTAAAGCCCTCGAACGTGCTCGTGCCGGCGCGACCCGTGACACCGGCACAGGTCGCGAAGCTGACCGACTTCGGCGTCGCGCGCGTGATCGGCGGCGACGCGCTGACGCTGACTGGGGACGTGATCGGCACGCTCGCCTACATGGCGCCCGAGCAGGCCGAGGGGCTACAAGTGGACGCTGCCGCCGACCTCTACTCGCTCGCGCTCGTTCTGTACGAGGCGCTCACCGGCGTCAACCCGGTCGGGACGACGACCGCTTCACATCGCGCCCGGCGGTTGGGCGCCCATCTGCCGCCGTTGCGCCGCCAGCGGCGCGAGCTGCCGCGCGAGTTGGGCCAGGGCATCGACCAGGCGCTTCGGCCGCGGCCGCGCGAGCGGGGCACGATCCGCGATTTGCGGCGGGCGCTGGTCGCCGCGCGCGAGCACGTGGGCGACGAGGCGGGAGTGGTCGAGGCGCCGTGGACCAGGCGCCGGGAGACGCTCCGCCCGGACCGCGTAGACGATCGATTCGCGCCCAGCCGCGACAGGCACGAACGCGACAGGCGCGCCAGCGCCGAGCACAGAGACCGCGAGCACAACCCCGACGAGGAGCCAATCGAGCCCGCCGACCAGCCGCGCCCGCAGTCCTGGCAGGCACGCGGCCTGGCCGCCCTCGGCGCCGCCGCCACAGCGGCCTGGCTTTTTTCTCACGTGCTCGCCCCATCCCCGGTGCCGGGTGCGCTCGCGGCCCTCGCTGCCGCGGCACTGGTCCTGTTTGCCCCCCGGCTGGGCTGGTTGGCGTTGGCGGTGTCGGTCAGCGTGATCGCGGTCGCCCAGGGAGACTCGAGCCTCGCGCTGCTGACCCTGCTGGTGCTCGCGTTGCCGGTCGTGCTGCTGCTATCCCAGCCGCTGGATTGGCCGCTTGCGGCGGGCGCGCCAGCGCTCGGCGTGATCGGGCTGGCGGGTGCGTGGCCGGCACTCGCGGCGGGTGCGGCGAGTCCGTGGCGCCGCGCGGCGCTCGCCGCGGTCGGATGGGCATGGCTGCTGTTCGCTGGGCTCGTCGGCGGCCAGACGCTGTATCTGTCGCAGATTCCGGGCGCAGCGCCGGCATCGGCCTGGGGTAGTTCTCCATCCGCGATGCTGCACGAGGCGCTGCTGCCAGTCGTCCGCGCCGGGGCTCTGGCGCCGGCGCTCGTATGGGCGCTCGCGGCGGTGGTACTGCCGTGGGTCGTTCGCGGCCGGTCGCTGGCGCTCGATCTCGTCCGGGTGGTCGTCTGGGCGGCGGTCCTTGAGTCCGCAACCTTCGCGGTGGCGGCCGCGCTCGGCGGCTCACATAGACTCCCCGCCGCGCCCACGGCTGTAGCCGGCAGTGTCGCCGCGGGTGTGCTGGCACTTGGCCTGGTGTGGCTCCCAGAGCTTCTGCCAGGTTGGCGCCCGGGGCCTCAGTCGGCTGGCTCTGGAGGACAATTTCCGTAGCATGGATCAGGCCCAAAGGGCCGTCCCATGAGTGTTCTTAGGAGTCTTGAAAGCAAGATCGCCAGCCTCGTCGAAGGCACGTTCAGCCGTGCCTTCAGGTCTGAGGTTCGTCCGGTCGAGATCGCGCGCAAGCTGGCCCGCGAGATGGAGGAGCACAAGTCCGCGTCGCTCTCGCGAACGTACGTCCCGAACGAGTACCGCGTCTACCTATCCCCTCGTGACCGGGAGCGCTTCGCGGACTACGAGGACGCGCTAACCAGCGAGCTCGCGGGGTACCTGCTAGAGCATGCCCGTCGCGAACGACTGGCGCTGATGTCGCGCCCGGTTGTGGAGTTCGAGACCGACGACAGGCTTGGGCTAGGCGAATTCGGGATTCAGACGCGGGTGGTGAGCCACGAGGACGCCGGCGAGGGCGAGCCGGAGCCACCGGCGTCGGGTCGGACGATGGTCTACAGCTCGGCCGGACGCGTCGCCGAGCCGCTCGAGCAGCGTGCCCGGGTCCACCAGCAGACGGCGCTGCTGATCACGGGCGGCAAGCGGCTGGTTGTCGGGCCGGCCGGCGTGACGGTTGGGCGCAGCCGTCAGTGCGATGTGACCCTCGACGACCCCAACGTCTCGCGCACCCACGCCGAGATTCGCCCGCGCGGCGGTTCGTGGGTACTGACTGACCTCGGCTCGACCAACGGCTCGCGGTTGAACGGTCGCCGGCTCGAGGGACCCGAGGTCCTCAAGCCGGGCGATCAGATCGAGCTGGGGACCTCCCGACTCCAGTTTGAAGTCGAGTAGGGGCGTCTAACAGATGCTCGAGCCCGTCTCCGTTGGACTCAAGTTCGGCTTCCTGATCGTGCTGTACCTGTTTCTGATGTGGGTCGCGTTTAGCGCTCTGCGCGACCTGCGCCGCTCGCGCGGTGGCGTCGGCGAGCCCGACCGGCCGCCGCCTACGGACGCGACCGGGATGTACGACGCCGCCTCGGTGTTCGGGGATGTCGACGGGTTCGAGCCACGGTTGCTGGTCGAGCGCGCCGCGGGCCACCAGAGCGGAGTCGCGTACGACTTAAATTGACGGCGCTACGCTCGGACGCGGAGATGTCGAGATCCGCCTCGACGATCCGTTTGCTTCCTCGCGTCACGCGCGAATCTCGCGCGAGGGCCACGTGTTGGTGATCGAGGATCTCGGCTCGACGAACGGGACGTATCTCAACGACAGCCCATTGACCGGACCACAGCCGCTGCACGACGGAGACCGGATCCGTATCGGCGACTGCGAATTCTCGTATCTGCAGTGACTTACGTACTAAACCTAGTTTGACTCACGATGCTGCGTGCAGCGCACACGACATGGAGGACTGACACCGGCCGCCAGCGGCGCGGTAACGAGGACAGCGCGTTCGCGCGCGCGCCGCTGTTCGTGATCGCCGACGGGATGGGTGGCGCCCAGGCCGGCGAGGTCGCCTCGAGCATCGCGGTTGAGGCGTTCCAGCACGATCTCCCGGAGCAGGGCACGCCCGAGGAGCGCCTGGTCGAGGTCGCGCAGACTGCCAATCGGCGCATCTACGACATCTCCCAAACCGAGCACGAGCGCGCCGGCATGGGGACGACGCTGACCGCGGTATACCTCGACGGGTCCGAGATCGCCGTCGCCCACGTCGGCGACAGCCGCGCGTACCTGTTCCGCGACGGGGAGCTCGGGCTGCTGACCCAGGACCACACGCTCGTCGGCGAGCTCGTCAAGCGCGGCAAGCTCACCGAGGAGCAGGCGGCCGAGCACCCCCAGCGCTCGATCATCACCCGCGCGCTCGGGATCGACGCCGAAGTCGAGGTCGATACGTGGACCTACGCCGGGCGCGCGGGCGACGTCGTGCTGCTTTGCAGTGACGGTCTGACCTCGATGATCTCCGAGGACCAGATCAGCGAGATCCTGTCGCATGAGGAGAACCTCGACGCCGCCGCCCAGCGGCTGATCGACGAGGCGAACGAGGCCGGCGGCCGAGACAACATCACGGTGATCCTGTTCGAGCTCGAGGACGTCGGCGGCGACGGCGCGGTCGACGAGCCGACGGTCGTCGGGATGGCGCCCCCGAGTGGCTCGGAAGGCGAGACGCGGGCGATCGCCGCCGGCACGATGACGGCCGCGGCCAGTGCATCGACTACCGCGCCCGCGCCGTCACCGCCGCCGGGTACCCGCTCGCGAGCGATCCCTCCCCGGCTGGCACGCACGCAGGGGCCGCGGCATCGCTCCGCAGACACCCGCAAGGGCCGACGGCGGCGACGCGCCGGCAAGGCGTTCGCCGCACTGGCGGCCACCGCGATCGTGATCTTCCTCGTCGGCGGCGGGGGTTACCTGGCCAGCCGTCAACTGTTCTTCGTTGGCACCAACGGGCAGGGCATCGTCACGATCTTCCGCGGCCTGCCGTACACGCTGCCGTTCGGGATTCCGATGTACGAGACGTTCTACGTCTCTGGCGTCCCGATCCAGTTCGTCCCCGCCCAGCGCCGCTCGGACATCACCAATCACGATCTGCGCTCGCAAGCGAGCGCGATCAGCCTCGTCCACTCAGCCGAGCTGGGGCAGCTGACGCCATGACCGCTCGCAACAGAGAGCTGTTCGCCCTGATCCCGGCCTCGCTGCTGGTGACCGCCGGCTTCGCGGGAGTCTTCATCCAGCGCTCGAACGCCCTCTCGAACATCTCGCTGACCTACGGCGCGATCTTCCTCGGCCTGTGCCTCGCCGGCCACATCTTCGTCCGCATCACGCTCCCCAACGCCGACCCTTACCTGTTCCCGTTGGTCGCGGTGCTGGCCAGCTTCGGGCTGGTGATGATCTACCGGATCAGCTCGACCGACGCGCGCCAGCAGGCGCAGTGGTTCGTGCTCGGGCTGATCCTGTTCGCGGCCACGATCATCATCTTCCGCGACTACCGCAGGCTCGAGCAATACAAGTATCTGATCGTCGCGGTCTCGCTCGTGCTGTTGGTGCTGCCGCGACTGCCGGGGGTCGGCTATGCGGCCAACGGCGCCTACCTGGGCGTCCGCATCCCCGGCCTGTTCGTTTTCCAGCCGCCCGAGTTCGCCAAGATCGGCCTGGTCATCTTCCTCGCCAGCTACCTGCGCGACAAGCGGCAACTGCTGGTCGTCGGCGCCAGGCGGATCCTCGGCGTGACGATTCCGCCGCTCAAGCATTTCGGGCCGGTGATCGTCATCTGGGGCCTCGCGATGGCGACCCTCGTCGTGCTGTCGGACGTCGGCTCGTCGATCATGTTCTACGGGGCGCTGCTGGCGATGCTGTACGTCGCCACCAACCGAGTGTCGTTTGTGATCGTCGGTCTGATCGCCGCGGCGATCGGGTTCTGGTACCTCGGCACCCACATCCCACACATCCACGCGCGCGTCGAGACCTGGCTGCATCCGCTCGACCCGGTGCTCTACAACAAGCCGCTGGGCAGCTTCCAGATCGCCAACTCACTGTTCGCGCAAGCGGCGGGCGGCCTGTTCGGCCAGGGATTCGGCCAGGCGGTGCTGACGATGCCCGGCGGGGCGACGCTATTGCCGTTCCCGCAGACGGACATGATCTACGCGGTCATCACGGACGAGCTCGGTCTGTTCGGCGCGACGGCCGTGATCCTCACGTATCTGATCTTCGTCTGGCGCGGGTTCAAGACGGCGATGCTGGCTCGCGACTCGTTCTCGAAGCTGCTGGCCGTCGGGCTGACTTCGATGTTCGCCTTACAGGTGTTCGTGATCGTCGGCGGCGTCACGCGCGTGATCCCGTTGACGGGCGTCACGCTGCCGTTCATCTCGTATGGCGGCTCGTCGATCGTCGCCAACTTCGTGCTGCTGGCGCTGTTGCTGCTGGTTTCAGATCGAGCGCGGAGGCCGGCGACGAGATGAACAACGCGATCACGAAGCTGTTTGTCGTCGTCGTCGTGCTGTTCGCGCTGCTGATCGGCTGGACGTCGAGGTGGACGGTGTTCGACGCCTCGTCGCTGACCACGAATCCGCTCAACCGACGGACGTTGGTCGATGACCTGCGGATCAAGCGCGGCCGGATCTTCGCCGACGACGGCACGGTGCTGGCCAAATCGGTCCCCGCCGTTTCCGGGACCTGGAAGCGCACCTACCCGACCGGGTCGCTGTTCGCGCAGCCGGTCGGATATCTGAACGCGATCGAGGGACAGGTCGCGGGCCTCGAGCTATCGCACGAGTCTGATCTGCGCGGCGTGCAGACCGGCCTGAGCTCGATCTTCGGGCAGCTCAGCCCCCACCCGGTCGGCGACGACATCTACACGAGCCTCGATCCCACGGCGCAGCGCCTCGCCCGGCAGCTGCTCGCCGGCCGCACCGGGGCAGCGGTGGCGCTCAACCCGCAGACCGGGGACGTGTACGTCATGTACTCGAACCCGACCTACAACGACAATGCTCCCAATGCGACCGGGGCAGGTCAGTCGACGTTCAACCGTGTCACCCAGTCGGGCTACCCACCCGGTTCGACGTTCAAGATCGTGACCACGACCGCCGCGATGGACACCGGCAAGTACACGCCAACGTCGATCATCGACGGCAAGTCGCCACTGATCGTCTCGGGCGTGCCGCTCGAGAACGACGGCAACACCAACTGGGGGCCGATCACGCTCACGACCGCACTGACCAACTCGGTCAACACTGTGTTTGCGCAGGTCGGGGAGTCGGTCGGCAAACAGACGATGGCCAACTACATGAAGCGCTTCGGCTTCTACTCACTGCCGCCGCTCGACTACCCACCGAGCGAGATGGTCGCCAGCGGCGAGCGGCTCGGCGGCAAGCTGCTGTCGCCGACCAGCGGCCTGATCGACCTCGGGCGGATGTCGATCGGGCAGGACAAGCTCGAGGTGACGCCGCTGCAGATGGCGATGGTCGCTGCGGCGGTCGCCAACGGCGGCAGGCTGATGAGCCCTCGACTGGTGACCAAGGTCGTCAACCAGGACGGACAGACGGTGAGGACGGTGCAGCCGAAGTTGTTCCATACAGTCATGAAGCCCTCGACCGCGCACGAGCTCGCGCAGATGATGACCGACGTGGTCGAGGAGGGCACGGGCACGCCGGCGCAGCTGGACGGGATCCACGTCGCTGGCAAGACCGGCACGGCGCAGGTCGGTCCCACCGGCTCGAACCTGACCGACGACTGGTTCATCGGCTTCGCGCCGGTCGAGAACCCGAAGGTCGTCGTCGCGGTCGTGCTCGAGTCCGTGCCGAACGGCTTCGGTGGCACGGTCGCGGCTCCGGTTGCCGCGCAGCTGATCAAGACCCTGCTCGCCGAGGGCAAGTGAATGCCGATGTCCGGACCGCTTCCCAACACCGCGACCACCGAGCACGTCTGACCGATGTCGGGACCGACGCCCAACACGCTGATCGACGGGCGCTACAAGGTCCTATCGAAGCTGGGCTCGGGCGGCATGGCTGACGTGTATCTGGCCGAGGACGAGCAGCTGTCGCGCAAGGTGGCGCTGAAACTGCTGTACGAGCGGTTTGCCGCCGACCCCGACTTCGTCGAGCGCTTCCGCCGCGAAGCCCAGGCGGCGGCCGGTCTGCAGCATCCCAACGTCGTCAGCGTCTACGACCGTGGCAGGTACGAGGACACCTACTACATCGCGATGGAGTACCTCCCCGGCCGGTCGCTCAAGCAGCTGATCCGCGAGGAGGCGCCGCTCGAGCCGCTGCGGGCGATCGACATAACTCTCCAGATCCTCAAGGCGGCGCGGTTCGCGCATCGGCGTGGCGTGATCCACCGCGACCTCAAGCCGCACAACGTGATCGTCGACGAGTCAGATCAGGCCAAGGTCACGGACTTCGGGATCGCCCGCGCCGGCGCATCGGACATGACCGAGACGGGCTCGATCATGGGCACTGCCCAGTACCTCTCGCCTGAGCAGGCTCAGGGGCTCGCCGTCGGCGAGGGCTCTGACCTGTACTCGGTCGGCGTCGTCCTGTACGAGATGCTCACCGGCCGCGTGCCGTTTGACGCCGACGCCGCGGTCACGATCGCGCTCAAGCACGTGTCCGAAGCGCCGGTGCCGCCCAGCCGCCTCAATCCGCTCGTTCCGCCCGAGCTCGAACAGGTAGTGCTCTGGGTCCTGAACAAGAACCCGGCCGATCGCCCGACCGACGCCGATCAGCTGATCACGGCGCTCGAGCACGCGAAGGTGTCGATCATGGCGGCCGCGTCTGGCGAGAACACCGCCCGCATGGCGGCTGTCGCGGCGCTGGCTGCGGCCGGCGCCGGTGGCGGCGGGGCGCTCGGCGCGCTCGTCCCAGCTGAGGCCGCGGCCTACCCGGAGCCAAGCACCAACGGCGCCGGCGCCGACGAACAGCAACGGCGCGACCGGCGCCGCAACCGCTGGCTGCCGTGGCTGCTCGGCCTCGGAGTGCTGCTGCTGGTCGCCGGGGCCGCCGCCGCCGCGTACTTCGTCAGCCGCCCCAAGCAGGTGGTGGTGCCGCCCGTGACCGGGCTGCAGCTGCCGGTCGCGCGGACGATCCTCGAGCGCGCCGAGTTCACGGTCACGTCGATCAACGTCACGAGCGCCAAGCCACCCGGAATCGTCGTTAGCGAAGCGCCGGCCGCCGGGCAGAAGGCCGACAAGCGGTCGAACGTGACGCTCGAAGTGTCCGGCGGACTTGGCACCACGACGATCCCGTCGGTCGTCGGGCTCAGCGAGGTGGCGGCCAAGCGGCAGCTGACCAGGGCGCATCTGCACGTGCACACGCAGCCGCAGAGCTCGCAGCAAGTCAACGTCGGCGACGCAATCGGCACCAATCCGTCCGCCGGACAGGCAGTCGCGAGCGGAACTGGCATCACGCTGTTCATCTCCTCTGGCAAACCGACCAAGCTGGTCCCGAACGTGGTCGGCCAGAATCAGGCGACCGCGAGCGCCGAGCTGACCGCCGACGGCTTCAACGTCAACTCGACTACCCAGACGTCGAGCACCGTCACCGCCGGGAACGTGATCAGCCAGCAGCCCGGCGGCAACCTCTCCGCGACGCCGGGGTCGACAGTCACGCTGGTGGTCGCAAAGGCGCCACCGAACGTCAACGTGCCGGCGGTCGTCGGCGATACGCCATCGAGCGCCACCGGCGCCCTGCAGTCGGCGGGGTTCACGGTCACGAGAACGACCAAGGACGTAACCAACCAGGCGCTGAACGGGTTGGTCGTCAGCCAGTCGCCCAGTGGCGGGGCTCAGGCGACGAAGGGCAGCGCGGTATCGATCACGGTCGCGAAGTTCATCCCGACCAACACCCCGTCGCCGACGACCTCGACCAGCTCGAGCACGTCGACGACGACCACGTCCTCCTCGACGACCACGTCCTCCTCGACGTCATGACCGCCCGGACGGTCGCGGTACTCGCCGGAGGGCGGTCCTCCGAGCACGATGTCTCGCTAGCGTCGGCGGCGTCGGTCGCCGACGGGCTGCGGGACGCAGGCTACGAGGCGACGATGATCGCCGTCGGTCGCGACGGAGTCTGGCGCCGCGACGGAGAGCCGCTCGCGCTATCCCCGGGCGCCGGCTTGCAGGGCTACGACGTCGTGTTTCCGGTACTGCACGGCCCATTCGGGGAGGACGGGACGGTCCAGGGGCTGCTGGAGTGTCTCGACGTCCCGTATGTCGGCGCTGGCGTTCTGGCCTCGGCCCTATGCATGCACAAGGTCGTGTTCAAGCAGCTGATGTCGCACGCCGGTATTCCACAGGTCGACTACCGCGCCGTCGCGCAGGGCGACTACGCGGTCGCGCCGGGCCGCGTCCGGGCGGAGCTCGCCGAGCTGGGTCTACCCGTGTTCGTCAAGCCGGCGCGGCTCGGCTCGTCGGTCGGGATCGCCCGTGTGGATCGCGAGCAGGACCTCGACGCGGCGCTGGGAGTCGCCTTCGACCACGATCCGCTCGCGATCGTCGAGGCCGCCGCCTTGGGCCGCGAGCTCGAGTGTTCCGTGCTCGGCAACGACGAGCCGATCGCATCGCAGCCGGGCGAAATCCTGCTCGGTGTGGGCGAGCGCGGTTGGTACGACTACGAGGCGAAGTACTCGCCTGGGGGCATGCGGCTGGACGTGCCGGCCCGGGTCCCGGCCGCGATCTCGGAGCGCGTGCGGGAGCTGGCAGTAGAGGCGTTCACCGTCAGCGGCTGCACCGGGCTGGCGCGCGTCGACTTCTTTGTCGTCGGCGACGCGGTGCTGCTCAACGAGCTCAACACAATGCCCGGGTTCACGCAGACGAGCGTCTTCGGGACGCTGTTCGAGGCGAGTGGGATCCCTTACCAGGAGCTACTGGACCGGCTCATCAAGCTGGCGCTCGAGCGCTACGAAGCGGCCCGCGACCACACGTACTAAATGGATCAGTCACTGCGCGGCTTCCTGGACGAGCTCGAGCGGAGCGGGGAGCTGCGGCGGATCAGCGCGCCGGTGTCGCTGCGGTACGAGCTGTCGGCGATGCTCGCTGCCGGTGACGCAGGGCCGGCGCTGCTCTTCGAGCACGTGTCGGGCTCGGACATGCCGGTGGTCGGCGGGGCGCTGGGCAGCCGCAAGCGGATCGCCGTGGGACTTGGCGTCGAGCCCGGGCGAATCCAGGAACGCATGCTGCGGGCGCTCGGCAATCCGGTGACGCCGGTGGAGATCGAAAGCGCGCCCTGCCAGCAGGTCGTGATCGAGAACCCGGACCTCGCCCGGCTTCCGATCCCGTGGTTCTTCGAGCACGAGACCGGCCCCTATATCACTGCCGGAGGGATCGTCGCCCGTGACGGCGACGACGGGCCCGCCAACCTCTCGATCGCGCGGCTGAAGCCGCTCGGCGGCACACGGGCGATGGCCGGCATCGCTCCCAACCACCACCTCGCGGCGCTGGCCCGCGCTGCGGCCGCGCGCGGTGAAACGCTGCCGATCGCCGTCACGATCGGTAACCATCCCGCGGTCCTGTTGGCCGCGTGCCTGTACCTCGACCTCGGCGCCGACGAACTCGAGCGGGCTGGCGGATTGCTGTGTGAGCCGGTCGAGATCGCCCGCACGAGCGCCGGCCTGGCGGTGCCGGCGCATTGCGAGCTCGTGCTCGAAGGCACGCTCGACCCGAGCGAGACCGTGTACGAGGGCCTCGTGTCGGAGTTTCACGGCATGTACGAGGACTACGGCGAGGGGATGGTCGCGAGCTTCGGGCGTCTCACCACGCGCCGCGACCCGATCTATCAGGTGATCGAGCCCGGCCGTTACCACGAGCACGTGCTGCTGGGTGCGACCGCGATCGCCGCCGGACTCGCTGCCGAGCTCAAGCGCGTGGTGCCCGCGGTGCGCGAGGTCGCGGTCCCCGAGGGCGGCGCCGGTCGCCTGGCGGCGGTCGTCTCGCTGCACCCCGATGCACGGCCCGGCTCGGCGCAGCGCGCGATGTTCGCCGTCTGGGCGAGCGTCAGCCTGATCCGTACGGTCACGGTCGTCGACGCCGATATCGATCCTTGGGATGAGGTCGAGGTCGAGTGGGCGCGAACCTGCTTCGCGCGCCCCGACCGCGACCTGCTGATCGCGCCCGGGGGCGCCGCCGACCGCGCCGAGCCGCTCGAGCTGCGCGGTACGGTCGCAAAGTTGGGGATCGATGCGACCCGCAAACCAGCCGACCGCGCAGATCATCGGGTCGCGGCGCCGCCCGCAGACGTGCTGGCGCGCGCGCGCAGGCGCCTGGCGGGCGAGCAGTGAGCGCCGAGCGTCCAAGGCTGGTCGTGGGCGTCTCGGGTGCCAGTGCGCCGCAGCTCGCACTCGCCGTGCTGACGGCGCTGGTGCAAGCCGCGAGCGTCGAGACGCACCTGGTCGTGTCGGCTGGCGCGCGCCGCACGATCGAACTCGAGCTCGACGTCGGCGTCTCGGCGCTCGAGCAGCTGGCCGACGTGGTCCATGCTCCAGATGATCTTGCGGCGCCGATCTCCTCGGGCTCGTTTCAGACCGTCGGCATGGTCGTCGTCCCGTGCTCGATGCGCACGCTGGCGGCGATTGCGACTGGCAACACCACGGATCTGCTGACGCGCGCCGCCGACGTTTCCCTGAAGGAGCGTCGGCCGCTCGTGCTCGTCGTCCGTGAGTCGCCGCTCAACCTGATCCACATTCGCAACATGGAGACGGTCACGCTCGCCGGCGCGACGGTCATGCCGCCCGTGCTCGGCTTCTACCACCGGCCGCGCACGGTCGATGATCTCGTCAAGCAGGTCGCCGGTCGGGTTCTGGACCAGTTCGGGCTGGCGGACCCGGGGCTGCGTCGCTGGGAAGGCGCGTGAGCGAGACGTTCGCGCGTTCGGCGACCAAGCGCGCGGCGAGCAGCTCCCCGTCGACGTCGCCGTAGCGCTCGAGCGCGCCGGCATGCAGCTCACTGACGGCCGAGATCACGCCAAGCGGGACCTCGAGCTCGTCTGCCAGGGCGACGAGTGCCGCCAGTTCCTCGCAACAGCGCGCGAGCGAGAACGCCGTCAGGTCATCACCGTCGAGCAACGGGTCGGCGTACTGCGACAGAAACCGGCTGTCGGCGGCGCTGTGACGCAGTGCGCCGAGCAGCGTGTCGAGCTCGAGCCCGAACCGACTGCCGAGTGCGAGCACCTCCGCGCTCGCGACCGCGTGCGCGAACCAGAGCGCGTTGACGAGCAGCTTGGTCGCGTAGCCACTGCCGCGGGGACCGACGTGCAGGACTCTCTCGCCCAGCACCTCGAGCACCGGCCGGCAGCGGTCCAAGTCGGCATCGTCGGCCCCCGCGAACACGATCAGCGCGCCCTCTCGGGCCGCGCCGGGACCCCCGCCGACCGGCGCGTCGAGCGAGCGTACGCCGCGCGGCTCGCACGCCACCGCGATCGCGCGCGCTATGCGGGGCGTGGCGCTGCTCATCTCGAGCCAGCACGCGCCAGGCCCAAGTGCCCCGGCAAGCTCGTCGATCGTGCCGGCGACCTCCTCGCTCCCCGGCAGCATCGTGATCAGCAGGTCCGCTCCCGCTGCCGCCTGCGCGGGCGTGTCGACCCACCGCGCACCCAGCTGTGCGCGCAATTCGGGCCGCGCGTCATTGCCGGCGACGTCGAACCCTGCCGCGGTCAGCCGATCGAGCATCGGCAGCCCCATCCGGCCGACGCCGACGAATCCGATCCGGGGCGCTGTGCTCATCGCGCGAATTGTCGCCCAGCTGTCGACACCGATTGGGGCAATAGGTAGCTTTCTGGCAGAGCGATGGAACGCCTAGAGATAAATCCGGGGCGCGATATGGAGTTTGCGATCGCTCAACAGGACGGTCAAACCGTCGTCACGATCACGGGCGAGGTGGACATCTCGAACGTCGAGTCGCTCGACCATGCGGTTTCGCCGGTGCTCGAGCACGGTCCGCGAGAGCTGATCGTCGACGTCAGCGAGCTGGAGTTCGCCGACAGCTCGGCGATCGCGATCTGGGTCCGGTGGTCGAGAGCGGTCGGCGAATTTAGACTTAGAGGGGCTCAACCCCTGCTGGTACGGGTAATCGAGACGATGGGCTTGACTACCACGTTGCCGATCGAGCGATGAAAACGAGACTGTTCGAGCTGGACCCGATGTCAGTCGGCGCTGCGCGCCGCTTCACCAAGGAGGCCCTCAGAGGCCGACCCGCGGCGCTGGTCGAAGCGATCGTGCTGATGGTGTCCGAGCTCGCCACGAACAGCATTCGCCATGCGATGACGGGCTTTCGGCTGACGATCGACTGCGACCGCGCAGAATTGCGGGTAGAGGTAACCGATACCGGACGTGGCGTTCCACGCCTGTGTTCGCCGCGTCCCGAGGACCCGACCGGCCGGGGCCTGAGGATCGTCGAGGAGCTGTCGGACTCGTGGGGCGTGCGGCGCACGGCGGCTGGCGGAAAGACCGTCTGGTTCAAGGTCGTCGCCCACCTGCCGGAAGTCGCCGGGCACCTCTCCGCCGGCTACGTGTAAAGCGCCACGTCGTTGAGCGACACGCTCTGGTGGGGCCCGAGGCTCGTGATCCAGACCAGGTAATAGCGGTATCTGGCGCCAGCGGTGTTGAGCGTCAGCGTCTGCGTCGTGTGCACGTAGATGGCGCCGCCGACGTGCACCCATCCGTTGCGCCCGACGTCGAACACGTTGGGATTCGGGGTGCTGTTTCGGGCGTAGATCTGGGCCGTGAACCCCGGCGTCGCGGTGTCGATGATCATCGAGCTGGCGACCACGCCCGGTTTCGCATCGACGTACAGCCCGACGCCCGGCTTGCTCTGCAGCCCGTAGTAATAGGTCTCGGTCGTCCAGGCGGTGTTGCGGTTGCCGTCGATCGCCAGGCCGTCCTCGTTTGGATGCTGGGTCTTGGGCCCGCTGGTCGCGTCGGGGTTGTAGTCGTGCGCGCAGCTCGCGCACAGGTACACCTGGGCGCGGGTGTCATGGGGCTTGGACTGGGGAAGCCCGCCGGTGCCGTGGTGGGCACGTCCGGCAAGGAACACGAGCGCGCCGGCGACCCCGGCGACGACCACCAGCAGCACGATCAGCGCCGTCGCAGGATGCCGCAGGCGGTACGGGACCCGTCGCTGAGTGCGCGACGGGAGCGTGCGCAGGACCGTCGTCACCTCGCCGGTCGCGCTGCCGGCGCGGGCGGTCTCGATCGCCAGCACGTCCTCGAGGTCGGCGATCATCTCGGCGTCGTCCGCGTACCGATCGTCCTGGCGCTTGGCGGTCGCGGTGTCGACCACCGCCGCGAGCGCGGCCGACACCTCGGGCCGCTTGAGCTGTACGTCGGGCAGCTCATCGCGGACGTGCTTCATCGCCACGGCGACCTGGCTCTCGCCCTTGAAAGGAACGTCGCCGGTCAGCATTTCGTACAGGACGACACCCAGCGAATAGAGATCCGACTGCCCGTTGACGTGGTGACCGAGCGCCTGTTCGGGCGACACGTAGTCGGTCGTGCCCAGCACGCGCCCGTCGGCGGTCAGACCTTCCTCCTCGAGCGTGCGCGCGATCCCGAAGTCGGTGACCTTCGCGGATCCCTCCTGGTCGATCAGCACGTTCTGCGGCTTGACGTCCCGATGGACGATGTGCTGCGCGTGCGCCGCGCCCAGCGCTCGCGCGATCTCGATCGCGTACGCGACTGCCTCGGTGATCGGCAGCCGCCCAAGGCGGCGGATCCTGTCCTTGAGCGTCTCGCCCTCGACGTACTCGAACACGATGTACGGCCGGCCGTCGTCCTCGCCGGCGTCGATCACACCGACGATGTGCGGGTGCGAGAGCTGCGCCACAGCCCGCGCCTCGCGGCGGAAGCGCTCGAGCTGGTCGGAGTCGCTGGTCACCTCGCGAGTTCATCAGCTTGATCGCGACCTGGCGTTCGAGCGTCTCGTCGAGCGCGCGGTAGACCGTCGACATGCCGCCGGAGCCAATCCGCGCTTCGAGGCGATAGCGCCCGTTGAGACTGGTGCCCAGCAGCGTGCTCATCTAGCCGGACCTATTTTGCGCCACTTGTCGACCACCCACCCCTACTACTACAACGTCCCCGGCCGGTGGGTACGCCGTGGCCTGAACCCCGGGATCGGCCCCTGGGCCACACGTCAGACAGCCTGCACCCTGGGATCGGCCCCTGGACCACACGTCAGACGGGCTGCAGACCGTCCGTACCCCCCTCGATCCGCAGTTGTTGCAGTTCAACGACCCCCGCTCGCTCGCTCAGGCGACCGATCACGTCGGTGCCCGGGTGGTGGCGCTCGAGCAGCGCGACCGTCTCACGCGCCGTCTGCGCCGGCACGATCGCGCAGAACCCGCAGCCCATGTTGAACACCTCCCACATCTCGCGCGCGGGGACCTCGCCGAGTGCGGCGATCAGCCCGAACACGGGCGGTACCGGCAGGGGCGAGTCGATCACGAAGCCCACCCCTTCGCCGAGGCGCAGGAGGTTCAGCACGCCACCGCCGGTGATGTGCGCGAGACCGTGGATGGGCAGCCCGCTGCGCAGGAGCTCGAGAATCGCGCGCACATAGATGACGGTCGGCTCGAGCAGCACATCGGCGACCGTCGCTCCGCCAAGCGACGCGGGCGCGGCGTCGAGCGTCAACTGTCCGGCGTCCAGGAGCGCGCGGCGGGCGAGCGTCAGCCCGTTGGAATGCACGCCCGACGCCGGCAGCCCGATCAGCGCATCGCCCGCGGCGCAGAGGCTGCCGTCGATGATCTGGTCGAGCGCCACGGTCCCGAACGCCGAACCGACGAGATCAAACCCGTACGGCGAGGGATGGCCGCGGATCACCTCGGGCAGCTGGCACACCTCGCCGCCCGGGATCTCGATCCCTGCCGCCTCGGCGCCGGCCCGCAGTCCGGTCGCGATCTCTCGCAGCAGTTCCGGGTCGGCGTGTTCGACGGCCAGATAGTCCAACAGCGCGAGCGGCTCGGCGCCGACGCAGATCAGGTCGTTGACGTTCATCGCGACGCAATCGATCCCAATCGTGTGAAATCGCTGCGCCTGCTCGGCGACGATCACCTTCGAGCCGACGCTGTCGGTCGCAAGCGCGATGCCCAGGCCGGGAGCGACCTTGATCACGCTCGCATAGTGACCCGGGAGCGGGACCGTCAGCGGCCCGCGGCCAGAGTCGATCGACCGCAGCACGTCGACCAGCGCCGCGACGCCACGGTCTGCCTCGTGGGTGTCGACCCCGGCGGCGGCGTAGGCGTCGGTCACGGTGCCATTGTCGTACATCGGGCGGATCGCGAGCGCCTGCGCAAACGGACCAGAACCGCCGTCGCGAGCCCGATCCGGTAGGCGGCATACGGCAGCAGCGAGCGGTCGCGCTCGACCTGACGGATCAGCCACGTGGAGCCGAGCGTCGAGGCGAACGAGGCTGCCGCGCCGGCGGCGAACGCACCCCCGGTGTCCGGCGGGAGTCCACGGCGGATCAGGCGCGTCCCTTTCAGCAACGTCGCACCGGCGATCACCGGCAGGGCGACGTGGCGTGACAGGCGGTTGGCGTCCTCGCGCGTGAACCGCCTCATCCGGGCAGCGGCGAGCGTCGCGCCGTTGCGCGACACCCCGGGGATCAGCGCGCATGCCTGCGCGACGCCGAGCCACAGCGCGTCGGCCGCACCGGCGTCGGTCGAGCGGCGAGTCTGCGGCCAACGGTCCGCCCAGGCCATCACAGCCGAGCCGCCGATCAGCCCGCCGGCGACGGTCGGCGGGGTGCCCAGGCGTTGCTCGATCGGACGCTCCAGCGCATAGCCGACGATCGCGGGCGGCACGAACGAGAGCAGCACCTGGGTGACCGTCCGCGGGCTGAGGCTCCGCACCGCGTCCTCCACCTCGTCCCTGAGCGTAATCAGCAGCGCGGCGGCGGTCCCGGCGTGGAGCGCGACCTCGAACGCCTTTCGCAGCTCGCTGTCGAGGCGGTCGTACTCCCACCCCAGCAGCCAGGGAATCAGCGACACGTGACCCGAGGACGAGATCGGCAGCAGCTCAGCCGGCCCGTGCAGCGCGCCGAGCGTCAGCGCCTGCGCCAACGTCAGCCGAGCAGCGGGCTCGTCCTCGGTTGGAGGCTGGGCAGCGTCCGACCTGGGTTCAGTCACACACGACATGCCGACTTGGGTTCAGCCAGACACGACATGGTGGCTGAAGCCGCGCGCGGCCGAGTCAGTCAGACACCACATCCGCAGCCGGCTCAGCCGAACGGTTGCGACCGGACCGGCGGCGGATGATCAGGTACACGATCGCGAAGCACGAACACCGCGACCGCCGCGTAGTCGACGTACTCGAGATGGTGGCGCCAGCTCGGCCATTGGCTGCCGACCGCCTGCCCGAGAACCGCCAGGCCACCGATCCAGATGATCGAACCGAGGGTGGCGAGCACGAAGAAGCGCCAGAACGGCATCCTGGCGACGCCGGCCGCGTACGGGAACGCGGCGCGCACAACCGGCAGCATCCGCGAGACGAAGATCACGGGAGATCCGTAGCGCTCGAACCACCCGTGCGCCCGGTTGAGACGACTGGCGCTCACGTGCACCTTCCCGCTCTTGTGCTCGAGCAGCTCGCGCTGCCCGAAATAGCCGATCGAGTAGGCGACCGACGCGCCTGCCATGTCGCCGGCGACGCCGGCGACGATGATCCCGGCCAGCGTCAGATTGCCCTGGTAGACGTCGAAGCCGGCGAACAGCATCGTCGGCTCGGTTCCCGGCACGCCGACAATGCTGGTCATCGTCGTCAGCAGGAAAACGCCCGCGTATCCGAGATCCGCGATTAGGTGCGTCGCGAACGTGACCAGGGGCCCGGTCAGTGAGGCGAAAGTCAGCAGCAAAGCCCGTCTAGCGTAGCGGCCCTCCGGGCCAAGCCGAGCGCCGCGACGCCGCTGCTGAACGGTTTCTAATCCGGCCAGCCGCGCGTGTTCGCACCCGACGGTTGGGTCGGCGCGGGCCGACGGTACTGTCCGCGCGTGCGCATTTGGGTCGATCTGACGAACTCTCCACACGTCTTGGTGATGCGGCCGGTGATCGCTCGAGCTGCAAGAGCGGGGACATACGGTCGAGGTCACGGCGCGCGATTTCGCCCAGACGCTGGAGCTATGCGAGCGATTCGGGATCGAGCACACGGCGATCGGGCATCACCGTGGCGCGGGCCTACTCGACAAGGCGCGCGGGCTCGCGGCGCGGTCGGCGGCGCTGGTTCGCTGGGCGCGGCCACGCCGCTTCGATCTCGCGCTGGGTCATGGATCCAACGACGTGACGGTCGCCGCCGCAATCCTGAGAATTCCCTCATCGACGACCTTCGATTACGAGTGGGCGACCGTCCAGCACAACGTCAACTGCCGGCTCGCTCGCGCGGTCGTCGTCCCGGAAGCGATCCCCCCGCAGCGCCTCTACCGGTACGGCGCGCGCGGCAAGCTGCGCCGTTATCCGGGCCTCAAGGAGGAGTACTACCTGGCGGATTTCGAGCCCGACGAGGCGGTGCTGGATGAGCTCGGGATCGACCGTTCGGCGCCGCTCGCGGTCGTCCGCACGCCGCCGGCCGTATCGCTCTATCACCGCTTCGAGAACGACCTGTTCGCGCAGGTGCTGGACCGGCTGGCGGGCGAGCAGGTCGTGGTCCTGCCCCGGACCGCCGAGCAGCGGGCGGCAACTCGTCGCCGCCGGGACTTTCATCGTCCCCGAGCGGGCCGTCGACGCGCAGTCGCTGGTAGCCTACGCCGACCTCGTGGTGTCCGCCGGGGGCACGATGAACCGCGAGGCGGTCGCGCTGGGGACGCCGGTGCTGACGGTCTTCGAGGGCCGGCTCGGGGCGGTCGACGAACTGCTGATCGCCGAGGGACGCCTGCGCCGCCTGACGCACGCCGACGAGGTCCAGCTGAGCAAGCGCTCGACTGCTCCGGTTGCGCGCGTGCGGCGGGATCCAGCGGTGCTGACGGACCTGCTGCTCACCGCTCGATCCCTGAGCGCGTAAGGGATATGACCACCAACCGTGCTCGTTTGTGTGCGTTGCGTTAGCGGTCCGAGGTCGAACCCGCGCACGTGGGCGGATGCCGCAACCGAGGCTGGTACCGTGCGGTGCGCTTCGTGTCAGACACCACGCTAGAGACGTCGAAAGTCCTCCCGCCGGAGGACAGCAGAGCCACGCCCCCGTCGGAGCCCGGCGGCGGACGCTCGTTCGTTGCCCGCTACGTCTGGTGGCTGGTGGCGCTCGCGATCCTCGTGGTCTCGGCGGCGGGGATCCTGATCCTCCGCACGCGGCCCGGCTATGACCCCTACGGCTGGCTCACTTGGGGCTACCAGACGCTGCGCGGATCGCTCAACCTCGGCGGCGCCCCGTCGTGGAAGCCGTTCACGTACATATTCAACGTCCCGTATGCCCTATTCGGCCACTACGCCCTCTGGATCTGGATGGAGACCGCGGTTGCGATCTCGCTCGCGGGTGCGGTGTTCGGCGGCCGGATCGCCTACAAGCTGACCGACGCCGACGGCGAGCATCGTTACGCGGCGATCGCCGCAGCGATCTTCGCCGGCTCGGCGGTGCTGGGAATCACGCAGTACATGCACTACGTGTTCAGCGTCCAGTCGGACCCGATGCTGGTCACGACCTGTCTGGCGGCGATCGACTTCTATCTCGACCGCCGGTACGCCTGGGCGTGGTGGATGCTCGCGCTGACCTCGCTCGGGCGGCCGGAGGTGTGGCCGTTCGCGGGGCTGTACGCGATCTGGGCGTGGCGCAAGTTCCCGTCGATGCGCTGGATGCTGTACGTGGGCGTGATCGTGAACGCGTTCCTGTGGTTCGGGATCCCGACGATCACCAACGGACGACCCGACATCGCGGGACAGCTGGCGTTGAAGTCGCCGCGCCAGCTGCACAGCAACAAGATCGTCGGCACCTGGGACCGGTTCACGTCGCTGAACGGGTGGCCGATCTGGGTTCTCGCGGTGATCGCGGTGGTGCTCGCGGCGCTGCGCCGAAACCGGGTTGTGCTGACGCTCGCCGCGATCGCGCTCGGCTGGGTCGCCGTCGAGGTCGCGTTCGTGCTGCACGGGTTCCCCGGTGTCTACCGGTACGTGTTCGAGCCGGCGGGCGTCGCCGGCGTCTTGGCCGGTGTCGCGGTCGGCTGGCTGTTGCTCGACGCCAAGAAGATCAACAGGGCGCTACCCAGCTGGGCCGGGATCCCGGTCGTCGTCGTGCTGGTCGCGATCCTGGTCCCGGATGCGGTCGCCGCGATCAGGGCCGAGCACCACGACGTCTACCACGAGCGCAAGCGCACGATCGAGATCAACAAGCTCGCGGCGACGATCAATGCGCTCGGCGGGAGGACGCGTATCCTGCGCTGCGGTCAGCCGGTGGTCGAGGTCGAATACGCGAGCGTCATGGCCTGGTACGTACACCTGAACACCGGCGTGATCGGCTATCGCGCAGGGTTCGAGGTTAAGGACAAACGCAACCCGATTGTGCTGTTCACGCCGCTCCCCAACGGCTGGGCGGTCCAGCCCTACCGGACACCCGCCAGCCTGCGCAGCACGTGCAAGCTCACATCGCTGTACGTGCCGACCGCTTTTCACCCCAACGGCGTCCTGATCTACAAATAACGGCCTAAAACAGGCCTTACAGACCGCGATTACAATCAGGCCCGCAATGCGCCGGCGGATTCGATCCGCGGCCTTCCCCGTTCACCGCCACGCGATCCCCCAGCTCGTGGTGGACGGCGTTCTGGTCGCGTTGGCATATTTCCTCGCGTTCTGGTTGCGGTTCGAGGACAACCGCTGGGGACCGGGGCACGTCTACGGACGACTTTTCAACGCCACCTGGTGGTGGGCGGTGGTGATCACGCTGGTCGCGTTGTCGAGCTTCGGGCAGTACCAGCGACTGTGGCGGTTCGTCGGCCAGCGCGACTACGAGGCCGTGCTGAAGGCGGTGATCGTGGGGACCGTCGTACTGATCGGCGCGATCGCGTTGATCCACCCGATCGAGGGCCAGACCGTGCAGACGGTCGCCGTCCCGCACGTACGCCACGGCGTCCTGCACTTCACGCACCGCGCGATCAGGGGGCCGCTCAACGCCGCGACACTCCCCGGCAGCGTGATCTCGCTCTTCTTCCTGCTGGCGCTGCTGTTCCTCGTCGGCGCGCGGTTCGCCGTCCAGCTGATCACCGACGGCCGCGTCCGCACGCTGCGGGTCGGCAAGGGTTTCCGCGAGGCGCTGGTGATCGGCGGCGGCGATGGCGGCCGGCTGGTCGTGCGCGAGCTGATGCGCAACCCGCAGCTCAACCTGCGCCCGGTCGGGTTCCTCGACGACGATCCGCGCAAGCTCGGGATCAGGGACGAGCACGGCCTGAAGGTGCTGGGCGACACCTCGGGCGACCTCGAACGGGTGCTCGACGAGGTCGAGCCCGACGAGGTCGTGATCGCGATCCCCTCGGCGCCGGGCACGCTACGCGCCCGCGTCGTGACCGCCTGTCGCGCGCGCGGGATCCCCGTCCGTACGACCCCGACCGTGTTCGAGCTGCTGCGCGACGGTTCCGGCCAACTCCGCGTCACGCGGCAGTTGCGCGAGGTCCGCGTCGAGGACATGCTCGGTCGCGAACCGGTGCGCGAGGAGCTCGAGCGGGTCGGCGCCTACCTGCACAACCAGGTCGTGCTGGTGACCGGCGCGGGCGGGTCAATCGGGTCAGAGCTGTGTCGCCAGATCGCCCGTGTCGGACCGCGCTGGCTGGTGCTCGTCGACCACGCCGAGGACAACCTGTTCGAGATCGTCCGCGAGCTGGAGGAGGACCGTCATATTCGAACCGCGATCCCCGTCCTCGCCGACTGCAAGGAGGAGGAGCGCCTGCGCGAGGTGATGGCCGAGTATCGCCCGACGATCGTCTTCCATGCGGCCGCCTACAAACACGTGCTGATGATGGAGCAGAACCCGGTCGAGGCGATCCGCAACAACGCGCTGGCGACGAGGGTGGTCGCCCGGGTCGCGGGCGAGAGCCACGTCGGGACGTTCGTGCTCGTATCGACCGACAAGGCAGTCATGCCCGCGACCGTGATGGGCGCCTCAAAGGCGCTCGCTGAGTGGGCGGTGGAGGCCGCCGCGATCAAGCACCCGCAGACCCGCTACGCGACCGTGCGGTTCGGCAACGTGCTCGCGTCGTCGGGCTCAGTTGTCCCGATCTTCAGGCGCCAGATCGCCGCCGGCGGCCCGGTGACCGTCACTGACCCGCGCATGAAGCGCTACTTCATGACGATTCCCGAGGCGGTTCAGCTGATCATCCGCGCCGGCTCGCTGGGTGAGCGCAGCGGCGAGATCTACGTGCTCGAGATGGGTGAGCCGATCTCGATCCTCGAGTTGGCCGAGCAGATGATCAAGCTGTCGGGGCTCGAGCCCGAGCGCGACATCGCGATCGAGATCGTCGGCGCGCGGCCGGGCGAGAAGTTCCACGAGGAGCTGTTCAACCCGTCCGAACATCCGCAGCCGACCCCCGCCCAGCGGATTCTGCGCGCGACCCACGATCCGCTCGATCCGGGATGGGTTGAGCGCACATTCGCCGAGATCAACCTGCTCGTCCTTGAAGGGGACGCCGCCGCGCTAGCGAAACACGTCTCCGACTTGTCCGATGCTCGCGTGACGCGCACCGCGACCGGCGACCGGACCGCCGCATCGTGACCTGTCCGTAGACTGCCGCAGAAATTATGGGAGCCATCGCATACGCGCTGTCGGTCACGCACTTCGTCAACTCGGTTGGCGCCAAAGCTGGCTTTGCGGCGATCATCGCTGTCGCGCTACTGGTCCTGCTGTTCTTCGCTCAGATGCGCGAAACCGCATCGCTACGGGAGCGCGCGGCCGAGTCCGATGAGCACGTCGCGTGGCTCGAGCAACAGGTCGCACAGCTGTCACGTGGCTTTGCCGCGCCGACGACCAGCGCTCCGGCGGTGGTGCCGGCGCCGCCGGGAATCGGGCGGGCTCCGGTCGTTCCGGCTCCGGCGGGCGTGGCGGCCGCCGCGGCCGGCGGGACCGCCGCCTCGCGCGTCGCGCGAGGGCCGATACCTTCGGCTCCGGCCGGTGTCGGCGCCCCGGCGCTCAACTCCGCGACGCGCCTGATCCCGAGCGAGGACGAGCACCCGATCTCGATCCGCGCCACCGGTGCCATTGCAGACGCGGGCGTGGCTGCGGGAGTCGCCGCAGCGGGTGCGGGCGCCGCCGTCTGGCGCTCTGGCGCCGCGGGGGGCTCCGGCGCGAGCGTCGCGGCGCCGCCGGGTCCGCGACCCTCGACCGCAGCCGGCGGCGCGAACGGCGGCCCGGTCAGCCCCGCGCCAATCCCCGCTCCGGCCCCGCCCCCCGGTTCAGCGCGCCCCGCGCAGTCGCAGCGGCCCCCTGCCCGCAACGGCGCGCCGCGCCAATCGCTGCTCGTTGACCGGCCGTCGCGCAGCGCTTCACGTCTGCGGGCGGGGTTGATGATCGCCGCCGGTGTGGCCGTGCTCGCCGTCGCCGTGTTCGCGCTGCTGAACGCGACCTCGGGCGGCACGAGCACAAATTCCGTCGCGTCGAGCACGACCAGTCCGAAGAACTCGCATCACGGCGTCACCGCGCCCCTGAAGCCCTCCGACGTGTCGGTCACGGTTCTCAACGGCACTGAGACGACGAATCTCGCGCACGACATCACTCAGCGGCTCGCTGCGTCCGGCTACAAGACCGGGACGCCCGCGACGGCCACCGATCAAACAGTCAGCTCGACCGTGGTCGGGTACCGGACCGCGGGGGATCGCGCCGCCGCGCTGCTGGTCGCCAAATCGCTCAAGCTCGGTTCGGCGTCGGTCCAGCCGGTCGGCCAGACCAACTTGTCTGTAGCCTGCCCGCAGACGTCGAAGTGCCCAGCGCAGGTGATCGTGACGGTCGGCGCGGATCTTGCTTCCGCCGCCGGCACAGGCACCACCGCGACCTCGACGACGTAACCCCACACCATGTCGATGTCGGATCTGCTCAACCTTCCCGAAAGGGCCGCCAAGCCTCGCCAGCAGGGCATCACGCACGTGCTCGATCGCGGGCTGTCGGTGGCCGAGGTCGACGGCCTGGTCGAGGTCTCGGGCGACTACATCGATCTCGTCAAGCTCGGCTGGGGTACCGCGGTCGCGACCGGCAACCTGAAGTCGAAGCTCGACCGCTATCGCGGGTACGGAATTCCGGTCATGTTCGGCGGCACGCTGACCGAGCTGGCGATCGCCCAGGACCGGCTCGACAGTCTGCTCGGCTGGCTGCACGAGCTCGGGCTCGAGCACATCGAGGTGTCCGACGGCACGATCACGATCGAGCACGAGCGCAAGCTCGAGCTGATCGACCGGCTGACGAAGGAGTTCACGGTCCTGTCCGAGGTCGGCTCCAAGGACAACACGCGGATCATGGCCCCGTTCCGGTGGGTCGAGCAGATCCAGTCGGAGCTCGACGCCGGCGCCTGGAAGGTGATCGCCGAGGCGCGCGAAAGCGGCAGCGTCGGCATCTTCCGCCACGACGGCGAGGTGCGAATGGGCTTGATCGACGAGATCGTCCACGCCGTGCCGCCCGAGAAAATCCTGTTTGAGGCACCGCGCAAGGACCAGCAGGTGTGGTTCATCCGCCGTTTCGGTCCCGATGTCAACCTCGGCAACATCATCCCCGAGGAAGTCCTGTCGCTCGAAACGATGCGCGTCGGGCTGCGTTCCGACACGGCGGTCCTCGACATCGATCCGTGAGTACGCAGAGATCGCTCGACGGTGTGGTGCTCGTTCGCCACGGCGAGACCAACGACAACATCGAGCCGATCCGCGTCCAGGGCTTCACGGACACGCCGCTCAACGAGCTCGGGCGGACGCAGGCGGTCGCGCTCGGAGAGCTGCTCGCGGCCGGCGAGCCGTTCGCCTCGCTGTGGTCCTCCGATCTGAGCCGCGCCCGCGAGACGGCCGAGATCGTCGGCGCGAGGCTGGGACTCGAGCCACCGCGGCTCGACGCGCGGCTGCGCGAGGCAAATCGTGGCCGCTGGGAGGGCTCCCGGTTCATCGACATCGAGCGCGACGAGCCAGAGCTGTACGCCGCGTGGCGCCGGGCCGGCGCGGGCTTTCGCTTCCCCGGCGGTGAGTCGCTGCTCGACCAGCAGCAGCGCGTGCATGCGTGCCTGACGGAGATCCGTGATGGCGGTGAGCTGCCGGCGCTCGTCGTCTGCCACGGCGGCAGCATCCGGGTGATGCTGTGCTTGTCGGATCCGCGCGGACTCGACGCGTTTCACACCTTCGACGTCCCCAACGTCGCGGTGGTGCCGCTGTGAGGCTGCCGGTCGCGGCGTTCGTCTTCCTGGCCGTCGCGACGATCGGGGCGTTCTTCGTCACCCAGCACCTGAAGGTGACGACGCCGCTGCTGGCGGGCTTCCCCGCGCCGTATCCGGCCGCGATCAACCCGGTCGACGGGAAGGTCTGCCTGCGGCGCAACCCCCAGGGAGAGCTGGTCCCGGTCAGCTTCAAGCGGATGAGCGTGTCGTTCTACCTGCTCAACCGGGCCGACGACGTCGACGTCTACATCATCGACAGCGGCGGCAACGTGATCCGCGAGCTCCCCGGGTCGGGGCTGCACATGAGGATCAAGAAGCGCCATCTGTTCGTCTGGAACGGCCGCGAGGACAACGGCTCGATCGCTCCCGACGGCACCTACTACATCCGCGTGTCGCTCGTACACCAGGGCCGCGACGTCGAGATCTCAAACAACGCCGGCGCCGAGCCCGTGGACGTGATCACGCGGCCACCGCGACCACGTGTCACCAGCGTGTCGCCGTCGACGCTCGCCTCTGGCTCGGGGTCGGCGGTGACGATCCACTACGCGGGCAACGAGGGACAGCGCCCTCAGATCCTGCTCTACCGGGTCAGCGCCGCTGGCGGCACGCGCCTGGTCAAAAGCTACGCCGCGACCTCGCTGGCCGGCGACAGCGCCTGGAACGGCGAGATCGGCGGGCGCCCGGCACCGCCCGGGACCTACATCGTCGGGCTCGTCGTCACCGACAGGGCGTGCAACACCGGCACATTCCCCTCGACGCTGCCGCCGACGCCCGTCGCGGCGCCGCACGCCGAGATCACGGTCAGCTAATAGCTGGGGCGCGCATCAGTGGGGTGCGTGGATATCGACGTTCATATGCGACGTCGATATCCCACTACCCCGTCCATGATCAGCTAAGCGTAGGCGGCCGTGAAGCGCCGCCGCGAGAACTGCGGCCGCTCGAGCTCGTCGACCATCGCCGCCGCGAGGTCGCCAGACGTGATCGTGCTCTCGCCGCGATCGTCGACGACCGGCCGATCGTCGCCTCGCACCTTGTAGCCGCCCGACTTGTCCCCGGCGACGAGCGCGTGCGGCGGCGGGCTCAGATACGTCCAGTCCAGCGACTCCGGCGCCGAGCGCAGCAGCTCGAGCGCCTCGCTCTGGGCGAGCGCCTCGGCCTTGTAGTTTTCCGGGAAGCCGTCCTGGTCGACGATCCGCCGTCCGTCGGGCGCCAGCAGGCTGCCGCCCCCGCCCATCAGCGCGAGCCGCGAGACGCCCGCCTGCGGGACCGCGTCGATCAACGCCGCGGCGACCGTCGGGATGATGCTGCGGTCGGGCCCGGTGCGATCCGTGACCGCGGAGACGACCACGTCGTGACCGGTGATCACCGGCACGAGTTCGACGGCGTCGCGCGCATCGGCGACCACGACCGTCGCCCCGCGCACGTCGGCGAGCTTCTCGCGATGCCGACCGATCGCCGTCACCTCGTGCCCGCGCGACAGCGCCTCGCGGGCGATCGCGCCACCGAGCCATCCGGACGCTCCGATCACCGCGATCCGCACCACAGCATTGTGGCACCGGCCCGACGCGTACCGTTTGGCCGGCATGACCGGCTATCTCAAGCGCCTCGTCTCGTCGCTCGCGGCCTACCAGGTCGCGGACCTGGTCTCGAAGTTCATCGCGGTCCTGCTGCTGCCGGTCTACACGCGCTACATCAATCCGGCGGGCTACGCCGTCGTCGAACTGCTCGGCAACGGCGTGATCTTCATCAGCATCGTCGTGCGCTTCGGGATGATCGAGTCGTTCCTGCGCTTCTACTTCGCCGACGCCGACCACGAGCGCCGCGACGCGTTGGTGCGACGCACGACTCTCTTCCTGCTGGTAGCGACCACGATCACCTGCGCGGTGATGGCCGCGTTCGCCGAACCGCTGAGCCGGCTGGTGCTAAGCCACAGCGACCCGACCACCTTCCTCGTCGCGGTGCTCGGACTGTGGTCGTTCACCAACCTCGAGCTCGCCTACGCGGTGCTGCGTGTCGACGAGCGGCTGCGCCTGTATATGATCGCTTCGCTGACCAACGTGCTGCTCACGATCGCCGCCTCGGTCGTACTGGTCGTCGGCCTGCACGACGGGGCGCGTGGCTTGCTGCTCGGCAACTACGGCGCTTCGACGGTCGTGCTGCTGGCGCTCTGGTTCATCTCGCGCCGCCGCCTGATGCCGCGCCGCGCAGACGTCGAGTCGATGTCCGAGCTGTTGCACTTCGGGCTTCCGACGGTGCCCGCCGAAGCCTCCGTGTACGCGCTCAGCATCTTCGATCGCTACTACATCTACCACGCCCGCAGTCCGACGCTAGCGGGCCTGTATTCGATCGCGGTCAAGCTCGCCGGCGCGGTCGCGTTCATCGTGCGCGCGTTTCAGTACGCGTGGCCGCCGCTCGCCTACTCGGTCACCGACGACGCCGAGGCCTCGCGGCTGTACGGGCTCGTCACCACCTATTACGCGTTCGTCGCGGGCTGGGTCGTCGCCGGGCTGACGCTGCTCGGCCGGTGGGTGCTGAGGCTGCTGACGGCGCCGGCGTATTACGACGCCTACCGCGCGCTTCCGTGGGTCGCGCTCGGCTGGGCGCTGTACGGCCTATGGGTCGTGTTTCTGGTGATCGCGGGACGCGCCAAGGTGACGACGCGCAACTTCCCGGCCGCGATCGCGGGACTCGCCGCCAACGTCGTCTTGATCCTCGTCCTGGTCCCGACGCTCGGAATCGCAGGCGCTGGGATTGCTTTGTGTGGCGCATATGTGGTCATGTTGGGCGTCATGTATCTCCTCACGCGCCATGCGTTCCGGGTGCAGTTCGAGTGGTTGCGCCTCGTCCATCTGGTTTTGGTTATGGGCGGCCTTGCGGCCGCCGGTGATTTGGTTTTGCCCACCCACGGCGCGATCGGGCTGCTGAGCCGCCTGCTGGTCGCGCTCGCGATCCCGCTGGTGCTGTTGGCCACTGGGTTTGCGCACCCGGCCGAGCTGCGGCAGCTGCGGGTGCTGTATGAGCGCGCCCGCCGCGCGCGCGCCCGCCCGGCCGGGAGCCGGCCTTGACCCGCCCGGCGATCAGCATCGTGATGCCGTTCGCCGGCTCGCGCGCCGACGCGGAGCGGGCCCTGGAGGCGCTGACCGGGCTCGACACGGCGCCCGGCGACGAGCTGATCCTGGCCGACAACTCCGGCGTCGCCCCGGAGCGCGACGGTGTCCGGGTCGTGCTGGCCGCCGCCGAGCATTCGCCCTCGCACGCGCGCAACGTCGGTGCCGAGCACGCCGTCGGCGAGTGGGTGTTGTTCCTGGACTCCGATTGCCGGCCCGAGTCCAGGCTGATCGAGCACTACTTCGCCGACCCGATCGCCGCCGACGTCGGCGCGCTCGCCGGCGAGGTGATCGCCTCGGCCGACGGCGTCTCGCTCGCGTCGCGTTACGGGGCTTCGCGGAGCTTTTTGCGCCAGAGCGCGCACCTCGCGCACCCGTACTTGCCGCGCGCGGTGGCGGCCAACCTGCTCGTACGGCGGGCGGCGTTCGAACAGGTGGGCGGGTTCTTCGAGGGCGTCCGGGCCGCCGAAGACACCGATTTCAGCTGGCGGCTCCAGCGGGCCGGCTGGCGCCTGGACGCCCGGCCGCGCGCGCGCGTCCAGCACGAGTATCGGACCAGCGTCGAGGCGCTGCGGCGCCAGTGGCGAGGCTACGCGGCCGGTCGCGCCTGGTTGGGGCGCCGCTACGTGGACTTCAAGCCCGAGCCGGCGCTGCGCCGCGCCGGCACGCGGCTGATGCGGCGCGACCGGACCGTGGCGCCGCCGCGCTCGCGCCCGCTGCCTGCGACGACCGTGCGCCGCCGCGACCGCGGCCGCTTTCTCGCGCTCGACGCGCTCCTGGGGGTCGAGGAGCTCGCGGGCCTGGCGCTCTCCAACCGGCCACGCCGCGGCGATCGCGGCCCCGTACGCGTCGTGCTCGTCGCCGAGCGGTTCCCGGCTCGCGGCGACCCGCTGACCGACTTCGCGCGTACCGTCGCCGGCGCCCGGGTCGAGGCCGTCGCGCGGCCGGAGGCGTTCGACCAGCGGGTAGCCCGCGAGCTCAGCGTCGACTACCTCGAGGACGACGGCTCCGCCTCGCGCCTGCTGGCGCTGGTGCGGCTCGTGTGCCGCCACCCGCTGCGCTGCGCGCTCGACGCGGTGCGTCGCCAGCCGCGCAGACGCCAGGCTCGCGGAGCTAGCGCCGGCCGTGCTGCGATTGGCGCAGGACCCGGAGGCGCGCGTCCACGCGCTCGGAGGCGACGAGGCCCATGCCACCGCCAAGCGACTCGCCGCACTGGCCGGGCGCGCGCTCGACGAGCCATGACCCGTGTCGACGTCGTAGACCCGTCGGCGTTCACGCCGCCGTATGACCATGCGTTGAGCGCCGCTCTGGCACGAGCCGGCGCGGATGTCACGCTGGTCACGAGCAGGTTCGCGTACGGCGACGCCCCCGCGCAGGCGGGCTACCGGATCAGCGAGCGGTTCTATCGCTTCGCTCGCGGGGCACCAGGCTCGCGGCTGCGACGCGTCACCAAAGCGCTCGAGCACGTTCCGGACATGCTCGCCTATCGCCGCACGACCGCCGACGTCGTGCACTTCCAGTGGCTGCCAATGCAGTGGCTCGACGGCTTTTTGCTGCCGCGAGGGCGTCCCGTGGTCTTGACGGCGCACGACCTGCTGCCACGCGAGGCACGGCCGGGACAGGCGCGCGCCCAGCGCCGGCTGTACGACCGCGTCGACGCGATCGTGGTCCATTCCCGCTACGGCCGCTCCCAACTGGTCGACCGCCTCCGCGTCGACACGGCGCGCGTCCACGTTATCCCCCACGGCGCGTTCGATTACCTGGCGTCGCTTCCGGACGCGCCGCTGCCCGGCGGGATGGCCGAGGTCGAAGGTCCCGTGGTCCTGTTCTTCGGCCTGATCCGTCCCTACAAGGGCGTCGAGGTCCTGTTGGAGGCGTGGCGCGGCATCGAGGGAGCCGAGCTGTGGATCGTCGGGCGCCCGCTGGGGGTCGACATCTCGGAGCTCGCCGAACTTGCCGGCCCGAATGTCCGGTTCGTCTCGCGCTTCGTGCCCGACGGTGAGCTGCCGGCCTACTTCCGGCGTGCGGACGTCGTCGTGCTGCCCTACACCCGTACCGAGCGGCTCGACTTCTCAGGGGTGCTCGCGACCGCGCTCGCGTTCGGGCGCGCGACCGTGGTCAGCGACGTCGGCGGCCTCGGCGAGGTCGAGGCGGTCAAGGTGGTACCGCCGGACGACGCCGACACGCTCCGCGACGCCCTGCGATCGTTGATCAACGATCAAGTTGCGCGCGAGCAACTCGCAGCCGCAGCGCTGGCCGCCGCACGCGGCCCGTACTCGTGGGATGCAGCCGCCACGCAGACGCTCGCGCTGTACGAGCAGCTGCTCAGGCGGTAATCGCCCGACATGGCTCCGTGAGGCGCTCGGAGCCCGCTCTGGGCTCGTCAGGCGGTCGCGGCCGGCTGCGGCTCGCGCCGCGCCACCTCGGCCCGCACGACGCGGCGCGACCTCGGTACCGAACAGCTCCATCGAGCGCAGCACGTCGGCATGCTTGACGGCACCGACGCTCATCTGCCCGATGTAGCGCGTGTTGCCGAACAGCTCGTGCTCGAACAGGATCTTCTCGGCCACCTGCTCGGGCGTCCCGGCGGCCAGCGCCCCGCGCGGCGAGCGCAGCGCCTCGTACTCGGCCTTGCCGGAGGGCGGCCAGCCGCGCTCGCGTCCGATCTTGTTCATCATCGCCAGGTAAGGCTGCGCGAAGGCGCCGTCGGCGGCCGCCTGGGTCTCGCCGACGAACGCGTGCGTGTTGATCCCGAGCGGCAGTTGTGTTGCATCGTGGCCGGCGTGCTCGGCGGCGCGGCGGTAGAGCTCGACCAGCGGCGCGAACCGCTCCGGTTGCCCGCCGATGATCGCCAGCGTCATCGGGAGGTTGAGCATCCCGGCGCGCGCGACGGACTCGGGCGTCCCGCCGACCGCGACCCAGACCGGCAGCGGATCCTGGATCGGGCGCGGCCACACGCCGGCGTTCTCGAGCGGCGCGCGCAGCCTGCCAGACCAGGTGACGGTGGTCGACTCTCGAATCGCGAGCAGCAGCTCCAGCTTCTCGGCAAACAGCTCGTCGTAGTCGTCAAGGTCGTAACCGAACAGCGGGAACGACTCGACAAACGACCCCCGGCCGGCCATGATCTCGGCGCGCCCGCCTGAGATCAGATCGAGCTCGGCGAACTGCTGGAACACCCGCACCGGGTCGTCGGAGCTCAGCACCGTAACGGCGCTCGACAGCCTGATCCGTTCGGTCTTGGCCGCGATCGCCGCGAGTGCCACCGCCGGTGAGGAGATCAGAAAGTCCGGCCTGTGGTGCTCGCCGAGCGCGAACACGTCGAGCCCGAGCTGGTCGGCCAGTACGGCCTCCTCGATCAGATCACGCATCCGCTGCTCGGGGCTGATGCCCGAGCTGAGATCCGCGAACGTTGCGACTCCAAGCTCCATGACGCTGCCCACTCTAGCAGGTAGTTGTGGCCACAACTACCTGGCCGTCGGGCGGGTGCGCCCCGTGCGCTGGGCGGTGCACTTCGTGGAAAAACCGCATGCCGCCGCCAGAATTTCCACGTTTGTCGCGCTGGCGCAGCGTTTCGTGGAATATCCGGCTGGCGTGGTGCGGATTTTTCACGTCCTGCAGCTTTCCCGTCCCGCAGCTCTCACCAGCCCCGTTCCTCTTCGAAAGCCAGTCGGCTGGCGCCCCAATCGACGCTGACAGTCAGACCCGAAACGCCGGAGAACCGGTGCATCCTGCAGGTCCGGCAGGCCGATGCCAGCTTCGGTCGGCCAGATTCGCCACAATCCCCGCCGCCCGATGAACATTCCAAAGACCCTTTTCTGGACCTCGGCAGGCCTGCTGGCGTATACGCACGTCGGCTACCCGCTGGCGCTGGCGGCGCTCGCGCCTCTGCGCAAGCGACGCGCGGAGACATCCGACGCGACCCCGGACGTGTCGGTGATCGTCGCTGCCTACGCGGAGCAGGACGTGATCGCTGCGCGGGTCGCCAACCTGCGGGCGGTCGACTACCCGCCCGAGCGGCTCGAGGTGCTCGTCGCCTGCGACGGGTCGCCCGATCGGACCGCCGACGAGGCCCGCGCAGCCGGGGCCGACGTGGTGCTGGAACTCCCGCGCGGTGGCAAGGTCCGAGCGCAGGACGCCGGCGTGGAGCGCGCCCGGGGCGAGATCGTCGCCTTCTCGGACGCCAACGTGCAGTGGGAGTCCGGCGCGCTGCGGGCGCTTGTCGCGCCGTTTGCCAACCCGGAGGTCGGCTACGTCTGCGGGCAGGTTGGGCTGGTCAACGAGCGCGGGACCAACCAGGAGGGGCTCTACTGGCGCTACGAGCTGGCGATCCGCGCACTCGAGTCGCGGGTCCGCTCGGTCACCGGAGCTGCCTTGACTAGAGTACGTATTGCTCTGTAATCGCCACTTCCGAAGCCGCATCGACCGGAAACCCCGGACTGGGGCCGTTAAGGCGCTGGCGCCACGCCGCTCCGTACCTTGCTCTTTGTCCAGGCAATGCAAGCTATTCTCTGGTGCTGGCGAACCTGTCCTCTGGCCCGAGGAAGAAACCACGCCGCATTTCGGTGCGAGAACACCTTGAGCGCTTCCAAAAGCTGCTCATGGACCTAGCAGAATCCATCCCCCCAGGGATATCTCCCCACCTGTCTTCAAGGATCCGGAGGCTGAAAAAAAGGCGCATTGATCAGAGGGACGCGGGATGATGCACAGATCGGACCGCATCGCTTCACGGGCGTACATCCGGTGGTGAAAGAGGTTCGTTCGCTTCCCGTCCGAGCCTTGCAACACCAACCTTTCCTCCAGGGTTGCTTCGATTTGGGAGAAGCGTACGTGCGTTGCTTCTGGCCCGAGGAACCGATGGATTCGGCCTTTACTTTCCATCCGTTAACTCAGGCAGAAAGGTCTTCCGAAAAACTCCTTGATAGAATCCCTGAGCTTTATCTCCTGCGAGACAACTCGCTGCTCCTCCGGAAATCCCAAAAAACTGGCTCTCCGACTCCTGCCGTGGACAATTGGAACATGGCTTTCCCAGGCTTCCTTCTCCTGAGGAGGGATCGATCTGAGCGAGAGAAAATCCACATCACTCATCGTCCCGTGCTGGAGTTCGTCGATACCTGGAGCTACTTGATCGCCGAGCTATCCTGGACATCTCCTGGCCCTTGAGCCAGCACGATAACGAGCCGAAGCTTCCTCAAGGTGGAAGGGGGGCTAGTCGTCGCCGTCACCGCTACTCTCATCCGATGTCAATCATGGAAATGTCAAATCCCAGGTCTGACCGAGGGGCCCTCGGTTTGCTTCCACGAAAGTGGTATCCGGTTTCGCGAGTGGTCGTCTCTAACTCACAGAAAGTGAAAGGTTACCGCAATGTCTCTCGCCGATGACCTGAACTTCTTCAAAGGGCTCCATGGATCGGTCCATGATTTTTGCCCCGCGATACTGGGTGACGAAGTTGGGGTCTCGGTCATTCGAGCGCGTTCTACTCGAAGGTGTGGTTCGACTGCGACGGCCGTTCGCGGCCCTTGAAGACGGGGAGTCGAGAGGCGTGCCGACGCGTGTCCGAGGAGTGGAAGGCGAAAATCGGATTGTAACCGGACATCCCCTGGACGTGTAAACCCGGCCCCTCGCTCGTCTCCGGGGGATCTTCTTGCTCGGGGCCGCTATCCCTTGCAAGACCAGGATCAACGAGCGAGTCGTCCACCCCGATGCGAGATGTTGCAATTATCACTCGCCGATTCTGGACTCGGTGTTGGGGTGGCCTTACGTTCTGGCGACGGGCCGCTGGGCCGCCGGGAAGGTGGGGCTTTGGAGGGCCCGTATGTTCGACAACATCGCCGTTGCCTGCACTCACTTTTTCGATCGCTTCGTTCCTTCCTATGCGGAGTTGTCCGAACGCATCGCTTGCCAAATCGCCACGCCTGAAGCCCCCTAGCGGCTCGTGCATCTGTCCAACGCCGTGGCCGCGGCGTTTTTGTGACGCCGAATTCTGCTAAATTGTATCCGTTCGGCCAACCCACCTTCCCCCGTTTGGTAGCCTGCTTTCCGAAAGGAGGGCACTACCATGCCGAAACGCGATCTCAGCAAAGAACAGTATTGGCGGCGCGTGTTCCGCCAGTGGCAGCGCAGCGGCCTGACCGGCCGAGACTTCTGTGCCCAGCACGGGCTCCGGGAATCGAACTTCTATGCCTGGCGCCGCGAGCTGGCTTGCCGCGACCAGGAGCCCCAGGCGGCCACCGGTGCGGCCCGCGCCGCGACCGCGCCGCCGTCCGCGGATGGCCTCACTCCGGTCTTCCTGCAGCTGAAACTCCCGGCCAGCGCCTGCGCTGCCGTCGGCCATCGAAGTCGTCGTCGCCAGCGGACGCCGGCTGCGGGTGAGCCCAGGCTTTGACGCCGACCTGCTGCGGCAACTACTGCGCCTGGTGGAGGAACCGCCATGCTGAGCCTGTCGTTGCCCGGTCGGGTGTTCCTGTGCACCCTGCCCACCGACATGCGCAAGAGCTTCGAGGGAACTTGTTGATCCCCAGGGCTGCGCGGACAGCCAGAAGCCCGTCCAGACCGTCACGGTCGTCGATCCGTTTCATCCACTCTACGGGCGGACGTTCCGGGTAGCCTCCCCACATCGCACGCTGCGTGAGCCCCGGTCTTTCGAGGTCGAGTACCGCGATGGCATCATCCTGCGCATCGCGGCCACCGCCACCGAGCACGGCTATTGCCCCCCGCCCACGCCACGCAGCACAATCACGGCCGTGGCCCTTCGTCAAATCCTCACCCTGCTGAGTGAATGGGGGGAACTATGCGCATCGCGGCCCGATCCGTCTGGCGGCGGCTCTCCGAGGAGGTCCGCCGGCCTATCCGCACGGAAGTCACGCTGATCCAACAGGAGGTGCTCCATGACTGCGTCCGAAGCCATCCAGCCGCATCATCACCAACGTCAAGCCCTCATTTACCTCCGCCAGTCCAGTCCGCAACAGGTGCTGAGGAACGCCGAGAGCCTTAAGCTGCAGTACGCCCTGCGCGACCGGGCCGCTCAATACGGCTGGGAGGCAGGGGCCATTCACGTCATTGACACCGACCTGGGCGTCACCGGCAGCAGCACGGTCAGCCGCCCCGGCTTTCAGGAACTCGTGACCCGCGTCACCTTGGGGCAGGTCGGTATCATCTTCGCCTACGACGTCACGCGCCGGGCCCGCAACTGCACCGACTGGTATCAGCTCCTCGACCTGTGTGGCTATCGGCAGTGCCTGGTCGCCGATCAAGAGGGGGTGTACGACCCGGCCACGCCGAACGGGCGCCTGATTCTGGGGCTGAAGGGCTTGATCGCGGAATTGGAGCTGCACACGATCAAGGCGCGGCTCCAGGCAGGTCTGCTCAACAAGGCCCGACGGGGGGAATTGGCCCTGAGCTTGCCCGTCGGCTTGGTACGGGATCTGGCAGGCCGCGTCGTCTTCCACCCCGATCAAGAAGTCCGCGAGCGCCTGGCCTTCATCTTTGCCACCTTCTTGCGGGTAAAATCGGTCTACGGGGTCGTCCGCGACCTGGCCGCCGCGCAGTTGCTGCTGCCGCGCCGCCAGCGCGGCGCCGCCAATGGCGCGGTCGTGTGGCGGCGGCCGAGGGCGGCGGCGGTGGCGAGCCTGCTGCGCAATCCCGCCTATGCTGGCACGTATGTCTACGGCCGAACGCGCTTTCGGGCCGCGCGTTCCCGGCGGCCCGAAGCGGAAACATCCGTTGGCCCCGGAGCACTGGCAGGTCATGATCCCCGACCAATATCCCGCCTACCTGGATCGCGACACCTACGCTACCATCCAATCCATCCTGCGCGACAACTACCTGGAATAGCAGCGGCGGCGCAGTCGCGGTGTGGCTCGGTCCGGCGCGGCCTTGCTCCAGGGCTTGGTCTACTGCGGACATTGCGGCCGCAAGATGACCGTGCAATATCAGGCCGCTGCCCGCTATGTCTGCAACCCGCACAAAATGCAGATGGGCGGCACGGAATGCCAGCGCCTGCCGATCGCCGCGCTGGACGCTTGCGTGGTGCAAAACTTCTGGGAGGCCTTGACGCCTGCCGCAGTGGACGGCTATGACCAGGCCCTGGCGGCCTTTGACGACCGACGTCGCCAAGTCGATCGCGCACCAGCAGCAGTTGCAGCGCCTGCGTTATGAGGCTCAGCTCGCCGAGAAGCAATACCGACTGGTGGACCCGGAGAATCGGTTGGTGGCCGGCGAGCTGGAGCGGCGTTGGGAGCAAGCCTTGCAGGCCGTCAGCCAGGCAGAAGCTGAAGCCGCCGCCGCAGAGACAGCGACCACCCCGGAGGCATTGACCGCCGCGTTGCGTCAGCAATGGGAAGAGACCCGCCCGACCTTGCGTCAACATTGGGACGAGGGCATCCTGAGCAATGTTCGCAAGAAAGAGCTGCTTCGGGCCCTCATCGACAAGGTGGTCTTGCAACGGCCGGGGGCGGACCGCGGTGAGATTCGCATCGTCTGGAAAGGAGGCGATTGGACCACGGTTCCTCTGGCCTTACCGGTGGTCACGTACGCGGAGATGGCCAACGGCGAAGCGTTGATCGCTGAAGTCCTGCGCCGTGCCCGGGCGGGTCAGACCGACCAGCAGATTGCCGTGGCCTTGACGGCCGCCGGCTATCATGCGCCCTTGAAGGAAGACTTGAGTGCCGCTTCGGTCTACCGGCTCCGCCAGAAGCACGGCGTCTACAGCCGCAAAACGGAGTTCCTTCGCCAGGGTTTGCCGAGCTGGATGACACTGGGTCAAGCCGTCAAGCAGCTGGGAGAACACACGGCCTGGGCGTATTACCTGATCCGGGAAAAGCGGCTCGTCATCGCCCGCGATCCGGAAATCGGCCTCTATCTGGTCCGGGATAACAAGAAGACGCTCAGGGACCTGGAGGGCCTGCTGCGCGGTAAACGCTTCTCACTCACCCTACAGCCGAGGTTACCATGAAACGCCAACGTTCGACACCCTGGCCTGCCTGGTGCAGCAGGAGCTGGGGCAGGACCCGCTGTCGGGGGACCTGTTCGTGTTTCGCTCGCGGCGGGGCGACCGCCTCAAGCTGCTGTACTGGGACGAGGACGGCTACGCCCTGTGATACCAGCGCCTGGAAGCGGGCAGCTTCGTGCTGCCCGTGGCCGATGGCCGGCGGGCGCAAGTGGGCGAACAGGGGCTGGTGTTGCGGCCGGCGGAGCTGGCCATGCTGCTGGATGGCATCGATCGGTCCAATGCCCGGCGGCAGCAGCGCTACCAGCGGCCGGTCCCGGCCTCCTCCTGAGCAGCCCGCGTCCTCCTCTGACAATGGTATGTCACCGGAGCGAGCTTTTTTCTCCACCGGGCAATTTTTTCGGGAACGATAGCACGTCCGCGCTCGTCTCTACCGACATGAGCGCGGACGTTGCTGTTCCTACCCCGCTGTCGTCAGCTAGCCCCACCCCAGCCGCCCTGCCGCCGTTGCCGGACGATTTGGCTACCTGCCGGGCCATGATCGTGGAGCTGCTCGCCGCCCTGAAGCAAGCGCAGCACGAGTGCGATGGCCTGCGGCAGCGCCTCGATCAACTGCTGCGCCGGCTCTATGGCCCCAAGGCGGAACGCTTCGATCCCAACCAGCCCTGGCTGCTGCCCGAGACTGGCGGCGCCAGCGGAACCGGCGCCGCCGGCGACCGCCCCCGACGCAGCGGCTGAGCCGAAGCCCAAACGCCCGGGTCACGGTCGCCAGCCGCTGCCCAAGGACCTGCCGCGCCGCCGGCCTCGAGCACGCACTGCCGGAAGCGCAACGCCTGTGCCCGTGCTGCGGCACCGTCTGCGCCAAGTTCGGTGAGGAGATCAGCGAGCAGCTCGATTACCAGCCGGCCAGCCTGTTCGTCTGGCAGCACGTCCGCTGCAAGTACGCTTGTACGCCGTGTCATGACCATGTCACAGTGGCGCCGCCGCCGGTCGCGGTCATCGCCAAGGGTTTGCCCGGCCCGGGCCTGCTGGCCCAGATCGCCGCCAGCAAGTACGCCGACCATCTGCCGCTGCATCGCCTGGAACGCATCCTGGGCCGGCACGGCATCGACCTGTCGCGCTCGACCATGTGCGGCTGGATGGCCGAGGTCGCCGAGCGTTTCCGCCCCCTCTACGCTCTGATGGCCGACCTGGTGCGGCAGTCGAAGATGCTGCACACCGACGCCACCAAGCTGCCGTACCTGGACGCAGCCGCGCCGGGCCGGACGGTGTCGGGGCAGATGGGGGCCTAGGTCGGCGATCGCGACCACGCCGTCAACGTCTTCGACTTCTGCCGCGATCACTCGGCGGCGGGCATCGATGCCTTGCTGCGGGACCGGAACTATCACGGCTATCTCAACGCCGACGCCCTGAACGTCTACGACCACCTGTTCCGCAGCGGCAGCATCATCGAGCTGGGCTGCTGGACGCACTGCCGGCGGAAGTTCTACGAGGCCAAGGACAGCGACCCGGCCCGGGCCCATCTGGTACTGGCGCGGATTCGCCAGCTGTACGAGGTCGAGAGCACCGCCAAGAAGATCATCGCCACCGAGAAGCGGGTCGGCAGCGACGCCGATGCCGTGCGCCGGCAGCTGCGGCAAGAGAAGTCGCTGCCGGTCATGACAGCCCTACGTCAATGGCTGGAGGCGGAACAGCCCAAGGTGCTGCCCAAGAGCCCGTTGGGCCAGGCCATCGCTTACGCCTTGCGGCACTGGCAGGCGTTGATCCGCTATCTGGACGATGGCTTTTTGGACATCGACAACAACGTGGCCGAGCTGACGCTGCGGCACATCGCCATCGGCCGCAAGAACTGGCTGTTCGCGGGCAGCGGCAAGGGCGCGGAGACGGCCGCGATCTTGTTCACGCTGACATCGAGCTGTCACCGTCATGGGGTCGATACCTTCGCCTACCTGCAGGACCTGCTGCAGCGGCTGGCGCACGATCCGCAGCCGTCGCCCGAGGTGTTGCGCGACTGGCTGCCCGACCGCTGGAAGCCGCCGCTGGCCCAGCCGCCCGACGGCTCGTAGGTCTTCGGCTCGGGCAGTGTCGGCCCAGTCGCTTTCGCATCCGCCAGGTCCGATACGGTGAGTAACCCCCTGCGCTCTGCGTCCGCGGTGCGGATCGCGCGGAATTGGCTCCTGCGTGGGCTCTCCCAGTCACACCACACGGTTTACATCCTGCCCCAGTTTGGTGACGCCCGCCCCGTCGCCTGATCGCCGGACGTGTGTTTACGGAACGGATACGAAAAACGCCGCCGACCCGACCGACCGCTCAACCGGCCACAAACGCGCCCTGGTACGCTGCGCTGCTGGCAAAAAAGTCGTCCACGACTTGCTGCTGCAGGAGGTTGATCACTTTCACCTCGGCCCCAGTCGAGTTTCCGCCGATCACGTCGCCGCAGTCGTCGGTCTCCAGGGAGGGGGCGGTGGCCAGGATGATTTCGCCGTTGCCATTCCCCGTTAAGGCGGCCACGCGAACCCCGTCGGCATAAGGGGGCGCGAAGGCCAGGAAGTCGAAGAACTGCGTCCCCGCCGCACCGCTGAACACCTTGACCTCGCTGGCTCCTCCGGCGTCCGCTCCCACGATCACCACGTCTAGGGCACCGCCGAGGTTCCCGCCCGCCACGAAAATGCCGCCGGTGAAGCTGGGGGTGAAGGCGAAGTAATCCTGGAGCTGTGTTCCGCCCTTCCCGCTGAAGACCTTGACCTCGCCGGGAGTGCCCGGGCCGGTCCCGGTGATGATGTCCGCGAAGTCGTTGGGGTTGAGGTGACCCGCCCCGACCCGCACGCCGCCGCTGAAGGTGGGGGCATAGGCGTAGAAGTCGAGCAGCTGGCGCCGGCCAGGTTGCCGCCGCCGAAGACCTTGACCTCGGGCAAGCCGCCGGCATCAACCCCCACGATGATGTCGGCGGCGCCGTCGCCGTTAATGTCACCGGCCGCCACGAACAGCCCGCAGGTGACCTGGGGAGAGAACGCGTAGAAATCCAGCATCACTGCCCCGGTGCGGCCGTCGAAAACCTTGATCTCGGGAAGGCTGCAGGGGCCCTGGGCGACGATGAGATCGGGCACCCCGTCGCCGTTGACGTCGCCGCGAGCCACGCGGAGATCGCCGGTGAAATTGGGGAACGGAGTCAGGCTGGCGATGGGCTGCGTGGTCGAGGCACTGTAGGCCGTGACCTGACCGGTGCCGTCATTGGTGGATCCGCTGACCACGATGGCCGGCATCGGTGCGGCGCTGTTGGCAGGACACGATCTTCCAGCACTAGCATCTCCGGTCGATGTGCGCTCTTTCGGGCTCGACGGCGAAGCCCTGCGGAACGGCGTTGTTGGGCGGCCCGGCCCATGATTTCCCGCACGATGCGCGAATAACTCGGAGAACCGCATGCCTGCATCTCTTGTCGATGAGTGGGAAACGCAGTTTGGTCGCGAACAAGGGACGAAGAAGCCGAGTTTCAGAAACCACAAAAGGAGGCGCTCCAGGCTGGATGTCCTGCACCGAAGCCTCTCGGAAAAAGCGATTCGTTCATGGCGCATCTCTGTGACGATGACTGCGGGCCGCGAAACCGTCGCGCTGCCGGATGGCTGCGGCCGGCTGTTCGTTGGTCGGGGCACCTGGCGGCAATTGTGGGCGTAGCGCGACTGGCGGTACAGTGCCATTGATCCACCGTGGATAACGAACGACCAGCGACTTCTTCCCGAAAGAACCAAAGAAAGACGGAATTGCTTGGAAGATGCCGCCAAGCCGTTCGTTGTCTCCTCCGACGGGACAGCTCAACCCCGTTCCCAAGCGTTCCCAGCAAGGTCGTTTTGTGCCAGGGAGAATACGCATGGTGAGGAGATCAGCCGAGGTGCTGCTTCGCCTGGCTGATCGCCGCCGCCAGTTCTTCGGGGCGCTGCGAGCCGATCAGCAGGCGCTTGCCGTTGGTGAACTCCAGTTGCACGCCCCGATTGCCGCCGACGTTGTAGGCCATGCCCTTCCAGCCGCAGCGGATGCCCCAGCCGCCGTACTCCAGAATCGGGCGGTAGGTGCGGGCCTCCCAGCGGGCGATCTCCTCCAGCGGAATGTCCCTCTTGACCAAGGGGAAGAACCGGACGTGCAACCCGGCGTCGTCCAGCCGCACCGTCAGTTTCATGGTGTACATCAGGACGGCCACGCCGATCACCACGGCGATGCCCACAGCCAGACCAACGACTCCGGAGAAAGTGTCGCTCCCGGGCTTGACGGGTGCGCCGGAGAGGACGAAGCCCAAGGGGACCACCAGGAGCACCAGGGTGGCACCCAGCAATGCCCACACCCAGCGCTGGCGAAACGACTGTTCTTCCTCGAAGAGGACTTCTTGAGCCTGTGCGGGCATGGCGTTCTCCTTCATCTGCTGTCGGCGAGCGTGATCCCTCCCCTTAAGGTTATTCGTCAGCGGCCTGGCCTTCTTGCAGATGGGCTGTTCCTGGTGGCTGCGATCCTCTCACGCTGGCAAGGGATCAAGGGCAAGCAGGAGTCGGTCCAGCCCGATGGCCTAGAGCCTATCCGGAAAAGGGGTCTGACCCCCTAACACCAAGGGGTCAGACCCCTGTTCCGGATAGGCTCCTAGCCAATGCCTTCTCGGTAGCGCCCGCCGCCGGCCACCTGCTTCTGTGCGCCAGGCTGGCAACCTCGGCCTCGAAGCCCTCCTCGACGTAGCACGACAGACCCCGCCGCACACCGTCTTTCATCTCGAACCGGATCGGGAAGAGTTGCAACGTCTTCTGGAGCAGGCTGACGACTTCGGCCTTGTCGCCGGGCTGGAGGCCGCCCAGCAGCTCGGTACGCGCCCGGCCAGCGGATGGCCAGACGGCGTGGGCGCAATCAAAAAGCCCGATGGCTTTCGCCACCGGGCTTTTGAATAAATTCCGGCAATAACCTACTCTCGCGCCTGATAGGCACTACCATCGGCCCTGGATGCTTAACGGCCGTGTTCGGAATGGGAACGGGTGTGGCCATCCAGGTATGCTCACCGGAAAGCTGCTTGGCCCCTGCCGCGGCGGTTGGCCGCGGCAGGAACCGGTATATCAATTGGTAGCGACAGAGCTGCGGACTCCGCGTGAGCCGTAGCGATCGGGAAGCCTGATCCTTTCTCCGGCGAGGCGGCCGAGGCCGGCTCGCCGAATGCGGGAGCAGACTCGCCGTCTGGCCAAGTGTCGGAGGACACCGAGCCGAGCAAAGGATCAAAGCGGTCAAGCGTTCGGTTGTTAGTACCGGTCAGCTGAGACGGTTGCCCGCCTTACACCTCCGGCCTATCGACCTGGTGGTCTTCCAGGAGCCTTCGCTCCTGAAGAGCAAGGAGACCTCATCTTGAAGGGGGTTTCACGCTTATATGCCTTCAGCGTTTATCCTTTCCGTACGTAGCTACCCAGCGCTGCCGCGAGCGCGACAACTGGAACACCAGAGGTACGTCCCTCCCAATCCTCTCGTACTAGGGAGAAAGCTTCGCAAGTCTCCTGCGCCCACAACAGATAGGGACCGACCTGTCTCACGACGGTCTAAACCCACTCCACGTGATTCCACCATTACTGGTGGCGTAGACTATATCTTCACCCTGACGGCTCTTCAGTCAGGGGCCCGGCGTCTGATGGAGATTATAAACTGGTCGCAGGCCGTCCTGCGGCCGAAACCTCCATCTCACTCTGTCCCTCTGGGAAAGAGGGTTCGAGATCAGTCGTTACAGGGGTATAGTCGAGAACTTGTACCAAAGCGAGGGAGGAACATGAGGCCGAACGAGCGTCACCGCTCGCCGGCTTCCTTCCCGCGAGAGCCGTATTCGATACGCCTTTTCCTTGCTGTGGCTATGAAAGTTTAGCGTTGAGGCGATACCGAATTTTTCCCACAAGCATCGCCGTAGGCGTTCCTGTTCTTGGAGCGAGAAGAACTGAGTACTCAAGAACAGAACGTCTTTATTGCGGTTGCCATCGTCCATCAACCACACCGCCAAAGTGAGCGGTGCTTCCACCAGGTCGCAGATGTTGTCCGGAATGCTTTTCATTCCGTTGCGATGGAAGAGACGGTGATAGGAAGTGAACGCTGGGTGAGAGAGGGTGGAAAACCGCCAGGAAACCAGGGTCCGGGCGCGGTCCTTGTGATAGGTCCGCGAAACGGGCCTGGGTGGCGTTTGCACCCAATCCCTCAAACGTTCGTACTTATACCACACGTATTCTTCCTGCGCCTCACCATGTTCAACGGTCAGGTTGGCATGGTGACTGCGACCGGGGAAGCGGAGACAACCATCACCCAGGATCGAGCCAACGATCAGGTGACGCTGCTCGGGTTGCAGGACGAGGCTGCTTGTATTCAGCCAACGCATTTCCTGTGAGCCCTTTCATAGCCGTTCTCGGCTAACCTTCCCTCGGTATTGCCCTGAAGGACGGGTTAAGTCCTGCAGGGTTTCCACCGATATAAGCCGGGTTCTATCCGCGCTATGACGGATTTGCTCCACCATGAGGTTACCCTCATGGGACGCGATTGCTTCACGTACCGCTTTCATTGGCGAACAGCCAAACCCTTGGGAGCTTCTCCACCCCCAGGATGCGATGAGCCGACATCGAGGTGCCAAACCTCCTCGCCGCTGTGAACGCTCAGAGGAGATAAGCCTGTTATCCCCGGAGTACCTTTTATCTGTTGAGCGACGGCCTTTCCATCCAGCACCGCCGGATCACTAAGTCCTGCTTTCGCACCTGCTCGACTTATGGGTCTCGCAGTCAAGCACCCTTCTACCTTTACGCTCGATGCCTGATTGCCAACCAGGCTGAGGGTACCTTTGAACTCCTCCGTTACTTTTTAGGAGGAGACCGCCCCAGTCAAACTGCCCACTTAGCACTGTCCACCGCCCGGATTCACGGGTCGGGGTTAGAATTCAAGCACAACAAGGCTGGTGTTTCATCGTCGGCTCCCAAGGAACCGGAGATACCCGGTTCACAGCCTCCCACCTACACTACGCATGCTGGGCCTAAACCCAATACTAAGCTACAGTAAAGGTTCACGGGGTCTTTCCGTCTAGTTGCGGGTATGTTGCATCTTCACAACAACTACAGTTTCACCGAGTCGCTCGTGGAGACAGTGATCCGGTCGTTACGCCATTCATGCAGGTCGGAACTTACCCGACAAGGAACTTCGCTACCTTAGGACCGTCATAGTTACGGCCGCCGTTTACCGGGGCTTCGGTTGCGAGCTTCACCGATTACCCGGCTAACCCTCTTCCTTAACTTACCGGCACCGGGCAGGCGTCAGTCTCTATACATCCTCTTACGAGTTGGCAGAGACCTGTGTTTTTAGTAAACAGTCGCCAGATCCCTTTCACTGCGGCCCCCCGAGGCTTTGACACCCCAAGGGGCACCCCTTATCCCGAAGTTACGGGGTTAATTTGCCGAGTTCCTTCACGAGCGTTCTCTCGAGCGCCTGAGAATATTCATCTCGCCTACCTGTGTCAGTTTTAGTACGGGCACGTGCTTTGTCCAGCATCGGCTTTTCTTGGCTGTCCTTCCGAGGACTTCGGGATCGTAAATGCCCTCGCCCTTGCGGGACGCGCCACGTCTAGCGGGCCGATCCCTTTCCAGCCAGCGTCCTGACGCCATCAACCTCCACACGTGGTGCAGGAATATTAACCTGCCGTCCATCGACTACGCCTTTCGGCCTCGTCTTAGGGTCCGACTAACCCTGGGCGGATTTACCTTCCCCAGGAAACCTTAGGCTTTCGGCGAACAGGATTCTCACCCGTTTTATCGTTACTCGTTCCGGCATGATCACTTGCACTTCGTCCAGGGTTCGTTGTCCGTACCCCTTCGACGCTATGGTGCAACGCTCTCCTACCGCTAGTATTGCTACTACCCGCCGCTTCGGTATCATGCTTAGTCCCGTTCATTATCGGCGCAGGACTCCTCGACCAGTAAGCTATTACGCACTTTTTAAATGATGGCTGCTTCTAAGCCAACATCCTGGCTGTCTCAGGAATCCAACTTCCTTTCGCACTGAGCATGATTTGGGGACCTTAGCGGGCGATCTGGGTTGTTCCCCTCTCGACGACGAAGCTTATCCCTCGCCGTCTAGCTGCCGAGCTTGGTACAACTGGTATTCGGAGTTTGGTTTCGAAGGGTAGCCGGGTAGGCCCCCTATCGGATTCAGTCGCTCTACCCCCAGTTGCCAACTACTCCGACGTTAACCCTAAAGTTATTTCGGAGAGAACGAGCTATCTCCACGTTTGATGATACTTTCAATCCTCCACACAGGTCATCCCCTAGTTTTTCAACACTAGTGAGTTCGGACCTCCATGGGGTATTACCCCCACTTCATCCTGCCCATGCGTAGTTCACGTGGTTTCGCGTCTACCGCCACCAACTTGACGCCCTATTCAGACTCGCTTTCGCTTCGGCTCCGCCGCAGAACGGCTTAACCTTGCTGATGACGGTAAGTCGCCGGATCATTATGCAAAAGGCACGCCATCACCCCGGTCGCCTGCAAGCACGCTAGACGGGCTCCGACCGCTTGTAGGCATGTGGTTTCAGGTTCACTGTCCTCCCCTTGTAGGGGTTCTTCCCATCTTTCGCTCGCGCTACTTGGTTCGCTATCGGTCGCCAGGGAGTACTTAGCCTTGCGGGATGGACCCCGCAGATTCAGACCCGACTTTCACGTGTCGGGTCCTACTCAGGTGCCGGATCGATCCGCTTTCCCCTGTCGCGTACGGGACTATCACCCGCTATGGTCGTACTTTCCAGAACGGTTCCGCTAGGGTACTTGGTCATTCTAATGCACCGGTCCTACAACCCCACCAGGACGAGTCCCGGTGGTTTGGGCTGATCCGCTTTCGCTCGCCGCTACTGACGGAGTCGCTTTTGCTTTCTTTTCCTGGGGGTAATGAGATGTTTCAGTTCCCCCCGTTCGCCACGTACGCCTATGGATTCAGCGTACGCCAATTCGGGTATCCCGGGATCAACGCTCGTTTGACCGCTCCCCCGGGCTTATCGCAGTCTTCCACGCCCTTCATCGCCTCCTGGCACCAAGACATCCCCCACATGCCCTTAGTAGCTTGGCCGCATTGATCCTGTCCTCGGCCCGTGTTTCCACGCACTCCGGAAAAGATCGCTTCCAGCTACCGGCCCAGGCCGTTGCCCGGGCCGTAAGAACGATCCTTTTCTCTCTAAGGGCTCATGCAGAGACTCAGAAAAACTACAACGCGACGGCTTGCGCCATCACGTCGACTCTCGTGAGTGCAACTCTTACCGCTACCGAATTGTCAAAGAACGAATCGGGCGATCGAGCCATCATGCCGGCCCCAGAAGGACCTGGCACGATTGCCCATTCCTGCGTCCAGTCAGATCAGGTTGTTCACCGTTCTCTCAACTGACCAGGAGTCGCTGCACGCCTCATTCCTTGCGGAATGCGGCGACTCGCACCCAGGTGAGTACGGACCGCGTCTAATCGACACAAATCCTTGCACTCAACCACTTACAATTTCAATCTACAGAGGCCGAGGAAAAGTGTCAACCCGTCTTTACCGATTATTCCGAAAATCTTCCTTCGTCTATCTTGTGGAGATGACGGGGATCGAACCCGTGGCCTCCGGCTTGCAAAACCGGCGCTCTCCCAGCTGAGCTACATCCCCGGTTCCCTCGTGTGCTTGCGATTGCGGGTACCAGGGCTCGAACCTGGGACCTCAGCTTTATCAGAGCTGCGCTCAGCCAACTGAGCTATACCCGCTCGAATCCCTCCGCCGATCCCGTGGGCAAACAAAAAAGGCCAAACCGACGAAGGCTTGGCCCTATCCAATTCCACTTGTGGGATAGAGCGTCACCCGTCCTCGTTGTTGCGGAGAATTCGTTCGATCATAAGCTCTCCACCTCTCGTGGGAGGTAGGTTCAACAGCGCGGCTATTGTCGAGCGCAGAGTAATTATAGGAACGCCTCCAGCCCTGTCAACCGAAATCCGGCAAATTTCCGTCCGGGCGCGGCGAAGGGCGCCGTCAGCGTTTCCGGAGGTCGTAGCAGACGATCTTCTCCTCGTCGCGGACATAGAGCCGACCGTTGGCCAGCACCGGCATCGTCCAGCACTTGTTGCTCGAGAAGCGAAACGCCGTCTTCTCTTTGTAGCCGGCGGGCGTCGCCTCGGCCAGCGCCAGCTTGCCGTTCTCGCCCAGGACGATCAGGTGGCCGTCGGCCAGCAGCAGTGAGCCCTTGGCGAAGCCGCGCTCCCGCCAGACCGCCTTGCCCCTGGCGAAGTCCAGGCAGGTCAGCGTGCCCTCGTTGAAGCCGTAGAGGTGGCCCTTGTACTCGACGCAGCTGGCGAAGTGGTTGCACATGGCGGTGTTCTCGTAGACGCGCCGGGCCTTCAGCGCTTTGCCCTCGGCCTCCAGCTTGAACAGGGCGCAGCCCCGGCCATAGCCCGACGAGATGAACACGCCATCGCCCACGACGATCGGCGTGGCGATGTTGCAGTCGTACTGCGTCTCCCAGTCGTGGCTCCACAGGAGTTGCCGTCGGCCGGCGCCACGCCGACCAGGTGCTTGCCGGTGAAGAAGACGATTTGCCGCACGCCCGCGGCCGTGATCGCGATCGGCGAGCTGTAGCCGGCCGCGTCGTCCAGGGCCTTCCAGACCAGCTTGCCGCTGCGCTTGTTGAAGGCCGCCAGCGAGCCGCCGTTGGGACCGCCGGGGTTGGTGTAGATCAGGTCGCCCTCGATCAGCGGCGAGAAGGAGACGCCCCAGGTCAGGTTCTCGGCGTTGAATTCCTCCAGCAGGTTGTGCTGCCAGAGCTTGGCCCCGGTGTCCGCCTTCAGGCAGTGGAAGAGGCCGGTGGCCCCGACGGTGTAGACGTAATCGCCATCGACCGTCGGCGTGGAGCGCGGGCCGGAGCCCCAGTCGTTGACGTAGCGGGCCGGATAGCGGAAGCGCCACGACTCCTTGCCGGTGTCGGCCTTCCAGCAGACCACCGCCTCGTTGTCGCCGTCCTGCAGGATGGTGTAGGCCCGCCCCGCCGCCACCGCGAACGAGGAGTAGCCCGCCCCCGCCTCGGCCCTCCACAATTCCGTCGGCCCGGTCCGGGGCCACTGCAACAGCAGGCCGGTTTCCAGCGAGACGCCGTCCCGACGCGGCCCGCGCCACTGCGGCCAGTCGCCGGGCTGAGCGGTTTCCTTCTCGGCCGCCGGGACGCTCGGGTCGAGAGTCGTGCTCAGCAGGGCCAGCGCCGCCAGGAAGCCCAGGCCGGTCAACCGCTGTCGGTGAGAGAGCATGGCGCCGTCTCCGCAGTGAATGGGTGGTCTGTTCTTCGTTGTCCCCGGTAGCTCTTCCCTTGTCAAGGAGAAAGGACTTTTGACAATGACAGGGAGCCACTCGGGAAGAGACCCAATCATGGAAACTGGACAGCAGGCCAGCGCGGGCCGCCGGCTGAGGGCGGCGTGGGCAAAGGAAGCGATCGCCATTCCCGGCGTGTTCAACGCCCTGGTGGCCCGCATGGCCGAGCGGCTCGGCTTCGCGGCGGTCTATCTCTCGGGTGGGGCCCTGTCGGCGGCGGCGGGAGTGCCCGACGTCGGCCTGCTGACCCTGAGCGAGTTCGTCGAGCAAGCCCGGACCATCACGCTGGCCACTCCCGTGCCCTTGCTCTGCGACGCCGACACCGGCTTCGGCGAGGCACTGAACGTCGAGCGGACGGTGCGGCTGTTCGAGACGGCCGGGGTGGCCGGCATCCATCTGGAAGACCAGAGTTGCCCAAGCGCTGCGGCCACCTGTCGGGCAAGCAGCCTGGTCGAGCCGGCGATCATGGCGGCCAAGCTGAAGGCAGCCGTCGCGGCCCGGCGCGATCCCGACTTTGTCATCATCGCCCGCACCGATGCCCGCGGCGTCAACGGTTTTGAGGACGCCGTCGCCCGGGCCCGGCTGTATCTCGACGCCGGCGCCGACGCCATCTTTCCCGAGGCGCTGAGAACGCGGACGAGTTTGCCGCCTTCGCCCAGGCGGTCCGCGGCTCCCCTGCTGGCCAACATTTCCGGCGCCCGAACATTGGGTCGGCGGAGTCGCGAGCCCGGACTTGCACGCGATTGCTATCCTATTCGCCAGAGACGCGACCGAGCATGCCCGGTGCGTATCCGAGCACGAAAAACTCGTCGCCGCATGCCCAGGGCGTCGAGCTTCTCTCGGTGCTCGATCTCCAGGCCATCCCGCCGTTCAATTACGCCCACGACCACTTCGGCTATCGAGACAGGCTGTCCCAACCGGCTATCGAGGGCGGCGGCGAGGATCCGACGCCCGGCTCGGGCGCGCCGCTGAAGGCGGGCGAGTTCATTCTCGGGTATCCAGACGAATATGGCGTGATCGCCGATCGCCCGCTGCCCGAGATACTGGCCCGCAACGGCAGCTACATGGCTTACCGCCGTCTACAGGAGCACGTCGGCGAATTTCGAGATTTTCTGCGGCAGCACGGCGACACGCCCGAAGAGCAAGAGCTGATCGCGGCGAAACTGATGGGTCGGTGGCGCAGCGGCGCGCCGCTGGTGCTCTCGCCCGACAAAGACGATCCGGTTCTCGCCGCGGACATGCAGCGAAACAACGACTTCAACTACAAGGAAATGGACCCGCACGGATATGCGGTTCCGCTCGGCTCGCACGCGCGGCGGATAAATCCTCGCGACACGGCGGCGAACATGAACCGGCGGCGGATGATTCGCCGCGGCGCGACTTACGGCCCCTATTTGCCGGACGGCGCCGCCGATGACGGTGCCGACCGAGGAATCGCGGCCTTCGTGATCTGCGGCAGCCTCATCAGGCAGTTCGAGTTCGCGCAAAATGTCTGGGTGAACGACAGGAACTTTCACGAACTCGGCAACGAACGCGACCCGATCATCGGCAACCAGGACGGCACGCTGGAGTTCAAAATCCCCAAGCGTCCGATCCGCAAGAAAATCGTCGGCCTGCCAGCGTTCACGACAGTCAGGGGCGGCGCGTACTTCTTCCTCCCCGGCCTGAGGGCGCTCAGCTATCTGGCGTCCTTGAACTGACCGGGAACGACAGCGATAACGAGCAACATCGGGAGAACGACCAATGCCAACGTCCGCCTCTGCTCGCACTTACAACCAGAACCACGTTCCCCGAAAATACACGCCCGGCAAGCGCCGCATCAGCATCTACTGGACATGGAGTTATCCCTGGGAAGCCCAGCGAGACCCCGCGGCGATGGAGAACCGCTTCTCTACGATGACGGAGGTCCGCAACGTTGCTGTGGCCGGCCTACGAGACGCCGGAATGGAGCGCGGCGCAATTCCTCCAGGGCATCGCCGGAACGCTGGAATTGTTCCACCGCTCCACGCTCAGCTTTCAAGAGATCGCGGGCGAGTCGACCGGCCATCCCGTCGCCGTGTTCCAGCGCATCGATCAGGCCGGGTACAAGCAGCCGATCGACGAGCGCATCCTCGCCGACACCGACACGCTGATGGTGTTCGGACTCGACCATCTTCTCTCCGAGCAGGAGGCGGCTCCCGAGGAGATCGCGGCCATCGGCGAATGGCTGAAGCGCGAGGGCACCTGCCTGTTGCTGGCGCCGCACCATGATGTGGGCTTCACAAGCGATCTGAAGCAGCGTCAGATGGAATACCGCCACCATCGCGACCCGCTCGTGCCGCGCCAGCAGCGGTTCGGCCAGTACACGCGCTCCCTGATGAAGGGGCTCAACGTTCCCGTGCACAACACCTACGGGCTTCGACCCGCCACAGTGAAGGGGACCAACGAAATTGCTCCGCTGACGGCGTTTCGCGACGTCGACGCGCTGGGCCTGCTCAAGAACGTGCCGACGCTCAATTTTCATCCGCATCTGCCGCACTACGAACTGACGAACGCGGATGGCAAGGAGGTTCAAGTTCTCGCGCGCCAGCCGATCGATCTCGAGCGTCCGCATCCCTTCACCGAAGCGGGCAACAAGGAGTTCAATTGCCTCCTCTGGATGCCGCCGATCGACCGCAGGCCCGGAGACATCGTATTGGTCGACTTCGACCAATTTCACCACCCTTTTCGGCGGCGAAGAGAGCCTCAAGAACTTCTGGAAGAACCTCGCCGACGATGAGGTGAGCTGGAAAAGGCTGTTCGGCAACACGGAACGCGGTGCATGAAAGCGGTCCTCGAGCGGTGTACGGTTGTCGTCCTGGCGTTGATCTGCGCCGTCCGAGCCGCTTACTCCGCCGATCTGCCGACCGCTGGGGCCGCGAAGGAATCCGGCGCGACGTCCAACTGCTTCGCCAGCCTCTGGAACTGGCTGAACGCGTCAGTCTCCGATTGTCCGCTCACCTACCACGGTTTCACCGTCTACGGCACGGTGGACGTGGGGTACGGCTACGACACCGCGGGCATCGGGTTCGGGAAGTGGTATCGACAAGGGCGTCTTCTACCCTATCCAGAAAACGAGCGGAGCCGGGCGTTGGTCCTGGTCGCCGGACGCATTGAGCGCTTCAACCCTCGGTGTGAAGATGGAGGAGCCGATTGGAGGTGATTGGCTCCTGATCGGCGCGGCCGAAATGAACTTCAATCCGTTGACGCTGTTGCCGGACAACGGGCCCAAGACCCTCGTGGACAACAACCTCAATCCAACAAATAGCCAGACCGCGAACGGCGACTCGAGCCGCGCCGGCCAGTGGGACAACTCGCTCGGATTTGTGGGCGTCAGCAGCGCGACCTATGGCACGCTGACCGCCGGGCGAATGATTTCGCTCTCCAACGAAGTCGGCGTCGCTTACGACCCCACCCGATCGAACGCGTTCTCCTTGGTGGGCAATACGGGACCCTTTCCTCGCTTTGGGTACCCTGAACTCGTGCGCGTCAATACCGGGGTTCAATACCGCCTGGAGTATGGAAACTTTCGCGTGGCCGGCCTGGCCCAGCTAGCCCGCATAATTCGGCTGGAGCAGGCGGATGTAGCTTAAACATCTGATTCCGCGTATGATTTTGGTGTCGAATCAAAACAACGCGACTTCAAGAAAGCCACACCCGCCATGGATCATCCTATGCTGCCGCTGCCAGGCCTGTCACCTGTCGCGGGCAAGGATGTCGTGATCAAATTCGACGGCGGACGGCTTTCCTCGGACGGCGGGATTTTGACTTTGCGCGAGATCGAGGGGCGCCTTCGCGTCGCTGAGCGCATGGCCGCCTGCATCGAGGACCCACGCGCTTCCAAGCACGTCACGCATTCGATGGCCGACATCATTCGCTTTCGGTTGTTGATGATCGCGGCGGGTTATGAGGACGGCAACGACGCCGATTCGCTGCGCTCCGATCCGATGTTCAAGATGGCGCTCGATCTGACGCCGTCGGATCGCGAGCTGTGCTCTCAGCCGACGATCTCCCGGTTGGAGAACCTGCCCGACGCCCGTGCCCTGCTGCGCATGGGGCGCGCCATGGTCGATCTCTATTGCGAGTCCTATTCCAAGGCTCCCAAGCGGATCGTGCTGGATATCGACGACACGTTCGACGCGGTTCACGGCGGCCAGCAATTGCGCTTGTTCAACGCGCACTACGACGAATACGGCTTTCAACCCATCGTCGTGTTCGATGGCGAGGGCCGTTTCATCACTGCTGTGCTGCGCCCGGCCAAACGCCCCGGCGGCAAGGAGATCAAGGCCTTTCTGCGCCGCCTGCTGCGCGCCATTCGCGCCAACTGGCCTCGGGTAGAGATCCTGGTGCGCGGCGACAGCCACTATTGCGCTCCCGAGGTTCTCGACTTCTGTCGCGCCAACCGGCTCGACTATATCCTCGGCGTCGCGCCGACCTCGACGCTGCGCCGGCATATCGAGGGCCTGGAAGTCGCGACGAAGACGCAGTACGAGACCACGCCCGGGAATGGCAAAGCCCGACGATTCAAGGAATTTTACGACGGGGCCGCGAGTTGGAGCCGCGTCGAACGCGTGATCGCCCGCGTCGAGGTCGGCGCGCAGGGGCCGGACACGCGCTTCGTCGTCACCAATCTGCAACAACGCAACGCCCGTCGGCTCTACGAGGACGTGTACTGCCGGCGCGGCCAGGCCGAGAACCACATCAAATCCTGGAAGACCCACCTGGCGGCCGACCGCACGTCATGCACCAAGGCCAGCGCCAACCAACTGCGGCTGTTCCTGCACGCCGGCGCCTACTGGATCATGTGGGGCCTGCGCGTGTCGATGCCGAAGCATTCGATGTGGCGTGTGGCGCAGTTCGACACCTTGCGCCTGCGCCTGATCAAAATTGCCGCACGCGTCGTCGAGATGAAGACGATGATCCGCGTGCACCTGCCGACATCGTGTCCGGCGCAACACATTTTCCACTATGCGCTCGGACGAATCCCGCGTCTCGAAATCCCGCGCTTCGTCACCTGACGGGCGGGGCGTGACGCCCCAATCAGCCAACCTTTCCCAATCAACCCACAAACAAGTGCAAGTCCCAACGCTGGTCAACCACTGGCGATGCAGAAGCGTGTTCGGCAGACAATATAACACGGCAACATAGCGTTCAACTCGTATTTTTTCGAAACGCAGGGCTCCCGGCTGAATTATGCAGGCTAGGAAATGGCTATGCGCTTGGCAATGGCTCCATGGGGGAATACGAGGCCCAGGTCGGCGCAACATTCGGTGGACTTTCGGTCGACGTGGTTGCTCGCTACGCCAAAGACGCAGTCTCGCTCCAAAGCTTCAGCGGAGTCGATTGCCGGCTGGCTACAATCCCAATTCGATCTTGCAGGCCACGCTCGCCAACGCCGCCACCGTCCTGGTCGCCGCCAGATACAAGTGGGATCGGACGGAACTCTACGGCGGCTATACCTACGCGCAGCTAGCCAATCCGTCCGACGCCTTTCCGAATGGCTTCTACGATCGCCAGCGGCATTTTCGTTCCGCCCGGCGAAGTGAACGCCACCTTCTATGACGTCAACCAGATCATGCACACGATCTGGGCCGGGGCGAAATATAACGTCTCGACCAACCTCAGCGTCGCGGGCAGCCTTACCTATCAGCGTCAGAATGACTTTCTGCCGGCGCCCGGGGTCTGCACCGGTTCCGGCGCCAACACGAGCAGCCCGAAATGCGCCGGCAGCAAGTCCGCCGTCTCCTTCCTCATGGACTACAATCCCGTTCCCCGCGCCGACCTCTACGGCGGCGTGATGATCTCGAACGTCTACGGCGGCCTGGCGAGCGGCTACTTCAAGACCCAAAACATCGACCCGACCGTCGGCTTGCGAATCCGGTTCTGATGCGGTGACGCTAGTCTGCCGGCTTATTGGCTATCGCCGACGCAGCCTTTGTTGCAGTCCTCCGGGTCGCGGCTCAGGCCGTCGCTGTCGTTCGTGACCAGCGGGCGAGCAGTGGACCCGTTGGCGCGCCTCGAGATGGCGTTTGCGTCGGGCCTACCGGAGGCGCCGTAGCCACTCGTCGGTGAATATGGGGATGATGCTGGTCGGAACGCCAATGGGACGAGGCTTCGGCCGCCGCACTAACGGGCAAACACGCGACGGTTGCCGCGAACGCGACGAAGAGCATTCGACGAATTCATCGCCTTAGCCATGACACGATTGACACTCAATTCCTGGACCCCAGCTCACCGTATCATCATCAATACACTTTGTTGCGCAATCCGAAGATCGTGAGCGGCGGTTCCACGGCATCGTGAGCAACCATTCCACGGGATCACGACCGCGTTCCACGCGAAACATGAGCGGCTTGCACGTTGCCGATATGTGTACAATCCACGGGGTGTCAAGAGGACGGCTTCGGGTTGAAAAGGCGATGAGATCGCCGCGCACTGCGCGTGCGCTCGAGATATTCGATTACGCGCAGCAGTTCGAAATCGTTCATGGCCGCAATATATCCAAAATGAACATTTACACGCTAGACCCTGCGGCCGGCTCAGCCCTAACTGATGGGCAAGGACGACGAACCTCTGGGCCCGACGCGGCCGACGACAGGGAAGGAGACGGCCTTGCAAGATCGCTTCGTCTATACCGCGCATCCCTCGCGGGTCGTGTTCGGCGCCGGCTCGCTCGCCGCCCTGGCCGACGAAGTGAAGGCGCTCGGCTGCCGCAGCGCCTTCGTCCTCACGACCCCGCAACAGGAAGCGACCGGCGCCGACGTCGTCGCGCAACTCGGGCCGCTCGCCGCCGGGCTGTTTCCCGGCGCGGCGATGCATACCCCGATCGCTGTCACCGAGCGCGCCCTCGCCGCGTTCGAGGCGGCCAAGGCGGATTGCACGGTCGCGATCGGCGGCGGCTCGACCACCGGACTCGGCAAGGCGCTCGCCTTGCGCACCAATCTGCCGCAGATCGTCGTTCCCACCACCTACGCCGGCTCGGAGATGACCAATATTCTCGGCGAGACCGCGGATGGGAAGAAGACGACGCAGCGCAGCGCGCGCATCCTGCCGGAGACGGTGATCTACGACGTCGATCTGACGCTCGGCCTGCCGGTCGCGATCTCCGTCACCTCGGGGTCAACGCGATCGCTCACGCGGTCGAGGCGCTCTACGCGCAGGATCGCAACCCGATCACCTCGCTGATCGCCGAAGAGGGCGTGCGCGCCCTCACGCGCGCCTTGCCTGATATCGTGACGACGCCGCGCGATCCCACGGCGCGGCGCGACGCGCTCTATGGCGCCTGGCTTTGCGGCGTCTGCCTCGGCGCCGCCGGCATGGCTCTGCATCACAAGCTCTGCCACGTGCTCGGCGGCGCCTTCGATCTGCCGCATGCGGAGACGCACACCGTCATTCTGCCGCACGCGCTCGCTTACAACGCGCCGGCGGCGCCGGAGGCGGCGGCCAGGATCGCCGCGGCGATGGGCGTCGAGGACGCGCGCCCAAGGCCTCTACGACCTCATCGGCCGGCTGGGCGGGCCGCGCGCCCTGCGCGAAATCGGCATGCCCGAGGACGGCGTCGAGCGCGCCGCCGCGCTCGCCGTCGAATCGCCCTACTGGAATCCGCGCCCGATCGAGCGCGAGCCAATCCGCGCGCTGCTCGAGCGCGCCTATCGCGGCGCGAGGCCGGAGGCATGAGCGCGATGCGTCCAATCCTGCTGCGCGACGCCTGCGTCGTCACCATGGATCCCGCGCTCGGCGAGCTGTCGCGCGGCGCGGTGCTGATCGAGGGCGACCGCATCGCCGCGGTTGCGCCCGACATCGAGGCGGGCGACGCCGAGACGATCGACGCGCGCGGCTTCATCGTCATTCCCGGCCTCATCAACGCCCATATGCACACGTGGCAGACGGCGCTGCGCGGCGCGGCCGCGAACTGGACGCTGCTCGAATATTTCCGCTGGGTGCACGCCGGGCTGGCGACGCAGTTCCGCCCCGAAGACATCCACATTGCGACGCTGGCCGGCGCGCTCAATCAGATCAATTGCGGTTCGACGACGCTGGTCGACTGGCATCACAACAACCCGACGCCCGAGCACACCGACGCGGCGGTGGCGGCGCTGCGAGATTCCGGCATTCGCGCGGCGTTCTTCCATGGCTCGCCCAAGCCCGACCCGCGTCCAGGCGAGCCGCATTTCTCCGAGATTCCGCATCCGCGGCGCGAGGTCGAACGGCTGCTCGCCGGCCCGTTCGCGTCACGCGAGGGCAAGATGACGCTCGGCCTCGCGATCCTCGGTCCGCATTATTCGACGCTCGAGGTCGCGCTGCACGATTTCCGGCTGGCGCGTGAATTCGGTCTCATCGCTTCGATGCACCAGGGCGGCGGCGCCGCCAAGACGCCGCAAGGGTGGGACGTTCTGGAGGCGGAGGGTCTGGTCGGCGACAACGTCAATGTCGTGCACGGCAACGATCTCTCCGACGACCGGCTGCGCCGCTTCGTCGATCTCGGCGTCAGCTTCGCCGTGACGGCGGAAAACGAAATGAGCCAGGGCCACGGCCATCCGATCACCGGACGGCTGCGCGATCTCGGAGCCGCGCCGGCGCTCGGCGTCGACCTCGAGAGCTCGCTCTCCGGCGACATGATGACGCCAGAGCCGCATCGCGCTCGGCCATCAGCGCGCGCTCGACAACGCCGCCAGCCGCGCCCGCGACGGCAAGATCCCGGATACGTCGACGATCACGACGCGCGCCGCGCTCGGCTGGATCACGACTGAAGGCGCGCGGATGCTGCGCATGCAGGACCGCATCGGCGCGCTCGCGCCCGGCATGCAGGCGGATCTCGTGATGCTGCGCGCCGACGATCTCAATCTCTGGCCCGTGCACGACGCGATTTCGACCGTCGTGATGCAGGCGAGCCTCGCCAATGTCGACAGCGTGATGATCGCCGGCGAATGGCGCAAGCGTCACGGCAAATTGCTGCGCGCCGATCTCGACCGGCTGCGCGACGAACTCGCCCGCTCGGGTCGCCGCATTCTCGGCGCGCTCGGCTGGCGGCCTCGAGGAAAGGAACAATCAGCGTGAGCAACGACGGGAAAATCGGTTGGATCGGCCTCGGCAAGCTCGGCCTGCCGATGGCCGCGCGCATCGCGGCGAGCGGCCGTGCGGTCGTCGGATACGATCTCGACCCGAGTCGCGCCGAATTCGGCGGCCTTGCGCCAGATCCGAAGTCAAGCCGGAAGCGCGCGCGGCTCTCGAAGGCGCCGGCGTCGTGTTCACGTCGCTGCCCGACGATGCGGCGCTCGAATCGGCGATGCGGGCGCTCGCGCAGTGGATCGCGCCCGGCGCTGTCGTCGTCGAGACCAGCACAGTGAGCGCGGCCGCCTCGGCGCGCGCCGGCGAATTCGTCGCGGCGGCCAGCGCCAGTTATCTGCGCGCGCCGGTCTCCGGCAATCCGGTCCTCGCCGAGCGGGGCGAACTGACCGTGCTCGCCTCCGGCCCGCGCGCCGCCTTCGAGGCCGCGCGGCCCGCCATGGCGGCCTATTCGCGCGCGCAGCACTATCTCGGCGAAGCGGAGCAGGCGCGGTTCGCCAAGCTCGCCATCAATCTGATGATCGCCGTCTCGGCGGGGATGATGGCCGAAGCGCTCGCCTTCGCGCGCAAGGGCGGCGTCGATTTCGCTGAGATGCTCGACCTGCTCGGAGACAGCGCGGTCGGATCGCCGATGGTCAAGTACAAGACGCCGCCGCTCAAGGCGGGCGACTACAGTTCCACCTTCTCCTGCCGCCAGATGGCGAAGGACCTCGATCTCTTCCTCGACACGGCGCACGCGGACGCGGTGCCCGCGCCGCTCGCTGCGCAGTTGCGCGAGACCTATTCCGCCTTGATCGCGGCGGGCGAGGGCGATGCCGATTTCATCTCGACCGTTCCCTTTGCCGCGCGTCTCGCGGGCGTCTGACGGGAGGAAAGCCATGCGCGAACTCGACCAGCACAGCATCACCGAAGAAGTCCTTCGACGTTTCGAGCGCTGCGAGAATCCGCGGCTGAAGCATATTCTCGACGGGCTGGTGCGCCATCTCCACGACTTCGTGCGCGAGGAGGCGATCACCGAGGCGGAGTGGGTCTACGCGATCGATTTCCTCACCCGCACCGGCCATATCTGCGACGACAAGCGGCAGGAGTTCATCCTGCTCTCCGACACGCTCGGCGTCTCGACGCTGGTCGACGCGATCAACAATCCGCCCGCTCCAGGCGCGACGCAATCGACCGTGCTCGGCCCGTTCTTCGTCGAGGCCGCGCCGCTCGCCGAACAGGACGCCGACATCGATCCGGGCGAGGCCGGCGGCGGCGTCCCGCTCTACGTCGACGTCTCCGTCACCGATCCCGCGGGCAAGCCGGTCGGAGGCGCGACGGTGGACGTCTGGCACTCCGATGACGAGGGCTTCTACGACGTGCAGCGCGAAGGCGGCGAACTCGCGCGCCGCGCGCGCTTCGTCACCAACGATGAAGGGCGGCTGCGCTTCCGCACCACGACGCCGGCCGCCTATCCCATTCCCGACGATGGCCCGGTCGGCGAAATGCTCGAGGCGACCGGCCGGCATCCGTGGCGACCCGCGCACGTCCACTTCATGATCAGCGCGCCGGGCTTTCGCCGTCTGGTCACGCACATTTTCGTCGACGGCGACCGATATCTCGACAGCGACGCGGTGTTCGGCGTCAAGGAATCGCTGATCGATGCTTTCCCGCTGCAGCCGCCCGGGATCGCGCCCGACGGCAAGTCTGAACCCAAGCCCTATCGGCTGCTGCGCTATCGATTCGGCCTGACGCCGGCTTGACGAGAATTTACGGGAGTCTCACGATGCTGTTCATCATTCACGCCAAGGACAAGGTTGGCGCGTGCCGACGCGGCTCGCCAACACGATGCCCACAAGGCGTTCCTTTCCGACACGAGCCCGCACGGCGTGCGGATCGTCATGTCGGGCCCGCTCGTGGCCGACGACGGGACGAGCATGATCGGCAGCCTGTTTCTCGTCGAGGCCGCGGACCGCGCGACAGTCGAGAACTGGCCGTTGGGGTGCATGTACCACTCGCGAAGCATCAGCGTAAGCTGCTCTTTCGCGAAGTCGGGGTCGACCAGCGCGAGCGGAATGCAGTGGAATGCCAAGTCCCAAGCCGCATACCACGGATACTCCCACTTGTCTGGCATGGAAATCACGTCAGCGTTGTACAAGTGAGTCCATCATGATTGCGCCCCTTCCTTCGCTCCTCGGGTGCGGGTGGGTTGTCCGGGTCGCCTCGCAGCCAATCCTTGACGACGTAGTGATAGAACTGCTTCGACCAGAGCATTCCCGCAAAACCCTGGCGCATTACGTTCTGGGCATCTGCGGAAAGATCCCGAGGAATGACCGTTGCGTGAAAATTCATCGGCCTCACGTCGCCGGAGCGCGAACGTTCTGTCGAAGGCGTAGAACTGGCGTTCGTTCCTTCGAAGCCCGAGTCGGCAAGTCGACAGGCCCCTTGGCTGTCTCGACGATTTCGCCGCCAGAGCAACACCTGAGTGAGGACTCGCCTCCTCGACGAGATAAACCCACTGAGGCTGACCAAGGCAAAGCCAACGAGCGTCGCTCCCAGGAGAAGGCTCGTCCACCGTCACCCCGCGAGATCCCGGGCCGCTCAAGAACGGGCTGGACATTCCGGCCGCTCGCGCAGGGCTGCAAGCGCTCATTTTGCATCAAACACAGGAGCCGCACGTTGAGACACGCGTGCGTTCGCAGCACCAGCACAAACGGCCGGAATGTCCAGCCCGTTCTTGAGCGGCCCGGCATCTACGGGGTGACGGTGGACGAGCCTTCTCCTGGGAGCGACGCTCGTTGGCTTTGCCTTGGTCAGCCTCAGTGGGTTTATCTCGTGGAAAGTGGAGTCCTCACTCACTGTTGCTCAGGCAGGCGAAATCGTGCGACAGCCGGGGCCTGTCAACTTGCCCGTCGAGGAGCGAAGGAAGCGACGCCGGTTTGACGCCTTCGACAGAACGTTGGCGCTCCGGCGACGTGAGGCCGATGGATTTTTACGCAACGGTGATTCCTCCGGATGCTTTCCGCAGATGCCCAGAACCGTAATCGCAGGGTTTTGCGGGAAATGTTATGGTCGAAGCAGTTCTATCACTACGTCGTCAAGGATTGGCTGCGAGGCGAAGTTGGACGAGCTCATCCGCACCCGAGGAGCGAAGGAAGAGGCGCAATCATCAATCGACTCACTTGTACAACGCTGACGTGATTTCCATGCCAGACGAGTGGGAGTATCCGTGGTATGCGGCTTGGGACTTGGCATTCCACTGCATTCCGCTCGCGCTGGTCGACCCCGACTTCGCAAAAGAGCGGCTTTTACGCTGATGCTTCGCGAGTGGTACATGCACCCCAACGGCCAGTTCTCAACTGTCGCGCGGTCC
>CAVYGK010000007.1:0-106419 GCA_963768015.1 uncultured Solirubrobacterales bacterium
GCCGCGAGCTCTACCACGAGCTGGGCGCCGATGGACCGAGCGTCACTGAGCTGCAGATGCCGATCTCACGCTGATTTACTTGATGCGCCCACAGCCGCAGATTGGAGGTTGCGATGCCGCCCAACAGCGTTCACTTCAACGGGTCGGTCAACCTGCCCGACACGGAAACCGTGATGCGGGAAATCAGCTCGCGGATCCCGGCCGGGGTGCGACGGATGACCGACGGGGAGACGGGGAGCGCAACTACTGGGTCATGTTTCAGGTCCAGAAGTTCCTCGCGATGCCCGAGTTCGAGACCGCCTCGGCGCCGCGGGAGGCCTACGACACTGGCGACGTCGAGGCGCCGACAACGCCGCAGCTCCGTCTCGCCGAAGGGGAATCGGCGGAGGCCGTGGAGTGGCCCGATCTCGGCTACGCCGACGCGTACGCCGAGTCATACGACGTATTTCGTGCGCTTCAGGAGGACGGCACGATCCCAGCCGGGAGTGCGCTTTCAAATGCAGTACCCGACGCCGCTTGCCCCGATCGCTGGGACGTTCGTGCCAGAGGATCTGCAGGGTCTCGCCGCGTCGTACGAGGCCGCGCTGTTCGCCGACCTGGACGACGCGCTGGCGCGACTCCCCCACGATCAGATCGCGGTGCAATGGGACGTCGCGGTCGAATTCGGGCTCCTGGACGGGGGCTTCGGACCTCGCGTGCCGCTCGATCAGCTGACCCCCGGGCTCCTGCGGTGCGTGGACCAGGTCGCCCGACGATGTGCCAGTCGGGATGCACCTCTGCTACGGCGACTACGGCCACCAGCACTTCAAGCAGCCGGAATCACTCGCCCTTCAGGTCAAGCTCGCCAACGCCGTCGCGGCAGGCGCCGACCGGGCGGTGAACTGGTTCTCGTTCACCGTGCCGCAGGCGCGGGGCGATGCGAGCTACTTCGCGCCGCTGCGCGAGCTCGAGACAGGACCCGAGACCGAGCTCTATTTCGCGCTCGTGCCGTACTACCCAGCCGACCAGGCGTCCGGGACCACGGCCGAGCAGGTGAGAGCGATCGACTCCTGCTTGGGCGAGTCGAGCGCCGGCGCCCGCGAGTGGGGGATCTGCACCGAATGCGGGATGGGCCGAGTCGCAGCTGAGGACGTGCCGACGCTGCTCGACGCGCACCGCGAAATCCTCGACACCCACGGGGCGCTGGCGACGAGCGGGTAGCGAAGCCCCGATGGCGCATCAGCTGCCGCCTGACCCGGACTCGCCCGAGGATCTGCCCCGGGATGTCGAAGTCACCGTGCAGTGGGACGCGGATGTGCCGAGGCGCAGGCGCCGCGGCGCGGGACTGGTGACTGCGGCGGTGATCCTCGGCGTCGGCGCAGTGGTCTACGGTGGCGTGCGGCAGCGAGACCATAGGTCCCCGACACCGACGGTCGCCTTTATTCGGTCATCCGGCATCGGGCCCGACGTCTTGATCGGACCGGATGCGCTGGCCGCCGCATTCAAGGAGTCCTTGCGCTGTCACACGTTCACGTACGCCGCGAGCAACCCGGAGTACTTTCGCGCTCAGCCTGTCCGGACCGGCGCCTGCCAGCAATACGGGGTGGCATCAACGGTCATCTATCGCGAGGTCGACCGCGAGTTTCGGCTCGTGCTGGACACCGCCCACTACTCGTGTCCGGTACAACAGCTGCCGCACGCGGTGCAGGTCGAGCTGGGCGTCTGCCCAAAAGCCGACTCGTCACAGATGGGTAGGAGTACCGATAGCCCGTCGTAGCGATTTCGGCTTTCCTCCGCTCGGCCGACCGGATAGTCGTGATCAGGAGAGAGCCGGATGGGTAACGAAGACATCGTTGCGGCCGCGATCGATACCGGACCTCGCCGGTCCGAGGGCACGCCGCGCCCGCTTAAGCGATGGCGGCTGCAGGTGGGCGGCTGGGGAGCGCGCAGGTTCGTAATGCAATCTGCGAACGAGCCGCCGACCCGCAAGCCGAGGCCTGAGCCCCCGCGGCGTGCGGCGCCGCCGCACGGTCAGAGCTGATTTCTCGCCGCCGCGGGGCGGCGGTCTAGAGTTGTGCTGAGCGCCTTAGCGGATCTTGGGAGTACTCGTCAGGCGTTGAGCGCAGAGGTGATGTCCTCGTCAAGTCCAGCCGATCTGTCAGCCGCCGCGACTGGTGACGAGCGCCGCACGCCCGGACGCTGGGACCGGTCTCGGCCCATTCAGCGGCCGCGCGCGTGGGAGAACGTGTCACTGCTGTGGCGCGTATTCGCGGCAAACGTGGCCGTTTTTGTCGTCGCCGTGGCGTTGTTGGCATGGACGCCGGTGACCGTGCACAAGGTGGCAACCCCGAGCGAGTTGGTGATCCTCGCGCTCGGGCTCGTGCTGATGTTGGCGGTCGACCTGGTGTTGCTTCGCCGGGCGCTCGGGCCGCTGCGGCGTCTTGCGGCCGTGATGGGCGCGGTCGATCCCGGTCAGCCGGGCCGCCGCGCCGAGCCGCCAGCCGGAGCCGGTCAGGAAGTCGTCGCGCTCGCCGAGGCGCTCAACGCGATGCTCGATCGGCTCGAGCATGAGCGACGGGAGAGCAGCAGGAGGGCCCTTGCTGCACAGGAGGGCGAGCGAGCGCGGATCGCGCGCGAGCTGCACGACGAAATCGGTCAAACACTGACCGCCGTCGCCTTACGAGCGGAGCGGGCAGCGAGCCAAGATGCGCTGCAGAGCGACGCCCTGTCGGAGATCGCCGCGACCGTGCTGAGCAGTCTCGAGGACGTCCACCGCATCGGGCGCGAACTGCGTCCGGAGGCGCTCGACGACCTCGGCTTGACGAACGCGCTGATCGCGCTCTGCTCGCGAGTCAGCCGCCAGAGCGAATTGCAGATCGACCGACACCTCGATGGCCACCTGCCGCCGCTATCCGATGAAGTCGAGCTTGTGATCTACCGGGTCGCCCAGGAGGCGCTCACCAATGCGCTGCGCCACTCACAGGCGACCAGCGTGACCGTTTCCTTGACGGCAGCCGACGACCGTGTCGTGCTGACGGTCAGCGACAACGGTCGCGGACTCGGTCGTCCGACGCGCGCGGGCGGCCTCGCCGGCATGCGCGAGCGCGCGATGCTGATTGACGCGACGTTGGACATCCGCTCCGGCGCCGAGGGCGGCACGGACGTGGTCCTTCGTCTGCCGGTCTCGGATGGGCAGCGATGACTACGCCGCTCAAGACGCGGGTCCTGCTCGCCGACGACCACGCGGTCGTACGCAGTGGCCTGCGGGCGGTGCTCGATGGCGAACCCGACATCGAGGTCGTGGCCGAGGCCGCCGACGGTACGGAAGCGATCGAGAAGGCGCTAGCCGATGAAGTCGATCTGGCAATCCTCGATGTGTCGATGCCCCGCTTGACCGGACTACAGGTGACCGCCGAGCTCCATCGGCGCCGTCCTGGGATGCGGGTGCTGATCCTGTCCGTGCACGACAGCGAGCAGTACTTCTTTGAGGCGCTGAAGGCTGGAGCCTCGGGCTACGTGCTCAAGACGGCCGCCAATCGCGACCTCGTCGATGCGTGCCGCGCGAGCATGCGGGGCGAGCCGTTCCTGTATCCCGGCGCGGTGACCGCACTGATCCGCGACTACCTCGATCGTGCCCGCCAGGGCGAGGCGTCACCCGAGGACCCGCTCACACCACGCGAACTCGAGGTCATCAAGCTGATCGCGGAAGGGAATACCAGCGATGAGATCGCAACCGCGCTCGTGATCAGCCGCAAGACCGTCGACCACCACCGCTCGAACATCCTCGAGAAGCTCGGCATGCGTAACGTGGCCGAGCTGACGCGGTACGCGATCCGCCGCGGATTGGTCGAGCCTTAGCCGCCGCAGGGCTGCTACTGGGGCGACTGCCCCGAAGATAGGTATTAGTACCTATAGCTCGCTGTCGATATTCCGCTTTGCTCCGGATGCCGGTGGCAGATTGTCCATGGAGCGGAGTGCGATGGCCAACGGCGGAGCGTGCCTCTGAGCCGTACGGGTTGAGCCGCGCCTCACCAGCTGGGCGCCAATGAGCGGTTCCGAGGGGCATCGGAGCCTGAACGAGGCCGCCCACAAACAGGAGCTGCGCAACGGCAACGGCAACGGCAACGGGGCGGGCACGGCGCCGTCAGGCGTCCGCAAAACGTTCAACGAGGCCGCCCACAAGCTGTCCTATTGGCCTGTCTCGTCGGCTCCCGCGCCGAAGGTCAACGGCGCCGCGGTCGCAACCGACGTCGACACCGAACGGGACGTGGTCGCGCACGCGGGCAGGATCGTGCTCGCTCTCGGCGCGCTCGGGGTGGTGTTCGGAGACCTCGGTACGAGCCCGCTGTACACCGAGCAGGTCATCTTCACCGCCCACGCCAACGCCGCCCACCCGACGCCGGCCGGGGTCTACGGAATCGCGTCCCTGATCTTCTGGGCGCTGACGATCATCGTCTCGATCAAGTACGCCGGGATCCTGATGCGCGCCCACAACCGCGGCGACGGCGGCGTGATGGCGCTCGCGGCGCTGATCCAGCGACGCCGGGTAGGGTCGCACAGCGCTACTCGTCACGCTCGGCATCTTCGGCGCGGGCCTGTTCTTCGGCGACGGGATGATCACGCCCGCGATCTCGGTCACGTCGGCGGTCGAGGGTCTCAAGGTGGACAGCCCCGGCCTCGCTCATCTCGTCGTTCCAATCTCACTTGCGATCCTCGTCGGGCTGTTCGCGATCCAGCGGCGGGGCACCGGCGCCGTGGGGTGGCTTTTCGGACCGGTGCTGATGCTGTGGTTCGTCGTGATCGCGGTTCTTGGCGCGCGCGAGGTGGTGGCGCATCCGGGCGTGATCCAAGGACTGTCGCCGACCTGGGGGGCGCGGTTCATGGTCGATCACGGCGTCGCCGCGTTTCTGACGCTCGGCGCTGTCGTGCTTTGCTGCACCGGCGCCGAGGCGCTGTACGCCGATCGCGGGCACTTCGGCGCCGGTCCGATCCGCATAACCTGGTTCGGAATCGTGTTTCCGGCCGTCGTGCTCTCTTACCTGGGCCAAGGGGCGCTGATCCTCTCGCACCCGGCCGCGATCGCGAACCCGTTCTATCTCCTGGTCCCGCGCGGCGGGCGAATCGCGATGGTGTTTCTGGCGACCGCGGCCACTGTAATCGCCTCCCAAGCGGCGATCACCGGGTCGTTCTCGCTCGCCAGGCAGGCCGTGCAGCTGGGCTTCCTGCCGCGCCTGAAGATCACCCACACCTCGGAGACAGAGGGCCAGATCTACGTGCCGGTGATCAGCTGGGGCCTCGCGGCCGGGGTCGCGACCCTGGTGCTGGTCTTCCAGCGCTCGTCGGCGCTGGCCAACATCTACGGCGTCGCGGTGACCGGCACGTTCGTCGTTGACACGATCCTGTTCCTCGCCGTCGCGCGGGCGCTGTGGCACTTCCCAGCCTGGAAGCTCGCGCCGATCGGTGCGCTGTTCTTGACGGTCGAGGTGTCGTTCTTCACCTCGAACCTGACCAAGATCGGGCACGGTGCCTGGCTGCCGCTGTGCGTCGGGCTGTTGGCGGCGACCGTGATGGTCACGTGGCGCAAGGGCCGCGAGGTGATCACCCGCAACCGCAACGAGGAGGAGGGGCCGCTGGAGGAGTTCCTCTACAAGCTGCGGATGGCCGACCCCCCGATCCACAGGGTGCCGATGGTCGCGATCTACCTCAGCCCCGGCAAGCAGACGACGCCGCTCGCGCTGCGCGCTGACGTCGAGCACCACCGGGTACTGCACGAGAAGGTCCTGATCGTCTCGATTGACTCCGTCAGCGTTCCACATGTCGAACCAGCCGATCGGTTCGTGGTCGAGATGCTCGGCAGCGGTCTGTTCAAGATCGTGCACGTTCGGGTGCGGACCGGCTACCACGACGCGACCGACGTGCCGGCGGCGCTCGCGCTCGCCCGCAAGCGCGGGCTGCTCGAGCGCAACCTCGACCTCGAGCACGCTTCCTACTTCATCTCGCAGATGACGATCACTCCCAGCCGCGATCCAGGCATGCACCGGCTGCGCAAGCTGCTGTTCATCGCCATGGCTCGCAACGCGACTAGCCCGATCCACGCGTTCGGGTTGCCTGTCGCAAGGACGGTCGTCGTCAGCTCACACGTGGCGATCTAGTCGCCTGACTTCGATGGATACTCCGAAGTCGGAGGTCGGTGATCAGCGGCGCCGGATCGACAGGAGCGCGGATGTCACAGCAAGCAGACGGCAGCATCCCTGCCAGCCTGGTCGGCTCCTACGCACAACCCGACTGGCTGATCGACCGCGAGCGTCTACGGGACCGATTGCCACCCAGGGTCCGCGCCGCGGAGCTGTGGCGGATCGACCCCCGCTAGCTCGAGCAGGCACAGGACGACGCGACCGTGCTGGCGATCAGTGACCAGGAGCGCGCCGGGCTGGACATCATCACCGACGGTGAGATCCGCCGCGAGAGCTACTCGAACCGGTTCGCGACGGCGCTCGATGGCGTCGACGTGGAAAATCCCGGGACCGCGCTCGATCGCAGCGGGCACCCGAATCCCGTCCCTCGGATCGTCGGCCCGATCACCCGCCGTCGTGCCGTCGAAGTGCGCGACCTCGAGTTCCTGCGCGCGCACACCAGCAAGCCGGTGAAGATGACCGTGCCGGGGCCGTTCACGATGTCCCAGCAGGCCCAGGATGACTTCTACGGCTCGCCCGATGCCGCGGCGCTCGGATACGCGCAAGCGGTCCGCGAGGAGATCATCGACCTGTTCACCGCCGGAGCCGACATCGTCCAGATCGACGAGCCCTACATGCAGGCTCGTCCCGATGCCGCGCGCACCTACGGCATCGAGGTGGTGAACGAGGCGATCAGAGACATCGACGGCACGATCGCGGTTCACATCTGCTTCGGTTACGCGGCGATCATCCACGATCGCCCGAGCGGTTATTCGTTTCTCGGCGAGCTGGCCGCGACCGGCTGCGACCAAGTGTCGATCGAGACCGCGCAGTCCGGGCTCGATCTGGAAGTCCTGAGGTCGTTGCCGGACAAGACGATCATCCTCGGAGTCCTGGATCTGTCTACCGACGAGGTGGAGACGCCTGAGACGGTAAGCGACAGGATCTCGAGGGCGTTCGAGTTCGTTCCGGCTCAGCGTCTGGTGGCAGCGCCCGACTGCGGCATGAAGTACCTCTCGCGGGACGTCGCGTACGCGAAGCTTGAGGCGCTCGCCGAGGGCGCGCGGCTCGCGTCGGCGCGCGCCTGAGCCACGGACGCCACGGTCTACGACTCGCTGCGCGCAGGCAACGTAGACAGGAGCAGCCGCGATCGGCGTGACGGATCGTGGTGCAACATGTTGCGCGCGATGACTCCCTCGGTGGCCAGTCGTCTCGTCGCCTCCAGTGCCGAGGTTGATCGCGAACTTGGGGTGCGCGGACGAGGCCACCTCGAGCCGGAGCCGGTGCCCAGGCAGAAATCGCTGCGCCGTGTCCCACATCACCACCTCGACCTCGTAGACCTCGCCGGGCTCGACGGGCAGCGTGCGCTCGTGGCCGTCGCGGTAGCGCAGCCGCACCAGGCCGTCGCAGAGCCGCTGTGCGAACCCGTTCGGGTGCAGATCGACGAGCTTCGCAGTGACGTCGGTGTCGGGCGCGGAGGTACTGACGTACAGGACCGCGCGAACCGGTCCGACGACGTCGAGCGGGGCGGACAGCGGCTCGCTCGTGTAGACGAGCACGTCGCCGCGCGTCTGGACCCCCGCGTAGTCGTCCGGGCCACCGATCTGCGCCGATGACGCGAGCGTGATGAACGGCACCGGGCGGTCGGGATCGTGGAGCCATTCATCTGGCGGTGAGCTCTCGGCTGGAGCGGACTCGCTCAGCCTGCCGTCTCCAAAGCTGGAGTTGGCTCGTCCGCCGCTGTTCAGGTGCCACGTCCGCTCGACCATGTCCGGCGGTGGCCAGGCTTCTAGATCGAGCCACTCGTTCGCCGCCATCAGGAAGATGCGCACCGGCGCGGCGGGCTGCCCGGGTTCGCGCCCGCGGACGACGTCGTCGAGAAAGCCCGTCATCACCCCCTCCAAATCGACGACCGAGTGATGGCCGAAGTCGAGCTCGCCGAGTTGCCGGCCCGCGTTGACCTGATGACCCCACGGGCCCATCAACAATCGCTGAGCGGAGCGCCCGGCGGCCGTCATCGCGGCGAAGTTCGCGGGTGTCCCGATCTCCTCGTCGTCATACCAACCCGAGATGTGCAGGATCGGGACGTCGACCTCGCCGATCCGGTGCTGATATCGGACCGGCTCCCACCATTCGTCGAGCGTCTGGTGGCGGCACTCCTCGCGCCACGTCGGGGAGTGAAAGCCCGCGGCCTCGTCGAGCGCGGTCAGCGGGCGGTGGGCATAGACGCTCATCCAGTCGACGGACTCGGTGTACTGGGGCACGTGACCATCGGTCATCCGGAACCAGTGGATGTGCATCGGCCCCGGCACGCCGGTCGGGTTCTCGACGAACGGATCGGATGGCGTTACGAGCACGATCATCGCCGCCAGTTCGGGTGGCTCGGTGAAGCGCGGTGAGCCATTGGATCCGGCCGGGATAACTGCCACCGAAGGTCGCGACCGCGCCGTCGCACCATTCCTGCGCGGCAGCCCACGCGATCACGTCGACGCCATCGAGACCATCGTTGCGATACGGCTCGAACGCCCCTTCGCTGTCGCCGCGTCCGCGGACGTCCACCCAGACGGCCACGTAGCCCGCTTTCGCGAATGCGTCCGCGCGAGTAGTGGCCCGCTCGCCGCCACGGCCGTAAGGCGTGCGCATCACCACCGCCGGTGCCGGCCGCGTCGCTTGGCAGCACGAGATCCGCGGCGAGCGTTATCCCGTCGCGCAACGGGACCCTGACGTTGAAACGGCGGGCTAGTGATGGGTCGGCTGCTGGCGGCACCGCCGCAACGCTATCGCCGCAGACGATCTGGCGCGGCGCGCGGCACCCGGCGCGAAGGGTCTGCGGAACGCTTAGTCCCGCAGACCCTCAGACCTCTAGGGCGCTAGCCCTGTGGGCACGGGTTTTTCGACAGGATGTTCTTGAAGTCCTGAATCGAGGGCGCGCTCCCGCCGCCCAGGGTCGTGTAGTTCTGGGCCAACAGCTCGCCGTACTGGTTGTTCTCGCCGAAGTTCGAGATCTGTCCGGGGATGTTGTTTCCGAACTCCCACATGCAGCCGTTCGGCGTGTTCGACGTCGTGTAGAACGGATAGAACGCGGCTGGCGTCCCCGAATCAGTCGTCGGGATCAACGTGCAGCCGGCGCCGGTGGTCGTGTTGCAGGTTGACTCGATCGCCGGCAGGTCCGCTTCGAACGCGGGCTGTTTGTACTGGATGTTGTAGTGCGGCCCGGTCATCGGGCTCGAGAACTTGAACGACGTCGGATGCAGCCGCGTGTTCCCATCGGGCCACACGGGCGTGTAGGAGACGCCGTCGAAGCCGGTATTGGTGTAAGTGCATCCGTTGACGTCGTATAACGTCGCTTCGCTTCCTGGGAAGCAGAAGTAGTCGTCGCCGTCGGGTGGGCCGAGGCTCGCGCCCTGTCCTTCCATATCGCCCGCCGGGCAGCTCGTGACGTTGCCGTTCGGCAGAATCCCGAACTCTGTCGCCGGGATCGGAGTCGGACCGTTGCAGTACTGGAAGTGGCCGATCTCCGTGTCAAACGCGACGTTGTACGAACCCGCGGCCCAGGTGACCCGCGTCTTCGGGGTCGAGGTCGCGTACATCGGGTGGAAGTTGTACGGGATCTCCGTGCAGCCGTTCCCGCTGGGGTCGAACTTCACCTGTCCGAACCCGTTCGCGGCGCTGGCTGTCATCGACCCTGACTGGCCCGTCGTCAGGTCGTCAATGAACACTCTCACCCCGCCCGGCGTGTCCCCGAATGACACCTGCAGATGGTCCCCGGGGTTCATGAACAGGTCCTGGTTCGGGTCGGGGGTGAACGTCTGCACGGTCGAGGTGACGGGGTTGGCCGGCGCCTGCGCGACACCGTTCTTGGTGATGAAAGCGAAGTTCAGGTACTCCTCTCCGACGAGGTTCAAGCATGTCTGGTTGTTCGTCTGTCCCGTCACCGGATTGAGCGACAGGCTGTCGATGTTGAGCGCGGCGCACCACTGAGTGGCGCTGCAGGAGCTCGCTCCAACCGCGACCTGCCAGGTCGGCCACGGCACCCAACCGGGCGGATAGAACTGCATCTCCATGTACGCCTGGCCGACATGCTTCGGCGACACGCTCGGGTCGAGGATGTTCTTGTTGCTGTCCGGCGGGCAGGTCGAGACCTGCTCCGGATAGGACTGCGTGTCGCAGATCGCCATTCCGAGCCAGTCCGCTCCGCTCAGTTCGAAGTCGTAGGACTTGCCGAGCGCGTTGGGGTCGCTCGCCGACGGCTCCCTCGGCAGCGTGATGTTGTAGCTCATGTGGTTGCCCGAGCCGTTGACGTTGGAGTCGAACAGCATCGATGGCTCATCGTGGCCGACGTAGTAGCCGAACACGTCGTCGGAGTTGCCCACCTCCGTACACATCCCCGCGGCGTGCGCGCAGTTGATCGCCGCGTGCTGGCTGCTCGGGGCCGTGTAGCTCGCCGACGCTCCGGGCGCGGCCGCGAGCGCGAGCGCGACCGAAGCCGCGAACGCCGTACTCACGGATAGGAGGAGCCGGATTTGCTTCAAGATGACCACACTCCTGACTGGCGGAGCTGGTCGCGCCTACCTCGCAACCAGGCTCGCCGGGTGCGTTGTTAGGACCGGGAGCGCCAACCTACCAGCGGTGCTTGCGCAGAGGGGATTTTTCAGTGTCCGACGTTGGCTCTACACGCTGCCCGCTCGTGTTTGGCGGCGGTACGATGGGTCGCGACAGCGGCATGACGACTCTGATGCGATACGGATCAGGCACGCGACCGGCTGTGCGGCCGGTTTCGTCGTTGGACGGGCCGTCGCGGACAATCACGGTTGAGCCGGTCGTGCTGCCGGCTCCCGCGCCGCCACCGCGCGTCGACCCCGAGCCGGGACGTGAGCCGCCCAAGCGGGAGCCGGACCGCCCGTGCGAGCCGGTGCGCTGAACGGCGCATGTCGACCGAGGCCGCGGCCCCTGACCTGATAACCGCCGTAATCGGCTTTCGCCAGTGGCGTTTGCGGGGTACCGAGCTATGGGCGCTGCGAGCTCCCGATCGCTGGCGTCCGGGCGTCCAGACGGCTCACTGCGAGCTGGCGAGTATTCATGGCCCCGCGCCGGCGAAGGACTGCAGCTGCGGGATCCACGCGTGGTACGCGCCGCCACCCCGGGGCGCGTCGGCTGCCACGTCCGACCTGGTCGCCGGGGCGGTCGCGCTGTGGGGGACGATCGAACTGCACGCCCACGGGATGAGGGCGCAGTACGCGATGGTCGTCGCGCTCGCGCTGCCGTTCTCTCGCGGGCGAAAGCGCCGGCGCCTGCTCGCGGCGGCTGACGCACTCGAAGTCCCAGCCGTCCCGGCTCGCAAGCTCAAAGCGGCCGCGCTCGAGCACGGCGACGTGGTACCGCGCCGGATGATCCCGCCCGACGTGATGCCCAACAAGCGCCAGGCGCCCGGCGAGCCCGCGCCCGCTCGTCTCTACGCGGTGGCCGACGGCTACCAGCGACGGCGGCGGAGCTGAGCGCGTAGGCGTGAGACAGTCCGACCTCGAGCTTCGCAACCAAACCTACGCCCTGTTCGTCGAGCTCGGTCGAGCTCCGTCGCCTGGCGAGGCCGCGCGGCGTTCAGGCTTGACCGGCGACGAGGTGACGCGCGGCTGGCGGCGTCTCCACGATGCGCATGCGCTCGTGCTCGCCTCAGACGGGACACAACTGCGGATGCTGAATCCGTTCTCGGCCGTTCGGACCGCCCACCGCGTACGCGCGGCCGGGCGATGGTGGTATGCGAACTGCGCTTGGGATGCATTCGGCATCTGCGCCGCGCTTCGAGTTGACGGGGTCGTTGTGACGTCGTGTCCTGACTGCCGCGAGCCGATCACCGTCGGCGTGCACGGCGAGCGACCCGGTGACGAGGGCCTGTGGTTTCACTGCCGTGTCCCGGCGGCACGGTGGTGGGACGACATCGTCTTCACCTGAAGCACGATGAACCTCTTCCGGTCGGAGGAGCACATCAAACGCTGGCTCGGGGGCCGCGATCCGGGGGCGACGATCGACGTGGCGAGGCTCAGCCGGCTTGCGCATGCCTGGTGGCGCGACCGGTTGGCGAACGATTGGCAACCCCACAGCTCTGAGCAGAACCAGGCGATCCTCGCGTCGGTCGGGCTCGAGGACGAGTTCTGGAGGCTCGACCGCTGATAGCGTCCCGCCATGCCCGCGGCTTGGCCCCGGCTCAACTACTCCGACTGGAGTGAGACCTGCGACACGCTGCACGCTCACACGCAGCTGCTCGGGAAGCTCGCGGTGGCTTTGGCGCCGCCCGAGCCGCAGCTCCAACACGGGGCGCTGCGGCTGACCGCACGCGGCTGGGAGACGCGGCCGCTGCCGGCTCCGGATGGCTCCGGGGCGATCGTCGTGACGCTCGACCTCCGGACCCACGAGGCGGTGGTCGAACACAGCGATGGCCGGACAGCCGGTGTGGCGTTGGCACCCGACAGGCCGGTGGCCGAGGTCACCAGCGGGGTGATCGAGGCGGTCACCCGCTTCGTCGGGCCGGTCGACCTCGAACTGCGTCCGCAAGAGGTGCCGTGGACGGTGCCGCTCGACAAGGACCGTGAACACGCCCGGTACGACCGCGCTCAGGTAGCGGACTACTTCGCCGCGGCCACGCGCGTGGCCCTCGTACTCGCCGAATACCGGGCTCCGTACCGCGGGCGCTTGACCCCGGTCAACGCCTGGTGGGGCTCATTCGATCTCGCCGTCAGCCTGTTCTCCGGCGCGTCCGCTACGCCGCCCGCGGAGGATTTCATCACGCGCAACGCGATGGACTCCGAGGAGGTCGCCGTCGGCTGGTGGCCCGGCGACGCCCGTTACGGCAAGGCGGCGTTCTATGCGTTCGTGTATCCACCAACCGATGGGTTCCCCGACGGATCACTCGAGCCAGAAGCTGCCCACTGGGACGCCGCGCTCGGCGAGTTCGTCCTCGACTGGGATGACGTCTGCTCATCTCCAGATCCCCACGCCGCAGCTTTGAGCTTCGCGAGATCCGCATTCCGGCTCGGGTGCACTGTGTGCCAGTGGGAGCCGTTGCTGCTCGCCAGCGCCGAGGGCTCGCCGCCGCCGGTCCGCTGACCCGCCCCGCCGTTCCGCTGTCACCTGACTGTTACCTGCGATCATGCATGCTTGCAGGCGCTGACGGACTGGCTCGCGCCCCTGAAGGTGCAGGCATGAACTCGACGCGTGCAGTCAACGGCGAGCCGTGAGCGCGAACGTGATGCGGGTATTGGTTGCCGAAGATCACAGGCGGCTGGCGCGGGTGCTCGCCGAGGGCCTGCGGCGAGAGGGGATGGCCGTCGATCTGGCGTTCGATGGCAGCGGCGCGCTCGCGCATATCGCCGGCAACCATTACGACGTGGTCGTGCTCGATCGGGACCTGCCCGAGGTCCACGGTGACGAGGTCTGCCGGACGCTGCGATCGGATCGGAGCGAGGCCAAGGTCCTGATGCTCACCGCGTCGAGCACGATCTCTGACCGCGTCGAGGGGCTGGGGCTCGGGGCCGACGACTACCTGATCAAACCGTTTGACTTTGGTGAGCTCGTCGCTCGGATCCACGCGCTCGCGCGGCGTGCGACCACCCCGCTGTCGCCGAGGCTCACTCACGGTGACCTGGTCGTCGACTCGGCACGACGCACGGCGTTTCGCGGCGAGCGCGAGATCGCACTGAGTCCGAAGGAGTTCGCCGTCCTCGAGCTGTTGCTCGCGGCCGACGGACGTGTCATCTCGGCCGAGGAAGTGCTCGAACGTGTCTGGGACGAGGCCGCGAACCCGTTCACGACGACGGTCAAGACGACGATCGGACGGCTGCGGGCGAAGCTCGGCCAGCCGCCGATGATCGAGACCGTTCGCGAGGGCGGCTACCGGATCTGAAAATGCTGCGACTCGCACCCGCCGGCTGGTCGCGGCTCCCGCCCAGAACCGCGCGGTTGCGCTTGACGTTGCTCTACGCCGGTCTGTTCCTGCTGCTGGGCACTGCTGTGATCGCGATCACCTACCTGCTCGCGAGCCGTGGGTCGACGGTGACCGTGAGAGCCGTGGCCAACCCGCGGGGCCAGACTGGGTCACCGGGCGTCGGCGGCTTCCTCGTTACGCCGGGCGGGACGGCGGGTCAACTCCATCAGGTCGAGACGAGCCAGCGCGACGCGGATCTCCGTCGTCTGCTGGAGGTCTCGTGGCTGGTGCTCGCGGTGACGACGCTCGGCGCCGCGGTGCTGGGCTGGTTCGCCGCGGGAAGATTCCTCGCCCCGTTGCGATCGATCACCGCCACGGCGCGGACGATCTCGGCCGGCAGCCTCGACCAGCGCCTGGCGCTGAGCGGACCCGATGACGAGTTCAAGCAGCTCGGTGACACGCTCGACGACCTGTTCGGGCGGCTGGGGGCGTCGTTCGACGCTCAGCGCCGGTTTGTCGCCAACGCGTCGCACGAGCTGCGAACGCCGCTGACGGTCGAACGGGCGCTGCTGCAGGTGGCGCTCAGCGATCCGGACGCAGACGAGCGGACCCTGCGGGCGACGTGCGAGGAGTTGCTCGCATCGCAGACTGAACACGGACAGCTGCTCGAGTCGCTGCTGACGCTCGCCAGCAGTGAGCGCGGGCTCGAGCGCCGAGAGCCGCTTGACCTCGCGGTGCTCGCCGACGACACGCTGCAGTCGTTCCGGTCCGAGACCGCGCGCCGCGAGTTGCGGGTCGTGGCCGAGCTCCAATCGGCACCCACCGTCGGTGACCCGGTGCTGCTTTCGCGCCTGATCGCGAACCTGGTCGACAACGCGATCGACCACAACCTCACCGGCGGGATTGTGGAGCTATCGACCTCGAGCCGCGGTGAGCGCGTGTTTCTGTCCGTCACCAACACCGGGCCGACGATCCCGGCCGCGGAGACAAGCCGGCTGTTCGAGCCGTTCCAGCGCCTCAGCCCGCGCCGCGCGGACGCCAACGGCCACCACGGACTCGGCCTGTCGATCGTCCAAGCGATCGCGATTGCCCACGGCGGCCGAGTGGCTGCCGAGGCGCGCCCCGGCGGCGGCTTGACCGTGAACGTCGAGCTCACCCGCTCCGGCGGGGCTGAAGATGGAGCGGCGATCGGGCCGGCGCCCGTTGTCGACCGCGTGCGCGGGGCCTGAGCCCCGCCCGCAGCTCGTCGCAGCCCGCCCTGTCTGCTGCCAGCCTGCTCACGTCTTCTGGCGCCCACGTCTTCTGGCAGTCCGCCTACGTCCGCTCGTAGCCCGTCCCGTCTTCGGCCGCCCCCGAACCCTGCAGCGCGTGGAAAATCCGCCACGCGCCGGCGGATTTTCCACGTTCGTCCCGCCCAGGCAGCGTTTCGTGGAAGATCGGGCAGGGCGATCTGGATTTTCCACGTTCTGCAGGTCACGGAAGGGGTTGCGACCGGGATCGCGCAACCGCGGGGGGAGCGTTCTCGCTCCAACCCGACGGCCGGGATTGTGCGACTCTGGGCGGCATGCCGGTCACGTACGTTTTTGCGGGATTGCCGGTCAGCGATTTCGGCTCGGCGCTCGACTGGTACCAGCGTCTGTTCGGGCGGGCGCCGGATCGCTTCCCGCTCGACGAAGAGGCCGTCTGGCAGCTCGCGAGCACAGGACTCGTCTACGTCGTCAGCGACCGCGAGCGAGCGGGCCGGTCGTTGTTGACGCTGATCGTCGACGACCTGGACGAGCGAGTACAAGCCCTCCGCGCGGCTGGAATCGACGCGGTGGAGATCGACGCCGCGCCCGGCGGTGTTCGCCGGGTCCTGATCACGGATCCGGATGGCAACCGGATCCAACTCGGTGAGTTGCCGCAGCCGCCTGATTGAGCTCGTTGGGCGGCCGCTCGTGCGCGGGTGTCGCGCTCAGACAGCGGCGCGGCGGCTGGCGGCCGCTGGGAAGCATGACCGAGTTGTCAGAGATTTTGGTTGACGCACGTGCCATGATTCCCGGCGCAAAACTGAGGCACGGTTCGAATTTCGCCACGCTGTCGCGCGGCCACGCCTGTACCGGGCGGGTTGTGGTTGCGCTGTTTAGTCCAAGGACCAGGATGAAGCCGTATCAAGACATCACCGATCCGACGGTGGCCAAGGCGCTTGCCCATCCCCTGCGGAGTCGGATTCTGGCGGCGCTCGCCGACCGCACCGCGAGCCCCAGTGAACTCGCAGCCGAGCTGGAAGTCCCACTCGGGGTCCTCAGCTACCACGTTCGCCGGCTGACGGCGCTCGGCTTTCTGGAGCTCGTCAGGCGGGTACCCCGCCGTGGGGCGGTCGAGCATTACTACACGGCAGCTGTCCGACCGCCACTCAGCGACGCCGCCTGGGGCGCCACGCCGGAGGTGGTCAAGCAGGCGAGCCTCAGTGCCGCGCTCACTCAGATCGGCACCGAAGTCTCGGCCGCGGCCGCCGCAGGCGGGTTTGACTCGGCGGAGGCGTGCGTATCGCGAGTGGACGTGGTGGTCGACGAGCAGGGCCTGAGCGAGTTGGCGCAGGAGCTCGAACTCGCCGCGGCGCGGATCAGGCAGATCGAGTCTGAGAGCAGAGCTCGATTGGCGGCCGACGGTGACGGGCAGCGGTCGGCAGAGGTCGTCCAGATGCTGTTTCAGCCGCGCCCGGCGACGCGTTAGCAGACCGCTGGCCGAAATTTTTCGGCGAGTACTGTCCCTTGGGGCTGACGTCGTTCGTCATAAACGACAGCAAGCCGACCAAGGAGGACCGATGAAGTACGCACTGCTGGTGTACAGCACGCCTGGGAGCCACGACCTCCCCGAGGAACAGCTGACCGGCGTGATCGCCGAGTACGTGGCGCTGCGCGACGAGCCGGGATATGTCGCCAGCGCGCAGCTGCATCCGCCTGAGATGGCTACGACGGTGCGCAGCAACGGCACCCAGATGCTCGCCACCGATGGCCCATTCGCGGACACCAAGGAGGTGTTCGGCGGCTTCTACCTATTTGATGTACCCGACGTCGATTCCGCACTCGCGATCGCCGAGCGAGTCCCGGCCGTGCGCCTCGGCGGAGCGGTCGAGGTACGACCGATGGTGGAGGAGCCTGGATCCTGATCGAGCGCGTCTTCCGCGACGAATGGGGCCGCGTCCTGGCCTCGCTGGTCGGCTTCCTCGGCGACTTCGATCTGGCCGAGGAAGCCGCTCAGGACGCGTTCGCGGTTGCGGCCGAGCGGTGGCCGAGGGACGGCGAGCCCGACAACCCGCGCGCGTGGCTCGTGACGACGGCACGCAATCGCGCAATCGATCGGCTGCGCCGCGACCGGGCCTTCGCCGCCAAAGTCCCGCTGCTGGCGGCCGAGCAACGCGCAGAACCCGATGCGGCGAACCAGGACATGGAATCCGACATTGATGAGACCTCGATTCCGGACGAGCGGCTCGAGCTGCTGTTCGCCTGCTGCCATCCGGCGCTCGCGACGGATGCGCAGGTCGCGCTCACGCTTCGTGCGCTCGGCGGTCTGAGCACGGACGAGATCGCGCGGGCGTTCATCGTCGCGCCGGAGACGATGAAGCGCCGCCTCTCACGCGCCAAAGCGAAGATCAAGGTCGCCGGCATTCCGTTCAGCGTGCCGCCGGCACATTTGCTGCCGGAACGGCTGGCGGCCGTGCTCGCGGTCGTCTACCTGATCTTCAACGAGGGCTACGGTGGCCGGAGCGATCTCGCCGCCGAAGCGATTCGTCTCGGCCGCGTGCTCGTCGAGCTGATGCCCGACGAGGCCGAGGTCCACGGCCTGCTCGGCCTGATGCTGTTGCATGATTCGCGGCGACGCGCGCGGTTGGTCGATGGCGAGCTGATCCTGCTTGCCGATCAGGATCGCTCGCGCTGGAGCCTCGAGCAGCTGGATACCGGACGGACCGAGGTCGACCGCGCCATGGCGCTCGGCACCCGGGGCCCGTACGCCCTGCAGGCCGCGATCGCGGCGTTGCAGGCCGAGGATTGCCCCGACTGGCCGCAGATCGCGGCGCTCTACGCCGAGCTTTCGACCAACACCGGGTCCCCGGTCGTCGAGCTGAACCGCGCCGTTGCGGTCGCCGAGGCCGGATCCCCCGCGCTGGCGCTGAGGCTCGTCGAGGCGCTCGAGCTCGACGATTATCAGTACCTGCATTCGACCCGCGCGGAGCTCTTGCGCCGGCTCGGGCGCAACGCCGAAGCCGCCGCCGCATACCGGCGCGCGCTCGAGCTGGCCGCCTCCGAGCCCGAGCGCCGCTTCCTGCAGCGCCGTCTCGACGAGGTCGATCCGCAACCGCTTCACCCCAGGACTTCAATCGGGTAATAGCGGCACCCACGGTCCGGGATCGCGCCCGACAAGCGCGCCGCGCGAGATCACATCGGTCCCGAATCGCTCGCGAAGCGCGTCAAGGGCCCGGTCGAGCTCGGCGATGCGATCGAATGGGAGCGCGAGCTGGATCGCGTTCTGATCGCACAGGTTGGTCAGCGCAACACCGATCAGCGTCAGCCCACGTATGAAGATCATCGGCTGCGCCGCCGTCAGCAAACCACGAGCGACCCGCAGCAGCGTCGCCGTCCTGGTCGTGGCTTCGGCCATCGTGTGCGATCGCGTGGCGCGCGAGAAATCGTCAAAGCGCAGCCGCAAGATCACGGTCCGGCAGGCGCGGCGCGCCGTTCGCAGCCGGCGGGCCACACGATCGATCAAAGTCATCAGCGTTGCCTGGACCTCCGCCGGCGCCCGCGCGCGCCGACCGAGCGCGCGTTGCGCACCGATCGATCTTCGCCGCTTGCGTGTCTGGACCCGCCGTGGATCGCGATTGTTCGCCAGCGCGTGAAGCTGGCGCCCCGCCGCGCGACCGAGCATCTCCACCAGCGCCTGCTCGCCAAGCGCCGCGACCTGCCGAACCCTCGTGATCCCGAGCTCGTGGAGCCGTGCCGAGGTCACGCGGCCGACGCCCCACAGCCGCTCGACCGGCAGCGGATGAAGAAACGCGAGCTCGGCGCCGGCCGGGATCACGAGCAGCCCGTCCGGCTTGGCGACCCCGCTCGCGACCTTCGCCAGAAACTTCGTGCACGCGAGCCCGACCGTGATCGGCAGACCAACCTCGTCGCGCACCTCGGCCCGCAGGCGCGCCGCGATCCGGGTCGGCGTCCCGGAGATGTGCTCAAGCCCGCGAACATCGAGAAACGCCTCGTCAATCGACAGCGCCTCGACTAGCGGCGAGGTCCGCTCAAAGATTTCGAACACCGCCTTGCTCGCCTCCGCGTAAGCGCTCATCCGCGGCGGCACCACGATCGCCCGCGGACAGAGCTGCCGCGCGCGCCGGCCCCCCATCGCCGTCCTGACCCCGCACGCCTTGGCTTCGTAGCTCGCGGCCAGGACCACGCCGCCGCCGACGATCACCGGTCGGCCTCGCAGCTGCGGGTCATCGCGCTGCTCGACGGACGCGTAGAACGAATCGAGGTCAGCGTGCAGGATCGTCGGCGTGGGATGTCGCACGAACAGATGTTCGCATCCCGCTCGGACGCGCTACCAGCGCCGGTTAGTCTGGGAGGGACCGGTGAGACGACCGGCGCTACCAGCAAGCGAACGAGAGGGAGTCTTCATGACGGCGACCAAAGACCTGGTGACCGGAGTCGATTTTGTTGCGGTGCCGACGGCGGACATCGGCGGCGCGGTCGAGTTCTACGGGACGACCTTGGGACTACCGCGCTCGGCCTACCGTCCGGACCGTAATTTTGCGGAGTTCGAGACGGGTAACCTGACGCTGAGCATCATCAACCCGGCGAAGATGGGGATGGAGCATCACGTGAGCCGCAACCCGATCGCGCTGCATGTCGACGACATGGAAGCCGCCCGTGCCGAGCTCGAGCAACGCGGCGTGACGTTCATGGGCGATACGTTCGACACCGGCGTCTGCCACATGGCGTTCTTCGCCGACCCCGACGGCAACGCGTTGATGCTGCACCACCGCTACGCGCCGCGCACCCCGGAGGGGTAGCCGGGTAACGGCGAGGAAGAACCGAGCGCCGGCTCGGGTCAGACTCGCGGCTAGGGCGCGCCGACGACCGTCAGCATCCGGGCGCCGCACTCGGCGCCAACCTCCGCCGCCTCCTGCACGGTCCCACCGCGCGCGAGACCGAACGTGAACCCAGCCGCGAAAGAGTCGCCGCAGCCGTAGTCGTCCTGCGGCGCACCGGGCGGGGGGACCGCCGACCAGTGGCCCTCAGACTCTCCCCACCAACGCCCGCCCGCGGCTCCCTGGGTCTCGACCATCAGGCGCGTTCGCGCCTGGAGCTGCTCGGCCCAGTTGCGCTCGTCGGCGTCAGAGCCGCTGAACACGAGCGCATCGACCGTGACGTCGCCGTGCGCGAGGGCGCTCAGCGCGCGCGGGGTGCTCGCAAATACGCGCGCTCGGCGTGCGCGCTCGGCCGCGGCCACATCCCCGGCTGTGAAATAGACGCCGTCGGCATCTGCGAGCCGATCCCAATCCAGCGCGTCGCTACCAAGCGGCTGGAGGCGGTGCCCGATCGTGATGATCGTTCGCTCGCCGCCGGCTGCGATCAGGGTTATGACGCGACGTGTCGGCTCGTCGCGCCAGGCGACCTGGACGTTGACGCCGCGCTGGGTCAGCTCGGTGGCCGCCGACTCACCGTTGGAGTCGCGTCCGAGTGCGCAGAAGAAGTCCACCTCGGCACCGAGTCGCGCGAGCACGACGGCGGCCACACCACCGCCGCCCGCGGCGCGCGTGAACGAGTCGCGAGCGTGGGTGATGGCGCCTCGCTCTGGGAAGTGCGCCACCCGCACGAACTCGGCCCACTCCACGTGTCCGACGACAGTCACCCGCGTCACAGTCGGGAGGCTAGTGGCACGCGCCCGCGCGTGGCGAGCGCGTGCACCGTTGGCCCGAGGGGCACGCGCCCGCGCGTGGAGAGCGCGTGCGCCGTTGGATCCCGGCACGCGCCCGCGCGTGGCGAGCGCGTGCCAGCCCTTATGCCGTGGATGTAGCCGTCGATTGCCCCGCGGGCGGAGCGCCGTGTGGGATCAGGGTCTTCGCGCACGCCTTGGCGGCCGCCTGGAACTTCGCGTTCGACTCGATGCTCCGCGGGAACACCGGGCCGGTGCCCGAGAAGTTCGGCGTCGGCAAGTTGTAGCCGTGTTGGCGTACGCACTTGACGAAGTTGTCGATCACAACGCGCCGGTTGCCGGCACCGAAGTGACGGCGCGGGAAGTTTGCACCGCCACAGGCCTTGAACGCGGCGGCCAGTTTCGGATTCGCGCGGAACCCGCCGCCTCTGGCGCCGCCGCCGAAGAAGCCGCCGCCGCCGCCGAAGAACCCGCCGCCGCTGCCACCATTGGTGCCGCCGCCATTGGGATTGGGGCGGCGGAATCCGCCCGGCCGCGCCGGCAACGTCACGCCGTGCTGCTTGAGGCACGCGACGAGCTTTGTTCTGGTTGTCGACGCTCCACCGCCGGCGCTGGTCGCCGCGGTGGACGAGCCGCCCGAAGATTTGCTCGCCGCACTCGAACTGCTACTGCTGCCACAGGCCGCCAGCAGACATGCCGTGACAACGCAGGCGAGCACCGCCGCGAGCTTGTGATTGCTTTTCATCAGTCCTGCTTCCTTTCGTTGTGCATCTCTCATCCACCGGGTGAGAACAGCGAGCTGACGGCCGAGCTACCACTGGTGGCCGAACCGCTGCCTGAACTACCGCCACCGCCGCCGGCCCCGAGGCCGGCACCGCTGGCTCCTGAATCGCTGACCGACGCTGCGACCAGCGTCCCGCTGGAGTTCTTGGCTCCCCGGATCACGACGGTGTCGCCCGGATGCAGGGAGGACCGCTTGACGCCGAGGCTCTTTGAGATCTTTGTCGCCGAGGACAGGTTCACCTTCGTCACGTTGCCGGTGGCGCCGGTGACGTAGAGCGTGTTGCCCTTGACGTTGGTGATCGTGCCGAACGACGCGCCCGCGCCACCCGCGCCACCGGCACCGCCGCCGCCTCCGAACAGCGCGGCGAGTCCGCCGCCGCGGGCGCCGGCAGCGCCTGCGGCGCCTGTGCGGCTCGCGCCGGTGGTGCCGCGGCCACTTAGGCCGCCGGTCGCCGCGGTCGGGAAGGTGAGCGTGCTGGAGTTGCTGACCTGTCCCTTCTCGACGCGCACGCCCGCGTAGAAACCAAGCGCGCAGGCGATAACCGCCGCCAGCGCCGCGCTGCGCTTGTTGAAGTAGTTGCGCCGCGGCCGACGGGGCAGGGACTGATCGTCAAGCGCAGGGCCGTATGCATCGGAGTGCCCGTCGCGGCGTTCGTAGGGGCGTGTTCTGACTGGGGGTGGAGTGCGGCGTGTCATTCGAATCGCAATGCCTCAATCGGTCGTAGGGATGCGGCACGGCTGGCGGGATAGGTCCCGAAGAACAGACCCACGGCAAGCGCGGCGCCGAAGGCGAGGAAGATCGAGTACGGCGCGATCACGGGATGGACCCCCGCGATCGTGAACTGGCTGCCGACGATTCCGGCGATCACGCCGGCGATGCCGCCAAACAGCGACACGAGCACCGCCTCGACGAGGAACTGGGTGAGGATGTCGCTTCGCCGCGCGCCGACGGCTTTACGGATCCCGATCTCACGCGTGCGCTCGGTGACCGAGACGAGCATGATGTTCATCACGCCGATCCCGCCGACCAGCAGCGAGATCGCGGCGACCTCGCCGAGCAGGGTCGTGAACACGCTGCTGGTCGAGCTCGAGGCCTGCAGGATCGAGCCCTGGTTGATCACGTTGAAGTTGCTGGTCGTCGATCCGGCCGTCGGCGGGTCGAGTTGGTTGAGGATGTCGGTGACCTCGGTCTGGGCGGCGTTGAGCTGATCGCGCGACTGCGCCTGGACGGTGATCGAGTTGATCGATCCGTAGCCGGTCAGCGTGTCTTGGACAGCGGTCAACGGTGCGAATGCGACGTCGTCCTGATCGGTGGTGCCGTTCGAGCCCTTCGAGTTCGTCACCCCGATCACCTCGAAGTTGGTGCCGTTGAGCTGCACGGTGTCGCCGATCGGGTCCTGGCCGCCGAACAGCTCGTCGACCACGGTCGGCCCGACCACGAGCACCCGCGCATGACTCCGTTCCTGGGCGCCCGTGAACCACGAGCCCGCGGCGATCGAGTAGTCGTGAGCGCCCTCGTAGGGCGGCGTCGTGCCGACGAACGTCGACGGCGAGTAGGTGGTACTGCCGTAGGTCATCGTCACTCCGCTCGCGTTGACGACCGGGGCGACGGCCTTCACATCCGGCGCCGTAAAACGGTTCTGCAGCGCGCTCGCGTCGGCCAGCGTCAGCGAGTTTGCGACCACAGGGCCGCCGCGCAGGCCACCGAGCGTCGGCGTCGCCTGGACGAGCAGAACGTTTGAGCCGAGCGCATCGATGTTGTTCTGGACGGCGGTCGATGAGCCGGTTCCGACGGCAACGAGGACGATCACGGAGCCGACCCCGATCATCAGCCCGAGGATCGTCAGGCCCGAGCGCAGCTTGTTCGCTGCCAGTCCTGCCAGCGCGACTCTGATCGTCTCTCTCATGACGTCGCAAACGTGTTGAGCTCGTCGGAGACGATCTCTCCGTCGCTCAGCCGGATGATCCGGTCGGCGCGGCCGGCGACCTCGGCCTCGTGTGTGATCAAGATGATCGTCCGGCCCTGGTCGCTGAGCCGCTCGAGGATCTCCAGCACCTCGTGCGTCGACTCGGTGTCGAGGTTGCCGGTCGGCTCGTCGGCGAGAATCATCGCCGGGTTGGTGACCAGCGCCCGCGCGATCGCGACGCGCTGCTGCTCACCGCCCGAGAGCTCCGACGGCAGGTGCTCGATCCGGTCGAGCAGCCCCACCTCGCCTAGCGCGTTCAGCGCCCGTCGCCGGCGGTCGGCGCGACCTAGTCCCGCGTAGGCGAGCGGCAACTCGACGTTCGCCAGCGCGCGTGTGCGGGGAATCAGGTTGAAGCTCTGAAAGACGAACCCGATCTCGCGGTTACGGAGGTCGGACAGGTCATCCTCGTCGGCGGTGCTCACATCTAGGCCGTTGAGCCGGTAGACACCCTCCGTCGGCGCGTCGAGGCAGCCGACGATGTGCATCAACGTGCTCTTGCCGCTCCCGGAAGCGCCCATGATCGCTAGGTACTCGCCTCGCTGCACCTGGAGCGTCACGCCGCGCAAGGCGTGAACCGAAATGTCGCCGAGCGTGTAGGTCTTCTCGACATCCTCGAGGTCGATGACCGGCGGCTGCGTCATCAGCCGCCGCCGAACAATCGGGCCCCGCCGCCGCCGAAGGCACCGCCGCCCCCAAACGCGCCCCCGCCGCCAAACGCACCGCCGCCGCCGAACCGTCCGCCCGCCGCGCCGAGGGTTCCGCTGCTGGACGATGCGGCAGACGCACCGAGCGAAGGCAGCGTCGTGGTCACGACCACCTGCTGTCCGGCGTTGAGACCGCTGACGATCTGGGTGCGGGTGTCGCCCTTGAGCCCGACGACGACTGACGTTGAGACGGTCTTTCCGTTCTTGAGCAACTGGACTGTGGAGACCGAGCCGGCGCCGGTGACCGCGCTGTTGGGAAGGTTGACCCCCTGGGCCTGCTGAGTGACGATCGAGGCCGAGGCGCTCATCCCCGGCCGGACCTGGGAGTCGCTCTGATCGAGCGTCAGGGTCACGTCGTAGGAGACGACGCCGTCGCTGTCGGTGCCGAGGATCGAGATCGAGCTCACGTGGGCCGCCAGCTCGACGCCGGTCAGTGCGTCGAGCGTGACCGTCGCCGACTGGCCGACGTGGACTTTGGCGATGTCGGACTCGCTCAGCGCGACGGTCATCGTCATCCGCGTCCGTGTTGATGATCTCGGCGAACCCGGAGCCGCTCGACGACGACGACGAGCTCGAGCTGCCGAGGCCGCCGGCGGTGCTTGCCGACGATCCGCTGGCGCCGGTTCCCGACGATCCCGACGCGGACGAACCCGAGCCGGAGGAATTCGAGGAACTGGTGCTCGAGTTCGAACCGGCCGATACCTCGTCGCCCGGGCTCGTGCTCTGGAGCGACACGATCGTCCCCGTCGCGGGCGCGTACAGTCGCGTCTCGGCGAGATCGGCCTGAGCGGTGTGGAGGTTGAGCTCGGCGCTGTCGACCTGAGCCTGGGCGGACGCGATCGCGGCAGGCGACGGGGTCGTGGTCGTGGTGGTTTTCGAGCTCGACCCGTCCGACGAGTTCGGCGTGTTCGATACGTGCGACGAGTTCGACGAGCTCGACCCGTTCGACGAGTTCGACGAGCTCGACCCGTTGAGAGTTGGAGCGTGCGACGAGTTCGACGAGCTCGACCGGGAACCCGAGTTCGAGCTCGGATGCGTGGAGGGCTGAGAAGCGTGAGTCGTCGTGGTGCTCGTCGTGCTGCTCACCGGCGTGTTTGTCGGTCGCTCCACGGTGTCGGACACAAACTCGGTCGTCGACGGGGAGACGGTCGTGCTGGCGCTGGTCGAGTTGCCCGACGAGCTCGTGCTGCCGTCCTCGGCGGCCGTCAGTTGGTCTTCGGCCGCGTCGAGGCTGAGCTGTGCCTGATTGACGGACAGCTGGGCCGAGGTCGGGTCTAGCGTGGCCAGCAGCTGGCCTTGCTGGACGTGCTGGCCGACGCTGACGTTGACGCTCGAGAGCGTGCCGCTCGTCTTGAAGTTCGCGTACACCTGAGTGCCGGGTTCGATGTTGCCCGAGCCCGAGACGGTCGACTGGACGACGCCGTCCTCGGCCGTGACCACCTGCTTCGAGACTCGCGCCGAACTCGACGGCGCGCCGATCTCGAGGACTCCTGCAACAACGATCGCCACTCCGACCAGCGCCAGAACGACGAGATGCCAGTATCCGCGCGGGTTGGATTTCATCTGTGGGCACCTCGCTCCATGTTCGTCATCGGCTGCTGAATGTGCGCGATCGGGATAAGAGTCCGCCTTCAGAACGCTGAGACTTTGCTGAGAGCGCCTCTTCGCCTTCCGACTCCGGTGCCGCGGCGGCTTGCGCGAGCGGCAGTTCGACGTGGAACAGCGGCTCCGCCCCCGTCGGCATTCGCCGCCCGCACTTCCCCACCGTGAGCGATGACGATCGCACGAACGATCGTCAGTCCGAGGCCCGCGCCCCCGGCTCCTCGGGTTCGGCCACCTTCGGTCCGCCAGAAACGTTCGAACACCTTGTCGTGCGCCTCCGGCGGCAAGCCTGGGCCGTGATCGCGGACCTCGAGGATCGCACTCTCGTGCGCGCGGCGGACCGAGATCTCGACCGGGCTGCCGGGAGGCGTATGGATGATCCGCGTTCCGCAACAAATTGGCGAGCAGCTGCCGAAGACGGTCGGGATCGCCAAGCACGAACACGGGACCGTCGTCGGCGACCGTCACATCGCGGTCAGGCGCGACTACGCGAGTGTCGGCGGCGGCGTGGTCGGCAAGCTCGGTCAGGTCGACCGGGATGTGACGCATCTCGGAGGTCTGGTCGAGCTGCGCCAGCAGCAGTAGGTCCTCCACCAATACGCCCATGCGCGCCGACTCGGCTTCGATCCGAGCCATCGCTCGCTTAAGCGTTGCAGGGTCCTCGGCCGCGCCGAGACGGAACAGCTCCGCGTAGCCTCGGATCGACGACAACGGCGTTCGCAGTTCATGCGAGGCGTCCGCCAGGAAGTGGCGCAACCGCTCTTCGCTCTCGCTCCGGTCCCTGAAGGCGCGCTCGATCTGCGTCAGCATCACGTTCAGCGAAAGCCCGAGCCGGCCAACCTCGGTCTTGGTATCCGACGGCGTGACGCGGCGGGAGAGGTCGCCGCCGGCGATCTCGCTCGCCACCCTGCCGATCCGCTGCAGCGGCCGCAAGCCGACACCGATCACGAACCACCCGAGCACGATCAGCGCCAAGATCACTCCGCCCGCCACCAGCGCTTCGACCACGACCAGCCGATGCAAAGTGTCTTGTGCCTCTCGCAGCGGCACCGCAACCACGACCGTGTCGCTACCGACCCTGAAAGCAACAGCGCGATAGCGCTGGCCCGTCGGGCCCGTTGACTGCACGCCAAATACATGCGGGGCGGTGCCGGGCGGACTGATCGGTAGCGAGGCGGGGAGCACCGGGCTTGACCGCCGACGCGGAATAGCTGAACGTACGAGTGCGCAGTACCGTGCCATTCGCCCTGCGCAGCTCTCCGAACGTCCCTGGGTGGCAGAATCGCGAGCGCGCGCGGTCTGAACTCGCCACCGAGCAAACGCGACGGGAGATGCCGTCGACTAAATCGCGAAGCCGCCGGCGTGTTGGCGAGGCGCAGTTGGGCAGAGATCACCGGCAGCGCCGACAGGACCTGCTGGTCGACGCGCTTGAGCAGGAACGAGCGTTGCTCCTCGTAGGTGACGAACGCGGCCACCAGTAGCCCGGCCGCGACGAGCACAACCATCCCGGCCAGCAACCTTGCCCGGAGCGACATCTACTCCCTCGGCAAACGTAGGGCGTAGCCGACTCCACGAACCGTGTGCAGCAGCGGCGGACCCTCGGCGTCGATCTTCTTTCGCAGGTAGCTGACATATGTCTCGAGCACGCGCGCATCACCGCCGAAGTCGTAGCTCCAAACGTGATCGAGCAGTTGCGCCCGGGTGAGCACCCGCCGCGGATTGAGGAGCAGGTAGCGCAGCAGCCGATATTCGGTCGCGGTCAACTCGATCGGGCGCCCGCCACGGGAGACCTCGCGCGTGTCCTCGTCGAGTTCGAGATCGGCAAACTTGAGCCGGCTCGAAGGCTGGTGTAGCGCCCCACTGCGGCGCAGGATGTTTCGGAGCCGGGCAATCAGTTCCTCGAGGCTGAACGGCTTGGTCACGTAGTCGTCGCCGCCTGTGGTCAGTCCTCTGACCTTGTCCGCGGTGTTATCGCGCGCGCTGAGAAACAGGATCGGCACCTCGCTTCGCTCTGCCGACAGACGTCGAGCGACTTCGAAGCCCTCCATGTCGGGCAGCATCACGTCGAGCACCATCGCGTGCGGGCGCCACTCTCTGGCCTCCGTGAGCGCCCGCGAGCCCGTGTCGGCTACGGCGACTTCATAGCCCTGGTGACGGAGCGCCATCGAGATCACGTCGACGATGCTCGGTTCGTCGTCGACGACCAACACTCGCAGGGGCTCGTTCACGTGCACGAATCTTGAGCCGCAAACCTGGGAATCTCCTCAGAACTTCTTCAGAGAATCGTGAGAGGGTCAGATCACGTGTCGGGCGTGATTGATAACTCCAGAAACGGGTACTAAGAATCCATGGCCATCTTGACATCCACGCCTTCTCGATCGATCCCGCGCCGTGGCCCCCTGACCCAGCGTGAAACCGAGTTACTGTTCGAACGCTGGCAGCGCCACCACGACAGCGCCGCGCGCGACGAGCTCGTCGCGCGCTTCTTGCCGTTGGCCCGGAAATTGGCGCGCCGCTACAGCGCGGCACACGAGCCGTTCGAGGATCTGCTTCAGGTGGCGAGCCTCGGGCTCGTGAAAGCCGTCGACCGCTTTGACTGCAAGCGCGGCAACGCATTCTCGTCGTTCGCGGTGCCGACGATCCTCGGCGAGCTCAAGCGCTATTTCCGCGACCTTGGCTGGGCGGTGCACGTCCCGAGAGGCGCCCAGGAGCGCGCGGTTAAGGTCGAGGATGCGCAGAACAAGCTCAGCGCAAGATCCGGTCGGCCCCCGACTGTGACGGAGCTGGCGGAGTATCTCGAGTTGAGCATCGAGGAAGTGCTTGACGCGCTCGAGACCGCCCGCGCGCATCACGCATCATCGCTCGACGCACCGTTCGACGATGGAGACGGCGGCAGCACTGCAGTTGTCGACACGTTCGGTAGCGAAGATCCGGATCTCCGGCTCGCCGACGACCGCCTAACGGTCGGCGCCGCGGCTGCCGAGCTCTCGGACCGCGAGCGCCAGGTGCTCGCGCTCCGGTTCGTCCACGACTTGACGCAGACACAGATCGCTGAGCACGTCGGTGTCTCGCAGATGCAGGTGTCGCGTATCCTCAGGCGCGCGATTGCACGCCTGACCGAGCTGACCGAGGCCGAAGGCGCGCCGCCCCCACACTGACAGAACTAAGTCGACTTCCGCGACCAACTGTGTGTTCGGTCCGGGTGGACGGCGGCGCGAAAGCTGATGTGACCACTGAACCGCCAACTGTTCGTCTGGACCTCGAGAGCAGAGCCCAGACTCTGACGATCGTCCGGGGAATGCTCGGTGGTGTCGCGGAACAGCTAGCGGTCGATCCTGAGCTACTGGACGATCTCAAGACGGCGATCAGCGAAGCGTGCAACAACGTCGTCTTGCACGCGTACGGGGACGAACCCGGCCCGATGGGCGTCCGTCTGTACGTTGACGATCGGCAGCATCCGGGTCGAGGTAGAGGACAACGGGATCGGCGTCGAGCCGGATGTCGTAGATCGCACAGACGGCATCGGGCTTTCGGTGATGCGCGCCTTGGCGACCGAACTGACCGTGCTTCCAGGTCCTCACGGCGGCACCTTGGTTCAGATGTGCTTTGCCGCCGAGCGGGCCGGGAAGACGCTGCTCCGCCGTCCCGCGGAAGCGAGTCCAGACGATGGCTGGGTACGGGAGCGCGAGGATGAAGTCGTCGTCTCGATCTCGCCGGTAACGCTGCTGACCGGTGTGCTCGGACGGCTCGCGCGGACCCTTGCCGCTACTGCGCACTTCTCGTTGGATCGCTTTTCAGACGTCTATCTGGTCACGGACACGATCGCCGCCCACGCGATCCGTGCCGCCTCGGGGTTGCGGATCGACGCGCGATTGTCGGCCGCCGAACGGCGGTTGGAGCTGGCCGTCGGTCCCTTCCGTACCGGGACCAGCGAGCTGCTCCGTTCCTCGCGCGGGGATCCTTCCCCGTCGCCGCTGGTGCTGCTGAGCGACGAGGTTTCGGTCGAGCCCGACGGTGACGGCGAATTCCTGCACGTCGTCGTGATCGATCATCGCCGCTAGCCGCCGCTAGCTCGAGGGTCGGAGCGCCAGCGCCGCGACGTCGTCGCCGCGGTCGCCAACTCGGAACTCATCGAGCGCTCCGGCCAGCGCGTCGAGCAACACGTCGGGACTGGCTCCAGCGTGATCGGAAAGGAGCTCTCGCAATCTGCCGAGCCCGAATCGCTCCTGCCCGCCGAGCGTTTCCGTGACGCCGTCGGTGTACAGCAGGACCAATTCTCTGGCGCCGACCGCGACGGTTTCCTCGCGCCAGGTCGCGTCCTCGAACGCTCCCAGCAGTGGTCCGGCCGCCGACACCTCGGTCACGACGCCGGCGGTATCGACGCGCAGGGCCGGTGGGTGGCCGGCCGAGCTGAGCACCAGTTCGCCGGGCGCGAGTCTCGCGCAAAGCGCGGTGCAGAGCGTGGTGCCCGGTAGCCGGCGCAGTTCCTCGTCGAGGCGGTGCAAGATCGCCGCCGGTTGGGGTTCGAGCTTGCTGGCGAACCTGGCGCCATGGCGCATCAACGCCGTCACCGTTGCAGCGGTGACGCTATGGCCCGTCACGTCGCCGATCAGTGCGATGCTCGCGGGACCGGCATCGAAGACTTCATAGAAGTCGCCGCCGACGTCGATCCGTTGTGCGGAACCGGCAGGCCTGTAGAGCGCCGCCAGCTCCCACCCCGGGACAGGCGGTGGCTCGCTCGGGATCAGGCTCTGCTGGAGCGTCTCGGCAACCCGGCTGATAGTCGCCTGCATTCGTGAGCTGTCGACCGCGATCGCGACACGATCGGCGAGCTGTTGGCCGATCGCGAGGTCATCGCCAGTCAGCCGTCGTTTGGATTCGACCGTGCAAAGCGTCATCACACCGATCGTCTCAGCGCGCGCCCGAAGCGGCACCACGAGCGCCGATCGAATCCCGATCGCGCGCAACGCCTCGAGATTCGAGGGATCCCGGGCGGCGCGCTGTAGCACCTCGTCGGTGATTTCCTCAAACAGCTCAGGCTCGCCAGTCAGAAACACTCGGCCCAGTGCCGAATCCGAGTCCAGCACCGGCGCGCGGAACTGACCCAGCTCCCCGATCAGCTGGCGGCGTGCCAGATCCGTGTGCGCGATCGCGGCGTGGTCGCGCGCCAGGTTCTGATCGATCAGGTCGACGACGCACAGGTCCGCGAGGTCGGGGACCGGGATCTCGGCGATCTCTTGGAGCGTCTGATCGAGATCGCCGGTTGACGCGAGGACGCGTCCCGCCTCGGACAGGATTCGCATGTGCACCTCGGCGGTTTTGACCGCGGTCAGATCTTCGATCACGGTCACAGCGACCGTGAGCTTGCCATCGCGGTCGGTCAGCCCGGCGGTCTTGAGCAGATCCCAACGCACCTCGCCGGTACGACGATCGACGGTGCGCATCAGCAGCGGTTCGGCGGATTCACCGCGCAGGAGCCGTACCGACGGGACGTCGCTCATCACCAATGGGCCGCCGTGCTCGTCGGTCACAATGTAGTCGGCCATGATCGAATCCAGCGAACGCTGCTTTAGGTCCTCCAGCGTCTCGAACCCGAGATGTCTGAGCGCTGCGCGGTTGGCGTAGACCAACTTGTCGTTGGGCTCGCGGATCGTGATCGCTTCGCCGAGTGTCTCCAACAGCTCGGCCCACTCCGGTCCGCCCCCAAGAAGGTGGTCGCCGAGTCCGTCAGCGCTTGCCAGGTCAGCCTCCTGTAACGACCTCTTCGGGGGTGTCGACGAGCTGCAGGCGCTCGGCGACCCCGGTGAGGTCGAGCAGCCGCTGCACCTGCGGCGAGCCCTTGACCAGCGTCAGGGAGCGACCGTGTTCGGCCATGCGCTGATGTGCGCCGACGATGATGCTGAGCCCGGTCGAGTCCATGAACTCGAGCCGCCGGAGGTCGATCACGAGCTGCTGAGGCTCCGAGTCCCAGACGCGGTCGAGCTCCCCTTCTAGCTGCGGGCTCGAGGCAAGGTCAAGCTCGCCGGCGACAGCCACGATCACCGCTCGCCCCTCGTTCCGCACGTCTACGCGAAAATCACTCTGCACGCTGGCCCGAGCCTACTGATAAGCGAGGCGGCTTGTCGTTCATCTGACGCACACGTGAATGCACGGCGATCCACCTGGAAATGGTAGTTCACCAGAGGCGGCGCTTTACCATCGGCCCCGGAGAAGTCGCGAAGCAGCGGTCCAGCGGGCTAGCCGACGAGCGAGCCGGAGTTCACTCGCAGCTGTCTCGAAGCCGCTGTAACGAGCGCCGCAGCAGCCGCGAGACCTGCATCTGCGACACCCCAACGCGGTCGGCGATCTCGGTTTGGGTGAGATCCTCGCTGAAGCGCAAGTACAGAATCTCCCGCTCGCGTTTCGGAAGGCGCATCGCCGCGGTGAAGATCGTGACTTGGTCGTCGATCCGGTCCATCCGTTCGTCTGCGTCGCCGATCGCCTCGAGTCGGCTGACCGTCGTATCGCCGTCGCCCTGCTTCGGCGCGTCGAGCGACACCGTGTCGAAGGCCTCGCCGACCTGCAGGCCGTCGAGAACCTCCTCGCTGCTGCACTCGAGGTATTCAGCGAGCTCGCCGATGGTCGGCCCACGACCGCGTGTCATCGCGATCTCACGCCGTGCCTCTGCGATCTTCCGCGCCCGTTCTTGGGCGCTGCGGTCGACGTGGAGCGCCCATGCGGTATCGCGGAAGTAGCGCTTCAGCTCGCCGACGATCGTCGGGACGGCAAACGACGTAAACGCAAACCCGCGGTCGGGATCGAAACGCTCGACTGCCTTCACTAGTCCAAGGCTCGCGACTTGGACGAGATCGTCGAACGGCTCAGTCGACGAGGTGTAGCGGCGTGCGAGCTTGCGCGCGAGCGGCAGAAAGCGCTCGATCAACACCTCACGTGCACGTCGATCGCGCTCGCTACGCCAACGCCTGAACAACTCAGGCGAGCTGATGGCCTTTGCCAATGGCTCGGTGCTTGGGGTCACCGCCATCCCTGACCTCCCGGGGTTGCAGACCGTCCCGATCGGGCTTGCGGACACCCGGGTTCTATCACAGGCGGGCTTGAGATTCCCCCTAACTAGCCAAAAGTTGAGGCCTCACGGTGCATTTGCAGCCTTTACGTGCTGCACCGCCCCGGAATCGCGCTCGTCGTGCAGGAGGTCGAGCACTGCCCGCTCCAGGCGTCTGCGCTGCCGGTCGTCAGGCCCATCAAGAGCGCCGATTCGATCCAGTGCACCAGCGATCGTCCAGCCCGACAGGTAGCGGTCGAACACGCGCGGGTCGACGTATGACCGGCGCGCGACCGCGGGTGTATTGCCCAGCACCTCCGCGACGCCGCGCACTGCGCCGTCGATCGCCCGCTTTCGAGCGCGCTGGCTGACGGCGTCGGAGCCATCAGCGGCGAGCGACACGGCCGCGAGCACCGTCGCGTTCCAGGTCCGAAAGTCCTTGGCGCTGTATTGCTCTCCGATCTTGCTCTTCAGGTGGTCGCTGATCTGGTCTGAGCGCACCGGCTGCCAGCGGCGGCCCTCCCGAAACGCCAGGAGCTGATTCGGGCCACCGCGGCGGCGCTTGAGCGCGCTGACGACCTCGCGCGAGCGCTGGTCCTGCACCGCCTGCACGCGCCTGGCTCCGCCTTTGGCGGGATAGTCGAACACGATTTCGCCGTCCTCGATCGCGACGTGCTCCTTCGCGATGGTCGCCAGTCCGAGGCCGCCGTCATCGTCGGCGTATTGCTCGCTGCCGATCCGGAACAGCCCGACATCCAGAAGCCTGACCGCGCACGCCAGCACTCGCGTTGCATCGAGTTCGTCGCGATCGAGGTCGCGCAGCAATGCGCGGCGCAACCGCGGCAGCGCGTTGGCGAACGCGACCATGTGCTCGAACTTCTGGCGGTCGCGGAGCTCGCGCCAGCGAGGGTGGTAGAGATACTGCTTGCGCCCCGCGTCATCGACGCCTGTCGCCTGGAGGTGTCCCAGCGGATCGGGACAGATCCAGACTTCCCGCCAGGCTGGCGGGATCGCGAGCTTCTTGATGCGCAGAACCTGCTCGGCGTCTCGGATCCGTTCGCCGTGGGAATCCGTGTACGAGAAGCCCTTGCCACGCTTGACACGTCTGAGGCCGGGACGGGAGCAGTTTGCGCGGCGTAGTCTCGGTTTGCGCTTGGCTCGCATCCCGGGTCCCTACCCGACCGGCGGTTACTCGGAACCGAGAGCTTGGAATACTCAGAGCCAGATGCCTGAATCGACCTACACCTCAGATCTCGCCCGGACCCTGGCCTCCGACGTGCTGGACAGGTTCCTGCGCTATGTGCAGATTGACACGCAATCCGAGCGCGACCGCCAGCGTTCCCCGAGCACGCCCGGCCAGCTCGAGCTCGGCCGACTGCTGGTGGCCGAGCTCCGAGCCGCCGGGCTTTCCGAAGTACAGCTCGACGAGAACGGTTACGTGACCGCCACGCTGTCCGCAAGCGAGGGAGCTGATCCGGTGATCGGGCTGATCGCGCACATGGACACCACGCCGGACGCGCCCGGCGCGGGCGTCAAGCCGGTCGTGCACCGCGATTACGACGGAGGCGTGCTGGAGCTCCCGCAGGCCGGCACCAAGCTCGATCCGGCGACGATGCCGGAGTTGCGCACCAAGCGAGGCCACGACATCGTCACCTCGAGTGGTGACACGTTGCTCGGTGCCGATGACAAGGCCGGCGTCGCCGAGATCGTCGCCGCGGTCGCCTACCTGGCCGCCCATCCAGAGCTGCCGCGACCGACCCTGCGGGTCGCCTTCACCCCCGACGAGGAGATCGGCGAGGGGGCGACGCTATTCGACATCGAGGCGTTCGGGGCGTCTTGCGCCTACACACTCGATGGGTCAGAGACCGGCGAGCTCCAGGACGAGACGTTTGCGGCAATCGAGCTGACCGCGACGGTTCGCGGCGTAGACGTCCACCCCGGTCAGGCGACCGGCAAGCTGGTGAACGCACTCCGGATCGCCGCCCAGATCCTGACCGCGCTGCCGTCGGACAGCCTCACCCCGGAAACGACCTCCGGCCGCGAGGGCTTTATCCATCCTTACTCGCTGACGGGATCGGCAAGCGAGGCCCAGCTGCGCGCGATTGTGCGCGACTTCGACGAGGACCGGCTGCGTGAGCACGTCGAGCTGTTTGAGCGCACCGCGCACGACGTGCTCGCCGAACACCCGCGCGCCCGGGTCCAGATCGACGCTCACCGCCAGTACCGGAACATGCGCGCCTACATCGAGGCCTTCCCGCAGATCATCGACGCGGCCGAGGCGGCGATCAGGGCCGAGGGGATCGAGCCCGTGCGAACGCCGATCCGAGGTGGCACCGACGGCTCCCGTCTGAGCGAGATGGGGCTGCCGACGCCCAACCTGTTCACGGGCGGTCACGAGTACCACTCGGTGCGGGAGTGGGCGTCGGTCAACGACATGGCATCCGCGGCGGCGACGATCGTCCGCCTCGCGGATGTCTGGACGCGCGTCGGAGAAGTAGTCTCCGCCGGGTGAGTGACGCCGGCACCGGTTCGTTGGCCTCGGTCGACGGCGAGATCATGCCCGTGGCCGAGGCGACGATCCCGATCGCCGACGAGGGTCTGATCCGTGGTGACGGCGTGTTCGAGGTGATCCGCGTCTACCGCGGCACGCCGTTCGCCTTCGAGGAACACCTGGCGCGGCTCGGGCGCTCGGCACACAATCTGCGACTGCCCGTCGACGTCGAGGCGGTGCGGGCCGACGCCCACCGGCTGCTCGCGGAGGCCGGTGAGGGTCCCGATCACGACCTGCTGCGGATCATGATCACGCGTGGTGGGCGGCGACTGATGATGACCGAGCCGCTGTCCGGGATGCCCGAGCACGCAAGAGTCAAGACGATCACCTATTCGCCGACGCGAGTTCTCGACGGCGTCAAGTCGCTGTCGTATGCGGCCAACATGCTCGCTGGCCGACTCGCGCGCGAGCAGGGTTACGACGAGGCCCTACTCGTGACGCCCCATGGCCGCGTGCTGGAAGCGCCGACGAGCTCCGTCTACTGGGTGGAGGGCGATCAGATCCTGACCCCGCCGCTCGACGAGCACATCCTCGCCTCGATCACACGCGCGATCCTGATCGAGGTCGCGGGCGTTGAGGAACGGCCCTGCACGCTCGAACAGCTGCTGGCCGCCGATGAGGTGTTCCTCGGTTCGACCGCGCGTGAGGTGCAGCCGGTGAGCGCGGTCGATCAGAAGTCGTTTGCCGCGCCGGGACTTGTAACGCAGCGCGCCGCGTCGGCGGTCGAGGAGCACATCCGGTCAGAGCTCGACCGGTGAAGGTCCTCACCGTAATCGGCAACCGCCCGCAGTTCATCAAGGCGGCGGCGGTGTCGCATCGGCTGCGCCGGGTGCACGACGAGTTTCTCGTCCACACGGGCCAGCACTTCGACGATCAACTCTCGGCGATCTTCTTTGCGGAGCTGGGGTTGCCCGCGCCCGACGAGCAGCTCGGGGTCGCGCTCGGAACGAGCAGCTCGCAGACGGCGCGCATGCTGACGGCGCTCGAGCCGATCCTCGAGCGCGAGGCGCCGGATGTGGTGCTCGTCTACGGGGACACGAATTCGACCCTCGCCGGCGCGCTCGCTGGGGCTCAGATGATGATCCCGGTCGCACACGTCGAAGCGGGGATGCGCTCGTTTGACCGTTCGATGCCCGAGGAGCTCAACCGGGTTTTGGTCGACCATGCGAGCTCGCTGCTGCTGTGCTCGAGCGAGGTTGCGATGGCGAACCTACGGCACGAGGCGGTGACCGGCCTGCCCGAGCTCGTGGGCGACGTGATGGTGGACGTTGCGATGGAGGCGCAACCGCGGGCCCGAGAGCGGACCGATCTGGTCCGCGCCCACGGCGTCGAACCCGGGGAGTACGTGCTGGCGACCGCACACCGTGCCGGGAACGTCGACGATCCGGCGCGCCTCGCGCGGCTGGTTGAGGTCCTGGAGGCGGTGCCGTTCCCAGTCCTGTTGCCACTGCATCCGCGAACCGAGGCGCGGCTGCGCGACACGGGCATGCTCGAGGAGCTGCGCCTCGCGCCGGAGGTGAGGGTGATGCCGCCGATCGGATACTTCGAGCTGACCGCGCTGCTGTGCAATGCGCGCGCGGTTCTGACCGACTCGGGCGGACTTCAGAAGGAGGCGTACTTCGCCGATGTGATGTGCGTGACCCTGCGACCCAGCACCGAGTGGACCGAAACCGTCGAGCTTGGCTGGAACGTGCTCGTCGATCTCGATCCGGAGGCGACGGTGACCGCGCTCGACCGCGAACCCCCAGCCACCCATCCCGAGCTGTATGGGGATGGTCGGGCCGGCGAGCGCGTCGTCGCCGCACTTACACTGCTGCCGGGTCTTGCATGACTGAGCTACCGCTGCGTATCGGGGTCGTCGGGCTCGGCTACTGGGGGCCAAACCTGGCTCGGAACTTCGCCGCGATCGAAGGCGTCGAGCTCGCGTATTGCTGCGATGGGTCCGAGGCGGCTCGCGAGCGGGTCGCGCAGATCTTTCCGCGCACCGTGCTCACCGCTGACGTCGACGAGTTGCTCGGCGATCCGTCGGTCGATGCCGTTGTGCTCGCGACGCCGGTCCCGACCCATGCTGAGCTCGCGGTCAGGGTGCTCGAGGCAGGCAAGCACTGCTTCGTTGAAAAGCCGCTCGCGCAGTCGGTGGCGGACGCCGAGCTCGCGGTCGGCGCGGCGGAAGCGGCCGGACGGCTGCTGATGGTGGGTCATCTGCTCGAGTACCACCCGGGCGTGGCGAGGCTGAAGGAGCTGACCGATTCGGGCGAGCTCGGCGACATCTACTACATCTACGGCAACCGGCTGAACCTCGGCAAGCTCCGTGCGGACGAGAACGCGCTGTGGAGCCTCGGGGCACATGACGTGTCTGTCGTCCTGCACCTGGCCGATGAGGAGCCAACCGAGGTGGCCGCGCGAGGCGAGGCATACGTGCGCGACGGCGTCGAGGACGTCGTCTTCTGCTTCATGCGTTTCCCCTCAGGCCTTTCGGCACACCTGCACCTCTCGTGGCTCGACCCGCACAAGGAGCGTCGCTTTACGGTCGTCGGCTCGCGACGGATGGCGACCTTCGACGACATGGAGCTGGAGCGCAAGCTGACCGTGTACGACAAGGGATTCGACGAGGATGCCCGCGGCTACGGCGAGTACATCACCCGCAGCGGCGACATCTATTCGCCGCGGATCCCAAATGCCGAGCCGCTGCGAATCGAGTGCGAGCACTTCGTGAACTGCGTCAGAACCGGCGCCCAGCCGCGGTCGAACGGCGCGAGCGGACTGCGCGTCGTGAAGGTGCTCGAGGCGCTGCAGCAGTCACTTGAGCAGTCGCGCCGCAGGAGCCGCGTCGGTGCCGGCTGAGCGTGTCCAGCTGACAGATGTCGGCGCCCACGTGTTCCCCGGCGCGACGATCGCCGAAGATGTCTCGTTGGCGCCCGGCGCGGTGATCTACGAGCGGGCGAGCATCGGTTCGGGCTCGAGCATCGGCGCGGCAGTGGTCGTGCACGCCGGCACCCAGATCGGGTGTGACTGCGTGATCGAGGACGGCGCGGTACTCGGCAAGCGACCGCGGTTGCGTCCCGGGTCAAGCGCCGCCGGTCCGCCGGCGCAGCCGTTGTCGATCGCCGACGGGGTCACGATTTGCGCCGGAGCCGTCGTCTACGCCGGCGCGGCGATCGCCGCGAACGCGATCATCGGCGACCAGTCGCAGGTGCGCGAACGAGCGGTGATCGGCCCCCGCTCGGTGGTCGGCCGCGGCTCGACCGTCGATTTCGACGTCGTGATCGGCGAACGGGTCCTGATCCAGACGGGCGTGTACGTGACGGGGGGGTCCGTGGTCGAGGACTACGTGTTTCTCGGGCCGGGCGTGATTACGACCAACGATCATGCGATGGGTCGCCATCCCAGGGGCGAGCCGCTCTCGGGCCCGACTTTCAGGCGCGCCTGCCGCGTCGGCGGCGGGGTTGTCGTGACGCCCGGGGGTGGTGATCGGCGAGGAGGCGTTCGTTGCCGCGGGCGCGGTCGTGACCCGCGACGTGGGCGACCGCGAGGTGGTGATGGGTGTGCCGGCGCGCGTCGTCAGGCGGGTTGAGGACGAGGATCTGCTCGAGCGCTGGTCCTAGACGGCCGTCAAGCGCTGGTCCTAGGCGCCGGCGCGGTCGCCGCCAAGCGCCGCCATTCCCACCGAGCTCTCGGTCCAGATCACCTGCTCGCGCCCAGGCCCGACTCCGACCAGGGCGACCGGGACGCCGACGAACTCAGAGACGAAGCGCAGGTAGTCGCGCGCCGCGGTCGGCAGCTCGGATTCGGTTCTGCACTCGCTCAGGTCGTCGTTGAACCCGGGCAGCTCCTCGTATTCGCCGATCGAGTGGTGCAGGACCGTCTGGTGATATGGAAAATGATCGAGCTCGGCGCCTTCGTCACTGCGATAGCGCGTGCATACGCGGAGTGGATCCAACCCCGCCAGAACGTCGAGCTTCGTGATCGCCAGCGCCGTCAGTGAGTTGAGTCGCGCCGCGTAGCGGAGCGCGACGAGGTCGAGCCAGCCAACGCGCCGCGCCCGCCCGGTGGTGGTGCCGTACTCGCCGCCCCGTTCGCGGATCTGATCCGCAAGCGCACCCTCGAGCTCGGTTGGGAACGGACCCGCGCCGACCCGGGTCACGTAGGCCTTGGCCACCCCCCAGACCTCGTCGATGTCCTTCGGGCCGACCCCGGCTCCGATGCAGGCAGCGCCCGCGACCGGATTCGAGGAGGTGACGAACGGATACGTCCCGTGGTCGATGTCGAGCAGCGCGCCCTGTGCGCCCTCGAACACGACCAACTCGTCCTCGTCGAGCCGCTGCAAGACGAGCCGCGAGGTGTCGGCGATATACGGCTCGAGCACGTGGCCGTAGGTCAGGTACTGATCGGTCATCGTCTGCAGGTCGAGCGCCGGGTCCTTGGCGAACGGACGCAGCGACAACCGCTTGGGCTCGAGCGCCGCGACGATCTTCTTCTTGAGGATCTTCTCGTCGAGCAGGTCCTGCATCCGGATCCCCAGCCGCGCGGCCTTGTCGGCGTAGCACGGACCGATGCCCCGGCGGGTCGTGCCGATCTGGAGCTTGCCGAGCTTTGCCTCGCCGGCGTGGTCGAGCATCAGGTGGTAGGGCATGATCAGATGCGCGTTGGCCGAGATGCGCAGCGCGCGGGTGTCGACGTGGCGACGTCGGAGCTCGTCGAGCTCGTCCGTAAGGACCTTCGGGTCGATCACGACGCCGTTGCCGATCACGCACAGCTTGCCCGGGTGGAGGATCCCCGAGGGCATCAGGTGCAGCTTCCACGTCTGGCCGTTGCGCACGATCGTGTGCCCGGCGTTGTTGCCCCCCTGGAAGCGCACGACGGCGTCTGCCCGCTCGGCGAGCATGTCCGTCACCTTCCCTTTTCCCTCGTCGCCCCATTGGGCGCCGACGACAACGATTCCTGGCATGACCCGGTGGAGTGTACGAGGGGTGCGGGCGGCCGCCGCCGCGCTGGAGCTCGAATCGACCCGCCAGCGACCTCAGTGGAGCTGGGTCAGGTTCACGACCTGGATCTGCGCCGAGTCGAAGTCCGTCACTAGTAGCGTCTTGCCGTCCGGCGTCACCGACATGTCGCGCGGGAACGCCCCGGCGCTCAGTTCCCCGACGACGCTCGGCCTGCCGGCCAGCAGGTCGGCAACGTCGACGACGGTCAGGCCGGTGGTGGCGCCGCGGGCCTCGAAACGATTCGAATCCCCGACGACCGCATCAGCGCCTCCGTCGATCGGCTCGATGCCGACCGGCGCCTCGCCGACGCGGACCGCCGCGCGCAGCGCGTCTGGGTAACCGTGCCGCAGGTCGGCCGCCGAGAACGCCAGCAGCTCGTCGCTCTCGCGTGCGGTCACCAGGATCACGTTGCCGCCGTCCGCGGTCGCGATCCGGACCGGCCCACACCCGGCGGCAGCGCTGTTGACGACCGACCGTGCCGGATCCTTGAGCGCCTCGCTGACCGAGATCGCGGTCACTGAGCCGTCCGGGTCCGAGCGGTAGACCCTCGGAACACCAGAGGGTCCGCCGACCTCGCTGGTCGCGTACAGCCATCGACCGTCGGGCGACACGACCATCCCGACCGGCGCGAGCCCGAGCCGGATGTAGCCGACCAGATGCGACCGCCCAAATCCGGTTGCAAGCGCCGCGTCGAGGTTGTACACGGCGATCTGGCCGGTGTCCTCGAGCGACACGAACGCGTAGCGGCCGTCGTCCGCGGTTGTCACCTCGATCGCACCGCCTGGGCTCTGAAACCCCGGATGCCCGCTCAGCGGGACCTGGAGCGTGCCCAGGTATGGGTTTGCGCCGCCGTGCTCGAGGCGAGCGGTGCTCAGCACCAGCGCGCCGCCGCCGCTCGCGGCGAGCAGGTAGCTGCCGTCGGGAGTCACCGCGAGTCCGAGCGGGGTAGTCGACGGCGGCACCGCAACCGTGCGCAAGACGCGTGCCGGCGACGGCAACCCGGAGATGACCTCGATCGCCGGTCGTCTTGTGGACACGAACGCGTACTGGCCGCCGACGGCGCTCGCAACACCGAACGAGTCGGGCGCGCTGGAGACGAACCTGTTCGAGATTCCGCTGAGCTTCCGTTGCCTCGAGACCGCGGTTGAGCACGCCCCGGCGAGTCGCGTCGAGACGGCCGGGCCCCCGCTCACCGTCTGAGCCGGGCCAGAGCCGGGGAAGACGCCGGGCCGCGGGCGTGGACGAGCGTGGTGGGAACCGCTCGTACTCGCGTGTGAGCCACCGCCGCACCCGGCTACCGCGAGCGCGACGAGCAAGCCGCACGCGGCTACCTCGAGCGCGGCCAGCAAGGTCCCGACGGCGGCGCGTGTCATCAAGCCGTGCGCAGATCCATCCGGTGATCGTCGCCGAGCAGTGGGAGCTCGTCACACATCTCGGTCAGGCGCGAGACGGTGCGCTCCGAGACCTGCTCGCAGAGAGCTGTGCGGTCGAGGATGTTGGTCGTGATCACCATCGACCGCTCGTCCTCGTAACGGCCGTTGACGATCGAGTAGAGCTCCTCCAGCACCCAGTCGGTCGTCCGCTCGGCTCCGACGTCGTCGAGGTGGAGCAGGTCGACCCGCGTCAAACGGTCCAACAGGTCAACGTGCGAGCGCTCCGCGCGGTGCGTGTCGCGGATCTCGTTCAGCAACCGCGGCAGCGAATAGATCGCGACCGATCGGCCGGCCTTCAGCGCCGCCTGCGAGACCAGCATCGCGAGCGTTGTCTTCCCTGTCCCGGGCGACCCCATGAACCACAGCCCGCGCCCCGCGTCGAGCTGGTCCTCGATCGTTGCCGCGTATCGCCTCGTGGCGGCGACGATCGCCGGCTCGATCTCGGTCACGGGCGGCCGCTCAAAGGAGACGTTGCGGTAGCGCCTCGGGATCACCGCCGACAAGCTCCGCGCCTTCCGCTGAGCGATGATCTGCGGGCGGCAACGGCAGTCGTAGGCGGTGTTGGTCTGCTCGTCGTAGCGCAACCCCGACCCGTCACAGAGCTCGAATGGGCACTCGGCACTCATTGCGCGAACCGCTCGCCGGCGTAGTTCATGAACCGCGGGTACTCCTTCTGGAACGTCAGCACGACGTCGCCCACAGGGCCGTTGCGGTGCTTGGCGATGATGATGTCGGCCTCGCCGGGACGCTCGGAGTCCTTGTCGTAGTACTCCTCGCGGTAGATGAACATCACGAGGTCTGAATCCTGCTCGATCTGGCCCGAGTTATGGGTCACCACGCCATCCGCGAGCCAGGAGGACGGGCCGGGCACAGTCAGGTCGAAGACGTCTGACTCGCCGGCTGGCTCGATCGCGATTACGCGATCCCAGAACAGATCGCTCGTTGCCGCCCGGTGTAGCTCCGGCGACCCGAGCGCGGTCGCGTAGCTTTCGACCGTCGCACGCGAGGGAGCGAACTTGAAGTGAGCCGACCCTCCATACGAAGTGCCTCTTAGAGTCGCCATCGCTCGTTGAGTGACGCCCTGCCTCGCCATCGCAGCACGCACGGCATCCCAAGTCTCAACGGGCAGGGTGTCGACGTTCGTCGTCGCAGCCGGGAGAACAGCGTCGAGCGTTTGCACCTGGGACACTCGCGGACCGAACGCGCCGATGAGGTTCAGGAATCGGCGCTGCGCCTCCGACCCGGAGACGACAACGCTCGAGATTCGCCGTGTTCCCGAAGTCGTCTCACCGATCCGTGCAACGATCCCGAGTCGCAGCAACAGAGCTGCAACGTCAGAAGCCAGCCCAGGGCTAGTGGTCGCGTAATACACGCGCGTCGCGAGCTTGCCGCTGCCGGCTCGCCCAGCCCAAATGGATCCATCTGTCGCCCACAGGTGTCTCAGCAGCAGGGCGATTTGGTCGCTAGGGAGCATGAATGCGCGCGCAGGGATCCGTTTCTCGTGCGAGCGCTGATTCCGGATCCCGAGGTCTTCGAGCCAGGCTCCGACGCCGGCTGGACGCCAGCGATTGCCGTTTCCGGAAATCAGAAGTTGATGCCATGAACCGCGCCCCGCGTATCTCGTTACGCGAGCGCCGAATTCCCGCTCAGCCGCGCTGGCTACCGCGTGGCTGTTCTCCTCTGAAGCCGTCGTGTAGCGCATCGGCTGCCCGCGCAGGTAGCTGCCGTCTCCGATCAACTGACCGAGCAGAATCACACGGTCGTTGGGCCAGCGTTCGATCAGATCGGGCTCCGGTAGCCGGCGGGCCAGCGCGACGCGGTCGCCGACACTCAACTCTCCAAGTCGCTTCCACCCGCTGCCCGCCAACACGCGGTGGTCGCGGGTCGCGCGAAGGGCGCGCCCGGATGCGAGGCGGAGCTGGAGGATGGGCCTACGACCGACGTGCCAGACGGCATCGCTGCGTGCGCGCACTACGCGCTGACGTTCGTCAATCGCCAGAACCTCGGGTTCCGTGCCCACCAGGTCCGCGATAGGCATTCGCCGCCCGTCGGCCAGCAACACAAGCGTGTCGCCGGTCACGCACTCTCTTAGATCAGACAAGAATCGGCTTCTTCTCGCCGCCCCGCTGCTCGACTGCGCGGCTAAGCTGCGAGAGCGCGATCACGGGCACGTTGAGCTCTCGTGCGAGGCCCTTGAGCCCGCGGCTGATCTGACCCACCTGCTCGACGCGGCTGTCGACCCGGCCCTCGTGACGCATCAGCTGGAGGTAGTCGATGATGATCAAGCCGAGGCCGCCGTCGAGCCGCCCGTGCAGGCGGCGTGACTTGGCGCGGACCTCGAGCACGCCCGTGTCGCTCGAGTCATCGACGTACAGCGGCGCCTCGGACAGGCGCTGGCATGCTTCGAGAATCCTCGGCCAGCGCTGTTCGGCGACCTTTCCGCGACGCAGGTCCTCACCCTTGATCTTCGCCTGCGAGGCGACGAAGCGCTGCGCGAGCTCGGACTCGGACATCTCGAGCGAGAACAGCGCGACCGCGTGACCGGCGAGCACCGCGTTCTCGGCCATGTTGGCGACCAACGCCGACTTTCCCATCGACGGCCGGGCGGCGATCACGATCAGGTTGCCGGCCTGAAAACCGCCGGTCTTCTCGTCGAGATCCCGGAAGCCAGACGGCGTACCGGTCAGCGGCGTCTTGGCGACTGACAGCCGGTGCAGCTTGTCGGTCTCCTCCTGGAGGATGTCGTGGATCGAGCGGATCTTCTTCTGGCGATCGTCATGCGCCACCTCGAGGACGGACCGTTCCGCCCGCTCAACCAGGTCGCGGGCTGGCGCCTCGCGCGCGATCACGCTCGCCTGGATCTCGTACGACGTGGTGAGCAGCGCCCGCATCTGCGCGTTGTCGCGGACGATCCGTCCGTACTCGCGGGCATGCCCGGCGGCGGGGACCCAGCCGGCGAGCTCGTCGATCGCCTCAACGCCGCCGACCTCCTCCAGCTTTCCGTTCTGGCGCAGCGTCTCTGAGACCGTCAGGTGATCGATCTTGCGGTCCGACTCATACAGCGCCAGCATCGCCGCGAACACGGCGCCGTACTGCTCGCGGTAGAAGTGCTCAGGGCGAAGCTGTTCCTCGACCAGCAGCGTGTGCAGGTGGCGCTCGTCCAAGAGCACCGCGCCGAGAACGGACTTCTCGGCCTCGAGGTTGTGCGGCGGGACGGCGATGTTCTGGACTGCGCTCATCGAGGAGGATCGAGTCTAGGTTTGGGGGCGGCGTCTGTGACAGGTTCGATCCCGCTTGATGCGGGCTTTGTTTTTCTGGGTTGCCTTTGGGGGGATGGGGGTGCCGCCGTCAGGGGCCTGCTTGGTGTTGGCGGTGCGGAATGTGGTGCTGAGTGCCGACGACACCGAGCAGGCCCGGACGGCGGCACCCCCATCCCCTCAACCAACCGCAACCCCGTAGTAACGGGATCGAGACTGCACGGGCGCCTTGGGCGTCGCGCCGGTCCGGTCGCGGCTACCAGCTCGCGCCGATCGCCCCCGGCCTAGCGTTTCGGGCTCTGGCGCCCAACCAGACGAGGCGGTGCATGGTCGCGGCGCTGGCTACCGATGACCAGATCGGGCCGGCCCGACCCGATCCAAGCACCAGCGCGTCAGGCGGCGACGACCATGGTCTTGATCGTCGCAGTCACCCCATCGGCGACTTCGACCACGACCATGTAGGTGCCGACGTTCTTGAGCGGCTCCTCGAGGTGGATCTTGCGGCGGTCCACGCGGATGCCACGGGCGTCGCGGATTGCGTCCGCAATGTCCTGGGTCGTGACCGATCCGAACAGCCGACCATCGTCGCCGGCCTGCTGTGGAATCGTCAGCACCGTCCGTCCGAGCACCGCAGCGGACTCGCGAGAGCGCTCCTCTGCCTCGCGCAGAGCCCGCTCGGCGTCCTCCTGGCGCTTGCGCGCAGCCTTGATCGACGAGTCGGTCGCGGCTTCCGCGAGCTTGCGCGGCAACAGGTAGTTGCGCAGATAGCCGGCCGACACATCGATGACGGTTCCACGCTCGCCAAGCGACTCGACGTCTTGCAGCAGGATTGCCTGGGGCATCGAGACTTGCTCCGGGGTCAGCGGTCGCGATCGCGATCGCGGTCGCGATCACGGTCCCCGCGCCCGCCGCGATGGTCGCTGCCCTCAGCGACGTATGGCAGCAGCGCGAGCTCGCGTGCGCGCTTGACTGCGCGCGCGACCTGGCTCTGGTGACGTCGGCAAGCGCCCGTGATCCGCCGCGAGCGAATCTTGCCGCGCTCGGAGATGAACCGGCGCAACATCGAGATGTCCTTGTAGTCGACCTGCTCGACCTTGTCTCGGCAGTACGGGCACGACTTTCGACGGGTCGAAGTCGGCCCGCCTTTCCGATCGCGCCGGCGCACCGGTCGTCTGCGTTGCTTTGCCACTGTTGATCAGCCTAGCTGGTTGTTTTCTGGTGCGCGGCCCCGGAGCCGCTAGAACGGAATGTCTTCGTCCGCTCCCGCGCTCACCGGAGTGCGCTCGAAATCGCCGGTATCGATCGGGACGTCGCTCTCTGTCGCGCGGACGCTGCTCGAGAACCCGTTCCCGTTGCCAGCGTCTTCACGCCCACCGAGGAACTGCACGGACTCAGCGATGATATCCACTGATTGACGCTTTTGCCCGTCGTTGTTGGTCCACTCGCGCCAGCGCAGTCGACCATCGATCGCGACCGGGCGGCCCTTGCTCAGGTACTTCTTGCAATTCTCGCCCTGCGCGCCCCAGACCGTGATGTCGAAGTAGTTGGGCTGATCCTCCCAAGCACCGGTCTCCGGGTTCTTGCGCCGGCCGTTGCATGCGATTCGCAGCGAGCAAACCGAGGTGCTGCCGGCGGCGCTCAGCTCCGGATCCTTGGTCAGATTCCCGGTGATGATCACGCGGTTGATGTTGGTGCCTGCCATTTGCCGAGGCTCCTTTCAGGGATGTTGAAAGCTCGTCATCGAGTCTATGTCGAGCCCAGACGGACACCCCGCCGCTCAGCGGAAAATGGTCGGAAAGGTTGCGGTTCCGTAGCACGCCGACACAGGTCGGCACGATTTCGTCGCATTGAGGGCGTTTGCGCTTGCCGGCGCCGGCGCCGGGGACTCGACCCGGCTTCGGCCCGGGCTCCTGCTCGGACTCGACTTGCGCGGCTGCTGCTAGGACTCGACCGAGACTGGTGCGCCTAGGACTCGACCGGCACCGGTGCCGCGGGAATCGGCGGCGCCGTCTCGGGCGGCGGCGGCGTACCCGGCAGAACCTTGATGATCCGGAAGCGGAGCACCGCGTCGTCGATCCGAAGGTTGTGCGAAAGCGCGTCCAACAGGGCGGGCGGACCAGTGAACTGCAGGAGGTGGTATTCGCCCTCGCGCTGATGCCTGATCTCGTAGGCAAGCGTCCGCGTGTGCCAGTCGTCGTTGCGCTCAACGACGCCGGCACCGTTGGCGATCTCGGCTTCGACGTCCGAGAGAATCTTCGCGCGGCGGTCATCCTCGGCGGTCATCGAAAGGACCAGCATCAGGTCGTATAGGGACGCTTGCTTGGGCATAGCTACAAGCCCGACTGGCGGGCGGCGGACGACTATAGCGGGTGCCAGGGTGCCGAGATCGCGCCGGCGACACGAGCGGTGAATCGGTCGGCTGCCAAGATGCGGGGATCGCCGCCAAGCCCCCATCCGAGCCAAACGACGCCGAGATCATCGTGTGCCAGACGCTCGCTGACTGGGAGGCATGGCTGGACGCGCACCACGCCGCCTCGGCAGGTGTTTGGATGAAGATCGCCAAGAAGGGCGCGGCCGTCACGACGGTTGCGTATCCCGAGGTGCTGGACGCCGCGCTCTGCTACGGCTGGATCGACGCCCGCAGGCAGGGATACGACGAGACGTTCTTTCTGCAGCGGTTCACTCCGCGGGGTCGGAGGAGCATCTGGTCACAGCTAAACCGCGACAAGGTGATGGCGCTGATCGATGCCGGCCGAATGCGCGAGGCCGGGATGGACCAGGTTCGTGCCGCGCAGGACGATGGGCGCTGGGATGCTGCCTACGAACCGCAGAGCCGCGCGACCGTGCCGCCGGATTTCCAGCGAGCGCTCGACGAGAACCCGGCTGCGGGCGACTTCTTCGCATCGCTCACGGGCTCGCGCCGGTTTGCGTTCCTGTTCCGCCTGCACCACGTCAAGACGCCCGACGCGCGCAACCGACGGATCGCCGAGTACATCGAGACCCTGAGCGCGGGCCGCACGCTCAACTGATCCAAGCCTGCAGAACGTGGAAAATCCGCGCTGCCCCACCGGATTTTCCACGAATCGAGTCGTGAGCGCGACGTACGTGGAAAATCCAGTCGCCGCGGGTGGATTTTCCACAAACTGCATGCTCGGGCGACCGCCAAAACGCGCCCCGCGCCCCGCGCGCCGATAACCCGGCCCCGCGCGCCGCGCGCCGATAACCCGGCCCCGCGCGCCGCGCGCCGATAACCCGGCCCCGCGCCCTCGCCGACACGCGCCCCGCGTTCAGCGACCCAGGCGGCGCTCAGGTCGCGTAGCTGCGCTCCTTGGCCCGGATGTCGGCCATCTGATCGTCGATCCAGTCGCCGGGATTGCGCGCCGTGACGATTGACTTCAGTCCCTCGAGGCGCCGGCGGCGCTCCTCGACCGGCATCGTCAGCGCGGCGTGGATCGAGTCCGCGAGTGCCTGGATGTCGAACGGATTGACCGACAGTGCGAATTCGCCCAGCTCCTCGTGCGCCCCGGTGTTCTCCGACAGCAACGAGACGCCCGCCCGCTCGTTGACCATCGGCCCCTCCTTGGCGACGAGGTTCATGCCGTCGAACATCGCGTTGACCATCAGTACGTCGTAGTGCTTGTAGGCGGCCACGGCCTCGTCGAGGTCGTCGCGCAGCTTGAGCTGGATCGGCATCCAGTCAGGCGATCCGTGGCGGTGGTTGACGACCGCGACGACCGCCTCGATCCGCTCGAGGTACTCGGCGTACTCGGGCACGTCGGTCCGTGACGGCATCAACTGGGCGATGAACGTGACCTTCTCGCGGAACTCGGGGTGCTGCTCGAGGAACACGTCGAACGCGCTGAAGCCGCGCAGGACGTTCTTGGACAGGTCCGCGCGGTCGACGCGCAGGATCAGATGGTCTCGGCGCCGGCGGAGTAGCTCGCCCTCGAACTCGTGCACCCGGGGCCGGTTGGCGACCGCCTGGACCGCGCTGGAGTCGATCGGTAGCGGATACGCGCGCACCCACACCTCGCGGTCGCCGACGTGGACGACGCCACGCTCGAAATCGACCTCGACCCCCATCAGGTCCTCGCAGCACTGGAGGAAGTTGTGGCGGTAGGAGCGGGTGTGGAAGCCGATGATGTCGTTCGACAGGATCCCCTCGTAGATCTCTCGCCGGATCACCGACGGCAGCACCCGCCACGAGTCCGACTGGCTCCATGGGATATGGACGAAATGGTGCAGGAACGCGTCCGGCCGCTGGCGGCGGATCAGGCCGGGCAGCGTGTACAGGTGATAGTCGTGGACCATCACGACCGGCTTGTCGATCTCTGCCACCTCCTCCAATACCGCCCGCGCCAGGTCCTCGTTGACGGCGTTGTAGCCGAACTCGAACGCCTCGGTCTCGTTGCGCCGGATGTCTGGCGCATTTGAGAGGTCCCAGAGGTAATGCTGGATGAACCACAGCATCGGGTTGGCGATGATGTTGTAGAAGGCGTCGTAGGCGTTGGCTTCGGAGGCGACCAGCTTCACGCGGTACTCGTTGCCCTCGGGCGTCGTGACCGGGAACGGCCGGCCGTCATGGCGCTCGGCGGCGGCGATGTCCTCGTCGGTCATCGCCGAGGCGACCCATGTCACCGGCCGGTGCGACGCGAGCCCGATCAACGCGGTCACCAGGCCGCCCGTGCCGCGCTTGATCTCGCCGCCTGGCTGGAACGTGACCGGCCCGCGGTTGGAGACGAGTAGAAGCGGAGTCTCGGTCGACATCAGCCCTGGAGCTCCTCGAACAAAACCAGCCAGTCGCGCAACAGCCTCGGGGTCAAGAAGCGCTGGCGCGCCGTCTCCTTGCCGGCACGACCCAACCTGCGGCCGAGACCCGGATCCGCGAGGAAATCGAGTGCCCGCTGCGCGCAATCCTCCACGTTCGAGACCAGAAAGCCGGTCTCGCCGTCGGAGATCTGCAAAGGGATCCCGCCGACCGCGCCACCGATGAACGGCCTCGCCTTCCAGATTGCCTCGGTGACGGTCAGGCCGAACCCCTCACGGGTCGACTTCTGTATCACGACGTCGCAATGCGACTGAAACGCGTTGACTTCGATCGCGCCGACGTTGTTGAGGTTATTGAGGATGTGGATGTCGGGATCCCCGTCGGCGTGCGCGACCGTGGCGTTGAAGTAGTCCCAGCCCTCCGGATCGTCGGTCGCCATCGAACCGACGAGCGCCAGCTGAATCTCGGGCATCTGCTCCTTCACGATCCGGTAGGCGTCGATCACGCCCAGCGGGTCCTTCCAAGGATCGAAGCGTGACACCTGGCACAGCAGCGGCCGATCGACATCGATTCCGAACTGCTGGCAGATGTAGACCGCGTCGTCGGGGGAGAAGGCCATGTTCTTTGGCGCCAGCGGGTCGATCGCGGGCGGCACGATGTGGGCGCGCCCGTCGACCCCCGGGGGTACGTATTGGGGCATGTGGAAGACCGCCGCGTGGTACGGGTCCAGATACGGCAGCAGCCGTGTGAGGGTTCCCTCGTTCGGCGTCGAGAGGTCGATATGGCAACGCCAGACCCAGTGCCGCGCCCGGTCGCCTACGAGCGACGCGAGCGCCGCCGGCTGCGGGTCGTGCACGATGCAGACGTCCCAGCCCTCGCTCAGCTCGCGGGCGTTGATCTCGTTGAAACGCAGCCACGTGTCCCAGTGGTCATCGTCGAGCGTCTGCGGGCTGCCCTGGAGAGCGTTGTGCATCAGCTTCGTGGCGTTGAAGAACTCCTCGCGTCCATAGATCACCTGCCACTCGCACTCAAGCCCCGCGTCGACCATCAGCGGCACGAGCGTATAGAGGATCTCCGAGACGCCGCCGCCGAAGGCGGTCGCGGAGACATGCAGGATCCGCTTGCCCGCCAGCCGCCCCGCCCGCTCTCGAATTTCGTCGATCAACTGGCGTCCGACAATGCTCGCGTAGTCGGAGAGATGCTTCTGGGCGACGGAGACGGGCTGGAGCATTGCCTAGTGCGTGTGCCTCCGAGAAGATAACCCCCCGGTCACCCGCACAGAACCCCTGAGCAGCGGCTGGGTAACCCCGGTCACTCGCACAGTACCCCTGAGCAGCCGCTCGGTAACCCGGTCACTCACACACCGCGCGCAGGCGCTCGATGCCGGCATCGATGGCATCGACCAACGACGCATGCAGCCCCGGATTGGCGGCCGAGATCGAAGACATCTGATACTCGTGCCCCGACCCAAGCAGCAGGTGGTCGTCCAGCGGCCGCCCCCACCCGTCAGAGACGATCCCGCCGGCCTCGCGCAGACAGAGCCACGGCGCCGCCAGGTCGTAGGGCGAGTTGTTCAGCACCTCACCGTCGCCGACGCGTTCGAACTCCGCGCGCATCCCCGGGAGCTCGTCGATCAGCCTCGAACCGACCTCGACCACCGCGTCGAGCTGCCCGGTCACGATCCGGGTCATCGAGAACGCCTGCGAGCCGAGCTCGAACGTGCCGCCGCGGACCGAGGACCCGTCGATCAGCTCGGCCAGCACCTCGACCGTCGGGCGCACCGGACGGCCGCGGAAGCCGTAACCCCAGAACATCCTCCGCAAATCCTCGTTCGCGCTTAAAGACACGCGCCTCGTCGAGCCGACGAGCCCAGCCCCGCGGGCGGCGAGGAACCAGTCGCCGCTCTTGATCTCGACGACGCACCCGACCTGCACGTCGGCCATCGTCGGCTCGCCGCCCCGAAGCGGAGCCAGCGCCACGGCCACGCACGCCGACTCGAATCCGGCCATCGCCGGCCGCGTGCCGTCGATTGGATCGACGACCAGCACATCGATCGGATCGCCCTCGGCCACCAGGCCGCGATCCTCCGAGTAGTAAGCGACCCGGGGAGCCCGCTCGGCGAGGAACTCGACCAGCGCCAGTTCGGCGACCTCGTCGACGGCGAACGTGATGTCGCCGCCAGCACCTCCACCGGCATATGTGCGGCCCCGCACGGACCCGAGCTCGGGCAACACGCGCTCACGCAGACGCAGCCCGAGATCGAGCACGAGGCTGTGGCGATCGCTGTCCGTCCGGGTAACACTCATGGTCGACAAACGTAGCCGTATCGGCAAAAGCGTAGAAAGTCGATCAAATCAGTACACTTTCTCGCCCAGGCGCAGTTCCCGCCCAATCCTCAATCGACGGCCGCCGCGAGGCGGAGGCCGTCAGTCCCGCAAAGGAGCACCGTGAGCAACACCGACGATCTCCTGGCCAACAACGACCGCTACGCGGCCTCGTTCGACAAGGCGGACCTACCCCTTCCACCGGCCAAGAAGGTGGCGGTCATCGCGTGCATGGACGCGCGCCTGAACGTCTTCGGAGCGCTGGGTCTCGAGGAGGGCGACGCGCACGTGATCCGCAACGCGGGCGGGGTCGTGACGGACGACGAGATCCGTTCGCTCGCAATCTCGCAACGGCTGCTCGGAACCGAGGAAATCATCCTCATCCACCACACGGACTGCGGCATGCTGACGTTCTCCGACGACGAGTTCAAGGCATCGATCGAGCAGGAGACCGGAATCAAACCGGAGTGGGCCGCGGAGGCATTTTCCGACCTCGACGGCGACGTGCGCCAGTCAATCGCCCGGATCAAGGCGTCGCCGTTCATCCCGCGCAAGGACTCGGTCCGCGGCTTCGTCTACGAGGTCGAATCCGGCCGGCTGCGCGAAGTGAAGTAGGTCCCGCGCGAGTGCTGGCTGAAACTCAATTAGGCCGGGATCTCAAGCGTGAACTCGGTCGAGCCCGACTCTGACTTGACCGATAAGGCGCCGGACATCCGCCCCGCCAGCTCTCTCGCGATCGCCAGCCCGAGCCCCGAGCCCTGGACGTCGTCGGCGGTGTAGAACGGCTCGAAAATCCGCTGCTGCTGCTGCGTGTCGATGCCCTCGCCGTCGTCGCGGACCGACAGCTGCACGCGTCCGTTTTCGCGTCCGGCCGTGACCACGATCTGCGTCCCGGGCGGCGTGTGCGTCAGTGCATTATCGATCAGGATCCGCATGATCTGGGCAACCCGTACCGGGTCGCACTGGGCTTCGATCCGCCGCGCCAGGAGCCGGACCTCTAGCCGCGAGTCGTGCTGGGCCAGGCTCGGTTCGAACTCGCCGGACACCGACCGAGCAAGCTCGCCAAGGTCCACCTCCTCCTCCCGAAGCTCGAGCGAGCCGGACTCGAGCGTCGACAGGTCGAGCAGGTTCAACGACAGCTTTCCGAGCCGCTGGACCTGACCGCGAACCTGATCGAGAAATCGCCGACGGGTCTCGGGATCGAGCTCCTCGTCCTCGAGCAGCTCGACGAAGCCGCTGAGCGAGAAGACAGGGGTGCGTAGCTCGTGCGACGCCGTCGCGATGAACTTCTTGCGGGCAAGATCGAGCTGTTCGAGCTGCTGCTGCATCTCGTTGAACGCGATCGCAAGCTGCCCCAGCTCGTCGCCTGAGTCGACCGGGATCGGGTGCCCGAACTCGCCCGCGGCCACGCGCTTGGCGGCCTGCTCGAGCCGCTTCACGCGCTGCGCGAGCGCGCGTGAGAACAGATATCCCCCGATCAGCGCAAGCAGCAAGGCGATCGCGCCGGCGACCAGAATCTCGTGGCGCACGGTGGCGACGTTGTGCGCGATGTCCGCGACGGGCGCGGAATAGACGACGACCGCCGTTATGTTGCCCAGGAACGTGAGCGGATCGGCCGCCTCGGCGATCGTTCCAGAGCTGCTGTCCTCGGTGCCGGTGACGATCCGGTCGCCGATGATCGCCGTGTAGGCGGCCGCGAACTGGAGCCGGCCGGTGGTCGCAGGGTTGCTCGAATCGGCCTCGCGGAACAGCTGGACGCCGCCCTGTGACTCGTTCACCGCCAGCAGCGTCACCCGGTCGCCGGAGGTCAGCGCCGCGCGCTGCACGCGCGCCGTGACGACGGTCGCCGAGTCGCTGGCTCCGACCGTGGCGCTGATCGCGCCCGAGTGCGTCCGGGCAGCCACCGCCAGCTCGTGCAGCTTGTCGTCGAGCAGCCGCCGCTCGAGGCCGGGTGCCACGTACATGTAGAGCACCGCGATTGCCAGCGCGGTGAGCCCGAACACGACCAGCAGCAGCTTGTAACGCAGCGAGATCGTGATCGGCCAGGTCATCTCTGGCTGCCCTAGGGCTCGGTGTCGCGGAACCGGTAGCCCACGCCGCGGACCGTGAACAGATATTCGGGGTCTTTCGGATCCCGTTCGACCTTCTCGCGCAGGTGGCGGATGTGGACGTCGATCGTGCGGGGGTCGCGGTAGGCCGAGTCACCCCACATCCTCGACAGCAACATGTCGCGCGTGAACACTCGGCCTGGCGCGCGCGCCAGCGCCGACAGGATCTCGAACTCGACGTAAGTCAACTGCGCCTCGGCCCCGCGCACCCTCACCGAGCGCTTGAGGAAGTCGATCCGCAGATCGCGGATCTCGAGCGGCGCCTCGTCGGGAGCGGTTTCCGCGGGGCGGCTCATCTCGGCGCGACGCAGCGCGGCCTTGATCCGGCTCGAGAACTCCCGCAGCGAGAACGGCTTGGTGATGTAGTCGTCGGCGCCGAGTTCGAGCCCGACGACCTTGTCGATCTCCTCGGACTTCGCGGTCAGCATGATGATCGGCACCGAACTGCGGCTTCGCAGACGGCGGCAGACCTCGAGGCCGTCGATCGCCGGCAGCATCAAATCGAGCACCACGAGATCGAACGACTGCTCGTCGAAGCGCTCGAGCGCCTGGCGACCGTCGGTCGCCTGCACGACGTCGTAGCCCTCCTTGCGCAGCGGATAGGAGAGCAGCGTCTGGATCGACTGCTCATCGTCCACGAGCAGGATGCGCGCTGATCGGTCGGGCACTGCTATCTCTGCTGTCCAAGAGTAGGCGCCACGCCGTCCCTGGCGGCCACGTTCATCTGCCTTCCAAGAGTAGTCGGCTTTCTGCGGCCGGCCACCGCTGTTTGTCGCCCAAGAGTAGTCCTCCCCGTCCGCAGGGCCGCTATAAAGTCGATCGATGCTCGATCCGCGCATCTACCGGACCGGCTTGGTGGTGGTCGCGCTGGCGGTGGTGGTGTTGGCGTTCTCGTTTGAGAACCAGCCCGGCGCCCTCCCTGCTTCGCTCGCCCCCGACGCCTTCAACGGCGCAAATGTATCCGCGACCATGAACCAGCTGGCCGTGGAATACCCGTACCGTCGCCCGGGCTCCGCGAGCGACTACGACATCGCCTCGCAGGTCGCGGCGAGCCTGAGCAAGTACGGCTTTGCTCCCACCACATCGACGTTCTCGGCCCGAACCGCCGACGGTACGCGCACGCTCGAGAACGTGGTCGGCGTGCGGCCGGGGGTACAGAGCGGCAGCGTCGTGATCGTCGCCTCGCGTGACGCGCGCGGTTCCCCGGCCACGGCGAGCCTGTCGGGAACCGCGACCCTGATCGAGCTCGCGCGCGACCTCGAGGGAGAGACGCTCTCTCGTAGCGTTGTGCTGGCGTCGACGAGCGGCTCGCAGGGACTGTCCGGCGCGATCCACCTCGCGCAGACGCTCGGCGGACCGGTCGACGCGGTGGTCGTGCTGGGTGACCTGGCGAGCGCGCAGATCCGCCAGCCAGTGATCGTGCCGTGGTCGACGACCCCGGTGGTGGCGCCGCCGCAGCTTCGAAACACGGTCGCCGCGCAGCTTTACCAGCAGGCCGCGATCGGTTCGGGCGGGACCAGTGTCTTTGGCCAGCTCGTGCACCTGGCATTTCCATTGACGATTTCTTCTCAGGGCGCATTCGGCGCTCAGGGCATTCCGGCGGTCGAGCTCTCGATGTCGGGGGAGCGAGGTCCCGCGCCCGTCGCGCCCGTCGCGGGACCCGACCAGCTCGCGGTCGTCGGCCGGACCGTGCTGTCGACGATCTCGGCGCTCGAGGGTGGCCCCAACGTTCCCGCGCCGTCCGCGTACGTTCTGTTCGACAACGATGTCGTCCCCGGCTGGGCGATCAGTGTGTTCGTGCTGGCGCTCGTCTTGCCGGTGCTGCTGGCCACGATCGATGGCCTCGCGAGGGCCCGCCGGCGCGGTTATCACGTCTGGCGCTGGCTGCTCGTCGTGCTCGCGGCCGCGGTGCCGTTTGCGCTCGTCGTGTTGCTGATCCTCGGTGCGAGCGTTGTCGGGCTGGTGCCCGTCGCGCCCCCGGGTCCGCTCGGACCGGGCGCGGTTCCGCTACACGCGGCCGGCATCGCGGTGCTGGTCGTCGGAGCCCTGATCATCGTCGGGTCGCTGTTGCTGCTCTGGCCGGCGGCGATCCACTTTGCCGGCGGCCGGGAGCGCAAGCGCGATCCCGAGGGCGCAGTCGCCGGCGCGATGATCGCCGTGCTGCTCGTGATGTGTCTGATCACGATCGCGATCTGGCTGACGAATCCGTTTGCGGCCGCGCTGCTGGTCCCGGCGCTCCATCTGTGGCTGGTGGCGCTGTTGCCCGACGTCCGCGTGCCGACGCCGGCCAGGGTCGCGTTGTGGCTGGCGGGCCTGGCCCCGGTCGCGCTCGTGATCGGCTACTACGCGTCGACGCTTGGCTTTGGCCCGCTCCAGGGCGTTTGGGGCGCGACGCTACTGATCGCCGGACACGTGGTCAGACCGCTTGTGGCGCTCGAATGGAGCGTCTTCTTGGGCTGCTTCGTGACCGCGGGCGCGGTCGTCGTCGCGCTGGCCAGACTGCCGCGACCGGAACACGCTGCGGTCACCGTCCGCGGACCGGTCACGTACGCCGGGCCAGGCTCGCTCGGCGGTACCAAGTCGGCGCTCCGTCGCTAGCGGTTTAGCGATGCGCTACAGCGTCCTGATGACGTCCGGCCAGCGACCGCGGCGGCGCCGGCGGCGTCACCGCGTGCTGCTCGACATCTCGTGGGTGCTGATCCTGTCTGGCCTGCTGCTGCTGATCGACGCCGGCGTGACGCTGATCTGGCAGGAGCCGGTCACGGCCGCGATCGGGCTTGTGATGCGCAGTCAGGTGGACAAGCGCTACCTCAGCTACAGCACGGCACCGCTGTCGGTGGTCGATCGTGAGGCGCTGGCGGGGCTGCGCTCGCGTCGCACACGGATCGACTATCTGGCACACCGCGAGCTACACCAGCTGCAGGCCGGCGACGCCGTTGGCACGATTGCGATCCCGAAGATCGCCGCCACCTACACGGTTGTCCAGGGAACCGACTCGGCGAGTCTCGAGAAGGGGCCGGGCCACTATCCGGAGACGGCGCTGCCGGGGATGGGCCAGACGGTGGCCGTCGCCGGTCACCGGACCACGTATCTCGCCCCGTTCAAGCGGATCAACGAGCTCTCGGCGGGCGATCCGATCACGATCACGATGCCCTATGGACGCTTCACCTACGTCGTCCAGTACCACCGGATCGTGGTTCCGACCGACATTGGCGTGACGCGGAACGTCGGCTATGACCGGCTCGTCCTATCGGCCTGCAACCCTCTTTACAGTGCGGCGCAGCGAATCATCGTGTTCGCGCGTCTGAAAGCGGTAAAACCTCTCGGTCCTGCCTGATCGCTAGCAACGCCATTTGCCAAATGTTTGGACGAACGTCCACTCTCGCCACTGCGCTTAGAGGTGTGTGGGCTCGATGCCGAAACAGAGGTCCAGAGTTGATCCGGCAGCCCCCGCCGATAGATGAAGGGACACGCCTCATGCGACTAAGGCAGATTCAAGACCAGGTGGGTCGTGGCGAGTATCAGGTCGACACGCAGGCGGTCGCCGATGCGATCGTTCGTCGTCTGTTGGAGGAGCACAAGGTCGCGGTCTCCGGACACAAGCGCGGCCCGGGACACTGAGTCTCGAGAGCGCTCGGTGAGTCCGGGGCGCTCAGGCAGAGTGTTCGTAGCCGGAGAGCTCGTCGTCGACACCGGCGAGCGCCAGGCCAGGTACCCCGTCAAGCGCTCGTCCGATCCAAGTGATCGCCGGGCGGTCGCTGTCGGGGCCCACCAGGCCACTCGACGCAACGCACACGCACAGCTCGTAGTCGTCGCCTGCCGTGGCCGCAAACCGCGCAGGCTCCTGCCCGAGTTGCGTCGCAACCTCGGCGGCGCCCGGCGCGACTGGAAGCCGCGACAGCTCGAGTTCGATCCGCACCCCGCTCGCGATCGCCAGGTGGCGAGCGTCGGTCGCGATCCCGTCTGAGACGTCGATCATCGCCGTCGCGCCGAGTCGCGCGAGCATCGCGCCGTCGTCAAAGCGGGGAAGCGGCTCGGCGTACCGCGCTCGCAGTTGCGCCGCGACTTCCGCGGGCAGCTCGTCGGCACTCGCCCGGCCTTCAATCAGCGCCAACCCAGCGCCCGCGGCGCCGAGCGTTCCGGTGACGCCGACGAGGTCTCCTGGTCGGGCGCCGTCGCGGCCGACCAGCGCCCCCGGGTCATCGCTCCAGCCGACGACCGTCACCGAAACAGTCAGCGCGCCCGCCGTCGTGACATCGCCGCCCGCGATCGTGACCCCGAACGACGATCCGAGCTCGTGGGCGCCGCGCACGAGCGCGAGAGCGTCGGCGAGTTCGATCCCGGACGGAAGCCCGAGCGCGAGATACGCCTCGCCGGGCTCGCATGCCATCGCCGCCAGATCCGACAACGCGGTCGCGATCGCCCGCCGACCGATCTGCTCGAAGCTCAGCTGCCCGCTTCGGAAGTGAATCCCATCGACAATCGTGTCCAGCGACGTGACGGCGTAGCCACGTGCGCGGACGACCGCGGCGTCGTCGCCGAGCCAGCGCACGATCCTCGGTCCCGCGGGCGCGAGTACCTCGCGCAAGGACTCGATCAACTCGAGCTCGCGCATATTTCGGGCGTCGCGCCGCCGTCAGCGGTGCCGGTAGACGATCCGCGCGCGGTCTAGGTCGTAGGGCGAGAGCTCTACTCGCACCCGATCCCCAGGGAGGATCCGGATTCGGAAGCGGCGCATCTTGCCGGCGACGTGCCCCAGCACGACGCGGTCCATGTTGTCGAGTTTGACGCGGAACATCGCATTCGGCAGCGCCTCGACAACTTCGCCTTCGAGCTCGACCTTTTCTTCCTTGGGCATCTTTCGTTGACCTGACCTGAGGACGCGCGTTAGCGCGCGCACCGGGGACAAAGCTACCAGTAGCTGAGCAGTCCGGGTGCTGACCGCTAGATCAGTGTTTCTTTACGCCCGTGCCGCCGTTCGGCGAGGCCGGCGAATTGCCATTGCCCCCACCGTTCCCGTTGCCGTTGCCGTTGCCGTTGCCGTTGCCGTTGGCCGGCGGGCTCTGTGGCGGCTGTGCGAACAACGTTGGGTTGTTGTAGGGGGTAGCCGGCGCTCCGCCGGTCGCCCCGGCCTGGGTGGAGCCCGGCCCCAGTTGACCGGTCCCGGCCGTGGGGATCGTGCTGGCGCGGCCTGTCGCCGAGAAGTGGCCGAAGAAGGCGGTCCCGACAAAGGGCGTCTCCGGCGGCGGGAAGTTTCCGCAATAGCCGCCACTCGCCGCGCTCATGTAGTCGTGCCAAATCGGGGCGGCGAGCGCACCGCCAAACCCGTCCGACATCGGCAGGTTGCCCTGCGGGTAGCCGACCCAGACAGCGGTCGACATGCGCGGTGTATAGCCGACAAACCAGGCGTTCTCGAGGTTGTTTGCGGTACCGGTCTTGCCGGCCGCCGGGCAGCCGTAGTTGGCCGCGGTGCCGGTGCCGCTGGTGATCACGCCTTTGAGCACGCTGGTCGCCTCGTAGGCCTCGCCGTCGGTGAACACCTGGGTGTGGGGCGGGTCACCGAAGTTGCGGTAGCTGCCGTCCGGGAACACGACCTTGGCGATGATCGTCGGGGCCACGTGTGAGCCCCCGTTGGCCAGCGTTCCGTACGCGTCCGCCATCTCGAGCGGCGTGACGCCGACTCGAAGGCCGCCGATCACCTCGGCCGGGTTGCCGTCGAGCGGCGAGGTGATCCCCATCGCGTGAGCCATAGCATCAAGCTTTTTCCACCCGAGGTCGGCGGCGAGCTGGACGAACACGGTGTTGTCCGACAGGATCGTCGCCTTCGTGATGTTGATCACGCCCTGGTAGCTGTCCTCGGCGGTGTGCACGGACCAAGTCGGATCCTCGGGCAGCCATCCGGCTGGCAGGAACTTCGACGTGTAGTAGGTCGCGCTCGGGTTGCCGTGGTAGTCGTGGATCAGCGTCATCAGCGCGAACACCTTGAATGACGAGCCCGGCTGGCGGTGGGCGTCGGTCGGGTAGAAGAACTTCGTTTGGCTGTAGGTGGCCGAACTCGCGAGCGCCTCGATGTTGCCGTTCGCCGGGTTGATCGATGCCAGCGCCGCAGCGGCTGTCCCCGCGGGGTTCTGCCCCTCGCGCAGTGACTGTGTTTCGGTGATCGCCTGCTGCGCGATCGCCTGCTTGCGCTCATCGATCGTCGTGTAGATCTTCAGCCCGCCATCCTCGAGCGTCGGGCAGTTGTTGGGCGTGTGCGGGCATAGGTCGCTGGCGACCTGCTGCTGGACGTAGTTGAACAGGTACGGCTGCTGGCGCGTCGAGTAGATATCGCCGCCGGACTTGACCTCCAGCGGCTTGCGGTTGGCGGCGTTGGCCTGGGCTTGGGTGATGTAGCCGGCCGACACCATCGCTTGCAGGACCTCGGCGCGACGCTGGCGGGCGGCAGCTCGGTCGAGAAACGGGTTGTATTGCGACGGTGCCTGGGGGAGGCCCGCGAGCAACGCGGACTGGGCGAGCGTCAGCTTCGAGACCGGCTTGTCGAAGAAGACCTGGGACGCCGCCCCGACCCCGTACGCCGTCTGTCCGCCGACGGTCCCGTACGGGACGTCGTTGAGATAGCTGTTGAGGACCCACACCTTCGAGTGCTTGCCCTCCAGCTGCTCGGCGAGCTTTGCCTGGATGATCTTGTACTTGAGGTCGTGATCGGACTTCAAGCGGTTCGGCATATAGACGTTGTTGACCAGCTGCATGGTCAGCGTCGACGCGCCCTGGAGGCCGGAGCCACCACTGAACACGTCCTTGATCGCGGCGCGCAGAATCCCCTGATAATCGAGCGCGCCGTGGTGCCAGAAGCGGCGGTCCTCGATCGCGATCGTCGCGTCTTTGAGTCGCGACGGAATCTGGCTGCCAGCCACCGGCTTGCGGAGGCTCGGCGAATAGATGTACCCCAGCGACTGGCCGTCGGCGGCGAACACCTGCGACGGCGAGCCGGGGATCTGAGCCGGGAGCGTGCTCAGGTCGGGGGCCGAATCGGCGACGTTGACAACCCATCCGGCGACCGCGAGCCCGCCGACCGCGAGCGCACAGACGGCCAGCAACGCGGCCAGCCCGATCACGCGCAGTAGCGGCGATCCGTGGTTGCTCCGGCGGCGCTGCTGTCGTTCGCGTCGGCTCATGCGATGAAATGGTCTAGGTGGCGCGCGTCACGGCTGGGGATCGCGAGCGACCGAGCCAGGTGGACGAGCCAGTTTAGCCGTCGAGCACTTTCGTCTCGGCGCTTCGGGCTCCTTCTACCCCTGCCAAGATCGCACCAAGCCATGCAGCGACGCTGCCTGATGACAGACGCCATGGGGACGCTGATCGAGCTCCAGCCACCCGCACCGAGATTGGCGCACGAGCTGAGAGCGCGGTTCGGGATCGAGGTCTCGATCTCGGAAGCCGAGCACGCGATCGCGGCCGAGATCCGGTACTACCGCGCGCACATGGACGAGGGGCGCGACGAGCTCGCGGTCGTCGAGCTGCGCAGGCGCTGCGCCGAGCAGCTGCGCACGGCGCTCCCCGACCCGGACCGTCTGTCTCGGGTCGACGCGCAGTCGATGGTCGACGCACTGCTCGCCTCACTCGAGTTCACGGTCTTCGCCGATGCTCCCGCTGCGCTGCGGGCAGCGCGGAGACACGGGCAGGCGGTGGTGGTCGTGAGCAACTGGGACTCATCGCTCGGCCAAGTGCTCGACCGTGTCGGGCTGGGGGAGCTGATCGACGGCGTCGTGACGTCGGCCGCTGTCGGCAGCGGAAAGCCAGATCCGGCGATCTTCGAGGCGGCATTGGCGGTGGCGGGGGCGGCCCCGCGGCGAGGCACTGCACGTCGGCGACAGCCTCGCCGAAGATGTTGCCGGTGCCCACGCCGCAGGGATCGAGGCGGTGTGGTGCAACCGCGATGGCGGCGATGTTCCGCCAGGAGTCGCCGCGGTCACGAGCCTCAGCGAATTGAGTTTCTAGCCGGCCCCGCGCCCTAACCTCCTTTCAGATCATGTCGAGCCATCCCCCCTCTCCGGCGTCTGCGACCGAGCTGGATCCGCCCGATCCCGAGATCCCGGAGCAGAATCCATTCCGGGTCTGGATGGCGCCCGCGGGGCTGCTGCTCGGATTCGGCCTCGGGGTGCTCGGCTCGATCGGGGTCGATATCGTCGCCGCCGTCGGTGGCTCGAGCCTCGGCCACCCGACGCCGGCTGCAACCATCGCCGCCGACATCGTGTTCGACCTCGGGTTCGTCGCCGCGGCGATCTATCTGACGACGATCCGTGGCCGCGCGCGGCCGCTCGACTTCGGGTTCCGGCGCGTCTCGCTGTCGCTCGGGGCGAAGGCCTTCGTCCTGGGCGCGGTCTCCTACTACGGCGTGACGACGGTCTACTCGTCGTTGCTCCAGCTGCACGGCAAGGACAAGCTGCCGAGCGAGCTTGGGGCGACCCACAGCACCGCCGCGCTGATCGCCGCCTCGATCTTCGTATGCGTGATTGCGCCGATCGCCGAGGAGTTCTTCTTCCGCGGCTTTCTGTTCGGGACGCTGCGCACGTGGAACATCAAGATCGGAGGGCGTGATGTCGGGACCTGGCTCGCCGCGGTCGTGACAGGCATCTTGTTCGGGCTCGCGCACACGGGCTCGGCCGCCTCGCAGTACCTGGTCCCGCTCGCATTTCTCGGGTTCGTGCTGTGCATCGTGCGCTGGAAGACCGGCTCGCTGTACCCGTGCATCGCGCTTCATAGCGCGAACAACGCGCTCGCGCTGGGGGTCAACCAGCTCGGCTGGAGCGCGGCCGGAATCATCGGTCTGATCCTCGCCACGTGGCTGGTCGTCGGTTCGATTACGCTGCCGCTGGCTTCGCGATCACCAAGCACCGCGCGAATCCGCAAGAGATTTGGCGCGCATGACGTTGGTTGACTGATTTACTTTCCGGCCAATGCGTCGTTATCTCGCGCTCAGCACGGCGGTTCTGGCCGCGACGTTTGCGGCCACTGGGGCAATTGCTTCGGCGGCGAGCGCCAACGGCGGCACGCCGACTGGTACCGCCCGACTGGCACCACCCCGACTGGCACGACGCCGACCACCGGCACGCCGACGACGACCACGCCGACGCCGGGGCCCCCCGCGGTCGCCGGCACGGTGAAGCTCTACCTCGACGACGCCTTCTACGTTCACGGGGACGCGGTCACGGTTCCCCATCGGGCGCTTCAGGTCACCGGCTTCGTGCGTCCCTACGTGGCTGGCCAGACGGTCAGCGTGCGGTCGTTCGTCGGTCGGCACCTGTTCAAGACTGACCACCTGCGAATCAAGCCGTCGGCCAACCCGGCCGTCGGGAAGTTCACGGAGACCGTCCACAGCCGGCGGCCGGGGATCGTGCACATCAAGGTCGCACACGCCGCGACGCCCCAGCTGCTGGCGTTCTCCGGCCAGCGCGCGGTGGCGGCGCTCAACGAGCAGGTCGGGTTCGGTGCGAGTGGCACGTTCGTCGACCTGATCCAGCAGCGGCTGCAGGCGCTGCACTTCTACATGCCGCAGACCGGTGTTTATGACGCCCTCACGGGTTGGGCGATCGACGCCTACCACCGGCTGCTCGGTTGGGGCGTCTACCAGACGCTCGACCAGCGGACGATCAGCGCGCTGCTCGACGGGGTCGGCACCTTCAAGGTCCGCTTCCCGAACGACGGGACGCACGTCGAAGGCGACCTCGGCAAGCAGGTGCTCGCCCTGATCTACGGCTCGAAGGTCTACCGGATCTACCCGATCAGCTCCGGCAAGCCGTCGACGCCGACGGTTCTGGGCCACTTCCGGGTCTATCTCCGCGTGCCGGGCTATCTGCCCGACGGCATGTACTACTCGGACTTCTTCTACACCGGTTACGCGATTCACGGCTACGACCCGGCGCCCGACTACCCGGCCAGCCACGGCTGCATGCGGCTGCCGATCATCGACGCGATCTCCGTCTACAACTGGCTCACGTACGGCGTCGTCGTCGACGTCTATCTGTGAGCGCCGATGAGCGTCGGCAGCGCTGACGCGCGGAGCGGCAGCGCTGACGCCCGCGAGCGGCTGCTCGCCGAGCTGCGCGCGCACGCGCTGGTGATCGGGGAGGTCGTGCTGACAAGCGGCGCCGTGGCGCAATACCTGGTCGACGCCAAGCGCGCGATCCTTCGGCCCGCCGGGTTTGCCGCGCTCGCCGAGCTCGTCGCCCGCCAGGCCCGCGAATGGTCGGCGACCGCGGTCGGAGGAATGACGATGGGCGCCGATCCGATCGCCTGCGCGGCGCTCGCGGGCGGCGCCGACGTGAAGGGCTTCTTCGTCCGCAAGGAGGTCAAGCAGCACGGACTCGCACGGCGGATCGAGGGGCCGCTGCTGGACTCGAGCGACCGCTGCATGCTGGTCGAAGACGTCGTCACCACCGGCGGCTCGACGATCCGAGCGCTCGAAGCGATCAGGTCAGAGGGCCACGAAGTGTGTGGCGTGTTGGCGATCTGCGACCGGCTCGCCGGCGGCGCCGACGCGATCGAGGACGCTGCCGGGGCGCCGTTTGTCGCACTGACGACGATCAACGAGGTCTATCCGGACCGTCCCGACCGCTGACCGCCCACGGTCTCCGGCTCCGCCGGGCGGAGCCGAAGCCCGGGGCGTTTGTTGGCTGGGGAAGGAGGAAGCCTGGGCGGAGATTCTGGAGCGCACCCCGGGGAAGCCTCGCGAACAGGGGCTGCGGGCACCGCTAGCGCGCTCGGGCGAGCCAGCGGAGGCCACGGCGCTAGGGCACGCGCAGCAGCGAGGTGCAGGCCGGGCTGACCTGGTGGTCGGCCTGGATCAGCCACCCGATCCCAGTCGGGAATGGCGTGAACAGGACGACCGGGTTGCCGTGTGCGATCGACTCCGCGTATTTGAAGCCGACGCGGTTGACGTTGAGGCGCAGGGTGTAGGCGAGCATCGTCTGGTACTCGAGCCGGGTCAGCGGCTCGCCACACGCCCGCAGCCGCGCGACCCCGCCGAGCCGGTCGATCGCGGTCGTCAGATCGTTGATCTCCGCGGTGCGTTTCTGTTGCTCGCGCAGGTCCTTGCGCTCGACCCGCGCGTGCGACACCGCGGCTGGAATCAGGCTCAAGACCAACACCGCGACCAGCGCCGCCCCCGCCCACGAAGGCCAGCCGCGCCAGGGCCGGTCGATCAACAGCCGCCCGACCCCGAAGCCCGCGAGCACGACCAGAACTCCGCCGGCCTCGAACATGTAGCGCGCCAGCCCCGGCCAGCCGTGGAGCGCGAACGCGATTTCGATCACGACCCACAAGACGATCCCGCCGGCCAGCGCTAGCAGCACCCGATCACGCCGTACCAGCGCAAACGCCAAGCCGACCAGCGCCGCCAGTTCGACCGGCAGCTCGTTGAGGCCGAGAAAGCGGCCGATCGTGCCACCGACCTGGTCGCTCGTCAGCCGCCGCCCGGAGTCGAGCGCGTTGCTGGCGGAGACGAACGGCGTCCGCGACGTGATCGCCGGGATCCCGAACCACAGCAGCACCAGCGCGAGCCAGCCGCCGCCGACCAGCCAGCGCGTGCCCGGCACGCGGAGCCACAGCCAGAGCGAGTACATCGCCAGAAACGGCCACGCCTCGGGCCGGCCCAGCGACGCGAGCAGTCCGAGCAGGAACGCCGCCCGTCGGCGCCCGGACAGATGACAATCGATCGCCCCGAGGCACAGCGAGACGATCATCGGGTCAGACTGCGAGCTGAGGATGTAGTGGGCGTAGTTCTGGATCCCCAGCACGGCGGCCCCGGCGAACGCCGACGCGACGATCCCGGCCCACCGCTTGTCGGGCGGCGGATCGACGAGCCGATACGTGATCCGCCCGGCGAACACAACGCCCGCCAGAGCGACGGCGACGGCGGTGATCATCCACAGCCGCAGCTGGTAATGGCCCGTCAGCGCGTACGGCACCGTGAACAGGTACGGCAGCGGCTTCCACGACGGCGCCGCGTTCGTGTCGAGATTCAGATGCAGCGTCTGACGTCCCCAGACGAGCCAGCCGTAGGGGTCAAAGCCCGGCCGCGTCCGGGCGAGGAACACGATTACCGCCGACAGCAGCGTGATCGCGATCCCGGTGGTCCACCACGGATGGCGGCGCATGAACAGCCGCAGCGTCCACGGCTCCGGCGAGGAAGGCGGGCCGGGGGCCTCAGGCGGGGAGGAAACGGCCTGTGTGGCTTCTAGCGTGCTCTCGGACACTGAGTGGGTCTCCCAGAAACGTTTGACCGGTCTGACGGCTGCAAACCATCGGCTGCGCGGGCTCGCGGCCGGCTCGGCTTCCGGCCTCGCCTGAATTGGCCGCGCCCGCGTCGTCCCGCTGTCGTCGGATTCTCGCGTGGCGCTGCCGCGCCACGAATCCTGCCTCCTTGCCATCCTCGGTTTTCGCGCGTCAACCAAGTCAAACGTTTCAGGTCGGCCCACTGGACGGCCGCACCGTAGCACGGGGTCGAGGCGACACCGAAACGCTCAAAATCGGATAACTTGCCCCCGGCAGGAATCGAACCTGCATCCCGCGCTTAGGAGGCGCGTGCTCTATCCATTGAGCTACGAGGGCCGGCCCCGCCAGGGTATCCGGAGGTCAGCTTCGTTGAGGAACCATTAATGTTGAGTGACACCGCGGTCGCCATGTGGTTCGATCTGCCTATGGGAGAAGCTGAGGTGCGACGCAGGGCTGCGCCGATCCTATGAGCGTGGGCGCAACCGAGTTTCTCGTCGAATCCGAAGCGACCGTAGACAGCGTCGAGCTTGTACCGGGCGACGTTTCGGCGCGCTCGCCGACGCAGCTGTTCTGGCGCCGTTTTCGCCAGGACAAGGTGGCGATGGTCTCGGCCGCGTTCATCATCTTCCTGATCGTCATCGCGATCGCGGCGCCACTGGTGGTGTCGATCCTTGGCCTGCAGGGGCCGTACGTCAACAACCTCAACGCGCTGGACGCGTTCGGGAGCCCCACCGGCCCGAGCGCGGCGCACCCGTTCGGGGTCGACGAGCTCGGCCGGGACATCCTCTCGCGCGTGATCTACGGCGCCCGCGTGTCGCTCGAGGTCGGGATCCTCGGGACCGCGATCGCCGCTGCGCTCGGAACCGTGGTGGGCCTGATCGCGGGCTTCTTCCGCGGCTGGGCCGACACGCTGATCTCCCGCGCGATCGACGTGTTCCTGGCGTTCCCGGTGCTCGTCCTGGGCCTCGGGATCGGCGCCGCGTGTGGCGTCCGCGGCTGCGCGGGCGGGCTGATCCAGCCGGGGCTCGGGACGGTGATCTTCATCATCATCCTGGCGAACTTCACCTACGTCGCGCGCATCATCCGTGGGCAGGTGTTGTCGTTACGCGAGAAGGAGTTCATCGAAGCGTCGCGTTCGCTCGGCGCGTCCAACACCCGGATCCTGTTCAAGGAGCTTCTCCCGAATCTGGTCGCGCCGCTAATCGTCTACTCGTCGCTCCTGATCCCGACCAACATCCTGTTCGAGGCCGCGCTCTCGTTCTTGGGTGTCGGCGTCAGGCCGCCGACCGCGAGCTGGGGTCAGATGATCTCCGACGCCTCGCCGATCTTTAACACGGCCTGGTGGTACATGGTCTTTCCGGGAATAGCACTGCTACTCACGGTGCTCGCGTTCAACCTCGTCGGCGACGGCCTGCTGGACGCACTCAATCCACGTGGGGAATCGAGATGACCCGTCTCGGCTCCACATTCCTCAGCAACGAATCACAGGAGGCAACTCTATGAGGGGTAGTGCACGCAACCTGGCCGCTTTCGCGGTCACTGGGTTGCTGGCCATCGGCCTCGCAGCATGCGGCAGCAGCGGCTCGAGCTCGTCTGGGGCGAGCTCAAAGAGCAGCAGTGGCTTGCCGCAGATACCGCTTAAGGCGGGCGAGAATCCCGTTGGTCAGCCGCTATACGGCAAGAAGAAGGGCGGCACGCTGACCGTCTACTCGAGTGAAGACTTCATCCACTTCGATCCGGGCGAGGCGTACTTCGCGCTCGACTACTCGATCGTGTACGCGACCCAGCGGACGCTGTTCTGGTATCTGCCGAACACGCAGAACGTGATCAGCCCGAACCTCGCGACCGAGATTCCAACGGTCGCCAACGGCGGGATCAGCGACGGCGGCAAGACCGTCACGGTCCACATCCGCCAAGGCGTCTACTTCAGCCCGCCGGTCAACCGCGAGGTGACCTCCGCCGATGTCGCTTACGCGCTCGAGCGTGCGTCGAACCCGAACGTGGCCAACCCGTACTTTGCGGGCTACATGGGCGCTGCGTCGCCGACCCCGCTCGTTGGTACGACGTCGCCGAGCTACAAGGGCGGCCCGATCCCGGGCATCCAGACCCCGAGCAAGTTCACGATCGTCTTCCACATGACGAAGCCGGGCGCGTCGTTCCTGATCCAGGCGCTCAGCATGCCTGTCTCAGCTCCGGTGCCCGAGAGCTTCGCCGGGCCGATGGACAAGCAATCACCCACCAGCTACGGGACGAAATACCTGGTCGCCACTGGGCCGTACATGATCAAGAGCGATCCGAAGACGGGCGCGTTCGAGAACATCGGCTACCAGACTGGTAAGTCGCTGACCCTCGTCCGCAACCCGAATTGGAAGGCCAGCAGCGACCCGGCGCCAGCGTACCTGAACGGCATCAACATCAACATCGGCGGCGACGCGACCGTGATCGGTCAGCAGACGCTCAAGGGCACGAGCGCCGTCCAGCTCGACACGCCGACCCAGTCGGTCGTCAAGGAGGCCTACCAGTCGTATCCGTCGCAGATCACGTTCACCCCTGGTTCGGGCATGCACTATGTGACGCTCAACCATCAGCACGGGCCGTTCCAGAACGTCAACCTGCGACGGGCGTTCTACGCCGCTCTCGACCGCGCTGGGGTCGTCAAGGTGATCGGCGGCTCGCTGGTCGCCTATCCGGGGACGCACTTCCTGTACCCGGGCGTCGACGGCTTCCAGCAGGCCGGCGGCTACGCGGGTCCGCAGGTGCCGTGGAACGAGGACGTCAACGGCAACCTCGCAGTTGCGCAGAAGTACATGAAGGCGGCCGGTTACAAGAGCGGGAAGTACACCGGCAGCGCCACCGTTCAGGTGGTCGGCACGTCGAACGGCAATGACCCCGCCGTTACGCAGCTGACCAACACCGCCCTGACGGAGTTGGGTTTCAAGACGCACGTCAGCCTGGTGGACCAGTCAGTCATGTACTCCAAGTACTGCGGCGTCCCCAAGCAGCAGATCGATGTCTGCCCGACGGGCGGTTGGATCCGGGACTTCGCCGATCCGCTGACGGTGCTGTGGGTGCCGTTCTACGGACCGAACATCGTCCCGACCAACAACTCCAACTCGGGCGTGGTCAATGACCCGACGCTGAACGCCGCGATGAAGGCGGCGTCGCTGGTCGTCAACCCGACGGCACGGGCCCAGGCATGGGCCAACGTCGACAAGCTCATCGTCGAGCAAGCCGACGCGGTGCCGGAGGACTTCGACAACCAGCCGTCCGTCGAGTCCAAGAATGTCGCGGGTGTCAACGACCTCTGGAACGAGGGCACCTGGGACTTCTCGTTCACCTCATTGAAGTAAGCATCGGTGGGCCCCGTCACGCCGTCGTGCGCGGCGGGGCCCGCTTTTTTCGCACAACTGATTCGTAACTAATGGCCGCTTACATCGTCCGACGTGTCTTGTGGGGGATCGTGCTGATCATGCTGGTCAGCGCGCTCACGTTCATCCTCTTCAACGTCCTGCCCGGCGCGAACCCCGCGCAGCTGCGTGCGGGCCGCGACGCAAGCCCGGCGATCATCGCCCACATCACTCAGGAACTGGGGCTCAACAAGCCCGTCTACACCCAGTTCTACAACTACATGAAGGGGATCATCCTTCACTTCAACTTTGGCTATAGCTACTACACGGCGGCGCCGGTCCTGCAGCTGATCCTCAACCGGCTCCCGGCGACCCTGTCGCTGACGATCGGCGCCGCGATCCTCTGGATGCTTGCCGGGATCCCGATCGGGATCCTCGCGGCACTCAAGCGCGGCACGCTGATCGATCGTGGCTCAATGGCGCTCGCGCTCGTGTTCGTGTCGATGCCGGTCTTCTGGTTCGGGCTGGTGATGCTGTTCCTGTTCGCCGACGACATCGGCAAGTTCCCGATCTTTCCGGGCGCGGGCACGTACGTCGGCTTGACGACCAACCCGGTCGATTGGTTCACGTCGCTGATCATGCCCTGGATCGTGTTGGCGGGGACCTCGGCCGCGATCTACTCGCGGCTCTTACGCGGAAGCTTGATCGAGACGATGGGCGAGGACTACATCCGTACCGCCCGCGCCAAGGGGTTACCCGAGCGGCGTGTAGTCTGGCGGCACGGCGTCCGCTCGGCGATCACCCCGGTGGTGACGATCTTCGGGCTCGACGTCGGGACGCTGCTAGGTGGTGCGGTCATCACTGAAACGGTGTTCGATATCCCCGGGATCGGGCGCCTGAACTACACTGCGATCATCCATTCGGACTTTCCGATCGTGCAAGGAACCGTCCTCTTGGCGGCGTTTTTCATCGTGGTCGCCAACATAATCGTCGACATTTCATACGCCTATCTCGACCCGCGAGTCCGCTACTCGTGACCAGGAGCGGGCGCTCGTGAGTGGTCCGCTGCTCAGCGTCGAGGATCTACGCGTCTCATTCCGGACCGACGACGGGATCGTCCATGCCGTCGACGGGATCTCATACACGGTCCAAGAAGGACAGACGCTCGGCATCGTCGGCGAGTCGGGATCCGGCAAGACCGTCTCTTCGCTGACCGCGCTTGGGCTCACGCGGTCGAAGGGATCTCAGATATCTGGCCGGATCATGTTCGACGGCCAGGACCTGGTCGCACTGTCGGACGACAAGCTGCGCACGATTCGTGGCAACGACGTCGCGATGATCTTCCAGGACCCGCTCTCGGCGTTGCATCCGTTCTACAAGGTCGGCTGGCAACTGGTCGAGTCGATGCAGGTGCACAGCGAGATCTCGAAGAAGGACGCGCGGGCGCGTGCTGTCGAGCTGCTCGAGCTGACCGGGATCCCGGACCCCAAGCGTCGCGTCGACCAGTATCCGCACGAGTTCTCGGGCGGGATGCGCCAGCGCGCGATGATCGCGATGGCGCTCTCCAACGAGCCGAAGCTGCTGATTGCCGACGAGCCGACGACGGCGCTCGACGTGACCGTGCAGGCGCAGATTCTGCATCTGCTCGAGGAGCTGCAGGACCGGCTGGGGACCGCGATCGTGATCATCACCCACGATCTCGGCGTGGTCGCCGAGATCGCCGACCACATCGCGGTCATGTACGCCGGGCGGATCGTCGAGCGTGGCACGACCGAGGAGATCTTCAACGCGCCACAGCACCCCTACACGTGGGGATTGCTGAAATCGATCCCGCGTCTGGACAACCCGCGCGGTGAGGAGCTCGTCCCGATCTCCGGACGCCCGCCGAGCCTGATCAACCGGCCGAGCGGCTGTTACTTCCACCCGCGCTGCCCCTACGTTCAGGAGTCACACAAGCGGATCGATCCCCGCCTGGAAGCGGCCGACAGCAACGGCGACGGTCACGCGGTCGCGTGCCTGCTCGAGCCGTCGATCCGCAAGCGGATCTGGGAGGGACTGCGCGAAGGTCGTGAGCCCGACGCGCTGAAACGGATCGCCGACAGCTCGGAGCCCCGTTCGGCGCCGGCCAGCCAACCGGAGCCCGCGACTGAGAGCGTCACACAGGACGCGACGGAGACGGTCACCCAGGAGAGCGACGGATGACCGCGATACTCGAGGTCAGGGACCTGACCAAGTACTTCCCGATCAAGCGCGGCGTTTTGTTGCAGCGCCAGGTCGGCGCTGTCAAGGCCGTCGACGGGATCAGCTTCGACGTCGAGCGGGGCGAGACGCTGGGGATCGTCGGCGAAACGGGTTGCGGCAAGAGCACGACCGCGCGCCTGTTGTGCCGGCTGATGGACCCGACCTCGGGCTCAGTCAGCTTCGATGGGGAGGACATCGCGCTGCGCAAGGGCAGCAGCCTGAAAGCGCTGCATCGCGATATGCAGATGGTCTTCCAGGATCCCTACTCGTCGCTCAACCCACGCAAAACCGTCGGTTCGATCATCTCCGAGCCGTTCGTGATCCACGGCCTCCATAAGGGCTCGGGCGAGCGCAAGCGCCGCGTCCAGGATCTGATGGACCGGGTCGGACTCAACCCCGAGCACTACAACCGCTACCCGCACGAGTTCTCCGGTGGCCAGCGCCAGCGGATCGGCGTCGCGCGCGCGACCGCGCTCGAGCCAAAGGTGCTGATCGCCGACGAGCCGGTCTCGGCGCTCGACGTCTCGATCCAGGCGCAGGTGCTCAACCTGCTGCTCGGGCTCCAGCGCGAGCTAGGCCTGACGCTTGTGTTCATCGCCCATGACCTGTCCGTCGTGCGCCACATGTGCGACCGCGTGGCGGTCATGTACCTCGGCAAGGTGGTCGAGCTCGCACCGAGCGAGGAGCTCTACAGCAAGCCGCGCCATCCGTACACGGGTGCGCTGCTGTCGGCGGTGCCGGTACCAGATCCGACCGGCTCCAGGCGCGAGCGGCAGCTGCTTACGGGCGACGTGCCGAGTCCCGCCAACCCACCGTCCGCGTGCCGCTTTCACACCCGCTGCCCGAAGGCACAGCCGCTCTGTTCGCAGGACGATCCGCCGCTCGAGAGCAAGGGCGCAACCGGGATCGCCGCCTGCCATTTCCCGCTCACCGACGAGGAGATCGCGACCCGGCTGCCGGCGGCGCTCAGCTCAGGCGGCAATCATGCTTCGGCGTCGTCCCCGCCGTCGCTGTCGTCGTCGTCTCCATCTTCGACGTAGAGCGATTCGGCGGCGAGTTGGTCGCCGCGACTGCTCCAGAGCTTGACCTCGAGGAAGTCCGAGCGGTAGTTGTCGGGCGCGAGCAGGGTGAAGCGCTCGTCGATCAGCTCGCATTGGTCGACGGCGAGATTGGCGAGCTCGGCCGTGACGACCGCGCCGCCCGGGATCAGCGGCGTGCCCCAGACGAGCGTCATGTCGGCGCTCTTGCCCTGTTCGCCACGCCAGGTCGCGACGACGTCGTCGTTGAGGTCGAGCTTCCAGTCCGGGTTTGACTCCGCGAGCTCGGCGGTGAAGTCGGCCCGCGCCTCGAAGCCGCTCGGTCCGCCCGAACTCTCGCTGAACGACACGAAGCCGAACAGCTCGAGCCCGGTGGTCGTGCGGGCGACCGCCGGGACGAACGTCCGGCCGGCGTAGCTGCGGTCCGGAAACCAGGAGATCTCACCGGGTTCTCCAAGGTCCTCGCCCTCGGCGTCGATCTGTCGGACGGCCGTCAGGAAGTGCTCGCGCAGCGTGTCCGCCCAGCGGCCGTAGGGGAGCGCCTCCTGGGGAGGCTCGGCGGCGAAGCTGATCACGAACCGGTCGGTGGGCGGCATGCGGCGGAGAAGCCTACAGCCGTCAGGGTCCGGAGCGCGCGCTAGAAGATGCCCATCCGGCGAAGAGCCGAGGCCGTCGCGGTCCGGACCGCGGGTTAGAAGGCGCCGCGCTGGGTGAGCACGGCCGGAATCGTCTTCAGGAGGATCGACAGATCGACGAACACCGACCAGTGCTCCAGATACAGGAAGTCGAGTCGCACGAGCTCGTCGAAGTCCAGCTCGGAGCGGCCCGACACCTGCCAGAGGCCGGTGATCCCGGGCAGCACCAGATACCGCTTCTTGTGCCACTCCTCGAGACGCTCGAAGTCGCGCATCGGCAGCGGCCGCGGTCCGACCAGCGACATCTCTCCGCGGACCACGTTGACGAGCTGGGGCAGTTCGTCGAGCGAGAAGCGTCGCAGCACGCGGCCGACGGGTGTCAGGCGCGGATCGTCGCGAATCTTGAACAGCGCTCCTGACTGCTCGTTGAGCGACTCGAGGTCTTCCTGGCTCTGGTCGGCGTGCTCGCGCATCGTCCGGAACTTGAGACACCGGAACGGCAAGCCACCGATCCCGGGCCTGACCGAGCGGTAGATGACGGGGCCCCGCGAGCTCAGCTTGACCGCGGCCGCGATCGTCAGCAACAGGGGGGAGAGGACGATCAGCGACAGCGTCGCGATGACGAGGTCGAAGCTCCGCTTGAGCGCGTAGTCGACCCCCTCGAAGACCGGCGGGCGCAAGGTGAACAGCGGCACCGACTCGCCGGCCGTGAACTCCGCGCGCTCGATCAGGATCTCCATCGTCGACGGGGCGACGGCGACCGTCACCCCGCGCCGGTGGCAGCGGTCGACGACTTCGAGCGCCTGCTCCTGCGGGAAGTCGGGATCCGCGATGATCACCTCCGCGATGCGCTCGCCGTCGAGCACGTCGTCGAGCTGATCGAGCTGACCCAAGGACCGCAGGCCGTTCTCGGGTCGGGGAGCGAGCGACAGGAAACCGACCAGCTCGACGCGCGTTCGCTGGCCGCCGTCGAGCGCGTGCGCGACTGCCTCGATGTGATCGCCCGAGCCGATGATCACCGCTCGCCGTCGATAGCCGGCGCGGTCGAGCAGGTGGCCAGTGCCGCGCGTGAATAGCGCTCGCAGCCCGGTCACGTACACGATCGCGAAGAACAGCGAGCCGTAGAAGATGTAGTAGCTCTGGAAGCGGTGGCCGGTCGCCAGCGCGTAGATCAGCGTGACCACGGTCACCTGGAACAGCGCGCTCGCGATTTTCGCCAGTCCGGGCCTGCGCAGGCGGTCGCCGTACAGGTCCACGCGCACGAACAGCAGCACCGTGACCAGGTATGTAAACGCGACCACCGGGCGCACGTACGCCCACGCGCCGTGCAAGCTGACGGTGCTCTTGAGCGCGAGCTTGATGATCACGGCGGTCAGCAGCGCACCCGTGACGCCGACGAAATCGAGCACCAGCAGGGCCGAGACCCGCAGGATCTTGCGTAGCGTCTCGGCGCGCAGCAGGAAATTGAGCAGCGGCGGCCGCTTGCGCCTCATATCGCGGTCACGGACGCCCGTCGCAGCCGAACCGCGACGCGCGCCGTTGGTCCGCTCTTGGATGGACTCGTGTTGGTCGATCACAGATGCAGAGGGGTGGGGCAGTCGCGAGAGATCCCCTCCAATTTGTAACGGTATCTAGGTTCTGAAGTTACGGTGCAGCTGAGCGCTCAGTCGGGCCCGAACGTGTAAGCCCGCGGACTCCAAGCAGGTCGCGCCGACCTGCGACGCGCGTCAGAGGATCGCGCCGACCAGCGCTTCGGTACCGGACTGGTCGATCGTGCGCCGCAGGCCTTCGGCCAGATTGACCGCTGGCTCCCACCCCAGCACCTCCCGGGCGAGCGAGATGTCCGGTTGCCGTACCTGCGGGTCGTCGGTCGGCAGCGCCTCGAACACGATCTCGGAATTCGAGCCGGTCGCGGCGATCACTTCCTTGGCGAGCTCGAGCAGCGTGAACTCGTTCGGGTTACCGACGTTGACCGGATCGTGATAGCCCGACTCGGACAGTGCGATGATCCCGCGGATCAGGTCATCGACGTAACAGAACGAGCGCGTCTGCGATCCGTCCCCGAAGACCGTGATCGGGCGATCCTGGAGCGCCTGGCGCAGGAAGGTCGGGATCGCGCGACCGTCGTGGGGCCGCATTCGCGGTCCGTAGGTATTGAAGATCCGCACGATCGCGGTGTCGACGCCCTGCTGACGGTGGTAGGCCATCGTCAGCGCCTCCGCGTAGCGCTTGGCCTCGTCGTATACGCCGCGCGGGCCGATCGGATTGACATGGCCCCAGTAGGTCTCAGGCTGCGGGTGGACCTTCGGATCGCCGTATACCTCGCTGGTCGAAGCGGTCAAGAAGCGGGCCCGGTGCTTTTTCGCCAGGCCGAGCGTGTGATGCGTGCCGTACGAGCCGACCTTGAGCGTGTGCAGCGGCAGCCGCAGATAGTCGATCGGGGACGCTGGCGACGCGAGGTGATAGACGAAGTCGATTGGTTCGTCGACGTAGTACGGCTCGATGATGTCGAGGTTGAGGTGGACGAACTGGTCGGTGCGGATATGGGCGATGTTTGCCAGCGATCCGGTTTCCAGATTGTCGATGCAGATCACGCGATGGCCGCGGCGCAAGAGCTCATCGCAAAGGTGAGAGCCGAGAAAGCCGGCGCCGCCGGTGACGAGGCAGGTTGACATGGAGCGCAATCTATCGGTGGATCGACGGCGACGGCTCGCTCATCGCTCGCCGACCTCGAGCAGTTCCTGATACAGCGCCAGCGAGGCGGCGCCGATCCGCCGGACCACCTCGTCCTCCGGCGGACCGGCCGGTACGACCGGCAGCGAGACAACCCCGGCCGCGCTGATGTTGACGTCGAACTCGTCCAGGACGCGATCCGCGGCCTGTCGCAAATCTTCGCGCCGACCTGCCCGGTCGGCGCCAGCACCGTCGTCGGTCACGGAGATCCGGTGCTCGCGGCGTACCACGCGAACGCGGACCGGCTCTCCGGCCCTGTACTCGAGACCCGTATCCACGACCGCCTCCATCAGTCTGTCCGCCGGACGAAATGCTCGTCCCCACGACGGATCGTGATCCGTTCGGCGTCGAAGTGCTCGAGCAGCGCCTGCGCGAACTTGCGCGACGTGCCGAGTCTGTCGCGCAGCTGCGCGATCGTGAGCGCGCCGCCATGCTCGGCGGCGGTCTCGATCACGATCTGTTTGACCGCCTCGATCGAGTCTGGGTGGTAGTGCAGCGCGCGGTTTACGCGGACCGCTCTTCCGGCCTCGCGCAGCGCCGCCAGATCCTCGGCGTCAAGCTCGGAGTCGAGCGGTGGTTGATAGCCCGCGGCCAGCAACCGGGCCTCCAGGGCTAGCGCCGAAGGGCCGAGCACGACGGGCTCGCGCGGGGGAGGTGTCGGCCCCACGGCCGGCGCCTGCACCCGTGCGGGCTCGGCTTCGCCCGCGGCCAATCGTGTCAGCCGGCCCACCAGGTTCCGGCTTGGCCCGTGCTTGCGGGGATGCGGGTCCAGCACCCGCCCCCCGCCGATCGTGTCGGGCGGCGCGATGCTGCGGATTACGACCCGGTCGCCCGCGGCGGCGATCAGCGGCTGCTCAAGCCGCACCTGCCAGAAAAGTCCACCTAGCCACGTGAGCCGTGCCGGCGACTCGCGCGTCCCGTGGTGGACCTGGACGCGGACCCCGGTCGTCGGCTCCGGGTGTTCGAAGACGAGCTCGGCGTCGAGCAGATAAGACTCGCGCAGCTCGCTGTCGATCCCGACCAGGACATCGCCGCGTGCCGCCTGGTCGACAGACACTCCACCGACGTTCACGGCGACCCGCTGGCCGGCCAGCGCCCGTTCGACGGCGTGATCGTGGACGTGGACCTCTCGCGCCCGCACGCGCCGCGGCCCGGGCAGTAAATCGAGCGGCTCTCCGCGCGTGATCGAACCCGCCCACAGCGTGCCCGTCACGACCGTACCCGCGCCCTTGATCGTGAACACGCGGTCGACGTGCAGGCGCTTGTCACCATCCTGCTCGGCGCGACTCTCGACCGTGGCCGCGACCCGGGCGAGCGCCTCGCGCAGCTGTTCGAGGCCCGTCTCGCTGCGTGCGCTGACGGCCACCACCTCGGCGCCCGGAAGCAGCTCCTCGGCCTCGAGCATCGCCAGCTCGGGGTCGGCGAGGTCGGATTTGGTGACGGCCACGACTCCGTCGCGAACCTCGAGCGCGCGCAGCACGGCGGCATGCTCGCGGGTCTGGGGCATCACCCCGTCGTCGGCCGCGACCGCCATCAGGTACATGTCGATCCCGGTCGCCCCGGCCACCATCGTTCGGACGTAGCGTTCGTGGCCGGGGACATCGACGACCGACAGCTTCCGCCCGTCCGGCAGTCCGAGGCGTGCGTAGCCGAGTTCGATCGAGATCCCGCGCGCGCGCTCCTGCGGTAGCCGGTCGGTATCGACGCCGGTTAGGGCCCGGATCAGCGCGGTCTTACCGTGGTCGATGTGGCCGGCGGTTCCGAGCGTCAGCGGCGCGTCGCTCATCCGCCCGCCAGTGCCCCGCGGACAGCGGCTATGACGAGGCCGACTTCGTCGTCGGTCAACGTGCGCGGATCCAACAGGACGTGACCCTCGTGGATCCGGGCGAGCACGGGCGGGTCGGCACGCCGCAGCCGCGCGGACAGCTCGTCCGGCGCGACCGCCGCGTCGAGCGCCACGACCGGTCCCTCAAGCGGCGTCACCGGAAGCGCGCCGCCACCGGCTCGCGAGCTCGCCCAGCTCAACTCGGCCTGCGGCCCGATCCCGTCGCGCAGGCGCGTGGCACGACCGCTCAGCACGTCCTCGCCGGCATCGAGCATCGCCAGCACCGGGATCGCGCTGCGACTCCCGGCCGAGTCGCGGTACAGGAGCAGGGTCGCCTCGAGCGCCGCCAGCGAAAGCTTGTCGATCCGCAGCGCCCGCGCCAGCGGATGCTTGCGGGCGGCGGCGACGGCCTCGGTCCTGCCCAGCAACAGTCCGGCCTGGGGACCGCCGAGCAGCTTGTCGCCCGAGCAGCAGACGAGCGCCGCGCCCGCGGCGAGCGAGCGCTTGAGGTCGGGCTCGTCGGCAAGCGCCGCGATCTCATGCCGACTCGACAGGACCCCTGAACCGAGGTCGTCGATCACCGGCGGCCCGAGCGCGCACAGCTGCTCGATCGCGCAGTCCTCGACGAATCCGACGGTTCTGAAATTCGACTGGTGCACGCGCAGGACCGCACCGACAGGCACGTTGGGCGACTCGAGTGCCCGCTCGTAATCGGCCAGCTTGGTGCGATTGGTGGTACCGACCTCGATCATCGTCGAGCCCGACTGGACGATCACGTCGGGGATCCGGAAACCGCCGCCGATCTCGACCAGCTGACCGCGGGAGACGACCATCGCCCTGCCCGGGCCCGCCAGCGCGGCCGCCGCCAGTAGCACCGCCCCGGCGCAATTGTTGAGAGCGATTGCGGCCTGCGCACCGGTCAGCTCACACAGCAAGCCCTCGACGTGCGCGTGGCGCGAGCCACGCTCGCCTGATTCGAGGTCGAGCTCGAGGTTGCTGTAGCCGCTGGCGGCGCGGGCGACCGCCTCGCGGGCCGCGTCCGCCAACGGCGCCCGCCCCAGGTTCGTGTGCACGATCACGCCCGTCGCGTTGATCACCCGCTGCAATGACGGCGACACAAGCTTGTCGAGGTGTGCGCGAGCCCGTTCCACGAGATCCGCGTCGGCATCCCCTTGACTCAGGATCAGCGACCGCTGTTCGTCGATCGCGCGCCGCGCGGCGGCAACCGCCAGCGCGTGCGGCGCGTCGAGTCGGGCGGCGAGCTCGTGGACCGCCGGAAGCGCGCTCAGCTGGGTGTGGCTCCGTCGACCCACGCCCCTCGCTCCCGCTTCCAGATCGGCGCCTGGGACTTGATCTGGTCGATGATCTCCCGCCCCGCGGCGAACGCGGCCTCGCGGTGCGGGGCCGAAACGGCGATCGCGACCGATGGTTCGGACAGCGGCACGACGCCGATTCGATGCTCCGCGGCGGCGGCGCAGAGGTCGTGGCGCTCGGCGGCGGTGGTCACGATCTCTTCGATCTTGCGCTGCGCCATCTCAACGTAGGCCTCATACTCGAGCTGCTCGACTTCACGTGTGACCCCGAGGAAGGTCACGACCGCGCCCGCGCGGGGATCGCGGACGTGCTCGAGCAGCGCATCGAGCGACAGCGGCTCGTCGGTCACGCGAACGTGCGTGACGCCCACTGACCCGCCGGAGACGGGCGGGATCAGAGCGAGCTCGTCGCCCGGGCTCAGCGTCTCGTCCTCACGCGCGTACTCCTGGTTGACGGCCATCACAACCGGCACTCCCGCGGTCAGGTCGTGCATCGATGCGAGCGCGTCTCGCACCCGGGCCCCGTCGGGCAGCTCCAGCGACACCTCATCGGCGCCGGCGCGCTCGCGCAGCCCAGCAAACAGACGAACCCGTACCTCCATCGTCCTAAGGCTACCTCCCGACGCACCGAGTCTTGGCTTCTTGGCACCCGCCTCCCTCCCGCCGCCGGTAACCTCAGATCCGATGGCCACCGCCGACGAGCACCGCACGATCGCGCCGATCGTCGGTCCCGACGATCCCCGCCGGTTCACGGATTCGGGGATCGAAATCAAGCCGGTCTACGACGAGCGCGACCTGCCCGACGACCTCGCCGAGCGGCTCGGGGAGCCGGGCGAATACCCGTACACGCGCGGGATCCACCGCGACATGTACCGCAAGCAGCTGTGGACGATGCGCCAGTACGCGGGCTACGCGAGCGCCAAGGAGTCAAACGAGCGCTACCGCTACCTGCTGTCGAAGGGATCGACCGGCCTCTCGATGGCCTTCGATCTGCCGACCCAGCTCGGACTCGACTCCGACGATCCCCGCTGCCTGGGCGAGGTCGGCCGCACGGGCGTCGCGATCGACACGATCGACGACATGCGGACCGCGTTTGACGAGATCCCGCTCGACCAGGTGTCGACCTCGATGACGATCAACGCGCCCGCCGCCGTCCTGCTCCTGTTGTACGAACTCGTCGGCGAGGAACAGGGGGTCCCGTCTCGCCAACTGCGCGGGACGACCCAGAACGACATCCTCAAGGAGTACATCGCGCGCGGGAACTACATCTACCCGCCCCAGGGCGCGATCCGACTGACGACTGACCTGTTCGCCTACTGCAACGAGCACGTCCCGCAGTGGAACACGGTCTCGATCAGCGGCTACCACTTCCGCGAGAAGGGCTGCTCGGCGGTCCAGGAGGTCGCGTTCACGCTCGCCAACGGGATCGCCTACGTGCAGGCGGCGCTCGACGCCGGACTCGAGATCGACCGGTTCGCGCCGCGGCTGGCGTTCTTCTTCAACGGCCACAACAACGTCTTTCAGGAGATCGCGAAATTCCGCGCCGCGCGCCGGATGTGGGCCGAGATCATGCACGACCGGTTCAGCGCCCAGGACGAGCGCTCGTGGCGGCTGCGCTTCCACACGCAGACCGGCGGCGTCACGCTCACCGCCCAACAGCCGGAGAACAACATCATCCGCGTGGCGTTGCAGGGATTCGCGGCCGTCTGCGGCGGCACCCAATCGCTGCACACCAATGGCTTCGATGAGGCGCTCGCGCTGCCGACTGAGCGGGCCGCCAAGATCGCGCTGCGCACGCAGCAGATCATCGGTTACGAATCCGGCGCCGCCGACACCGTCGACCCGTTCGCCGGCTCCTATTTCGTCGAGGCGCTGACTGACGAGATCGAGCTGCGCGCCCGCGAGCTGATCGCCAAGATCGACGAGCTGGGCGGCTCAGTCCAGGCGATCGACTTCATGACCAACGAGATCGAGGAGTCGGCGTTCGGCTACCACGAGCGCTACCGGCTCGAGCAGGACATCGTCGTCGGTGTCAACAAGTTCGTCGAGGACAGCGCCGAGGTGCCCGACATCCTGCGCGTCGACCCTGAGTCCGAGCGCCTCCAGGTGGAGCGGTTGAAAACCTTCAAGGCCGATCGCGACGCGGCGCTGGTCGAGCGCCGGCTCGAGGAGGTGCGCGTATCCGCGCGCGGCGCTGACAACCTCCTGCCGGTGCTGCGCAGCGCGTTGAAGGACCGCTGCTCGATGGGCGAGGTATGCGCCGCGATGCGCGACGTGTTCGGCGACTATCGCCCGTCGTTCTGAGTGCTGGCGGTCGCTGCCTCGTTCACAGACTTCGTGCTGGCGGTGCACATCCTCGCGGTCGTGGTCGCGTTTGGTGCGACGTTTGCCTACCCGCTGTTGTTCGCCGCCGCCCGCCGCGCCGACCCGCTCGTGATGCCGTGGCTCGTCTCGGTCATGCAGCGGATCGACCGCTTCATCGTCAATCCGGGGCTGACGGTCGTCCTGATCGCGGGGATCGTGCTGGCGACCGAGGAGCACCGGTGGGGTGACTTCTTCGTCGCGTGGGGGCTCGGTGCCGTGTTCGTGATCGGCGCGATCGTCGGCTCGTTCATGATTCCCCGCGAGGGCAGGCTCGCGCGGGTCGCCGCGCGCGACCTCTCAGTGGCTCCGGCCGCCGGTACGGGCGGGGCGCCGCAGTTGAGCGACGAGTTCCATGCGCTGCTGCGGCAGGTCTCGATCGGCGGCGCGGTGCTCGACCTGATCGTGGTCGTGACAATCTTCATGATGGCGACGCACGCCTGATGCGGGGTAAATCGAGCCGCCTTTTCTGCGTTCCGATCGTCTTGACCGGGGCCTCGGAACGTTCTACACGTATGCGGTGCTTAATGTTCCGAGGCCCTGCGTCAACGCTCGCTGTCGAGTTCGGCCAGCTGCGCTTCGCCGTACCGCGAGCCCGCCGCCGCAGCGGCCGCGCCCTCCATCTCTGACAGTTCGGCTGTGGTCAATTCGAGGTCCAATCCGCCGAGCGCCTGCTGCAACTGGTCGACGCGGCGGGCCCCGATCAGCGGCACGATGTCGTCGCCACGCGATGCGACCCACGCGATCGCGAGCTGCTGGACGGCGACGCCGCGTGCCGAGGCGATCGAGCGCAGCCGCCGTACGAGCTCAAGGTTGCGGGCTGCATTCTCGGCGTTGAAGCGAGGGAAGCGGCCGCGGATGTCGCCCGGTCCCCGCTCCCGATCGGGGGCGAAGCTGTCGGACAGCAGGCCGCGGGAGAGGATTCCGTACGCGGTGATCGCGATCCCGAGCTCGCGGCACGTCGGCAGGATCTCGCGCTCGATGTCGCGTGAGATCAGTGAGTACTCGATCTGAAGGTCGGCAATCGGATGGTCGCAGCGGCGCGGCGGATCGTCTCGACGCCAACCTCCGACAGCCCGACCTCGCGCACATACCCCGCCTCGATCAGCTGAGTGATCGCACCGACGGTCTCCTCGATCGGGACCTGCGGATCCAGTCGCGCCGGGCGGTAGATGTCGATGTGGTCAGTGCGTAGCCGGCGCAGCGAGTACGCGGCGGCCGTCTTGACCGCGGCCGGTCTGGCGTCGTAGCCCAGCCAGCTGCCGTCCGGACCACGCTGGGCGCCGAACTTGACGCTCAACCGATAGGCGTCGCGTGGCGTCTCGGCGAGCGCGCGGCCGATCAGCATCTCGTTGTGCCCCATGCCGTAGAAGTCGCCGGTGTCGAGCAGCGTGATACCGGCGTCGAGCGCGGCGTGGATCGTCGCGATGCTGTCCTCTTCGGCCGCCGGACCATAGACGCCGGACATGCCCATGCAACCGAGACCTGCCCTGTCAACACTCACGCTCGCGCTCCTTTCTCGTGACCAGATAATCGCCGATGCAAGCTCTCAAACCGTGGCAGGAGTCGCGACGCGACGGACGAACCTCGGTCTCATGACAATCCACGAGGCAAGCCGCACGCTGCTCAAATCGCCGCCCGAACTGTGGGCCGAATGCAGCGATGCGACGTCGCTCAGCCGCCACCTCGACCAGTTTGGCGAGATCAAGGTCACGCGGCTCGAGCCTGAAACCGCCGTAGCCTGGGAGGGCGACAACGTGAGCGGCACGGTGAAGCTCGAGCCATCCGGGTGGGGCACGCGAGTGATCCTGACTGCGGAGGAGGTGGACCCGGTCATCGAGGCCGAGCCCGCGGCCGAGCCGGAGCCCGCGGCCGAAGCGGTGGCCGAACCTCCGATGGAACCCGAGCCTCCGATGGAACCCGAGCCCCCGGGCGAGCGCGCAGCGCCGATCGCGGCCTTGCCCGCGCCCGCCGAACCGCCGAGCGGCACCGATGGGCCGCCAGACGCCCATCACGAGCCCCAACTGCAGGCTGAGATGAAGCGCGGTTTCCTCACGAGAATCCGCAGCAAATGGAGGCGTTCTGCGGAGATGGCGGGCAGGTGGCCGCAGGTCGGTCCCGACCCACTGGCAGCGGTCGAGTCCGAGCCGCTCGTTTCGCTCGCGCCGGACCCGACCGAGCCGGCGCCCGTCGCAGACCCGGAGCCGACCGAGCCGCCCGCAGCCGCTCCCCCGGATCCTCCTGACCCGGCCTCAGTCATAGCCGCGGAACCGGCCGTCGAGTCACCCACAGCCCCGGAGCCCGATCAGCGTTCGACCGTCGACGCGCTGACCGACGCGCTCGAGAGCCTCGGGATGGCGCACCACCGCCCATTCTCGCGTAGCTGAAACCACATAAACTCGCGCGCCCAGAGCCAGATGCGCGAGAAGGCCCCCGAGACACACGAAGAGAAGCTGGCCCAGCTGGTCGAGCTGCGCGACGAGGCGATCCACCACGGCACCAAGGCCGCGGTTGAGAAGCAGCACGAGAAGGGCAAGTACACCGCCCGCGAGCGGATCGAAAAGCTGCTGGATCCAGGGTCTTTCCAGGAGCTCGACACGTTCGTGCGCCACCGCACGTACGACTTCGAGATGCAGAAGAACCGCCCCTACGGCGACGCGGTGGTGACCGGGCACGGCACGATCGACGGCCGCCGCGTGTGCGTGTTCAGCCAGGACTTCACGGTCTTCGGCGGGTCGCTCGGCGAGGTGATGGCCGAGAAGATGTGCAAGATCATGGACCTGGCGGCCAAGATCGGCTGCCCGGTGATCGGGATCAACGACTCCGGCGGCGCGCGGATCCAGGAGGGCGTGATCTCGCTCGGCGCGTACGGCGACGTGTTTCTGCGCAACGTCCAGTCGAGTGGCGTGATCCCGCAGATCAGCCTGATCATGGGACCGTGCGCCGGCGGCGCTGTCTACTCGCCGGCGATCACGGACTTCATCTTCATGGTCAAGGAGACCTCGCACATGTTCATCACCGGCCCCGAGGTGATCAAGACGGTGACCGGCGAGGAGGTCGAGTTCGAGGAACTCGGTGGGGCGATGACCCACAACACGAAGTCGGGCGTCGCGCACTTCGCCTCCGACGACGAGGACGCGTGCCTCGAGGACGCGCGATACCTGCTCTCGTTCCTGCCGCAGAACAACCTCGAGACGCCGCCGCGCGTGCAGCCGACCGACGACCCGAACCGGATGGACCCGGCGCTCGACGACGTCGTCCCCGACAGTCCGAACAAGCCCTACGACATGCGCGACGCGATCCGCTACGTGGTCGACGACGGAGAGTTCTTCGAGGTCCACGAGCACTACGCGCGCAACATCGTCTGTGGCTTCTCGCGCCTCGACGGCAACGCAGTCGGCGTGGTGGGCAACCAGCCATCGCAGCTCGCCGGCGTGCTCGACATCGACAGCTCCGAGAAGGCCGCGCGCTTCATTCGCACCTGCGACGCGTTCAACATCCCGATCATCACATTCTGCGACGTGCCCGGCTTCCTCCCCGGGACAAGCCAGGAGTGGCGGGGGATCATCCGCCGCGGCGCCAAGCTGCTGTACGCATACGCCGAGGCGACCGTCCCGAAGATCACCGTGATCACACGCAAGGCGTACGGCGGCGCGTATGACGTGATGGGCTCAAAGCACCTCGCGGCGGACATGAACTTCGCCTGGCCGACGGCTGAGGTCGCCGTAATGGGGCCCGAGGGCGCGGTCAACATCATCTACCGCCGGGACCTCGCCTCGTCGCCGACGCCAGACGCGCGTCGCCAGAAGCTGATCGAGGACTACAAGGCGCACTTCGCCAACCCGTACGTGGCCGCCGAGCGGGGCTACCTCGATGACGTGATCATCCCTCACGAGACCCGCCCGAAGCTGATCACCGCGCTGCACACGCTGGAGACCAAGCGGCAGCCTGGACCCAGGCGCAAGCACGGCAACATACCGCTTTAGTTTTTGGGCGACTGGCGTTCGTAGGGGCGCCGCCGGTTCGTGGGCCGCGTCCAGAACGGCCCACTGCCCGACCTGCGCGTTTGACTCGACACATAGGCCACTTAAACGCGCACGGTTCAAAGCGCAATCGTTTGTGCCGCGACCTCACCGGCGCGCCACGCGTCGTAGGCCGCCCGAGCGACCGCGAGATCCTGGATCGCGAGCCCCGTCGAGTCAAACAGGGTTACCGCGTCGGGCCCGGGTCGCCCGCGCGCGACCCCCGCCAGAACGGCACCGAGCTCGGTCACCCGCTCCCGCGTCACCAGCCCCGCCTGCACCCCGGCGGTCAGCTCGCCTCCATGCGACGCCTGCTCCCACTCGTCGCAGAACAGCGCGCACGAGGCGACCGCGCCGATCGTCGCCTCGGCCTTCCCCGGCCCGTCCGCACCGAGCATGTTCAGATGCATCCCCGCCCTCAGATCACCGACGTCGATCACGACCTGGGCGCCGGGCGTCACGCAGCACACAATCTCGCAACGAATGGCGTCCGCTAGGGATCCGGCGCGCCAGCCGAGTTCGTCGGCCAGCGACTCGGCCGCCGCTGAGACAGGGTCAAAGCAGACGCCCGGGCCGTAGCCGGCCGCCGCCAGGCAGCGCGCTGTCCATGTTCCGTGCAGGCCGCAACCAACAATTCCCGTGTAAGCGGCATTACCGTGAGCGAGCGCCACGGTTGCCACGGCCGCCACCGCGCCCGTCCGCAGCGCAGTGACCGAGCGGGCATCCAGCAGCATCAGCGGTTCGCCCGTGCCCGCGTCCGATAGGCAGATCACGCCGGTGACCGTCGGCAGGCCGCGCTGCGGATTGCCTGGAAACGAGGTGATCCACTTCAGCAGCGCGAGACCTCCGCCGCGCGCCGGCATCGCCCGGAAGTCGCCGAACGGCGGACTCTCCAGGTAGACCTTGGCGGGCATCACCCAGTCTCCGGCGTGGAACGCGACGAACGCCTCGCGCACGCGCTCGATCGCGGCGAGCGGGGAGACCGAGCTCAGGACCGCATCGTGATCCAGCACCGCAAGCTCTGGCATAGGACGGGCACGATACCCTCGGCGTGCCGATGAACCGCAGGCCGAAACTGACGATCATCGCTCTCGACGCCAGCGCCGAAGAGGCGGCGGCGGTGGTTGCTGCGCTCGAGCGGTTCATGCGCGAGACGGCGCCGAGCCGGAGCCCACCGGAGCCGCTTAGAAACCCCTGGCAGCAGGCCGCTGTGCGGGAGGGAATCTCACGCCAGCCCGCCTTCCCGCTGCCCTGGGAGTAGGTTCCGCAGCCCCGCGCGAAACGTGCTGCACTCCACAAAATCGGTTGACAGGGAACTACCGGCTCTGATAAGACCGGCCGGGTAGGTAATAGGCACTTGGGACCGTGTTTGAAGGGGCACGCATCTGCGCCGCCGGCGCGGGGCAGATCCGGAAAGGTACGGGGTAACTCCGACGTCGTCTGGAGTCCGAAAAATTGGGGCGAGCAACGGGCTCACTAGGGCCCGACCGGCGCATGCCGGCCCGGCTTCGAGCTTTAACGGGACCCGTCCGGTCGGCCTCGGTGGGCTGGGCACCCGTCGCCAGCGCTACTGGTTCGCGCTGATCGGCACGCTCGCGCTTTTGCTCCCCTATGCAGGGGCTATCGGCTCGGCGATCAAGGCCGAGATCGAAGCTCCAGCGGCCCTCGTCCCGATCCCGGCTCTGTCCGTCCCAGTAGCCACGTTCCCCAAGCTGGCGGTGCCGAAATTCCGCTCCTATCGCGCCGCGCCGCGCTTTGCGAGCCATCTCCAACACCCCGCCGCCACGGCGCACACCACCCGCACCATATGGCGGACGATCACGACCAGCACGAGCACGCGTCGGGTCGTGACCCACCGCACCGTGACCCGGTCTCCGGCCAAGGTGAAGGTGATCTCGAGCTCGTACTCGATGCGGCCGGCGGCCCCCAAGCACAGTGCAAGCAACACGGCGCGCGCCTCACGGGGGTCGGTGCGCGTCTCCCGGCCGATCAACAGGGCACCGGTGGTGACGACGACCACCGGCGCGCAGCCGCCGATGCCGGCCGCCAGTCCCACGGTCCCGACGCCGAGCGACACGGCCGCGACCACCAGCCCGTCGTGCCGTCGCCGCAGCCCGCCGCCTCTCCGCCGCAGGGCTCGGCCGCCCTGCTGAGCCAGGCACGGCAAGCCGAGGACATCAGCGGCGCGAACACAGACGCCGCAGCCGCAAGCGCTGCCCCCGCGGCGCAAGACAGTGCTCCGGCCCCCACCCCCGCCCCCGACAGCACCACGGCCGCCCCCGACCCCGCCTCGACGACCGCCGCGGCGGCGACCGACCCCGCCCCGGCGACCACTTCGGCCGCGCCAGACCCCACGTCGACGACCACGGCTGCCGCGGCGACAAGCCCGAACGTCTCACCGACGCCCCCGAGCAGCACGTCTGCTCCGTCGACGCCCCCGACCCCCACGCCGACGACGGCCGCGCCGAGCGCACCGGCGTCGACGACTCCGAACTCGCTCACCTCGAGCGCCACCGAGACTCCGGTTTCGTCGCAGCAGCTCAGCACGCCGGTCAGCTCGTCGGCTGCCGCCGAGCCCGGCTCTGAGGCGCGCGTCCCGACGACGACTGTTGAGACGACCACCACGACGTCGACCGTCGAGGTGCCGGTCACCAAGACGGTCACGTCGGTCGATACGACGACCGTGCCGGTCGCGACCTCGGACAGCGGCGCCGGCGCGCTCGCGGTCAGCGGCGTGTCGACTGCCGCAACGGTCTTGGCGGCGGCCCCGGAGCCAGCGACGATCACCGCCAGCGGTCCGACCGTCGTGTCGGGCTCCAACTCGCCCACCAACGCGGCAACCCCGGGTGACCTCTCCGGCGGTGGCGGGACCCTCCAGGGCAGCGCGGACGCCACTCCCGCCGCCAGCGACGACTCGATCACTCCGCCGTCCACGGACGGTGCGACGACGCTGACCAGCGCGACGCTCGAGCCGACCAGCGCCGCTTCGACGCCGGGCAGCGGGCGCGGGCCCCCGAGCGGCGGGATAACCGTCACCTACTCGCCGGGAGATCCCGATATCGACGACACCACCGGCGGGACGCTGACGCTCACCACGGACGGGACCAATCTGTACGCCAGCGATGGCAGCTTCAGCCAGACCATCCCGATCAGCTCGATCACGGGTGGCGTGCTGACGATCGAGGCGACTCAGGTCGTATTCACCAACAGCTCGGGGACCGGAAACTTCCAGCTCACGGGCGCGACGGTCACCGTCACCGCGAGCAGCACTGAGGGCGACAGCGGACCGGGGCCGGCGCAAGCCCGACCGCGACGATCGCGCTCGACAACGTGACGCTCACGGCCGCCTCGATCACGCTCCAGGCGACGGCGACCGCGAACCCGAGTACGGCCGGCTCAGTCGGGGCCGCGAGCCTCGACTCTTCGCCGACTGCCGAAGTCCTGATCGAAGGAACCTCGTTCGTTGACGCTACCGACGGTGGCGTCTCGATCTCGGCGACGGTCAACGAGAGCGCGGACGCCTCCGCTCAGAGCACCTCCAGCGAGGCGTCGACGAGCACCGACGCCGCGGTCGCGCAGGCGACGATCAACACCACCGCGATCGCGGCGGTCACCGGCAACAGCTATGTCCAGGCGACCGGCGCGCTCGCGATCAGCGCTGTCAACGCGACCAACGTCACTACCAGCGGCGACGCGTCTGGGGCGACCGCCGGCGCGGGAATCGCGGTCGCGGTCGTCAACACGACGACCCAGGCCTACGTCGACTCCTCCGACGCTGCCGGCACGACAAGCGCGTCGGCGGTCACGATCAGCGCGGTGACCAACGCCACGGCGACGACGACCGCCGTCGCGAGCCCGGGCGGCGCCTCCGCGGACTCGACCGGCTCGCCCACCAGCCTCGCCGACGCCGCCGCTAACGCCGGCGACCAGGACACAGCGCCGAGCTTCGACCACGACGTCGATCACGACCCCGACGGCGACGTCGACGTCGACGACGACACACCCCGACGCGACCGACACGACCCGCGACCACCACACAACACACCCCGCCACCACCCCCGACACACGACACGACCACACCCGACACGACACCCCGACGACGACCCAACCTCGACGTCGACCTTGACCCAGTCGGTTCCGGTCGCCGCCGCACTGGCGATCACGAGCTTCACCAACAACACAGAAGCGTTTGTGTCCGGGACGAACACCATCCAGGCCCCCGAATCGATCACGATCTCCGCCTCGTCGGTGAACTCGGTCCCGACCTCCGCGAACGCCAGCACGGTGTCGACGACGCGGGGATCCGGCGCCGTCGGCGTTGGGGTCGCGATCAACATCGCCAGCTCGACCACCAACGCGTTCGTTGCCGGAAACACGAACCTCGAGTCGCCGACAGTTTCGATCGGGGCCCCGCTGACCTGGACGAGCGAAACGTCGTACAGCCAGGGCCAGATCGTCACCGATCCGAACAACGGCTCGACCTATGCGGCGACGGTCGCCAACACCCAGAACACAAGCCAGGCGCCGGACCAGGACCCCTCGGAGTGGCAGCAGGTATCAGACAGCTTCAGCGCCAACGCGGTTTCCGGCCAAGGCGACCCGAGCAGCACGACCGTCGGATCGCTTGCGCTGACCGTGGTGACCGTCTCTCACCAGGCGACGGTCGGGAACGGATCGTCGAATCCAGGCTCGGTCAATGCCGGCGCGGACAACAGCAACGTGGCTCTCACATCGGCGTCGACGACCAGCTCGACCGCCAACGCGACCCCCGGCGGCCAGGTCTCCGATCCCAACGCGGCGGGCGTGGTCACTGCCGCCCCGAGCGCGGCGGGCGTCGGCGTCGGAGCGGCGGTCGCAATCAACGTCCTAAACGACTCGACCAACTCCGCGATCGACGACGGGTCGGCGCTGACCGGGGCCAACAACCTGACGCTGAAGTCCACCACGTCGGACACGATCAACACCGAGGCCGTCAACGGCTTGGAGATCGGCGAGGCGCTCACCCCGGCGCTCGCGATCTCGATCGCCAATGTGGACACCAACGCGTCGGTCGGCCAGTCGCCGGCAGGCAGCCCTCCGACGCTGACGCTGACTGGCTCGCTCGACGCCGAGGCGACCCAGAACACCTCCGTCACGACGATCGCCGACGGCGACCCGACCGGCAGCAGCCTCGGCCCAGCGATCGCGATCTCCAACGCCAACGACGCGGTGATCGCGATCACCTATTACCACGTCGTCGCCGGCGGCGCGATCACGCTCAAGTCCACTGGCGCCTCCGCGATCACCACGACGACGATCCCGCCGAACGCCGGCTCCAGTGACGGCAGCTAGATGAGCTCCCATCTCGGTCAGGCCAACAACGCCGTCACAGTCTCGACCGACTCGACCGCCCCCGGCGAGGGCACGGGCCCCATCGGCCCCGGCGAGCCCGGCAGCATGGTCGGGCTCGCGATCAGCTTCAACCTCGGCCCCGCGACGGCCGCCGCGTCCTTGCCGTCGGGCCTGACCGTCGATCCCGGCGGCAGGCTGGCGCTGGCTTCGGTCGACACGGCCGCGGCGGGTGGCAACCGGCGGCGCCGCCACCCAGGGCGAGAGGCTGAGCGGCGGTGGCGCGGTCACGATCAACGCCGGCCGCCGTCAACGCCGGCGCCAGCATCACCGCCCGGGACTCGATCGCCTCAAGCGGCCTGTCGCTCAGCGGCCTGATCAACTCGAGCGGCCCGGCCGGCGCGCTCGGGACGAGTCCCTCGCACAACTTCACCACGACCGCCACGTACGGCGCCTCTGGCAGCGACACCGGCGACGTCAACGGCGGCCTCGCGTTCAAGATCGTCGACGTCAACGCGACCGCGTCCCAAACCGGGGCCGACTCGAGCACCAGCCGTGGTCCCCCGACCGTCGACCTGAACGCTGGCAACAGCGCAAACGGTGGCGAGCTCCCGATCCAGGCGAACTCCACCACGTCCCGCCCGGACGCCACGGCGGCCAACGACGATTTCGACCCCGACGCGTCCGGCGCGAGCACCGCCGAGAACTTTGGCGATCCTCTCAATCCGATCGCGGCGCAATCCGGAGCGCCGGCATGACGATCGACCTCCGGCATGTCGGTCATCTCAGCTTTGTCTGGAAGGGCGCATCCCCGTCCGGCAGAGCGCCCGCCGAGAGCAAGTCGTCGGGATTCCCCGACGCTAACACGGTCGATGGCGTCTTCGTCACTGAAACCAGCTTTGACGTGGTCGCCGCGATCGGGCTCTCGGTGGGCGCTGCCGGTTCGGTCGCGATCGGCCTGGCGGCCGCGCGCGCCTCCGCGCGCGAGTTGGCTGCGAGCGGCGTTGGTCGCGCCAGGCGACGAGCAAGAGCTTTCAACCGTGGGGGCAGCACGGTCATCGGCGGTGGCGGGGATATCGCCACCGCCTTGGCCGTGCGAACTGGGGGCACACGGTCGTCGTTCAGTTCGAGCGACGATCGCGTCGGGACGACCTCGACCTTCAGGGGCGTGAAGGTCGAGGCTTCGTCCGGCGAATGCGCCTTCGGTCTGGCGGTCGCGGTGGGCGCCGGCGGAGTGGGGGCCGCCGGCGCGATGGGGGTGACGCTCGCGACCGTCATGACCGAGGTGTGGGGGCACACCGTGGTCGCCGTCAGTCGGCGGCTCGTTCACGGTTGACATCGAGAGCGACGATGCACAGATCAGCTTGGGAAAAGCTGGGAGTGGGGGCGGCGTCGGCATCGACGCGACCGGCGGGCAGCCGGTCAACGGGATCGCGTTCGCCGGGGCGGGCGGCGCGAATCCTGGTCCAGGGGGCACAGGCGGTGGTCACCGACAGCATCAGGGGGCCGCTGTCGGTGGCACCGCCTCGATCTTGCAGGCGCCGGGGGGCATGCCGGCGTCAGGTCGTGAGTGGGGGCGGCGTCGGCATCGACGCGACCGGCGCGCAGCCGGTCAACGGGATCGTGTTCGCCGGGGCGGGCGGCGCGAATCCTGGTCCAGGGGGCACAGGCGGTGATCACCGACAGCATCAGGGGGCCGCTGTCGGTGGCATCGCCTCCATCTTGCAGGCGCCGGGAGACATCCCGGTGTCACGTCGTGAGTGGGGGCGTCCGTTCACGAGATGGGGGCAAGCGCTGGCCAGCGGCGAGATCGCCGCTACCAAAGGTGGTCGCCACCGCGGCACGGATCGCCGCGCTGGCGACCACCTCCAGCGCGATCGCGGCCCCGCGTGAGGCCTGGCAACGCCTGGTCGGCACGATTTCACAGCGTCCTACGTTATCCTTGGCGTCCTCTTGGGGCACGTAGGGAAGCTTGCGACAGGGGTGGTGGCGGTGCTCGCTGCGATGCTGGCGTGCTCGCCCGCGGCGCTGGCCGACGACTGGCTGCCGCACCCCGCCGGCGCCACCTGGCAGTACCGATGGGCAGACAGCACCTACAACCCCCTGGGGACGGTCGAGAACGTCGACGTCGAGCAGCAGCAGGGCTCGAGCTTCACGCTCGCCTGGGCCGACAGCCAGGATCAGATCCCTTCGGTAAGCGAGTCCCAGCTCGTTTGCTCCGCTGGGACGGACATCGGCACGATGAGCTTCCAGGACACCAACGGCGGCCTCGTCAACACCAACTGGGACAGCTGCCGGCCGCCCTCCAACGAGCCGATCCTTTGTCCGAGCACGAGCTGCGCCAACAGCCTTGCGAGCACGTTCTTCACCGTGATCTGGGGCAACCGCAATCCGATCATCCAGGAGCCGCTGCTGCAGGGAACGAGCTGGAACTCGATGGGGGGCGCGCAGAACGATGTCTCGAGCACGTCGCGGTACGACGGCCTGCAGCTCGTCAAGGTGCCGGCGTTCCCCAACGGCGTCGTGGCCGCTGTCGTGCAGACATCGATCTCACAAGCAGGCGCGCTCGGGGACCCCTGGGGTAGCGGGCTGCGCACGACCTGGTGGGTCTACGGCGTCGGCCCGGTCCAGGTCGTCTTTGACCACACCGGTGGCGGCGTGACCAGTGTCGAGCTGCTGTCAACCGACCTCAAGCCGCTGCCCAACCGGCCCGACAAGAACTACTTCCCGCTGCGGCTCGGCCTCAAGGGCACCTACAAGTGGACCAACAGCAAGCATCTCAAGCAGCCCGAGATCGAGACGATGTCGGTCGACGCGGCCGTCAACCGCACGGCGCGAATCGACGTCAAGAGCGTCTCCGGTCCGATCAAGGCTGTCGGCGAGTACATCTTCTCGTCCGGGCTCGATGGCATCACCAACATCTCGGCGGCGACCTCGGCGGCGTCGCTGGCGAAGTTCCCGTCTTTGGGCCACGGGCGTCACTTCTTCACGCCGATGGACCTGATGCTGTTCGGCTTCAATCCAGTGCTGCCGGCGTACCCGATCGTCGGAACGAGATGGCAAAGCGGCAATCCGGTCGACTTCCACGTTTACGGCGTGACCGGCTCAACCAGGGTCGTCGGCATCACGCGCGTGCACGTCACGGCCGGGACGTTTCAGGCGCTGGAGCTGCGCAGCGTCCTGGTCCAGCGCGGGCACCGTTTCGGCAGCGGCGTGCGGACGATGTGGTTCGCGCCCAACCGGGGACTCGTGAAGCTCGTTTTTCGGCACGGCGACGGCAGCACCTCGGTCGTGCAGCTGATCAGGTGAACCGGCGCCTGCGCGGGGGCTTGGCGCTGCTCGCGGCCGTGCTCGCCGGCGGCTGTGGGAGCCAGTCGCATACCCAGCGGCCCGCGGTCGCGAAATACGTCACTCAGGTCAACCGGATCGAGTCGACACTCACCAAGCCGCTCGAACAGATCACGCGGGCGGGCGCCACGTTCGCCTCCGAGCTGCGCTCCGGGCCAGTCACCGAGGGACCGATCGTGAACTCGACCGAGCAGACCCTCCAGGGGGCGCTGGCGAAAATCCGGTCCGCGCAGGAAGACTTGGCGCTCTTGCTGACACCGGCGCCCGCGCGGCACCTCCGTTCGCTGGTATTGGCTCTGACCGCCGGCGAGGCGAGCATGACAAAGCAGCTCACGCTGCTGGTCGCATACCTGCCGCGGTTCGATGCCGCGCTGGCGGGGCTTGGACCGGCTGCGGTGGCGCTCGAGCACGTGCTGTCGCGCAGCGCGACCGGCCAATCGGCGGTCAACGCTCTGTACGCGAGCAAGGCCGCCGCGCTGCGCCGTTTCCAGCACTCGATCGAGCTCGTGCTGGCACGCCTGCGCCAGCTGCAGCCGCCGGCGGTCTCAAAGCCAGGTTATACCGCCGAGCTCGCGTCGCTGCGGGGCATGTCGTCGAGCGCGGGCGGGCTGGCGGCCGCGCTCTCGAGCGGCGCCCTGGGCGAGGTCGATCCGCTCCTCCTGAGCTTCGACAAGGCCGCAACGGACAGCCACAGCCGCGGTGTCCAGCGGGCCCAGATCGCGGCGGTCCGCGCTTACGACGGCGAGTCCGCGAAGCTGACCAAACTCCAGTCGAAGATCGCCGAGGAGCGGCTGCGGCTCGATAACTACCTGCAGTGACGCGCGCATGGGTCCTCCGCGCCGGGTGCGGTTGGCGGTGGGAGCGGGGCTGCACGTCAACCGCGCGCGGTGCTAGCCCAGGCGGCGGGGCCTCGGAACGCTTTGCACATATACGGTGCTTAACGTTCTGAGGCCCCCCGGCCGGCGGCGGCGTTGACCGCCTGGCCCTGGGCGCGCGCCGCGGTCCCTCTAAGCGGACGGCCCGCTAAGCCGGCGAATGGAGATTTTCCATCCTCCGGTATTCACTGTTGGCTGTCAAAGGTCAAGCGGCCAGCAAGGAGGGAGAGATGCGAGTCTGCACCGCATTCAACCGGCTTCTGCGCCTCCCCGGCGCGTCGGTAGTCGATGTCGGCTTCGGTGCCGAGGGGGTGATCGTGACCGTTCGGCTCAGACGCCGCCGAAGAGTGTGCGGGTGCTGCGGCCAGACCGGCCGGCTTGAGATCCATGACCGCAGGCGCAAGCGCTGGCGGCATCTTGATCTCGGCGCCAGCGGGTGCGTGATCGAGTGCGAGCTGCGCGGGCTTCGGTGCCGCGACTGCGGCGTGCATCTGGAGGCGGTGCTGTGGGCGAGCCACGACGCGCACCACACGCGTGACTTCGAGGACACCGTGGCCTGGCTGGCGCAGCAGATGGCCAAGACCGCGATCGCCGGCCTGCTCCGAATCGCGTGGGACACGGTCGGGAAGATCGTGCAGCGGGTTGTCGCCGATCACCTCGACGAGCGGCGGCTGCACGGGCTGGTCGCGATCGGCTGCGACGAGATCTCCTACCGACGCGGGCAGCGGTATCTGACCTCGGTCGCCGACCACTGCTCGGGAGCGATCGTGTGGTGCGCCCCGGGTCGCAACGCCGCCACCTGCAGGCGTTCTTCGATCTGCTCGGCGATCGCAAGGACTCGATCCGGGCGGTGTCGATCGACATGTCCGGGGGCTATCAGCAAGCGATCCGCGAGAACTTGCCCGACGCCGAGATAGCATTCGATCCGTTCCACGTCGTGCGTCTCGCCAGCGGGCGGTAGACCAGGTCCGCCGCGACGAGTGGAACGCCCACGAGCGCTCCCACACCCCCGAGGGCAAATGGATCAAGGGCACCCGCTGGTCGCTGCTGAAGAGCCCCGCCAAGCAGACCATCGACCAGCTCGCGAAGCTCGGCGAGGTCCAGCAGGCCAACAAGCCGCTCTACCGCGCCTTCCTGCTCAAAGAGGAACTCCGGCTGCTCTACCACCTCGACGACCCCGCGCTCGCGCCTGCGCACCTCGACGCGTGGCTGACCTGGGCGTCGAGATCCAGGCTGGAGCTGTTCGTCAAGCTCGCCCGCACCATCCGCCGCCACCGCGACGGCATCCTCGCCGCGATCCGACTCGGCCTCAACAACGGCCGCCTCGAAGGCCTCAACAGCCGCATCCGCCTGATCAGCCACCGCAGCTTCGGCTTCCACTCCGCCGGACCGCTGATCGCGCTCGTCTAAATCTGGAAAAATCTCCATTCGCGCGTGGGATCAGCGCCCGACACCCCCGGTTCCGTCCGGCGCCGCAGCCGAAAATAGCTGAACCCAGATCGGGATTTGGTAGATTGCGGAGAGCCCCTAATCGGGCGAAACCGTTCGCTACCGGAAGGACCCCGATGGAGCCCGCATCGCTGGACACCGAGAAGCCAACCGTGCGCCCGGGGACGCTGGATAACCCCGAGGTGATCGAGAACGTTCCGGGCCACGTGATCCCGATCCTCGAGCGCGAGTTCGACGACTTCGACACCGAATCGACCCGGTACCTGAAGGGCGAGCTGCAGGAGGACGACTTCATCAAGTTCCGCCTCAAGCAGGGCGTCTACGGCCAGCGCCAGCCCGACGTGCAAATGGTCCGGGTCAAGCTGCCGTTGGGGGGCGTCACGCCTGAGCAGCTCGAGGCGTTCGCGGACGGGATCGACGCGTACGTGCCGCTGCGCAAGGGACACATCACCACGCGCCAGAACATCCAGATGCACCACGTGCCGCTGCCCGATGCCGCCAAGTTGATCCGCGAGCTCGGCGACGCCGGGCTATCGAGCCGCGAGGGCTGCGGCAACACGATGCGCAACGTGACAGGCGATCCGCGCGCCGGTGTGCTGGCGGGCGAGCTGTTCGACATCACGCCGTACGCGGGCGCGTACGTGCGCTACTTCGTTCGTCACCCGACCACGCAGGCGATGCCGCGCAAGGTCAAGACCGCTTTCGCCGCGACCGACGACGACAACGCGATCACCCAGATCCACGACGTCGCGTTCATCCCCCGGATCAGGGACGGCGTTCGCGGCGTCGAGATGCGGGTCGGTGGCGGCACCTCGATCATGCCGCGGATCGCGCCGACGCTGTACGAGTTCGTCGAGCTCGACAACGGCGACTACCTGAAGGTCACCGAGGCGTGCATGCGGATCTTCGACCGCCAAGACTTCCTGCGCGTCAACCGCGCCCGTGCCCGAATCAAGGTCCTGATCGACAAGATCGGGATCGACGCTTTCCGCGAGCTCGTCGAAGAGGAGCTCGACGGCGATTGGGTGGCCGAGCGCGACTTCTCGCTGGACCCGATTCTGTTCGACCACGACGAGCAGGCGAACGCGCCGGCGCCGGCGCACTCGTATGCGAGCCCCAACGGCGACAGCCGCGCGTTCGACCTGTTCGTCGAATCCAACGTCGCCCCCCAGCGTCAGGCCGGATTCAGCACCGTCGAGGTCAAGGTCCGCCGCGGCGATCTGACGCCGGAGCAGCTGCGCGGGCTCGCCGAGGTAATGCGGCGCTACAGCGGCGGCTACGCCCGCACGACCGTGCACCAGAACCTCGTCCTGCGCTGGATCCGCAACGAGTCCGTCTACGAGGTCTGGCGAGCGCTGGGCGAGCTCGAGCTCGGGGACGCCGGCGCCGACGAGATCACCGATGTCGTCAGCTGCCCGGGGACGGACTCCTGCAAGCTCGGGATCACCAGCTCGATGGGGCTCAACCAGGCGATCCAGGACCGGGTGGTCTCGATGGAGCTGTCGGACCCGCTGACGCGCCGGATCCACATCAAGATGAGCGGCTGCCCGAACGGCTGCGGCCAGCACCACATCGCCGACATCGGCTTCTACGGCGCCTCGATGAAGGTCGGCGAGCACACGATCCCGGCGTATATTCCGCACGTCGGCGGTGTATATGAGGGCGGCGAGGTCCGCTACGGACACCGTCTGAAGGCCCGCCTGCCGGCCAAGCGGGTGCCTGAAGCTGTTGAGCGCTGGGTACGCTTCTACGAGTCAGAACGGGTCGACGGCGAGCAATTCCGCACGTTTGTCGACCGCGTTGGCACGGAGGAGTTCGAGCTGAAGGTCAAAGACCTGACGTTGCCGATCGAGTTCAACCTCGAAAACATGAACCACTTCATCGATTTCAACCGTGAGGTCCCGTTCGTCGTCCAGCGCGGCGAGGGCGAGTGCGCGGTCTGAACCCTGCATGAGCACGACCGTCGACGATCTCGAACAGGCTTCGGCCCAGGAGGTACTCGCCTACGGCGTTGAGCGCTTCGCGCCGCGCTTGACGATGGCCTGCTCGTTCCAGAAGGAGGAGTCGGTCCTGTTCCACATGCTGACGGCGATCAGGCCGGACGTGCGCGCGTTCACGATCGACACCGGCGTCCTGTTCCCCGAGACCCTGACGACGTGGAAGGCGTTCGAGGACCGGTTTGCCGTCAAGCTCGAGGTGCTCGATGCGACGAGCCCCGGTGAGCCGTGGACCGCCGATCGCTGTTGCGGCGAGGCGAAGGTCCGCGCGCTGGAGCTCGGTCTGGCCGATGTCGACGCGTGGATCACGGGGATCCGGCGTGAGCAGGCCCCCACGCGGGCGGCGACGCCGAAGTTCGAGCGCGACGAGCGGCGTCAGATCTTCAAGCTGAACCCGCTCGCCGACTGGACTGAGAAGGACATCTGGCGCTACATCTTCGACCACGATCTGCCCTACCATCCGCTCCACGACCAGGGCTATGCCTCGATCGGCTGCGCTCCCTGCACGCAGCCCGGGTCGGGCCGGGAGGGTCGTTGGGCCGGTCAGGGCAAGACCGAGTGCGGAATCCACACCTAGTCGTCTCCAGATGAACCCGTTCCAATACGAGCTCTCGCACCTCGAGACCCTCGAGGCCGAGTCGATCCACATCTTCCGCGAGGTCGCCGCCGAATTCGAGCGGCCGGTGCTGCTGTTCAGCGGCGGCAAGGACTCGATCGTGTTGCTGCGCCTCGCCGAGAAGGCGTTCCGGCCCGGCAAGTTCCCGTTCCCGATCATGCACGTCGACACGGGCCACAACTTCCCTGAGGTGATCGAGTTCCGCGATCGGCTCCTCTCGCAGCTCGGCGAGCGCCTGATCGTGGCCAGCGTGCAGGACTCGATCGACAACGGACGGGTTGTCGAGGAGGCCGGGCCGCGTGCATCGCGCAACCGCCTGCAGACCACGACGCTGCTCGATGCGATCGAGGAGCACGGCTTCGACGCCGCGTTCGGCGGCGCCCGCCGCGACGAGGAACGGGCCCGCGCGAAAGAGCGGATGTTCTCGTTCCGCGACGACTTCGGCCAGTGGGATCCCAAGCGCCAGCGTCCCGAGCTATGGGCGCTCTACAACGGCCGGATCCGCAAGGGCGAGCACGTGCGCGTGTTCCCGATCTCCAACTGGACCGAGCTCGACGTGTGGCAGTACATCGCCACCGAACGGCTCGAGGTCCCGTCGATCTACTTCTCGCACAGCCGCGAGGTGTTCCAGCGCGACGGGATGCTGTACGCCCACAGCGAGTTCGTCGAGCTGATCGACGGCGAGGTTCCGTTCGAGGAGTCGGTCCGCTACCGCACGGTCGGCGACATGACCTGTACCGGTGCGGTTCGCTCGGTCGCGCTGACGCTCGACGAGGTCGTCGCAGAGATCGCCGCGACGCGGATCACCGAGCGCGGTGAGACGCGCGCCGACGATCGCGTGACCGAGGCGGCGATGGAGGATCGCAAGCGCGAGGGGTACTTCTAATGAGTGCCACCGCCTCGACCAACGGCTACGCGCGGCGCAGCCGCACGCGAACCAGCGAGCTGCTGCGGATCGCGACCGCCGGCTCGGTCGACGACGGCAAGTCGACCCTGATCGGCCGCCTGCTGCACGACTCCAAATCGATCCTCGAGGACCAGCTCGAGCACGTCCAGCGGACCTCCGAGGGCCGCGGCGACGGGTATCTCAACCTCGCGCTGCTGACCGACGGCCTCCGCGCCGAGCGCGAGCAGGGGATCACGATCGACGTCGCCTACCGCTACTTCCAGACGCCGCGGCGCAAGTTCATCATCGCCGACACGCCCGGCCATGAGCAGTACACGCGCAATATGGTCACCGGGGCCTCGACCGCAGACCTGTCGATCGTCCTCGTCGACGCGCGCAACGGAGTCTCCGAGCAGACCCGGCGCCACGTCTACATCGCCTCGCTCCTGCGAATCCCGCACGTGGTCGTGTGCGTCAACAAGATGGATTTGGTCGGCTACGACGAGGGAACCTTCTACGAGATCCTCGAGGAGGTCACCGACTGGGCGGCGCGGCTCCAGATTCCGGACATGACCTTCATCCCGATCTCGGCCCTGCACGGCGACAACGTCGTCGACCGCTCGCACGCGATGCAGTGGTTCGGCGCCGCCCCGCTGCTCTACCACCTCGAGCACGTCGTGATCGCGCCAGACCGGAACCTCAACGACGTCCGCTTCCCTGTTCAGTGGGTGGTTCGCCCGATGAGCGAGGAGCACCATGACTACCGCGGTTACGCCGGCCAGGTAGCCGGCGGCGTGCTGCGTGCTGGGGACGAGATCGTCGTGCTGCCCGGCGGCCAGCGGACCAGCATCGCCGCTGTCGACACGTACTCGGGCGAGGTCGAGGCCGCGTTTCCGACCATGTCCGTCATGATGGATGGCGATGAACGCCATCTCAAGGCCGATATTCGTCAGGTTTTCATGGTCGAGGAAGTGATCGGCACCGAAACAGGAGATAAATAAATATCCCGATCGCAATAAGCGACATCCCTGACTGCCGTGAAAAACGAGGATGCGGCGCACTCGATGGAAAAGCGCTCCGCCTCGATAGTCTGATTCGCGCAACTGATGCCGGACATGCTCCCGTATGACTGTTCCTTAGGACGGCGCATACTCTCGGGCGGCGGCACCGACGATCATGGCGACGATGCCCCTCGTGTAGCGTCGCTCGTGCGAACGTCGCCGAGTTTTCTCCCCAGGCGAATTACAGCGATGTGATCAGAGATCTCGAAGACAGTGTCCAGGTTGTGCCTGATTAACAGGATTGCATGCCCAGCCTCGCGTAAGTTTACCACGATGTCGATAACTTTCTGTATCGCTCTCACCCCGAGGGCGGCGGTCGGCTCGTCGAGCAGCGTGATGAGGCCGCCCTGAAGAACGGCGCGCGACGCCATTCCCTGATGTTGGCCACCAGAGATGTCGCCAACCTTGGCTCGGACGGTGGGGGAGATTGACGCCTAAGTTGTGGATTACGCGGTTGGCGCCTTCGATCATCCGCTTGCGGTCCATGAGTACCCCAAACTTCGTCAGCTCTTGACCCAGGTACAGGTTCTCGCGATGTCGCGCTGGTTGACCAGAGCAAGGTCCTGGAAAACGGTCGAAATTCCGAGCTTCTGTGCATGACGCGGATCAGTCAGGCGGACTTCAACTCCGCGAACTCTAGGGAGCCTTCGTCGGGTTGGATCACCCCGGACAGCATGGCGACAATAGTGGACTTGCCCGCTCCGTTATCTCCCCAGATAAGATCTTGCCGGCTCGGACCGAGATACTCAGTTTTGAGATGGCCCGCACGGGACCATAGCTCTTTTTGAGATTGATTGCCTCGAGTACTGGGGCGGCGGCTGCGACCGCTCCGACGTCGCTCATCTCATCGACCCTTCGTCCTCCCCTGCTACGCGGAGCCAAAAAACACTGTCTCTGCAACGCGTGGCAACACTGGGTTCTAGGATATCCAACAGGGTGCTTGTGGGTCAAGCGCGACGTGGTATAAAGTCACGAACGGACGACGGAGAGATCACATGAACAACCTCTTTTACATGACGAAACCGGGGATAACGATAGCCCGTGGTACGAAGATTTGCGGGCGGCGCTCGGTGACGGCTTTGACGTCGTGATGTGGGCTCCCGACCGGCCATTTGCCGGTCAAGTCAAGGGTGCCGTTGCCGTTGTGGACGTGGGGGCCTCTCTTGAGCCTGGCATGATCCCAGTAGCGGCGCGCGAGGCCGGGGTCAAGTTGTGGCAAATGCTCAGTGCCGGGTATGACCAACTCGACCTCGACCTTTTCCGGGCGAACGGCATCCCAGTCGCGAACACGCCTGGACAGTTCAGCGCCCGGAGTGACCATGCTCTAATGCTCATGCTGTGCACGATCAAGGGTTTCACCAGGAGCCAACGAGATCTTCGGGCCGGGAGTCTTTTACCGCGCCTTTGGTGAATTGCTCTTCGGCCGCACGCTCGGGCTGATCGGTCTTGGAGCGAGCGGCCGTGAGCTGGCCAGGCTGAGCCAGCCACTTGGCCTGCCGATCGTCGGGATAGAGCCATCGTCCGCCGCTGCCGACGAGGCCGGGCGCATGGGTATCGATGCCTCGGGAGGGCCAGAGAAGCTCAACGACCTGCTGTCGATGGCAGACGTGGTCTCCATCCACGTCCCGCTCACGCCGGCGACGCGAGGCTGATCGGGCCAGCTTCGCTCGAAAGGATGAAACCAAGTGCGATCCTCATCAACGTCTCGAGGGGCCAGATCGTCGACCAGGTCGCTCTGTTCGACGTCGCTTCGCTCGCAGCGGATCGCCGGTGCCGGCCTCGACGTTTTCGCTGTAGAACCGCTACCCCTGGATGACCCCCTGTTGGCTATGGATAACGTCGTTCTCACCCTTCACGTGGCCGGCTCCACGTACGAAACCGCCCGTGTCGCCGAGGAGCCGCGGCGGCCGAGAACGTCCAGCGGGTGGCCAAGGGGGGCGAACCCCTGTACGTTGTCACGCGACACGGCCTGGTCACGGCCTCACCGCCAGCCGGATCGTCCCGGCCACTCGGGCCTGAGGCCCCGCCACATGAGCGAGACCGTTGGCGATGGACCGAGTCATGGCACGCGGTGGCAGGTCGAAGTTACTTGGCTTGGGCAGGCGGGCGTTGCTATCTCGAGCAATGCCGTGACCATACTTATTGATCCTGGTCGTCCCCCCACCCTGACCGGCTCGTCGAGGCCACCCCGCTAGCTGGCCAGCCCGGCCGCGTGGCCGCTTTGCTTGCGACCCACGAACACGCCGACCACCTGGACCTCCCGGCCCTGCCCGCCCTCGTCGTGGAGAACCCCGGTATGGAGGTCGTCGTGCCCCAACCGCTCGTCGGACTGGTGCGGGCCAGCGTGGGCACTGGGGCTGTCGTCAGGGGGGTCAGGCCGGGGGAGAAAGTCGAGGTCGCCGAGACCCAGGTCATGGTTACGCCTGCGTGGCATGGCGTGACCATTGCCGACGGCTATTCGGATGGCGGATGGAGGACGACGGGCGTTTCGAGATTTGTCGGGTACGCACTTACGGTTTCGGGGGTCCACGATGTACCATTCTGGCAGACACGGTCCTCGACACAGCACTCGTCGATTTCGTCTCTACCCTCGGCGTCCAGGTTGCTATCCTGCCGATCAACGGGAGGGACTTCTACCGAGAGCGGCGTGGCTCGGGTAGGCAACCTCGACGCTGCCGAGGCGCTCGAGTTCGCAACCGAAATAGGCGCTCGAGTCTCAAGTACCAATGCATGCCAACTGGGCCCTGGGGAATACTGCGCCCCCGGGCCGCCCTGGTGGACCTGGCCGCCGAGCGGGGTAGCGCGGTCCACGTCTTGTACCTCGCCCGGGGTGAGCCACACCAGCTGGCGATCCCGTAACGAAGCTGGTGCCTGGCAACCAGGAGCTCCCCCTGCCAGTCTCGAGCTCGACTGCGACGCCTTTTGCCGGCGAAAGCTGCTAACCCCTACCCCTTGTTACCACGCTATCAAGCCGAGGATGCAGTTCGATCGCACTCGACCGCCTGATTGACCGTTTCGAGCGGTTCCCGGCCGGTATGGAAATGGTCGACGACATGCCGTGGCCAGAAGGCATGACGATCAATGGCCTCTTGAGTCGCTCAAGATGAGGACACGGCGCGGCAGGAGAGCCCGATGCCGGTTCATCACCTGTTCCCAGGCACTAAGCCCTGCGCGGTTAGAACCCGCCGATCGTCACCATTTACCCCCACCCTGGACGGCTCCAGCGCTCTAGTCCTTACTCACTCGAGGGCGTGACTAGTACCTAACAGCACAAGCCAAAATAGGGGTCGAACAGCCATCCGACTTGACTCGGGTACCTTCGTGAATTACAGTCCTAAAGCTGGCAAGCAACGCAGTGCGAGGGGGGTGAGATAACCCGACTTTTGCTACCCGTCATCAGTCTTAGCGACCACCAAGTCTCGCTAGTTGAGGGAACGGCTCCTCCATGGAGGGTAATGAATGAGCTGCTCTCCTTTAGGTTGTTCACCGGAAAGCCGGGGGAGTCTGTGGGGTTCCGCCTGAGTCGTGTGTCGTCTCTCGCTTGCGTCTACTTACGTCGAGGAAGGCTTATTTAAACTCTTTCGGGCGGCCGTTCTTTGCCAGTGCTGCCTGCAAAAGCCCGGGCGTGTCGGCCGGTCTCACGGTGTCCTTGACTTGTGCGGGCATAAGTTCTTTCAACTTCGAACCGACTTGAAAGCCAATAGGGAGCCTCGCGGAAAGGCTGAGTTATCGCATTATGTAACAACGTTAGAGGTAATCCGTTTTGTTAAGTCTGACTGAGCAAACATACGTTATCCACAAAAACTCGGGGAGGAGCGAGGAAATGAGGAAGAGGTACTTCTGGGGAGCGGCATCCGTGCTAGCGGCTGGGCTCATAATGGGTGGGTTCACAGCCGGGATGACCGTCAGCGAGGCCAGCGGGGCCACCGGTGGAGGAGCATCAGTGTCGGGGGGCGGGCTCATGACGGCCAGCCAAGTCCACATCATCTACGTCGGGCGTGGTGCCTTACCAACCTGTTCTGGGCTGTCGTTTATCGGGGCGTGGAAGAAGCCGGCGACAACCTGGGCATCCATTGGCAATTTTTGTACCCCACCGGATTCAACGACCGCCGACCTAAACCAAGAAACGATGAGCGCAATTGCCGCGCACCCTGGTGGCATCGCCTTGTGCGGGCTCGATCCAAACGGTCAGGCTTCAACCATTGCTCAGGCTAAGGCCGCGGGCATCGTGGTCGTGCTCACACCCCCCGAAGGAGCAGGCGTCCTTCGCTAACGATCACTACCATTCGTAGGCCAAGTTGGCCAGGATGAGCCTGTCGGCGGCACGCTCGCCGCCCAGCAAGCGGTCGCGCTTTCAAAAAGGCAAAGGACATCGTCTGCACTGAGGACGGCTTCGACACCACTCAAGCTGAGAGGTGCAACGCACTCGTCACGGAGGCGAAGAGCCTGGGCGCCACAGCATCCATCCAGGTCGTACCCGACGATACTGGCCAGGCTACTGACGTTATGACGGCCTACCTGACAGCTCACCCCAAGGTCGACACGATCGTCTGCACCAACAGCGAC
>CAVYGK010000008.1:0-121075 GCA_963768015.1 uncultured Solirubrobacterales bacterium
CAGCGATCGAGCGGGCGATCGAGCTCAACGGCGAGGCAGTCGCCATGAACAAGGCCGCCTTCCATTGGGGCCGGCGCGCCGCGGTCGATCGCGCGCAGGTCGAGGCGCTGGCGAGGCCCGCCGCTGCGAAGCTGAGCGACACGCTGCATCTTTCAGAATATCTCGAATGAAATCATCGAGCGACGGGTGAAATTCCTCGCCGACTATCAGGATGCGGCTTATGCGGCGCGCTATCGCGGCCTGGTCGAGAAGGCAAGGGCGGCGGAAGCTGCGCACACGCCGGGCAAGACCGGACTAGTGGAAGCCGTCGCGCGCTATCTGTTCAAACTGATGGCGTACAAGGACGAATACGAAGTTGCGCGGCTTTATACCGACGGCTCGTTCCTGGCGCAGGTCGCCGACACGTTCGACGGCGACAATCTACGCTTCGAATTTCATCTGGCGCCGCCGCTTTTGGCGCGGCGCGATCGTACGACCGGGCTGCCGCGCAAGACGAGCTTCGGTCCGTGGCTGCTGCCGGCTTTCCGGCTGCTGGCGAGCCTGAAATTCCTGCGCGGAACGGCTTTCGATCCGTTCGGCCGCGCGCAGGAGCGCCGCACCGAGAGAAAGCTGATCGAAGATTACCAAGCCAGGCCCGCGAAGGCGCTCGACGCGCTGACGCCGGGCAATCATCATGTCGCCGTGGCGCTCGCGTCAATTCCGGAAAAGATTCGCGGCTTCGGCCACGTCAAACAACGCCACTTGACCGCAGCGAAAGCCGACGAAACAGCGCTGTTCGAGCAATTCCACGCCGGATCGCCGGCGCTGCTCAAGGCCGCCGAATAGCAGCGCACAACCGGCTATCGTCCGCGGCCTTGCAGGACCGTGCGGCAGGCGGGGCTGACGTGATTGCGGTGCTCCTGCAGGCAGGACGCCACCTGGAATTCATCGGACAGGACGTCTTTGCAAAAGCGATGCGCGTCGCCGCGGCAGGCTCGTTCCTCGGCAGGAGTGTGCGGCATACCGCTTTGGGCCCAGGCCGTCCCCGTACCGACGAGCAGAACGGCGAATAATCCGAGAGTGTGAAGCATGGCGTTCCTCACAAATGTCAGCGCGGAAGCACCGCGCAGCCTGTCACCAGTCAGCGGAATCGGGCCCTATTGAGACTCGAATTTAAACTTTGAGGTCAATTCATCGGACGCCGGCGGCGTTACGTTGCGTTGTCGGTGAGCGGCGTGCGTGTTGCGTGGCGTTTGCGCGCATGCAAGCTGGTTCATAATCGGGTATGCTTAATTCATGAATGACGTGCCGCCGACCGGTTCCGCCGAAAGCGAAGTGATGGCGCCGCCCGCGTCTTCGTCAGCGTCCGCGTCTTCGTCATCTGCGCCTTCGTTATCCGCACCGTTGGCAGCCGCGTCCGCGTCGGACGCTGCGGATCATGCTCCAGCGGTCGGCGAGGCGTCGACTAGTCCGGTCAACGCGGCAGCGCCACGGAGTTCCGTCGCGGCCGCGCGAGCTGAGACGCTGAGCGCGACCAGCAACGAAGCGATGCCGACTATCTCGGGCATCGGCGTGCTGCTGGTCAATCTCGGAACGCCGGATGCGGCCGAGCCGAAAGCGGTGCGCCGTTATCTGAAAGAGTTTCTGAGCGACCGGCGCGTCATCGAGAACGACACGCTGCTGTGGAAGTTCGTGCTCAACGGTATCATTCTGCCGCTGCGCTCGCGGCGCAAGGCGCGCGACTACGAAAAGATCTGGAATTGCGAAAAGAACGAGTTGCCGCTCAAGACCATCACCCGCTCGCAAGCGGAGAAGCTCGCCGGCATTCTCGAGCCGCTCGGTAAGCACGTGATCGTCGATTGGGCGATGCGCTATGCCAGTCCGTCGATTGTTTCGCGGCTCGAAGCGCTCGTCGCGCGCGGTTGCGACCGCATCCTCGTCATGCCGCTTTATCCGCAATATGCCGCGCCCACCACCGCGACGGTCGGCGACGAAGTGTTCCGCTTTTTGCTGCGGCAGCGGCGGCAGCCTGCGATACGGATCATGCCGGCCTATTACGACGATCCTTATTACATTGAAGTGCTGTCGTCCTCGCTCAAGGCTGAGCTGAAGGCGTTGCCGTTTTCGCCCGACGTGATCGTCGCCTCCTATCACGGCATGCCGCAGGAATATGTGCAAAAGGGCGATCCCTACGAAAGGCAATGCGTCCGCACCACCGAGCTTCTGCGCAAGCAGCTCAAGCTCGACGACACCAAGCTGATCCTGACCTATCAATCGCGGTTCGGCCGCGCCCAATGGCTGCAGCCCTACACCATCGACACCGTGAAGGCGTTGGCCAAAAAGGGCTTGAAGAATCTGGTGGTGATCACGCCGGGCTTTTCCGCCGATTGCCTCGAGACGCTGGAGGAAATCGCAGTCGAGAACGCGCACGTGTTCAAGCGCTACGGCGGGCAGAACTTTGCCGCCATACCCTGCTTGAACGACAGCGAGGCGGGCATGCTGATGATCTGGCAACTTGCCATGCGCGAGCTCAAAGGTTGGGTCTAAGGGCTCACGTCGCGAGGGCTTAGGTTCCGGGGGCTTAGCCGCCAAGCCGGTTTGGGGGCGCCCGACCCCAAATCAACCTCTCGTTAACCATATCCGTTCTAACTCCGTTAACCATCGGGGCCTGTGCGGCAGCCCGTGCCGGTAATCGCGCGGTTGCCGCACGGAAAAGGATCGCGCGCCGCCATTTCGGCTCCTGAACGGTGGTTTGCTTTGGCGGCTTCCGAGGTGACGCGGACGGTTGCGCAGGTGCGTGCCTTGGGTGCGGAATCCTCCCGCCTAAGGCGCCGCATTGGCGCGTCGGCGATCGGCGGCATGGCAGCCGCAGCATTCATCGTCCTCGTTTCCGACCCAGCTGCGTCACAGACGCCATCCACGAATCCCGCAGGCGCAAGCAACGATCTATTGCAGCCGTCACTGCAGGGCAATCCGGCGGCGACACCGCGCTTTCGCAAGCCGGGGCAAAAGCGGCCCTCCGCCGAGGAGCCGCCGCCGACCAACACATTCGCGCCGAACCGTATCGGCGCAACCCCGACCTACGGCAGTCCCAGCGGCTTGGGCGCCGCCGATACCGGCTTCGATTCGCTCAATGTCCCGCGTGCCAAACGCAAAAAGCCCGCGCCGCCGCCTGTGCTCCGCACGATCGTGCCGCAGCCGCCGGAGACGACATTCACGCCGGTGCCGACCTACAACCCGGCTGCCGCTCCACCGCCGGCTCCGCAGCAGATCAAAGTGCCGCCGCCGGAGGTCTATCCGCTGCGCGCCGCAATGCGGGTCGGGGCAACTTTCCGCCGCCGCCGCCGCTGCAGGAGGAGCTCGTCAACAATCCGCCGCCTGAGGTTCATCCGCTCGCGGCCGCCAATCGCCCCGGCAGCAGTCTGGCGGCGCCGGGGCCGCAATTTTACACCTACGCGGTCAGCAGCTACTTGCCGGACTATGTCGCCAACCCGCCACCGCCGAACCTGCAACCGCCCAATACCTTCGCGCTCGGGCAACGGCCGCAGCGCCTGCTGCCGATCCTGGCCGAGCCCGATCCGTACGCGGCGCTCGGCATCCGCGCCGCCTCGTTCATATTGCTTCCCTCGATCGACTTTTCGGGCGCCGCCAGCACCAATCCCGAACACGTGCCCGGCGGTCCGCCCGCCGCTTACGTCGTCGCCGCGCCGGAACTGATCGTGCGCTCGGACTGGGAGCGTCACTCGCTCACTGCCGACATCGCCGGCTCCTGGACGCAATACACTCAAGATCTCGTGCCGTCGCTCAACGTCCCGTACATGAATTCCAGGGTCGATGGCCGCATCGATGTCACGCGCGATACGGCGATCAACCTGCAACTGCGCGGCATCATCAACACCGACAATCCGGGCAGCCCCAACACCCAGTTCGGGGTCGCGCAGCTGCCAATCAACTTCGACGTCGGGCAAACCGTCGGCATCAGGCAGCAATTCAACCGCCTCTCGGTTTCCTTCAAAGGTACGTTCGATCGCACGACTTACAATCCTTCGCTGCTCACCGACGGCGAATATTCGAGCAACGCCGACCGCAACTTCGATCAATATGGCGGCATCGGCCGCATTGCTTACGAACTCGATCCGGGCTTGCGGCCGTTCGTGCAGGTGGAAGGCGACCAGCGCGTGCACGACGAACCGTTCGACCGCAACAACCTGCAGCGCGAGTCGGTCGGCATCGCCGGAAAAGTCGGCGCGGCGGTCAACATGTTCGGCTCACTCACCGGCGAAATGGCGATCGGCTATGTCGATCGCGTCTACAAAGATCCGACGCTGCCGAACGTCGCCGGCGTGATCGGCGACGGCGCGCTGCTCTGGCAGCCGAGCGCATTAACCTCCGCCAAACTCAGCGCGACGTCACAAATCTACGAAACGACGTTCAACAGCGCTTCCGGGCAATTCAGCCGCGATCTCACGCTCGAGGTCGATCATGCATTCCGCTATTGGCTGATCGGCATCCTCAAAGGCGGTTACGGCAACGACGTCTATCCGGGCTCGGGGCTGCAGGATAACCGCTGGTTCGCATCCATCGGCGCGGTCTACAAGCTGACCCGCGAATGGCAGTTGAACGCCACCGTGCGCCAGGACTGGCAAATCGCAACCCAGCCGACCTTTACCTACAACGCGACCTCGGTCCTGCTCGGCGTGCGGGTCCAGCGCTGATCGGCAAGCGCGGACGGAACCCTGGTCTCGTCATTGCGCGCGAGCGAAGCAATCCCGGTCTCTCATGCGGACTGGATTGCTTCGTCTTTTCACCCCTCGCAATGACGCACGCGACTGCTTCCGGGTCACCGCCTTCGCGGCGACGAGCGGTAGAACCACGCGGGCAATAAAAGCGCCCTACGCTCCATTCTCGCCGATGATCCTCTTGATCTCGGCGCGGAAGCCGGGGGCGATGTCCTCGCGCGCGAGCGCGTAGGAGACGTTGGCGGCGAGGAAGCCGATCTTGGAGCCGCAGTCGAAGCTGCGGCCCTCGAATTTCAGGCCGTAGAAATTCTGCGTGCGCGAGAGCGCGATCATCGCGTCGGTCAGCTGAATCTCGCCGCCGGTGCCGCGGTCTTGTTTCGCCAGCAGATCGAGAATCTCCGGCTGCAGGATGTAGCGGCCGGTGATGATGAGGTTCGAGGGCGCGCGCTCGCGCGGCGGCTTCTCCACCATGGCGGTGATCGAGAATACCTTGCCCTTCTGTTCGCCGACGCCGACCACGCCGTATTGATCGATGCGCTCCATCGGCACTTCTTCGACGGCGATGATGTTGGCGCGCTCGCCGAGATCGCCCGCGGCATCGATCATCTGCGCGAGGCAGCCGCGCTCGTGCTGCACCAGCACGTCGGGCAGAAGGAGCGCGAACGGCTCGTGGCCGATCAGCTCGCGCGCGCACCATACCGCGTGGCCGAGGCCGAGCGGCTCCTGCTGGCGGGTGAAGCTGGTCGAGCCCGGCTCGGGCAGATCGTGACGGAGCACGTCGAGCGCCTTCTGCTTCTGGCGCTCGAGCAGCGTCACTTCCAGCTCGAACTGGCGGTCGAAATGATCCTCGATGACGCCCTTGTTGCGGCCGGTGACAAAGATGAAATGCTCGATGCCGGCCTCGCGGGCTTCGTCGACGACGTGCTGGATCAGCGGCCGGTCGACCACCGGCAGCATCTCCTTGGGCATGGCTTTGGTGGCAGGCAGGAACCGGGTACCGAGCCCGGCCACGGGAAACACAGCTTTGCGAATTCTCGATGTCATGTGGCGCCGTTGAAAGGGGAGACAATTGAACAGGGGACGCGTTATCGCCTAAATCTTTGTCCAATTAGGGACGGCGTGGGAAACGACGCACGCCGCAACGCCGGCCGATCATGTTAGCAGCGGCACATCGCTGGCTGGTATACACAGAGCGCCAATATATACGCAGAACCACAGCGGATCGGACGTGACACAGCGAGCCGCTTCGCCAGGCCGACAGCTCAAATGTCCTGTAACATAACGGCGGCCAGTGCAAACGAGAGAAGTGCGCCTGTCTGCCGACGAGACTCTCCATGACGTTCCTTGCGCAAATCTTCCGCGTCGTTGCAATCTGTCTGATCGGCTTGGGCCTTTCGGGAGCAGCAATCGCCCAGCAAACATCTCAACCGCAACCGGGCCGACAGCGACTGGCGGAAGACAACTGGCTGGGCCGGATATTACAACCCTCCGCGCAGTCTTCGGTTCCGGGGCAGGCTCAGACTCAGGGCGGCGCGGCGCGCGAATGGAGCGGGCAATCGGGCGCCTCGCGCCATCCGCTGATGACGGCTGACGCCATCCGCGCCGCCGCCGCCGATTTCGGCAATTGCATCGCCGTCATGGAGCCGCTGGCCGAGCGGCGCGGCATCAGCCGCGAGGCGTTCGAGCAACTGACGGCAGGGCTCACGCCCGACCTGAGCATTATGGATTTGCTCGACGCCCAGCCGGAGTTCAACAAATCGCCCTGGGACTATCTCGATCTCCTGGTGAGCGATGAGCGCATCGCGCGCGGGCGCGAGCTGTTGGCGCAATATGGTTCGGTGTTCTCGGCGATGGAGCGCGCCTACGGCGTCGATCGGCACATCATCGCCGCCATCTGGGGCGTGGAATCGAACTACGGCACCAAGGGCGGCGACCGCGCGGTGCTGCGCTCGACCGCGACGCTCGCCTGCGTCGGCCGCCGCCGCGACTACTTCCGCGAGGAATTTCTCTCGGCGCTGGAAATCCTTGCGCGCGGCGACGTCAAGCCCGACCGGCTGATCGGCTCGTGGGCCGGCGCCTTCGGCCCGACCCAGTTCATGCCGACCACGTTCAAGCGCTTCGCGGTGGACTTCGACCATGACGGCCGCCGCGATGTGGTCGACTCGGTCGCCGACGTGATCGCCTCGACCGCCAACAATCTGAAAACCGACGGCTGGGTGCCGGGCGAAAGCTGGGGCTACGAAGTGGTGCTGCCGGCGGGCTTCAACTATTTGCTCGCCGACCGCTCCAAGCAGATGACCATCGCGCAATGGGAAGGGCTGGGCGTCAAGCGCGCCGGCGACAAGCCGTTCCCGCGCCCATCCGAAAAGGCCTTTCTGCTGTTGCCGGCGGGCGCGCGCGGTCCGGCGTTTCTGATGCTGCAGAATTTCCGCGTCATCATGAAATACAATCCGGCCGAGGCTTATGCGCTCGCCATCGGCCATCTCGCCGACCGGCTGCGCGGCGGCGGGCCGTTCGTGCAAGCCTGGCCGCGCGACGAGCGCGCGCTGTCGATGAGCGAGCGCTTCGAGATGCAGCAATTGCTGGCGCGCCGCGGCTATGACATCGGCGAGCCGGACGGGCTTCTCGGTCCGCGCACGCGCATCGCCATCCGCAATTTCCAGGCCGCGATCGGCCAGATCCCGGACGGCTTTGCTTCGAGCGTCGTGCTCGATCGCCTGCGGCAGCCGTGAGCGCATTTTCAAGTTCGCTGTGGCCATAGATAGAAACTCTGCGGGCTCATCTGGCGAGGCAATTTGGTCGGCCGGTCGGCGTCTGACGCCGTTGCCGCGATGACGCTAGCCAGAGCGCGATCGGAGAGTTCGTCCGGTACCTGCGCATAGCCGCGCTTGAGACAAAGCTGGGGATCGCCGCCGCAGGCTTTCGAGCGCCGGCAGGGTTTCAGCCGGCAGGCGCGCCAGAACGCGAAGATGTCGCAATATTCGCGCTGTGCCGCTTGCGCGGCGGCATCGAAGCGCTTCTGAAAGTCTTCGGGGGTGAATGTCTGCTCTGATTCTTTGCTCATGGACCTTGTTCCGCGCTGCGCTCACTTTCCTTCTTGCCAGCGGCGAGAGGGTTGAGGAATAGACGGCGCGCACAAACAAACGGTTCTTTCGGCGCCATCTTCATCCGCCCCCGCGTTAGCGGGGGAGGGGGACCGCCCGAAGGGCGGTGGAGGGGGCACGCGGCCTTTCAGCAAATCCGCGGGCCATTCGAACGATCGCATCTGCCATCTCGTCGACGTTCCGTGCGACGTCGTGAGCGCTGCGATTGTTTTTGTCGACGCTCTCATAGTCGTTTGCTCAGCAGCCCCTTCCACCACACTTCGTGTGGTCCCCCTCCCCCGTTTCACGGGGGAGGAAATAGAAAGCGTTCTCGCGGCGCATTCGCGTCCGAGCTTTGCGACCACCAAGCCAGTTCAAAAACCCAGCCGCTCGCGCGAAGAAAAGCGAGGGGAGCGGAGCGCCGAAAGGGCGCAACGAGCGCCGCTTGTCTGCGTTCGGGGCGGAGGCGCGCCACAGAAGACGCTGCTTGCGCAACGCCTCTGCTTGCGGGGCGCGCTCGCCTTCCGGCGCACCGCTGCGGCTCTCGTCAGGGCTTTGACCTCCTGACTCAGCTCCAGGCCATGCTTCCTGGGATGTCCGCACGGCGGGCGTTACCCGCGCGCTCGCAATCCCAGTGCAGGGACAGCACCTCCCGCCGCGGCCGTAGTACCGCAGGGCGAGTGCAGGGACAGCACCTCCCGCCGCGGCCGTAGTACCGCAGGGCGTGATGCCCGAAGCCGCCCGGGAGCGGTTTGTGAGACCGCGCGCAGGCGCCGCATCCCGCTCCGCAATCAGGATCGCATCCGAATGCGCCCCTCGGTGAGCGAGATTCGATGGTGACGAATGTCAATATGTGTCCCCTGTCAAGAGACGGACTGTCGTGTCTCAAGCAATTTTAACCCATTGTGGTACAATCAATATATGGTATGTTCTCTATATGTTCTTGGCGGCAATCATGGCTGGTACGACAAATATCGAGTGGACCGATGCCACGTGGAACCCTGTCACAGGCTGCACCAAGATCAGCGCCGGCTGTGATCGCTGCTATGCAGAACGCTTCTCCGAACGTTTTCGCGGAACGCCCAATCACCCCTTTGAAACCGGCTTCGATCTAACGCTGCGGCCGGAGCGCCTTGAACACCCGCTTCGCTGGCGTGTCCCTCGCATGATCTTCGTGAATTCGATGAGCGATCTTTTTCATAAGGAGATTCCAAATGAGTTCATCTCGCGCGTTTTCGACACAACGGAAGCCGCGTCGTGGCATACGTTCCAAGTACTAACCAAAAGATCGTCGCTGATGCGCGATTTCCTGCGTCGGCGTTACGGCGGCAGCGCGGACCGCGTCACATGTGGTTCGGCGTATCGGTAGAGGGTGCGAGAACATCACGCATTCGGCATCTTCGCGACGCTCCGGCAGGCGTGCGTTTTCTTTCAATCGAGCCCCTGATCGGGTCTGTCGGCAATCTCGATCTTTCCGAAATTGGTTGGGTGATCATCGGGGGTGAGAGCGGTCCGCGCGCTCGGCCTATGAAGGAGGAATGGGCGCTCGACATTCGCGATCAGTGCGAGGCGGCAAACGTTGCGTTCTTTTTCAAGCAGTGGGGCGGATTACGGCCAAAGACGGGTGGACGAAAACTCGAAGGCCGTGAGTGGAACGATTTTCCCAAGCTAAGTGACGCCTGTTCGATTGCGGCTGAATGATAAAACGTGCCAACGATGATTCTGTCGGCCCGTGAGCAAGAGAGAAACTTCATGCTCTCGGCGAGTATCTAAACTTCTATACGACGGTTTTGAAAAATCAGTCTCATTGGTTGCGCGGGACGATCTTTTTCGACGCTTTTGCGGGTCCGGGCCTTTCGCGTGTTCGGGCGAAGGAAGAGGCGGCCGAGCCCGTAAGCCTTTTCGGTGCAGATGAAGAGACGACTACAGCCGCGGTCGAATTCAAGGGTTCTCCGCGGGTGGCGATAGAGATTGCGAACCCACTTACTCAGTACATCTTTGTTGAACGCGATCCTCTGAGGGTTCTCGAATTAAATAAGCTAAGGTCGGAATACGGCAACAAGCTTTCAATCGTGGTGAAGGAAGACGATGCTAATACGGCGCTTAATGAATGGCTTGGAAGCGGAATTGACTGGCGCACGCATCGAGCAGTTGTATTTCTCGACCCATTCGGGATGCAAGTACCGTGGGCGACTGTTGAGGCGCTCGCTTCCACAAGAGCGATAGAGATCCTTATCAATTTCCCCCTTTGGATGGCGATCAATCGATTACTGACGCGCTCCGGGGATATCGAAATCGGGTGGCAGGCCACGCTCGATACATTCTTTGGCTCGGGCGATTGGGAGCAATAGCTTATGAAGAAAAGCCAGACCTTTGCGGCGCTCGTCGAGACAAAGTAGATGATGCAGGGGAGAAAATTCTTGGGTGGTACGGCACACGGCTATCTAAGGCGTTCGGTCATGTATCTGCAGCGCGCCTTATCAAGAATACAAGGGGCAATCCACTCTATTACTTGATTTCGGCTGGTCCAAACGCTACAGGTTTGAAGGGGGCGGAATACATTTTGCGCAAGGGTGAAGTCGTGAAAGGTCTCGGGCGAAGGGAGTGACCAAACAGTCCAGTTTCCGTCACTTGCAGCTGCAGATACGTACGTTCGTCGGAGCAAACAACCACCGCGCCAATACAACCGCGACCAGCGCGCCGGCGATTTGCGCGGCGATGAAGGCTGCTATGCCGGCCGGCGCGATGCCGGCGTAGGTGTTGGATAGCGCCCGCGCGATCGTTACCGCCGGGTTGGCGAACGAGGTCGAGGCGGTGAACCAATAAGCCGCCGTGATGTAGAGGCCGACCGCGTAGGGAATGGCCGCGGGCGTGCGCGCAAGGCAGCCCAGGATCGTGACCACGAGTCCGAAGGCGGCGACGAATTCGGCGAACCATTGGCCCGGACCGGTGCGCACCGTGAGCGAGACCTGCAACAGCGGCAGCTCGAACATCGCGTGCGCTGCCCAGACGCCGATAATGCCGCCGACGATCTGTACCACGATGTAAGCGACCGCCTCCGGCCACGGCAATTCGCGGCGAAGCGCGAAGGCGATGCTCACCGCCGGATTGAAATGCGCGCCGGACACCGGGCCGAAGGTCAGAATGAGCACAGTGAGGATCGCGCCGGTCGGCAGCGTGTTGCAGAGAAGCGAGAGCGCACCGTTGCCGCCGGCAAGCTTCGCGGCCATGATGCCAGAGCCGACCACGCCCGCGAGCAAGAAGCCCGTACCCAGACACTCGGCGACCGCGCGTTGAGCAAGATTCGATTGGATCGGTCGCTCTCCTTCGGCTCGTCCCCGCGAAAGCGGAGACCCCGCTGTTGCACCCGCTCCTGGATTTCCGTTTGCGCGGGAATGAGCGGATTGTGTCAACGTGATCAGATCGTATCTAGCCGCTGCCGATATCTTTAAGCTTGTTTTGCAGCGTCAGCCGGTCGAGCGATTGCAGCGGCAAGGATGTGAAAATCCCGATGCGCTGATTGAGCATGCGGTAAGTGTCCTTGAAGGCGAGCGCGATTTCGGCTGGCGTACCGGTGGCCGCGACCGGATCGGGAACGCCCCAATGAGCCGTCATGGGCTGGCCGGGCCAATAGGGACAGGCTTCAGCCGCGGCGTTGTCGCAAACCGTGAAGACGAAATCGATGTGCGGTGCGCCCGATCCGGTGAATTCGTCCCATGACTTCGAGCGAAGCGCCGCAATGTCGTAGCCCAGGCTTTGCAAGAGCCGCAGCGTTTCAGGATGCACGCGACCCTTGGGATGACTGCCGGCGCTGTAGGCGCGGAATTTCCCGGCGCCCAGCTTGTTCAAGATCGCTTCGGCGATCACCGAACGCGCCGAATTGCCGGTGCAAAGAAAAAGCACGTTGTAGGAGCGATCGATCACGGCTCGCTCACGCCGGCGAGCAACCGCACGTGCTTGCGGCGGGCGCCTCCGCAGCTTGCGGCGCGCAGCAGGACTTCTCATGGGCGATGCGCGGGGCGCGCTCGCCGCTGCCATCGCCATAGTCGGTGCTTTCGCCGGTTGTGAGAAAGGTCTCCCAGGCAATCTCGGACGGATCGTCGATCCAGGATTTTTCCGACTTGGCGTAGCAGCAGCTGGTCCGCCCTTGCTCGACGACGTCGCCGCCCGCCTTATGGAGGCGCGCGTAGATCTCTTTCAGTTCGTCGGTACTCCCGGCCTGAATGCCGAGATGATCGAGGCCGGGTTGCCGGCCGCGCGTCGAGATGGCGAAATTCACGCGCGGATCGTCGAGCATCCATTTTGCGTAGTCCGGTTTCAAGACCGCCGGTTGCGCGGCGAATAGCGCCGAATAGAACCCGACCGACCGCTCGATATCATCGACAACGACATGGACGTGAAGACGCTTCATGGAGGACTCCTGACTTTTTAGTGGAGCATGATCTTTTTCGGAAAACCGGTTGCCACCCATCGGGTCAAAGCCCGAGGGCAAGCTTTTCCGGATTATGCTCAGACCGAGACCTTTGTGCGTTTGGCGCGCGCCGGCTTGCAGGACGCCGCCGGTGCGCACGGCGCGCCTGGCAGCAATTCTCGGTGAGGAAGGCGATGAGGCCGTTCATCGCCTCATAGCGTGCCGCGTAGATCATGGAGCGGCCCTCGCGGCGGACGCTGACGAGCCCCGCCGTGCGCAGGCGGTCGAAATGAAAGGTCAGCGTGTTGGGCGCGAGATCGAGCGCCTCCGCCACGGCGCCGGCCGGCATTCCCTCGGGACCCGCCTGCACCAGCAGGCGATAAACGTCGAGCCGATTGTCCTGGGCGAGGGCTGCCAAAGCCGCGACGGCATCTATTCTTTCCATATTTCAACGAATATCGAAATATGGATCGTGTGTCAAGGCCCTGCGGAACGCTAGGCCTGCGGGACACCGGTTATCGATGCAGCTCGGAAAAGGTCCGAGCACATGGCCAGGGAGCCCCCTACACACAGGAGCAACCAGCGTGAGCTGGCGGGCGGAGCATGGCAGACCTTTCGGCGCGCCGGGCAATGCCGATATACAAGAGGCCTATGCGCTCAACGAAGATGGCAAAAAACTTGCTTCTTCTTACTCGATCCGGGCGAAGAAGCGCCTACCGCCGGCGGATCATCGGAACGAGTGATCTTGGGCAATCCGACACAAACCAGGCGACTTGGGGATGAGACGCGCTGCAGGGAGTTTCTCATGGAGGCAGAATTTGAGAGCATCGACCCTGAGTGTGATTGTCGGACTAGGAGCGGCCGTGCTCGCTCCCGCGAGCCTGGCCTATAGCCACGACCATGAAGGGCCGGAGTTGAAAGCCTGGTTCCAAAATCTCAAGAGCAAGTCGGGCGCCGCGTGTTGCGACGACGGCGAGGCGGAGCACGCCGAAGCTGTGTGGGACATGGCAAAAGGCGGCTACAAGGTCTTCCTGAAGAATCCGGCGAACCCGGAGGAATCGGGGAAATGGTTCGACGTTCCCGCGCATGCCGTCGTCGAACAACGAAACCTCAATGGCGTCGCGATGGTGTGGTGGTCTCCATTCTATAGCATCGATGGGACAATGACGCCGGTTGTCCGCTGCTTCATTCCTGGAGCCGGGGGATAAAGTCGCAGGAGGCTCGCAGCTGGGGCGCAGCCGGTACGCTAAACGTCTACTACGACGATCGCGCCGCGCGATCCGTAGCCTCCTCAAGCGGCGGCTTGGGCCCTGGCCGCGCGGCATTCCATCAGCGGCTGGATGCGCTGGCCGAACTGTTCCATGCCGATCAGGAAGTCGTCGAAGGTCAACATGAGCCCTTTGGTTCCAGGGACGGCGGCAGCTTCGTCGAGCAATCGCGCACAGGTGGCATAGGAGCCGACGATGGTTCCCATGTTGAAGTTCACGGCGCCCTCCGGCAGCTTGATGGTCTGCGCGGTCGAGCCGGTGCCCGCGGTCTTGTCGGCATCGGCCTGTCCGGCCATCCAGGCGAGCGCGTCAACGTCGACCGCCTCCTTGTAGCGCAGCCACTTCGCCATCGCGGCCTCGTCGGTCCCGTCGGCAATGACCATGAGCAACACATAGGCGCCGACATCGCGTCCGGTTTTCTCCGCCGCTGCGAGCAACTGCTTGTTCAGTGGCGCAAACGCCGCAGGCGTGTTGACGCCGGACCCAAGGATGAAGTTGTAGTCGGCGTATCTTGCCGCGAACTCCCTGCCGACTTCGCTCTGACCCGCCGACACAAGCTTGATGTCGCTGGTCGGCTTCGGCAGCAGCCGGCAGTCGTTCATTTGAAAATACTCGCCCTTGAAATCCGATTGCCCGCTCTCCCACAGCTTCATGACGGTGACGTATTCGGTCGAATATTTGTAGCGTCGCTTGAAATGCTCCTCGCCGGGCCATAGGCCCATCTGCTCGTACTCGGCTTTGGCCCAGCCGGACACGATGTTGATGCCGAACCGGCCGTGCGAGATCGAGTCGATGGTGACCGCCATGCGGGCGACCAGCGCCGGCGGCAGCGTGAGCACAGCGGTCGAGGCGTAGAGCCGGATCTTGCTGGTCACCGCGGCCAGCCCGGCCATCAATGTGAACGACTCGAGATTGTAGTCCCAGAACTCGCTCTTGCCGCCGAAGCCGCGCAGCTTGATCATCGACAGCGCGAATTCAAACCCGTAGCGCTCGGCCTTCTGCACGACCTCGCGGTTGAGATCGAAGCTCGGCTTATATTGCGGAGATGCGGTCGAGATCAGCCAACCGTTGTTGCCGATGGGAATAAAGACGCCAAGATCCATCTCCGCGCACTCCTTGCCTGGATACGTGCGGAAATCCCGAGCAAGACTGATGCCATCTTGCAAGACCTCGAACATCCTGATTCCTGGGGCTTGATTGATCTGGTCGCCCGTCGCCTGCTGTCCGCCGCGGCAGCAAGCGGCTGTTTCGGTGGCATCCCGCCGCCGACATGTGCTGGCTCCCACTGGATCTGCACTGGCGACAGGCAAGCATGTTCCGCTATTTGTTGCCGCGGCACTGGGCGGGGTAGAATGCGAGCCCCAACTGCCACGCCATCGCATGATGAAGAATAAACGGCTGGTCCTGTCGGCATGTTGCCTCGCGATGCTGTCAGTCGGCGACAACAGCACGGCTGTCATGGCGGCACTGCCGGCCATGACCCGCGACCTGCACCTCGATTCCGCGGCGGTCGAGTGGGTGGTCAACGCCTACCTGCTGGCCGCTGCCGTCTTCATCTTGCTCGGCGGCGAGGCGGCGGATCGGTTTGGCGCACGACGTTCCTCCACCGCGGGAATAGCGCTGTTCGCTCTCGCGTCTTTGATCATCGCTCTCGCTCCAAGCGGAATCGTCGTGATCGGAGCGCGCGCCCTTCAGGGGCTCGGTGCGGCCTTCGCGGTCGCCGGTACTCTCGCCGCGGCGACAGAGTCACCTGCATCGGAGCGCGCCGGCGCAATTGCCGCCTGGACCGGCTTCTTGATGCTCGGCTTCAGCATAGGGCCACTGGTCGGCGGCGCCGTTACCCACTATGCGGGGTGGCGATCGATCGCGGTCGCGTGGTCGCCGACGGTCGCCGCCAGCAAGCCCAGGTACCGATCGGCGGACCCGTAGCAGGCGACCCCGTGGCGGACGACGATCGGGCCGCCGGCGAGTGGCGCCAGCTCGGGGTACAGCAGCGCCGCCATCGAGCTGTCGCCGACGGCCGCACTTGCGTCGCTCAAATACGACAGCGCCGCGACCCAGAGCGCGGAGCGAAGCTCCTCGAAGCCGTGGTCTCGGATCCGCGCCAGCTCCCGGCGAGCCTCGGCATGGAGGCCGAGCTCGGCGAGCAGCGCGGCGAAACCGGGCAGCCAGACGTTGCTCGCGAGATCGCTTCCGGCGTACGCCGTTATCGGCCCGGCGAACTGCTCCAGACGGCCCTGCTCGCGCCGAATGCTGAACATCTGGATGCCGTAGATTCCGGTCGCGGCGCGCCCGGTCAGTAGTCGGCTCCATTGGTGAGAGCTTTCCGCGTCCGCTTCGGCTTCGGCCAGCCGGCCGAAGCACAGCGCCAGCGTCGAGGCGTAGTGATCAGTCATGTGCAGTTCGAACGGCTGTCGGAGGCGCACTGCCAGCTGACGCGTCGCGACAAGATCGCACTCCGCGGAACGGAGATCGGCGAGCTCGATCAGCACCGCGACTCGCCACCCCATCGCATCGATTTGGAGCTCTCTGTCGTCGAGGCGTTCGGCGATCTCACGCGCCTCCGACAGCATCTCGAGCGTTCGCACCGCGTCGCCCTCGGGATGTGAGTAGATCGACCGTGCCAGCACGGTCGCTCGCCCTCGCTCGTCACCGAGTGCCCGCGCGGTAACGAGCGCCCGGTCTTCTTCCCGCACCGCGGCCGGGAAGTTTCCGGCGAACGCATAGGCCCGACAGAGCCCTGCCACCACCATCACGCGCAGCTCCGAGTCGTCGGCGAGCGCACGGTCGGCCTCCTCGAGCAGCTCGACCGCACCCTCGTCAGTAATCCCTGGCCGCCAGCAGGCGTCCTCGAAGCCGATCGCGGATCGGGCGAGCAATTCGGCGTCGTCGACTTCGCGTGCGATCTGGGCCGCTGCGCGATAGGCGTCGAGCGCCGCGTCGGATCGGCCGGCGCGAAAGCGCGCCTCGCCGAGCTCGAGCTGCGCCTCGGCGCGGCGTCTGGGGTCTTCGATTCCGAGCTCGAGCGCCGACGACAGGAGCGCCTCGGCTTCGTCGAAATCGAGCGCTGCGAACGCCGCCCTTCCGGCCAGGAGCGCGTACTCGCTCGCACGTCCGGGACCGTCGATCGCCGCCGCGGCACCGAACTGGTATGCCAGCTCGGCCAGTCCACGGGTGTCGTCTGCCGTCCGGCCACGCTCGAGCGTCTCGGCGACCAGCAGGTGCAGCTCCGCGCGTCGCAGGCCGGGGATCCGGTCATACAGCGCGCGCCGCACGAGCTCGTGCGTGAAGCGATATGCCAGCCGCCGCGTCTCGAGCTCCTCGATCATTCCGTGTGCGGCCGCCTCGGCGAGCGCCTCCCGTAGCTCGGCGTCTCCGAGCCCGGAGGCGGCGACGATCTCGAGCTCGACCTCGGGGCCGGCGACCGCAGCGAGCTCGAGTACCGCGATCGTGTAGGTGCTCAGCAGCGCGACGCGCTGATCGACGACCTCTCGCACGCCCTCGGGGCTCGCGGCCCCGGCGAGACGCGTGGCTCGTTCCTCGAGCTCGGCCTCGCCCAGCGAGCGCCACAGCTCGGTCATCAAGAACGCGTTGCCCGCCGTCAGGTCGTGCATCACCCGGGCGAGGCCGTCCGCTTCGCGACCCGGTTGCGCGCCGGATGCGCGCGCGACGAACTCCGATACCTCGTCGGTGCTCAGACCGGTCAAGCGCAAACGCGCGAGGCCTTCCACGCGCCTCAGATCGGCGAGCGCGGAGGACAGCGACGGCGGAACCTCGGCCTCGGTGTCCCGGAAAGTGCTGACGAGCAACGCTCGGGCATCCGGAGCGCCGCGGGCGAGGTGCCGCAGCATTAGCAGTGTCGGCGTGTCGGCCCAGTGCAAATCCTCGATCACCAGGACCAATGGCTGGCGCCGACTGACGGCCCCGATCAGATCGTCCACCGCGCTGTGCAGGCGGTGGCGCTCTGTGTCCGGGTCGGCAGCGACGGGAGCGGCGAGTTGCCCGACCGCCAGCGGTAGCTCGGGAAGTAGCCGGGTGAGCTCGCCGCCCTCGGGGCCGAGCTCTGCGCGGAGCACTGAAGGCTCGCTGTCGCGCACGAGTTGCTCGAGCGCCTCGACGAATGGGCGGTACGGACGCCGGACGACTGAGTCGCAGGCGCCGTACAGGATCAGCGCGCCGCGATCCGCAGCCTCGCGCGCGAACTCGCGGACCAGCCGGCTCTTGCCCGATCCCGCCTCGCCACCGATCAGCGCGACCTGGAGGCCTTGGCCCTCCCCGCGCGGCAAGAGCATTCCCAGCGTCGCCAGCTCGCCGGCGCGGCCGGCGAACGGGAACGACGGATTGACACGAAGCGGTCCGGGCAGCCTATGCATCTAGTGATCCCCGCGCACAAATAGTCAGACTTGATCATCCTAAGCGTCGGTTGCTCGTCAGTCGAGGCCCGAAGATCGGTCAGGACGGGTCATGACAGCCGGCGGGTCGTCGCGTAGCTTGCGAGGAGGGCCAAGTGGGGGCCCCGAGACCTGATCGACGATAGGAGGAACGGATGACCGCCACCGCAACGCTGGCCGAGCGCGCACGTCGCGAGCTCGCGGATCTCGACGGCCGCATCACAGGGGCCGGCGACCCGGGCTACGACGAACAGCGGGCCGTCCACAACGCGATGATCGACAAGCGCCCAGCGCTTCTGGTCAGATGCGAAAGCGCCAACGAGGTGGCGCGATGCATCGCGTTCGCGCGAGCCAACGATCTTGCGATCGCGGTGCGCTGCGGCGGCCACAACGGCGGCGGCCTCGGCGTCGTCGACGACGGTCTGGTGATCGACCTATCCGGGCTCAAGGAGGTCGCGGTCGACGACGGTGCCAACACGGTACGTGTCGGTGGGGGCTGTACATGGGGTGAGGTGGACCGTGCCACGGCCGAGTACGGGCGCGCGACGCCGTCGGGCATCATCTCGACGACCGGCGTCGGCGGGCTCACGCTTGGCGGTGGCCTGGGTCACTTGACGCGCCGCTACGGGTTGACGATCGACAGCCTGATCGGCGCCGACGTCGTGCTGGCCGACGGCTCGGTCGTGCACGCCAGCGCCAACGAGCATCCCGACCTGTTCTGGGCACTGCGCGGCGGAGGTGGCAACTTCGGCGTCGTCACCGCGTTCGAATTCCGCACGCACCCGACCGGCGCGGCGGTGATGGCCGGGCCGACGTTCTGGCCAATCGAGCAGACACCGGACGTATTGCGCTTCTACCGCGAGTTCATCCCGGCGGCTCCGCGCAACGTGAACGGGTTCTTCGCGCTGATGACGGTGCCCCCGGTCGAGCTGTTCCCTCCCGAACTGCACATGCGCAAGGTTTGCGCCGTGGTGTGGTGCATCGTCGGCTCCGAACAGGACGCCGCCGATGCGCTCGCTCCGGTGCACGAGGTCGGGACGCCGCTGCTTCACGGCGTCGGTCCGGTGCCGCACCCGATGTTCCAGAGCCTGTTCGACGGGCTCTACACGAAAGGGCTGCAGTGCTACTGGAGGGCCGACTTCTTCAACGAGCTGTCAGATGAGCTCGCCGAGCGCTACCTCGAGTGGGGCGAGAAGCTGCCCTCGATGCACTCCACCGTGCACCTGTACCCGATCGACGGCGCGGTTCACGACGTCGGGAAGGCCGACACCGCGTTCAGCTATCGCGACACCGGGTGGGCCGAGGTGATCTTCGGCGTCGACCCGGATCCGGCCAACGCGGCCAGGATCCGCGATTGGTGCATCGGCTGCTACGACGCGACCCACCCGTATTCGACCGGCGGCGCGTACGTCAACTTCATGATGGACGAGGGACAGGAACGCGTCCGTGCCACGTATCGCGACAACTACGACCGCCTCGCGCGGGTCAAGGCGCAATACGACCCGGGCAACGTCTTCCGGGTGAATCAGAACATCCGCCCGGCGTCATAGCGGTTGCGCAGCGGTCCCCCGGGGCAGGGACCGCTGCAATTCCTCTCGCGGGTGGCGTTCGTCGGTCGGCGCCGGATAGGCTGGAGGTGATGGGCGCTAGCGGTTCGGGAGGGGCTACGTGAGCACGGGGTCAGCCAGCCCCCAGCAGCCGGCGGTTCCACTCCGTCACCGGCTCAACGTCGATGTGATGGCCCCCGATCAGCTCGGTTCCTTCCGCGCTGCGATGAGCGCATCGATGGGCATCAGTGACGAGCGGGGATATAACTACCAGGCCGGCATCCACGGGTTGCCGCTACCGATCAGCTGTGACGTCGCTCACGGCCAGCCGATCTTCCTGCCCTGGCACCGCGCGTACCTGTACTTCTTTGAGCTGACGCTCCGCGACCAGCAGCCGGGAGTGACACTGCCGTGGTGGGACTGGACGACCCAGCCGTCGATTCCGGACGCATACGGGGAGCGGCAGGTCAACGGACAGCCGAACCCGCTCTACTCGGCGAAGGTCGATCCGGTCGCGCTCGAGCAGGGCGCGAAGGCGGGGGACGTGAAGGCGCCCGTCACGGAGCGATTCCCCGGCCAACCCGGGTCACCTCCGCTCCCGACCGCGGCCGACGTCGAACAGGTGCTGGGACTCGGGAGCTTTCTGGACTTCACCCACCAGCTGGAACAGCTCCACAACAACGTTCACGTCTGGGTCGGCGGAGCCAACGGTCACATGGGTGACATCCCGTTCGCCGCGTTTGACCCTATCTTCTGGGCTCACCACGCGATGATCGATCGCGTGTGGCGGCTCTGGCAGTTGCAGCACCCGGCCGCCGGCGTGCCGGCAAACCTGCTCAGCGAGGCGCTGCCGCCATTTCCGATGACGGTCGCCCAGACGATCGACTCGGATACGCTCGGCTACGACTACGCGGCCCAGGCCACCGGTGGTACAGCATGAAACGGTTCGTTTCCGAGCCCGTCGACAATCCCGCCCGTGAAGGGCAGCCCGAGTTCGAGCGCGCGGACGTCATCTTCTACGGCGTCGACCATTCGGGGCCGAGCTTCGAGGCCCGCGTCTACTTCAACGACGACCAGGTCGATCAGTCGACCGGCCGTGGGCGCCAGTCGTTCGCGGGCTCGTTCACCGTTTTCGGCCACGCCGGGTGTGCCGGCGACGAAGGGCACTGCGACGTCCCGAAGGGACCCCGTGACGCGTTTGACAGACGGCCCCCGCATCCCCTGACCCCGCAAACTAAGACCGTGATCGTCACCGACGCGCTGCGCCGCACGACCGATCCGAAAGTCGTGATCACGGTGATCGCGGTTGCCCCCGGGCCCGACGCGCCGCAGGCGGTCGACGCGCTCACGTTCCAGCGCTTCACCCTGCTGACGTATTCATAGCGGCATGGCGCTCGAGAACATCGACCACATCGTCGTGCTGATGCTCGAGAACCGGTCGTTTGACCACATGCTCGGCTATCTGTCCCTCGAGCGCGGCAGGACCGATGTCGACGGCCTGTCGGCGGGGATGTCCAATTCGGCCGGCGGGACCGAGTACCCGATCAAGCACCTGACCGCGACCCACATCCCGAATCCCAACTGGGACCCCGACCACTCGTCGGCGGCGACCGATCTCCAGATCGGCGAGGGCCGGATGGACGGCTTCGCGGAGAGCTTCGCTCGTACGCTGGCCGGGCGCCGGGTGACCGACCCGACGCCCGATCCGGGGATGGTGATGGGCTACTTCGACCGGGCGGATCTTCCGGTCTACGATCACCTCGCCGAGCAGTTCGTCGTCTGCGACCGGTGGCACAGCTCGGTGCCGGGAGCGACGTGGCCCAACCGTCTCTATGCGGTCGCTGGGAGCGCCGACGGCAGCCGTGACGACAGGCAGGGGCCACCGCTGTACAGCAAGAAGTCGTTCGTGCGACACCTCGACGCGGCGGGCGTCAGCTGGCGCTGGTACACGTACGACATCGGCACGCTCCGGTGCGTCGATGACCAGTACCTAATCGGTGACCGCGAGCATTTCGCGTACGTGGAGAAATCGAAGCTGCCGTGGGAGACGGCGTTCGAGGAGGACCTGCTGCTCGACGAGTCCAGCGCGAGCTTCGTCGAGGACGCCCAGCGCGGCAACCTCGCCCAGGTCACGTGGATCGATCCGAACTTCAAGGACCTCGATCTGGCCCACGCCCAGTCCAACGACGACCATCCACCGTCCGACGTCCAGGACGGCCAGCAGCTCGTGATGCTCGTCTACAACGCGATCGCCGCCGGCCCAGCATGGGATCGGACGCTGCTGCTGGTGGTCTACGACGAGCACGGAGGCTTCTTCGACCACGTCGCGCCGCCCGAAGCGCCCGACGATGACCCGTCGATGTTCGGCCGTTACGGGATCCGCGTTCCGGCGCTTGTCGTGTCGCCTTGGGTCGCGCCGAGGACGGTGTCGAGCACGCTGTTTGACCACACCTCGATCATCAAGACGATCCTGACCCGCTTCTGTCCGACGCAGCTGGACCCGCTGTCACAGCCAGAACGGCTGCTCCACTGGCTGGAGCGTGGCCATCCTCACTACATGGGCAAGCGCGTCGAACAGGCCAACGACCTCGGCGCGTTGCTCACGGAGACCGCGCCGCGTCCGGCGCCGGACCGCTCGGACCTCGTTTCGTGGCTCGCGCAGCGGCAGGCGCAGCGGGCGCTTAATGTCCTGACCCGGGTGGTTCCGTTCAAGACGGAAGACCGGCTGTTCACCGATCTGCAGCACTCGATGCTGGCCGCCGAACGCGAGCTCCGCGACCGCGGCCTGCCCCACGGCGAGCCTTAATCGGCGGCGCGCCGGGTGAGGGTCGGCGTCGGGCTAGGTGAGCGCCCGCGCTTCGGGCGGTCGGGCTAGGTGAACCCCGGCGCCTGGGACGTCCGGCTAGGTGAGCGCCGGCGCCTCGGGCAGCGCGGCGAGCGCGGCGTCGAGGTCGTCCTGGGAGAACTCGGGATCCTCGAGCTGGCCTGCCAGGTACGCGTCATAGGCGCTCAGATCGAAGTGTCCGTGCCCACATAGTCCGAACAGGATTACCCGTTCCTCGCCGGCTTCGCGTGCCGCCTGCGCCTCCTCGATCACCGCGCGGATCGCGTGCGCGGGCTCGGGCGCCGGGATGATGCCCTCGGAGCGCGCGAACTGGACCGCGGCTTCGAATGTCTCGTTCTGGCGGTAGGCCCGCGGTTCCACCAAGCCCGCCTTCACGAGCCCGCAGACCAGCGGCGAGTCCCCGTGGTAACGCAGCCCGCCGGCGTGCACTGGAGGAGGCACGAAGCCGTGGCCCAGCGTGTACATCGGCATCAGCGGCGTCAGACCGACCGTGTCACCGAAGTCGTACGCGTACACGCCGCGCGTGAGCGTCGGGCATGCGGCCGGCTCGGCGGCGATGAAGCGCGTCTTCGCCTGGCGGCGGATCACGCGCCGCACGAACGGAAACGTGATCCCACCGAAGTTCGAGCCGCCGCCTACACAGGCGACCACCACGTCCGGGTACTCGCCGGCGATCTCCATCTGTGCGAGCGCCTCCTGGCCGATCACGGTCTGGTGCAGAAGCACGTGGTTGAGCACTGAGCCCAGCGAGTAGTTCGCGGTCGGATCCTGTGCCGCCACCTCGACCGCCTCGGAGATCGCGATTCCGAGCGAGCCGGTCGTGTGCTCGGCCTGCGCCCGGCCGGACTCCGTCAGGTCCGACGGCGACCGGTGCACGGTCGCGCCCCAGGTCTGCATCATCGAGCGCCGGTAGGGCTTTTGGTCGTAGCTCGAGCCGACCATCCAGACCTCGCACTCGAGCCCGAACAGCATGCACGCGAATGCGAGCGCCGAGCCCCACTGACCGGCGCCGGTCTCAGTCGTGAGCTTCTTGACGCCGGCCGCGGCGTTCTCATACGTCTGAGCGACGGCCGTGTTGGGCTTGTGCGACCCCGCCGGCGAGCCGCCCTCGTACTTGTAGTAGATGTGAGCCGGCGTATCGAGCGCTCGCTCGAATCGCCGAGCCCGATATAGCGGCGTCGGGCGCCACAGCTTGTAGGCGTCGCGGACAGGTTCCGGGATCTCGATCTCGGGCTCGGCCGACACCTCCTGCAGGATCAACGCCATCGGAAAGATCGGCGTCAGATCGTCTGGCCCGGCCGGCTCCTTGGTGCCGGGATGCAACGGCGGTGGCGCTTCGCCGGGAAGGTCGGCCATCAAGTTGATCCACAGAGTCGGGATGTCCGCCTCGCCCAGCAGGAACTTGACCGTGTCGCTCATCGCCTCTCCTCCGCTCGCCGGTCGCGCGATTCTATGCCGGTGGCGCGCCGCTCACTCGTCGCCGTGATAGACGGCCTCGACGTTGTAGCCGTCGGGGTCGAATACAAAGGCGCCGTAGTAGCCCTCGGAATACTCGGGCCGCGGACCGGGCGCGCCGTTGTCGCGCCCGCCCGCCGCGAGCGCCGCTCGATAGAACTCGTCGACCTGCTCGCGCGTCTCGGCGGCGAACGCGATGTGACCGCCGCCGTTGACCGGATACTCGAGCGACACCGCGAAGTCATCGGCACCCTCGGCGCCGAACGAGCACTCGCGGACGCCCTCGCGCCACGGCCCCAGCTCGATAAAGCCCAACGGCGCGAGCGCCGCGCGGTAGAAGGCGCGGCTTGCATCGAGATCGCTGACGCCGATTGTGAGGTGGTCGATCACGACGCGGCGCACGGGCATTCGCGACGTGTATCAGTTGCGCGCGCAGGGCGCCAGAGGCGCGCGACGGTCGAGGTCAGCCGCATGACCGGCTGCGTACGATCAGCTGCATGGATCCGCCGGCCGGTCCGCGCGCCCCCGCCGCCTGGCAAACGCTCGGCTGGATGGCCCGGCCCGGGGGTTTCATGGCGCGCCTGCACAAGCAGTTTGGCGACCCGGTCACGATCCGCACCTACTGGACTGAGCAGCCGATGGTGCTGTTCTCGGCGCCGGACGCGGTACGCGAGATCTTCCGGCTCGATCCTGCGATCGCGCCCGCGGGCGAGAGCTGGGAGTTCCTGCGCCCGTTCGCCGGCCCGCACTCGATTCTGCTGCTCGACGGGGACAAGCATATGCGCGAACGGCGGCTGCTGGCGGCGCCGTTCCACGGTGACCGGATGCGCGCGCTGGAGCCGATGATCGCCGAGCTCGCGCAGCCGAGTTCGCCAGCTGGAGTGGGCGGGTGGTGGCGCTCGAGCGGATGAGGCAGCTGACGCTCGAGATCATCTTGCGGGTCGTGTTCGGTGTCAGCGGCGAGGAAGCGGACCGAGCTGCGCGACGTAATCGAGGGCACGCTCGCGGAAGGGTGCGCTCGATGCGGCGGATGCTCGTCGATGGCAGCTGGTCCAGCGCGACCTCGGTCCGCGCAGCCCTTGGGGTAAGGTTCCGGATAGCGGTCGAGCGGTTCGATGCGCTGCTGTTGGATCTGCTCGCGCGTCGCCGGGTGCGGCTTGGGGACGACTCGGTGCTCGCTGGGCGCGCGGCGGGGGACGACTCGGTACTGGCGACGTTGCTCGAGCAACGCGACCAGGACGGCAACCCACCGAGCGACCGCCAGCTCCGCGACGAGCTCGTGGCACTGCTCGTCGGCGGCCACGACAGCTCGGCGGCGTCGCTGGCCTGGGCATTCGAGCGGCTCGCGCGCCACCCCGCCGTCCAGGCGCGGATGCGCGAGGGCGACCCGGCCTATGCCGACGCGGTCGTCAAGGAGGTGCTGCGCGCCCGTCCTGCGCTCACGATCGCGCCCCGGCTCTGCTGCGCCAGCCGGTCCGGGTCGCCGGCTGGGACCTACCGGCCGGAGTCCAGGTCGCAGCTTGCCTGTGGCTGGCGATGCGACGCGAGGATCTGTGGCCGCGACGCCTCGGCGTTTGAACCCGAGCGTTGGCTCGACGACGGTCCGCGCCGAACCCAATGTCGTGGATCCCGTTCGGTGGGGGCGTGCGACGCTGCGCGGGCGCGCCGTTCGCGGAGATGGAGATGCGCGAGGTGTCTGCGGGCAGCGGCGCCGCTGCGGCTGGCGCCGGCAGGCCCGGAGAGCGAACGCGCGAGACGCAGCATGCTGGTCGTCGTCCCGGACTCGCGGCGGCGAAGTGGTGGTTGGCTGACGGGTCAGCGCGCGATCTCGACGCTGCAGCCAGTCGCCTCGATCTCGGACACGACCGTCAGATCGGCCGTCTGATCGGTGATCACCATGCTGACCTCGTCGATGTCGCAGACCTTCGCCAGCTCGACTTCGCCGAGCTTTGATCCGTCTGCGACGACCACCCCGCGCCGCGCCGCCAGCAGCATCGCGCGTTTGATCTCCGCCTCGGGGAGGTTGATGTTGGTGATCCCGCCCCGGACGTCGACCCCGTTGCAGCCGAGGAACGCGATCGATGCGTGCACCCGACCCAGCAGGATCGTCGCCAGCGGATTGACGAGCGAATGCTGCAACGGTCGCAGCGTCCCGCCGGTCACGACCACGGTCATCCGGGGATGCGCCCGCTCGAGCTCGAGTGCGACGTTCAGCGCCGTGGTGAAGACGGTCACGTCATGCAGGTCCGTGCGCGCCAGCAGCGCCCGCGCGACGGCGGTCGTCGTCGTCCCGACGTCGAGCAGGACAGTCTCGCCGCTCGCAACCTTGCTGGCCGCCAGCATACCGATCCGCGACTTCTCCGAGGCGAGGTCGAGCGCCGACGCCTCGAACGGCTGCTCGCCCGGAACGACGCTGGCCGGCACCGCGCCGCCGCGGATCCGGCGCAGCTTCCCGCGAGCCTCCAGCGCCTGGAGGTCGCTGCGGATCGTGACCGTCGAGACGTGAAACCGGGTCGCCAGGTCGACGACGCGGACGAAGCCGCGGTCCTGTACGAGGCCGGTGATCCGCTCCTGGCGCAGCTCAGGGGGAACGTCCGCGTCGACCAGCTGCCCCGAGTCCAGACTCACGCGCGCACCTTACCGGTCACCCGCGACGCCCCCGCGCACGCTCGCGCCCTGCCGCTCACTCACGACGCCGTCGCACGGGCGCGCCCTGCCGCCGCCCCCGCCCACGTCACTCAGCTCCCGATCGCGACCGCGAATATGTGCATCGCCGGGTTGTATCCGGCAACGCTTCCAAGCGGGGGCAGAGCCACCGCCTCGACGGTCTTGGTCGGATCGATCGCGACCGATTGCTCGAACACGTACACGGTGTGACCCGAGGAGCCGGTCGGGTAGTTGGCGTAGTTGACCGCCGCAACCTGGACGTCGGTCGGATTGCCATCCTGACCCGAGGGATACCAGAAGTTGCCGATGTTCAGGTTGAACGTGGCGCTGGTCCCATCGGTGTAGTAGACCGTGCCCGTCCCCGACAGCGGCGAGTTGTTGGTCGATGTCAAAAAGCCCAGCTTGGACCCCGTTCCCGAGAGGTCGAAGATCTGTCCCTCGGCCATCGTGTTGTCGGGCTGGGCCGATGGGACATTGGGCCACGTGAACGTCAGCCCGTCGGCGGACACCGAGGCTCCGGGTGACAGGCCCGCGGCGTCGAGTCCCTGGGCGGAGAACGTCGTGCCCTCGCCGTCGAAGCCCTCGAAGTTGGGTGTCGGATTGGTCGCGGTGTTGTCGGTGATGCCCGCGTTGTCGTAGCTCTGCGCGAGTGACGAGTAGGGCACCTCGACGGTGACGCCTCCCTGCAGCGTTGCAGGCGCGCCCTGAGCCTGGTAGGTCGCCTCGGCGACCAGTGGGACCGCTCCTGGCGTCAGCCCCAACGATGGCGCAGTGACTGTGAAGGTTGCCGTCCGCGAGCCGCCCGCCGTGACCGTGCCGAGCGTCGCGCTCGCCGGTGCGACCGTCCACCCAGACGGCGCACTAAGCGCGACCGCCGCATCCTTCAAGGCCGTGTTGCCCTGGTTTGACAGCGTCGCGGTCACCTTGAACTGTTGACCCGGCTGCGCGAGCTCGCTCGATGCGCTGAGCGCGAGCGTCGGTTGACCGGCCGTCGGCCTGCCGTAGACCGCCGCCGAGTAGCCCGGACTGTCGACCTGCGAGACCGGGACTCCCCCCGACTGGTTGCCCAATGACACGAGCTTGACCGTGCCGAGCCCACCGCCGCTGGGCTGCAGCGCCCACTCCGCGATCGCGATCGTGTTCTTCCCCTGCTGGTCAAGGATCCCGGCCGGGACGTAGAACTGGTGCTGTGGGCCGAGCTGATTGTCGTACTGGCCGATCAGCCAGCCGTTGATGAAGATGAACGCTCGCGAATCGGCGTTCGGGGCGCTCGGCAGGCTCTCGAGGTCGACGGCGATCGGACTGTAAGTCTGCACGGGCACGTGGAGCGAGAAAGTGGTCCGGTACCAGCCGATTCCCTCAGGCACGCCGCGGGTGTTCCAATCATCGGGCAGCGACACGCTCTGCCAGCCACCGTCGGGATAGCCGGGCAGGTCCCATCCGTGATTGGTTCCGTATAGACCGGTGGCGTTCAGCGGACCACGGACCGGATCCTGGAGCTGCTCACCGCCCTGGTTGCCCTGCAGCCGCCAGGTGACGGTCTCGGTCCCGCCGTCGAGCTTGGCGCCGAGCAGTCCGCGCGGGTTCTTCTGCGCGTCGCTGGGCGGGGAGCCGTAGACGCCGTCCTCGTCGTGGCTCGAGCTCTGGACCAGCACCGCGACGACATTGTCGGCGCCGGGCCGCAGTGCCGCTGACGGGAAGTTGAACGTCTGCGTCTGCTGGTTGCCAGACGAGTTGGAGCCGATGAACGCGCCGTTGAGCCAGACGCTGAACGCGCCGTGCTGACCGCCGTTCGCTGTCAGCGTGATCCCGGTCTCGCTCCCGGTCGCCGCGAAGTGTCCGCGGTACCAGATGAACCCGTGGTGGAACCCGTAGTCGTCGGCGTACAGGACCGGCGTCGTCACGGGTGCGGTCGGGTTGCTCGTGGTCGGGTGGTCGGCTAGGGTCCATGTGCTGTCGTCGTAGAACGGCTGTGCCTCGGGCGTCTCGAACCGGAAGCGCCAATTCGAGAGCGTCGGCAGGTTGACCGCGGCCGGGCCGGGCACCGTCCCCGTCAGCGAGCCGTCGGACTGCTTGCTGGTGCTCACGCGCTGCCCGTTCCAGGTCAGCGATTTGATGCTCGGCGCAGCCCAGACGGAGATCGGACCGCCCGTGCTCGTGTCACCGGTGAGCGCCAGCGTGCCGCCGTTCGCGCGCGCAGTTCGCACCAGGTAGGCGCCCTGCACGAGGGCAGGCCCCGCGCTCGTCGACTCAGGCCAGAAGTCCTCGGCGATGTTCTTCTCGGCGATCAATAACTCGAGTGGCGGGCGACCGCCACCGCTGATCTGCACCTCGGCCAGCCCGCTGTGGATGTAGTCCAGGCGCAGGTCGCCGCGGGTCGGGTCCCAGGTGCTCTGGACGCTGCCGTGGACGACGTTGACGGTCGGCTGACTCGAATAGCGCAGGACCGTCTCCCCGTCGGTTCCCGCCGGCCCGTACAGCAGCGCCAGCGCGCTGTCGCCCAGGTCGGCGTGTGTCATCAGCTCGGAGGTCGAGTACTGGAGCTGCTGGCCGTCGAATGCGTAATTGGTCAGCAGCAGGCGCGCGTCCCGACCGAGGAGCTCGATCGAGGTGCCCGGCTGCTGGGGAACCGTCGGGTAGTAGTCGGACTGCTGCGCAGCGGTCGGCACGTTGATCGCGTCGACTGACACGAACGTGCCACCGGAGGCCGGGTTCTTCTGGCCCGAGACGACGATCTTCAGCGTGTGCGTCGTATCGCTCAGCCCGCTGGCCGAGTAGAGGACCTGCTGGAAGTCGGTCCCGGGGGAGTAGCCGTCGACCGTCGCGACCTGGGTTCCGTCGAGATAGATGTCGGCGATCCCATGGTTGGAGGCGGTGGGGGCGATGTACTGGACCGCCGTTCCGGTAAACCTCACCGACATCGAGTCACCGGTCGTGTCGCTGAAGCTCTCGGTCTGCTTGTAGTCGCCGCCGGTGTAGCTCTGGTTGGCGACGTGCGACCAGCTGCCCGTGTAGACGAGCGCCGGATCGGTGTCGTCGTACGTGTAGCCGAAGCTCGGCTCAGTGTTCAGCGCCAGGTGCGTGCTGACGTCGGCGGTCGATGACGCGTTTCGCTGCCGCAGGTAGATGAACTGCGTGTTGTCGCTCGGGTTGCCGCGCGCCATCGTCGCGATCGCCGGGTTGGCCGATGCCGGTGCGGCCACCCCCTCGGTCTCGGTCAGCGGTGCAACCGACTGCAGGAAGTCGCCGAGCAGCTTGTTCTCGCCGAACTTCGAGCCCGCGATGTCGTTTGGATTCGCAGGCGTGCCGATCTCGCCGGACTCGCGGATCGCCGAGCCGTAGTCGTAGGAGCTGTACATGAACGGCGCCGGCAGCCAACCCCAGTTGGTGCCGCCAACGGTCATGTAGTTGCTCTGGATCGTCACACCCTGGGCGAAGTTGCTCTTGTAGAAGACGTTCTCGAAGTCCGAGTTGGTCATCTCGTAGCAGTTGTCGTAGCCCGACCCGCCCCAGCTGTCGTAGGAGCCGCCCTGGAACTCGGGCAGCATCAGCGGCTCACCCGTGATCGGCGAGAAGCCGGGCGGATTGCCGAACGAGTTGGGGTCGGCGCAGTTGAAGCCCTGCGGATAGGAGTCGTAGCCGTCGATGTCGAGCGCCCCCGCGGTGCCCTGGAAGGTGCCGCTGTCGTTGCCGCTCAGCGGGACATTGATTCCGTCGGCCTTCACCTTGGCGATCAGGTCGGCCATGTAGTTGACGGTTGCCGGCTCGTTGTAGAACAGCTCGTTCTCGACCTGATAGAGGATCACATCCCCACCGCGGGTGATCTGATGCGCGGCGATGATCGAATCGACCTCCGAAAGCCACTGCTCGGCGGCCGCGACGTAGTCGGGCGCGTCGGTCCGCGCGACGCCCTTCTGGGTGACCAGCCATCCCGGGAAGCCGCCGGCGTCGGTCTCGGCGTTGATGTACGGGCCGGGGCGGGCGATCACGTACAGGCCGGCCTTCTGCGCGTCGTTGAGGAACGTGTTGATGTCCCTGACGCCAGAGAAGTTGTAGACGCCCGGAGCGGGCGAACTGTAGTCCCAGTCGAAGTACGGAGTGACGGCGTTGAACCCGTCGGCCTTCATCTTCTCCAGGCGGTCGAGCCACAGCGATGGCGACGGCAGGCGCCACGGGTCGAACTCGCCCGAGTAGATGATCGTCCGTCGGCCGCCGATCTTCAGCGAGTACTGGTCGTAGGTGACGCTCTGCGGCTTGCCGAGCAGGACGTGCCTCGGCGGCGCGATCGGCTCCGGGGTCACGGTGTTCGACGACACCGAGGTGGGACCCGACGTGCTCGATGTCGTGTTGGCGGTGACCGTGTACGAGTATGAGCTGCCGTTGCTCAGACCGTCGACGATCGCCCAGTCGTTTGGGACCGGGACCGGCGACGGGAGCTGCGTCCCGCTCGACGAGTGGACGGTGTACGAGGTGATGTTTCCCTGACCGTCGACGGGCGGACACCAAGTCACGGTCACGGAGCCGTCGCCGGCGATCGCGTGCACGTCGGTCGGCGCCCCAGGCGTCGTTTGCGCAGCCTCGGCAGGCGTCGGCACCGGGCAGTCGGAGCCCCGGTCGCTCGCCACCGGCGCGGCAGTCGCCGACGCCGCGGTGTTCGGGGTCCACGCGCGAGCGGTCGCTGACCTGACCGCGCGCGCGGAGCTTGAGGCCTGCGCGACCGGCAGCACGACGAGCAGCAGGCCAAGCGCGATCAACGCGCCGATCCAGCGAGAGCGTGACTTGCCGGATGGATCGGTCCGGAACGACGGTGACTGACCAGGCATATCTCCTCCTACGAAATCTGGGCCTTGCCGATCTTTGCGAAGACTTATCAAACGCACGCTCAGCAACGCCCTATGCCCGGTCCGAACAGGTTTTTACGTTATCGCGACTTGCAGATACTTGTCAAATGAGAACCTCACTTTCGGTTGTGTAAGCTCCCACAACCGGCTTACAATCGGTCCCGTGAGCGGATCGAAGTGGTCACTGTGGTCGGCGAACTCGCTGCTGTCGATTGGCTCGCGAAACTCGGTCCTGTAGCCACGGCTGCTTTTCGTCCAGTCTGTCCGCCGCCCAGGACTAGCTTTTCGTCCAGTCTCTCCGCCGCCCGCCTATGCACGACATGTACGCTGGTCCGTGGGGACTTGGACATGGATGGCACGGACGATCCAAGTCGGAGGATGACTGGGCACGCCGCCACGGCGTCGCTCAACGAGTTGCTGCTCGCTCCGGCCGCGGTCCTCGAGGCGCTGCCCGACGCGGTCGTCGCGACCGCCCGCGATCAGCTGATCGTGTTCGTCAATGAGCTCGCCGCGGACCTTTTCGGGTACGCGCGCGAGGAGCTGATTGGCCAGCCGGTGCGAATGCTGTGGCCGGAGCGCGTACGCGACCGCTACACGCGCAACATGAAGCTCTATTTCGAAACCGAGCATCCGTTGCGCTTCTCGACCGAGGTCTGGGGGGTGCGTCGGGACGGCTCGGAATTCGTCGGCGAGATGAGTTGGGGGGTTGTCGACACCTCCGCTGGATCCCTGCTGCTGGCGATCGGCCGCGACATCTCAAAGCAGCGCGCGACGGAGGACCGGCTGCGAGCGGTGGCGGCGATGGGCGAACGCGCCCTCTCAGGAACCGATCCATGGGAGCTGGCTAGCGAAGCGATCGAGTTGCTGTGCCGCACTTTGCCCGTCGCGGCGGCGGAGATCCGGCTCGCGGGTGGCCCGCCGCTGACGGTGAATGGGCCGATGCCAACGAGCGCGATCCACCTGCCGATCGGCGCCGGCGACGAGCTGCTGGTCTCGTCAGACCGCGATCTCACCGACGAGGAGACGAGCCTCATGCACGCGGTCGCAAATATCCTCGCCACGGCGCTCGCGCGCCGCCGCGACGAACAGCGGGCGCTGTACGAGGCCGTCCACGATCCGCTCACCGGCTTGGCCAACCGGACGCTGTTACGCGACCGGCTCTCGCAGGCGCTCGCGCGCTCGGAGCGCGAGGGCGGCGACACCGGGGTCCTGTTCGTCGACCTCGACAACTTCAAGGACGTCAACGACGTACACGGACATCGGACCGGCGACGCGGTTCTGGCCGAGATCGGCTCCCGGCTGCAGACGGCCGTGCGTCCGGCGGACACGGTCGCGCGGTTCGGCGGCGACGAGTTCGTGGTCGTCTGCGAGGAGGTCAGTGCCGCGTCCGCCCGCGCACTCGGCGACCGTCTGCAGGAGGCGATAAGGGTGCCGATGACGATCGAGGGCATCGAGCACCGCCTGTCGGCGAGCATCGGGATCGCCCTCGGGCAGAGCGATCCAGACACGCTGCTAGGTAACGCGGACGTCGCCGTATACCGCGCCAAGGCGAACGGGCGCGCCAACGTCGAGCTGTTCGACTAGCTCAAGCTGCGTGCGCCAAATGGACCGCGGTCACCGCGCGGCCCTGATCGCGAGTGTCGCGGCGAGCCAATCCCGGCCGGCGTCGAGGCTGGCCTGGTCGATCTGATGTCCAAGGTCGTGTTCGTGATACTCGACCGTCAGTCCGCCCGCGACCAGCAGTTCCCGCGCGCGGCGTCCGAATCGGATCTCGATCACCGGGTCTTGGCGGCCGTGGGCGATGAACACGCGCGTGTCCTGCCGATCGGCAAGCGACGGCTGCCAGCCCGCGACGACTGGCACAAAGCCTGAGTAGGCGAGGATGCCGGCCGGTGGCGGCCGGTCGGCTCCGAGCCCGAGCGCGTAGCTCATCACCGAGCCCATCGAGAAGCCGCCGAGCACCGTCCTCGACGGCTCGATCCCGGTTTGGGACCAGAGCTCGTCGTGCAGCGAAGCGAGCTGGTCGTACGCGGCGCGAAACGTGCCGGGGTCCGGGTAGCCGACCCGCGGCACCACGTACCAGTGGTAGCCGGGCGAGCCCGGGAGCTGCAGCGGCGCCCGCGCGCTGACCACCTGCAGCCGCCGCCCGGGATCGAGCAGATCGGCGAGCCCCAGCAGGTCGCGCTCGTCGCTGCCGCGGCCGTGGTGGAGGACCAGCAGCCCCTCTGGCTCACCGGCCGCCCGGCGCTCCTCGTAGAAGAGCGGTGCCATCTGTTAGCCGATCCTCACGTTGGTGTCGAGCAGCGCGGTCGGGCCCTGCAGGACCTCGAGCGTATAGGTCCCGGCCTCGGGGCGATGGCCGTTCTGGCTCAAGACGACCACGCGCTTTGACCGCGTCAGGCGGCTCACGGTGACGCGAGCGACCCGCTTGCTGTCGTGGCTCAGCGTCACGGCCAGCCTTGTCAGCGTCCCTCTGGAGGTCCACAGCTTGATCACGAGCGCCCCCAGCCTGTCGTTGACGCCGAGATTGCGGAACTCGACCGTCGGCGGCCCCGGAACGGGGGCCAGCGAGTTGCCGACGCCGACCGACGCGCACCCGTTGTTGAACGGAACGCCGGCGAGCCGCTGCGACAGGAACGCGGCTGCTCCGACCTCGAACGGGCCGTCCGCGCCGGCGTGGTCGAGGCCGGAGTAGATGTTGAGCTGGACCGGCACCCCGCGCCGGCAATAGGTGTGGGCCAGCGCCTCGTCGTCGGCGGTGACCATCACGCCGTCGCCGGTGCCGTCGGAGTCGCCAACGCCGATGAACAGCGGGCTCTTCGGGGTCCCACTGCGGCTCATGATCAAGTGGTCCATGACCCCGACCAGTAACGCGCTCTTGTAGATGTCGCGGTATTGGGGCTTGAACAGCTTCTGGTAGGTGAGGCCGGGATAGGCGCCGAGGAAGCTGGTGATGCATTGATTCTTGACCTGGTTTGTCACCTTCAGGCCGTACGGGGACAGGTACTTCTTGAGGTTGATGTCAAACGCCCGCGATAGCCCGACGAAGTTCGCGGGGATCACCCCGGACCAGACCGGGCTGCCGTTGATGTAGGCGAGGTTGTGGAACAGGTCGACTGGAATCCCGCCCTCGGCTGCGCCGACGATGTCGAGGCCGGGCGCGTACTTGGCCGCGAGTTCGCTCGCGAACTCGGTCGCGATCGAGCCGCCCGAGTAACCGACCATGCCGACCGGCGTGTCGGCCGCGGGCAGGTTGAGCAGGTGCTCGGCCGCCTTGATCCCGTCCAGCGTGCCGAAGCCCGACTCCTGACCTGCGATCCAGTCCAGGTGCTCGCCCTCATAGTCGGGGACGACGACCGTGTCGCCGGCCTTCATATAGCCGAGGATCAGCGGCTCCTCGGCAGCGCCGAGCGCGTAGCCGGGGTTGCCGCCGTGGAGCGTGTAGGACGGGTCGCATTGCGCTCCGAGCGCGTCGTAAGCGGTCTGGTAGGAGACGATCCGCGTCGGGCCGGTTTGCGATGTGGGCCGGATCACGGTCGCGACCGTCACCGTGGGCTGGCCGAGCTCGCCGGTGGTCCGGTACAGGAGCTGCGTCGCGGTGATCGATGTCGGGATCCCGGCCACCGGCACCGTGACCGTGCGGTGTCGGAGCACGGTGCCGGGAGCGACGTGCGCCAACGACCCCGAGTATGAGTAGAACGGATCGCTCGTTGGCGGCACTTGGCCGCCGCTCGCCACCGCAGCCGACGCCGCGCCCAGCGCCAGCAAGCTCGCGACGATCATCGCCAGTGCCGCACTCAACCGTCTGATCAGCAGTCCCTCCTCTTTACGTCCTGTTGCGCGGGCGGCCATCGTATGAACTCCCGATGCCGGACGCGGCGCCTCAACCAGCCGCGCGGCGAGCCTCTGTCTCATAGGGATTGTTCGAGTAGCCGAACCGCACGTAGGAGAGGGGCATCCGCCAAGGGTGGTGCTGCATCTGCCAGACATGACAGAGCTCGTGGCAGATCAGGCGGTCGTCGTCGCGCAGCTCCGGTGCGCGCAGCAGGATCAGATTCCACATCGTGTAGCCATCGAAGCGGCGAAACCACGGCAGCGAAAACAGCCACGGCACGCAGACGACCCAGACGTGGTCGATCCGGACCGGGCGGTCGTACAGCTCAAGCGTGTCCAGGCGTGCTTTGGCGCGGGGAAGCGCCGCTGGTTGCTTCATGGCGCAAGCTCCGTGGTATGTCCACGGCCCGGATACGATTCGCGCTTCAGCGGCGCACGAAGGACGCGACCGGTCCGGTCCGGTGTGGCCTTCCGGGAAAGGTGGCTCAAGAGATGCCTCGGCTCAGTACTGGCTCGGTGGTCTCGCGCATCTGGGAGATCTATACGGATCAGACGTTAGTTCTCGTGGGAACCGCGCTGATCCTGTTCGGCCTCGAGTTCTTGGTGATCCTGTTGATCCCGAGCGCGTCGATCGCGATCGCGATCCTGTTCTGGGCGCTCAGCGTCCTCTATCAGGGGATGGTGGTCGAATTGGTCGGAGACTTGCAGGACGGCCGCCGGGATCACTCGATCGGTGGGCTGCTGCGCAGCGTCGAGCCAGTGCTGCTGCCGCTGATGGCTGTCTCCGTCCTGTTTGGGATCGGGGTCGCGATCGGCTTCGTGCTGCTGATCATTCCGGGGTTGATCCTGTTGGTGATCTGGTCCGTGGTCGCGCCGGTCACCGTGCTCGAGCGCCCGGGCGTGTTCGCAGCCTTCGGCCGCAGCCGCGAACTGATCCGCGGCAACGGCCGGCCCGTGTTTGGCGTGATCGTCGTCGTCGGGCTGACCGTGATCGTGGTCACGCTCGTGATCACACTCGCGACCGCGTCATTCGGCTCAGTCGGCCGCGCGCTCGTGCTGTGGTTTGTCGACGCGGCGATCGCGCCGGTCAGCGCGCTCAGCGCGTCAGGTGATCTATTTCGAACTGCGCCGCTAGCGCTGGCGACTGAGCGCTGCCGATCGCCGCGGCTCGTGCGGCGATCTCAACGCTGCCGCGCGCGTACGGCCCCCATCCGCGCGACCGCCTCCGATAGGTGCGCCGCGCTGGTGGCGAAGTTGAGCCGCACGTGGCCGGCGCCGGGGCTGCCGAAATCCAGGCCGCGGGCGAGCGCGATCCGGCCGCGCTGCAGAAACGCCTCGGCCGGCTCATCGCCGAGCCCGAGCCCGGTGCAGTCCAGCCACGCGAGGTAGGTGCCGGCCGGCGGACGGCAGGCGATCTCCGGGAGCTCGTTCGCCAGCGCGCCCGTGAGCTGGTCACGGTTGCGGGCCAGCTGCGCGAGCACCGCGTCGAGCCACGGGTCGCCGTCGTCGAACGCCGCCTCGGCGGCGATCACCCCCAACAGTCCAGCGCGCTCGTGCTGCGGCGGCATCTGTCTCACCAGGTCCCGCGCATTGCCGTCGCCGGTCACGACCAGCGCCGCCTTGAGTCCCGCGAGGTTGAACGCCTTCGACGCCGCGGTCAGCGCGATCCCGCATCGCCGTGCGGCATCGGAGACCTCCAGCAACGGGGTGTGCGATCGCCCCGTCTAGCGTCAGCGGTGCGTGGATCTCGTCGGCGAGCAGCCACACGTCGCGCTCGGCACAGCGTTGCGCGATCGCTTCGAGCTCGTGGCGGGCGAGCACATGCCCGGTCGGGTTGTGGGGGCTGGCCAGCACCAGCGCCCGCGCGCCCGCGTCCAGCGCGTCGTCGAGCGAATCGAGGTCGAGCGTGGCGTCGTCGTGCAGCGCGATCTCGATCAGCCTCACACCGGCTTGCGGGAGCGCCCTGTAGAACGGGGGATAGGCGGGCGTCGCAAACGCGATCGCCTCGCCCGGCGAGGCGATCACCCGGCAGAGCTCGATCAGCCCGATCATCACGTCCGGGACCAGCACGACCTGCTCCTCGTCCACCGCCCAGTCCAGCCGCCGCGCAGCGAAGCCGGCGAACGATCGGCGCAGCGACCGCGGTGCCGGCGGCGCATATCCGAGGTCGTCACGGGCCAGCGCCGAGCCGACCGCTTCGACGACCGGTGGCGCGAGCGGGAAGTCCATCTCGGCGATCGTCATGCTCAACACGTCGCGCTCGTGCAGCGCCCACTTCTCGCTGCGGCGGTCGTGCAGCGCCTCGATGCCGGGGACGGTCAGATCGATGGACACGGCCCGTCGGCTTCTATCAGACCGCGGCCCGAGGGTGTTGGGCCTCGTCGGGGCTAGAGCCCTCATAACATCTATCGCCTGTGTCGCGTGCCCATCTCGCGGAACTTCTGGCTCGGTCTATGGTTGATTTCTGTAGAACCTGAGGCTGCGACGCGATCGTTCCGACCCGCAGGCCCCGCTTCGCGACACGTACAACCAAGCTCGTTGCCGAGTGTTCATCCGTTCCCGCCGTATGAGTTTCCGCCATAGCGCCGCGATTGCGCTGACCGTGCTGTGCGTCGCAGGCTGCGGTGCCGGCAGCGCTGCCGACGGCGGTAGCGCGGGCTCTGGCTCGGGCGCGGGTCAGAGCGGCGCGACCCCGAAGGCCCGGCCCCAGGCGATCGAGCCGACCGCCGGCGCGCAGCCCTCGGTCCAGGCCGCGGTTGTCCCGTCTGACCCCGTCGGTGACGTGAACGCCCACGCGGAGCCGCTATCCGAGGTCAGGCACCTACTGCGCCTCGAGCTGGTTGCGGCGACGCCGAACAGCGCTTCGTACATCGATCCGCTGCGCTACGTGTCGGTCTGGGAGCGGACCGACCAGGGTGTCGACGCCAGCATGCCGACCGGGGCACCGATCCTCGCGCCCTCCCGGGTGAAGATCCTGGCGATCATCCCGGATTGGTACGCCGGCCAACCGCTCGTCTACTTCGAGCTGCTCTCCGGTTCTTACGCGGGCCAGCTGCAGTACGTGGCCGAGCAGATCACCGACATCGCGCCGCCGGGCAGCATCCTCCAGCAGGGCCAGGTCATCGCGCGTTTTGCCAAGTCCGGCACCGGGATCGAGTACGGCTGGTCAACCCCGAACGGGACCACGCTCGCGGTCGCGACGACCGGCTACGAGGAGGGTGAGATCACGCCGGCGGGCCGCAGGATGCGGGCGTGGCTGAACGCGCTCGGCGCGAACGCCGGGCCGGACTTCTAGACCCGGGCTTGGCTTCTACGCCCGCTCCGGGCTGCTAGACGACCCGGGCTGGGCGCGCGAGCGACTCGGTCTCCAGCACGCTCTCGAGCTCGGCGCGCAGCTCCGCGACCGCGGCCTGCGGCAACGGTTGTAGCGGCGCGCGCACGTCGGGTCCAACCGGCACCCCGCGCAACCCGAGCGCCGCCTTGACGGCCGCCTGGAACGGGTGGCGCGAGAGCGCGGTCCGCAGCGAAACGGCCAGCGCCGCGCGTTCGTGGGTCGGGTTCTCGACCAGCGCCGACACCACTTCGGGGAACGCCCCAGCAACACCTGACACGGCGCCCACGGCACCGTTGGCGAGCCCGTCGCGGATGATCGCCTCGGCGCCGATGAATACCTCGAGTCCAGTCGAAAGGTAGGGCTCGACGCGGTCGTATGGTGCGTCCGAGACCTTCATGCCGACCAGATTGGGCGCCCGACCGCGCAGTTCGTTGATCACCGTCAGCGGGATCGTATAGCCGCTGCGGTCGGCGTATTCGTAGACGTAGAAAGGCAACGGAGCGCACGCGGCGGCCGCGGCCGCGAAGTGCTTCAGCAGCTCGTCGGGCGTCAACCGGAAATACGGCGGTGCAATCACCGCCACGCCGTCGGCGCCTGCCTGCGCTGCGTGCGCGGCCAATTCGCTCGTCTCCGCGGTCGTCTGCGCGCCGCAGTGCACGATCACCCGCAGCGGGCCGGCGCCGGCGACGATCAGCTCTGCGACCCGACGCCGCTCGTTCGGCCTGAGCAGGATCCCCTCCCCGGTCGTGCCGAGCGCCAGCAGTCCGTCGAGCCCGGCGGCGGCGTAGAAGTCGAGCAGCGGCCCGAACGCGTCCTCATCGAGGCGTTCGCCGCCGTCTCGCAGCGGGGTCACCGCCGCGCCCAGCGTTCCTTTTATCTCGCCCATCCCCACATCCTGCCAGCAACGGGCACGGAGCGGTCAGTTCGGCGGCAGCAGCGGCACGACGAGCTCGAGCAGCGCGACCTACGACAGCTCGGTCAGCAACTCGTCGAGGTCCAGCTCGGAGCCGAACTCGCCACGCAGATGCCCTTCGTCGTCGAGCGGCCAGGCCTCTCTCGGGCGGTCCCACATCAACTCGACGTCGTTGCCGTCGGGATCGGATACGTAAATCGCCTCGTGGGTGCCGTGATCGGCGGTCTGGCGGATCGGCCAATCGGCCTGCTTGAGCCGACGGTAGGCGTCGGCGAACGACCGGCGGCTCGGATACGAGAGCGCTACATGGTGTAGGCCCGCGACGCCGTCTGGCTGGGCTGAGCCCCCGGCCGACTTCCACGTGTTGAAGCCGAGATGGGGGTGGTAGCCGCCCGCCGAGACGAACAGCAGGTCTCCGGTCGTCCCCCAGCCGGGCACGTCTCTTGCCTCCGCCACGACATCGAAGCCGAGGATGTCGACGTAGAACGCGCGGACGCGATCGATGTCGCTGGTGCGCAGGTGGACGTGCCCAACCCTGACGCCGGGATCGATCGGTTCATCGGCGCGGGCGATCGGGCTGATGTTCCCCTGTTCGCTCACAGCCCGAACTCTAGTGTCCCGACGCACGCTTTCAGGCTCGCGGCAAGCTACACCCTGTCAGGATGCACATTCATGAGCTATGTAGATGAAGCTGTGACGACCCAGTCGACCACGATCGCCGACCTCCTGCCACGGGCGGTCGAGCTGTTCGGGGATCGGGTCGCGCAGAAGCACAAGGTGGACGGCGAGTGGCGTGACGTGACCTTCACTGAACTCGGCGAGATCGTGTCCGAGGTCGGCCGCGGCTTGATCGACCTCGGCGTCGAGCCCGGCGAGCGAGTCAGCGTCCTCTGTACGACGCGGGTCGAGTGGGCGTGGTGCAGTTTCGCGGTCAGCGAGGCCGCCGCGGTCGTCGTCCCGATCTACCCGACCAACTCGCCCGAGGAGTGCGCCTGGGTGGCCGGCAACTCCGAGTCGGTCGCGATCGTATGCGAGGACGAAGCCCAGCTGGCCAAGATCGAGGCCGTTCGCGATCAGCTGCCCAGCCTGCGCCAGATCGTGGTGATCGACCCGACCGGCGTCGGCGACCGCGCGATCGCGCTCGACGAGCTTCGCGCTCGCGGCGGCCGGCGCGAGGGCGCGGAACTGGACGCGCGGATGGTCTCAGTCGCGAAGGCCGACCCGTACACGTTCATCTACACCTCGGGCACGACCGGCCCGCCCAAGGGCTGCGTGCTTTCGCACGGCAACTACCGCTCGGTGCTGGACATGGTCGCCGCGCGCGGCATCGTCTCCGGCGCAGATGACCTGATCTACCTGTTCCTGCCGCTCGCGCACGCGTTTGGCCTGCTCCTGATGCTCGTGGGAGCCGACCGCGGCGTCACGCTCGCCTACTGGGGCGGCGATATCGCGAACATCATCCCGGAGCTGTCCGAGGTCCATCCGACCTACCTGCCGGCCGTCCCGCGGCTGTTCGAGAAGCTGTACACGTTCGTCACGTCGCAGGCCGACCCCGAACTGATCGCCAAGGCGACGCAGATCGGCCTGAAGGTGCGCGAGCTCGAGTTCGCGGACGTCCCGATCCCCGCCGAGCTGCAGGCCGCCTACAACCAAGCGGACGAGCGGCTGTTCAAGCTGGTCCGTGCCGCGTTCGGCGGCCGGCTGCGCGAGGCGGTCACCGGGGCCGCCCCGATCGCGAAGGAGATCCTCGAGTTCTTCTACGCGGCCGGGGTGCCGGTGATGGAGGGCTACGGGATGACCGAGACCTCCACCACCGCGACCGGGATGAGGCCGGGCGAGCATCGGTTCGGCTCGGTCGGCCGAGCCCATCCCGGCGTCGAGATCCGGATCGCCGACGACGGCGAGATCCTGCTCAAGGGCGCCAATATCTTCGGGGGCTACTACAAGAACGACGACGCGTCGTTCGGCGCGATCGTCGACGGCTGGCTGCACACGGGCGATGTCGGCCGCGTCGACGAGGACGGGTTCCTGTTCATCACCGGGCGCAAGAAGGACATCATCATCACGTCAGGCGGCAAGAACCTGACGCCGGCGAACCTCGAGAACGACCTCAAGCAGACGCGCTACATCTCGCAGGCCGTGATGCACGGCGACCGCCGGCCCTACCCGACGATGCTGATCACGCTCGACGCCGACGAGATCGTGCCGTGGGCACAGGGCAAGGGGATCGAGGACACGTCGATCGCCGCGCTGGCTGCGCACCCCGACGTGAACGCCCTCGTCCAGACCGAGCTCGACAAGGCCAACGCCAAGTACGCCTCCCCTGAGCAGGTCAAGAGGTTCTTCATCCTCGGTCACGACCTCTCCCAGGAGACCGGCGAGCTGACGCCGACCCTGAAGGTCAAACGAAACGTCGTCCACGAGAAGTACGCCGACCGGTTCGACGCTCTGTACAGCTGACCGGTTGGGCTACTAGCCGTGGCGCTGCAGGATCAGCAGCAGCGGCTCGCCGTCACCCTGCACGCGGCGCGAGGTGTGGAAGGAGTGGGTCCGAGTGATGCTGAGAAACAGGCGGCGGTGGGTAGGTTGGTGAATAGGTTGGTTGTGTTACGATGGGATCGTAGTCGATCGTCAGACCGTCGACTTGCGCTTGGGGCATCGCCGTCTCCAGAGGACGCTGGACCGAGGCGTGCATCCTATGTCGGCAGTACGGGCACCGGTAGAGTCGAGCGCGCCCGTTACCGACTGAGGGGAGCGCGATGCCGAGCCTGTTGGACCTGACCGTCCAGGGCGACGTGGGGACGATCAGCGACGAGTCGAAGCTGCCGCACGTCCAACTGATGACGCCGCTCGAGCTCTATCGCCTGTGGGAACGCCAGAATTGGGCGTCGCACGAGATTGAGCTGGAGACCGATCGTCGCGACTGGGAGTCGATGAGCGAATTTGAGCGTGAGCAGATGCTCTACGGGCTGTCGGCCTTCTTCGTCGGCGAGGAGCGGGTCACGAGCCAGTTCTCGGGCCTCGTGCTGGCCGCCGAGGACAAGCACGAGGAGGCCTTTTTACTCACCCAGCAGGTCGACGAGGCTCGACACGCGCAGCACTTCAACCGCCTGTACGAGGAGGTGCTCGACTTCGACGGCGAGTTCGAGGATCGGCTGGAGCAGGCGCGCACTTATCTGAGCGACGCCTATTTCCAGCTGTTCGACGGCTTCCTGGTCGAGGACCACGAGAAGCTGCTCGCCGACCCGTCAAGCGTCGAGGCGAAGCTCGACTTCATCACCACCTACCACATGGTGATCGAGGGCACGCTCGCGCTCACCGGCCAACACTTCCAGACGATGCGGCTGGAGCGGCGCGGGATCCTGCCGGGCCATCTCGATGCCTTCAAGCGAATCGCCCAGGACGAACACCGCCACGTCGCCTACGGGACCTGGTTTCTGCAGCGCAAGGCTCGCGATCCCGAACTCGCCAAACGGGTCCAGGACAAGCTCGGCCAGACGCTGCCGGCGGCGGCCGGGGTGCTCATTCCCCCAGGGATGAACGCGGACGACGAGGTCGAGTACCTCGGAGCGAGCCCGAGGGAGCGGAGCGAGTTCGCCTACACGGCGCTGACTCGGCGCCTGAAGGTGATCGGGATCGGGGTCCCTGCGGTTGCCGCCTGAGCGCGGGCTGGTTGTAACCGCGACATAACGGCGTTATGCCGGTGTTATCGGCGGCCCCCTAAAACCCACGCCATGGTCTCGCCTTGGGGTCCTCGCTTCTGTGCAATCGCGCTCAGCTCCGCTGTGGCCGCGCTGGTCCTTGCGGGGTGCGGATCGTCGTCGAAGTCGAGCGCGGCTGCCAGCGCCTCATCCGCTCGGTTGAGGTTCTCCGAATGCATGCGCACGCACGGGGTTCCGAACTTCCCGGACCCATCGTCGAACGGCACGTTGCTCATCAGCCCGAGCTCCGGGCTCAACCCCACCTCCCCGGCTTTCGAAGCCGCTCAGAAGGCGTGCGGAAGGGGGCCTGGCGGCGGCGGAGCGCCGCAGATGAGCGAGAGCCAAAAGCTCGCGGCGCTGGCGTTCTCGAAGTGCATGCGCAAACACGGCGTTCCGAACTTCCCCGATCCTGCTTACAACGCCAGCGGTAATGGCCCGGTGCTCTCAATACGCGGGATGTTGTTCGCGGGCACCACGGCGTTCAATCCGAGCTCGTTTGCGTTCAAACACGCGGCGGTCACATGCGGAGTGAAGGTGCCCTGAGCGCCGCGCGAGCGGCCACCATCCTGTCTGCGGTCGGCTGCGTGCTGGCGGTTGCCGCCTGCGGCTCCGGCAGCCACGCGGCGGGGCCCAAGGCCACCTCGCAGCAGCTGCTGGCGCGATGCATGCGCGCCCACGGCGTTCCGAACTTTCCGGACCCGGGCGCGGGCGGCGTGGGCTTCGCGGTCTCTGCCATCCCTGGGAGCCCGACGCTGACCGTCGACGGCATCGCCTTCAGCGGGCCGGCGTTCGAGTCGGCCGTCAAAACCTGCAAGTTGTTTGGTGGCGGCACCGCGCCGCCGCCGATCTCGGGAGCCCAGCAGGAGCAGATGATCGCCAAGGCGCGTTGCATCCGTGACCACGGCGTGTCGAATTTCCCTGATCCGACGTTTGGCCCGGGCGGCGAGGGAGCCGGCATCAAACTCGGGCCCGGTGACAATCCGCAGTCGCCGGCCGTCAGACATGCCGCGCAGGCATGCGCGCGCGTCGGGGCGCCGATCCCGGGCGTCGGCCTGGACGGACCGGCGTAGGGAGCATTCCGGGCGTCGGCTGGGCTGACCCTGAAAAACTTCCATTCAGCCACTCCGCGAGCTACGCTCGCGCTTGCTCATCTGGTCTCCGGCTAACCCGTTTGCCACCGGCGGGCGAGACCGTGTGAGATTCGGGCAGCAGGCAGTCCCCGGCACCGCGAAGCTGGGCCGTTCTGGCTTCGCAAAAGCGAACCGTAAGGAGGACACCCCGGTGTCAGTCTCAGAAAGCACGCAATCAGCGTCCGTGGCCGGTGCAACGAGCCCGGCGGAGGTCCTGGAATTCGCTCGCGAGCGAGGGGTCGAGATGGTCGACCTGAAGTTCGTCGACCTGCCTGGCGCCTGGCAGCACATGAACCTCCCGCTGGTGGCCCTTGACGAGGGAGATTTCGAGACCGGATTGGGGTTTGACGGGTCCTCGATTCGCGGCTTTCAGGAGATCCATGAGTCGGACATGCTCCTGCTCCCGGACTCGACGACCGCATTCATCGAGCCGTTCTACACGCGCACGACGCTGTCGCTGATCTGCTCGATCGCCGATCCCGTGCTGGGTGAGCCCTATGGCCGCGATCCACGCTTCGTCGCACAGAAGGCCGAGAGGCACCTGCTCGACAGCGGGATCGCCGACGTCGCTTACTTCGGCCCGGAGGCGGAGTTCTTCGTCTTTGACCATCTGGCCTACGAGCAGCGTGAACATCGTGCCTTTTACGAGATCGACTCAAAGGAAGGGTTCTGGAATACGGGTGAGGTCGGCACGCCAGGGCCGAATCTCGCCTACAAGCTGCGCCAGAAAGAGGGCTACTTCCCCGTCCCGCCCGCCGACTCGCTGGCCAACCTGCGCAGCGAGATGACCATGACGATGGAGTCGCTGGGGATCAGGTGCGAGTTCCATCACCACGAGGTCTCCTCGGGCGGCCAGGGCGAGATCGACATGCGGTTCCAGCCGCTGCTGAAGATGGCCGACCAGATGATGCTCTACAAGTACGTGGTCAGGAACGCGGCCGCCGCCGCGGGCAAGACGGCGACCTTCATGCCCAAGCCAATCTTCCAGGAGAACGGCTCTGGCATGCACGTGCACCAGTCGCTGTGGAAGGACGGCGATCCACTGATGTACGGCCAGGGCCGCTACGCCCACCTGAGCGAGCTGGCGCTCCACTACATCGGTGGACTGCTCGAGCACGCGGCCGCACTGATGGCGTTCTGCGCGCCGACGACGAACTCCTACCGGCGCCTGGTGCCGGGCTTCGAGGCGCCCGTCAACCTCGTCTACTCGGCGCGAAACCGTTCCGCCTGCGTCCGCGTGCCGATGTACCATGAGGCGCCGAAGACCAAGCGAATCGAGTTCCGCTCACCGGACCCGACCGCCAACCCGTACCTCGCCTTCAGCGCTCTGATGCTCGCCGGGCTCGATGGCATCAAGCGGGGGATCGACGCGGGCGAGCCGCTGGACGCCGACATCTACGAGCTGCCACCGGAGCGGCTGGCGGCGATCGGCCGTGTGCCCGCCTCGCTCGAGGCGAGCCTCGATGCGCTCGAAGCCGACCACGAGTTCTTGCTCGCGGGCGACGTGTTCACCACGGACCTGATCGGTTCATACGTGAGGTACAAGCGTGAGGCCGAAGTCGACGCCATCCGTCTGCGACCGCATCCGTGGGAGTTCGCGCTCTACCACGACGCATGAACGTATTCATCTCGAGCGACATCGAGGGCACAGCAGGAATCGTCGACTGGCAGCAGGTGCGCGGACCGGGGACCGAGTACGAGCTCGGTCGCGACCTGCTGACCGCAGAGGTCAACGCTGCGATCGACGGCGCGGTCGAGGCGGGCGCGACCCGCGTGCTGGTCAACGACTCACATTCGACGATGCAGAACATGCGCCCGCGTGCGCTGCACCACCACGCCTCGTACCTGTCCGGCAGGCACAAGCCGCTGTACATGATGGAGGGCCTCGACGCCACGTTCGACGCAGTACTGATGGTCGCCTACCACGGCGCGATCGGCGCCGAGCACGCGATCCTGTCGCACACCTACAACCCGGCGGCCGTCTGGGAGGCGCGCCTGAACGGCATCGTCGTGGGGGAAAGTGCGCTGAACGCGCTCGTCGCCCTCCATCATCGCGTCCCGGTCGTGCTGATCACCGGCGATCAGGCGACCGCCGACGAGGCGCGGCCGTTCATGCCCGGCGTCGAGGCGGTCGTCGTCAAGCGATCGATCACTCGGTTCGCCGCCGAGAGCCTGCATCCAGACCGCGCCTGCGAGCTGATCGCCGCGGGCGCGGCCCGCGCCGTCGCCCGGGCCGGCGCGGTGGGCGTGCCGACGATCGATCTGCCGGCGACGATCGAGGTGACGTTGCTGACCGCCGACATGGCCGACATGGCGACCTGGATCCGGGGCGTCGAACGGACCGGTACCAGAGCGGTGGCGATGACCGACGATGACCCGCTGCGGCTCTACCGCACGTTCGTCACGATCATCGCGCTCACGCGCTCAATCGTCGAGCGGTGACCCCGCTGCGCCGGGGGTAACGCCCTTGCGCCGGGGTCACGCTTCCTGCGCCGGGTCACGCCCTGCGCCGGGGTAACCGCCCTTTTCCGGGGTCACGCTGTTTCACCGCGGAATGACCCAAGAAACCCCTGCTATACAGCCAAAAGGTTGGGGTCATTCGCGGAGTATTCTGAAAGGTATGGGAAAGATTTGGGTCCTCGATACGGAGACGAAGGGCACTGGCGCGAACATGGTGCCGCTCGAGCGCGCGACGAAGCGCCCGTCAGCCGTCGAGCCGGTGCTGGTGCCGCGCGACGTGCCGCCGCGGCCGGAGCCGGCGCCTGAGCCGAAGGCGCCCAAGCGGTTCAAGATCGTGGACGTGATGACCCGGGAGACGCTGGCCGAGGATGTCAGCACGCGGGTCGCCGCCGACGTCCTGAGCGAGGTCCGAAGCATCGTCGACGTGAACGTCTACATCTGGCACGAGCTCGAGTGCCGATGGCAGATACTCCCGTACTCGGATATGCGCACCCTCTGGGAGCTCGCGCGCGCCGATAAGCCGGGGGAGCGTCAGACGTCGGCAGGCACGGTGGCTGACACGAAAGTCCGCAGCGAGAAGCTGTAGGGGCTGTCGGGGAGGATCACCCCGTCGCGAGAGATCCGCCACATCGTCGGGCGCGCGCGTTTGGACCGATCCTCACAGATCAGGCCACCGTCGTTCGTCGCGTAGGTGGTGATCCGCCGGCCGAAGGCTCGCAGCAGCCGACCGTAGCCGCTGATCGCCGCGTCGCTGATCTCGGTCTCGTCGCTGTCGTGCAGCAAGTCCATATCGATGTAATCGGCAAGTCCGCAAATTTCCTGCAGTGACGAGCTAGCCGGTTAACGGATCTGACGAGGTGCAACGCGCGCGCCGAGCTAAACGCCGGGCATGATGTGCTTGCGGAGCGTCCCGTCCGCGAGCACCGACTCGCCCAGTGGCGTGATCTTGTAGAGCGGCGAGCGCTGCACCGAGATCGTGGAGACCAGCCCGGCGCGCTCGAGCATCTGGAGCCCATCGTAGACGCGAGGCGACACCTGCATCGCGCGGAGCTGACGGGGGCGGACAAGGTCTCGCAGCAGGTACTCGCACAGCTGCTGCACCCGTGTGCTGTGCCCGCCGCCGGGGCCGTCAGGGCCGAGCGCGGGGAGCAGCAGTTCCGCCATGTCGGCGACGTGGAGGGCCTTCAGGCGGTCGATCTCCGCCTGCGCGGCCGCCTCCTGGGCGCGTTTTTCGTCGCTCTTGCGAAACAGTCGAGCCACCCTTCTCCGTTGCGGGAACCAGCAGTGTACGCGCGGCGCGTTTCTTACACACGACGGCCCATCCCGCGCGGGGACGGGCCGTCACTCAGCGAACTGCCAGCGTCGTCAGGGTGAGACGACGTGCCAGGTGCCGCCGAAGGCCGTGACGCCTTCCCCCTTCGCGGAGCCCTTCTTGCCGCCATCGGGGGCGAAGGCATACAGCGGATGACCGTCGAGCGTCACCTGGTAGATCTTGCCCCGGTGCAGCTTGCCGATCGTGCCCTTGACGGCACTGGACTTGGTGAGTTTGGCCTTGGCCGAGACCGTGTACGGCGGCCACGCGCCAAGGCACGCAGATGACACGCACTTCAGGTGATGGGTGGTCTCACCGCTCAGCGTGTAGAGCGTGACTCCGTGAGAGTTGACCACCACCGTCTTGGTCTTTCCCTTGACCGACGCGTGGCCGGTCGCGAGCGTGGTTCCCGCGGCGGCCATCGCTACCGCGGTCATGCAGGTGAGCGCCAGGACAGCCAGCAGAACGCCGAGCGCCCTGGCACGTGATGCGCGCATGACGCCGAAGCGCCGCGCAACAGCGTGCGGAGTGGGCATGATCCCCCCTTGAGTGGTTAATGCGCCTATTACCGTCTCGCGGGTCCAACTGCCCGGCCGCTCGGGAACCTGGATTCGGCGGCGCCGATCATACAACCGGCACTAACCGCCCGGGAGCCGTCTTAACCAACTACTCACAGCGTGCGCTCAGCCGTTCACCAGTGCACTCACAGCGGGCGCTCAGCTGTCCAAAACCGTACGCACAGCGAGCGCTCAGCTATCCAGCACTGCCAGGTCTAGCGCAGCCAGCCGCGCCGGATCGGCCAGAATGTCGATCTCGACGATCTTCCCGTTCCGGATAGTGAACGCCCCAACCGAGAACACCCTTCCATTCCGGATCGAGATCGCGCCCGCAACCCCATTGACGAGCACCGGCTGAATCTGCAGGTCCAAGCGCGCGAAGCCCTGCGCCCGGCTCGCGACCGTCTCCGCGCCGTGAACCACGGGCGACAGGCCCGGCGGCGTGACGCCCGCGTCGGTACGCAGGACCACGTCGGGATCCAGGCAGGCGATCAGCGCCTCGAAATCGCCGTCTCGCGCGGCGGCCATGAACGCCTCGACGACCTCGCGCTGCGCAGCTAGGTCGGCGTCGGGCTGCGGCGTCGCGCCGCGCACCCGGCGACGGGCTCGGCTCGCGAGCTGCCGGGTCGCTTCCTCCGAGCGGCCGACGATCGGAGCGATCTCGTCGAACGGCACCGCGAACATGTCGTGCAGCACAAACGCGAGCCGCTCGGCTGGGGTGAGCGTGTCGAGCACGACGAGCAGCGCCATCCCTACCGCGTCCGCCAGCAGCGCTTCATGCTCGGGATCGACGCCGTCGGCGGGGTCGACGATTGGCTCGGGCAGGCGAACGCTGAACGGCTCTTCGTTCCGCGTGCGGCGCGCGCGCAGCATGTTGAGCGACACGCGCGCGACGACCGTCGTCAGCCAGGCTCCGAGATTGTCGATCTGATCGGCGTCGGACCGGCTGAGCCGCAGCCATGCGTCCTGGACGGCATCATCGGCCTCGCTCAAAGAACCGAGCATCCGGTACGCCACCGCCCGCATACGGCCGCGGTGCTCCTCGAACCGGTCAGCAAGCCACTGTTCGTCACTCATTGCTCATGCCTTAGACCCGCGAGCCGCCATCGATGTGACACGGAGTCTACTGCGAGTTGAGGTACGTGACGACCGCCAGCACGCGCCGGTGGTCGTCGGGCGATTGCGGCAGGCGCAGCGATCCGAAGATGCTCTTGACGTGCTTCTCGACGGTGTGATCGGTGACGAACAGGCGCTCGGCGATCGCGTGATTCGAGCGCCCCTCCGCCATCAGCGCGAGCACCTCGCGCTCGCGACCGGTCAAATGCTCGAGCGGATTGTCACCTTGCCGGCGCCGCCCGACGAGCTCATCGACGACAGCTGGGTCAAGGACTGAGCCTCCGTGCCCGACGCGGTTGACGCTCGACGAGAGCTCTTCGAGGTCTGAGACGCGTTCCTTGAGTAAATAGCCGACGCCGTCGGTACCGGTGGACAGCAGTTCGAGCGCGTACCGCGTGTTGACGTGCTGCGAGAGGACCAGGATGCCGATCGCGGGCCATCGCCCGCGGATCACCTTGGCGGCGCGAAGTCCCTCGTCGGTGTGCGTCGGCGGCATCCTGATATCGACGATCGCGACCTCTGGTTGGGTGCGCTCCACCAGGTCGAGCAGGGCCTCCCCGTCGGCGGCGAGTCCGACGACCTCGAAACCTGCCTCGTCGAGCAGGCGGGCGAGGCCCTCGCGCAACAGCACCGCGTCGTCGGCGAGGGCTACGCGCATGGGATCTCGGCCCGCAGCGTAGTTCCGCGCCCCGGAGGGCTCGAGACCGTGAACTGCCCGCCGAGCGCCTCGACACGATCGGCGAGCCCGCGCAGCCCTGATCCGCCTGGCATCGCCGCGCCGCCGATGCCATCGTCGGCGACCTCGACGGTCAACCGCTTGCCGTCGCACGAGGCGTCCACCACGATCTCCGTCGCGTGCGAGTGCTTGGCGGCGTTCGTCAGCGCCTCGCTGGCGACGAAATAGGCAGCGCTCTCGACCTTATCCGGCAGGCCGTTGATCGAGCGCGAGATGCAGGCGGGTCGGGAGCGCGGCGCGGCGGCCCAATTCTTCCAGCGCCGCCGCTAGACCCCGCTCGGTCAGCAGCGGGGGATTGATGCCGTGCGTCAGCTCGCGGAGCTCGGCGAGCGCGAGCGCGAGCGCCTCGCGCGTCTCGTGGACGAGCGGCTGCACCGTCCCCGCCTCGCCGGGCAGCTTCGCTTCGAGCAGCCCCAGCGACATCGCGATCGAGACCAGCCGCTGCTGGGTTCCGTCGTGCAGGTCGCGCTCGATCCGCCGCCGCTCGGCATCGGTCGCCTCGACCAGTCGCGCGCGCGATGCCTGAAGCTCGGCGAGACGGGCGCGTAGCTCGGCCTGCAGCCGCTCGTTCTCGAGCGCCAGACTGGCGGCAGCGCAAACGGACTGGACGAGCTCGCTGTTTTCCTCCAGCGCCGGGTCGTGCAGCAGCACCGCGATCGGCTGCCCGTCGCGCTCGACGAACGTCGACCGCCTACCGCTGTCAACGTCGGGCAGTCTGATCGGCGCGCCGGCGCCGTCGACGTAGCACTTCTCGGCGGCGAACCAGTATGCAAGCTCGAGCGTCCGGTCGCCGAGCGCCCGGGCGAGCGCCTCGCGGAGGTCGAGGGCGGCGCTCGGGCGGCCCAACTCGACAACCAATCCAGCGACCTGGCCCCGCGCGAGCCGCCGTTGGAGGAACACGAACACGATCGCGATCGGGACCAGCGCCATCGAGGTGAAGTAGACAGTCGCGGGACGGGAGCTGAGCGGGTCACCGAACAGGTCCAACACGACCGTGACGCACAGCGCGGCGAGCGTCACTGAGCCCGCGATAAGCACAGGAGCGTCGGCACGCCGCTGGGCTGGGCCGGCCCGTACCCAACGCTTGACCAGCACAGCGATGATGATCGGCAGTAGCACGGCGCCGATCAGCCGCTGGAGGCCGAGCCACTTCATCGCCTCCTGGTTGTTGTGGAAAACCTGGAGGAGATTGGTCGCACAGCCGGCGCAGCGCAATCCGGCCTTGTTGCCGTCGAGCATCGCCAGCAATTGGAGGCTGACCGCGAAGGTCCCAACGCCGATCAGCCAACGGTCGAGCCTTCCCTTCAGCCGGCCAGACGGGAATGCGAGCAGCAGCCAAACCAGCCCGATGACCCAGACCGACTGGATCGTCATCCCGATCGTGTTCAGCCACGCCGGCGAGGCCTCGACCAGTTCTGCGGCGAACCAGGCAAAGCCCGTCGCCACCATGATCCGTCCGATCCGGTTCTCGGGCCGAGCTTCCCAGGAGACGATTCCGCAACCGACAAGCGAGGCGCCAACCAGCAGCTCCAGCAGCGGCCCTGGCTCAGTCGGTCGGAGGGCGTGCTGATATGCCGCCAGCCAGACCGCGCCGGTCCCTGCGATTACCCCGGCAACCGCGACCAGCCACAGCTTCGTCTTCATCGTTGCTGATTGTCGCGTCAACGCGGCCTGACTCCAAGCGTCACTCGGTCGCAAGCGCTGTCAGGAGATCAAACTTCGCTGCCCTGCGCGCTGGCCAGCTGGCGGCTGCCAGCCCCAGCAGCGCCGACAGGATCAGGAATCCGATCAGGCGGGTGAGCGGTACCGCGATGTTGGTGACGCCGCTCTCCCGCAGCGACGACGACAGCGCGATCCCGAGGCCGGTGCCGACGAGCACGCCGACGACCGCCCCGAACAGCGCGATGATCACTGACTCGGCGCGGATCATCGCCCGGACCTGGCGGCGGCCCATCCCGACTGCCCGCAACAGCCCGATCTCGCGCGTGCGCTCGAACACGGACAGCATCAGCGTGTTGACGATCCCGATCAGCGCCACGAGCACCGCCAGCGCCAGCAGGACGTAGACCAATCCGATCTCCTGGTTGACCTGGTTCTGTTGCGCCTGTTCGAACTGGGCCCTGGTTTTGAAGCTCACGTTCGCGTAAGGAGTGAGCACCCTGTTCAAAGCCTGGTTGAGGCTCGGTGAACCCGGGGCGACGCTCAGCAGGACGCCGACCGGGAGCGGGTCGTTGAAGTGCGAGGCGAAGTACTGCTCGCCGACCACGTAGCTGCCGACGAGCGGGTTGCGCTTGAAGATCCCGCCGATCCGGATCGTCGTCGACCCGGTCTGGGCGAACCGCACGGGCACGACTGACCCTACGTGGAGGTTGTCGTTGGCCGCGGTGGTGGTATCGACCAGCAGCTCGCCGGCGGCCATCGCCGCGGCTCCGCGGCCGGCGGTCACATGGAGCGTGACGTTGCGGTCGAGGTTGGCGGGCGTCGCCGCGACGAGCGACGACAACGAGCCGCGAAACTCGAACTGCCCCCTGTAGATGGTCGTCGTCGCCGTGACGCCCGGGCAGGTGCGAGACGGTCGGGAACGACGGACTTGCTGAACGCGCCGTTGCCGCTGACGATGTAGTCGGCGCTCACGGCGCTGTCGACCTGGTCCTTTGCCGAGGTGCTGAGCGACGCACCCAGTACGGCGATCGTCGACACGAGCCCGAGCCCGATCATCAGCGCGGCTGCAGTCTGGGCGGTCCGGCGCGGATTGCGCATCGAGTTCTCGCGCCCCAGCTGTCCGGGGACGCCGAGCAGCGAGGCGAGCGGGCGGCCGAGCGCGCTCGATAGCGGCCTGGCCACGACCGGCACGAGCATGCCGACCGCGACGAACACAATTAGTGCGCCGACACCGACCAGGGCGACCGTGGGCGCCGTGACCCCGGCCAGCAGCGCAGCGATCCCGCCAACCGCGAGCGCGCCACCGAGCGCAAGCCGCCACCGTCGCAGCGATTGGGGCTGGTCCTCGGTGTGGTCAACGAGCGCCGCCACGGGCGCGATCCGCACGGCGCGGCGGGCCGGGACGATCGCCGAGACGACCGTAACTCCAACCCCGACCACAAGCGCCACTACCGGCGTGCGCGCCTCGAACACCAGCGGCGCCGACGGCAGGACGATGCCGAACGCCTTCAGCAGCGCCTTGAGACCGAGCGCGGCGACGACCCCGAGCCCGAGGCCGACCAGCGACGCGAGCAAGCCGGTCAGCGCGGCCTCGCCGAGCACCGAGCGGAACACCTGCTGGCGGCTGGCCCCGACGACGCGCAGCAGCGCCAGCTCACGGGTCCGCTGGCCGACGGTGATCGAGAAGGTGTTGAAGATCGTGAACGCGCCGACGAACAACGCGACCGCGGCGAAGATCAGCAGCACGGTGGAGATGAACGAGAGCGTGTTGTCGATCGCGGTCGACAGCTCGCTCGCCGCGGCCTGACCGCTGACGACCTCTACCCCGGGGGGCAGGAGCTTTGCGATCGCCAGTTGCAGCTTGACGTTGTCGGCTCCCGGAGCGGCAAGGACACTGATCGTGTTGTAGTGCCCGCGCGAGTTGAACAGCGTCTGCGCCGTCTGAGTGTCGAAGCCGGCGAGTGTCACCCCCGCGAGGTTGTCGTCGCTGCCGAAGGTCACGATCCCCGAGATCGTGAACGTCTGCGGCCGGTTGGGCAGGTTGACGAGCACCCGGTCGCCGACCGCGAAGTGGTGCTTCGTCGCCGTCGCCTTGTCCATCACGACCTGGTCGGCGTCCCTCGGAGCCGCGCCCTCGACCAGCCGGTACGGCGATAGCTGCGGGTTGGGGTCAAACGAGAACCCGAGCGTCGAGCCGCTGCCACCGCCGATCGCGTTGCCGTCGCGGGTCATGAACTGCGCGTAACCCCCGGCGTTGCCGTACACGTATGCGACGCCTGGCACGCGGCTCACCGCGGTGGCGACCGACTCCGGCACCGGCTTGCGATAGGCGCTCGGGTTGACGGCGGCGGCGTTGTTGTTGCCGAGTGTCGCCTTGCCTCGGATCTGGAAGCTGACGTGCTGATACGCGGTGCCGACCAGGTCGTTGAACGTGCGGTTCAGCGTGTCGCCCAGGATCAGCGTGCCGGTGACGAACATCACCCCGAGCACGATCGCCAGCGCGGTCAACGCCAGCCGGAGCTTGCGCGACCGCAGCCCGCTGAGCGTCACCTTTGTCATCTCAGCCGCCGAGTTCCCTCATCTGCCCCAGCACGGTGTCGGCGGTCGGCGCGACCAGATCGCCGACCACCCTGCCGTCGGCGAGGAACACGACGCGGTCGGCGTAGGTCGCCGCCTGCGGGTCGTGGGTGACCATGACGATCGCCTGTCCATGCTCGGTCACTGCGCTGCGCAGGAACGCGAGCACTTCGACCGAGGCATTGGAGTCGAGGTTGCCGGTCGGCTCGTCGGCGAAGATCAGCTGCGGCCGGGCGATCAGCGCCCGGGCGCACGCGACGCGTTGCTGTTGCCCGCCTGAGAGCTCGCTCGGACGATGCGAGAGCCGGTCCGAGAGTCCGAGCTTGGCCGCGAGAAACTCGAACCACGCGCGGTCGATGGTGCCGCCGGCGAGCTTGATCGGGAGCGTGATGTTGTCCGCGGCGCTCAGCGTCGGCACGAGGTTGAAGGCCTGAAAGACGAAACCGATCCGGTCACGGCGCATCTTCGTCAGCGCCGCGTCGCTCAGCCGGTCGAGTTCTTCGTCGCCGACGAACGCCTGGCCCGAGGTCGGGGGATCCAATCCAGCCATGCAGTGCATCAGCGTCGACTTGCCCGAGCCCGACGGGCCCATGACGGCCGTGAACCGTTCCCGCTCGAACTCAACGCTCACTCCGTCGAGCGCGCGGACCGCCAGTTCGCCGGTCCCGTAGGTTTTGGTCAGCTCAAGCGCGCGGGCGGCGGCCGATGCCGTCGCCACCTCCGCGTGGTCGCGCTCTGTAGATCCGTTGCGTTTGAACACGGATCACAGACTGCACCGTCGTAGTTCGTTTGCCCAGCCGGGCAGCCAGAGTCTTGCCTGCTACGGCCAGCCGTACCTCGTCGACGATTCGCATTCACATGAGTGATTGCGGTGGGGCACTTGTCGCACCGCAGCGGCCGACGTAGCCTGGCGCCCTGATCGAAAGTGGCTGGCGACCGAACCCCGGCGCCAACGACGGACGGGCCGGATGGAAGGGGAGGCGAGGCATGGCTGACAACAGGCGAGAGCGGGTCGAGGAGTTCATCAAGCCCTTCCGGGTCAAGCCGGGCTCGAAGGTCGATCTGGCAAAGGATTTCGATCCGGCGTTCAAGGCGGGGGTGAAGAAGAAGAAGGACGGCGTCGCGCTGCTCGAGTCGGGGAAACAACAGCTGGCCGATTATCAGGCGCGCCTGGCCGCCCAGGGCACCTGGGGCGTGCTCGTCGTGCTCCAGGCGATCGACGCCGCGGGCAAGGACGGCACGATCCGGCACGTCATGAGCGGCGTCAATCCGCAAGGCGTCCACGTCCACAGCTTCAAGGTCCCTTCCGACGAGGAGCTCGACCACGACTACCTATGGCGCTACTCCCGGCATCTCCCGGGGCGTGGCGAGATCGGGATCTTCAACCGCTCCCACTACGAGGAGGTGCTCGTGGTGCGGGTGCATCGGGAGCTGCTCGATCGTCAGAAGCTGCCACCCACGGCGCATGAAGACGTCTTCAAGCACCGCTACTGCGCGATCAACGAGTGGGAGCGCTACCTGACCGAGAACGGCTTCCGCGTCGTGAAGCTGTTCCTCAATCTGTCAAAGGAAGAGCAGCGCAAGCGGTTCCTGCGACGGCTCGACCTGCCCGACCACAACTGGAAGTTCTCTGCCGCCGACGTCAGAGAGCGCGAGCGGTGGGACGACTACCAGGAGGCGTTCTCCGAGATGCTCTCGCACACGAGCAGCGAATGGGCGCCGTGGTACGTGATCCCCGCCGACCGCAAGTGGTTCGAGCGGATCGCCGCCGGTGCCGTCCTCGTTCAAGCGCTGAGGGAGATCGACCCGCAGTTCCCCCGCCTGAGCAAGGAGCAGCGCGAAGCGCTACCGAAGTACAGGCGGATGCTCGAGGCGCAAGCGCCCGATGGTGCCGCGCCCGATCCAGTCGTAGAGGCGCAGAACAAGCCGTCGACCGACGACACAGAGTTGGACACGGCGCCGGCAGGCTGATCAACCGGACACTCCCTGATGCGGATTCCAGGCGTGCGGGTGCTCGCGACCTATCAACCGTCATGGCTGCGCCGCGACGTCGTCGCCGGGATCGTGCTGACGACGCTGCTGGTCCCACAGGGCATGGCGTACGCCGAGCTCGCGGGTCTGCCGGTGATCACCGGTCTGTACACCTCGATCCTGTGCCTGATCGGCTACGCGCTGTTCGGCCCCTCGCGGATCCTCGTCCTCGGCCCGGACTCGTCGCTCGGGCCGATGATCGCGGCGACGATCCTCCCGATCCTCGGCTCGAACGGTAGCCCCGAGCGGGCGATCGCGCTGGCCTCGATGCTCGCGCTGATCGTCGGGGCGATCATGATCGGAGCCGGGGTCGCGAAGCTGGGGTTCGTCGCCGACCTGCTCTCCAAGCCGACCCAGATCGGCTACATGAACGGTTTGGCGCTGACGATCCTGATCGGGCAGCTGCCGAAGCTGTTTGGCTTCTCGACCGACGCCAACGGCCTGATCGCCGAGGCGCACGCCTTCGTGCATGGACTCGCGCATGGCGAGGCCGTCGGAGCCGCGGTCGCGATCGGGATCGTCAGCCTCGCGCTGATCCTGGCACTTGGTCGCTGGCTGCCGCGTGTCCCCGGCGTTCTGCTGGCGGTCGTGGTGGCGATTGCCGCAGCGTCGGCGTTCGACCTGAGCGACCACGGCGTGTCGCTCGTCGGGACGCTGCCCAAGGGGTTTCCGCCGTTGACCTGGCCCAGCCCCGTGTCGGACTTTCCGCTGCTGGTGGCCGGCGCGCTCGGGATCGCGCTCGTGGCGCTGACGGACACGATCTCGACCGCCTCGTCGTTCGCGGCCCGAACCGGTCAGGAGATCGACGGCGACGGTGAGATGGTCGGGATCGGCGTGGCGAACGTGGCGGCCGGGTTCTTCCAGGGCTTCCCGGTCTCCACTAGCGGGTCGCGGACCGCGGTCGCCGAGCAGGCCGGTGCCAAGACCCAGGTCACCGGGCTCGTCGGGGCGGCGGCGATCGTGCTGATGCTGGTGCTCGTTCCAGGCCTGCTGAAGAACCTGCCAAACCCAACGCTCGCGGCGGTCGTGATCGCCGCGTCGCTGTCGCTGGCCGATATCCGCGGGACCGTGCGGCTCTGGCATCAGCGTCGGGTCGAGTTTCTGCTCTCGGTCACCGCCTTCCTTGGCGTTGCCCTGCTGGGCGTGCTGGAGGGGATCGCGGTCGCGGTGGCGCTCTCGATCCTCAACGTCTTTCGCCGCGCCTGGTGGCCGTATCAGACGACGCTCGGTCGGGTTCGGGGAATGCCGGGGCAGCACGATCGCCAACTGCACCCCGACGCCGAGGAGCTCCCGGGCCTGGTGATCTTCCGCTTTGACGCGCCGCTGTTCTTCGCCAACGCGAGAACGTTCCGAGACGAGATCCGCCACCTGGCGGCCCACACGCCGCCGCCGCGCTGGATCCTGATCGCCGCCGAACCGATCACCGACGTCGACACGACCGCCGCCGACATGCTCGCCGACCTCGACGAGGAGCTCAACAACGCCGGAACTTCGCTCGTGTTCGCCGAGCTCAAGGACCCAGTCCGCGAAAAGCTCGAGCGCTACCAACTGATCGGCCCGCTCAGCCCGGACCATTTTTTCCCGACCCTCGACGCGGCGCTCGAGCGCTTTCGCCGCGAGACGGGCGCGGACTGGACAAATTCGCCGTCACCTTGCGACAGCTAACCGTGCCCTAACAAATCGCTAATATCGACTGACGTCTAAGTCCGAATCACCCGGGGAGTGAGATGAGGGGAGTCAGCGGCCCCGGCGGCCCCTAGGCGGTGACCGCCCAAGCGGCGCCGGGCCTCACGGGCGGCCGTCCGGCTGTCGCCGAAACTGATGAGCGGGAGCCACTCGCCGAGGCGAAGCTGACGCCGCCGCGGCAGCGGTCGGGCATGCTGCTGCGACCGCGAATCGCGCAAATCCTCGACGCCGGAGCCGACGCAGGTCTGACGCTGGTCGCCGCTCCGGCTGGATATGGCAAGACCACGGCCGTCCGCGCCTGGGCCGCGAATATGGAAGCGCCGCTCGCGTGGGTGACGCTCGACGCCGGCGACAACGATCCCTCTCGACTGTGGACCTACGTTGCGACTGCCGTCGACCGGATCCGGGGAGGCCTTGGCCGTCGCGCGCTGAAGCGACTCGACGTCGCCGGGGCCTCGGTCGAGATCGTCGTCGATGAGTTGCTCAATGCAGTCGCGGACTTACCCGGCGGCCTGACGATCGTGCTCGACGACCTATATACGGTCACCGACCGCGAATGTCTGACGTCCCTCGAATACGCGATCGAGCACCTGCCTCCATCGGCACGTCTGATCCTGGTGACGCGCGCTGATCCGCTCCTGCCGCTCGCACGGCTTCGTGGTCGGGGCGCGCTGGTCGAATTACGCGCGAGCGACCTGTCGCTCAAGGCGGCCGAAATGCGCGAACTTCTGGTCGAGCGCGCTGGGCTGCCGCTGTCGGACGAGGACGTCGAGATCCTGCGCTCACGCACTGAGGGCTGGCCGGCAGCGGTCTATCTGGCCGCGCTCTGGCTTCAGACGGTCGACGACCCGCGAGGAGCGGTGCGCGACTTCGGCGGCGACCAGCGGTACGTGGCCCAGTACCTCAGCCACGAGGTGCTCGCGGCGCTTGACGGTGACGAACGGACGTTTCTTCTCTATGCCGCGGCGCTTGGCAAGTTCACCGCCGAGCTCTGCGATGCCGTCCTGCAACGGTCGGATTCGGCCGCGATGCTCTCGCAACTGGAGCACTCGAATCTGTTCGTGCTGCCGCTCGAACGGCGGGAGTGGTTCCGGATGCACTCCCTGTTTGGGGAATTTGCGCTCGCCCAGCTCGCGGTGAGCCAACCAGGTGCGGAGTTGCAGATCCATCGCCGTGCCGCTCGCTGGCTGCGTTCCCGGGGTCTTGTCACCGAGGCGATCGAGCACGCGGCAATGGCGGGGGATCACATGATCGTTGCCGAGCTCCTGCGCGAGAATCGCCACGCTCTGCTCCGGACTGGAAGGTCGCGGACCTTGCTTCGCTGGGTGCGAACGCTGCCCGACGAGGTGGTTATCGAATATCCGGATCTGGCGCTGGCGGCCGCTACGGCGGCGATCCTGGTTGGCCGCCTCACACTTGAGCGGCGCTGGTGGCTGCAACTCGCTGTCCGCGCCGAGCTCGCGCATCCAGAGCGCTTCGGTACCTACGAGCAGGCCGCGATGGCGATGGTGCGAGCTGAGGGATTCGACTGCGGCGTCAGCGAAGCGATCGCAGACGGACGACAAGCGGTCGCGCTCGCTGAACGCGGCGCCGACGAGGTCCTGGTTGCCGCACTCGAGAGCCTCGCCCGGGCCCTTTATCTGGCGGGCGAGCTCGACGAGGGGTGGGCCGTGGCAAGCCAGGCGCTCGAGCATCCCGACGTGCTCCGCCGACCGCCCGGATATGCGGGTACCCGTTCCACGCTCGCCCTGATCGCCGCTGACCGCGGCTGGCTTGCCTCGGCCCGCGCACACGCCGAGGCCGCGCGAGACGTGGTCGGCAAGATCACGAGCAGCAGAAGCTGGCTAGGCGCGACGGCCGCGGTCGCGTTCGGAGCCGTCCTACAGGGCGAGGGCGACATCGCCGGCGCTGAGCGCGAATTCTCATACGCGGAGCGCTTCTTTCGCGACGAGGTTGCGACGGTTCCCCACGCCTTGCTGCTCGTCAAACTGGCCGAGGCACGCTGCCGCCGCGGTCGGCTCGACGAAGCGCACACGGCGCTGCATCAGGCTCGCAATGAGATCGCGGAGATAGGCGACTGCGGCATGATCCCGTTGCTTGCGACCAATGTCGAGACAGAACTGGCGGAGGCGCAGCTCCACGCGAGCGCTGGTGAGGTCCTCGAGGCGCCCAGCGAGGCCGAGCTCGCCGTCCTGAGACTCCTTGCGACGGACCTCTCGACGCGCGAAATCGCAGCCGGGCTGTTTCTGTCTCCGAACACGGTCAGATCGCACACGCGATCGATCTACCGCAAGCTCGGCGTCGGTTCGCGCGCCGATGCGGTCGCGCGGGCAACCGTCCTTGGTCTTTAGCAAAAACGCAATCACCTAGGTGATTGGCCGAGAGCACTCCCCATCGACGGCGGCCGTGTGTCAGCGTCCACCCATGGGCGGTCGGATGTATCGCCTCGAGGTCGAAGGCGAGTTAAGTGACCCGACGGGCCGGATGTTCGAAGGCATGAGTCTGCGTTACGAGCACGGCAACACGGTGCTGATCGGTCCAGTTCGCGATCAGGCGGAGCTTCAGGGTCTGCTCCAGCACGTCTCAGATCTCGGGCTGACATTGCTCAACGTGAACGCGGTCGCCGCCGGATCGCCCACGCGCTAAGGCTCGGACCGTTGAAGGCCCTGTTCGCGCTCGTGCAGCGGACCGCGCGGGCGATGGTGCGGGGCGGGGACGCTCTCCATCGGCGGTCGGCGGTGACCGGGATGGGCCTCGTACCAACTTGCGTACCGCCTCGCCAGCGGCACCGCCGTGATCCCGTGCGCGAACACCGACAGCCCGATCGTGGCGTAGGCGGTGAGGAGGATCGTGCGGGCGCCGGCCAGATGTGCCTCCTGGACCACGATCACCGCGAACACAATCGACGCTAAACCACGGGGTCCGAACCAGCCCAGGAAGCCGACCGTCTCCCGACGCGCGCCGCTGCCGACCATCGAGACCGCTACCGGCAGCATGCGAATCAGCGTCAGGCTGAGCACGGCGTACGCTGCGATCGCGACCGTGACGTGCTCGAGCGCGGGACCCAGCAGCACGGCGCCGAACAGCAGCAGCGTGACGCCGCCCAGGAGCCCCCCGAGCTCCTCGTTGAGCCGTGAAGCCTCGTCGGACTCCTTGGCGACGAGCGCGCCGAAGATCGCTCCGGCGACGAACGCGGCGATGAACCCCGAGCCATGCAGCGCCACGGCGATCCCGTAGGCCAGGCCCGCGCCGGCGACCGGGATCACCTGTAGCCACGATCCGGTGATCAGATCGCGTCGATGACCGACGGTGACCACCGCGGCGGCAGCGAGGCCCGCCGCCACACCGCCCAGGAGCCCGTAACCGATCTCTTCCGCGACGATGCTGACCGCGTGGTGAGTGGATGCGACGTGGTCCTCGATGTCAGCCGCCGCCAGAGCGATCAGCAACAGCGGCACGCAGATCCCGTCGTTGAGGCCACTTTCGACGTTGAGACCCTGTCGAATGCGAGACGGCAAACGGGGCTCGGTCACGACCGCCTGACCGAGCGCCGCATCGGTGGGCGCCAGCAGCACCCCGAGGACGACTGCCTCCCAGAGGCTCAAGTGTGTGAACAGCGCCGCGGCCAGCGCCGCGCCAAGGGCGATCGTGAGCGGCAGACCGATTCCCAGCAGGCGTAGCGGAACCGCGTATTCGCGTCTCAGTGCCCGAAGCTTGATGCGAGACGCATCCGCGAACAGCACCACCGCCAAGGTCGCCTCGGCGACGGTCCGCACCGTCGCATGAGTTTGGCCTGCCTTCAGTTCGTCGAGGACCAGGGGCCCAACCGCCAGCCCGATCAAGACGAATGCCATCGCGGGCGTGAAAGCGGTGCCGGTCAGGCGCCGCGATATCCCGGCCACCGCGAGCAGGGCCGCGGCGATGATTGCCAGCTCCCACTTCAACCCGCGCAGCATCGCATGGGTTCGCATTCACCTGGGTGAATCGGTTCAGCGAGCGCTACTCGTCTCGTACGCCGACGTAGCCTCACGCAACGACCGCAATCCACTGAGGAGAGGGTTTCTATGGCAACACTTGTCGCGATCGGCTATCCGGATGAGGGGACCGCGACCCAGGCGCTCGACACCGTGCGGCAGTTGGAGTCCGAGCTGATCATCCAGGCCGACCAGGTCGCCGCAATCTCACGCGACCAGCAAGGCCAGTTGCACACCTACAGCGGCCACGGGGCGAGCGGAACGGCCGGTGGCGCCGCGATCGGCAGCTTCTGGGGCTTCCTGTTCGGCCTTTTGTTCTTCATCCCGTTCGCCGGTCTGGCGATCGGCGCGGGGATGGGCGCGCTGTTCGGCCACATGGGCGAGAAGGGGCTCGACAAGGAGTTCCAGCAGCAGGTGCGCGACTACCTCAAGCCCGGCACCTCGGCGCTGTTCATGGTGATCGAGCAGGCGACGCCCGACAAGGCGATCGCCGCGCTCAACCAGTACGGCGGCACCGTGATCCGGACCTCGCTCTCGGACGAGGACACCAAGAAGCTCCAGGAGGGGCTCGAGCAGACCGCTTAGCAGCGAGTCCAACTCAGACGGCTCGCGGCCGTGCGTAACGCATGACCGAGCAAGCCGACCAGAGCCTCGCTGACGACAAGGCGAGCACGAGCACGCCCGAAGGGGGCGGGGGCAGCCGCAAACTGGCCATCCTGCTCGCGATGGCGATGTTCGTGCTCGTCGTCGACACGTCGATCATGAACGTCTCGATCTCGGCGGTGGTCCGAGACCTACACACGACGGTCAGCGGCGTTCAGTCTGCGATTGCGCTCGAGGCGCTGGTGTCGGCCGCGTTCATCCTGATCGGCAGCAAGGTCGGTGACCTGATCGGGCGCAAGCGGGCATACGTGCTGGGCCTGCTGGGTTACGCGGTCGGTGCGCTGGCGATGGCTCTGGCCCAGAGTCTGATCGCCGTGATCGTCTTCTGGGCGATCATCGGCGGCCTCGGAGCGTCGCTTCTGCTCCCGGGCATGCAATCGTTGATTCACGGCAACTTCGAGGGCGTGGCGCAGCAGAAGGCCTACGCGCTCGTGGGTGCGGCGGCGGCGATCGCCGCCGCCGTCGGTCCGCTGCTAGGCGGCTTCATCACCACGTATCTGTCGTGGCGGATCGCGTTCCTGCTCGAGGACGTCGTGATTGCGATCGTCCTGTCGGGCATCAAACTGGTCCGCGACGTGCCTTACACCGGCCCGAGGTCCGTCGACGTGGTCGGCGCGGGCCTCTCGGTCCTCGGCATGGGAGGCATCGTGCTGGGCATCCTCGTCTGGCAGGAGGGCGGCGAGTCCGTCGTCGCGCTGCTGCTGCTCGGCGCGGCCGCGATGGCCGGGCTGGCCCGCTGGTTGATGCGGCGCAGACGCGAGAACAAGCCGGCATTGATCGATCCAGATCTGTTCAAGTCCGTCGTCTACCGCCTCGGCATTTCCCAGCAGATGCTCCAGCAAATCGCGCTCGGCGGCATGATGATCGTGCTCCCGATCTACCTGCAGCTGGTGCTCGAGTACAACGCGATGCAGGCGGGCCTGTCGCTCGCACCGCTGTCGCTGAGCATGTTCGCGATCGCTCTGATCGTGGGCAAGCGAGCCGGAAAGCGCCGCGCGAGCGCCATCGTCAGGGCCGGTTTCGCGCTGCTCTCTGCCGGGCTGATCATCATCGTGCCGCTCGTGCCGCGGATCGACTCGGGCTGGTACCTGGTCGTGCCCCTGATCATCGCCGGCACTGGACTGGGGCTGCTGGTCTCGCAGCTCAACAACTACACGCTGGCACCGATCTCAAACGAGCGCGTCAGCGAGGCCGCGGGCGTGAACTCCGCCGCCGGCTCGTTCGGGCTCTCGTTCGGCCTCGCGTTCGCCGGCGCGATCATGCTCGCGACGCTGTCGGTCGCGTTCACAAAGATGGCGGACGCGAGCACCGTGCTGGCGCCGACCCAGCAGCAGCACGTCGCCAAGGAGCTAGAGCACGACACCCAGATCATGAGCAACACCGACTTGCACAAGCAGATCGCACACGAGCCCGAGGATGTCCAGGCCGAGATCATCCGGATCAACACTGACGCGCGCCACACCGCGCTCCAGGTCGCGCTCCTGATTCCGATCCTCGCCGGGCTGCTTGGCCTGCTGAACTCGTTCAGGATGATGCGGCTGCCGGAGCCGGTGCCTTCGGCTGCGGTCGAGGGGATGGCGCTCGGCTGACGTCAGCCGAGGCTCGCCGAGATCTCGTCGATCGCGGCTTGTTCGGGGCCGCTCACCTCGACGCCGTCTTCCCGGTGTGCGCTGGCCACTTTCTCGGCCAGCTTCAGCACGAACCCCCGGTAGTCGTCGACCTCGGCCTCGGTCGCCTTCTGCCGCACGATCGCGATGGCGTCGCGCAGATGCTCGAGCCCGTGCTGTTTCAGCTCCTCGGGCGAGTGGTAACGCGTGTGGTCGACGTGCGGCTTGGCGGCGACGATCTCGTCCAGTAGCTGGCTGGCTCCATGCTCCTGGCGCGCTTCGGCATAGGCCTTTCCCATCGCGAGCGTCTCGCGAAACATCCCGCCGTGCTGGGCAGTGATCACGATCATGCCGGCGATCGTCGGACCTTCGGTTACCGTGTTCCACTCCAGCTCTGTGAAATCTGTCTTTCCCGTCATCGTCGCTCCCGGGTCGTCAGTGGGCGTTGCGCGGGCAACGATAGAGGGCTATTCACGATCACCTGGGTGAACGGCGTCTGACGAGTGTTGCCAGCCTGACGGCCGACCTAGCCTGCAGAGATCGTGACTGGGCGAGTAAGAACAGCCGTGGCCGCTCCCGTGGCAGAGCGCGCGCGGGTGTACGTTACGGGGCCTGTCGACTAACCAGGGGCACTGGATGCCGCCAATTCGCATCAACGGAGGTAGCTAAATGGAAGGGACCCTCGACGAACTCGGTCCGATCGACATGGTGGTGATCGGATACCCGCCTGACGCGCCCAAGAAGGGCGACGCGGTGCCGATCCTGCTTGACCTCGTCGACCGTGGGATCATCCGCGTGCTCGACGCGCTCGTGGTCATCAAAAACGCGGACGGCACGTTCTCGGGGTTTGACGTCGCCGACCTCGACGAGGACAGCGTCGGCGACCTGACCGCGTTCACCGGGGCTTCGACCGGCCTGATCAGCGACGAGGACGCCAGAATGGCCGCTGACGAGATCGAGCCCGGCAGTGCGGCCGCGATAATCGTCTATGAGAACCGCTGGGCGGCTCCGTTCGCCGCTGCCGTCCGGCGGAACGGCGGTGAGCTGATCGCGTTCGAGCGGATCGGCGTGCAGGATCTGATTGCCGCCCTCGACGCCGCCGAAGCCGCGGCCTAACGGAAAGGACCAAACATGCCCGGACTACTTCGCGGGATTGCTCGGACGGCCGTTGTCGCCGGCACGGCGACCTCCGTATCCAACCGGGTCAGTCGGCGCCAATACAACCGATGGGCCGACCAGGACGCGCAGCAATACCAGCAGCAGCCTCAGGAACCAGCGCCCGCGCCTCAGCAACCCGCGAGCTCAGGCGACGACACGATCACCCAGCTCCAGAAGCTGGCCGATCTGAAGTCGCAGGGGATCTTGACCGACGAGGAGTTCGCCGCTCAGAAGGCAAAGATTCTCGCCCAATGACCGCCGGCGAGCGCCGGTGCGCTGGTCCCTTCACGCTTCATGCACGTTCACCCGGGTGAACGGGCGCCGTGAGCGTTGGCGCGAGCGGCGCGGACATGGTCTGGACGCGCCACCGCGGATGTAGTGAGACAGACATGAGCCTGACCGAGCAAGCCGCCCAGGACGCTCCCTGGTACAGCCGCTCCGCCGAGGACACGGCCGCCGATCTGGGCGTCGATCCGTCCCACGGCCTCGACGCCGAGGAATTCGAACGGCGGCTCGCCAAGTACGGCCCCAACGAGCTCCCGACCGAGCCCTCGCCAAGTCTATGGGTCGTCGCTCGAGGCCAGCTGTCGAACCCGATGAACATCATGCTGCTGATTGTTGGCGTCGCCAGCTTCGCGATCGGCCAGGTCCCGACCGGAGTGGTCGTCACGGCGCTGGTGACGTTCAACGTCGTGATGGGATCAAATCAGGAGCTGAAGGCGAGGGCCAGCGTCGACGCGCTCGCGCAGCTCCAGGTGCCGCACGCCCGCGTCTGGCGCGGCGGCCGAATCGAGGAGGTGCAGTCGACGCAGTTGGTCCCGGGCGACATCATGACGCTCGAGGCCGGTGACGTCGTCCCCGCCGACGGACGAATTTTGACGTCGGCGACGCTCGAACTGCAGGAGTCCGCCCTGACCGGCGAGAGCGCGCCAGTGGCCAAGGACGGCGTGGCCGTGCTGCCGGCCGAGACGGTCGTCGGCGACCGCACCAACCTCGTGTTCCAGAACACCCAGGTCACCCGTGGAACCGCGACCGCGGTCGTCACCGCGACCGGCGAGTCGACGCAGATGGGGCGGATTGCGGACATGGTCACCGCGACCAAGCGCACGCGCTCCCCGCTGCAGAGGGAGCTCGACGGGATGACCAAGGCGTTCGGCCTGGTTGCCTGGCTGGCGGTTGCGGTCATCGCGATCTTCGGCATCGCCCGCGGTCAAGCATTCGACACGGTCGTGCTGCTGTGTGTGTCGACCGCGATCTCGGCGATTCCGACCGGGCTGCCGACGTTCGTCCAGACGATGTTGTCATCGGGCGCCCAGCGCCTTGCCAAGTCAAAGGCGGTCGTCAAGTCGCTCACCGATGTCGAGACCCTCGGTGGGACGACCGTCATCAACAGCGACAAGACCGGCACCCTGACGTTGAATGCGATGACCGTGACTACGATGCTGGCCGGCGGCGAGTGGTTCAAGGTCGAGGGCGGCGGCTACGCGAAAACCGGCACGATCCTCGGAGTAGCCGGTGGCGAACTGCCTGATTTCCGGCGCCTCGCGCTCGGGCTGTCGCTCTGCAGCGACGCTACGGTGGCCGACGATGGCTCGGTGATCGGCGACCCGACTGAGGCGGCGCTGGTCGTGCTTGCGGCCAAGATGGGCGTCGACGCCGAGGAGACGCGGGCGGCGCTCAGTCGGCGAGCCGAGGTCCCGTTCGACTCCGAATACAAGTACATGGCCACCTTCCACGACCGGCCCGACTGGATCGCGGGGGGGATCCTCACCCAGCCGCATTTCATGACGGTCAAGGGCGCGCCCGACATCGTCATCGGCCTTTGCAGCCAGGCGCTCTGGCACGGTAAGCAGGTCCCGATCGACGAGGCCCGGCGCGAGATCCTGGCGGCAAACCAGCAACTGTCCGAGCGGGGACTGCGGGTGCTCGCGTTCGCGGCCCGCGAGCTAGACGACCGGGCGATGTCAGCCGCGACCGCCGATCCGATGGCGGCGGTCAGTGACCTCTTGCTGGTCGCGCTGGTGGGGATCATCGACCCGCTGCGCAGCGAGGCCAAGAATGCGGTGCATACCGCGCTCGCCGCGGGCATCGATGTGCGGATGATCACCGGTGATCACACGGTGACCGCCCGAGCGATCGCTGATGAGCTTGGCTTGGGCCCGGGTGTGATCACGGGCTCGGAGCTGCAGCGGATCCCCGACGAGGAGGTGCTGGACCGGCTGCCAGGCCTGCACGTGTTTGGTCGCGTCGCCCCGGAGGACAAGCTCCGGCTCGCGAAGCTGATGCAGCAGTCGGGCGAGATCGTGGCGATGACCGGCGATGCGGTGAACGACGCCGCGGCGCTCAAGCAGGCCGACGTCGGCGTCGCGATGGGCAGCGGCTCCGAGGTCTCCAAGCAGGCGGCCAAGATCGTGCTGACGGACGACAACTTCGCGACGCTCGTCCGCGCCGTCGACCTCGGCCGCGACATCTATCGCCGGATCACTTCATACGTGAAGCTGCAGTTGACGATCCTGTCGTCAGTTCTGCAGCTGATGTTGCTCGCGACGATCTTTAACATCAACGATGGCATTGCGTTGTTTCCTATGCAGCTGCTGTTCTGCAAGTTCTTCGTCGTGGTCACGGTCGTGATCGGATTCATCGTCGACGTCCCGGACCCGGGCGTGATGCAGCGCCCCCCGCGCAAGCCTGGTACGAAGATCGTCAATCCGCCCCAGGTGATCCGGTGGGTCCTGAGCGGCTTCTCCGTGGCGATCATTGCCCTGCTCGTGCTCGCCACCGGCCCCGACAAGCCGAGTACGACCCACGCGTCCGCCTCGATGACGATGGCATTCGCGATCGTCGCATTGAGTGCCGTGAACCTCGGCCTCGTGATGCGCCGTGAGCAGGAGCCGGCTTGGGCCTCGCCCGTGTTCCCCTACCTGGGTTGGATCATCCTCGGTTGGGCTCTCACGTGGGCGGCGGTTGAGCTACACATGCTGCAGCGCCTGCTCGACACCCAGTCACTCAGCGGGGCACAATGGGCGCTCGTGCTCGGGCTCTCGCTGATCACGCCGGGCCTTGTGTGGATCGACAAGTCGATCCAGCTCTCCCGGCAGAAGAAATCCCGCCTTGCCGACGCCGACGTCGACCCAGCTGCTCGGCCCTCTGGTGCGTGACGCGGCGCCAGCTGCGGGCTCCCGGTCCGCCGGCGTTCGCCGCGCCTGGAGTCGCTGGAACGAATCGCCGTCGCAGCCGTACACGGTCGGGGTCGAGGAGGAGATCCTGCTGCTCGACGCGTCGGACTACTCCTTGGCGCCGGTTAGTGACAGCGTCCTAGCGGGGCTCTCGGAGGAGATGTCCGCACAGACATCGCCCGAGACCCACGCGGCCGTGATCGAGCTGACGTCCGGGATTCACCGCGACGTTCCGGCGGTGATCGCGGAAATGGCGTCGCTGCGCACCAGGTTGGCCGGTGAGCTTGGCGCGATGAAGCTCCGCGCGGCGTCGAGCGGGACCTACCCGTTGGTATCGATGCATGACCAAGAGGTGTCGGGCGCGTCGCGTTACCGCGTGGTCGCCGATTCGATGCGCGCGCTCGCGCGCCGGGAGCCGACACTGGCGCTGCATGTTCACGTCGGCGTTCCTGAGGCGGAGGACGCGGTGCGGGTGCTCAATGGCCTTCGGTGCGTGGTGCCCCTGCTGCTCGCGGTATCGGCCAACAGTCCGTTCTGCGGCGGCGCCGACACGGGGTTCGCCTCTGCCCGAACGGTGATCTTCCAAGCCTTTCCGCGTACTGGTACGGCGCGGCGGTTTGTCAGCTACGCGGATTATGTGTCGGCGCTTGACCCGCTGATCGTGTCCGGCGCGCTCCCGGACCCGACGTTTCTCTGGTGGGACGTCCGCCTCCAGCCGCGACTCGGGACGGTCGAGGTCCGGGTGATGGACGCCCAGTCAAGCGTCGCCGACACGGCGGCCCTGGTCGCGCTCGTTCAGTCGCTGGCGCGGCTGGAGCTAGAGGGCGAATCGATCGAGACGGGGATCGGTGCAGAGCTTCTGGAGGAAAACCGCTTCCTCGCCGCGCGCGACGGAATGGACGCCTGGCTCGTCGAGCCGGCCAAGCAGCGCCTCGCGCCGGCGCGGGCGATCCTCGACACGATCCTGGCGAAATGCCGCCGGCACGCCGATGCGCTCGGCTGCTACGTCGAGCTCGAGCAGGTCAGGCGCCTGATGGCGGCCAACGGCGCAGACCGCCAGCGCGTGTGGGCGCGGCGCGATGGGCCCACCGGGCTGGTCCGCAATCTCACGCGGCGGTTCACTGCACCCGGAGGCAGTTTCTCTTCAGCCGTTGAGAACGGGCCCCGCCGCGGAGGCCTGTCCGATGACTGACGCGATCGAAAGGAATAACTGATGTGCCGCTGGCTTGCTTACTCGGGTTCGTCGCCCGTTCTGATCCATGACGCCCTGTTCACCCCAGCACACTCGTTGGTGGATCAGAGCCTTCATTCCCGCCTGGGCGCGGAAGCGACGAACGGCGACGGGTTCGGAGTGGGCTGGTACGACGCGGAACCGACGCCCGGCGTGTTCCGCAGCATCGAGCCCGCCTGGAACGATCAGAACCTGCGCGAGCTCGCTGGCCATGTGCGCTCGCACCTGTTCTTGACTCACATTCGCGCCGCGATCGGGTCGGCCGTGCAGCAGACCAACTGCCACCCGTTTCGCCATGGCCGCTGGCTGTTCATGCACAACGGCTTTATCGATGGTTTCGCGACGCTGAAACGCGAGCTTCGGTTCGCGGTCGACGAGTCGCTGTACCCCGAGATCGCAGGCGAGGCCGACACGGAGACGTTGTTCTACCTGGCTTTGACGTTCGGTCTCGAGGACGATCCACCCGACGCTGTCGCGCGTGCGATCGGCTTCGTGGAGGAGTGCGGGCGACGGCGCGGCGTCAAGTACCCGTTCCAGGGCACGATCGCGACCAGCGACGGCGAACGCCTTTGGGCCTTTCGCTACTCGACTGAGGGAAAGTCGCGCTCGCTGTTCTTCTCGCGCGACATCCGGACGCTTAGAGGGCTCTACCCGGAGCGCAAGATCCTCGAGGATCTGTCCGACGACGCGCGGCTGGTTCTTTCGGAGCCCGTCGGTGACCTCCCCGGCGCCTGGAACGAGGTGCCAGAAGGGAGCTATGGAGTGACAGGCGAGGGCGACGACCAGCTGCGACCGTTCCGAGTCAAACCTCCGACCACGACTGTCCCCGTAACCCCCTGAGCGACTGAGCCTGCCAGGAGAAGGAGCGTGAAGATGGAGAGAGGCTACGCCCAGGCCCTGTTCGCGACCGTGCTGCTGGTCATCGACGGGATCCTGAACATCATCTACGGCCTCGCCGCTCTGGGTGATTCCAAGCTGCTGGACCATCCGACGCACTATCTGATCGGGTCGCTTCACAACTGGGGCTGGGTCTCGCTGATCCTCGGCATCCTCGAGCTCGTGGCCGCCGGCTCAGTGCTCTATGGCCACAGGTTCGGACGGTATTTCGGGATCGCGGTCGGCTCGCTGGCCGCGATCGAGGCGCTGCTCGACCTACCGGCCGAGCCTCTGTGGTCGATCGCGGTGTTCGCCATCAGCCTGTGGATCGTTCACGGACTGACGGTCTACACGGGCTCCGACCGACTGGGGAGCGAGCCGGCGACGGACTCGGACGAGATGGTCGCGCCGAGGCCGCCGACCTACCGTTAGGACCCAGCCGTCACGAAGCTCGTCGTGCACGGCGGGCTGCGACACGCGTTTGCCAGAACACGCCGCCGACGGCACCCAGCACGATCGCCGTTCCGATCAGGACGAACCACGTCAACAAGCTGAAGACGACGCCGATCGTCCCGTAATCCGTACGGTTCGAGGTCACATCCGATGAGAGAAACAGCGCCGAAAACAAGACGAGGCAGAGCCACAGAAGCCCGGTTACGAGCGCCGGCTCCACGGCAAGCCGCCACCGCACCCGGCCCGCCAACAGGAAGTGGATCGTCCAGCCGAAGAAGAGCGTCACCACCACTAAGCTCACGGCTCGCCCCACGACCGGGCCGACCGCCGTCCGAACCGGCGCAGCCAGGTCGGCCTCCAGGACGAGAAGGCCGAGCAGGATCACGATCCAGGCGAAGACTCGCAGGAGATCGCGCCACCCTCGAGGCTGTTGCTCGAATATGCGCTCGTACAACACCTGCAGCGACCGGACGACCGCGATCGTGCCGGCGAGCGAGAACAGCAGTCCGGTCAGGATCGGGATCACCGCGTGCTCCGGCTTGTTGCGGAACACGTCCCGGATGATCAGCGCAGCTTTGCGGTCGAGACCGATGTGCTCGCTCAGGTCGTCGTCGATCCGATGGTTCGCCAACGAGCTCAGCAGGATCAGCAGCGGAAGCACTGACCACAGCAGCTCCGCGGCGAACATCAGCGTCCAGTCGAACATGTCGACCGCCTTGACATGCCTGAGGAGATCCTCGATCCAGGACCGCTCAAAGCGCGTGCGCGCGGCCTCGACCCGCTCCCGTGCGTGTTCCGATCCAAGGTGCGGGTGCGCGTGACGCGCGTCGCCGGGCTCCGCGTTGGGAGGACCGTCGGGCTGCGCTGGCGAAGTCACGGTCGGCTGCGGCTCACTTGGTGCCCATTACGCGCCGCGCCCGGAGGAGCCAGTCTGGCAACGGATCTGAGTCTAACCGGCTGCGACGCTGGCTCCGGGAGCCTGCTCGACGCACCGCCGCAGCAACGCCGCCAGGTCGCGCTGCTGGGCAATCGTTAGCCGGCCGAACATCGGGGACTCGGCGAGCGTCGCGATCAGGCGACTGCGGACAGCGATCCCGGCGGGCGTCAGCGACAGCGCCTTCACGCGCCGGTCCTCGACGGCACGCGCCCGGGTGACGAGCCTGCGTCGCTCGAGCCGGTCGACGAGGAACGTCACGTTCGATGGATCGCACCCCAGGCGCTCGGCCAGCTGTCTGCGCGATACGGGACCGAGCGCCGGGTCAAGCTGCCACAGAGTGTCGGCCAGCGCGATCGTCAGCTCGAGCTCTGACAGCGTGTCGTGGAGCTCGCGTTCCACGGCGGCGTGGAGTCGATATGCCGCCTGCGCGAGCTCGTCAGCGATCGGAGCGCCGTTCTCGAAGGATGGCTTTGCCACGAGCCCATCGTACGGGCAAAATGTGAAGTCTTCACGCGCTGGTAAGCTACTTGAAGCCTTCACGGATTCGTTGCCCGCGACCCAGTCGCCTCCTTTGTACCCACGAATAGATAAGGAGTACAGCTGATGTCCACCTGGATTTTCGAGCCCGGACACACAGAGGCGGAGTTTCGCGCGCGCCACATGATGGTCACCTGGGTGCGCGGGTTGTTCAAGGACATTCACGGACGGCTTGAGCTCGACTGGGACCGCTGCGCCGAGGCGACCTTCGAGGGGGAGATCGACGCGACCGGGATCTGGACCGGGGAGCCGCAGCGCGACGAGCACTTGCGCAGTGCGGATTTCCTCGACGTCGAGAACCATCCCAAGATCACGTTCAGTGGCCACTTCTCCGAGCGCACCGGCAGCACCACGTTCACCGGCGAGGTCGAGCTGACGATCCGCGGCGTGACCAGAACCGTGGCGCTCGACGTCGTCTCGCTAGGGGAATGGAAGACGCCGTTCTGGGTCGGTGACGAGAACAAAGGCGAGTTGCGGCGCATCGGCTTCGAGGCGACCGGCAAGCTCAACCGTCACGATTTCGGCGTCTCGTGGCAGGACGAGATTCCCGGCGGCGGCGTCGTCGTCAGCAACGAGATCGAGCTGAACCTCGACGTCGAGGCGATCCTGCTCGACGACCTCGAGCGAACCGGCGCGATCGAGTACTACCGCAGCTAGCTCACGGCCGTCCGGGCGCGAGGATAGTCAGGCCCAGGCGCCGCAGCCGCGCGGGGTCTGCGACGGCGTTCATCTGAACGATCCTGCCCTGAGCGACCGTGAATCCGAGCACCGAGAAAGGCTGTTCCCCGGCGAATGTGACGACGCCCGGTGCGCCGTTGACGAGCACGCGCCGGTAGGCGAGACCCAGCCTGTTGAAGCTCACCGCGCCGGAGGCCACGGCTCGCGCCCCGCGTTCGATTCGCGACCCGAGGCCGGTCGCGCCCGCGTCGGCGCGGAGCACGACGTCTGGATCGAGCACCTTCAACAGCCCCTCGAAGTCGCCGTCGCGGGCGGCGACGAGAAACGCGTCGACGAGCTCCCATTGTTCGGCGATGCCGGTATCGGGGGTTGCCGTGGCTCCGAGACGGCGGCGAGCGCGGCTGGCCAGTTGTCGGGCGGCCGGCGCTGAACGATCGATGATCGGGGCGATCTGCTCGAACGGCACGTCGAACACGTCGTGTAGAACGAACGCCAGCCGTTCGGCGGGCGCGAGCGTGTCGAGCACGACCAGCAGTGCGAGGCCGACCGAGTCCGCGATCAGCGCCTCATCCTCGGGGTTGGCGGCGTCGACGGCCGTGACGACCGGGTCGGGCACGTGCGCGCCGATCGGCTCCTCACGTCGCGCTGCGCGGGAGCGAAGCGCGTTGAGGCAGATCCGAGCGACAACGGTCGTCAGCCACGCGCCCAGATCGTTCACGTCGCTGGTGTCTGCGCCGCTGAGACGCAGCCACGACTCTTGGACCGCGTCGTCCGCCTCGCTCAACGAGCCGAGCATCCGGTAGGAGACCGCACGTAGACGCGGGCGGTACTGCTCGAAGCGCTCAGCCAGCCAATCTTGGTCGTCCATGTCACATCCCTCGAACGGCGCGGGTCTTACGGATAGACCCGCGAGACGGCGCGTGTGTGACATCCGCGTATCGCGCGCTCACGCCGTCGCCGCCCGCCCGCAACTAAGGAGGCTGCGATGAGCATTAGCAATCATCGATCACCTGAGACGATCACTGGCAAATGGCAGCTTGACCCGCAGCGCTCAAGCGTCGAGTTCCGCGCCCGGAAATTTTGGGGCCTGATAACCGTCAAGGGCCACTTCGATGACTACCACGGCCAGCTGGATCTGAGCGCCAGTCCCGCAATCGAGCTGACGATCGACGCGGCAAGCCTGCAGACCGGCATCCGCAAGCGCGATCGCCACCTGCGCTCGCCCGATTTCTTCGACGCCGAGAAGCACCCACAGGTGCAGTTCCGCTCCGATGCAGTCGAGCTGCAGGGCGACACGCTCAAAGTGCGCGGTCGGCTGTCCGCAGGCGGGCGTTCACTCCCGCTCGAGCTCGACGCGCACGTCCGCCAGCACGACGGCGAGCTCGAGATCGATGCGGCCACCACCGTCCCGCACCGCGACCTGGGGATGACCTTCAGCCCGGCCGGAATGATCCCGCCGACCAGCGAGCTGTCGGTCACGGGTCACCTGATCCCCGAGACATAACCGGGCCGTACGCCGAGCGCGAAGGATCAGGTCGATCCGTCTAGCTGCGCGCGCCGCTGCACCGCGGGCCTGACGTACGTGAAGTAGCGGCCGACCTAGGGCCGCTGGCCCAGGCCGATATTGAAGCGGGCGGGCACGCTGATTACTACGCTGGACCGATGAGTGGCCACAGAGTGCCTGGCGGGGTGGTGCATGAACTACCCCCTGACCTGCGTAAGGCACTGATCGCCAACACCGCGGCGCTCGACGCCTGGAAGGACATCACGCCTCTGGCCCGCAACGAGTTCATCTGCTGGGTCGAGGATGCCAAGCAGGACGCTACGCGGGCGCGCCGCATTCGCCGAACTCAGGAGGAGCTGGAAGAAGGCATGCGCCGCCCCTGCTGCTGGCCGGGGTGCAAGCACCGCGAACGCACCGGCTCCTAGGGGCGGTCGACGGCTTCGTGCCCAAGCCCCAGCCCAAGCCACACCGTTAGCCGCCGGCCACGATGCCCTGAGGCACCAACCCAGGGTTGCCGCTCCAGCGCACGGTCACCACGGCACTCGGGTGGCCGCCCCGGCATCAGGAGGCAGCAAAGTACACAGGGTCACAGCGGTCTCATGTCTGCCGTCAGTGATTCCAGCTCTGCGACGGCACGTTCGCCCGCGATCTCACTTGCCATGTGATCCGCGAGCCGCCGCGCGTTGACTGTCAGGACGGGGTTGGCGAGCGCGTCGCGCACGGTAGCCGCGATCTGCCCCGTGCTTGCCTTGGCACGGACTCGCACGCCGGCGCCAGTGTGGGTAACCCTGGCGGTGACATCCGGCTGATCTCTGCCCATCGGCAGGCACACGAGCGGAACGCCGTGAGCGAGGCTGGTCATCACTGTTCCCATCCCGCCGTGCGTGATCACCAGCGACGCCTGCGGCAACACCTCGCGATGATCGGTCCACCGCTCGACTCGTACGTTCGAGGGCACCGGACCGTCCAGCTCGACGGCCGGCCCAGTGGTGATCAGCGCGCGGACAGGAAGCGATCCGAGCGCCTCAGCGACGCGCTCGAGCAGTGGCGCCTGCGCTTGGAAGGTCGTGCTGAAGCTGACCAGCACGAGCGGGAGGCCGTCATCGCGCTCGGTCACCCGATCGGCGAGCTCCACCTGTGGTCCCACGTACCGGACGTTGTCGGGCAGGCTCGCGCCGCAGATCGCTGCGAAGTCGAACGCGCCGCTGCCGAGCACCAGCACGCGGTCGAGACGATCGAACTGCTCGAAGACATCGCTCAGCGGCTCGAGGCCGACTCCGACTCGGGCCGCGTTCAAGGTCGGCAGGCCCTTGTTCCACAGCCGCGAGCTGATCGAGCGGAACACGGCCTCGCGAGCGCGAGCGGCCGGGCCGGTCGCCAGGCCGAACCCCGACATGAACGGTGGGCCGCCGACCCGCGGCGGCGCATAGACCGTGTGGAACAGCGCGACCGCCGCGCAATCGGCTCGCTCGGCCCCCGCGAGCGCGCCGAACAGCATGAAGTCGGCCGCGACGACGTCAACCGGAGCCCGATCCACCTCGGCCAGCACATCGGCCGCATAGTCCGCCGCCGGCCCGAACAAAAGCCGCTCGCGCGCACGGGCGAACAGCTTCGGGCCGGCCGGGACCTCCCAATCCTTCAAGAGGTCCGTCTCGGGGCGCCGCGAATCGCAATCCGGGGCGTGGTCGAACGCGACGAACTCGCAGCCCGCCCTGCTTGCGGCCTTCTCCTGCGAGACGTTGCCGAGCACACGCACTTCGTGTCCATGCGCGATCAGTCGCTGGCCGAGCACGAGCACAGGCGGGAGGTTCCCACCGCCGTCCCAGCTCACCAACAACACCCTCATCTGTGCATCGCCTCCACCATCTCCGCGATCGCCGCTGCGGTCTGGGCCTCATCCAACCCGAGATCACGACGCAGGAGCTTCCACGTGTACACGTCCGTGACCGCGATCAACTGCGCCAATCGGCGCTCATGCCTCGCGCCACGTAACCCGGCCAGCGCCGCTGGAAACGCCCGCTCTGCCCAGGTGCGGTGAAACGCGCGCCCCTGTGCCAGCAACGCCCCCATCCCGGCAACCTGCCCTTCCAACGCCAGCGCCCTGATCGCCGCATCGCCCGTGCGTTCGTAGTCACGCATCAGCAACGCCACCGCGCGCGGAATGTCGTCCGGTGGCGTATTCACCCGGTGCTCGGCGAACGCGCCGTCCCGGCCCGCACCCTCGAGCACCGCCGCAAACAAGCCTTCCTTGCTGCCGAAGTGATTCACGACCGTCTGTAGCGCCACCCCGGCGCTCGCCGCAATCTCGCGCAACGTCACTTCCGGTGGGAACCGCTCGGCAAACAGGCGTGCAGCCGCCTCCAGGATGCGCGTTCTCGTCGCGTCCGCCGCCTCGGCGCGTTTGCGCATCTCGTAACGTCGGCGGCCAGACATTCACTAGAACGAGATTACAACCAAAACCGCAGCCACGTCCACCCCCGCCGTTGAACGCGGAGCCGGCCCTGAGGCGCAGCCACGTCAGCCCCTCGCCCTTGAACGCGGAGCCAGCCCTGAGGGTGGGTGAGGGCTGGGCTGGGCTACCAGGCCTTGTGGCGCCCGAACAGCCAGAGCGCGGCCAGGATCAGTAGCAACAGCAGCAACGGGTGAACCACGATCCCGAGGACTACGGCAATGACAACAATGAGCGCGGCGAGCAGCAGGTCGCGAATCACTGAGACTCCTCCGGTTTTGATGACGCCATAGGTCTACCCGGTGAGGCCTTACATAATGCAACGAACCCCACTGTTCTCGCAGCCGCCGAACACCGAGGCAGTGGCGCGGCTACAACGCGGGGAGTCACTTGACACCCGACGCGAGCCGTGGTTAGTGTTCGCGCGTCAGGCATCCGCACGGCGCGTTATCCGGCGCCTTGGCCTGACGACGACAACCTGGGAGGCGGTCATGACTACACCGTTGGTGCGTCGATTCGCTGTGCTCGTCGCCGTCGCTGTCACTGCGGCGACAGTCGTGCTCTTACTGCCCGTGGGAGCGTCGGCAGAGACCATCTCGTCATCGCATTACGGTGAGCTGGACTGCAACGGCAACAGTCCGATCCAACAGTCGGTCAAGCTGACGATGTTCTGCACCGACATCCGCGGATTTTCCGGCGAGCACAACGCCAACACTTGGGACGGCCGGTTCTACGACAACGGCGAGTACATCGGTCACGACGAGCCGGACATGACGTTCCTATCGCCGCAGCCTGGATCGGGCAACAACGTCACGTGGACCGAGACGCTGCCCCGGGATCCAGCGCTGGCCCCGACGGATGCCCACCCCGGGTCGGACGTGTCGGACTGGTTCGAGCTGAGCCCGGCGCCGTGGTTCTCGATGGCGATGTGCGACCCGAACTCCTATCCCCAGACGCCGTGCGCGCCGGAGAGTGACGCCAACGCTCCGGCGCCCGACTGTCTCGGCGCGGTACCGTGCACAACGGGCGTCGGGGGCGGGTCGGCGTTCATGGAAATGCAGTTCTACCCGCCGGGGTTCGCGCCGCCGTGGGTGGGCATCAGCTGTGACGACACCCACTGGTGCGCGGCGCTCACGATCGACAGCCTCGAGTGCACGGAGGGGTTCGCCACCTGCAACGGCAACTGCGAGGAGCCGGTCAACTTCGCCCTCCTCTCCACCAACGGCGTGCCCGCCGGGCCTGCAAACCCCCAGGAGTTCGATGCCGCCACCGTGACGCCGAACCAGCACACTCTGCTGATGAACCCAGGGGACAGGGTGGTTGTCTCGATGTTCGACGCCCCCGTGCCCGGAGAGAGGGGGCAGAGAGCCTTCGAAGTTGTGGTGAGAGACCTGACTACGGGCCGGACCGGATTCATGCAGGCGTCGGCGAAGAACGGCTTCGGCGACACCTCGATGGCCGACTGCTCGGGACACCCGTTCAACTGGCAGCCGGAGTACAGCACGGCGCAGCGGGACAACATCGTCCCCTGGGCCGCGCTCGAGACCAACATCAGCACCGAGTACGAAACCGGTCATTTCGAGCCGTGCACGAGCGTGACCGATCCCGAGACAATTCCGTTCCCGGCGCCGCCAAACGGGGTGACGATCACCACCTGGCAGTACTGCCATGGCCCCTACGAGGACACTGCCGGACCTGACCAGTCCACGATTGAGCCAACGGATGCCCCGTGCTATCCAGCGGGGTGGACGAACGGGCCGGACTTCCACACGGCACCGATCGTCATGACGGGTTGCATAGACGAGCTAACTCAGAACGGGGACCTCGATTTCGACGGCACCCCATACTGGCCGGAATGGCCTACCGGCACCACCCCGACGATCTACCCGAGCACGTTCGTGGAGTCGCTCCCAGTGACCAATTTCGGCCACCAGTACCAGCAGTTCTTCATCCAGACCGATATTGCGCTGAGCGAGTCGACGTGCACGGCGTCGGGCGCCGGGTGCTCAGTGCCGCCCCCTGGGCCCGGCGACTTCTACCCGTACTGGAGCCGCACGGGGAGCGGCGGTGGCGGGCAAGCAGTCGGCCGTGAACACGGCGGATGCGTGATCGAGTTCGGCAACGTGCATCAAGGCGTCAACGACTTCGGCCGGGACGCCCAGTACGGGACCGATCAGCAGGCTACGCTCGGCTATCCGGAATTCATCGGGCCGACCATGAGCAACACCTGCGGCGGGTCACAGCCGCACCGGCGCACCTGACGCCGACGTCGTTCTGACCGAGCGGCCGTGCGCCGACGAGCGGCGGCCGCTTGATTGCGCACGGCTGCCGAGTAGTGTTATCTCACTCTCGGTCCGGAGTCGGGTCACCGACCACGTCGCCCGTCGGCGGGTGATCATCCGGCTGCCGCGAGGGATGTTCGGCGGCGTCCCTTCTCGCTTGCTTTCGGGCCTGCTTCTCCAGCCGACGCTCGCGGAGCCTGCTCTCGCGGGCGAGCTTTGCCATCGTCGTTTTCCTCTTGCCGCTTGACGCCATGCCGTCCGTCCTTGTCGTGGTCTGCAGCGCGTCGGTGACGCGCAAGCGAGCCCCGAGTGTGGTGAGCGCGACGGGAGGGCGAAGTACGCCCTCCCGTGCACCTCTTGGACTCTAGATTGCTTGGACGTTCGCGGCCGCTGGGCCCTTGGCGCCCTGCTCGGCGTCGTAGCTGACCTTCGCGCCCTCCGTCAGCGACCTGAAGCCGTTGCCTTGAATTGCGCTGTGGTGTACGAACAGGTCCTTGCCGGCGTCATCAGGCGTGATGAAGCCAAAGCCCTTCTCGTCGCTGAACCATTTCACGGTTCCGGTTGCCATCGTTCCCTCCAGGGATATGTGCGCTGCGAAACGCGGAGGTGCAACGAGGCAACAACTGCGAAAACGCGGGGCACTGCTTTTGGTCGAGCAGGCGCTCGACCCGTACGGCCACTTTAGCCGATTCGCGGCCGAGCCTGTCTCAAGCGGCTCGTTCTACCGGGGGTCCTCCCGGCGACGCCTGCGAAGCTGCTCCTGCTCCCGCGCGGTGCGAAGCTTGCGCGCCTCCTTCTGCGCCTGGTCGTTGCGCTGCGCGATTTCCTTCGTATGCGCGGTGAACGCGGCATCCGACGTCGATCGCCCGTGGCCGGGTTCGTGAGTCTGCTTCGTCACGTGATACGCACTCCTCGTCGCTCCCTACGAAGGCTAGGCCACAGAACGAATGCGAGAGCGAGACACCGAGCGGTGGAACCGGCCCCGTCCACTGTAGCGGTGCACGCTCTCCAATCGGCCAGCGCGCCCGGAGAGATTCGAACTCCCGACCTTCGGTTCCGTAGACCGACGCTCTATCCAGCTGAGCTACGGGCGCCAAGTCGCCCGATTCTAGCCCGAGGTGGGAAACGTTCCGGGTCGCGACCCGCGACAATTGAGTGAGCGGCGGGAACTGTTTCGGCCGTCAGCCGGGTAGAGAGAGTTCAGGAGGTCGTTCGGATGGCCGCTGCGAATGCGCGAGGTCGTGGTTCCGAGGTTGCGCCGAGACCCGACGGTGGCGAGGGCCGCGGTCGGTCGGCCGACGACTCGGTAGCACCAATCGCGTCCCCGGACCTGGCGGTGCCGGAGGGCGAGCCGCACGTCCAGATCACTCGCAAACGGCTGCTGTTCGTCTCGGCCGGGATTCTCATCGTTCTGATTGGCCTTTACTTCCTGCTTCCCAAGCTTGCAGGCCTGAAGCAGACGTGGGGCCAGCTCCGCCAGGGTGATCCGGTGTTACTAGCCGTGGGCTGTCTGCTCGAGCTGCTCTCGATCGGGGGCTACGCGCTGTTGTTCCGGACAGTTTTCGGCCGCGGCGTGCCCCGCATCGATTGGCGGGTCAGCTTGGAGATCCCGCTCGCCGGGATCGCGGCGATCCGGCTCGTGGCCGCGGCGGGTGCGGGCGGCGTCGCGGTCACGGCATGGGCGCTGAGCCGCGCAGGCATGTCCGCGCCGGTGATCGCGTGCCGCATAGTTGCGAGCCTCGTCGTGCAGTACTCGGTCTATTTCGGCGCGGTGATCGTCTGCGGGCTCGGCCTCTGGACCGGTCTGTTCGATGGCGGCGGCTCATTCGCGCTGACGATCGTGCCGGCGGCTCTCGCCGCGATCATGATCGTCGCGATCCTGAGTCTGGCGCTGATGCCGCCCGACATCGAGGACCGCGTTAAACGGCTCGCCGACCGTCCGGGAGCCTTCGGCTGGATCGCCAGCCGGGCGGCCGAGGCGCCGAATGCGCTCGGCAGCGGCGTGCGGACGGCGATCGACCTGGTCCGCCAAAGACGGCTCGGCCTGTTGGGCGTATTCGCCTACTGGGGCTTTGACATCGCCGTGCTCGGCGTGTCCTTTCACGCCTTCGGAGCCAACGTGCCGACGGCGGTGCTCGTGATGGGTTACTTCCTCGGCACGCTCGGCAGCCTGCTGCCGCTCCCCGGCGGAATCGGGGGCGTCGAAGGCGGAATGATCGCCGTGTTCGTCGCGTTCGGGATACCCGCGGGCAAGGCCGTGATCGCGGTTCTCGCGTATCGCGCGATCTCATTCTGGCTGCCGACGCTCCCCGGCATCCTCGGCTACTTCGCGCTGCGGTCCACAGTCAAGCGGTGGCGAGCAGCGGACAGCGAGGCGGTGGGCTCACAGCAGGCGTAGCCAGTCGGGCGGCTCAGACGGGGAACGGCTCGGCATCGCCGCGCTCGGGCGTGGCGTAGCGCGCGACCGTGAACGCGATCAGCGTCGGGACCTGGACCGCGAAGACCACCAATGACAGCGTCAGGATCACGAGCGCCCCACCGCGGACGTTGTCTTGCAGGAACGCGTACAGGATCAGCCCGGCGGTGATCGTGTACGCCAGCAGCGCCCACTTGGCCACGTAGAAGAAGCGCGGCCAGGCAAAGTCTTTGACGCGACGCAGCGACAGGAGGTTGAAGGTCAGCAACAGGCTCGACGCGATCAACAGCCCGATCGCCGGACCCAGCGGGACGTGCTTGGGAAGGTGGGACGCGAGGTAGATGCCTCCGATCACGATCAGCGCGAGCGACGCCATCCCCAACTGCGTGAAGGGCGGGTAGCGCTCCTCGTTCATCCCGAGGCGAGCTTGGTCATGATTACCAGCGTCGCAATCTGCATCACGCCGAGTACGCCGGCGCAGTAAATGAAGCGCTTCATCAGCCGCTCGATCACCTTCGGGTTGGGCCGCGGCTTCTTGAGCTCGAACAGGACCGCGATGTTCGCGGGCTCCAGCAGCCCGAGCGCCAGGATCGCCATCACGCCGACGACGATGAAGCTCGCGACGACCCAGCCGTGGTTGGGGCTTGAGCTGAAGACGTTTCCGGTCTTGACGCCGAGCTGCCAGCCCGCCGCGAGCGTCATCGTCACGACCGTCGGCATGATCAGGACCATCTTCGGCATCAGCCTGGTCGTGAACTCGATCCGCGCCGGAATCGACATGCGGCCGATGATCGGGCCAAGCACGAGACCCAGGAAAAGATCGATGATCGTCCAGGCTGCGCCACCCGCCACGTGCAGGAACATCAGCGGCCAGAGCTTGTCGACCGCGATCGCGACGATCACGCACACGGCCGCGATCGCCACCAGCACCAGCCCCTTGCGCGGCACGATCTCGAACTCGAGCGGCGCGTGCGCGGGAGCGTCCAGCTCGTGAGCGGGAGCTTCTAGCGGTGGTGCCCCAACGTGCCCCAGGGTCCCGGTCGTCTCGACCATCTGGCGCAGATCGTAATCGATCTGTCGGCCGCGATGTGTGTTGTTCGTCACCGCCCCTCCTACGATCCTTAGCCCCCTGCACGAAAGGAGAGCGATGGAGACCAACACGGAGCTCATGAACCACGTGCTCACGATCACGCTCAACCGTCCCGAGCGCCTCAACGCGTGGACTCCGACAATGGGCCGCGAGCTGATCGCGGCGTTCGATCGGGCCGATGCCGACGACGAGGTTCGGGCGGTGGTCGTCACCGGCGCCGGGCGCGGGTTCTGCGCCGGCGCGGACCTCGCCGGAGGCGGCGACACGTTTGCCAAACGCGACTCGGAAGACGCCGCGGTCCCGCGCGACGGCGGCGGCCAGTTCACGTTGCGCGTGTTCGAGTCCACCAAGCCGGTGATCGCCGCGATCAACGGCCCCGCGGTCGGGGTCGGCGCGACGATGACCCTTCCGATGGACATCCGGTTGGCGGCAGACGACGCCCGCATCGGTTTTGTGTTCGCGCGCCGCGGGATCGTCCCCGAGGCGTGCTCGAGCTGGTTTCTGCCGCGGCTCGTCGGCATCAGTCGGGCGATGGAATGGGTTGCTACCGGTCGCGTCTTCTCGGCGCAGGAGGCACTCGCGGGCGGGCTCGTGCGCAGCCTGCACCCGACCGCACAACTGCTCGACGCCACCTACGACCTCGCCCACGAAATCGCCGACAATTCGGCGCCGGTGTCAGTCGCGCTGGCGCGCCGGTTGATGTGGCGGATGCTGGGCGCCGAGCACCCGATGATCGCCCACCGCGCGGATTCTCGTGGCATGTTCGTGCGCGGCCAGTCTGCCGACGCGCGCGAGGGAATCTCGGCATTCCTCGACAAGCGACCCGCCGACTTTCCCGATCGGGTCAGCGCCGGCCTGCCTGATCTGTTCCCAGGCTGGGCGACCCCGCCATTCGAGTAGTTGCCGACCAACGCACATTTAACTAGAATTGAGTAACAATGAGACCTTGGGGCGCAGTCGGAGGACGTGGCCTCGCACTGGCGTTTGTCGCGTTGCTCGTGGCCGCCGCCAGTGCGCTAGCCGCGGCCCACTTCGCACCTGGAGCGCTATATACAGGCAGGGCCTGTCAGCGCACCGACGTGAAGGGCAGCACCTGCGTATTCAAGTTCCAGGCGAGCACCAACGGCGAGTCACTCCATTTCACCGGCGAGACGGTGATCACGACCTGGGGCTGCCACGGCGGCGGCGGCGAGGCGCTGCTCGGTGGCCAGCTCCAGTACGCGGATCCAATCCCGGTCGTCAGGCTGGGCCCCAGCGGCGCGTTGCACGGCAGCGCTGGGAGCGGTCAGCGCAAGGTCTCGGTGAGCGGCCACCTCACGAACGGCGGTGCCGGCGCGCTGATCACCTTCCACCTTGTAACCGCGCGCTGCGCCACCGAGCAGGTAACGCTTACCAAGCATTGATCGCGTGGCGCGGCCCGTTTCAGGAAGCGATTTGATGGCGATTGAGTGGGCCGGCCTGGGTCCGGAGTTGTTGCTCGCGCTCGACCGCTCGCGGCCCGAGCCGCTCCGCGCTCAGCTCGAACGCGAGCTGCGCGACGCGATTCGGACGGGCAGGCTGGCGGCGGGCGAGCGACTCCCGTCGTCGCGAGCGCTGGCAGCCGAGCTCGGGATCTCTCGCGGGCTGGTGCTCGAGTGCTACAGCCAGCTCCAGGCGGAAGGCTTCCTCACTTCGCAGACCGGCTCGGCTACTCGCGTCGCCGCCGGAGCGCTGACGCCGTCGGAGCTGCCCGCTCCCGTCCAGCAGGCGCTGCGCGTCACGGTCGATTTCCTGCCCGGAGTCCCCGACCTGACGAGCTTCCCGCGGCGCGACTGGGCGTGGGCGATGCGCGAGAGCTGCCGCAACGCAACGCCGGCGGAGTTGGGGTACGGCGATCCGCGCGGGACAGAGGTGCTGCGCCACGTGCTGGCAGGGTATTTGCGTCGCGTCCGAGGAGCGGTCGCCGACCCACAGCAGATCGTGATCTGCGTCGGGTTCGCCCAGGGCGTCAACCTCGTTCTCGGCGCGCTGGCCCAGAGCGGGCTGACGCGAGTGGCGATCGAGGATCCCGGAGACGATGAGTACTTCAAGGTCGCCGGGCGCTTCGGAATCGAGGCGGTCCCCGTGCCGGTCGACGAATCCGGGATCGACGTCGACGCGCTCGCCGTAAGCGGCGCCGGCGCGGTGATCCTGACGCCGACGCACCAGTTCCCGACTGGCATCGTGCTCGCCTCCGAACGGCGTCAGGCGCTTGTCAGCTGGGCAAACGAGCGCGGCGCCACGATCATCGAGGACGACTACGACGCCGAGTTTCGCTACGACCGTGACCCGGTCGGCGCGCTCCAGGGGCTCGCTCCCGACCGGGTGGCGCTGATCGGCACGGTCAGCAAGTCTCTCGCCCCAGCTTTGCGGCTGGGGTGGGTCGTGTGTCCCGGTCCACTGCTCGAAGCGGTGATCGAGGACAAGCTGCTCAGCGACCGCGGCTCGCCGGGTCTCGAGCAGCTCGCGCTCGCTGTGCTGATCGAGTCCGGGCGCTTCGACCGGCACCTGCGTCACATGCGCAGCGTGTACGGGGGGCGGCGCGACACGCTCGTCCAAGCGCTCGCGGCACGGGCGCCGGAGGTCAGCCTCAGCGGCCTCGCCGCCGGTTTCCATGCCGTCGCTCACCTCCTGGACGGCGCGGATGAGGAGGCGATCGTCGACCAGGCGCGCGCACTGTCGATCGGCCTGTACGGGATGCGTTCGTATCGCCCGAGCGGACTCGACGGTCCGCCACAACTGGTGCTCGGCTTCGGGAACCTCAGCGAAGCTGCGATCGAGCGCGGCATCGAAGCGGTCGCCGATCTGCTGCGGTCGGGCTGAGCAGTCGGGCTAAGCGGCGGAGCTGAGCGGTCGGGCTGAGGGGTCGAGCTGAGCGGCACCAAAAGCGGCTCACTAACTAGGCATCGAATTGGCTCTTATCACTGGGCCGCTTGCGACCTAGATTGGCAGAGCGATGACCGCCACCCGCCGCACAAGCTCGATCCTCTCATCGCCCGGCGCGCCGGCGCTGATGGCGAGCTCGATCATCGCCCGCCTGCCGCTCGCGATGTTCAGCATCGCGTTGCTGGTCAACGCTGAGCACATGACCGGCTCGTTCGCGGTCGCCGGCGTCGTCAGCGGCGCCTACGCGATCGGATCGGCGCTCTCGGCCCCGCTTCTCGGGCGGCGGGTTGACCGCTTCGGACAGACAAAGGTGCTCGTCGCGTGCGCGACTGTCACCTCGCTTCTACTTGGGGCGACTGGGCTGCTGCCGTCGGGGACGCCACCGCTCGTACTGGTCGCGCTCGCCGCTCTGACCGGGCTTGCGATACCGCCACTCGAGGGATGTATCCGGACGCTGCTGCCGGCAATCGTCAGTGACCCGAGTGGGCTGCGGGCCGTGTTCGCATTCGAATCGACCGTGCTCGAGTTGACGTTCGTGGCCGGACCGCCGCTGGCGCTTGGACTCGGCGCCGTGTGGTCGACGGGAGCCGCGCTGGCGGTCAGCGGACTGGTGATGCTGGCCGGCACGCTCGCGTTCGCGGCGCAGCCCACGTCGCGACGCTGGCGGCCGAGCGCCGACGCGACGCGACCGAGAGGGGGCTCGCTGCGATCGCCCGCGATCCGGACGCTGGCGCTGATTCTGCTCGGCACCGGGACCGTGTTCGGCGCGACCGAGGTCGGCGTTACCGCCGCCGCCCAGGCGCTCGGCAGCACCACCGCCGCCGCCCCGCTGCTGGCTATCTGGGGATTGGGATCGCTGCTCGGCGGGATCGTTGCGACCCGCCTTGGCGGCGGCGCACAACGCGCCGGCGGCCTGACGGTGCTGCTCGCCGCGCTCGCCGCCGGCCACGGAGCGCTCGCATCGACGACCGGCAGCGTGGCGGCGATCGGTGCTGTGATCCTGCTTGCGGGCGCGACCATCTCTCCGACTGAGGCCACGATCGCCGCGATGGTCGACAGGTCGGCCCCGGCCGGAACCGAGACCGAAGCGTTCTCGTGGCTGTTTACCGCGTCGCTCACGGGCGCAGCGCTCGGGTCGGCTGTCGCGGGTGGACTGGCGCAGAGCGCGGGTGCCCAGGCCGCGTTCGCCTTCGCCGGCGTCGCCGGATTGCTCACGGTAATCGTGGCCGCGCTGGGATCCGGCGCGATCGACAGAGCGACGCGCCCTCGGGCCCAAGCTGTCCTCGGCGCACCAGCCTGAGTCACAGCGACGCCCTCGGGCCAAGCCGTGCCAGCCTGAGTCAGCGGAGAGGGCGGGATTCGAACCCGCGAAGGAGGTTTCCCCCCTTACTCGCTTAGCAGGCGAGTGCCTTCAGCCACTCGGCCACCTCTCCCAAGGGGTCTGCCGCAGTCTAATCGAGGGGCGTCCGGCGCTCGTCACCGCCCGTCTACCGGGGGCCAAAGGCGGTGTCCCCTAGGGGCCAACCACGGCGCGCCTGGTCGACTAGGATCGACGGTCGCATCGCCCCGGAGGGGTGGCAGAGCGGTCGAATGCGCTGGTCTTGAAAACCAGAGTCCGTGCAAGCGGACCGCGGGTTCGAATCCCGCCCCCTCCGCTGCGACGCGACACGGCCGGTGTTGCCCTGAACCTGCGCGCCTGGCGGGACATATGGTCCCGTTATCCGCGCAGGTTGTGGTTCGTCGATCTGGAGCGACGACCGCCGTCAGGCGGACAGGGCTTCGAGGAGTGACGGCCGCCGTCAGGCGGACAGGGCTTCGAGGAGTGACGGCCGCCGTCAGGCGGACAGGGGTTCGACGCCGGCCAGCGCGTCGTCGACCGTTCCGACGATCTCGACGTGGCCGAGGACTCCCGCGAGCAACAGCGCGCACCGGACCGGAGACGCCTCTGGGATCACGAGCCGGAACGCCTGCCCGCGGCTCTCCAGGCGTTCCTGCAGCCGGTAGATCAGCCGGATCCCGGCCGAGTCGACGTAGTCGAGCGCGGTCAGATCGACGACCAGCGCCAGCAGGTCGTTGCCGGTCGCATCGGTCAACAACGAGCCCAGCTGATCGGCGTTGGAAATATCGATCTCTCCGCTCACGTGGGCGACCAGCGATTTCCCGTGAGTCCTGAAATCGACGTCAGCCAGTCTCATCGCGCGCCGAGTCTACGCCGCATCCAAACGGTGGTTCCGCGCTCGTCCGAGGCCACCTCGACGTCGTCCATCGCGGCCTTGACGATCGTCAGCCCGCGGCCTCGTGCCTCTCCACGCGGCTCGCGCCAAGCGCCCTGGTCGACGACGATCACGGTCACGACGCCGTCCTTGACCGAGGCTTCGATGCTGAACCTCGCCGGCGACGGCGAGTAGGCGTGCTCGACCGCGTTGGCAGACGCCTCGTTGACGGCGATCGTGATCTCGGTCAGATCCGGTTCGACAGCTCCCTTGTGTCGCAGCCAGCGTCGCAGACCGCGGCGCATCGGCGCCAGGGCTCTCGACTCGGCAGGGAGGCGCAGCCGCAGCTCGTCGGGAACGTCGCCGTTCTCGATCGCGACGATCGCGACGTCGTCGCGCAGACCCTCGGGAGGGACAAGCTCCTCCATCGCGAGCGCGCAAGCCGATTCGGCCGAGGTCGCAGCCGACAGGGTCCGGAGCAGCTCGTCGATGCTGGCATCGAGGCCGACCCCGGGGCGCTCGATCAGCCCGTCGGTGTAGAGCACGAGCGTCTCGCCGTTGGCGAGCGACACCTCGTGCTCCGTGCAAGTGCCATACGGAAACGAGCCCAGCGGCGCCGCCGGCACGGTCTCGAGCGTCCGCGCGCGGCCCCCGCCGGCCACGATCGGCGGCAGATGACCTGCAGCCGCGAAATGGGCGACGCCCGTTTCCGGATCGAGCACCGCGTAGGCGGCGGTCGCCATCGCGTCCTCACTCATCGAGTGCACGAAGCGATCGACGAGCTCGAGCGTTCGGGCCGGTCCGGTGCCCTGGATCGCGTATGCGTGCAGGGCCGTTCGCAGCTGTCCCATCAACGCAGCAGCTCGGATCCCGTGACCGACGACATCGCCGATCGCGACCCCAACCAGCCCATGCGGAAGGTCGAAGACGTCGTACCAGTCGCCGCCAACCTCGTCGCGCGCGGGCAGATAACGGGTCGCGACTGACACGCCAACGGGCTCCACCGGCTGCCTCGGCAACAGACTCCGCTGCAGCACCATCGCGACGCGGTGCTCGTGTTCGAGCGCGGAGTACAGCCGCGCGCGCTCGATTGCCGGCGCGGCGCGCGCCGCGGCGGCTTGGAGCACCGCGAGATCTCGCGAACCGAACCTTCGCGGCGTCAAGGAGCCGACGTGCAGCACCCCGATCAGATCGCCTTGCACGATCAACGGGACGCCGAGCAGCGATCGGATCCCCTTCTCGCGCAGGATCGGGTTCAGGATGTCGGCGTGGTCGACGTCCGCGATGAAGATCGGAACCCGCTCGGCGGCGATCCTCCCGGCGAAGCCGAATCCGAGCGGAATCCGAACTCCCTGTTCGACCTCCTCCTCGATTCCCTTCGCCGCCCGGGCGACAAGCTGCGGAGCCTCCTCGTCGAGTAGCAGGATCGCGACCGTGTCGACCTCCAGCGCGTCCCGAGTCCGATTCAGCAGCTCGTCGAGCAGCTGATCAAGACCCATCTCTGACAGCGCCGGGTCGCTGAGCCGGTAGATGCCGCGCAGCTGCTCGGCTGGAACCTCGTCCGTAGGTACGGGCGACAGCACCACCTGCCCGAGGCCGGGCTCGAATTGATGCGGTTCAGTCGAGAAGCTGTCGGGTGCCAATGCGCGCCAGGACGGCCGCTAGTTCTTCGGCGCCGTGCGGAACACGTGGTCCCAGAACGGAGCGCTGACACCATAGCCGCGCTCGTGGTTCTGGAAGTGGTGTCGCATGTGCAGCTCACGCAGCCGGCGACCGAGCCGCGTCTTCGGACGGTGGTGGTGCACGTGGTAGTGCAGCATGTCGTAGCCGAGATAGCCGCCGAGGAAGCCGGCGCCGAACGGCAGGAACGCCGGGCTCCCGAGCACGACGTAGAAGACATATACGAATAGCGCGGCAAGCGGCACGCTGAGCGACGGCGGCATCACGAGCCGCATCGGGTCATTCGGGTGATCGTGGTGGACCCCGTGGATGATCCAGTGCAAACGCGCTCCGATTCCCTTTTCGGGCTCGAAGTGGAACACCAGCCTGTGCAGCCAGTACTCAGTCAGCGTCCAGAACACGTAGCCGCCGAGCAGCCAGACGAGCGTCATCCACCCGGCACCGCGGACCAGCCCTTCGATCACCAACAGCGTGATCACCGGGCCGAACAGCAGCGGTGGCACCGCCGGGTGGACACGCGACAGGCGGTCCAGCAGGTCGGAGTCAAACATCCGGGGCGACGCGCGCAGCAAGTCGCTGCGGCTCAGCCCTTCGAGCTCTTCGGGCTGCGTGGCCATGGCGTGCGATTCTAGCTACCGGCCGGGATCCAGCCCACAACGCTCCGCTCAAGACCTGGGCTTGCGCCCAGCAAGGCGGTTCGCTCCGGGTGTCATCCTCTCGATCATGGCGAACGCTACAAAACCGCGATGGTGGGCGATTCGGCGTGCTCAGAACCGCAAGCCCGCCACCTATCGCTGCCCCCTCTGCGGCCAGCATTTGCCGTCGCTCAGCGCGCACATGCTGCTGTTCCCGGAGGGCCGCTCCGACGGCCGTCGCCACGCCCACTCGGAGTGCGTGCTCAGAGCGCGCAAACAGGGCCGTCTGCCGACCAAGGAGGAGTGGCAGCGCACCCAGCCACGTCCGCCGGGGCTGTGGGCGCGCACCAAGCAGCGGCTCGCTGGGCGCAGCCAGTAGGGTCGGCCGCGTATGACACGTGATCTGCGGCTGGGCTTGAACACCGGCTATTGGGCGGGCGGGCCACCGCCGGGGGCGGCGGAAGCGGTGATCGAGGCAGACCGGCTCGGCTTTGACTCGGTCTGGACGGCGGAAGCGTATGGGTCCGACGCGTTGATACCACTCGCGTGGTGGGGCTCTGCCACACGTCAGATCAAGCTCGGTACGGCGATCGTGCAGATCTCCGCACGAACGCCGGCCGCTACGGCGATGGCCGCGATGACGCTCGACCACCTCAGCGGGGGCCGGGTGATCCTCGGCCTCGGGGTCTCCGGGCCGCAGGTCGTGGAGGGTTGGTACGGCCAGCCGTTCGCAAAGCCGCTGGCTCGGATGCGCGAGTACATCGGCGTGCTGCGCGACATCTGGGCCCGACAGGGGCCGGTTACCAACGAAGGGCCGCATTATCCGCTACCCCTGCCCGGCGGCACGGGACTCGGCAAGCCGCTGAAGTCGAGCATCCACCCGCTCCGCGCCGAGATCCCGATCTACCTCGCAGCCGAGGGGCCGAAGAACATCGCGATGGCGGCCGAGCTGTGCGACGGCTGGCTGGCGCTGTTCTATTCGCCGTTCGCCGACGACTTCTATCGCGAGGCGCTCGATGAGGGGTTCGAACGACCGGCGGCGCGTAGGACCAGACAGGACTTCGAGATCGCGGCGACGGTCCCGCTGATCGTGACCGACGACATCGAGGGCGCCGCGAACGCGGTGCGGCCGATGTACGCGCTCTACTTCGGCGGGATGGGCGCCCGCGGTACCAACTTCCACGCGAACGTCCCCATCCGGATGGGCTACGAGGCCGAGGTCGCCAAGATCCAGGAGCTGTATCTCGGCGGCCACAAGGATGAGGCAGCCGCCGCGGTGCCCACCAAGCTGATCGAACAGCTGACCTTGATCGGGCCCAAGGAGAAGATCCGCCACGACCTCGAGGCATGGCGCGACTCGATCGTCACGACGCTGCTGGTCGGCGGCGATCCGGGGACGCTGCGCACCGCCGCCGAGCTCGTGCTCGGTTGATCGACGCTTCGACGCTCCGACCGCTCGAACCGCTCGACCCCGTAGACGCCCAGACGCCCAGACGCCCCGGCCCACGACTGCCCCGACCCCTCAGTGCGCCCGAGCTGTGCTCCTCCGCCGCCGTTCCGCGTCGAGGATCTGGTGCGCCTTGAGGCCGAGGCTGAGCCGCTCACGGCCGTCGGACTCGTACGGCGACAAGCCCGAGACCTCCTGCACGCGCGAGAGCCGATAACCGACCGTATGGCGATGAAGGTCCATCGCCTCCGCGGTCTCGGTCGTGGACCCGTCGTGGGCGAGGAACGCCCGCAGCGTCGCGAGGAGGTAAGTGTCGTGGCGGGCGTCGTAGTCGGCCAGCGGAGCGATAGTGCGCTCGCGCAGTAGCGCGAGCGCCTCCGGGTCGCGAAGCAAGACGCCAATCAGCAGCCGGTAGGTCTCGTCGCGGCCCGCGAGCTCGACGCCGGGGGTGCGCGCCAGCTCGACCAGCAGCTCGGCCTCGCGCAGAGCCTCGTGGAGCGCCCCTGGGTCCCGCCGCGGCGCCGATACCGCCACGGCCATCCCCGAGTCGCGCAGCACGGCCGCGAGCTCGCAGGCGGCGGACTCGGATCCGGTTGGCGCGAGTCCGAGAATCCGTCCGCCGCGTGTCTCCGCGATCAGCGCCGCGTGCTCGTCCGAGAGCTCAGCCGCGGGTGGGCGGTGCTCGGCCCCGCTGCGCTCAGCGCAGATCGCCGAAGCTCCGGCGCCGAGCTCGAAGCCTAGTCGCCGTGCGCGCACGAGGAATCCTGCGAGGTCACCGGGGAGCCCCGCCGACAGCTCCAGCAGCAGCGCCGCCCGTGGGTCTTGCTCGACCCCGTCCCGCGCATCACTGATCAGCGCCGTGACTGACGCGGCCGCGGCGGTAGCCTCGAGCCAGGCGCGTCGCTCGGGGCTGGCCAGCCGCTCCTCATCCCCGAGCCGGGCGGCAACGATTCCCATCACGCGCTCGCCGATCCGGACCGGTACCGCCTCGGCGATCCAGACGGGTGTCGGCTCGGACGTCACGGCCGGAGCCGGGCCGGTCGAGCCATCGATCGTCGCGACGGCGTGGGCGAGGATCTCGCGCACCTGGCCCGCCGCCAGCGCCCCCGGCGGACACACGACGGGCTCGTCAAGCGCCGGGATCGCGATCGCGACCGGGCACCCAAGCGCTTGCGAAGCCGCAGCCGCGACGCACTGCAGGTCGTCGCCGGCGACGGCGCCCGAGACGAGCGTCAGTGGCGTGGGCCGGAGAGCGGATCGATCCGCTCCCCGGCCCGGCACCGACTGTCGGTCGCTCTCAAACGCCCGTCCGCGCCGCATGCTCGCCGCGCACGCGGGGCTGTGCCACCGAGGCGTGGGTCATGCTGGTGTCGGTGTCGTCTGACCAGTGCCCGAGGTAATCGCCGGTATCCCACCTGGGTACCCGAGCGACGGCACGTCGGACGGGTACACCTCGTGACCATGCTCGGCGGTGTCGCCGATCTCCATGTTCTCGTCGGACATCCGCAGCGGTATGAACAGACCGACGAGCTTCAGCAGGATGAACGTCATCACGCCGGAGCAGACGATCACGAACAGCCCCGCCAAGGCCTGCCATTCAAGAGATTAGGCCGCCGCCATAGACAGGCCTTCCCTCCGAAGATGGCGCCCGTGATGCTTCCATGCGGGCCGTAGTCTTCGATCATCCGCGGGTCGGCGAAGATGCCCACCAACAGACCGCCGACGAGGCCGGCGAACCCGTGCGTATAGATCACGCCCAGCGTGTCATCCACGACCCGGAACGGCCGCACACGGCTGAGGTAGTTGAGCGAGAAGTACACGATCGTCGACGCGATCACGCCGAGCGCAATCGCGCCGAAGCCGTTCACGTACCCGGCCGCCGGGGTGATCGCCACCAGGCCAGCGATCATGCCGTTGACGCCGCCGATCAGCGACGGCTTGCTCCCGGTGATGTAGTCCCACAGGACCCAGATCAGGAACGCGACAGCAGTACAGAGGTTTGTGTTGACCACGGCCGCGGCCATCGCCGTACCCGCGAAATATGGGTCGCCGCCGTTGAAGCCGTTCCAGCCCAGCCACAGCAGACCGGCGCCCATCGCGACCATCAGCACGTTGTTTGGTGCGTCGATCTCGCGGTCGCGTTCAATAGTCGGTCCGATCACCGCCGCCGCTACGAAGCCCGTGACGCCGGCCGAGAGGTGGATTACATAACCGCCGGAGAAGTCGAGCGCGCCGTTATGCGCGAACCAGCCGCCGCCCCAGAGCAGGAACGCGTCGACTGCGTACACGAACGTTATCCAGAGACCGGAGAAGAGAAGCCACGCCTTGATGTTCACGCGCCCCAGCACCGACCCGAGCGCCAGGATCGGAGTGATCGCCGCGAACACGAACTGGAAGTAGCAGAGCGTAGATTCCGGGAATCTGAACGTTGGGAAGGCCCCGCTGATCAACGGGATGTTGGCTTGCCCCTGCTCCTGTGATTGGGTCAGGACATTGCCTGGCTTCCCGACGAACGTCGAGAAGAAGCCCAATCCATGGCCGATCGGATGACCGAAGCCCATCTTGAACGCCCACAGGACCCACACAATGAGAACGATCGAGAACGTAGCGAAGGTGAGCATCATGCTGTTGATCGCCCAGCGCTTCTGCATGACGCCGCCGTAAAGCACGACGAGGCCAGGCACGCTCATGAGACCAACGAGCGTCGCGGCGGTTATCTGCCACGCGTTGTCTCCAGTGTTGAGCCATGGGGGAACATCGCTGTACATTGAGCTCCTTGTCCTTGTTGGGTCGCGTAGCCGCCCGTTGCGACGGCGGCAAGGCCTGATCGGCCCGGAGTGCAACGCCCAGAATTCTGTCTGGGGCGGCGCGACGAACCATGGCCTTGGGTCCAGCAAACATTCAGGCGCTCTGGACATAGGGATAGGGCGTCTCCGCATACAGCGGGAAACGATCCGCTTGGGCCGGCAGCCCTGTTGCGGAGCCGCTATCGCCGCTTCACGGCGCGACCGGAAGGCCCGCTTTGCGGCACTCGCTCACGATCGCCTGCACGAACGCAAGGGTCGGACGGCCGACCTGGGTCGGCCTGTCGCAGAGCATCCGCGCCTGCGCTCCACACCGGTCGAGCTCGAAGCCGCCGGTCGCCGATGCAGCCGTGACGTCCACGCAGCCGTCGTGCGACGTCGGTCCCGTGCTGAACACGGAGATCGTCAGGACCACAGCGACGGCGGCGAGCAGTACGAGCGCCGAGCCGATCAGCCACCGCTCGCGCGGACGGCGCTGGCGCGGGCGCCTGGTCTCCTGCCAATGCCCCGGAGGGAGGATCAGCATCGGGCCGATTGTACGTGGCCGGAACGCGACCGGAACAGCGGGCCAGCCGGCCGAGTCCTTCAAGGTGCGAAGGATCTGGCGCTCCGGTCCGGACCCGTTTGCGCCAGTGAGGCCAGGGCTAGAACGCCAGCGCGCTGCCGTGCGGAAGCACGATCACTGAGCTGTGCGCCGAGTTAAGCATGGAGCGCGTGACGCCGCTGAGCGCGATGCGCCCCGGCGTCGCGCTCGGCGCTGAACCGACGATGATCAGGTCGGCGTTGTGTCGTCGGCCGGCGACAGCGACGCGCCCAACGCGTCGGCGAGCGCCGCGGCGGTCTGCTGCGGCGCGCTGTCGTCCTCGGACCGTCGATACGGAGATCGTCCGGAGTCGCCCCGTTACTCGCCGTTCGTAGCCCCGCTGCGGCGACCGCGATCGCGACCGCGCCGCCCTCCAGCAGCTGCTGGGCGGAGCCGCCGGGCTCGACCGCGCCCGGCGGCGTGCGGTAGTCCGAACCGAACACGATCAGCGCCGCGCCTTCGTCGGCGGCCAGCCGGCCGAGGCCGGCGCCTGTCGACGGGTCGACGACTATGTGCCGCGGCACTCCGTGTCGTCAGCCATGCGGCCCCCTGCGCCAGGCGCCGCTCGGCGTCGTGCTGGGCGATCTCCTCGCGGCGCGGGTCGTATTCGTGCGCGTGGCGGACGTACGCCAGCGACAGCTTCGCCGCGCCGTCGGCGAGCATCTTGCCCGAGTGCGAGCGCATCGTCGTCGTTGGCGGTCCCGTCATAGGACACGATCACGCCCACGGGCATACGGTGAATACTCGGTGACCCGGGGCGCGGCAGCGCATTAGCCACCTGGATAATCATCGACCGCGGGCGCTCTGTACAGGAGGCGACGAACCGTTCGGATCGCGCGCCGGCGAATCGAGATCGCTGTGTGTGCAACGATCGCCGCTTGGGAGGAGCGAGTTGAGAGTGATCAGGGCGGCAGCGGTGCTCTGGGTCCTGGCGCTGCTGCACCTGCGCTTTCATCATTTCCATGGGCCGCCGTTCGACTACACGGCTCTGGCACTCGCGTGCGCCGCGAGCTGGGTCGGCGTTCCGGGACCGGGCGAACCGGTGCTCATCGCCGCCGGCGTACTTGCTGCGCGTCACAGGCTCGACATCACTGAGGTCGTACTCGTCGCCTGGATCGCGGCGACCGCCGGGGGCGTGGTCGGCTGGCTGATCGGCCTGAAGGCCGGTCGCGCCGTCCTGGCGGCTCCCGGACCGCTCCAGTCATTTCGCATCGGAGCGGTACGGAGAGGCGAGAAGATCTTCGACCGCTATGCGGTGATCGCCGTGCTAATGGCTCCGTCGTGGGTCGCCGGCATCCATAAGGTCCGATGGACCGTCTACCACCCAACGAACATCATTTCCGCACTCGCATGGGCCGCCGGGCTCGGTTTCGGTGCCTATCTGATCGGCCCGGCGGTGCTCGACTTCTTCGACGATGTCGGGGTCGTGGCCGGGGTCGTCACGGTCGCGGTGATCGTCGCGATCGTGGTGCTCGAGATCGTCTGGTGGCGACGCAGACGTAAACGCCGCGAGCAGCGCGTCTCCGGCCCCTAGAGTCCTGTCCCGTTCCAGTTGATCGTCACGAGCGGCGGTGCCGGCTCGCCGATGTTGAACTGGATCAGCGCGTGCGGCAGCAGCGGGATCGACCGGAGGCTCTGCTTCCACGGCTTGCCGTCGAAGAACGCGGTGATACGACCGTGGACGCCGCCGACCCGTGTCGCCGACAGCGGTTGGTGCCACTCGTCGAAGAACTCACCGAGGGTGTAGACGCGCTCGGTTGGCGACTCGATGTGGATCACACCATCGGCCGTGTGGGTGTGGAGCCAGTAGAAGCATTTGCCGCCCGCCGCGACAGGGCCGTAGTTGGTGGACTCGGCAGCCGAGCCCGGGATCCCGATGCCGGCTGGCAGCTGGTACAGGCGGCCGTTGACGAATACCGCCAGGTGAGCGTGGATGTGGTAGGCGAGCTGCTCGACCGGCGCACAGTGGATGCCGTCGACCGTCGTGCCGGGCAGCGTCGTGCTCGCCGGCGCGATCTGCGGACCCTCTTCGAGCGGAATCCCCTCGTACCCGATCCCGTTCGCCGGATAGCTCGTCGTCGCCGAGCCACCCGTGCTGGTCGCCGCTGCTTGGCTGTGGTGCGACGAGCTCGAGGTCGAGCCGCCGCCACAGGCCGCGAGCGCGACGGTGGCCAGCAGGGCGGCGAGGGCGGTGGCGGGTCCGGGTTTCACCGGCGGCGAACCGTAGCTTGATCGAGCGCAGATGAGCGTTGATACTGCCGTCCTGATGACAGAGCAACCCGCCAGCGGTGGCCTCCCGATGTCGACGGCGCTCGAGCTCCCGGGCCTCCGGGTCAAGGAGAACCTGGGTGTCTGCTACGGCCTGGTCGTCAGGAGCATGGGGTTCACCGGCGGCGTCGCCGCGTCGTTCAAGGGCCTGCGACGCGGCGAGATCAGCGAGTACACGCAGCTACTGGAGGATTCGCGCCGCCACGCGCTCGACCGGATGGTCGACAACGCCCGCCTGCTGGGCGCCGACGCGGTGATCGCGGTCCGGTTTGACTCGTCCGAGATCGGCGGCCAGTTCACGGAGATCATCGCCTACGGGACCGCGGTCACGGTCGAGCCGGCGAGCTGAGCGTCGGACACGGAAGTGCTGCTGAGCGACTCAGACCGTGAGCAGCTGTTCGAACGCCTCAACCGCCACGCTGCGGCCGGGACGCTGTCATTCGAGGAGCTCGAACGGCGCGTCGGGGTCGTAGCCGGCGCCCAGTCGCGCGAGGAAGCGGTCGCTGCGGTCGCTGACCTTCCGCCGCTGCCGGGCGACCCGAAGCCGGCTCGTGCGCGCTGGCGGCGGGGCCACGGCGACGCCGAAAGGCCGCGGGCCGACTGGCGCCCGACCTCGGAGCGCTTTCGCGACCCGCGCACCAACAAAGTGATGCGCGTCTGGGAAGACGCAGCCGGCGCGCGGCACTACGTGCCCGACGACCAGCAGTTCTAGAGGCGGCTTACCTGCGGCCGCCGCCGCCGCCGAAGAGCGACAGGAACAGCAGAAAGACGTTGAAGATGTCGAGGAAGATCGAGGCAGCGATCACGACCGAGTTCGACTGGTCCGCCCGCCGCAGGCGGTTGAAGTCGAAGATCGTGAAGCCGCCGAAGATCACGATCCCGAGCACGGCGTAGATCACGTTCGCATGCGGGATCGCGACGAAGATCGCGACGAGCCCGAACACGATCAGCGCCAGCAGCGCCCAGAAAAGCACCCTGATCCACGACGACAGGTCACGTCGGGTCGCGTAGCCAACGGCACCGAGTCCGGCAACGAACGCCCCGGTCGCACCCGCCGCCTGCCACAGCACCGCGGGGTTGTCCTTGGCGTAGACAGCGATCACCGGGCCGATCGCCAGCCCGAGCAGCAGCCCGAGCCCGAACAGCAGCAGGATCGAAAGCTGCTCACGTCCGCGGCGTGACGCCCACTGCAATCCGAATACGCACGCGAGCGCACCGATGAACAGCGGGAAGAACGCACCGCCGCTGAGATTGCGCCCGATGTAGGCGCCGATTGCCGCGCAACCGACGGTCAGCGCCACGAGGCCCATGACCTGCCCGAAGACGCCGCGGACCTGGTCACGCGACAGAACGCCGCGGACCCCGCCGAGTGTGTACTCCCGATCCAGTGACATGGCTCGTAGTCTAGACCGCCCGACGCCGCTTAGATGCCCCAGCCGCGATACTGGGGGTGTGTCGCAGGCCAGCGCCACGCGACGGCGCCGCCGCCGCACCGCCGACGATTCCCGCCCGCCGTTGCCACGCTCGGCATGGACGCGGCTGGCCGCATGTACAGCCGCGGCGGCGCTCCTGCAGCTCGACGGGACGTTGATCACGGTTGCGTTGCCGACCGTCGCGCATGGGCTACACGTCAAAGCAAGCTCGACCTCGGCCGTGTTGAGCGCCTACTTCGGCGCCTACGCAATCGTGCTGTTGCCCGGCGGCGAACTCGTCGATCGTTTCGGCGTCCGCCGGCTAGCGCTGGTCGGCCTGACGATCTTCGCGCTGGGCGCGGCCGCCGGAGCAGTCGTCTCGACCTTCGGGATGCTGATCGCCGCGCGGGTCGTCCAGGGCGCCGGGGCCGGCCTCGTTAGTCCGGCGGCGCTTGCCGGCGCGGTCAGTGGCTTTCCGCCAGAGCGCCGCGGCAGCGCGCTCGGGATCTGGGGCGCCAGCGCCGGCATGTCGAACCTGCTCGGGCCGTTGCTCGGCGGCGTGCTGACGGTCGCGTTCGGTTGGCGCGCATGCTGGTGGGCGTTGGTCCCGCTAGCGGTCCTGGTCGCGATCGGGATCGCGCGGGTGGTGCCGCGCGTCGTGCCGACGGAGACCGGGGCGGACGCCCACCCGGGGCTCAACCGCATCGTGCTCGCCGCGACGCTGATCGCGGGCCTGACGTTCGCGGTCATGATCGGTGCCTTTTACATCGCAGAGCAGTATCTGCAGCGTGACGCCGGCTTCTCGGCGCTGGGCGCGTCGGCAGCGCTCGTCCTGGTCGCGCTGCTGGTCGGGGCGGCGGCGCCGCTCGCCGGCATGCTCGTCGACCGCTACGGCGAGAAGCTCCCGGCCGTGCTCGGATTCGCCGGCGCCGGACTCGGGCTGGCGATTCTCGGAATCCAAGGCGTATCGCTCGACTCGGTAGTCACGGTGCTGCCGCTGATCCCGGTCGGGCTCGGGCTCGGGATGTTGTTCGTGCCCACCTCGCGCGCGGCGCTGAACGCGACTCCTGAGGCCGCACACGGGCGCACCTCGGCGGTGCTGTCCGTCGGCCGGCTCGTCGGAGCCGCGCTCGGAGCGGGCCTGGCCGGGGTCGCGCTGTCGGGCACGCTGACCGCCTCGACGGTCCATAACACGTTGCTGTTCGGGGCCGGGCTCTGCCTGCTGGTCGGGATTCCCGCCTGCAGTCTGCTCGGTGGCGGCGGGCTCGCGGAGGCCGGGCCGGCGTCCGCCTAGCGACCAAGGCTCGCTCGCGGGGCGGACCCGGCGTCTGCCTGACGGCTACGCGGACGCCGTCAGGTCCGCGCTAGCCGTCGTTCCGAGCAGGATCGTGGCGAGCTCGTCGGGGGCGTCCCAGACAGGCACGTGCCCCGCGTCGGCGAGCTCGACGCTGACGACGTTGCTCGGCACCGCGCGCGGGCGTTTGACGAGCTTGTCGTGTGCCGGCCACACGAGCGCCACCGGCCCGTCGATCCGGTCGAGGCCCGTGAAACGGCCCGCGCGCATCGCGGCGCTGGCGTCGGCGAACCCGGGCGCGAGAACCCAGGCTCGCACCAGGCGCGCCGCGTCGGCTGCGGGGACCCGCTCGGGGTGCGCGACGACGCCGGACAGCAGCAGCCGTCGTCCACTTCGCGTGGCGGCGAGCGGCCGGATCAGGGGCGCCAGGGTGCGCGCGAGCCTATGCGCCGTTGTCCGCTTGAGCTCAAGCGGCGCGCGCCACAGACCCGCGGGCGCGATCGCGGTGATGCTGTCGGCGTCGCCCCGCAGACCGAGCTCGAGTGCGACCCAACCGCCGAGCGAGATGCCGGCGACGTGCGGCCGCCTGACGCCGATCGTCGACAGCAGCTCGGCGACGGCTTCAGCGAGCGCGCTCGGCGTCGGCGTGACGCTCAGCGGCGGCGACTGCCCGAAGCCAGGTAGGTCGATGGCGATCAGCTCTCGCTCGTCGCGCAGGCGGGCGACGATCGGGTCCCAGACGCGCCGATCGGCCCCCAGCGGGTGCAACAGGACGACGGCCGGTCCCCGTCCCGTGCGTTCGTATGCAATCGTCACGCGGGGCGCGATCCTAGCGGGCGTAAGCTGAAGCGATGGGAGTCGCCTCTACCTTGAAGATGTACATGCGCCGCACCAAGCAGATCGACCAGCCGACCGACCTCTACGACCACAAGGTCACGCTGCTCGATGGTTCCCCGCTCGATCTCGAGACGCTGCGTGGCAAGCCGACGCTGTTCGTCAACACCGCCAGCAAGTGTGGCTATACCCCTCAATACGAGGGCCTACAGACTCTGTATCAACGCTACGGCGATCGGGGGCTTCAAATGCTCGGCTCGCCGTCCAAGGACTTCGCCGACCAGGAGTTCGACGAAGCCGGCGAGATCAGCGACTTCTGTGAGAGCAAATACGGCGTCACGTTCCCGCTCACCGAGCTCACCTCGGTCCGCGCCGATCCCTCACCACTCTGGAGCGACCTCGCGCGCCAGCCCGGATCCGGACCGCCGGGCTGGAACTTCGCCAAATACTTGGTCGCTGCCGACGGGAAGCTGATCGCCCGCTGGGGGACCAAGGTCGCACCGGAAGACCCGCAGATCGTCGCGGCGATCGAGCGCGCGCTACCCGCCTGATTCGGGCATCGCCGGCGGTGCGCTGCGGTACGTCGGCGGGGTCCGCGACAGCCGGATCGGGTTCCGAGTCAGAGCGACGCTGCCGCCGTCGCTGGCTGGGACCGCGACGATCGGCTCGAGTCCCAGTGACTGTGCGAGCGCGAACGCCCCCGCGAGGTCGTTGACGACGCCCGCGGGCACACGCACGGCGGTCAGTTCCCGCGCCCACTCGCTCGCGGGCCGTGCGCTCAGCAGCGTCAGCAGCTGCCCTCGCAGTAGCTCGCGGTTGTGCACCCGGTCGCCGTTGGTCGCAAAGCGCGGATCGTCGGCGAGCTCCGGCGCGCCGAGCACCCCGCATAAGGCCGCGAACTGCCGGTCGTTTCCGACCGCGACGACCAGGTCGCCGTCGCCGGTCGGGTACAGCTCATAAGGCGAGATGCTGGGGTGCGCGTTTCCGAGTCGCCGCGGTACGACGCCGGCGATCGTGAACGCCGAACCCTGGTTGACGAGCCCCGCGAGCAGCGCCGACAGCAGGTCGACCTCGACTAGCTGGCCCTCGCCGGTCGCGTCGCGGTGGCGCAGCGCCGCCAGGATCCCGACCGTCGCGAACAGCCCCGCGAGCACGTCTACGAGCGCGACGCCGACCTTCTGGGGCTCCCCTGCGGGGTCGCCGGTGATGCTCATCAGCCCACCGAGCGCCTGGACGAGCAGGTCGTAGCCGGGCAGCCCGGCGCCGGCTCCGGCACCGAAACCGGTGATCGAGCAGTAGACAAGCTCTGAGCGCTCGGCGCGCAGCTGCTCGTAGCCGAGGCCGAGGCGGTCCATCACCCCGGGTCGGAAGTTCTCGACGACGACGTCCGCTTCCCGCGCGAGCGCCAGCGCGCGCTCGAGATCGACCGGCTCGGCCAGGTCGAGCGCGACGCTACGTTTGTTGCGGTTGACCGATTCGAAGTAGGTGGCCATCCCGTCGGGGTCATACGGCGGCCCCCAGCTACGCGTCTCATCTCCGATCCCGGGACGTTCGACCTTCGTCACCGTCGCACCCAGATCGCCCAGCATCATCGTCGCGAACGGGCCGGCGAGCACGCGCGAGAAATCGAGGATCCGCAGCCGGCCGAGCGCGCTGTCAGAAACGGCCCCGTCGCTCATCGCTCGCATCATCGCAGCGGAGCAGCGCGGTGGTTATGCTCGGCAGCGCGTGAGCGACCGCTATGTCCATACCTGCATTCGCGTGCGCGACATCGACAGCTCGCTCGCGTTCTACGAATTGCTCGGGTTCGAGCTGCGCGGGCGGCTGAACTTCGAGTCGGCGTACAACGTCTATCTCGGACTCCCCGGCGACGGCGACATCCTCGAGCTGACGGTCAACGTCGGTCGCGATCAGCCATACGACCTCGGCGACGCCTACAACCACATGGCACTCGTCGTCGACGACCTCGACTCGCTACTCGCACAACTGGCGTCAAACGGGATCGAGCCCGAGAAGCCTCCATACGCGCCCGGGGGCCGCGACGAGTACCGGATCTGCTTCGTCTCCGACCCTGACGGCTACCGGATCGAGCTGATCGACGGGTCGTTCCCGACCCCGCAGGACCCACCACACCCGTCGACGCTAAGCGGATAGAACGACCGGTCTAGTCGCGGGATCGCGGCGAGAGTAGATTAGGCCCACCTGTACGGCTCGACCACGAGGGAGGTAGGGATGTACACGCGCAACGGCGACAAGTACTTCGTCGTCGACGGGCATTGCCACTTCTGGGACGCGAGTCCAGACAACTGGGTCCAAGGGCAGGAGCAGTACGCGAAGGGCTGGATCGAGTGCTTCCACGCCTACATGGGGCTAGGGCCGCCGGAGACACACTGGCCGCTGGAGAAGTTCCAGAAGTACTCCGAGGACGACTTCGTCAAGGACGTGTTCGAGGATGCCGGCGCTGAGGTCGCGATCCTCCAGTCGACTTACCTGAAGGAGTGGTACAAGGACGGCTTCAACACGCTCGAGCGCAACCGGACGCTGGCCGAGAAGTACCCCGACAAGGTGATCGTCAACGGCCGCTGGGATCCGCGCGAGGGCGACGCGGGCTTGAAGCAGTTCGAGGAGGACGCCAGGCGCTACAACCTCAAGGGCTGCAAGCTCTACACGGCCGAGTGGTACAAGGGGTCGCGCGGTTGGGCGCTGAGCGACGACTCCTGCAAGCCGTTCTTCGAGAAGTGCAAGGAGCTCGGCGTCAAGAACATCCACGTCCATAAGGGCCCGACGATCTGGCCGCTGGACAAGGACGCGTTCGACGTCAAGGACGTCGACATCGCTGCCACGAGCAATCCCGAGCTCAACTTCATCGTCGAGCACGTCGGCTTGCCGCGGATCGAGGACTTCTGCTTCATGGCGACGCAAGAGCCAAACGTCTACGCCGGCTTGGCGGTCGTGCTGGGTGGCTTGATGTACGCGCGGCCGCGGTTCTTCGCCAAGGTGATGGGGGAGCTGCTGTTCTGGGTCGGCGAGGACAAGATGATCTACGGATCTGACTACGGGATCTGGGAGCCGAAGTGGCAGATCGAGGGTTTGCTCAACTGGGACTACCCGGACCAGGAGTACTCCGACTACCCGCGGCTCGACGATGCCGGCAAGCGCAAGATCCTTGGGCTCAACGTGGCGAAGCTGTACGACATCGAGGTTCCGCCCGAGTTCCGCGAGCCCGGTGCCGGCGACAAGGAGGACGCACAGCTGGTCGAGTCCGCATGACGCAGCTGGCGGTCGACGTCAGCGCCCGAGAGCGCGTCCTGCGCGCGCTCGACTCAGTGATCGACCCCGAGCTCGACGAACCGATCACCTCCCTGCGGTTCGTCAGCTCGGTGCAGGTCAGTCCTGCCGGCGACGTCGAGGTCGTGCTGCGGTTGCCGACGCCGCAGTGCGCCCCCAACTTCGCCTTTCTGATGGCAGCCGACGCGCGCAGCGCCGTGCGCCGGCTGCCGGAGGTGCGGAGCGTCACGATCACGCTCGACGACCACTACACGGCCGACGAGATCAACGCGGCGCTGGCGCGGGGCGAGGGGTTCACCGGAGCGTTTCCGGGTGAGACCGGCGACGACGAGCTCCGCGGGCTCCGCGAGCTGTTCACCCGCAAGGCGCTGATCGCCCGCCAGGGCAGGGTCTGCCAACAGCTGCTCCGCGGGGGTGCGAGCGCCGAGCAGGTGGTGGCGCTGACGGTGGCCGACCTACCGCCGGACGCGGCGCGGTGCCTTGAGCTCCGCGCCCAGCTCGGGATCGAGAGCGGATGCGAAGCGCCGGCGTTCGTCGCCCCGAATGGCGAGCCACTCACGGCAGACCAGCTGGAGCGCTGGCTTCGGATGGCGCGGCTCGTGCGGACGAGCCTCGAGGCCAACGGCGGCATCTGTCGCGCGTTGCTGCAGGTCCGTCACCAACTGGAGAACGAACCGGAGGAGATTCTGAGATGAAGGCCGCGCGGCTGCACGCCTATCACGAGGCGCTGAAGCTCGACAGCATCGATGAGCCGACGATCGACGGGCCGTTCGACGTGATCGTCCGCATGGGAGCCGCCGGGCTGTGCCGGACCGACCTGCACATCCAGGAGGGCCAGTGGGCCGAGAAGTCGCAGGTGGTGCTGCCCTACACGCCGGGCCACGAGAACGCCGGCTGGGTGCACGAGATCGGCTCCGGGGTCACCAACGTCGAGGTCGGTGACACGGTGATCGTGCACCCGTTCATCTCGTGCGGGTTCTGCGGTCCCTGCCGCCGCGGCGACGACATGCACTGCATCAACGGCTCGTTTCCAGGGATCAACCGCGACGGCGGCTTCGCCGACCTCCTCAAAACCTCGGCGCGGTCGGTCGTCAAGCTCGACGAGGGCCTCGAGCCCAAGGACATCGCCGCGCTCGCCGATGCCGGGCTGACCGCGATCCACGCCGTCAAGAAGGCGATCCCGGTGCTTGGCGCCGGAACCAAGGCGGTCGTCATCGGTGCCGGCGGCCTGGGCCACATCGGGATCCAGTGCCTGAAGGCTTACACGCCGACCGAGATCATCGTGATCGACCCGTCCGAGCCGGCGCTCGCGCTTGCCGGCGAGATGGGCGCCGACCACACGGTCAAGGTTGACGGCACGCAGGTCGACAAGGTCCAAGAGCTGACTGACGGTCTCGGCGCCGAGGCGATTATCGACTTCGTCGGCGAGAAGGGAGCGATCGAGGACGGGATCGCGATGGTCCAGGACGGCGGCTTCTACTACGTGATCGGCTACGGCGAGAACATCAACATCCCGACGATCGACGTGATCTCGCGCGAGATCAGCTTCATCGGCAACCTGGTCGGGTCCTATACGGACCTCGTGGATCTGATGACGCTGACCGCGCAGGGGAAGGTCAGCCTCCACACATCGACCTATCCGCTCGATGCGATCAACGATGCGATGGCCGACCTCGATGGTGGTCGGCTCCAGGGCCGCGGGATCCTGATCCCCGAGGCCGCCTAGTCGGAGTCGATGCCCTTGGCGCGCAGCTCGTCGAGCGCGCGCTCGTTCTTCTGCAGCCCGTCGAGCTTCATCGCGCGCAGAACCGCCGGCGTCTTTGAGAACTGCACGTCGCGGTAGTCGACGATCTCGAGCTGGTTACCGGACGGGTCGCGGACCCGGAGTCTCCCGTCACTCGCAACTTCGTACCCATCGGCGATCAGCTTTGCCCGCAGCGCCTCCTTGTCGTCGACCACCAGCCCGACGTGGCGGCTGCGGTCCGGCGTCTCGGGGCCGCCCTCGCTGAGCGCGATGAACTGGTCGCCGAGGTCGATCCATGCCATCCCGCCGCGCCGGCCGCGGAGCTCGAACTCGAAATAGCGCCCGTACCACTCGAGCGTTCGATCGAGGTCGTGGACCTCGAACGCGATGTGGTTGACACCGATCACCCGGACAGCCATCGAGACGATCGTACCCCTCGTAACATGTGAGCCGATGAGCGTGCTCGACAAGCTCCCGGTGAGCTACGACGAGTGGCGCGCTGCGTATGGGTTGACGCCGGAGCGCGATGCGTCGTTTACGACCTTGTCGGGTGAGGAGATCAGGCCGTTATACACCGAGGCTGATCTCCCTGATCGCGGCGCGGATCGGGCTGCCGGGTCAGTACCCGTTCACCCGCGGCGTCTATCCGTCGATGTACCGCGGGCGGTTGTGGACGATGCGGCAGTTCGCGGGCTTTGGGACGGCGGAGGAGACCAACGAGCGCTTTCATTACCTGCTCGACCATGGGCAGACGGGGCTGAGCACGGCGTTTGACATGCCGTCGCTGATGGGTCACGACTCTGACCATCCGCGCTCGCTGGGTGAGGTCGGTCGCGAGGGGGTGGCGATCGACACGGTGCTCGACATGGAGCGTCTGTTCGAGGGGATTCCGCTTGACCGGGTGACGGTCTCGATGACGATCAACGCGCCCGCCGCGATCATGCTCGCGTTCTATGTCGTCGCCGCGGAGCGCCAGGGGATCGGCCCCGAGCGGTTGGGCGGCACGATCCAGACCGACATCCTCAAGGAGTACATCGCGCAGAAGGAGTGGTGTTTCCCGGTCGATCCGGCGATGCGGCTGGTGACCGACATGATCGAGTGGTGCGCGCGCAATATGCCGCGCTGGCACCCGATCAGCATCAGCGGCTACCACATCCGCGAGGCCGGCTCGACCGCCGCCCAGGAGCTGGCTTTCACATTGAAGGATGGCTTGACGTATGTGGAGCATGCGGTCGCGCGAGGACTGGATGTCGACGAGTTCGCGCCGCGGCTGAGTTTCTTTTTCAACGCGCAGATCGATTTCTTTGAGGAGATCGCCAAGTACCGCGCCGCGCGGCGGATCTGGGCGCGCGAGCTCCGCGAGACGTTCGGGGCGCGCAAGCCCGAGTCGTGGCGGATGCGCTTCCACACCCAGACGGCGGGCGTCAGCCTCACGGCCCAGCAGCCGCTCAACAACATCGTCCGGACGGCGATCGAGGCACTCGCCGGCGTGCTGGGCGGCACCCAGTCGCTGCACACAAACTCCTACGACGAGGCGCTGGCGCTGCCGACCGAGGACGCCGTCCGGATCGCGCTCAGAACGCAGCAGATCATCGCCGAGGAGACCGGTGTCGCGAACACGATCGACCCACTCGGCGGCGCGTACTTCGTCGAGGCGTTGACCGACCGGCTGGAAGAACTCGCCTACGAGTACTTCCACAAGATCGACGAGCTCGGCGGGATGGTCGAGGCCGTCAAGCGCGGCTTTCCGCAGCGCGAGATCGCCGACGCGGCGTTTGAGCTCCAGCACGAGATCGACTCCGGCCGGCGGACCGTGGTCGGCGTCAACCGCTACACCGAGGGCGACGAGGGCGCGCTGTCGATTTTGCGGATCGACCCGGCGCTCGAGCAAAAACAGGTGGAGCGCGTGCGGGCCGCGCGCACCGACCGCGACCAGCAGGTGGTCGGCCGAGCCCTGGAGGCGATCACCGACGCCGCGCGCACCCAGACCAACCTGATGCCCCTGCTGCTCGAGGCCGCTCGGGCCCATGTGAGCGAGGGCGAGATTGTCGAGGCCCTGCAGCAGGTCTGGGGCGACTACCGCGAGCTGCCCGCGTTCTGATCACGCCGCCCGGCGAATGGCTGCATCTCCGGCGCGGTGATCCTCGCAGCGGCCGTCTCGGCAGTTCCACTCACGGCGAGCCCGTCATGAGCCGGGCGCGGACGCTTGCCTGGACCGCGGTGTGCCTGACCGGCTGCATTGCCGCCGTCCGCTGCGGTGCAGGCTCGGTCAGCTCATCAACCGGGCAGCGGCCCCACGCGACATCGGCGGCGAATCACACGACGCAATCCGGCACGTCGCGCTCGCGCCGCGCTCGGGCGGCGCCGCGCAGCCGGGTTTGAGTCCTACGGCCGCGTCGGCTTCTCAGTTTCGTCCGGACTTGGCTCGATCGTCACCTACTCCGACGGGACGACCGACGTCGGCACGTGGCGACGCGGTGTGCCGGCGGCAGGCAAGCGCGTGGTGTCGGTGCGACAGAACCTGCACCTGTTGATTGATGGCGGGCGCCCCGCGGCGGATACCGAATGCCTGCTCTGTTGGGGCGCGACGCTTGGCGGCGTCGAGGACCCGGCGCGCTCGTCGCTGGGCATCACCGCCGACGGCCATCTGATCTGGGCGGCAGGCGAGAACTTGACCGTGCCGGGTCTGGTCGACCTCCTGCTGTCCGCACGCGTGGTCCGAGCGGTCGAGCTAGACATCAACCCTGAGTGGGTGGCGGGCTACCTGTACGGCCATCGGGGTGGCGCCGGGCCGCCGGCACCCGTCCCGGTGCTATCCAGTCAATCCGGCGTGCCAGGCCAGTTTCTGGCGCACTACAGCCGCGACTTCTTCACGATCGTCGCGCGCTGATCAGATCTTGCGGTAGCGCGCTTCGACCAGCGAGAACAACGCGAAGCACACGAGGCCGGCGGCGGCGATCCCCAGCAGCGCCGGGCCGTACGAGGCGCGCGCCAGCTTCGCGAGCGCACCGTCGAGCCCGATCGCGCTGCTAGGCGAGTAGTCGACCGCGGCCTTGATCAGCCCGTACCCGATCAGCGCGAATACGAGCGTCCGAGCCAGGTGGCCGGCCACGCCCAGCGCGGTGAAACTGCGCTTGACCGCGGGACGCATCTGCTCGGTCCGCGACTCATCGAGGAACTTGCGTGCGAGGCCGCGATACGCCTGAACCACGCCGACCGCGATCAGCACGACCCCGACGACGGCGACGATCGCGGGACCCGCGGGCCAGCCGAGGACGCCGGCGGCCTCATGCTTCGGGCTGTTCGCGCCGCCGGTCGTGGGCGCGCCGACAATCACGCGGATCGCCGTGACGCACAGCGCCGCGTACGCGAAACCGCTGAACACAGCCGCCACCCGGTGCCCGAGCTTGTGGGCGTCGTGGTCACGGCGCCCGAGCGCAGCGCTGACGAAACGCCACAGCGCATAGGCCGCGAGGCCCGCCGCGACCGCCGTCAGCAGCACCTTGCCCAGCGGCCGGCCGGCGATCGCGACCATCGCTCCGCGCTGGCTCGCGGTCTTGCCGCCGACCCCGAGCGCGACCTCGAGCGACAGCACACCGATCACTCCGTAGACGACCGCTCGCGCGACGAAGCCAGAACGGGCGATCCAGGCAAACGCGGGCTCGTCGGTCAGGGCGCGCCCGCGCGCGCCGGCCGACCGCCGGTCGGGCGGTCGGCCACCGCGTTGCCGTTCAGTTGCCGATTGGAACGTCATCGGCCGCTGATGCTCAGCGCGTCGCCTTCTTGGCCGAGCTGCGCGCCCGGCCGATTTTGTTGCGCGTCTTGCCCTTCAGCTCCTCGGCGGCGCCTTTCGCCTGCGTGCCGCGGCGGCCTGAAGTACGACCGCCGGTCTTCTTTGCCTTGCCCTTCAGCTCCTCGGCCTTGCCTTTGATTCGTTGCGTTCGATCACCCATGGTTAGCGCGCGTCCTCGTGCTCGGTGCCGACGCCGCCTGCGTCGCGGTCATCGGCGGCTTCATCGACGGGACCTTCATCGGCAGCGCGATCCGACTCTTCGGCCGGGACCGCTGACGTGCCCGCGAAGCGCTCGCGCTCGTCGTCGGAGACCAGTTCGTTGTCGGCGAGGCCCCGCTCGTGCAGGCCGGCACGCTCATGCTCGGTCTGCGCCTCGGCGCGCTGTCGGGCTGCCTCCTGCTCGGCGATCCGGACGCGTTGCTCGGCCGCGTCCGCCTGCTGCGACAGCTGGGTGGCGGCCTCGCGGTGCTCGGTTGCGGCCGCCTCGCGGCGTTGACCAAGCTCGCGCTCACGGGCGCGGATCCGGGCACGTTCACGCATCCTCGGCAGTGCGAATGCCAGCACCACCAGGATCACGACGACGACAATTATCAGGACAATGATGCCTGTGGACATACCTACCTCCTGCGAGTTCGAGAGTGCCCTGGCAGCGCGTTTTGCTGGCGTTGCGCCAACTCCTGACCCCCGCCCCGATGAGGGGCGGCCAGCAGCGCTAAATCAAGACCTCGTGTCTCCCTTGCTTGGTGTTGTTGCGGCGTCTCGCGGTTATCTGCAATCGACGGCTGACGCCTCAGGGCTACCCGGTCATCGGTCTGTTCACTCATACGCTGGTGATCGGCCGTGAGCGCCGGGCCGGGGTTCGAGCCTGAATCAATGCCGGGCGACGACCTGATCCCCGACGCCGCGCTCGTGGTCGACCGGCGGTCCACACTGAGGGCCACGCCGGAGGAGATCTGGCCGTGGCTGGCGCAGCTTGGCCGGGGACGCGCCGGTTGGTATCTGAGCCGGCGCTTGGAGCGATTCACGCCGCGTCGCAACCGCGCGTTGCGTGTGATCGAGCCGGCGTTCCAGCAGGTCGCGGTCGGTGATCGGGTCTCCGAGCAGGGACCGGACGAATGGTTCGAGGCACGGATCGTCGATCCCCCGCACGCGCTCGTCTGGTGGTTGGAGCGGCCCGACGACGTGCGTATGACCTGGGCGCTGCTGGTCGACCCGCGCGGCACCGACGCGAGTGAGTTCCATGTCCGGTTGCGCGCCAACCACCGGCTCGGCGGCAACGCGCCGATGCTCGTCGGGCGCGGCGCCGAGCTGTTCGACCGGTACACGATCGCGATCATGATCGCCGGGCTGCGCGAACGGCTGGCGGACGCGAGGAGCGCGCAGGGACTCGCGGGATCGCCGGCCGAACGGCTCGCCGAGTCCTAGGACCCTCTGAGTCCGGGGCGCTGGTTAGCGCTCGCCCGTCAGCTTTGAGCCGAGCTCGTCGATCAGCTCGGAGACGCGCTTGCCGACGTGGTGGTCCTTCGCCTCGCGAGCGAGATCACTCAACTCGGATGCCGCATCCGCCAGGATCTTCCCGAAGCTGTCGTCGGTCTTGTAGTAGCCGAGCTCCTCGTCGGACGGTCGCTCAGTGCCCGAGGTCGCCTCCCGGGCCGCCCGCTGTGCGCGCTCGCGCGCGGCCAGGCGATCGCGGGCGGCCTGCTGCGCCTGGCGAACGCGGGCAGCCTGCTCCGCGCGCGCCTTGGCCAGCTCCCGCTCCATCTGGGCGAGCCGCGAATCGACGCTCGAGTCGGGGCTCGGGGCTGACGTCGCGGGCCGGCCGGCGCGGAGCTGCCGGATCTGGGCGTAGGCATCCTGCACCTCCTCGAAACGGCGCGCCGATTCTGGCGAACCGCCGTTGTGGTCCGGGTGGTGAAGCTGCACCTGGTGCCGGTAGGCGGCGCGCAGTTCGGCGTCCGACGCGCCGGGCTTGATCCCGAGCGTCGCGTATGGGTCGGAGTTAGCTGCCATGCCCGCAAATAGCGTAGTGGGCGGGGCGTGTTGTCAGACCGCGGAAGTGGGGGGGCCTGTTGTTAGACGCGGGAGAAGTGGGCGGGGCCTGTTGTCAGACCGCGGGGCCACCGCCTGTCGACCCCGACGGCGGCGAACCATTGTCACCGGGGTCGTCGGGCGCGCGGATCCACTGGACGATCCGTCCGCCGTGGATCAGGAAATTCGTCCGCGCGGTCAGCCCGGCGCCGGGCTGGCAGTTGCTGCCGCCCGGTCCGGGCCGGCCGGTGAGCCGGAAGAGTGCGTTCACGTACGGGCCGCGTTGGTCGGCCGATACGAACTTGGCGCCGCACGGCAGCGTCTCGTTTGCCGCCTCCGCCTGGGCGAGGTTGCGGATCAGGATCACGTCGGCCTGGCCGCTGCCCGTTCCGTTGACCAGCTCGCTCGGGAGCTTGAAGAGCGCGGCCGCGGCGCGGATATCGCCGCGGCGCAACGCGGTCGACCACGACTCGATCACGCGCACGGCGACGGGATCGGCAGGGATCCCGGTCGGCCCCGGCTCCGGCACGACCTGGAGCCCGCCCTGCGGCGGGCCGGTGCGCGACCTCCCGGCCGCCGCCCGCGCGTGCGAGCTGGTCGCCACGAGCCGGTGTGAGCCAGAGCCGCACGCGCTGACCAGCAGCGTCGCGGCCGCCAGCCCCGCCAAGTAGACCAGGCGTGATCTGGTCATCGACCCATGATCTCACCAGCCGCGAGAATAGGGCGATGCATGAGCCACGACCCACCACGCCGGAAGAAATCACCCAGACCGTCCTGCGCAGCTTCGACGGATGTGCCGACGAGCGCCTACGAGAGGTGCTGCAGGCGCTCGTGCGCCACGCGCACGCGTTCGTGCGCGAGGTCGAGCTGACGCAGGACGAGTGGCGGCGGGCGATCGAGATCCTCACGCGCACGGGCGAGATCACCGACGAACGCCGCCAGGAGTGGATCCTGTGGTCGGACGCGCTGGGACTGTCGATGCTCGTCGACGCGCTCGAGCACACGTTGCCGGCAGGCGCGACCGAGTCGACGGTCCTCGGTCCCTTCTACTCTCCCGGCGCGCCGTTGCGCGAATACGGCGCCAGCATCGCCGAGGAGAGCGCCGGCATCCCGACGCTCGTCGAAGGGCACGTCCGTGACATCCGCGGCGCCCCCGTACCAGGCGCCGAGCTCGACGTCTGGCAGAACGGGGCCGACCAGCTGTATGCGGTCCAGCGCCCGGAGGCACCCGAGGATCATCTGCGCGGACAGTTCATCACCCGCGACGACGGCTCGTACGCGTTTCTGGCGGTGCGGCCGATTCCGTACCCGATCCCCGACGACGGGCCGGTCGGCGCAATGCTTGACGCCAGCCGGCCGACACCCCTGGCGCCCGGCTCACATCCACATGATCGTCCGCGCCGACGGCTACCGCACGCTGACCACGCACGTGTTCGACGGCGCCAGCGAGTACCTCGATTCGGACGCGGTGTTCGCGGTCAAGCCGACGCTCGTCCGGGAGTTCGTGCCGCGGTCCGGCGACGATCCCCGCAAGCCCGAAGGGGTCGACGGAGAATGGTTCTCCGTCCAGAACGACATCGTCCTCGCGCCCGCCTGAGCGACAGCAGCGCCACGCGGTTTCGCTGAGCCGGAACTCGCGCTCCGTCGTTTCGCTACGGCGGAACCAGCGCTAGGTGCCAGTCCACTCGGGCGGCCGCTTCTCGAGAAACGCGCAGATCCCCTCCTGCGCGTCGGCCGCCATCGAGTTCATCGTCATCACGGATTTGGTCAGGTCGTAGGCCCGGTGCTCATCGAGCTCGATCTGCTCGTAGAACGCCTGCTTACCGAGTCCGACCGTAAGCGGGCTCGACTTGACGACCGCCGCGATCAGTTCATCGACGACCTGATCGAGCTCGGTTGCGGGGACGACCCGATTGACCAGACCCCAGTCGGCCGCCGTGTCGGCGGAGATCGGCTCGCCCGTAAGCAGCATCTCGAGCGCGCGCTTGCGCCCGATTGCGCGCGACAGCGGCACCATCGGAGTCGAGCAGAACAGACCGATCTTGACGCCCGGGGTCGCGAACCGTGCCGTGTCGGCGGCGACAGCCAGGTCGCAGGCCGCCACCAGTTGGCAGCCGGCCGCGGTGGCGATCCCCCGTACCTTGGCGATCACCGGTTGCGGCAGCTTGTGGATCGTTTCCATCAACACCGTGCAGGTGTCGAACAGGTGCTGGTAGAACGGCAGCTCGCGACCGACCATCTCGCTCAGGTCGTGGCCCGCCGAGAACGCGGCGCCCGCTCCCGCGAGCACGATCACGCGGACATCGGCGCGCGACTCGAGCCCGTCCAACACGGCGCACAGCTCCTCCATCAGCTCCAGCGACAGCGCGTTTCGCTTCTCGGGCCGGTTGAGCGTGACCAGGACTGCCGGCCCCTGCTCCTCGACGGTCAGGTTCTGAAGCTCGGCAGGAATTGCGGCGGTTGCCATCGGACCTTGAAGGCTAACGCCTCTGGGAGTGGCCCAAGTTGCTACTCGCTGTCGCGCGCGACGAGGCCGCCGGCGTCGACCGGCGCCGCCACGCCGGCCAGCGTGCCCGACTCGGCCAGCGCGATCTCGGCATCGATCGGCTCGCTCTCGCCGGGCTCGGCGTAGTAGTACTTGCCGCCTCGCATCCACGACGCGACCGCCGCCAGCGCGCAGCACAGGGCGGCGAACAAGAACGCCTCGTGGATTCCGGTCGCGAACGGGTGGGAGACCAGCGCTCGGGAAGAAGCTGTGGCCGGTCAGGTAGGCGACCGTCGAGTGCGGCAGCTGGTGGATGATCGGGGCGAGGGTGGTCCCCATCGGGTTGTAGCCGAGGAACGCCGCGAACAGGCTGCCGACCGCCGGCAGGTGCGAGACCTTGACCGCGTAGGCGTGCGGGACGCCGTGGCTCGCGAGCCCGTGGAACAGCACCGACGGCAGGGTCGAGGACAGGCCGATGATGATCAGGCTGAAGAAGATGCCGATCGACAGCACCGTCGCCGAGTTCATGAACGTAGCCGCCATGCCAGCGCCCGCCCCGCGCTGGTCCGGCGGCAGGCTGTTCATGATCCCGGTCTGGTTGGGGGCAGCGAACAGGCCCATCGCGAACCCGATCAGGAAGATCACCAGCCCAAACCAGATGTACGCGAAGTCGACCGGGAGGGCGACCAGCAGCAGCAGACCGATCGCCGACAGAACCATCCCACCGGTCGCGAACGGTCGCGCTCCGAAGCGGTCTGCGAGGCGGCCCGCCAGCGGGCCGGCGACCAGGAACCCGACGGACAGCGGCAGCATCGAGATCCCGGCCCACAACGGCGTGTCCGCGAAGCTGTAGCCGTGGATCGGCAGCCAGATCCCCTGCAGCCACAGGATCAACATGAACATCAGGCCGCCGCGAGACAGGGCCGCCAGCAGCGCCGCGATGCTGCCGGCGGTGAACGCGCGGATCCGGAATAGCGGCAAGCGGAACATCGGAGCATCGACGCGGCGCTCGATGAACACGAACAGGACCAGCATCGCGAGCCCGCCGCCGATCGCCGCGATCACGCCCGGCGCCGTCCAACCCATCGCGTGGCCGGCGTACGGCAGGATCCCGTACGTGATCCCGACCAGCAGCGAGATGAGACCCACCGCGAACGTGATGTTCCCGAGCCAGTCGATCTTCGCCGGCCTGCGGACCCCGCGCTCCTGGAGCATCACGTAGGCCCACACGGTCCCGAACAGGCCGACCGGCACTGAGACGAGGAAGATCAAACGCCACGAGATCGGGGCCAGCACGCCGCCGAGCACGAGGCCGATGAACGACCCGGCGATCGCGGCGACCATGTTGATCCCGAGCGCGAGGCCGCGCTGCTCGGCCGGAAACGCATCGGTCAGAATCGCCGCCGAGTTGGCCATCAGGAACGCGGCCCCGACTCCCTGTACGACCCGCATCGCGATCAGCCAGATGGCCGCTGCGCTGCCCTCCATCCAGGTCGCCGACAGCAGGATCGAACCGGCCGTGAAGATCGCGAAACCGAGGTTGTACATCCGCACGCGCCCGTACATGTCGCCAATTCGCCCGAGGCTGACGACCAGCACTGCCATCACGACCAGGAACCCCAGCAACATCCACAGCAGGTAGCTGGTATTTCCCGGCACGAGCGGGTTGAGGTGGATCCCGCGGAAGATGGCCGGCAGCGCGATGATCACGATCGACTGGTTGATCGTGGCCATCAGGATCCCGACCGTCGTGTTCGACAGCGCGATCCACTTGTAGCCGTCGGAGGAGCTGGTGGCGTTGTTCATTCGCGCTCGCCCAGCCGCTCGATCAGCCCGTCGAGAATCTCCACCGACCTGGCCAGCGCGGCGACATCGGTGTCGTCGAGGGTCGCCATCTCCTCGTGGAGCATCGCCCGGTACTCGGCCCGCAGCCGCGCGAACGCATCGTGGCCGGCAGCGGTGAGGCTGACCAGCACCGCTCGTCCGTCACTGGGATCCGAGACCCGCTCGAGCCACCCGCGCTCGGCGAGCCGGTTGACGAGCAGCGTGATCGCCGGCTGCGAGACGCGCTCTTCGGATGCGAGCTCGGTGATCCGTCGCGGGCCGCCCGTCAGGATCCGCATCACCCCGACCTCGGTCCTCGATACGCAGATGCTCGTCCGGGTTAGGAACAGCCGCGACAGCGCCGCAGCCCGCTGGGGCAGCGCCTCTGCGATCTCGTCCAGTTGCCTGTCGCGAACGCCGGCGGTGGTCGGCTCCATTGCTGCCTTATATTAGTCGCTAATGCATGGGAGTCGGGCGCGAGCCGCCAGAGCGCGGAGCGCGATGGGGCCACCCCACCGGCCACTCGGCCTGAAAGAATCGAGGACCATGAGCGACTCAATGACTGCCCAGACGGTCCGCATCACCGGCTACGACGGCCACGATGTGGAGGCGTACCTAGCCCGCCCCGAGGGCGATGGCCCGCGCGGGGGGGTCGTCGTGATTCACCACATGCCCGGCTATGACCGCGAGACGAAGGAGATCGTGCGCCGGTTCGCAGAGCTCGGCTACGACGCGATCTGCCCCAACCTCTACTGGCGCGAGGCGCCGGGTGCCGCGCCCGACGATGCGGCGGCGACCGTCCGCGCTCAGGGCGGCGTCCCCGACGAGCGTCTGGTGGGCGACGTCGGCGGCGCGGCCGCTTACCTGCGCGGCCTGCCGAGCTCGAACGGGAAGGTGGGCGTGATCGGGTATTGCTCGGGCGGTCGACAGTCCGTGCTGGCCGCCTGCAACCTGGACCTCGACGCCGCCGTCGACTGCTACGGCGCGTTTGTCACCGGCACGCCGCCGGCCGAGTTCCCGCTCAAGATCACGAACCTCGTCGACCAGCTGCCGAACCTCCGGGCCCCGCTGCTCGGCCTATTCGGCAAGGACGACAAGTTCCCGAGTCCCGAGCAGGTCGCCGAGCTCGACGAGATCCTGACCGCCGACAACAAGCCGCACGAGTTCCACAGCTACGACGGTGCCGGCCACGCGTTCTTCTCCGTCGATCGTCCCGCGTACCGGGTCGAAGCGGCGAACGATGGCTGGGAGCGAATCGAAGATTTCTACGGCAAGTACTTGGGAGGCTGAGCATGTGCACCTATGCCACCGTCAAGACCGCGCTCGAGGGCAGCGCCAAAGGCCCCGCCAGCCGCTGGTTCCGCGTCACCGACGGAACCGTGTACTTCGATCATCCGGTCCACGCGATGGCCGAGCACACGCTCAACATCGACTTTTCCGATCCAGCCAAGGGGCCCGCAGCGCGGGTCGCGGTCGAGCTCACGGCCGCCTCGGCGCGCGAACTGGTGGCGGCGATCGAAGCTGCACTGGCGTCGGCGCCGGCTGCGCTGACCGCTTGAGGCCTTTTGCCACTTTGGCGCTGACCACTTGACGCCTTTGTCACGCTGGGTCTAGTACGCGCGCCCGCGCGAGGCGAGGCCTGACGGGAGTGAGCATGAACGAAGTCGTGGGACTGGGAATCGAGGAGCCGCCAAACCGCAACGGCGCGTTTCCGCGGCTGGATGAGGGACAGCGCGCGAAGTTGCTGGCGGTCGGTGAGCTGCGTGCCGTGAAGACCGGCGACGTCCTGTTCCGCGAAGGGGACGAGGGGTACGACTTCTTCGTGGTCGAGTCCGGAGTGGTCGCGATCGTACGCGGCTACGGCACCGAGGATCGTGTGATTTCGGTCCACGGTCGACACCGGTTCCTCGGTGAGCTCAACCTGCTGACAGGCGAGCACGTCTACCTCACCGCGGTCGTCCGCGACTCGGGCGAGGTGATTCGGGTGCCCCGAGCGAACCTGCTCGGGCTGCTCCGCGACGATGAGGAGCTGGCCAACCTGGTTCTGCGCGCGTTCATGTCGCGACGCTCGATCCTGATCGAGGTCGGCGGTGGGGTTCGCGTGATCGGCTCGCGGTACTCGCAGGACAGCCGGCGGCTGCGTGAGTTCCTGGCGCGCAACCGGATGCCGTTTCAGTGGATGGACCTCGAGTCAGATCCCGAGGCCGAGGCCGTCCTGCGTGCGCTTTCGATCCAGCCGTGTGAGACCCCGGTCGTGATCGGCGGAGACGACGTGGCCCGCAATCCGTCCAACACCGAACTCGCCCGGATGCTCGGCCTCGGAGCCCGTGGAGCTCCACCGCCGATGTGCGATCTGGTCATCATCGGCGGCGGCCCGGCTGGCCTCGCGGCGGCCGTCTACGGCGCCTCCGAGGGTTTGGACACGCAGGCGATCGACGCGGTCGCATTTGGTGGACAGGCCAGCACTTCCTCGCGGATCGAAAACTACCTCGGGTTTCCGGCCGGGCTCTCGGGCAGCGAGCTCGCGGAGCGCGCGCATGTGCAGGCCAACAAGTTCGGCGCCCGACTCGTCGTCCCCGCGAAGGCGGTCGCGCTTGCGCAGGAGGATGGCCACTATTCGATCGAGCTTGCAAGCGGGGAGGTGGTCAACGGACGCACGGTGATCGTCGCGACGGGGGCCCAGTACCGCAAGCTCGACGTACCCGACCTCGAGCGCTTCGAGGGCAACGGCGTCTACTACGCGGCGACGCAGTCCGAGGCCCAGTTGTGCTTCGGCGACCCGGTGATCGTCGTCGGTGGAGGCAATTCGGCCGGCCAGGCGGCGCTGTTCTTGTCACAGAAGGCCGCGAGCTGTCGGCTGATGATTCGTGGCGACGACCTCGCGCGCTCGATGTCGCGGTACCTGATCGATGAGCTCGAACGCCGTCCGCAGGTCGAGCTGCTGACCAACCGTCAGGTCGTCGAGCTCGAGGGGGAGGACGGGCTCGAGGCGGTCCTAACGGCCGACTCGCGAACCGGCGAGCGCGAACAGCTTGACGCCAAGGCGCTGTTCGTGTTCATCGGCGCCGAGCCCCACACCGACTGGCTGCGCGGGCAGGTCGCGATGGACGACCACTGTTTCCTGCTCACGGGCCGCGACATCGAAGGCGATGCGCTGTCGCGGTACAACGGCGAGCGGCCGCTGTTTCTGGAGACGAGCCGGCCTGGCATGTTCGCCGTCGGTGACGTGCACTCGGGCTCGGTCAAGCGGGTCGCGTCGGCCGTCGGCGAGGGATCGATGGCGGTGCAGTTGGTCCACAAGCGCCTCGCGACGCTCGCCGGCTAGCCGCGTTGCCGGCTCGCGAACCGCCGGGCTTTCTCGCGGTTGCCGCACGTGGTCATCGTGCACCAGCGGCGCCGGCCGCTGCGATCGAGAAACAGCCACCCGCACTCGCGACCCGGGCACGCCCGGATCCGCGCCCGCTCGTCGGCCAGGATCAGCTCGCCACCCGCCCACGTTGCCGCCAGCAGCGGAGCGGCGAGTCCCGCATCGGCGTCGATCTCCCAGCCGATCGAAGCGTCGACCCTGCTGAGCCGAACATGGGCGGCCGCCAGCTGGACGTCGCCGGCCAGCGCTGCGAACTCCGGCGCATCCGCTGGGCGGAGTAGCACTTCGTAGAGCCTCTCGCGCGCTGCGCGAGCCCGATCCAGCACGGCCGCAGCCGTGGCCTGATCACGTCGCGCTCGGTGGCGTAGCGACGCGACCCGCTCGGGCTCGAGCAGCTCGACGAATCCCGCCCAGACGACCAGATGGTCGTAGCTCTCCAGGTAATCCCCGGGTCGGCCGCCGTTCCATCCTGTGCGCGTGTTGCAGAAGTCGAGTGCCGGATGCCCGCTGAGACGGGCTGGCAAGGCGAGTCCATCGATGACTGCGAAGTGGGATGACATCTGGCTGGCGCTTCAGCGGCCCCTAACTGGTAAACTCCAGTGTAGTGGTTAGTAGGAGGAGTTGGTGCGTCGCACCCGCGATCGCCGCCGCGGCCCTCCTCTCGGGCTGCGGCGGCGCATCGCACACCCGGGCAGCCCGCACGTTCGCATCGCACACCGGGGCGGCGCACGCCAGCGCTTCGCGCACCGCGGCGGCGGGCAGCGCCGGATCGCAGACGACCCGGCTGACGCGCGCCATGGTCCAGCGCGGCAAGCCGCTGGTGTTCTTCAAGCGAGTGGTCGGCGCCGACCCGCTTGCGAGTCAGCTGACGGTCGACACGAACGGTCTGTCAGACGCGATGACCACCTACGGCGGCCTCGAGGGAAACCACGAGCAGGTGTTTCGGCTCCGTCGCGCACAGCTGCGGCGCCTCGAGCGCCTGCTCGACGCCACCCATCTGCGCTCGACCAGCTGTTGCAGTGCGCTCTCGTACATCTACTGGGTGATCGAGCGCGGGCGGTCCTGGCAGCTGCAGCAAGGGCGGGTCCCGCTCAACATGCGCCCGCTGATCCTGACGCTCGATGGGATCACGAACGTCCACACCGTGTTCTGACCCTGGCCGGGAT
>CAVYGK010000009.1:0-38337 GCA_963768015.1 uncultured Solirubrobacterales bacterium
TCCAGTTCCAGCCCACTTCGGGGGGCGCGTTCAAGACCGTCAACACCGTGACGATCACCGATCGCTACGGCTATTTCGAGATTCTCCAGAAGTTCGCGGGCAGCGGCGCGGTGCGGCTCGCCTGGTCCTACCGCGCGGCCCTAATCTTTAGCCGCACGGTGACGATCACACTCCGCTAGCCTGACTGACGGCCCCAAACGGCGACCGTCGCCGTACCTGCCAGCCTCGCGACGGCGCCGCCAACTCTGACTGCCTGGAGCTGTTACTCGACTATGCCCAAACTCTTCGCGAAGCGACTCAGCCCCCGCCGGTGCACGACGATCGCCCTCGGCGTACTCCTCGCCACAGCCGGCGCCGCGGCGCTGCCCGCGATCTCATCGGCGAACTCGTCACAGGTCGCGATCTTCCAGGACAACTCCGACCTCGTCGATCCTGCCGGCGCGTTCGCTCAGTTCCGCGAACTCGGAGCAAACACCGTGCGAGTGATCATCCCCTGGTCGCAGATCGCGCCGAGCCCCGGCTCGAAGAAGAAGCCGAACTTCAACGCCACTGACCCGAGCGCCTATCCACGCGATAACTGGGCACCGTACGACGCGATCGTGCGCGAAGCGAGCGTCTATGGGCTGACGGTCGATTTCACCGTCACCGGAGGCGCCCCCCGCTGGGCCGAGGGTGGCAACCCGCCGAGCAGTTACCCGTTCTTCGCCTGGCTCCCGAACACCGCCGCGTACGGGCAGTTCTTCCAGGCCGTCGGCGAACGCTACGACGGGCACTTCACCCCCGCCGGCCAAGCTCCCCCGCTTCCCGCGGTGCACTTCTGGGCGATCTACAACGAGCCGAACTTCGGTGAGGACCTCGGTCCGCAGGCCAGCAACGACTCCACCGTGGCCTCAGGGCCCGCGATGTTCCGCGGCCTGCTGAACGCCGGCTACAGCGCGTTGCAGAGAACCGGCCACGGGCACGACACGATCGTATGGGGCGAGCTCGCCGCCGAGGGCTTCGAACCAGGCCCGAACCCCAGGAGAACGGGAGGCCTGCCTGGGTTCTATGGTCAGACCCGGCCGCTCCTGTTCCTGCGCGACCTGTACTGCGTCAACACGAGCTTTCAACAGCTGCGCGGCGGCGCCGCGCGGGCTACCGGGTGCCCCACCAACGCCGCCGGTTCACGGAGGTTCCGCAGCCAGAACCCCGCGCTGTTCAATGCCGCCGGCGTCTCCGATCACCCCTACCCACAGGGCGAATCGCCGGCCAGCAGCGCCGGCAACAAGGTTGACTTCGCACGCTTCAACGATCTGGGCACCCTTGCGCGAGAACTCGACCACCTGACGCGCATCTACGGCTCGGGCAAGCACTTCCCGATCTACAACACGGAGTACGGCTACATCACCCGTCCGCCGAAGGGCGCGCCGTACCCGTCGCCCGCCACGGCTGCGTACTACATCAACTGGGCGGAGTATCTGAGCTACAAGAACTCGCGGGTCAAGTCCTACATGCAGTACCTGCTGACGGACCCACCCCCGAACACCGGTGCGTACGCGGGCTTCGCGAGCGGCCTGGAGACCTACAACGGCGCAAAGAAGGCGACCTTCTATGCGTTTCGGATGCCGCTCTACATGCCGCGTACCTCGTTTCGCCATAACCAGAGCGTCGAGGTTTGGGGCGATGTCCGGCCGGCTCCGTTCGCGACGCTCGACGGCTTCGGTGCCCAGCACGCCCAGATCCAGCTGTTGAGCCACGGCACCTGGAGCACGATCGCGACCGTCACCGTAGCGAGGTCGACCGGCTACTTCGACGTCAGGATGAGGTTCCCGTCCAGCGGCACCGTGCGCCTGGCGTGGACCTACCCGACCAATGATCCGTTTCTGACGGCGCCGACGGCGCCGAACGTCGAGGGTCAGACGATCTACAGCCGTACGTTCCCGATCAGCGTCCACTGAGCCGGCATAGATCCGCACTTCGGGGTGCGGATCGTGAATACTGAGGTGATGCCGCCTGGCTCGCCTGAGCTGCTCTCGCGCCTGACCGAGATATGTGGTCGCGAGCACGTGCTCACGCACCCACACGAGCTGGCGACCTACGGCTCCGACGGCCTGCTGCACTACCACCAGCATCCGTCCGTCGCCGTGCTGCCCGCGACCGCCGAGCAAGTCCAACAGGTCGTACGGGCCTGCTATGACGCGGGTGCTCCCTGGGTCGCGCGGGGTTCGGGCACCGGGTTGTCGGGGGGCGCGCTACCGCTCGCCGACGGGGTGCTGATCGTGCTTGCGCGGCTGCGGCGGATCCTCTCGATCGAGCTCGACGACGGGCTGGTCGTCGTCGAGCCAGGCGTGACGAACCTCGCGGTTTCGAAGGCGGTGGGGCCGAGTCATTTCTATCCGCCGGACCCGTCGAGTCAGATCGTCTGCTCGATCGGGGGCAACGTGGCGGAGAACTCGGGCGGCGCCCACTGCTTCAAGTACGGGTTCACGACCAACTACGTGATCGGGCTCGAGATCGTGCTCGCCGACGGCAGTGTCGTGCAGCTCCGCCGCGACGACCCGGGCTATGACCTGCTGGGAGCGTTCGTCGGCTCCGAAGGAACGCTTGGCGTCGCGACCAAGGTCTGGCTGCGTGTGATCCCGGCGCCCGAGAGCATCCGCACGCTGCTCGCGTTCTTCGAGGACACCGGCGCCGCGGGCGACGCGGTCTCGGCGATCGTCGGCGAGGGACTCGTGCCGGGTGCGATCGAGATGATGGACCGTCTTTCGATCGAGGCGGCCGAGCAGGCGACCGGGGCCGGTTACCGCCTCGACGCCGGCGCGGCGCTGGTCGTCGAACTCGACGGTGCTCGCGAGCAATGCGTCGCCGGCCTCGAGCGCCTGATCGATCTGTGTGCCGATGCCGGCGCCCTCGACGTCCGCATTGCTCAGACCGCCGAGGAACGGGACCTGATCTGGCGCACTCGCAAGGCTGCGTTTGCGGCGATGGGCAGGATCGCGCCGGCCTACTACGTCCAGGACGGCGTCATCCCGCGCACCCGACTGTCGGAGGTGCTGCGCGAGATCGACGCGCTGGCGGCCGAGTACCAGCTGCGGGTGGCGAACGTGTTCCACGCCGGCGACGGCAACCTGCACCCGCTCGTCTGCTACGACTCCGACCGCGAGGGCGAGGCGCAACGTGCTGAGACCCTGTCAGGCCTGATCATCAAGGCGTGCGTCGACGCCGGGGGCTCGATCACCGGCGAGCACGGCGTCGGGGTCGACAAGAAGGCGTATATGCCTTCGATGTTCGAGGAGCCCGATCTCGAGGCGTTCCAACGGCTGCGCTGCGCTTTTGACCCGCGCGGGCTCGCGAACCCGGGCAAGGTGATGCCGACTCCGCGCCTGTGTGGTGAGGTGCCGGGGCCGTACCGCGAGCACCCGCTCGAGCGCGCCGGAATCGCGGAGCGGTTCTAGTGCCGCTAGCCACGCAGGCAAGACCGGCGACGTTCGAGGCGGCGGCGGCGATCCTCGCGGGCGCCACCGCCGACGGCCGGACGGTCCGCACCCGCGGCGGCGCGACGAAGTTCGGCTGGGGGCTGCCGATCGAGCCGCCGGACATCGAGCTCTCGACCGGTGGGCTGAACCGGATCGTCGAGCACAACGCGGGCGACCTGACGGCGGTGCTCGAGGCCGGCGTCCCGCTCGCCGAGGCGCAACGCACGTTCGCCGCGGCTGACCAGATGCTGGCGCTCGATCCGCCGCTGAACATCGCCGAGGACGCCGAGCCTGACGCGACCGTCGGAGGTGTGTTCGCGACCGGCGACGCCGGGCCGCTGCGCCACCGCTACGGCCAGCCGCGCGACCTGATCGTCGGCGCGACGATCGCGCTCAGCGACGGCGCGATCGCCCACTCGGGCGGAAAGGTGATCAAGAACGTCGCCGGCTACGACCTCGCGAAGCTGTTCACCGGGTCATACGGCACACTCGGCCTGATCCTGTCGATCAGCGTTCGCCTCCATCCCCTGCCCGAGGCGGGTGCGACCGCACTCGGCGCGGCGGTCGACCCCGAAGCGCTGGCCGAAGCGGCGATCGCGCTCGCGAGGGCCCCGCTTGAATTTGAGGCGCTCGACGTGGCCTGGCGCGCCGGACGTGGGGGCCTGCTCGCGCGCAGCGCCGGCCCGGAGCACGCACGCCGCGCCAGGCGGACCGGCCGCCTGATGGCGGACCTTGGCCTGCAACAAATCGAGGTGACCGACGACGACGCGCCACTCTGGGAGCGTCAACGCGCCGGTCAACGCTCCCGTGATCGCGTCATCGTGCGGATCGCTGCCCGCCCGACCGCGTTGGCGGCAGTTGTTCGGGCAGCCGACGCCTGCGACGGCACGCTCGTCGGCCGGGCGGCGCTTGGATGCAGCTACGTGGAAGTCGACCCCGACGAAGTCGGCAAGCTGCTCGACTCACTCGCTCAGCTGGCGACGACGACGATCCTCGACGCGCCGGCGGCGTGCCGCGTTGCGCACGACCCGTGGGGAGCTGCCGAGCGGCCGGCGCTCGACCTGATGCGCAGCGTCAAGGGGCGGTTCGATCCGGCCGGAACCTGCAACCCAGGGCTGTTCGTGGGCGGGATCTGAGTGGCGGCGTTCGATCTTCAGCGCCCGCCGGAGCAGTCGGTGATCGACGACTGCGTCCACTGCGGGTTCTGCCTCGATACGTGCCCCACGTACGTGCTGTGGGGCGCCGAGGCCGACTCCCCTCGCGGCAGGATCGTCCTGATCGCCGAGGGGCTCAACGAACAGTCGACGATGTCGGACCAGATGGTGACCCACTTCGACCGCTGCCTAGGCTGCATGGCGTGTGTCACGGCGTGCCCCTCGGGGGTTCGCTACGACCGATTGATCGAGCGTGTCCGCCCCCAGGTCGAGCGACACCACGAGCGGCCCGCTTCCGAGCGGGCGCTGCGACGCTTGCTATTCGAAACGCTGCCCCACCCCCGCCGCCTGCGAGCGCTGGTGCCGTTGCTGGCGGCGACTCGCAGGTTCGGCGTCGACCGGCTGCCCGATCGCCTGGCGATGCTTGCCAAGGTCGCCCCGCGCACCGACGATGTGCGCCACGCGCCGCCGCTCCCCGAGCGGACGCCGGCGGTCGGCCCCCAGCGGGGACGTGTCGGGCTGCTGCTGGGCTGCGTCCAGCGCGTCTTCTATCCCGACGTCCATCAGGCGACGATCCGGACACTCGCCGCCGAAGGGTTCGAGGTGATCGCGCCGCGGGCCCCGGACTGCTGCGGCGCGCTCGAGCTGCACGGGGGCGCCGAACCGGCGGCGATCGCACGCGCCCGCGCGACGATCGCCGCGTTCGCGCAGGCGAGCAGCACTGGCTTTGACCACATCGTTGTCAACGCCGCCGGATGTGGCTCGGCGATGAAGGACTACGGTGACCTGCTCGGTACGAGTGAGGCACGAACCTTCTCGGCGCGCGTCAAGGACGTCTCCGAGCTGCTCGGTTCAATCGAGCCGCGGGCGCCGCGCGGGCCGGTGCCGCTCAGGGTCGCTTACCACGACGCCTGTCATCTTGCCCACGCGCAGCGCGTTCGTTCCGAACCACGTGCCCTGTTGCAGGCGATCCCGGCGCTTGAGCTCGTCGAGGTGGCCACCGAGCGCGAGGTGTGCTGCGGCTCGGCCGGGATCTACAACCTCGTCCAGCCGCAGGCAGCCGCCGCGCTGGGCGAGCGCAAGGCTCGCAACCTGATCGCGACCGGCGCTCAGGTCATCGCGGCCGGCAACCCGGGCTGCGCGGCGCAACTCGACATGCATCTGCGCGAGCTCGGGCAGCCGATTCCGATCAAGCACCCGATCGAGCTCGTGTGGCGCTCGATCAGCGCCGCGTCGGGCCCCACGTAGCTCTGACGGCGGCTCCCCGGCCGTGAGTTATTTCGGACGGCTTCGGGTAGCTACTCCCCAGCGCGCCGTAGTCAAGGTAGGCACGACTAAGGAGAAGGCATTGATCGTTCTCGGCATCATTCTGTTGATAATCGGCTTCATCGCCAAGATCGCGATCCTGTGGACAATCGGGATCATCTTGCTGGTGGTTGGAGCTGTTCTGTTCCTGCTGGGCAGCATGGGGCGCGCCGTCGGCGGACGAAGGCATTACTACTGACCGCGGCTAGATAGATCTACGTTCGCCGCGCGGCTTCTCAGCCGCGCGGCTTGCGTCTGGGGGCGTACGCCGGCTTGGGGCGGGACATCCGTGGAAAATCTCCAGGCCTAGCGGGGATTTTCCACGAACTGCGGCGCTGGCGGGACGAACGTGGAAAATCCGCCGGCGCTCCGCGGCTTTTCCACGAAATGCAGCACTTGCGGGACGAGCGTAGAGAATCCGCCGGCCGCCGATCGCCGTCGCTCAAGAACCGGCTTAACGTGCACGAGCGCCCGCCGCCCGGTCGCACGTGCTGCGTAACGCCGGTCATAGCCGGGTCATAGCCAGGTCATAGCCAGCAAAAACGCGACACCTTCGGGGCGCGGCGCTCTTGCACGTTGTGCAGCACGAACGCGCGTAGATCGAATCGCTCCCCACTTCCCGAGCCAGAATCGGGCTCAAATCACCGCAGCGCGCAACACCGGTCGAGGCGGCAAACACCGCGGGCAGAGGCGGTAGCGCGCGCCGTAACGTCGAAAGCCGGGCGGAGTGGGCAGTCGCAAGCCGGGCCCCGGCCGAGTCACCCGCGGCGTCAGCGAATGCTCAAACCGCCGGCGCTCAGCGACGAGATGTCGTTGCTGAGGCCGACGAAGAACAGCATCAGGATCAGCACGAAGCCGACCACGCCGGCCCGCTCCATGACGACAAACGGAATCCGGCGACCGCGGATCTTCTCCGCCACCGCCCAGAAGATATGGCCGCCATCGAGTGGCAGGAACGGGAACAGGTTGATGACCCCGAGTGAGAGCGAGACGAGCGCGAGCAGCTCGAGCGCGCGCGTGGCGCTGGAGGCGAACGACTGCTGCGCGACCGTGTACACCCCGACCACGCCATGCAGCTGCTTTCGCTCCTTGGGCTCGAAGATCCGGGCGATCGTCGACACGGTCTGCGACGTCACCGACCACAGGCTCGATGTGGTCAACCCCGCAGCCTTGACGGCACCCGGATAGATGATCGTGTCGCCGAACTCGAACCCGAGCTCCATCCGGCGATCGGCGGCGTTGTAGCGCGGCTTGACAGCGAACGTCAACCGCTGGCCGTTGCGGACCACGACGACGGTGACCGGCTTGGCAGCCTGGCAGTTGGCCGTCGGCGTGCCGGCGCAGCTGTCGGCCCCGATCTGCGCGCGCAGCCGCTCGTACGAGCCCCCAACGCCGTTGACCGACACGATCCGATCTCCCGGCTTCAGCACCGCCGCCGCGGGCGTGCCCCGCTCCACGGCGGCGACGTGCTGCGACGGGCCGCCCACCTGTCCGGACGACAGAAACAGCGCCCAGATGATCAAAAAGGCGATCAGGATGTTGACCGCCGGGCCGGCGCTGATCACGAAGATCCGCTTCCAGACCGGCTGGTTGTAGTACGCGCGAGGGCGGACGCTTTCGGGTATGTCCTCAGCCGGGTTCATCCCGGTGATCTTCACGTAGCCGCCCAGCGGGATCGGGCCGATCCCGTACTCGGTCTCGCCGCGTCTGAACTTGACCAGCAGCGGACCGAAGAACAGCGAAAAGCGCTCGACTCGCATCCCGACGGTTTTCGCGGCCGCGAAGTGGCCCGCTTCGTGCAGGATGATCAGCGCCGCGAAGCCCAGAAACGCCAGGACGTAGGACATCGGACCCTAGTGTGGCAACTCACCGTAATAAAACCTTAGGTTGGGGCGCGCTCCTGCACGAGCTCACCGGCGACGCGGCGGGCCTCGCGGTCGGCGTCGGCCAACGTGTCGAACGAGTGCACGCGCTCGGATGGCAACTCGGCGAGCGTTTCCTCGATCACGGCGGCGATGTCGAGGAACCGCAATCGCCCACCGAGGAAGGCGTGCACCGCCACCTCGTTGGCCGCATTGAGCGTGCACGGCGCGGTGCCGCCGGCGAGACCTGCGTCGCGCGCGAGCGCCAGGCAGCGAAACGTCTCGAGATCGACGGGCTCAAACGTCAGCGCCCCCAGTTCGACCAGGTCCAGCCTCGCGACCGGCACCTCAAGGCGCTCGGGATAGTGCAGCCCGTAGGAGATCGGGACACGCATGTCCGGGTAGCCGAGATGGGCGAGCGTCGCGCCGTCGCAGAGTTGGATCAGGCTGTGGATGATCGACTGGGGGTGCACGACCACATCGACCTGTGCATACGGCGTCCCGAACAGATGGTGGGCCTCGATCACCTCGAGGCCCTTGTTCATCAGCGTCGCTGAATCGATCGTGATCTTGCCGCCCATCGCCCAGGTCGGGTGCGCGAGCGCCTGCTCGACCGTGACGCTGTCGAGCTCGCTGGCGCGGCGGCCCCTGAACGGGCCCCCCGACGCGGTCAGGATCAGGCGCTGCACGCTCTCCCGCCGCTCCCCGGCCAGGAGCTGATGTAGCGCCGAGTGCTCGGAATCGATCGGGATGATCGCGGCGCCGGTGGCGTCTGCGAGCTGCATCACAAGCTCACCGCCGACGACCAGTGACTCCTTGTTGGCGAGCGCCAGGTCGATCCCCTCACCGAGTGTCGCGACGGTCGGCACGAGGCCCGCGGAACCGACGATCGCGTTCAGGACCATGTCGCAGCCGGCCTCAGTGATCAGGTCGACCAGTCCGTCGGGGCCCGCGAGTGTCTCGCCGGTCCATCCCTCTCCCGCTCTCGCGGCGGCATCGCGATCGGCCAGCCCGATCCGCCGCACGCCGTGCTCGCGTGCCTGCTCGACCAAAGCCTCCCAGTCGCTGCCAGCGCTCAGCCCAACGACCTCGAGGTCGTCATCCGCGCTCCGCGAGACGACGTCGAGCGCTTGCACGCCGATCGACCCCGTCGAGCCGAGGATCACAAGTCGACGGGCCACGGCTCGGATTGTAGGAGCGGCTATCGAGCCGCTGCGCGGATCAGTGCATCACCGCGAGCCACACGTAGTAGCCCGCGACAATCGTGAAAATCACCGCATCGAGCCGGTCCAGCGCGCCGCCATGCGCCCCGAACAGGTTGCCGGCGTCCTTCGCGCCCGCTTCGCGCTTGACGACTGATTCGAACAGATCGCCGATCGGGCCAAGCACCGCGACGGTCAGACCTAGCAGCAACGCGTCGCCTCGGCTGAGCCAGCTCTGATACTCGCCGGCCACGAACACCGCCACGACCGCGATCAGCATTCCGCAAAACAGACCCTCGACTGTCTTGTTGGGCGAGATCGCGGGTGCGAGCGGTCGGCGGCCAAACAGGCGCCCGCCGAAGTAGGCGGCGGTGTCAGCGAGAAATGTCCCGATCAGCACGTCGAGGGTCACGCCGGTGCCGTGTGGGAGCCGGCGCAACAGCTCGGCGTGCGCAAACGCGAACGCGAGCCAGTAGACGCCCAGCAGCGTGCCCGCGATCGAGACCGTCGCGGCACCCCGTTGGCCGCGCCCGATCACGATCAGGAATGTGACCGGCAGCGTGATTACGGCGATCTCCAGCACGGTCGCGGCGCTCCCGTAGCGTGCCCCGATCACCATCGCCGCCAGCGCCGCCAGCCCGACGGCCTGAGCGGGCCTCCAACGGTCGAGCATCCGGTAGAGCTCGAACATGCAGACCGCCCCGATAGCGATCATCAGCAGCGCCCACGCCAAGCCGCCGAGGTCGACGAAGATGATCGCGATGATCGCCGCTGGGACGGCGACCAGCACGCGGGGCAGCAGGTCCGAGTGTTCGCGCGGCGCCTTGTCCGATCGGGGCGCACGGCGCCGACGTGCCGAGCTCGCGCTCGCGTCGGACCGCCGAGCGCGGGCGCTTGTCCCTCGGTCGGCGTTCGGGCGCGGACGGTCCCCCGCACCTGAGCGGCGCCCGCTCGCCATCAGCGGCCCCCGAATCGGCGCCGGCGGGCGGCGAACTCGTCCAGCGACTGCTCGAACGCCTCGCGCGAGAAGTCAGGCCATAGCTCGTCGCGGAACGCGAACTCTGAGTACGCGGCCTGCCACAGCAGATAGTTGGAGATCCGCTGCTCGCCGCTGGTGCGGATGATCAGATCTGGATCGTGCATATCGCGCGCATACATATGGGCACTGAACTCGGCTTCGGTGCTCCCCGTAAAGGTTCGCGCCGCGTCGACGATCTCCGCCCGACCGCCGTAATTGAACGCTACAAACAGCGTGATCCGGGTATTGGCTCGGGTCACGTCCTCCGCCCACTCCATGCGCTCGATCAGCCCGGGTGCGACCGGGGCACCGCGACGACCGATGAACCGCACCCGGACACCGTCGGCGTCGAGCTCCGGGGTCTCGTTCTCGATCCGGCGCGCGAACATCTCCATCAGTGCCGAGACCTCGTCCTCGTCGCGGGACCAGTTCTCTGTAGAGAACGAGAAGACCGTCAGCTCCTCGATACCGAATTCGGCCGCATCCCGGAGGCGAGCCTTGACGGTGTCGGCTCCCGCCTCGTGTCCGGCGACGATCGGAAGCCCGCGGCGCTGGGCCCAGCGACCGTTGCCATCGGTGATGATCGCTACGTAGCGTGGGCGACCGCCGGCCTGGAGGACGTCGGCGGCCACGGCTAAACCTCGAGAATCTCTTCTTCCTTGAGCTTGAGCGACTCGTCCAGCTCGTGGATCCGCGCGTCGGTGACCTTCTGCAACTCGACCTCAGCGCGGTGTTCGTCGTCGGAGCCGGCTTCGCCCGCCTCCTTGAGCTCGCGCAGATCGTGCATAACGTCGCGGCGGACGTTGCGAATCGCGACCCGGCCCTCTTCGGCGATATGGCGCACCACCTTGACCAGCTGGCGGCGGCGCTCCTCGGTCAGTTCGGGGATCCCCATGCGGATCAGGTTGCCGTCGTTGGACGGCGTCAGGCCGACGTCGGACTCGAGAATCGAGCGCTCAATCGCCTTGATCGAACTCTTGTCGTACGGCTGAACGGTCAGCAGGCGTGGTTCGGGCGCGCTAACTGTGGCCAACTGCTTGAGCGGCGTGGACGTGCCGTAATAGTCGACCATGATCCTGTCCAGCAGCGCGGGACTCGCGCGGCCGGTCCGGATTGAGCTGAACTCGTGGCGTGTCGACTCGACTGATTTGGACATTCGGTCCCGCGCGTCGGCCAGCAGTTCATCGGTCAGCTCGGTCATGTTCTCACCAGGGTGCCCACTCGTTCGCCTGACACTATCTTGTCGATGTTGCGCTCGTTGGCCATGTTGAAGACGACGATCGGCAGGTTGTTGTCCATGCAGAGCGCGAACGCCGTCGAGTCCATCACCGCGAGCCCCCGCGTCAACGCGTCCTTGTGCGTGATCTCGGGGATGAACTCGGCGTCGGGATCGACCGCCGGGTCGGCCGTGTAGACGCCTTTGACGTTGTTCTTCGCCATCAGGATGATCTCCGAGTGCAGCTCGGCCGCCCGCAGCGCCGCGGCCGTGTCGGTGGTGAAGAATGGGTTGCCGGTGCCGGCCGCGAAGATCACGACCCGGCCCTTCTCGAGGTGGCGGATCGCGCGCCGCCGAATGTAGGGCTCGGCAACCTCCGAGATCGTGATCGCCGACTGGACCCGCGTCGCGACCTCCTCCTTCTCGAGCGCGTCCTGCAACGCGAGGGCGTTCAGCACCGTCGCGAGCATGCCCATGTAGTCGCCGGTCGCGCGGTCCATCCCGCGCGCGGCGGCCCGCAGGCCGCGGTAGATGTTGCCGCCTCCGACCACAATCGCGATTTCGATGCCGCGGCTGTGGACGGCGGCCACCTCTCGCGCGATCGCCTGCACGCGCTCAGGGTCAGTCCCGTACGCGAGCTCACCCATCAGCGCCTCGCCCGACAGCTTCAGCATTATCCGGCGATAGGTCGGCGGTTGCGTCGCGGAATCGGCGGCCACCGTCTCGCCTGCCTCAGCCGCCAACCGCAAACCTGGCGAAGCGGCGGATGACGACGTTCTCGCGTGTCTCCGCCGACAGCGCGGCCCGGAGCTCCTCGATCGTCTTGCCGCCGTGCTTGTCCTCGTTGACGTGCGTCTGGCGCAGCAGCACGACCTCGTCCAGCCACTTGTCGAGCTTGCCCGCGACGATTCGCTCGCGGACGTTCTCGGGGCGGTCCGCTGCCTGCTCGGTAGCGATCCGCTCCTCGCGCTCTCGGTCCTCGGCGGGGACCTCGTCCTCGGTGATCGCGAGCAGACTCGGGACCGCCGCGATGTGCAAGGCCAGGTCGCGCGCGAACTCGACGAACTTGTCGTTGCGCGCCACGAAGTCGGTCTGGCAGTCGACCTCGACGAGCGCGCCGATCTTGTTGCCGGCGTGGATATAGGCCTGGACGACGCCCTCGCGGGCCTCCTCGCCCGCGCGCTTGGCCGCCTGCGCCTCGCCGCGCATGCGCAGCAGCTCCGTTGCCTTGTCGAGGTCGCCGTTTGCCTCCGTCAGCGCGTCGCGGCACGCGAGCATGCCGGCGCCGGTGCGGTCGCGCAGTGCCTTGACGTCTTGAGCCGTGATCGCGCTCATGACTGTCCCTCCTCGCTCGCGGGAGCCTCTGGGGCCGGCTCGGGCTCGGGCTCGGGCTCGGCTGGCGGCTCGGCAGCCGCCTCGGGTTCGGGCTGGGCTGGCGACTCGGCAGCTACCTCGGGTTCGGGCTGGGCCGGCGGCTCGGCAGCCGCCTCGGGCTCGGGCTGAGCCGGCGGCTCGACCGCGGCGGCCGCCGCCGCGTCCGGCTCGGGCTCAGGGGCAGCCGCGGCGGTAGCCGCTTCGGCCACCTCGGGTGGCGCTGGAGCGGGTTCGGGTGGCGCCTGTGGAGCCGATGGAGGAGCCGCAGCCTCGGGCTCGGGCGCCGGCGCGGTGCCGGCAGCCTGGGGCGGGGCGGCCGCAGCCTGTGGCGGGGCGGCCGCAGCCTCGGGCGGGGCGGCCGCAGCCTCGGGCGGCGCGGCAGCTTCTGCGGACGGCGCCGTCGGGGCGGCCTGCGCGGTGCCGGGGCGGCCTGACGCGCCTGCTCCTCGGCCTCGCGGCGCGCCTGCTCTTCGGCCTCGCGCCGCGCCTGCTCTTCGGCCGCGGCGCGCTCCTCGGCTTCGCGGCGTGCCTGCTCTTCAGCCGCGCGCCGCGCCTGCTCCTCGGCCTCCTGGCGCTCACGCTCGAGCCGCGCGGCCTCCTCTTCGGCGCGGAAGATCCCGTGCCCCTGAGAGACCACATCGCCAATCGCCTTGGTGATCGCAGCGCACGAGCGGATCGCGTCGTCGTTGCCCGGGATCACGTAATCGATCCCTTCGGGGTCGCAGTTGGTGTCGACCAGCCCGATGATTGGGATCCGCAGCCGCTGCGCCTCGCGGACCGCGATCGCCTCGGTCTTGAGGTCAATCACGAACACCGCATCAGGAACCCGCTGCATGTTCTTGACGCCGCCCAGGTTGGCGCGCAGCTTCTCGAGGTCGGCCTGAGCGGCCATCCGCTCACGCGTCGGGAGCAGCTGCAGCTGGCCCTCCGTCTCATAGCGCTCGAGGTCGTGCAGCCGCTTGATTCGCAGCGAGATCGTTTGGAAGTTCGTCAGCAGGCCACCCAGCCAGCGGTGGTTGACGTACGGCATCTCGGCCGCGTCCGCCGTCTCCTGGATCGCGTCTCGCGCCTGCTTCTTAGTCCCGACGAACAGGACCGTGCCGCCGCGCCGCGAGACTTCCGACGCAAACGCGCGCGCTTGCTCCAGCAGCGCCTCGGTCTGCAACAGGTCGATGATGTAGATGCCGTCGCGCTCCCCGTAGATAAAGCGCCGCATCTTGGGGTTCCAGCGTCGCGTCTGGTGGCCGAAATGGACCCCGGCCTCCAGCAGCTCCTTGATTCCGATTTGAGCCACCGTTACTGCTCCCTTGTTGTCTTGTTGACGCTGGCCCGCACCACCGGGATTCGTGTACCCCGGTCAAGATCCGGGGCAGGGCCACGAGCGGCGCGCGCGGGGTCGAATTTCAAAATCAGAGTTGAGTCTACGAAAGTTTGCCCGCTCGCCGCCGTTGTAGGAACCAGCGGGCGGTCGATCCCTACCACCAACGGCCGTCCGCGCGCGAGCCGCGCCCCTTCCCCTACCTCCGGTGGGCGGTTCGCTGTAGTACGGCGGGGCGGCATGGACGGGCCGCCCCGCCGCCTTTATCTCTGCCCGGCGAGCGCGAGCGCCCGCGCGAGATCCGCCGGGAGTTCAGAGCGCACATCAACCTGCTCTCCGGTCACCGGGTGCACGAACGCGAGCCTGGCCGCGTGCAGAAACTGCCGCTCCAACCCGTATTCGCCCGCCGTCCCGTATTGCCGATCGCCGCACACCGGATGGCCGATCGCCGCCATGTGAACCCTGATCTGGTGGGTCCGACCCGTCTCGAGCACCACGCGCATGAGCGCGCTGGCTGGCAGCAGTCGCTCGAGCTCGAAGTGCGTGCGCGCTTCCCGCGGATGATCGGTGTCGATCGACATCAGCACCCGATCGCGCCGGTCGCGCCCGATCGGAGCATCGATCGTCCCGCTCCGCGCTTCCGGGTGGCCGACGACGAGCGCCAGGTACTCACGGCGCAGCTCGCGCCGCGCGAGCAGCTCCTTCAGCGCCGTATGGACCGAGTCGGTCTTGGCGACGACCAGCAACCCGGACGTGTCGCGATCGAGCCGGTGGACAATCCCAGCCCGCCATGGGTCTCCCCCATCGGCTCCACGCCCGCCGAGCGCCTGAGCTAGCGTCCCGGTCCGGTGTCCGCGGGCCGGATGGACCACCACACCGGCCGGTTTGTCGACCACCAACAGGTGATCGTCCTCGAACGCGATCGCAAACGGCGCCTCCCCGAGCTCGGAATCCGGCGGCTCCTCGCGGTCATCGACGCTCACGCGCTCGCCGGCGACGACCGGGTATCGCTTGGGGCGGATCCGCCCGTCGACCAGCACGCGGCCGGCATCGATCAGGCCCTGGGCGCGCGAGCGTGACCCCAGCGGGCCGGCCAGGAACCGGTCCAACCGCGTCCCGGCGGCGCCCGCATCGACCGTCAGCTCGCGCGTCGTGCCGGTCACCGCCGTTGTTGCGCCACCTCTCTGTGCTCGCGGTCCTTTGGGGGACCCTCGAGCACGTACAGGAGCGACAGGACGCCGAACGTGATCGCCATGTCGGCGACGTTGAACGCCGGCCACAGCGGCAGTTTGATGAAGTCGGTCACCTACCCGCTCGCGAAGCGATCGATCAGGTTCCCCAGCGCGCCCCCCACAAGCAGCCCCGTCGGTAGCCACAGCAGCCGGCGCTGTGGGCGCAACGCGAAGTACACCAATAGCGCCGTGAGCGCCGCCAGCGTCAGCACCAGCACGAGTGCGCCGCCGCCCGAGAAGAAGCCGAATGCGACGCCCGAATTGCGCACGTCGACGAGTTGGATTCCGGGCAGAAACTTGTGTACGTCCCCGACCGCGATCCCGGATTTGACCAGGTGTTTGGTCAGGCGGTCCAGCACGACGACGGCGATGACTACCGCGAGCGCGCGCCCGGTCGCCGCCCGGCGACTTATCGGCGATCTGGTTGTCGCCGCTGAGCCTGACATCGGCGAGCCCGGACTCAGCCCTGGATCCAGCCAGGGATCAGCGACTGTGCGACGTACAGGAGGATGATCGCGATGATCGGCGTGAAGTCGAAGCCGCCGACCGACGGTAGTAGTCGGCGGAACAGCCGCAGGTACGGCTCGCAGACGTCGCGTAGGAAGTTCATCAACATGTCGCTCCAGCGCGAGTACGGGATCCGCACGCCAAACGACAACAGCAGGTTGAGCAGGATGTAGATGAAGATCAGCGCGATGTAGACCGTGAACAACGCGCTCACGTACGTGGCGATGTTGCCGCGGGTGCTCGCAACCACGATCATCGGCCCGGCGCCCCGCAGACGCTGTCGATCGCGTCCTGGAAGGCGGCCCTGACGCCGCCGCGCTCGAGGGCTGCCAGCCCACGTGCCGTGGAGCCGCCGGGCGAGGTCACCTCGCGCCTGACGGCAAGCGTGTCGTAGTCGCGCGTCTGGAGCAATGTGGCTGTGCCCGACATCGTCTCGGCCACCAATCGTGATGCAAGCGCCGGCGCCAGGCCGTGGCGCACCGCGGCATCGACCTGCGCCTCGGCCAGCAGCGCCTGATAGGCGGGGCCAACACTCATCACCGCTGCCGCGACGCTCGACAGGCGCTCGGGCACCGGGACGACTGAGCCGAGCCGTTCGAACACAGCCAACACCTCGTGCTCGAGCTCATGGTCGACATCCAGGCCGCGGGAATACAGGATCACCCCTTTGCGCACCTCGACCGGGGTATTGGGCATCAGCTTGAACGTGGGCACCGCCCGGTACACCTCCGCCAGGTCGCCAGCTTTGACGCCGCCCAGTACCGATGCCACCGCTCGCGCTGTCTGACTGATCTCGTGCGCGACGGCGTGCAACTGAGCCGGCTTGTGGCAGAGCACCACCAGGTCGGCTTCACTCGCGACCTCGAGGTTGCTCGTCGCCCGTCCGCCGAGCTCAGCGACAAGCGCCTCCGCCCGCCCCGAGCCGTTATCCGAGCACAGCACCGGGTCTCCCCAGCCGCGCGCCATCGCGCGGGCCATGTTCCCGGCTCCGATCAGACCTACCTTCACATACCCAAATCTACCTTGGCGCCAGCCTATCTCCGGCAGCAAACGCGGCGGAGGCGGTTAGGACTGGTTAAAGAAGCCCTTTTCGAGCAGCTCGGCGCGTTGCTCGGCCGACACCTCGACGTTGTGCGGCGTCAGCAGGAAGACCTTGTCGGCGATCCGCTGCATCCCGCCGTCGAGCGCGTAGGTGAGGCCGCTCGAGAAATCGATCAGGCGCTTGGACAGGTCAGTGTCCGTCGCCTGGAGGTTGAGGATCACCGGGATCGAATCCTTGAACTTGTCGGCCACGTCCTGAACGTCGTTGAAGTTCTTCGGTGCGACGAAGTGGACTCGAACGTCCTGTCCACGCCCGTTGGCGGGCCGGCCACCAACGGGACGAAGCGACGTCGTCCGCCGTTCAGCGGATGGGTCGTCGGCGAAGATGTCATCGATCTCGTCGCGCCGCCGGCGCGACGAACTCAGCCTGCGAACGTTGGGGCGCTCGCGGTAGCTGTCCTGGAGATCGTTTTCGGGCTCCTGGTAGGGCTCGAGCTCGTCCTCGTCATAGGCCTCGTCCTCGGCGAGGCCGAAGTACACGAGCGTGCGATGCCATGTGTCTCTGAACGCCATCCTGGGAGTCAGGGTTCGCGCAGGCGCGGTATTTCCCTGCTCCTGATTATGACGCTCATCCGTACAGGGTTGTGCCGAGACGCACGATCGTTGCGCCCTCCTGCACCGCGACCACGTAATCCTGGCTCGTGCCCATCGAAAGGTGCTGCAGATCGTGCTCTGCCGCCAGCTCGCGCAGCCGTGCAAAGTAAGGCCGGCTGTGATCGGCGTCGGCGGCGAGCGGCGGCATCGTCATCAACCCGATCACGCGGACCGGGCAGCGCGCGAGAAAGTCCGGCAGTTGCGCGGCTGAAATCCCGCTCTTACCTGTCTCGCCCGACAGGTTGACCTCGACCAGCACCTTTGTGTGCTGGTTTCCATGGCGCGCCAGCTGAGCGAGCACTGAGTCGGTCGACACCGAGTGGACGTAACGCACGAGCGGCAGGATGTCGCGCACCTTGCGGCTCTGCAGATGGCCGATGAAATCCCAGGCCAGCCCGTCGGGCCCCGCGGCGCGCTTTCGCGCGAGTTCCTGTGCGCGGTTCTCACCGACCAGCGTGATCCCGGCCTCGGCAAGCACGCCGAGCTCCTCGGTTGGGACGTACTTCACGGCCGCCAAGATCTCGACGGTATCTGGGTCGCGGCCGGTGCCGGCGATCGCCTCGCGGACGCGCTCGAGGTTCGAATGCACCCGCTCGGCGCTTAGACCACGGACTAGTTCAACCACGCGATCCCGGCCTGGCGTCCGGTGACGCCCGCATCACGACGGTGGGAGAACAGCAGTCGCGGATCGGAGCAGATCGTGCAGATCTCGATGTCGTGGATCTGTCGCGCTCCAGCCTGTTCGAGCTGGTGGCGCGCGATCGCCTTCAGATCGAGGTTCCGACCCCGGTGGACGTCGGCGGGCTGATCGCCGAACAGCTCTCGCAGCTCGTCACTTACCTCGTAGCAGCATGGGCCAGCACCCGGGCCAATCGCCGCCGACAGCTCGCCGTCCACCCCGGCAGCTCGAACCGCCTCGACGCCGGCCGCGATCACCCCCTCGCGCAGACCACGCCAGCCGGCGTGGACCATCCCGACGGCTCCGTCGCCCGCAATCGCGATCGGCAGGCAGTCGGCGGTCAGGACGGTCGGCGCGAGCCCGGGCTCAGCGCTCACCAGCCCGTCCGCGTGGGGCAGCTCACCCGGCCCGGCGGTGTGGTCGGACACGCTCGCCGACGTCAGCTCGCACACCCGAGGTCCGTGCACCTGGCGGACGTATCCGAGCCTCACGCCGAACTCGTCCTCGAGCGCCGCGCGGTTGCGGTCCACGGCCGCTGGGTCGTCATCTGTCAGTCGGCCGAGATTGAGGCTGGCGTACGGGCCGCTCGAGTAGCCGCCCCTGCGCGTCGTGAATATCGCCCGCGCGCCCGGTAGGTCGATCGCGAACTGCTCACCCAACGCGTAGAACGGCTCGGCCGGCTTCATCGCCGTCAGGCTACCCGGTCGCCGGCGCCGCTCTGAGCGCTTCGGCGAGCTCGCTCTCCCGGCCGCTGACCAGGCCATCGAGCTTGGCGGCCAGCGCGGCTCGCAACCCTTCACCGATCGCCGGGCCAGTGGGGACCCCGGCCGCCAGCAGGTCCGCGCCGCCGATCTCGAGCTTTACGAATCGAAGCTCGTCGAGCCACCTCCGAGCGGCCTCGCTCGGCGCCGTACGCGCCCGCGAGCGCAACCGCCTCGACCCCGGCGCCGCCGACAGCTGCGGCGATCTCCGACGGCCTCGACGCCACGCGCAACGCTTCGGACAGCGCCCGTGCGCCACCCGCCGCGACGACGATCGCGTCCCGTTGCGGCGCCTGGAACGCGAGCCGCGCCAACAGCGCCGCCAGGGCCGACGTCGGCAAGTCGATCCCGGCTGTGGCGATCACCACGGTCGCCGGGTCGCCGTCATCGGGCAGCAGCGCGAGCGCCCGGCGCGCGAGCTGCGGATCGCTAAGGCCAAACCCGCCCGCCAACGCCTCGTCGAGGCCAAGCTCCCGCAACGCCCCAAAGGAGCGCACCGGATCGTCCTCGCTCGCCAGCCGTCGCAGCTCAGCGCCGATCCGGGCGCCGCTCACGGTCGCCAGCGCGCCTTGGGCGATTGCCCGGCCCGCGAGCTCGAGTGTGTGGTCCTCGATCGCGAAGCCCAACCTGCTCCGGTACAGCGCCAGGCGCAGGAGCCTCGTGGGGTCGTCGGTGAAGCTCGCGTCGTGCAACACGCGCAGGAGCCCGGCGTGCAGGTCGGCGATCGCGCATCCGTAGGACCTCAGCAACCCTCGCTTCGGTCCCGCGATCGCCAGCGCGATCGCGTTCACGGTGAAGTCGCGTCGCCGGAGATCTTCATCGAGGCCCGCCTCGGAGACTGTCGGCAGGGCTCCAGGATGGGAGTACGTCTCACGCCTTGCGCGCGCCAGGTCGTACTGGACGCCATCGAGCGTCACCTTTGCCGTGCCGAACCGGTCGTGGTAGGTGCCGGTCGCCCCGAGCCGCCCGATCACCGGCTCGACCTCCGACTCGACGACCAGATCGAGCTCGCGAGGCTGACTACCGAGCATCATGTCGCGCACCGCGCCGCCAACCAAGTAGACGTCAATCTCCGCGTTTGCGAGTGCTGCCAGCAACGGACGGGCAGTCGCCATCGCCTCAAGCCGCGACAGCAGGATGTCGGGATCCTCCTCGACCACGGCTCCCATCATCGCGCGGTCGGCGGCGCGCCTGCGCTGCGGCGTGCTCGCAGCCCTCCCACTACCATGGGCGCCATGCCGAGTCCCGTTTCGCGGCGGCTGCTGCGGCGGGGCCTCCTCGCATTGGCGGCCGTCCTGATCGTCGCCGGGGGTGTGGTCGCATTCGTGTTGCTGCACGCGCCGGGCAACGTCTCTAACCCGAACGTTCCCTTCACTTCGGCGACCTCGACGGCCGCGGCGTCGCCGCCGCCCAAGCGACACCAGTTCGTCGACAACTTCCAGTGGCCGTGGTATGGCTACGACGCCGGGCGTACCAGGTTCTTCGCGGACTCGCCCAAGCTCAAGCCGCCGTTTCACGTCGGTTGGCGGCTGTATGACGGCTCGCTGCTCGAGTTCCCGCCGGTGATCTACCACACGACTCTGTACGTGATGGGCGACGACGGGGTCGTCAAGGCGGTCGACATTCTCAACGGCCGCACGCTTTGGCAGAAGAGCGTCGGAACGCTCGCCGCGGCCTCTCCTGCGGTCGCCGCCAATCAGAACCTGGTGGTCGTGCCGGTGCTCTCGACCCACGGTCACTCGCCGGGCGGCGGCCGCTTCGTGGCTCTGTCGATGAAGAACGGACACATCGTCTGGTCCAAGCCGCTACCGGCCGGGAGCGAGTCGTCGCCGATCGTGCACAACGTGACCGTCTATTTCGGCGACCAGGGCGGCACGTTGTGGGCGCTGAACCTCAGCCACGGCCACGTCGATTGGACCTACCACGCGAGCGGTCCGATCAAGGGCGGGCCGGCGCTCGTCAACGGCGTCCTCTACTTCGGCGACTACGCCGGCCGCGCCTACGCGGTCAACGCTTCAAACGGCCACCAGATCTGGGCGGTGGGAACGAACGGTGCCCATTTCGGCTTCGGCTCAGGCAACTTCTACGCCACCCCGGCGGTCGCCTTCGGGCGCGTTTACATGGGGAACACGGACGGGCGCGTGTATTCGTTCGGCGCCCGCACGGGGGCGCTCGCCTGGGCGACAGGCACCGGCGCCTATGTCTACGCGTCGGCCTCCGTCGCCGACCCACCCGGGCTTGGGCCGACCGTCTACGTCGGCTCCTACGACGGCAACCTATACGCGTTCAACGCCCAGTCGGGCGCGATCAGATGGCGCCACGCCGCCGGCGGCAAGATCTCCGGATCGTCGACCGTGATCGGCAACGTCGTCTACTACTCAGACCTCGGTTCAAAGACGACGACCGGACTCGACGCGACGACCGGCCGGACCGTGTTCTCGTTCCCCGACGGCGCCTTCACGCCGGTGATCGCCGACTACCACGCGCTCTACCTCGACGGCTACGGGACGATCTACCAACTCCTCCCCGGCCGCCGCCCGGTTGGGCACCGGCCGCGGCCGAAGCCCAAGCACCACCCGACGCACAGGCAGAAACGCAAGGTCAGGCGAGCGGTCCGGAAAGCTAAGCGAGCGGTCCGCAGGGCGACACGCCATCGGCATTAGGCTCGTGCGACACCAGAGCCGACCACGTCCACCCGGCGAACCGGACCGTTGTCGCGCTTTCGCTTGTAGCCCGACGCAGCGGCGATCTGGCAATCGTCGACGAGCGAGCGACCACGTCCAGTGCTGTGACTTATGTCACAAACCCCGCCGATCAGATGAGGTACGTTCGTCGGCGACTCTCATAAGAGAGTTCTTGGGGCCGCGAATGATCCGCTACTCGTAGCCCGAACCGGAAGCGGAGCTGGCCGAGATGGGTCGCGAACTAGCGATTTGGGTCGGCTCTACGGGATCACGGTCCCTTGGGCCGCCGCCGCAGGCCTTCGCGGCCGCTTGAAACGCGGGCGCCTGGAAGTCGAGCCCGGCGCCGCGCAAGTCGACCGCTTGGCCGCCGCCGGGGCCGGTGGTGATCTTTGGGTCGGGGAACTTCGGCACGCCGTGCCCGCGCATGCACGCGGCAAACTTCAACCCGTGCTGAGACCCTGCGCGGCCTGCGCCGGGCTCACGTTCACGTGCGGCAGGTACTGCTCGCACTTGTGTCGGGCAGCCGCGAACGCCGGAGCGCTGACCGTCACTCCGTTGATCGCGAGCGTTTGCCCGTTGGCTGCGATGTGGATCCCGCCCCTCGGATTGTCGGGGAAGTTCGGCACGCCGTTTGTGCGCATGCACCTCGAGAACGCCAACGTCGAACTGGAGTCGCTGGTCGAGGCGCTCGACCCGGCCGGGCCCGCCGTGCTGCTCGTCTTGGAGGATCCACAAGCTGCGACCGCAAGCACGCAACCGAGGGCGGCAAACGCCATCAGCGGCCAGGTGGCCAGCACCGCCGTCCACATTGCGTTCATGCGGCGCATCCCTGCGACGCGGTTCTAGCGGGCCAGCGATAACAACGGCATAACGGCGTTATGACCGTGTTACGGGAGGCTCACCCTGCGGACAGTGTCGAGATGATCGAACAAGCAGAAGCCTCACGCCGATAGGCGCGACGTCCCGGCCACCGCGCTAAGAGCGGGCCGGACCGGCACCGCCACTGCGTGCTCTCTCGATCGTTCAGCCGCTGCTCGTAGTCGGGAGCGGCGGCGCCGTCGTGCGACGGCGGCCGCCGTCGTCTCATTCAGGAGGAAGCAGCTGCCGCGTCCTGCGTTCCGCACACGGCGCGGGTCTGGCCCGGCGCCCGGAGCCAAGGACATTGCGGGCCCCGGGGAGCTCCGGGACCGGCTGTCGCGCGTCGCATAACCTGAGCGTATGGCTGATCCGTTCGTGCGGGATGACTTTGTAGTTCCTCAGGGCCTTGTGGGGGCGGGCTTTCGCTTGCAGCCGCTTGGACCCCAGCACAACGAGTCCGATCACGGTGCCTGGACGTCGAGCATCGACCACATCCGCACCACCCCAGGCTTTCCGGATGGTGGATGGCCACCGGACGGTGGCCTCTCGCTCGAGGAGAACCTGCGAGACCTGCAGCGCCACGCGGACGACTTCGAACGACGCGTGGGTTTTACATACACCGTCCTCAATGCTGGAGGCCGAGTCATCGGATGCGTATACATCTACCCGTCGCGGTCGGATACCTCGGTCGCGCAAGTGCAGTCCTGGGTCAGCGCAGACTGCGCGGAACTAGATCTGCCGCTGCACGACGCCGTCGCGAACTGGCTCGCAACCGAGTGGCCGTTCACCGACGTCCGGTACCGCTCCGCGGGCCATGGCCAGACCGGTGCGGTGTAGAGCAGAAACCCGTCCCACAGACGTGCGATCACCTCGGTGTCCGTGAGTCCGCCCTCGGCGCGAAGCGCTGCCGGGAGCTGCAAAGCCAGAGACCCCGTGGACGCGCGCGCCGTCCCCCTGCCACTGACCTCGCCGCACGACGGCGAACGGCCGGACATCTAGCCCAAAGACATCCTCACTTGCTAGGCAGGTCCGTGCTGCACACTGACCTACCAAGCACACTTCGTCGCGGTGGTGGTCGACAAGCTCAAGGCGCTCGACGGCTTCCGCGGTGCGCAATTGCTTCGTGCGGTTGACTCGGGAACGGGCCACGTCGAGCTGATCGACCTGACGTACTGGGAATCGTTGGAATCGATCACTGCGTTCGCGGGAACTGACGTGCGAACGGCGATCGTCGACGAGACCGCGCGGCAATGCCTCGTTGACTTCGACCACACCGTTTCGCACTACAGCCTTGAGGTGGACACGATCACGGATTCGGCCCAGACCGAGGCATGACTGAGCGAGCGAGCCAGGGCATGCCTGAGCCACACCAAACCCCAATAGGACGCCCCTGCCCTAGGCCGCACACAACCCTGCATCGGACCGGCTTCCGGGCGGCTTGCTATCATACAGGGTCTATGCGTTGTCGTAGTGGAAGTCACTGTCAGCGTCCGGCTGAGAAGGGCCGTCGGTTCTGCGCAGAGCACGCAGCCGAGCTTGATCGCATGCGCGAGGAGCTCAAGGATGCCGCCGCCGCTCGTATCGGCCGTGGTCGACCCAAGCGGTCGTCTACATGCTGTCGTCCGGGCTGCTACGAGCCACGCGTACCGCCCGCCGCGTACTGCGACACGTGCGCAGCGGCCGGCTACGTAGAAGAGGCCGCGTAAACGCGGCCGGCTCACAGTCGAGTCCCAAACAAAACTGCATTTCGCCCCGCCGGGGCCGCGGATCACGCGGCGCTCTAGTGGTGCGCGTCGGTCAGCCTGACTGACACTCCGTCGTGCGCGAGGTGCCGCTTGACCTCGTCGACCGTGTGCTGCCCGTAGTGGAAGATCGAGGCACACAGGACGGCGTCAGCGCCGGCGTCTAGCGCCGCGGTGAGGTGATCGAGCGCCCCGGCCCCGCCGGAGGCGATCACCGGCACATTGACCGCGTCCGCGACCGCGGACGTCAGCTCGACGTCATAACCGCTGTTGGTGCCATCGCGGTCCATGCTGGTCAGCAGGATCTCGCCCGCGCCGCGCTGCACCCCCTCGCGTGCCCACGCGATGACATCGCGGCCTGTGGCGTGTCGCCCCCCGGCGACGTATGCCTTCCAGCCGTTGTGCTTGGTCCGCTTCGCGTCGATCGCGAGCACCACGCACTGCGCGCCGAACGTCCGCTCGAGCTCGTCGAGAAGCTCCGGGCGGGCGAGCGCCGCCGAGTTGACTGAAACCTTGTCCGCGCCGGCGTCGAGCACTGCCTGGGCGTCGCCGACCGATCTGATGCCGCCGCCGATCGTGAAGGGGATGAAGACCTCGTCGGCAGCCCGGCGGGCCAGCTCGACGACCGTCCCGCGCTTGTCGGAGGTCGCGGTGATGTCGAGCAACACGAGCTCGTCGGCCCCGGCGGCGTCGTAGCGCGCCGCCAGCTCGACCGGATCGCCGGCGTCGCGCAGGTCGACGAACCCGACGCCTTTGACCACGCGCCCGCGATCCACGTCGAGGCACGGAATCACGCGCTTGTAGTGCATCAGCCCGCTAGCGCGGCCTGCCCGGCCGCGACGTCGAAGCGTTGTTCATACAGTGCCTTGCCGACGATCACGCCGGTCAGGTTGACCTGTCGCAGCTGGGCCAGCGCGATCAGATCGTCGACCGTCGAGACGCCGCCGGAGTAGACGAACGTCCCGCGGACGGCAGCGGCGATCCGGGCGACCTCGGCGAGGTCGGGACCGGCCATCATCCCGTCGCGCTCGATGCTCGAATACACGAACTTCGTCACCCCCCTCCCACTCAGGGTTTCGATCACCGACTCGACCGGGATCTGCGTCTGCTCCGTCCAACCCGATGCCGCCAGCAGGCCATCGCGCGCGTCGATTGACACGACGACCCGGTCCCGGTGTGCCGCGATCGTCTCGTCGAGGAAATCAAGATCGCGGAACGCGGCCGTTCCGAGCACGACTCGCGCCGCACCGGCTTCGAGCACCGCCTCGACCGCTTCGCTGGTTCGCAGGCCACCTCCGACCTGAACCGGGACAGGGACGCTGGCGACGACCCGTTTGACGAGCTCCAGGTTCGCCGGGTGACCGCTACGCGCTCCGTCGAGATCGACGACGTGGAGCGCGCGGGCCCCCGCATCGACCCAGCGGCGGGCCGCCTGTACCGGGTCGGCGTCGTAGATCGTGCGCTGTTCGAAGTCCCCGCGGGTCAGGCGGACCGCCTTCCCGTCGAGAATGTCGATCGCCGGCAGCAGGATCATGCCCGCACCGGCGACCGTGCGGCGCTCGCCGTCGCGGGCTGCCCGCAGAGCGCGACGAAGTTCTCGAGCATCCGCAGGCCGTGCGCGGAGGATTTCTCCGGGTGAAACTGGACGCCGTACACGCTTTGGTGGGCGACGATCGTCGCGAGCTGCTCGCCGTACGTAGTCGTCCCGACGACGTCGCGCTCGTCGCTGCAGCGCACGGCGAACGAGTGCACGTGGTAGAACGCGCAGCCCCGTGGCGGCAGGCCGGCGGTCAGCGGCGAGGACCGTTCGAACGTCACCTCGTTCCAGCCGATATGGGGAACTCGGAGCTCGCCGGCTCTAAGCGCCGTTACGACGCCGCCGATCAGGCCCAAGCCGGCGGTCGCTTGAAGCTCCTCCGAGCGCTCCAGCAACAACTGCATACCGAGGCAGATCCCCAGCAGCGGCTTTTGCTCGGCGACGCACCCGCGCAGAAGCTGATCGAGCCCGAGTTCGTTCAGGCGCTGCATCGCCAGCGGAAACGCCCCCACGCCGGGGACGACGATCCCGTCGGCAGCGCGGATCGTGTCGTGATCGGACGTCAATTCGACGCGCGCGCCGAGATGCTCGAATGCCTTTTGGACCGAGCGGCGGTTGCCCATCCCGTAGTCGACGATCGCGATCGCGGTCACGACAGGGTCCCTTTTGTGCTCGGCACGCCGTGCTCGGTCGGATCGAGCGCTACCGCCATCCGCAAGGCTCGTGCCACCGCTTTGAACGCCGCCTCGATCACGTGGTGGGCGTTGGTTCCGGCCTCGACCGTCACGTGCAGCGTCAGGTTCGCGTTGTTCGCAAGCGCGCGAAAGAACTCCTCGGTCAGCTCGTGGTCGAAGTTCCCGATCGCGCCGGGCGGAAGCGCCGCTTCGAACGCGCACAGCCCGCGGCCGGAGATGTCGATCGCGCACGATGCCCTGGATTCGTCCATTGGAATCGTCGCCTGGCCGTAGCGGCTGATCCCAGCGCGATCACCGAGCGCCTGGTCCAGCGCTTGGCCAAGGCAGATCCCGACGTCCTCGACCGTGTGGTGGGCGCCCGTCTGAAGATCTCCGTCGGCGCTCACGTTCAGGTCGAGCCTCCCGTGGCGTGCAAGCAGGTCGAGCATGTGATCGAAGAACCCGACACCCGTACGCCGCTCACCGCGCCCGTCACCATCAAGCTCGAGCTCGACGTGGATCTGCGTCTCTTTGGTCCTGCGGTCGATCTCCGCGGCGCGCGTCATCGCGTGCCATTGTCGCGAATGCGCGCCTCCATCGATCGTGCGTGGAGCTCGAATCCCTCGGCGCGAGCGACCGGGGCGGCCTCGCGCGCAAGCTCCGCCGCGCCGCCTTCGATCCGCACCTCCGCAAACCGGCGCCGGAAGGCCGCCGGCGTCAGCGCCGACCCGAACCGCGCAGCTCCGTTGGTCGGCAGCACATGGTTTGAGCCGGCGATGTAGTCGCTGAAGGCGGTTCCGGTGGCCGCCCCCACCAGGACGCACCCGGCCGTCGTCACCCGCGACGCCAGCCGCTCCGCGGGCGCGCCCGCGAGCTGAAGGTGCTCGGGCGCGAACTGCTCCGAGATCGCGAGCGCGTGCTCGAGCTCGGAAACCTGGATCAGGCGCGCGACGGCACCGGTGTCGGGCGCGCGTGCCAGCTCCGCGGCGAGATGGTCGATCAACTCCCCGGACGGCGAGATCCCGACCACGAGCGAGCCGGGCCCGTGTTCGGCCTGCGCCAGCAGGTCGAGCGCCAGCGCGTCCCGGTCGCACTCCCCGTCGGCGATCAGCATCATGTCGCTCGGGCCCGCCAAGCCGTCGATTCCGACCCGCCCGAAGACCTGGCGCTTGGCTTCCTGGACGTAAAGATTGCCCGGACCCACGATCACGTCGACCGGCCTCACCGTGTCCGTGCCGTAGGCAAGCGCCGCGATCGCTTGCGCCCCGCCCATCCGGTACACGACCGACGCACCCGCGAGTCGGCAGGCGCCGAGCACGACCGAGTTGACCTCGCCGTCGGGGCCTGGCGGCGAGCAAACGGCGACCTCCCGCACCCCGGCGACTCGCGCGCAGACCGTGCCCATGACCACCGTGCTTGGGTACGGCGCGCGCCCGCCGGGTACGTACACCGCGCCGCGGCGGACGGGGACCTCGCGCAGCACAACCTCATGTCCGTCGAAGCTCACAGTTCGGTCGGCCGCGAGCGTTGCCTGCGCGACGCGCGTCACGTTCGCGATCGCGTGCTCGAGGCCGGCGCGCACGTCGTCGTCGAGATTGCGCTCGGCGGTCGCCAGCTCGGCATCGGGTACGTGCAACGCCGACGGAGTCGAGCCGTCTGTGTCGAATCGACGGGTGTAATAGCGGACGGCCTCGTCGCCGCTGGCGCGGACGCGCGCGATGATCTCGGCCACCTGCGGTGTTACGGACTCGGGCGCCGGCACCAGCGCGCGCAGTTCCTCCGCGAGCGCCACCGGATCGCCGGCGAGCGTGAGGCGCTCAGATTGCACCGACGCGCTCCGCGAGACCGTCGATTCTTGCAGCCTGCAACCGGTGGGCGACCGGGTTCGCGATCAGTCGCGCGGTGCAAACCGCGATCTCCTCGCGGACCACGAGGTGGTTTTCGCGCAGCGTCGTTCCCGTCGCCGTGAGGTCGACGATCGCCTCGGCGAGCCCGGTCAGCGGCGCCAGCTCGACCGAGCCCTTGACCTCAACGATCTCCGCCTGGCGCCCGGTCTGCAGGAAGTGGCGCGCCGCGACCCGTGGGTACTTGGTCGCGATCCGCACCACGCCAAGCCGTCGGAGCGCCTCCTGGCCGCGGTCCTCGCCCTCCACGCTCGCGAGCACCATCCGGCAGCGTCCGTACCCGAGATCCATCAGCTCGTAAACCTCGCGCTCAGACTGCTCCATCAGTACGTCCTTGCCGGTAATTCCGATGTCGGCCGCTCCGGCTTCGACGTAGGTCGGTACGTCGGATGGACGCATCGTCACGATCCCGGCCGCGTCGAACACAAGCTTGCGATCGTTCTCGCGGACCTCGCGAGTGTCGACCCCGAGCCGATCGAGCAGCTGGAGCGTATCGGCGAACAGCGCGCCGCGCGGGACCGCGATCCGCAGGCCACTCATCCTGATCGCCCTCCGCGCCGCGTACGACCGCGCTCCTCCCCTGTCAGCGCGATGTGCAGCCGCTCGACGTTGAGCGCGAACCCGACCGCAGGTAGCGGCCGGCCGAACGCCCCCAATAGCTCGTCGTAGCGTCCACCGCTCCCGAGCGGCACACCGTAGGCTGGGTCGTAGACCTGAAATACGGCGCCCGTGTAGTAGCCGATGTTGCGGACCAGGCCGAGGTCGAAGATGATCCGTGCGGCCACCTCCGGAGCGAGCAGCGCGTTTAGATCGCGCAGTCCGGCGAGCGCGCCGTGGAGCGCGTCCTCGAGGTCCTCGAGCACCTCTGCCCCACCTCGGGTCCGTGGCACGCGTAGCAGCAGCTCCACCTGGTCGTCGTCGATCGCCAGGCGATCGACCTCCTGCTCGACCCCGACGAAGTTGCCCGTGGCCAGCTCGGTGAGGATCTGTTCGCGCTCGGCCTCCCGAACGCCGACCGATTCCAGCAGCGCCGGGTACAGAGAGGCGTCTCCCAGGCCGATCCGGTAGGTCTGGAGGCCCGCCGCGTCGAGCGCCTCGCACAGGACACCCAGCACCTCGGCGGTTCCCGCCGGCCCGGGCGAACCGATCAACTCTATGCCAGCCTGAAGGAACTCACGCGACTGGCCCCGCTGCGGGCGCACGCCGCGGTAGGCGTAGGCGAAGTAGCAGAAGCGAAGAGGCGGTTCGGCGTGTGCGTAGCGGGTCGCGACCACCCGGGCGATCGGGATCGTCATGTCCGACCGCAGCACGAGTACATTGCCCTGCTCGTCGAACACGCGGTACGCGGGCCGACTCGCGGCCATGTCGATCCGATCGAAGCTGCGCTCGTACTCGAGCGCCGGAGTCGCTATTTCGCCGTATCCGGCGCGCTCGAACACGGCACCGACCCGGCCCATCACCGCCCGCAATTCCCGCATCTCGTCGGGGAGGACGTCTCGGGTGCCGCTCGGGATCCGGTCGATCACGCGGTGACTGGAGCTTCTCGGATGCCGCTCGGGATCCGGCCGATTACGCGGTGACTGGAGCGTCTTCCAGCCTGGTGATGCGCGCGCCGAGCTCACGCAGGCGCTCGTCGATCCGCTCGTATCCGCGGTCAATCTGGCGCACGTTGCCGATCTCAGTGACTCCGTCGGCGCACAGCGCCGCGATCAGCATCGCCATTCCGGCACGGATGTCGGGCGACTCGACGCGGCCGCCTCTGAGCGGGCGCGGACCATTGATGATCGCGCGGTGCGGGTCGCAGATTGTGATCGCGGCGCCCATCATCACGAGCTTGTCGGTGAAGAACAGCCGGTTCTCGAACATCTTCTCGTGGATGATCACCGACCCCTCGGCCTGTGTGGCGAGCGCCAGTGCAATGCTCGTAAGGTCGGCGGGGAACGCGGGCCAGGGACCATCCTCGACCTTGGGCATGTAGTCGCCGTTGTCGTTGCGGACCTTCAGCCGCTGGTTGCCCGGAACGATCACATCGGCCCCGTGCACCTCGCTACGCAGCCCGAGCCGCTCGAACACGAGCCGGATCATTCGGAGGTCATCGGGACGAGTGTCCTTTACGATCAGTTCGCCCCCGGTCACCCCGGCAAGCGCCATGAACGAGCCGATCTCGATGTGGTCCGGAGCGATCTCGTGCGTGCAGCCGCGCAGGCTGGGTTGGCCATGGACGGTCATCACGTTCGAGCCGACGCCGTCGATCGCGGCGCCCATCGCGCTCAGCATCCGCGCAAGGTCCTGGACGTGCGGCTCAGACGCGGCGTTTCGGATCACGGTCGGTCCGCGGGTCAGCGCGGCTGCCATCAGGGCGTTCTCGGTCGCCATCACGGACGGCTCATCCATCAGGAAGTCACATGGCGTCAGGCCGAGCGGGGGCGCGGTGAGCGTGATGTCCCCGCGCTGGCTCTCGACCAGGGCCCCGAGGGCCCGGAAGGCGTCGAGGTGAGGATCCAGCCGCCGCCTGCCGATCACGTCGCCACCGGGCGGCGGCATCCGGGCGGTGCCGAACCGCGCCAGCAGCGGGCCGGCGAGCAGGAACGACGCGCGGATTCGCTCTGACAGTTCGGCGTCGACCTCGGTGCTGTCAATCGACGAGCAGTCGACCGACAGCTCGCTCGGTCCCAACCACTGCACTCGGGCGCCGAGCGTCTCGAGCAGCATCACCATCGCCTCGACATCGGCGATCCGCGGCACGTTGCGCAGGATCACCACGTCGTCGGTCAATAGGCAGGCCGCCAGGATCGGCAGCGCACCGTTCTTGTTGCCCGCCGGCACGATCGTGCCCGACAGCGGGACTCCGCCTTCGATTACGAACTTCTGCAAAGGAATCGACCTCGGGTGGCTGGTTCCGGGTTCAGTCGCTTGGGGTCGCGGGCCAGTCAGCGTAGCTGGTGGCGCCGGAGAAGGAGATCCGGTCAGCCGCGAACGCTCAGCTAGGGTAACGGCCATGGCACCTGCTGTTTCGCGCGATCAGGCCTGGAACCTCCTTTGCGAATGGACTCAGTCGGATTCCCTCCGACGCCACATGCTCGCCGTCGAGGCAGCGATGCGCGCCTATGCCCCGCGGTTCGACGGCGACGTGGAGCTTTGGGGGGTGACGGGGCTACTGCATGACCTTGACTACGAGCTCTATCCCAACCTCGGCGACGGTCACCCGCGGTCACGCGATCCGCGAGCTCGAGGTGCGCGGTTATCCGCCCGAGCTGGTCCGTGCGGTCGCCTCCCACGCCGATTTCATGGGCGTTCCTCGCGAGACGCCGATGGAGAAGACGTTGTTCGCGGTCGACGAACTGTCGGGCTTCATCCTCGCCTGCGCTTACGTACGTCCCGAGGGGCTGGTCGGGATGACGCCGAAGTCGGTCAAGAAGAAGATGAAGCAACCGAGCTTCGCCGCGGCCGTCAGCCGCGACGACATGCGCCTCGGCGCCGAGGAGCTCGGCGTCGACTTCGATGAGCACCTCGCGATCGTGATCGCCGCTTTGACCGAGCGCCGCGAGGAGCTGCTCCCCGCCACCGCTGCCTGACGGATGTCGACGACCCCGGGTCAGGTGAGCGCCGTCGTCATGGAGGGCGACGAGACTGGCCAGGAGCTGCTGGAGCAGTCGCTTCGTGTCCTTGATGGCGGCCTACTGGGGCTCGAGCTCGACCTGCCCCGCTTCGATCTGTCGCTCGAGAACCGGCGCGCGAGCTCCAACCAGGTGGTGATCGATGCCGCCCAGGCGATGCGGGAGGCGGGACTTGGGCTGAAGGCAGCGACGATCACCCCCGAGGGCGCTGGGGACGTCGGCTCACCGAATCGCATCCTGCGCGAACAGGTCGACGGCAAGGTGATCGTTCGGACCGGGCGCCGCCTCCCGGGCGTGGCGCCGATCGCGGGCGTTCACTATCCGATCGCGGTCGTCCGGATGGCCGTCGAGGACGCCTACGGAGCTCGCGAGGAGCGCACCGGCGAGCCGGGTGCGGCCGATGAGGTTGCGCTCCGGACGGAGCGGATCACGCGGTCGACCTGCCGCGCCGTCGCCGAGTACGCGTTTCGCACCGCCGAGAAGATGGGCGCTCGGGTTTACGGCGGCCCGAAGTGGACCGTGTCGCCCGTCTACGAAGGGATGCTCAAGGAGGAGATGGACGCCTCCGCCGCTCGCCACCCGGAGATCGAGTACCGCCCAGTGCTGATCGACGCGACGTACGCCGGCCTGCTGTCAGGCGCGACCGACGTGCCGCTGGTGATCCCGGCGCTGAACCGCGACGGCGACTGCCTGTCGGACCTCGTGCTGCCGATGTTCGGCTCGATCGCGGGCGCGGAGTCGGTGCTGCTGGCGTTCGACGAGCACTACGACACGACGGTCGCGATGGCCGAGGCGCCGCACGGCACCGCGCCCGCCCTCCAGGGCAAGGACCTCGCCAATCCGCTGGCGATGATCCTCGCCTGCGGCGCCCTGCTGCGCCACGCGGCCGACCGCTACGGGGCCGCGTGTGAGCGCGCCTCGCGGGCGATCTACGAAGGCGCTCTCGAAACGGTCGCGGCGGGCATCAAGACCCCCGATCTCGGCGGTCACGCGGGCACCACGGAGTTCACGGATGCCGTTGTCGAGCGGGTCGGCACCAAGCTCGAAGTCTGGTCGTCGCTGGGTTCGTGAGCTCTGCAAGATTCCGCCCATCACCGACCGTCCTGGCCGGACCGAGCGAAGCCTCGACGCGAGCCTCATTTGCAGGCCTTTAAGATGTTCCGGTGGTTCCGGTCTCGCCCTCGCGCGCCTGGCTCAGGAGCCGGTTGGCTCGCGATCGGATCTTCCGTCCGAGCGGCACCCTAGGTTGGCGAACATATGTTCCACTCTTCAGCCAAACGACTTCGCGCGCTGCTGAGCCTTGCGGAGGACATCCTCGGCGACCCTGAGCCCGAGGTTTCGCACCCGCACCGGCGGCCGCTGCGTTTCGAGCACCAGCGCAGGCCTGGCGCCGTCCCGGCGCCTCCGGCCCACTGCATCTCCCCTGTTCGGCCCGCGCCGCAGCGCGCGCGGCGCGAGCGGGTGAGCTAGAGCAGCCCCTGCAGCCCGAAGATCACGTCCGACGGATAGCCGTTGGTCTGCGTCGAGCCCGAGCTCACGACGCCGAACACCACGATCAAGAACATCCCGATCCCGAGCACGAGGCAGATGATCAGGAAGATCAACACCTGCGGGTTCGCCCGCATGAAGTCGCTGATCTCTCGCACGGTTTACATGCTGGCACGTGGCCCGCACAAGCACCGGCACTCAACGGATCGGGCGAAGCCCGTACCTGGCAAGATGCTGTGATGGCACTTCAGGAAAACGGCGGCGAGCCGATCACAGAGCAAGGACTGGCGGAGCTAAAGGCCGAGCTGGGTGCGCTCGAGACGACGGCGCGGCGCGACATCGCACAGCGAATCCTCACGGCGCGCGGCCACGGCGATCTGAGCGAGAACGGCGAGTACCACGCCGCCAAGGAGGATCAGGCACTGCTAGAGACGAGGATCTTGCGCCTGCGTCAGCGACTGCGGAGCGCGGTCGTCGTCGAAGCCTCGACGGAGTCCGACGTGTTCTCCTTTGCGCGGCCGGCGGAGATCCGCGACGAGGACACCGGCGAGCTGAACATCTGGACGATCGTCGGCGCGACCGAGGCCGACCGCTCGCAAGGCAAGCTCTCGGCCGAGTCACCGGTCGCCAAGGCGCTGCTCGACCACGCGGTCGGCGACACGGTCGAGGTGCCTACCCCCAAGGGCGTGCGCCGGCTCACGATCGTCCGCTTGCTCTAGCCGCCCGAGCCCCCCGACAGCAGATGACCGCGGGTCTCGTATCCGCCCGCTGATTGGCGACCGTCTGGTGGGGGTATCTACATATCGATAATCGATATGCTGAGTCTGTGGGTTAGGAGCCGACGATGTCGCGATCGAAACGGTGGGCAAGGGCGTTGGCGGTCGCGGTCGGTGTTGTGTGGTGGCTGTCGATCTCGGTCGCCATCGCGGTCGCCGCGCTGCTGGTGGTAATCGCCCTTCATGCGATGCGGGGGAGCGCGCTGACGCTCGACTTCTACTTCCAACTGCCACCGACGGCCTACCACATCTCCTCGGGTCGGCTAGGTGGGTCCGCTGCCCCACTCGGCGTCAGCGCCGGGCAGCTGGCGTTTGGTCGTCCGCGGTTCTCGTTCGTGCTTGTGGCTGCGGCGATACTCGCGGTGACGGCTGGCTGGTGGCTATTCGTCCTGTATCAACTCCGACAGTTGCTGACGGCGCTGGGCAAGGGTGAGACGTTCGCCCGCGAGAACGCGATCCGGCTTCGGCGAATTGGTATCGCCGTACTCGTGTTCGAGTTGGCGCGCGCGATGGTGATCTGGCTTGGCGGCCTCTATCTCCAGCACACGCTGGTCGCCCGAGGAGTGAGCGTGCGCTCTCACTTCGTACTCGATATCCCCCTAATCCTGCTCGGCGTGCTGTTGCTGGCCCTCGCGGCTGCCTTTACGGTCGGGTCTGAGCTGGCAGACGAGCAGGCCCTGACCGTTTGACCTGTTTCCGCGATGCCGATCATTGTCCATCTAGATCGCCTCCTCTACGAGCACGAACTGACCCTGACCGAGCTCTCAAACAGGATCGGCCTCACGGTCGCCAACCTGTCGATCCTGAAGACCGGTAAGGCCAGGGCCATCCGGTTCTCGACGCTCGAGGCGATCTGCCGCGAGCTCGACTGTCAGCCGTCTGAACTGCTCGAGTTCGTCGAGCGCCCCGGCGCGACCGGAGCCGCGGGCGATCCACACCTACGGCCCAGCGCCCGAGCCACCCGCCGCGAGTCGGAGGCTCACTAAGTGGCCTCAGCGCTCGTTGAGCTCGTCATTTTCAGTCTGCCGTCGTGGATTTGGGCGCGTAGGCTGCGCCGTTCGGGATGGTCCCGCACCCGGGCGCGCAAGGCTGTGGGATTGCAGTGGGGCACGCGATCTGCCTACGCGCTGGCGATCGCCGTGGTGATCCCGGTCGCGGCCCTTGGGGCGCTTCTGCTGGCCAAGATCCCTGCCCACCTGTTGCACGGTAGCTCTGGGAACATCACTGGCCCGCCGACGACGACAGGCGACTACGTCGCGATCCTCCTGCTCGCCCTCGCCGAAGAGATGCTGTTCCGCGGCTTCATCGCCGGCCTGCTGTTCAAGCACCTGGGCTTTCGCCGAGGCAACGTCCTTCAGGCGCTGATCTTTCTCGCGCCACATGTGCTGCTGCTCCTGGTCAGCCTGGCGTTGTGGCCACTTCTGCCGCTGCAGCTGATCGCAGGTTGGGTGCTCGGCTGGCTGCGCAAACGGTCGGACAGCGTGGGACCGCCGTCTGTCGCGCACGCCCTCACGAACCTGCTTCCGGCAGTCCTGTTCGGCCTTTAGGCTGGCCGCCGGCCGGCTCGCCCGGGAGGATCGCGTAGATGACGCGGTCCTCGCGCCCGTGTGGGGCGGCTCGATAGCTTCTGAGAAGGCCCTCGCGGCGGAACCCCGCGCGCTCCACAACCCGGGCAGATGTAGGGTTTTCCGGGTGCACGAGCGCCTGGACGCGCTGCATGCCCAACTCGGCAAAGCTCCAGTCCGTCAGCAGTCGCACTGCCCGCGTCGCCACCCCGCGGCCGCGAGCGCTCGCGACCAGCACGTACCCGAGTTCGCCAATACAGAGATCGAACGGGTCCGGCCGACGCACATCGCACGACCCGAGGACTCGATCCGACTGCGGGTCGACGATCGCGAGCGCGACCATCAGTCCGGCTTGCCTCGCCTCCTCGGCGCGCCGGAAGAATGCGCGGGCGCTGTCGGCGGTCTGATCGACCGGCACCCCGGACCATCTCACGAGCAACGGATCCTGTCCCCACGTGGCTACCTCCGGCACGTCCGCGTCCCGCCACGGGCGCAGAGCCACGATCCCATCGGTCAGCGGGGGCTCCGGGAGCGGGAGCGGAAGCACGCCGCAAGCCTAAGCCGACGAGGTTATTTCCGCTTTTGATTCAGCGCCACCGCTTGACGGACGAGGTCCTTCAGTGCCCCGACGTCGATCGTGTCATCTTCTTTGATGTCAATCGCACGCCTGACCTTCCCGTCAAGGCTGGAGTTGAACAGACCTGACGGATCGTTCAACGACGCACCCTTGAAGAACGTCAGCTTGATCACGTTCTTGTAGGACTCACCCGTACAGATGTCCCCGGTGTCGGACCAGACCGGCGTGCCGGGGTTCGTGGCTTTCCTCCACTTCCACTCCTCGACGACGTCGGGGTCCGCTTCCTTGATGATCGCTCGCACCTTGCCGAGCGTCTCGCCGCGCCAGTCGCCCAGCTCCCTGATCCGCTCGTCGATCAGTTCCGAAGCATTCGTCTCTTCGTCCGCCACACGGCGGATCCTACGCCAATCCGCCAGCCGGGACCAAAAAGGAACCCCGCCCGTGTCGAACACGAGCGGGGCGCATATAAATAACCGGCGGCGACCTACTCTCCCAGGCCCTTGCGGGCCAAGTACCATCGGCGCTGAGGGGCTTAACGGCTCTGTTCGGAAAGGGAAGAGGTGTTTCCCCCTCGCCATAGCCACCGGAAACCGGTGAGAGCCCCTTCGCGGGCCTTCAAAACCACACAGTGCCAATGCACGGATATCAAATATCCGTCAAGCCCTCGACCCATTAGTACCGGTCTCCTACAGGTGTCACCACCCTTCCAGATCCGGCCTATCAACCTGGTGATCTTCCAGGGGTCTTACTCCCTCAAGGGGATGGGAGAGCTCATCTCGAGGTCGGCTTCCCGCTTAGATGCTTTCAGCGGTTATCCGATCCGCACGTAGCTAACCTGCAGTGCCCTTGGCAGGACAACAGATACACCAGAGGTGCGTTCATCCCGGTCCTCTCGTACTAGGGACGAATCCTCTCAACTCTCCAACGCCCACGGCAGATAGGGACCGAACTGTCTCACGACGTTCTGAACCCAGCTCGCGTACCGCTTTAATGGGCGAACAGCCCAACCCTTGGGACCTACTTCAGCCCCAGGATGCGACGAGCCGACATCGAGGTGCCAAACCGGGCCGTCGATGTGGACTCTTGGGCCCGATAAGCCTGTTATCCCCGGAGTACCTTTTGTCCGTTGAGCGACGGCGCTTCCACTTGCTACCGCCGGATCACTAAGGCCTGCTTTCGCACCTGCTCGACCTGTCGGTCTCGCAGTCAAGCTCCCTTACTGCCTTTACACTCTACGCACGATTTCCGACCGTGCTGAGGGAACCTTTGCGCGCCTCCGTTACATTTTGGGAGGCGACCGCCCCAGTCAAACTACCCACCTGTCACTGTCCAGTGCCCCGATTCAGGGCGCACTGTTAGAGATCCAATACACCAAGGGTGGTATCTCAAGGTTGGCTCCACGCCAGCCGCAGCCGGCGCTTCCAAGCCTCCCACCTATCCTGAGCGAAATGGATCGAACCCCAATACCAGGCTGTAGTAAAGGTTCACGGGGTCTTTCCGTCTAGCCGCGGGTACTCGGCATCTTCACCGAGACTGCAATTTCACCGAGCCCCTCGTTGAGACAGCGTTCAAGTCGTTACGCCATTCGTGCAGGTCGGAACTTCGCGTTATCCCCTGTTTCCAGGAGCGCAGACTATCCCTTCACCTCATCAGCGCCTGTAGGAGATCGTCGCGCGAGAAACGTCGCTTGCCGAGATTCATCTCGTAGGCGATGTCAATGATCTCTCGCACGCCATCCCGCCGCAGATGATCGCCTTGCTCGATCATCCGGCAGACGCCCGCAAACGCCGCAAAGCTCATCGCTTTGCTCCCCCTGAGGGGATAGCGCTCGAAGTGCGGAATGATCGGGTCCAAAAGATCTCGGACCGACCGCGCCTCGTATTTGAAGGTGCGATCGGACTTCGATTCTCGGATCCATCCGCATCCGAAGAACGTCTGTAGATCCCGGAGGAGCCCCAGGTCCTTCTCGTTCAACGACAACGCGAACGAGGGACGGACCTCGAGCCCGGTTCGAAGCGTCTGACGAACGGCGAGGGCAACGCAAAAGCATCCCTCCCCTTCCGTCAAACCGGTGACGAACCAGGGATCCAGCGGAACTCTTTCTCCGTAGGCTGCCCTTGTCTTGATGAGGGCCGGC